>CAZDEY010000004.1:176013-203498 GCA_964504565.1 uncultured Roseivirgaceae bacterium
AGCCCAAAGAAATGGGCAATAACTGAAGTTGTAACAAAATCGGACGTAGACTACTGGTTGGTAACAGACGGCGATTGCGAGCCTTTGCCGGGTTGGGTTCAACAGCACGTAGGCCTCCGGGTATCCAAACAGGCTCATTTTATATCGGCAGCGGTAGAGTACGAGCCTGTAAGTAGTTTACAACTCTTACTTCAGCTTGAGTTACGGGCTTTAGTAGGTATAGGCGCGGTGGGCATTGCCGGCCGTAAGCCTACTATGTGCAATGCGGCTAATATTACGTTCAGTAAAGAAGCCTTTTCCGCCGTAGGAGGCTACGAGCGGTATCAGCATATTACTTCCGGCGACGATGAATTTTTACTGAAGAAAATATTTGCCTGGCGACCTAATGCAGTCTACTTCTTAAAAAGCCAGGAAGCTTTGGTGCGTACTAAAGCTGCGGAAAGTTTTAAAGAATTCTATAACCAGCGCCTACGGTGGGCCGGCAAATGGAAGTATCACGATGGCGCAGCTAGACTTACAGCAGTGTTGCTATTCGGTTTTTACGTAGGCTGGCTGACCCTTAGCTTTACCGGTTCGGTTAAATTTGTAGTTTGGGCCTGGCTCATTAAAGGGGTAGGGGATTGGTTCTTCCTATTTACAATTAGCCGCTGGTATAAATTGTCGGTCAACTTTGCGGCCTTCTTTACACTGTTGTTGCTTTATCCCTTTTATGTAGTTTTCTTTGCTTTGGCTGCCAATTTTGGTCAGTATTCCTGGAAAGATAGAAAATACACCTCCTGATAAAGTTAAAACCTGGCTGTATGACGGAACTTGAATTTGAAATACTGGACGAGCTATATTTTATATCTTCCTATCAGGAACTTCAGGAAAATACCGGCCTTGCGAGTAGCCAACTGTTAGCGGCTCTTCAGGAGGTTTACCGAAAAGGTTGGCTAAGGTGTTACCGCCAACCCGACGATGAAATTTTATCGGATCAAGTCGATATAAAAACCAATGGGCCGGAATATTACTATCTTGCCAGTAAATCGGGCTTACTAGCCCATAATACGGTAGGGTAGTGGAAAACCAGCATTCGCCAAATTATTTAGTTAAACAACGTTTGCTGCAAAACAAACCGGCTATGGCCGGTCTGGCAATTATAATGCTGAGTACCCTGATTGCCGTGCTGGGTTACCTAATTATGCCGGATAAAACCCCGGATGCTAACGATGGGGCCGTACAACTACAAAAATTGCTGCCGGGTAGTAAGGCTACCTTTCTGAGGCTTCGGAAGAATACCGAAATTGTAGAAAATAACCTTTTCGAAACACTCTTGTACGGGCAACCTAGCCCATATATATTAATTCCTATCTCGGAATACAAAATAAACGATTGGCAGGTAGAGGTACTACCCTACGGTGAGCCCGACTGGAAGAGTTACGATTTAGCTAATTGCGTTCTAGCTCTTGCTAATATAAGCAATGGCGATACCTACCGTTCGCAAGCCTATAATATTGAAGGCAACCAGTTAACCTATACTGATTTTAGCGGTGAGCAGCGTAAGCTAAACCGGCAAGAAATTGTAGAGAAATTTAAGGAAGATAATATTGATACGCGGGTGTTTTTGCTGGGTACCGATAAAAGCGGCCGCGATATAGTAAGCCGTTTACTATACGGAGCCCGAATTAGCCTGTCAATTGGCCTGGTTTCGGTTTTAGTTTCTATGGTGTTAGGGGTTAGTTTAGGGGCCTTGGCCGGTTTTTTTGGGGGCTGGGTAGATGCCGTAATTATGTGGCTGATGTCGGTGGTATGGTCTATTCCGGGTATTATGTTGGTTATTGCTATTAGCTTAGCTTTACAAAGCCGGGGTATATTTGTGGCCTTTTTGGCAGTAGGTTTAACCATGTGGGTAGATGTGGCACGCGTAGTACGGGGGCAGATTTTGGGTATCAAAGAAAAGTTATATATTGAAGCTGCGCGCGCTTATGGCCTAAGCAACTGGCAAATTATATACGCCCATATTTTACCAAATTTAGTAGGTTCACTAATAGTGATTGGCACTTCTAATTTTGCCTCGGCAATATTACTAGAGGCTGGTTTAAGCTTTTTAGGGTTAAGTGTGCAGCCGCCAACACCCTCCTGGGGTATAATGATATTTGAAGGATACCACGCCATTGGTTCGCCCAATAGTTGGCACCTTATAGTACTACCGGCACTGGCTATTAGCTTAACAGTGCTATCGTTTAACCTGTTAGGAAATGGGCTGCGCGATGCCTTTGATCCTAAAACGCTATTGAAGTAGCCATGAAGATATCGGATTACGAATTAAAGTATAAACTTCAGCAAATGGAGCTGAGGGCTTTGCTGGAAATTACGCAGGCCATTAACGGCAATTTGCCTGAAGAAGATATCTTCCGGATTTTCTATTTTACCCTACGCGGTAGTTTAGATATGGGCAAGTTTGCTCTCTTTACCCATTCCGAAAGCGGGGAGTGGAAGTTGCAAATTGTTCACGGAACTAAAAATAATGCCGAAAGCAACTTGCCGGATGAGCTTCTTTCAGTATCCGGCTTATGCAGTACCGAAGAATTGGGCACTAGTTCACTGGAAGAATTTGATTGGGTATACCCGGTACGGCACGAGAACCGAACCTTGGCCTATATGCTGCTTAGCAGCGATTTCAAGAACTTAGAAGCCAATGCCCGCCTACAAGATAGGTTAGATTTTGTGCAGGCGCTAACCAATATTATCATGGTGGCGGTTGAGAACCGCAAGCTGGTTCGGCGGCAAATTCAGGAAGAAGCCTTTCAGCGGGAGTTGGATATGGCCCGCAAGGTTCAGCGTTTGCTGCTGCCCACCCAACTGCCGCAAACCGAAAAACTAATGGTGGAAGCTACGTACTTTCCGCACCACCAAGTGGGGGGCGATTACTACGACTTCTTTACACTTACCGATACCGACTTTTTAATTTGCATTGCCGATGTAAGCGGAAAAGGTATGCCGGCCGCAATACTGATGTCAAATTTTCAGGCGGCACTTAAAATGTTGGTTAGGCAAGGAGCCAGCCTGGAGGTTATGGTAAACGAACTTAACAGCCAGATTTTTGCCAGCAGTAAGGGCGACAATTTTATAACCGCCTTTTTTGGCCTGTACGATAGCCAACGCCAAACCCTGGACTATATTAACGCCGGCCATATACCTCCGATTCTGGTGGTAGGTTCCGATGATTGCCGGACGCTTACTAAAGGAACCACTATGCTGGGGGCGTTTCGGAAAATGCCGTTCCTAAATTTTGGCCAGGAAACCGGCGTAAAGGATTTTACCTTCTTTGGCTATACCGATGGTCTTTCGGAAACCTTTAATGCGGAAGATGAGGAGTTTGGTATGAAGCGCATTGAAACTATAGTATGCCAATCGGTTAACCTGGATTTAAGCGGCCTACATCAGCAGGTAATTACCGAATTAGACAAGCACCGCCAGGATTTGCCTTACTCCGACGATATTACAATAGTTAGTTGCCGCTATAGCAATTTGTAATGGCAGTGCTGCATTATACGCCCCGGTGGTTACACAAGCTGTTCCCTTCCTTAATCTGGCGCATACCTACTAGCGCTAAACAGCTTTACTTAACTTTTGACGATGGCCCCGTACCGGAAGTAACGCCTAAGGTGCTGGATATTCTGCAGAGCTATAATGCCAAAGCCACATTCTTTTGCGTAGGTGAAAATGCCTATAAGTACCCTAATTTGCTAGCTGAAGTACACCAAAGAGGTCATACCATAGGTAGCCATACCTACCACCATGTTAATGGCTGGAAAGTTCAGCACGGTACATACCAGCAGGAAGTAGAACAAGGGGCAGAGGCTATAGGTAACTATGCTACCAATTACTTCAGGCCCCCTTACGGCCGCTTATCGGTTCCTGGCTATTATGCGCTAAAAAATAAATACAAGCTTGTAATGTGGGATGTGCTGAGTGGAGACTACAATACCAAGCTTTCGCCGGAAGCCTGCTTACGGCAAACTATCAGATATACTACCGGCGGCTCGGTAGTAGTTTTTCACGATAGCATAAAGGCCTGGCCTAACTTACACAAAGTGCTGCCGGCTTATTTAGCCTGGGCTACCGGGCAAGGGTATAGTTTTGAGGCTCTGCCAAAAATTTAAAAAGTGGTTATACTCCTCCTTCTATTTCTGCTACCTGTACTGGTTAACTTGCTGTCAGTTTTTCTTATTAAGAAACTAGATTGTAGCTCCGTTTCTAGTTATACTGATAGTATACCAAATGTTGCGGTTTTAATTGCCTGCCGAAATGAAGCTAAAACTTTACCCGATTGTCTTGAAGGCCTAGTTAAGCAAAGCTACCCAGCGGCGAATTTAAGATTTTATGTAGGTAACGATGATAGCGAAGATGATACCGAACGGATTATTAAAGAATACGTAAGCCGACACGCTAACATCTACTTAAAAAATATAACTGAAAGCTGGGGTTTGGCCCGTGGTAAGTCAAACGTTCTAGCCCAATTAGCGCGCCAGGCTCAACCGTGGGCCGATTTTTACTTTATTACTGATGCCGATGTTCGCCATAACCCAGCCTGGATTGGTGCTTTGCTTGGTGAATTTACCGAAGGCGTAGGCTTAGTTAGCGGCAATACGCTACCCCGGGGTTATTCTTGGTGGGCTAAGTTACAAAAGCAGGACTGGAGCCTGGCCCTGGCGTGGATTAACGGCTACCACCAGCTTACTTCAGCCAGCCAAACCCTTACCGCGCTCGGCAATAACATGGCCGTTTCGGCCGAGGCTTACTGGGCAACCGGTGGCTACGGGGCATTACCGTTCTCCGTAACCGAAGATTTTCAGCTTAAGCAAGAGGTGGTAAAACAAGGTTACCTTACAAAGTTTACTTGTGCTGCCAGCTCGGTGGCCGATACCTTGCCGATTACCAGCTTAAAAGAATTATTACACCAGAGACGCCGATGGATGCGCGGCGCCGTAAACCTTCCCTTGGGTATGTTGGCAATGCTTGGGTTGCAAACCCTCTGGCTTCCCCTGCTGGTTTTGCTGTTTTTCTGGAATTGGAAGTTGGCATTAGCCCTGTTTATTAGTAAAATAATAAGCGAGCATTTACTGGCCGGATCCTTTTTGTCAAAACTGGGCAGGGAAAAGAAATTGCCCTTTTTCCTTATATATGCACTATATTCGGGCTTTTTATCGCTAGCCACACTAATTTTCTATTTACTGCCAATTCCCTTAGAATGGAAAAATCGAATTTATCCCAAGCATTAAATTTACCCTTTACCGATACTCACTGTCATCTCTACGATTCTAAATTCAGCAAAGACCGCAACGAAGTAGTAGAGCGGGCAGCCGAGGGCGGAGTTGAACGGATACTGCTACCCAATATAGATAGCACCTCTATTGATGCTATGATGGAGGTTGAAAGTAAGTATAGCGCCTGCGAGGCTGCTATGGGACTGCACCCGTGTTCGGTAGGTAAAAATTTTGAAAAACAGCTTTACGAAGTTGAAAGCTGGCTAGCTAAACGCCCTTTTGTATCGGTAGGCGAAATTGGTTTGGACAGGTATTGGGATACTACCTATTATGAACATCAGGTAGAAGCCTTTAAAATTCAGTGCGCTTGGGCCAAGCAATATAAGCTGCCGGTCATGATTCATGTGCGGGATGCTATGACGGAGTTACTAGATTTGCTAGGCGAGCTTCAGGATGGTAGTTTAAGTGGTGTAGTCCACTGTTTTACCGGTACTTTGGCCGAGGCAGAAAAGGCTATTGAACTAGGTTTTTATTTAGGAATAGGGGGCGTGGCAACCTTTAAGAACGGCGGATTGGATAGTGTAATCCCGGAAATAAGTAACCCCAAGCTGATACTGGAAACGGACAGCCCTTACCTGGCTCCTAAGCCCTACCGGGGCAAACGTAACAGCCCTGAGTATATACCACTAATTGCCCAGCGCGTGGCGGATTTAATGCAAAAACCTCTGGATGAGGTTTCTCAATTAACTAATCAGAACGCCAATACTTTGTTTGTTAAGAAAAATGTATAAGCCAGCTATAAAAATAGACACCGCCGCCCCCCGCAATCCCGATGCCTCAATATTACTAATATATACCGGCGGCACCTTGGGTATGTCGCATAATGCCAAAGGCACGCTGGTACCTTTCGATTTTGAGCAGATTATAGCTCGAATTCCTTCCTTAAAAAGATTTAACCTGGTACTTACGGTAATAGCGTTTGAAGAATTACTGGATAGTGCCAATGCCAGCCCGGATACTTGGGTTAAAATAGGAAACTTAATTTACGAAAATTATGAGGCCTACGATGGCTTTGTGGTACTGCACGGAACCGATACGATGGCCTATAGTGCAAGTGCATTAAGTTTTATGTTGCAGAATTTGGCTAAACCGGTAGTGTTTACCGGGGCCCAGTTGCCCATAGGCGAAGTACGCACCGATGCCCGAGAAAATCTGCTGGGAGCACTGGAAATTGCTTCGGCCAAAAGAAATAACGGTAGCCCCCGGGTACCGGAAGTAAGCCTATATTTTAACGACAGGTTACTTAGGGGCAATAGGGCAAAAAAAGTGCAAAGTATATTCTTTGATGCTTTTGAAAGCCATAACCATCCTTTGCTGGCCGAGGCCGGGGTAGAAATCATATATAATAAACGTAATATTTTACGTTTACCCGAAGAAAAACTCAGGCTTAGAAATAAATTTCATCCCCGGGTGGCGGTTCTTAAAATCTTCCCCGGTATGCAGCCCCGGCTAATTCAGGCCCTGCTGCGCAACGCCGATTTGGCCGGCCTGATACTGGAAACCTACGGCAGTGGCAACGCACCTACCTACCCATGGTTTGTCGATGAGCTCAAGGAAGCCCTGGATAGTGGGGTAATTATACTAAATGTATCGCAGTGCCAGGGGGGTAAAGTAGTTCAGGGCAGGTATGGTACCAGCCGAATACTGGAAGATATAGGCGTGCTGAGCGGCTACGATTTAACCACCGAGGCGGCACTTACTAAAATGATGTTGCTTTTGGGCGAAGAAAGTTCGGTAGAGGAGGTTAAAGCTCAACTGATTATACCACAGTGTGGCGAAATGTCGATACGTTAAAGTAGAAATTAAAGGCTGGCATGTTGCATGGCGTGTAATATTTGTATTTATTTGTGCCTTATAGTTATGCTAAAACAAATGAATTAGTATACAGAGAGGTGGCCGAGCGGTTTAAGGCGCACGCCTGGAAAGCGTGTTGGCGTGCAAGCGCCTCGAGGGTTCGAATCCCTTCCTCTCTGCACCGTTTTTTTAACGCTTTAATCTGGAAAAAACCTATACCTGTTAACATTCTAAAAACAATTATGAAAAAGTTAGTTGCATTGCTAATGCTTGGTGGCGTATTAAGCCTTGGTACTGGTACTCAAGTTTACGCTCAGGATACCACTGATACTCAAGTTGAGCAAGATTTGAACGCTGCCGGTGACTCGTTAGCAGCCGGTGCCGAAGCTGTAGGCAATGAAATTGAAGAGGAGACTGCAGAAGCTGTTACTACTGTAGATAACGCTATTGATGACGTTGAAGAGGAGCTTAGCTTTCATCAGGCCGTAAAACAAAAGTTTATTGACGGTGGCTGGGGCTTTATGGGTATCGTACTTCTTTGTCTTATCCTGGGTCTGGCGGTTGCAATTGAGCGTATCATCACGCTTAACATGGCTACTACCAACACTAAAAAGCTTTTAGCTCGTGTAGAAGATGCACTAGCTACCGGCGGGGTAGAAGCAGCTAAGGAAGTAACCCGTAACAACAGTAGCCCAATTGCATCAATCTTTACTCAGGGCCTTATGCGTTCCGACGAAGGGATTGAAATGGTAGAGAAGTCAATTATCTCCTACGGTTCAGTAGAAATGGGTCGTCTTGAGCGTGGCCTGGTTTGGATATCGCTATTTATCTCGCTAGCTCCAATGCTTGGTTTCATGGGTACGGTACTTGGTATGATCGAGGCCTTCGATAACATTGAGCGTCAGGGTGATATATCTCCGGTAGTAGTAGCCAACGGTATTAAAATTGCCCTTCTTACCACAGTAGCCGGTCTAATTGTAGCGGTTATCCTTCAGTTGTTCTACAACTACTGTGTATCTAAAATCGACTCGCTGGTTAATAAAATGGAAGATGCTTCAATTGCATTAGTTGATATGCTAGTGAAGCACCGCCTTACTGCCCGTCACTAAGAGTTGACGGCAGTAGAGCTATTTTTCAAATTATTAACTCAATAAAAAAATTATAATGGAAAATTCAGCATTAATTGACATTGGGCTGTACCTGGCATACTTTCTAGTAGCGTTTGCTTTTTTGGCTGCAATTGTACTTCCCCTAATTAAGTCGCTAGATAATCCGGAAAGCTTGTTGCACCTGGGTGCAGGAATTTTAGGAGTATTAGTAATATTTGGTATCGGTTATGCGTTAGCAGGTAACGAGATACTACCATCGTACATCAGAAATGATGTGGAAACGCCGGGGCTTTCTAAGCTAATTGGCGGTAGTTTAATTACTATGTATATAATGCTAATTGTAGCAGTAGGTGGTATCTTATTTACCGAAGTAACCAAATATTTCCGTTAAGCTTATGGCCAGAAAAAGAAGTAGGGAGTCCGCAGAAGTTAACTCAAGTTCGATGGCCGATATTGCCTTCTTGCTTTTGGTTTTCTTTCTGGTGACTACCACTATACCCAACGACAAAGGACTTCTGCTAACTTTGCCACCTAAAGAGGATCAACCTGAGGATGTTGAAGTTAATGAGCGAAATGTTTTTGCTATTAAAATTAATTCTTCGGATAAACTACTAGTTGAAGGAGAGCCAATTGAAGATCCAAATCTAATCAGAGACATGGTTCGCGAGTTTGTTCTCAATCCAAACAATAGTGAGGATCTTTCAGAAAGTCCTGATAAAGCAGTAGTTTCAATAAAGAACAACCGTGGTTCTAGTTACGAAACCTTTATTGCTATTCTGGATAACGTGCAGGGCGCCTATTACGATATGTATTCTGAGCGAGTAGGTTTAACACCAACTGAATTCCGAAATCTGGATAGAACGGATGAAAGGCAAAAAGAACTTTACGATAAGGGCAGAGAGGGTATACCAATGCTAATTTCAATTGCCCGACCAAACTAATAAGGAGAAGTAATGAGTAAGTTTAAGAAAAAATCTAATACCAAAACGGAAATTCCAACTTCCGCTTTGCCTGATATTATCTTTATGTTGCTTTTCTTCTTTATGGTTACTACTGTTATGCGGCAGTCAGAAGTGAAAGTTGAACAGCGTATACCGAAAGCCACCCAGCTTAAAAAACTGGAAAAGAAAACCGGTATCGGCTATATTTATATTGGCAAGCCCCGCGAAACCAGTATCTACGGTTCCGAACCACGTGTTCAGGTTAATGATGTTATTGTTCCGCCTGAACAAATTGTGCAATGGGCTGAAATGACAAGAAGCGAGATGCCTGAATCCGAGCAGGATGCTTTCACAGTTTCCCTTAAAATTGACCGGGAAGCTAAAATGGGCTTAGTGAACGACGTGCAGGAAGAACTGAAAGAGGCTAATGCCCTTAAAATTATGTATTCCGCACCTCAGGATAAAGATCGTAAAGAACAGGACTAGTATAGTTTTGAATAAGATAAAAAAAGGAGCTTCAATTATTGAAGCTCCTTTTTTAGTATCGGAGGTGTTTAACCGATTCGCCGCTGTCGCGTAATTCTATCAGGCTATCGATGCCTATGGCTAAGTGCTTATATACAAATAAGTCAGTCACCTTCTTATCCGATTCTTCGGTTTTTACCCCGTCCGGCGTCATTGGGTTATCCGATACCATCAGTAGGGCACCGTGCGGAATTTCGTTTACAAATCCGGTTATAAAAATGGTAGCGGTTTCCATATCTATACCTAATGCCCTAATCCGGCCTAAATAGTCCTTAAATTCTTCATCGTGTTCCCATACGCGGCGGTTAGTGGTATATACCGTGCCGGTGTAGTAATCCATTTCGTGCTTCTTAATCATTGAAGAAACCGCCCGTTGCAAACGGAAGGAGGGAAGCGCCGGAATTTCCGGGGGCATATAGTCGTTGGAAGTACCCTCGCCGCGTATTGCTGCAATAGGTAAAATCATATCGCCCAGCTTGGTTTTTTTTAAGCCGCCGCATTTGCCTAAGAACAGGGCGGCTTTAGGTTTTATTGCGCCGAGTAAATCCATTACTGTAGCGGCCATTGCGCTGCCCATACCAAAGTTAATAATGGTAATATTTTCGGCAGTGGCGGTCTGCATAGGTTTACTTTTACCAATAACCGGCACATTAAACTGCTCGGCAAACATTTCCACATAGTTGCCAAAATTGGTCAGCAAAATAAACTCACCGAACTTTTCCAGAGGTACGCCGGTGTAGCGAGGTAGCCAGTTCTCAACTATCTCTTTTTTTGTTTTCATAAATATCTATTTTTGAATTTCTAATTTTACCCTATAATAAACCACTAGTGGTTGACCTGCCCGATTTAAACTTCCCAGCCTACCAACCCAACTTACGCCAGGAGGGTTGCCAGCCTTATATATTTGATCCGATACGCAAAAAATACCTTCTGCTGACCCCCGAAGAGTGGGTGAGGCAACATCTTATTAACTACCTTTCTACCGCACTTAATTACCCAAAATCGCTTATGCGTTCCGAAATGGGCCTCAAATATAATAAATTAGCCCGACGTAGCGACCTTTTGGTTTACTCCCCGCACAAAACAGCGCCTCTGCTTTTGGCAGAATGTAAGGCTCCGCGCGTTGGGCTTAGCCAGGCTACCCTGGAACAAGCCGTAGCGTATAACCATACGCTCCAGGCTTCAATTATACTGTTAACTAATGGACTAAAACTGATCTGTTTTGCCCAACAAGAAGGTAAATGGATTGCCCTACCCCAAGTCCCGGATTATAAAACTGCTAGCGCTCACTATGTAAGGTAAAAAAAAGGCCACCCTTACGGCAGCCTTTATAATATTATATGTTAACAGCCTTTAGCTAACCATGTTTCCGCGCAATACGTGTTCGGCCGGTATAAAGGGTAAACCAAATGCTCTGGAAACTCCTTCGTAAACCACATCGCCGTTCACTACATTTAAGCCTAAACGAAGCTCCGGATTATCCTGGCAAGCTTGTCTCCAGCCTTTGTTTGCTAATTGCAAAGCGTAAGGCAAGGTAGCATTAGTTAATGCGATGGTAGACGTATAAGGCACTGCGCCCGGCATATTGGCTACGCAGTAGTGTACTATATCGTCAATTATATAGGTTGGATTTTCGTGGGTAGTAGGCTCACAGGTTTCAATACAACCACCCTGATCAACTGCCACATCTACCAATACCGTACCCGGACGCATGGTCTTCAACATATCGCGGGTAATGAGGTGAGGAGCCTTGGCACCCGGTATTAAAACTCCCCCAATAATCAAATCGCTATCCTGAACTAACTGGCGAATGGTATAATCGTTACTCATTTGCGTAGTAACATTGGCCGGCATCACATCGGCAAGGTAGCGTAAGCGCTGGAGGTTCACATCAAGAATAGTTACGTGGGCACCTAAACCAGCAGCCATTTTAGCGGCTTGGGTTCCTACTACGCCCCCGCCTAATACCAATACGTTAGCCGGTTTAACCCCGGGCACGCCCCCCAAAAGAATTCCCCGACCTTTTAGTGGTTTTTCAAGATACTTGGCGCCTTCTTGTACCGACATACGGCCGGCAACTTCCGACATAGGAATTAAAAGTGGTAAGCTGCGGTCGGCTCGTTCTACGGTTTCGTAAGCCAGGCATATCGATTTGGTTTCGATCATGGCCATGGTAAGCTCTCGCGACGAGGCAAAGTGAAAGTAGGTAAACAGGAGCTGGCCTTCGCGTATCAGACGATACTCAGGCGCAATAGGCTCTTTTACCTTAATTATCATATCAGCAGCGGCATATACATCTTCTATGGTAGGAAGAATTTCGGCTCCGGCATGAAGGTATTCTTCATCGGAGTAACCGCTGCCCTCGCCGGCAGTAGCTTGTATGTATACCTTATGGTTGTAATTTCGGAATTCCATAACGCCCGCCGGGGTTAGTGCCACGCGGTTTTCGTTATTTTTAATTTCCTTAGGTACGCCAATAATCATAATGGACAATCTTTAAAACTTGGGCAAATATAGTATTTGGTCTGTTAAAACCATCAACTGTTTTGCCTAATACATGTTATAAATTGTACCAATCACAAACGTTTTAGTACCCATAAAATCACCTAAAATTTCAATTTCAGAATTATATTCCGAAACCTTAATACAGGCGGATAAATTATATTGAAAAATTATTTAAGTCATTCATTAAATATTCCATTATCAGAGTTTCACAATTATTATAAATTAGGCAAATCCTGTTAGGGTAATAAGTGTTTTTGATTAGGCCTCTCACTGTATTATATTTGTTTGTAACGGATAAGCTGTCTTTCAAAATATAATTTTTAAACAGATTCACTTTATGCTATCTCTTCAAATTATATTTTGATTCAAGTACTCATAGTGTATTTAAATTTTGATTATGCAAGCTGTAGAAAAACCTGAGCAATTTGTTTTTGGAAATCTGGAATTAACCATTCGGGAGATTCTGGACGACTATAAGCTAGGTTGGCTTAGCCGCCACGCTAGTTTACTGGGCCGCAAGGAAGTTTTTATGGGCAAAGCCAAATTTGGTATTTTTGGCGATGGTAAAGAGGTTGCTCAGCTTGCAATGGCCCGGGCGTTCCAGCCCGGCGATTTCCGCTCCGGCTACTACCGCGATCAGACATTTATGTTTGCTATTGGGGAGCTTAGCGTTCAGCAATACTTTGCCCAACTATACGCCCATACCGATGTGGCAGCCGAGCCGGCTTCCGGGGGCCGCCTTATGAACGGCCACTTCGGTACACGCCTTTTGGATGAAAACGGGGAGTGGAATGAGATTAGTCAGACTAAAAACAGTAGCTCCGATATTTCTCCTACTGCCTCGCAGATGCCTCGATTGTTAGGGTTAGCGTATGCCTCTAAGCTTTACCGCCAGAACCCTAATTTGCACCAATTTACCCAGTTCAGCAATCAGGGTAATGAAGTAGCTTTTGGTACCATAGGCAATGCTTCAACCAGCGAGGGCATGTTTTACGAAACCATAAACGCCGGTGGTGTTTTGCAAGTGCCAATGCTGGTAAGTGTATGGGACGATGGTTACGGAATTTCCGTACCGCAGGAGTACCATACTACCAAAGGTAGTATATCCGAAGTTCTGGCCGGATTTCAGAGAAATGAGCAGCAGCCAGGCTACGAAATTATAATTGTGAATGGGTGGGACTACGGTTCACTAATGTCCGCTTACCAGCGGGGTGCA
Source organism: uncultured Roseivirgaceae bacterium (assembly GCA_964504565.1). Taxonomy (GTDB): domain Bacteria; phylum Bacteroidota; class Bacteroidia; order Cytophagales; family Cyclobacteriaceae; genus Cesiribacter. The sequence continues at coordinate 189,413 of CAZDEY010000004.1, forward strand.
GAAATTTGCCGAACCAAACATGTTCCCGTTTTAATACACGTGCAGGAACTTACCCAGCCTCAGGGCCACTCAACTTCCGGCTCGCACGAGCGCTACAAGTCGGCTGAGCGGCTGGAGTGGGAAACCGAATACGACTGCCTGAAGCAAATGCGTAATTGGCTACTGGAAAACAACCTGAGCACAGACGAAGCACTTGACCAAATTGAACAGGAAGCCGCCCAGGAAGCTAAGGAAGCTAAAAATAAAGCCTGGAAGGATTTTGCCGATGACATTAAAGCCGACCACGAAGAAGCCGTAGCTTTACTGGAGGGAGTAGGAGCCGATAATTCGGCTATTCTTGAGCTGGCTGATAACCTAAAGAAAACCCTTAACCCCATTCGATTAGATGCTATTCGTTTGGTTAAGAAGGCTGTATGGACAATGCGGGGGCAAGATTCCGATTCCCGCCGCAAGCTTACCACTTGGTTAGATAGGGTGCTATCTGAAAATGAAAAACGCTATAGCTCCCATCTCTTCAGTCAATCAGCTAATGCCGCCTTACAGGTTTCTCAGGTTGAAGTTCAGTATGAGGATGAACCCCAAAAAGTTGACGGCCGTGAGGTGTTACAGGCCTGCTTTGATGCTGCCCTGGAACGTGATCCTAGAATTTTTGCCTTTGGTGAAGATGTTGGTAAAATTGGGGATGTTAACCAGGCATTTGCCGGCCTGCAGGATAAGTTTGGTGAACTAAGGGTAACCGATACCGGTATTAGGGAATGCACTATAATAGGGCAGGGCATAGGTACCGCTCTGCGAGGCTTGCGCCCAATTGCCGAAATTCAGTATCTGGATTACTTACTGTATGCTATCCAGATTCTATCGGATGATTTGGCCTGTCTACAATACCGTACGGCCGGGGGGCAAAAAGCGCCCTTAATTGTTCGTACACGAGGTCACCGTCTGGAAGGGGTTTGGCACAGCGGTTCACCTATTGGCATGATTTTGCATTCTATCCGTGGTATGCACGTATTGGTGCCCCGGAATATGACCCAAGCCGCCGGCATGTATAATACCATGCTTCGTAGCGATGAGCCGGCCATTATTATAGAGTGTTTGAACGGCTATCGTTTAAAGGAAGATATGCCGGCCAATATTGGTGAGTTTACAGTACAATTAGGGAAACCGGAAGTTCTAAGATCCGGCGACGATGTAACGGTAGTTACCTATGGTTCTATGTGCCGAATTGTGATGGAAGCTGCGGAAAGCCTGGAAGAAATGGGCATATCGGTGGAGGTTATTGATGTACAAACCCTACTTCCTTTTGATGTTGACCACTCCATTGTAGAATCAATTAAGAAAACTAACCGGGTAATTTTTGCTGATGAGGACGTGCCCGGAGGCGCCTCGGCTTATATGATGCAGCAGGTAGTTGAGGAACAAGCAGCGTATTTCCATTTAGATAGCCAACCTCGTACTATTTCAGCTAAAGCCCACCGCCCGGCCTACTCCTCGGATGGGGACTATTTTTCGAAGCCGAACGTTGAGACTGTGGTTGAGGAAATTTACGATTTAATGAATGAAGCCGACCCAAGTCAGTTTCCTAAGTTGTACTAAGTATAACCCAAACAAAAAAGCCGCAACTTGCGGCTTTTTTGTTTGTAAGTCATCTTATAAATAGCTTATGAAATATTTATATAGATTTATTCAGACTATCAGATTATTCCAGCCAATTGATAGCGACGGTACGAGTAAACATCTATAAGTTAGCTTCTGCTCCATAGTGACCAGCTTAGAATACTTTAATCCCATTTATTGATTGCCCGGTTGAACTTCAACGCGCCGGGTAATTAAAATATCAGATAGGAAAAAAGGCGGCGACTCTACCGGCTTACTTAAATTTCCGGCTCTATCGTACACTGTAACCCGGGTTTTAAGTAATGTATTATTATAGATATTAAATAAGGAGCTAACCTGAGCCTCGTATGTAATGGTACCGCTAACTGGTTCACCTAAAAAATTATCGGTGAATGGAAACCGAGCTTTATAATTAAGACAATTGTCAAATGGATTTATTACAACGTGCTCGTAATCATTGCTATTAGGCTGCTTAGCCAGTATTTCCAGATTGAAATTGTAGTAACGATCGTTATCTTCAATAAAGTATTGTTTAAGAGAATCATTTTGAATTACCGGTTTGGCCTGGCTTACTACCGCATCAGTATAAAAGATAAATTTATCCGATACATGCCCATTGTCTAGTATAACCGGCGAACCTTGCAGTTTCACTGCTTTTCCCTGAATACTATCGTAAAGAACAACCGAACTCGGAAGTACTAACCCAGTTAACTGATTACTACAGTCGGGGGCTGGGCTGCCGGCTTCGTCAAAAGATTTCAGATCATCCAGGGTTTCTAAATTTTCTACCCCCTCATCGGTAATAAAACTATACTGATTAAAAGGCGGGGCATTATCCTCGCCGACCAGGCCTAAGTCCCCGTCGCCGTCTTCGTAGTATACCGTAACCGCTAACAGGGGCGGGCCTGGGGTTTCAATCCCCGATTCATCAATGTTGATAACTTCAATATACTGAGTGTTCTTGTAAACTAAAGCCGGTTTATTGTCAAAATCCGGATCGTTATAACAAGCGGTTAGTAGTACGCTTAAAATAAAAAAAATAGTAATAGCTTGGCGCATCAGCTTAGAACGGTAACATGGTACTTTCAAAAGATAACGAAAATATACTGATATTTGTGCAATGATTGAGCAGCAAATTGAACAATTGAGCCTTCAGGTTTTAAAATTAGGAAGCGATTGGGAAGGCTTAGCCCTAAAGGTGTTTCAATTTCAGGCTGAAAATAATAAGATTTACCGCCAATTCATTCAAAATTTAGGTGCTGAACCTGCTTTCGTCAAAGATATTAGGAATATCCCTTTTTTACCTATTCAATTTTTTAAGAACCACACAATTAATAGTGGAGAATGGGAAGCTAAAACAGTTTTCACTAGTAGCGCTACCACATCCAATACACCCAGTACCCATTATTTTCGCAATACGCAGTTATACGATGCGCTAAGCCTTAAAGCGTTTAACCATTTAATGCCAGCCAAGGTAGAAACTACGGCAATTTTTGCTCTTTTGCCTAACTATCTGGAAAGAGAGGGCAGTTCGTTAATTCATATGGTCAGGCATTTTCAGTCGGTGAGTAGGTGCGGGGCGGGGGGGTTCTATCTATATAATCACGGGGATTTAGTTAGAGACGTTGAAGCTGCTCGGGCTAAGAACCTCAATATACTCATTATAGGAGTTAGCTTTGCTTTACTGGATTTTGTGGAAACCTATCAAGTAAACTGGCCGGAGGTAACCGTTATGGAAACCGGCGGAATGAAAGGCCGAGGCCAGGAGTTAACCCGGCAGGATTTACACCAAAAGCTAAGTAAAGGTTTTGGAGTACGCAAAATTGCGAGTGAGTACGGAATGACGGAGCTTACATCGCAAGCCTACGCTCAGGCTGATGGAAAATTGAAATGTCCGCCGTGGATGAAGGTATTTACCCGCGAAACCACCGACCCCCGAACATTTTTGCCAGTGGGGCGGGGCGGCGGCCTAAATGTAATAGATTTGGGCAATGTGCATTCCTGCAGTTTTATAGAAACGGAAGATTTAGCCGTTACCGCCTCCGAGAGTGAGTTTTCAGTAGTTGGCCGGCTAGATTACGCCGAGGTAAGAGGATGTAACCTGATGGTAAGCAATCTGTAACATATAGCAAAAAAGTTCAACATTATCAATAAAATTACGTATGCTTGTGCAAATATAGTGGATAACCTATTTTTGTTAGGTAATCGGTTGTACAATTTAAAACAGGTATTATGAAATTGAAAGTTTTACTCTTTGGCCTAGTGGTTGTAGCTATGTCGGCATGTACGCAGAGAACCTGCCCTACCTACACCCAGAACGACGTTCAGCCTCAGGCAAAAGAAGTTGAGCATAAGGTGTAAGCAGCCACAATTCTTAACCTTAAAATATTGAAATCAGCCCCTCAAAGGCTGATTTCGGTGTATTTAGCTACATCTTCGGCGGTAATTTTATGATTGCTCATAATTACCAATCGTTCCACCACATTTCGTAGCTCGCGTACATTTCCGCTCCAGCTACCCTTCTGAAGTAATTGCGTAGCCTCTTCGGTTATTTCCTTGGCTGCAGTACCGTACTCGCCGGCAATATCCTGTAGAAATTGGCTCACCAGCAACGGTATATCCGTACTTCTATCTTTAAGGGCCGGAACCTTTATTACAATTACACTTAGTCTATGGTAGAGGTCTTCCCTAAATTCATTGACCTCAATCATAGATTTTAAATCTTTATTGGTGGCGGCAATTACCCGCACATCAACTTTAATATCTTTATCGCCGCCCACGCGGGTAATGCGGTTTTCCTGCAACGCCCTTAGTACTTTGGCTTGGGCCGACAGGCTCATATCGCCAATTTCATCCAGAAATAGAGTGCCCCCGTTAGCCTGTTCAAACTTGCCAATTCTTTGTTTTACAGCCGAGGTAAATGCTCCCTTTTCGTGTCCGAATAGTTCACTTTCTATAAGCTCGGCCGGTATGGCAGCACAATTAACCTCAACTAATGGGCTTTTATTGCGGGAGCTTTGTTCGTGAATAGACCGAGCCACAAGCTCCTTGCCCGTGCCATTTGGACCATTAATTAATACGCGGGCATCGGTAGGGGCTACTTTAGCTATGGTTTCTTTAACCTGAGCCAAAGCTTCGGATTCACCTACCATTTTCCATTTAGTAGAAACTTTTTTGCGAAGGACCTTAGTTTCGGTAACTAGCTTGCTTTTATCTAACGCATTTCGCACAGCCAATAGCAGGCGATTTAAGTCGGGTGGTTTTTCTATGAAATCAAACGCGCCTTTTTTGGTGGCATCAACGGCGGTTTCAATGTTGCCGTGGGCACTTATCATGATAAATTGCGATTCTACCCCGGCTGCTACAGCTTTAGATAGTAATTCCAACCCATCTAGCTTGGGCATTTTGATATCGCAAAGTATTACGTCAAAGTGTTCGGTAGTAGCTTTTTTTAAGCCTTCTTCACCATCGGCCGCTTCTTCTATCTGGTAGCCTTCAAATTCTAAAATCTCGCGGAGGGTGTACCTGATGCTTTTTTCGTCGTCTACAACTAAAATTTTGGCCATATAAAAAAATATATAAATAGCGCCAGTTTGTAAGCCGGATTCTGTAACACCTAAGTGTCCTTATCATTTATCTAGCCCAACAGTCGCCTGTTGGGTCAATCAACCTACCCACATTACGAAAGGGGCGGGCCGCCCCCTTTGCTGGCCTACGCCAACAATGTAATGCCTATTTGGTCTTTCAACTCCTGAGGTTTACCCTGCCTTTGCTGTTACCAGCAAAGCGGTGCGCTCTTACCGCACCATTTCACCCTTACCTGTTGCCAGGCGGTATATTTTCTGTGGCACTGGCTGTATTTGGTTGCCCAAACCCTTCCGGTTAGGAAGCAGGATGCCCTACGTTGCCCGGACTTTCCTCTTCTTAGCATGTAAGAAGCGATAAGGCAACTGACGCTATTTATAAAATTAGTAAAATTTTTAAACTCAGCAGTACATTGCCGGTAATTAGTGAACGTCCATACCGGTAAGTTTTAACTCAAACTCATCGGCCAGGGTAGCCACTTCAATAATAATTTCTTTAAGTAAAGCCTCCGAGCTGTTCTGTAAATTAGTGGAAGCTTCCACTTTTAGTGATGTATCCACAATTGCAAAGCGGGCGTGGGTAAATTCACTGTGTATTTTAAGCAGCTCAACCGCATCTACTTCAGAGTCGAAATCACATACTTTAGATGAAAATTCAATGCCCTCGCGGTCGTATTTCTCATTGTAGCGCAGTACGCCGAGTACGGTTTGGAAACGGTTGTCATCCAGCGGTACTATAATCACCGACTTGGTTTTGTCGTATTCGGAAAATTGGCCTCCGATCTCGCGGGCGAAATCTTCCATAAAAGCGTTAAAATTCAATGCCATGGGTGTCGATTTTAAGGTTATACCTGCGATTTACGCTAAAAATATGCTGCACTTCCATTAACTAACCTACGGTTTCGCAGACATGTTATGAAAACAGCAAAATTTACGCTTTTAGTCGAACCAGGGTGGCTCCGTAACCAAATTTTTCCTTCCGAGCATCCTTAAAGAATTCTACCCCCGAATGTTTGCTTAAGCGGCGGTGAATTTCCTCGCGAAGTACGCCGTTGCCCAAGCCGTGGATGAATGTAATTTCTGCAAGGTTGCCGGCTATTGCATTTTCCAAATTCTTCTCAAAACATTCCAGTTGGGTGGTTAACATCTCGGATTTGTTTAGTCGATTAGCGTCGGGTGTGATTTTTTCAATATGCAAATCGACCTCGGATGGCGGCGGGGCAATTTTAGCTACCGGGGCCGAAAAGCTGCCGTCATTTAATTTATTCTGTAGGTCAGCCTGAATTTGGGGTTCTTTGCCGGTAGGTAGTTCAAACAAATGCGATTGGCTTTCCAGCACCGGGGTAAAGCGCTTATTGCGGTAAAAAGTAGCCGCTTTGGGCTTTAGCAGGGTATTCCATATAATATTATGGGTAACGTCGGCTTGCTTCGCGTGGCTAAATGCCAGAATGTTCAGCCCTGGCCATTGTTCAAATTTTTCAATATCTACCTGATGAATTTTTATAGCTTCTGCCGGGCTTAACTGACCGTAGGCCAGTGGGCTAGTTGTCTTGGCAACAACCGTACTTACCGAATATAGTATATAGTTACTGGTTGTATTTATTAGGTAAATACTATACTGCCGGTCATTTATAGGCTTATAGCCTACTGAAAGGGCTAGTTTCGTATCTTTTTTTAATTTGGATACACTAGGTTTTTGCGTAGCCGAACTTGCTTCAGGTTCAGAATCGCGCTGAAAATAGGTTTCTTCGGCCTTATCAACTACTACCACTTCTTTGCGAAGCATAGGAATTAAAAAGCCGTCTTCAATCTCTACTTCAATTAGGTTCTGATCAATCAAACGAGTTATTATACCTTCTTCCGTACCTCTAACCAGGCGTACTTTATCCCCTACGTTCATGTGGCTGTAGTTTTTGCTTTGCAGCGTAAAAAAATTTGGTCTAAAGATAGCTAAGATTTATTAGCAACTTCCTTATAGGTATCAATTGCATTTTTTCGGCTCTCTTTCAGGTCAACTATAGGTTCCGGATAATCCTTAGTACCCCATTCGGGTATCCAGTCTTTTATATATTTTCGGTCTTTATCGTATTTGTCGGCCTGGCTTTCCGGGTTAAATACCCTGAAGTAGGGTTGAGCGTCTACGCCGGTGCCGGCCGCCCACTGCCAGCCGCCGTTATTGTTAGCTAGTTCGTAGTCCAGCAACTTGCGGGCAAAGTAGGCTTCGCCCCAGCGCCAGTCTATTAACAAGTTTCGGGTTAAAAAGCTGGCGCAAACCATGCGAATACGGTTGTGCATAAACCCGGTTTGGTTAAGTTGCCGCATGCCGGCATCAACTAGGGGCACTCCGGTTTTGCCCTGGCACCATAGTTCAAAGTCTTTTTCCGAATTTTTCCAGGGTATGTCGCTAAACTTCGAATCGTAGGCTTCTTCAACCACCCGGGGGTTGTTTTCCAAAATATACATGAAAAACTCGCGCCAGATTAGCTCTTGTAGGTATACCGCGCTCAGTTCTTTAACCTGCCTTATCAGTTGCCTAATGCTTATGGTGCCAAACCGTAAGTGTATTCCTAACCGGCTGGTCTTATCATCATAGGGGTAATCGCGGGTTTTAGCGTAATTTTTAACCAGCTTATCGTCTATTTTTCTAGCCGGAAATTCTAAACTGCTTTTCTTAAAACCCATATCTGCTAAAGAGGGTAAGGGCAAGGCTTTATTTATTTTGTGCAAGGAAGACTTTTTGACCGTGCCGTAATCCGGAAGATCATCATCGGAAAACTTTTCCAGCCACTTATTTTTAAAAGGGGTATACACTTTGTAAACTGTACCGCTTCCACTTAATATATCCTGCTTATGGAAAATTACCTGATCTTTAGATAGGTCAAAATCTATATCCTGTTTAGCCAGAATGCTCTTTATTTCTTCGTCGCGCTGTTTAGCGTAGGGTTCATAGTCCAGATTGGCAAAAACCTTATTAACCGAAAATTCTTTTAAAACTTCCTTCCAGACTGCAGCGGGCTTTCCGTACTTAACCAATATATCACTATCTTTCTGCTGAAGCTCTTTTTTAATTTGTTCAATTTCCTGATATATAAAGGTAACCCGGGCATCATCCTTATCTTCCAGCTTGTCCAGAATTTCTTTATCAAATATGAATAGGAATAGCAGGGGGGAGCCTTGGTCCTGAGCCTTGGCAACGGAATGATTATCGAAAAGGCGAAGATCGCGGCGCAACCAAACTATATTTACCGAGTTAGCCATAGAATAGATATAAAACAGTAAGAAGATAAAGGCATGCCACTTAAATAGTATTTGTGCCATTTACCTGTTTGTAAATTTTTTTGGCGTTATAATTGTTGTATTCTGGCAGGGTAAAACTACCTGCCATTCGCAGAATTTAAATTGTATATGAGACAATCGTTTATATTAATAGTTTTATTAGCTAATCTGTTTATACAGTGCCAGGCCCGCCAATCAGAGTTTGTACCGGTAGCCGATACTACCTACCTGAGGCCGAGCCCGCAGTTGACCCAGGAAGCTCTGGTAATTAGCCGCGCCTTAAATGCTTATCATTATCAGAAGGTAAATATTAACGATGAGCTAAGCGCTAAGATTTTAGAAAACTACCTGGATGCGTTGGACCCTTACAAGTCATACTTTCTGGCTACCGATATACAAAAATTCAATACGGAATACGGTGATCGGTTAGACAATGACTTTCAAGAAGGTAACCTGGATGCGGCCTTCGATATTTACAATGTATTCCGCAAGCGCTATCAGGATAGGCAGAATACCATAGATAGCCTGGTAAATCTGGAGTACGACTTCACGATTGATGAAACCTACGAAACCGATAGAAAGGATTCAGATTACGCCAAAAATGATGCGGAGCTTACCGAACTATGGCGCAAAATAATTAAAAGCCAGGCACTTAATTATAAACTGGCAAATAAAGAGTGGGACGAAATCCATAAGAATTTAGGTAAGCGATACGCTCAGTTCAATAAAAATATTGGTCAGCAGAAAGTAAGTGATGTATTTCAAACTTATATGAATGCCATTACTGAAGCTTACGATCCGCACACCAGCTATTTCAGCCCCGCTACCGCCGAAAACTTTCAGATTGATATGAGCCGTAGTTTGGAAGGTATCGGGGCAAGCTTACAGTCCGATGGGGATTATACCAAAGTTGCCGAAGTTATTGCCGGCGGCCCGGCTTTTAAAAGTAAGCTTATTTTTAAAGATGACCGTATAATTGGCGTTGGGCAGGATGAAGACGGCGAAATGGTGGACGTTATTGGCTGGCGCTTAGATGAGGTAGTAAAATTAATTCGCGGCCCTAAAGGTTCTACTGTTCGTTTAAGCCTGCTTAGGGCCAGCGACGGAGCCAATGCGCTGCCGGTAGAGATTTCATTAGTGCGCGAGAAGGTTAATTTGGAAGACCAACGGGCGCAGAGTATAGTGGTGCCCTACAGCTACAAAAATAAAGAATACAAAATTGGGGTAATTAATATTCCTAGTTTTTATATGGATTTTGAAGGAGCTCAGAAGGGCGATCCTAATTACAGCAGTACCACCCGCGATGTACGTAAGCTAATCTCCGACCTAAAAAAGCAAGGTATTGATGGGTTAGTTATTGACTTAACTTATAATGGTGGTGGCTCCCTTACCGAGGCGGTGGAGTTAACCGGTTTGTTTATACCCGACGGCCCGGTAGTGCAGGTTAAAAGTACTGATGGCAGTATTGAGGCTTTAAAAGACCCAGACCCGGCGCAGGTATACGATGGTCCGCTGGCGGTAACTATTAACCGCTTTAGTGCCTCGGCTTCCGAAATATTTGCCGGCGCTATACAAGATTACCACCGCGGTATTATTATTGGTGAGCAGACTTTTGGTAAGGGCACCGTGCAGAACTTAATAGGCCTTAATCGCTTGGTAGCGCGGGCTGGAAACAATGGTACGCCTAACAATATGGGAGAATTAGGAGAACTTAAAATTACACTAGCTAAGTTTTACCGCGTAACGGGTAGCAGCACCCAGCATAGAGGTGTATCGCCGGATGTAGCCCTACCTAGTGAATTTGGGGCTTCGGAGTTTGGAGAAAGCAGCTATCCAACAGCCCTGCCATGGGACCAAATAGCCAAATCAGACTTTAAGCAGTCAAAATCACTTTCCGACAAAAGCTTGAAACGTATTCAGGAGAGTTACCAAAATAGGCTGAACAGTGATCAGGAACTGAAAATGCTGGCTCAAAACATAGCTAAGTCTAAAGAAATACGGGAGCGCAGTGAAATAAGCCTGAACCTGGAAACCCGTAAAAAGGAAATGGATGAACTTAAAAATAAGGAAGGAAACGAGGGTGAGCTCACCAAGAAGATAAAGAGCTTTGAGTTGCCGGATGAAGAAGCTAACCAGGCATTGGAAAAATACGACCCTTATGTTAAGGAATCCATACGAATTTTAGCGGAGCTAATTGCCGCCTAACCTATAGCTTGAATAAGCCTGGCTTGGTGCCGGGCTTTTCTATTTTAACACTTATATGAAGAATTATATTTTACTGGCTCTATTAACCTTATTGGCTATCGCAAATGTTTCGGCGCAAACCAAAACCTTTGTGTTGGTTCGGCACATGGAAAAGCAGAGTTCTCTTTCAGCTAATCCTCAACTTACTGATCAGGGCCAGTTAAATAGCCAGATGTTGGCGCAAATGCTAAGCTTAATTACGTTTGACGGAATATATAGCACCCCCTACGCCCGTACCGAAGCTACCGTGGCTCCCAAGGCCGGTCAAGATTCGATAACAATACAGTTATATCAGCCCACCGAAGGAATAAAGCTGCTCAATAGTTTAGTTGAGGGTAATTTGACGCAAGATAGAAACTACCTGATAGCGGGGCATAGTAATACCATTCCGGATTTGGTTAATTACCTGCTTAAACAGGAAGCAATTGCCCCAATGGCCGAAACCGACTACGGTAAGGTGTTTGTAATTACGCTGTCTCCTAATTCAGAGCCTAACCTGCTAATTTTGAAGATTCCCGGCTGTAGAGAATCTAAAGAACCGCAGAATTAGTTTTGCGAAGAATTTTTCTCTTTGCTTTTCTGAACCTTGATCGATCCAAATTCTTCTTCGTACGCCAATAGGGCCCTTTCCCAGCCTTTAAGATAGCTGTAGAACAAATTATTGGTGGTGTTATTAAGGGTTATGTTGATCATGCCGCTACTTTATCTACTTCACTTGTGATTAAGGTAAACTTTAAAACGGCTCTAAAATTACTATATGTAGTTGGGTAGTACAACAACATGTAATAAAATTTCTTATTTCGGTTTAGAAGCCAGTTGTTGTACCACCTTTAAAATTTGCCAGGCAGCTAGTTTAGCCGTCCGATTGTCCAAGTCATATAAGGGGTTTAGCTCGGCAATATCCATACTTATTAACTTCCCCGACTTGACTACAGCAGTAATTATCTGGTTAATTTTTTGGGTGCTTAGCCCGAACGGATTGACAGTACTTACCCCCGGAGCCGCATCAGCCGAGTATACATCTAAATCCAACGTAAGATAAACTCCTTCAACTTCTGATAGCCAGCGGTTAAGGTAAGATTGGGTAGATAATGTATCCATTTCAGATAGCTCATCGGCCAACAAATAGTTAGTGCCAGTGTTTTTAGCCTGTTTAAAAAGAGCTTGGGTGTTCCCGGCCTCCTGGATGCCTAAGCACAGGTAATTAAATCGCAGCTCGTGGTGCTTTCTTAAATCCCATATTTGCCGAAAGGGGGTACCGCTGCTGCTCTGTTCGCTGTAGCTCCGCAAATCAAAATGGGCGTCCAGGTTAATTATACCGAGTGCCGAGCCGATAGTCTCCTTAGTATATTTATGTAAACCCAAGTAGTGGCCGTAGGCTACCTCATGCCCACCGCCTAAAACAATTGGGAAAAACCCGTATTCCAACAGCTTGGCAACTTTATCGCCTAGTAACTGCTGGGTGCTTTCCAGGTTCTGGCTAGGGCATATTACATTGCCCGCATCGAAAAGAGAAACCCTTTCACTACTAAAGTGTACTGGTAAGGAGGCCAGTGATTTGCGTATACAATCCGGGCCGCCCTGGGCTCCAATTCTGCCTTTGTTCCGGCGAACTCCCTCGTCGGAGCAGAAGCCCAGAAAAGCAATGTTTAGATCGGCCCCGGCCTTATGCAGGGGGGTGCTGGAAGCATCCAGAATTTGCACGGCTTGGTGCCAGCGCAAGCCGTCTGTACCGTCTTCGGTATCAATGCGGCCTTGCCAGTATTTTTTATTGGCTAACTGGTACATTAGGTGTTGCTCAATAATCTACTTCCGGATTTCCAGACTAACGAGGGTTTCATCTTTCCTTGATAGTACAATATATCTCGATAGTCCTTTGTTGGAAAAGAAATAAAATCTGCGATATATTCTTTGGCCAGTACCCCCCGGTCAGATAACCGAAGGGCGTAGGCGGCCCTAAAGGTAATAGCTGCCAGAGTTTCGATTAGGCTAAGCTTTTGGGCGGCGCCTAACACTGCGGCTTGCATAAGCAAATCGCCCATGGGGGCACTACCGGGGTTCCAGTCAGTAGCTATAGCCAGGCAGCTTCCGGCGTCTAGCAATTTGCGCGCCGGGGTATACTGTATGCCTAAGCCTAAAGAGGCCCCCGGTAAAGCCACGGCTACCACCTCAGATTGAGCCAACAATTTAATACCGGAGTGGTCAGTTCTTTCCAGGTGATCGGCACTGGCCGCGCCAACCCTCACTGCAACCTTAGTGCCTTGGCTACTAAACTGATCGGCGTGGGCGGTAATTTGGAAGCCGGCACGTTTGGCTTTCAGTAGATAGGGTTCGGCGATGGCGGCCGGAAAGGCTTCGTCCTCAATAAAAATATCGATTCGCTTAGCTAATTCTTGTTCCTGTAGAATACCGAATAAGTTTTTCTCTATTTCTTCCAGCCATTCATTAGGTTGGCTTACATGCTTTGGCGAAACGTGGGCCGCCAGGCAGGTTGGTACCAAATCAGCTTTTAGTTGAAAATTGGCAGCCTTAATAGCTCGGAGCATTTTAACTTCTTGCTCAATGGTTAAGCCATAGCCGCTTTTAACCTCAATTGTAGTTACCCCTTCCCTAAAGTGACGGTTGGCCCGGTTAATTACGCCCACCGTTAATTCTTCCAAAGATGCCTCGCGGGTACTGCCTACGGTTTCGTGTATACCGCCGCCCTGGCTCAAAATTTCCTGATAAGATTTACCGGCTATGCGCATACTATAGTCGCGCGCCCGGCTGCCCCCGTAACAAATATGGGTATGGCAATCGATTAGGCCAGGTATACAAACCGAATCAGACTCAACTACATCGAGTTTTGCCGCAGGATAATCAGTTTTTAGCTGCTGGTAATTACCTACGGCTACTACCTTTCCTCCCTCATGGACAATACCCCCGTTCTCAATAATTTGCAATGAATTATCAGACAATGCCCCCTTCAAGGAAAGCTTATCCATTGGTAATAATTGAGAGAACGGTCCGCTAAGTATCAGCATCTAAAGACAATTTAAATTTCCAGGTTGAATTTGCTGCGCCAGGTTTGGGCTTTTTCGTAGCCGGCATCGGCGTGGCGAATAACTCCCATAGCCGGGTCGGTATGCAGTACCCGATTCAAGCATCGGGCAGCGCGTTCAGTGCCATCGGCAACCACTACCATGCCGGCGTGCTGGCTGTAGCCAATACCTACGCCGCCACCGTGGTGAAAGCTAACCCAGGTGGCACCTCCGGTAGCATTGCCTAACAAGTTGAGTAATGGCCAGTCACTCACCGCATCACTACCATCCAACATACCTTCGGTTTCCCGATTGACCTCACCCGCCTACTGGCCGAGGAGCAAGGAC
>CAZDEY010000004.1:203508-229733 GCA_964504565.1 uncultured Roseivirgaceae bacterium
GCCTATAACTATCGGTGCTTTAACCTGGCCGGTCTTCACCAGTTCGTTAAAAAGCTGGCCGGCCTGTTGGCGTTCGCCCATTCCTAACCAGCAAATACGGCACGGAAGCCCCTGAAAGGCAATTTTTTCCTGAGCGGCATCCAGCCAGCGGTGTAATCCTTTATTTTCCGGGAAAAGTTTTTTTAGGGCTTCGTCCGTAACTTTTATATCTTCCGGGTCTCCGCTTAGTGCTGCCCAGCGGAACGGGCCGCGCCCCTCACAAAACTGCGGACGGATATACTCCGGCACAAAACCTTTAAAATCAAACGCCCTTTCTTCGCCACCCTGGCGGGCAAATTCCCGAAGGTTATTGCCATAGTCGAAGGTTTTGGCGCCCCGCTTCTGCATTTCCAGCATAAAGCCTACGTGCCGAGCCATACTCTTCAGGCTTCTTTTTTTATATTCTGCAGGATTGGATTTTCTTAGTTCCGCTGCCTCTTTCAGGTTTAACCCATTAGGTACGTAGCCATATATCGGATCGTGGGCCGAGGTTTGGTCGGTAAGCACATCCGGAATAATATTATCTGCCAGAAGCTTTTCCAATACATCACCAATGTCACCTACTAAACCTATAGAAATAGCTTCGCCCTTTTTTTTCGCTTCCAGCGCCCACTCTTTAGCTTCCTCGTAGTCGTAGGTCATTTTGTCGCAGTAGCGAGTTTCAACCCGCTTCTTAATCCGTTCCGGGTCAACATCTACCCCCAAGTACGTGCCACCGGCTATTGTGGCTGCTAAGGGCTGAGCGCCGCCCATACCGCCTAAACCACCGCTAACTACCAACTTATGCTTCAGGCTTCCGCCAAAATGAGTTCGGCCGCATTCGGCAAAGGTTTCGTAGGTGCCCTGCACTATACCCTGGCTGCCAATATATATCCAGGAACCGGCCGTCATTTGGCCGTACATCATTAGGCCACGTTCTTTTAGCTCCTGAAAATGCTCCCAGGTAGCCCAGGCCGGAACTAGATTTGAATTGGCAATTAGTACCCGCGGAGCTTCCGGGTGGGTAGGGATAATGCCTACCGGTTTGCCGCTTTGAACCAACAAACTCTGATCATCCTCAAGATTCAGCAGGCACTCAATTATTTTCTCCAGACTTTCCCGGTTTCGCGCGGCCTGGCCGGTTCCGCCATACACAATCAACTCCGAAGGGTCTTCGGCAACTTCATCATCCAGGTTATTCAACAGCATGCGCAGGGCAGCCTCGGTTTGCCAGCTTTTGGCATGTAAGGTGGTGCCATGAGGTGCTTTGTAGTGCGGGTGGTTGGCGTATTTAGAAAGAAACTCGGAAGTCTTGTTCCCAGCTTCCGTAGAGGTTGTATTGTTCATCTTGGGCAATTTTTTCTGTTAATTGTTGCAGCTCCTGTTCACTTACTATCTTATGAAGCACCTGAATATCATCAGCAAAAACCCGGTCCTCCTCAGCGTGGTCAATGCGGCTACGTACCAGCTCGTGGCAGGCATCCAGCAATCTACTACTGCGCATGGGGCGTCGGTAATCGAAAGCCTGAGCAGCACATAGTAATTCTATTGAAAGGACATTCTCCAAATTATCCAGCACCTGATTTAAGCGGCGGCTGCTGATTGATCCCATACTTACGTGGTCTTCCTGACCCAAACTACTCGGAATACTATCGGCGCTGGGCGGGAAGCATAGGCTCTTATTCTCACTAACTAAGGCGGCTGAGGTGTATTGCGGAATCATAAAGCCGCTATTAATGCCCGTATCACGCATCAGTAATTCGGGCAGTCCATCAACCCCACCTTCCAGTAGCAAATAAATGCGGCGGTCGCTAATATTGCCAAGTTCGGCGCTGGCCAGGGTGGCATAATCAAGCGGAAGGGCCATGGGCTGACCGTGGAAGTTACCGCCGCTTATCGTTTTATTAGCACTAAAAATTACAGGATTATCAGTTACAGAATTGAGTTCTACTTCCAGAATCTCGTTTAAATGGAGCCAACTGTTGCGGCTAGCACCGTGAACCTGGGGTATGCAGCGTAAGGAGTAGGGATCTTGTACGCGGCCGCAGTTAGCGTGCGAGGCCACCATTTCGCTATCCTTAAGCAGAAGCCTCATTCTATGGGCAACATACTGGGAGCCTTTGTAGGGGCGTAAGCTATGCAAATCCGGATTGAAGGGGGAGGAGGAACCTAGTAAGCCTTCCAAGGTCATAGCGCCGACTATATCGGCGGTATCCAGGCAGTTACGCATTCGGTTCCAGCCGCGTACGGCATTAGCCAGAATAAATTGAGTGCCATTAATTAGTGCTAAGCCTTCTTTGGCTCCTAAGGCCAGCGGCTCAATACCTTCGCCCTGCATCATTTCAGCGGTGGCTACCCACTGATTTTTGTACCAAACTTTGCCTAAGCCAACCAAGGGTAAGCACAGGTGGGCTAGGGGGGCTAAATCGCCGCTGGCGCCCAAGGAGCCTTGCTGAGGTACATGGGGTAGAATATCCTGTTGCAAGTGCCAGTGCAAGCGTTCCAGAACCTCCAGGCTGATGCCGGAAAAGCCTTTAGCCAAAGCATGAATTTTGGTAATCAGCATTAAGCGAACTACCTCGTTGGATGTATCGGGGCCAACGCCTACGCTGTGGCTGCGTAAAATGTTCTCCTGAAGCTGACGGGTTTGGCCGGCCGATATGATTTTATTGCACAGCGAACCGAAGCCGGTATTAATACCATAAACTATTTTTCCTCTATCTACAATTTCATCTACAGCGGAACGGCTGGCGATTACTGCTTCAATGGTAGCCGAGGGAATTTCCGCACTTAACTGTCGGCGGGCTATGGCTAAGGCAGCAGCCGGCTTAAGGTAATCTTGTCCAAACTGGAATTTCTTCATACAAATTACTCCTTAGGTTCAAAACTACTAAAAATTGCCTGGCTTACCAGCACCAAAATAAAGTTGATAAAGCAGTTCAATCGTTTGAAAAGCTCTATAGGCCTAGTAGGTAGGCTACTCCTAATCCTAAAAAGTTACCAAGAGCATAGCCAAGTAACCCGCAGCTTATACCTGCGGCAACAAGATCTGGGCGCTGAATTTTTTGGCAGATAGTGGCTATAAAGGGTGGGCCAAATACTGCCGCTACTGAGGCAACTACCGTATTGTCCCGGTCTTGGTGGAAGGTAAAGGCTAAAAGGTACGTAACCAAAAGAGCAATGCCGATAACTATCGCCACAAACGGTAAAACTTCGCGGGCATTTTCTAAAATTAGGGTAAGGTTGGATTGCGCCCCCAGACTAAGGGCAAATACCAGAAGAAACCAATAACCAACCTGATAGCTGCCGGTAGTAAATTTCCCCAGGCTGCTACTGCCCACCAGTAAACTAAGGGCAGAAATAACCAGGAAGAACAAGGCTTCGTTTAGTTCTTCAAAAAATGCTGAAATTATAAGGTAGCTCAGGGTTATAGTTATAGCTGAAAAAATTAAGGTTACTATAATATTCAAGAATCTGGGCGAAGTTTCAAGGGCAGTTACTTGACTAGCCTCGGAATGGTTTCTGCCTGTTAAGAAGTAACTAATTATACGCGGACCTACGGTTAGCAGAAATATTAAATAGACGGCACTAAATAGGGTATCGCCGGCATTGAGCAGCACAAACAGCGATTCCGGGGCATTAAGGGCCGTACCTACGGCACTTAAATTAGGCGTGCCGCCGCTATATACACCGGCCAGCATAGCGGCACTTTGCGTATTGGCTACAGTACCATTACCAAGGCTCCAGTACGCAATAACTGAACCCAAGCCTGCCCCCAGCACGGCAAATGAAAATGAGGGCAGCATTCGCCGGGACTGTTTTATAATTAGTCCGACAGGTGCGGAAAACAGCACCGCAGGAATAGAAAATACTACGCTGATTTCCGTAAGGGTTTTTAAAGTATCACTGTTTAGGTGCCTGCCTAACGTATTAGCAGCTATAATACCAATAATATACGCCAGGGTAATACCGCCTAAGTTTTTCCCAATCCTGGTATTACGTTCTACCCATAATAAAACAAAGGCTAATAATAGCAAACCAATTATCAGCATGAGAGAAGAAATGTAGGCCAAGCTTTAATTTTTGAAGGGTCTATAAAAAACTAAACCTCAGAATTTACTAATGGTAAATTCTGAGGTTAGGAAGTGCACCCGGCAGGGTTCGAACCTGCAACCTTCAGAACCGGAATCTGAAATTCTATCCAGTTGAACTACGGGAGCTTATTGAAGCACAAAAGTAGGCCATTGCTTATTAATCTTCAAACTTAATAAGGTAAATATACTAGCTGGTAGGCTAAAATATTCCGTATAAGCTAGTTATACTGCTTTAAGAATTAAGCTATAACCTTGGGGGAACATCAGTGTAACAACTTAGACTAAAGACTTTACTTTCGCAATTATAAAAAAATCAACCAATTGTAGTTGCCTGCCTCGATATATAGTATTAAGATTAATTATCACCTTCTGTCAATTTAAAACCTTATATTAAAATAATCTTTAGCCAAATTATTTATTTAAATAGTGCTATAATTAGTTATATAATTCTATAAATTAAAGGTTAACTAACCTTAAGTTTTTTGAATAATAATTTTAAGCTATACCTAACAACTATTGTAGCATTTTGGGTGCTGCTTATTAGCCTGGGCCAAACGGTTTACGGCCAAAAAAATTTAGAATACGGCACACCTTTAATTACAAATTTCACAGTAAAAGATTACCGGCAGGGAGCCCAGAATTTCGCATTGGCTCAAAATACCCACGGACAAATTTTTGTGGGTAATTCTAACGGGGTAATGGTATACGAAGGGAATTTCTGGAAAACGTACAAGGTCAATAATTTATCGGAGGTTCATTCATTATTTGCCGATACGCTCACTAATAGGGTTTACGTAGGCGCGCAGGGCGAAATAGGCTATTTAAAGTTAGATGAAGGCAAGCGGAAATATGCTTACCAATCCCTTTTAAATGTATTAGATAAAAATACCCCTGATTTTCACGATGTATACCAAATAAATAGAATATGCAATACTCTATACTTTCACACAAATACTGCACTAATTGTATATAATAAAGGGCAGTTCCGCTTTGTAAAGCTAGAAGTTAATAATAGTCGGTTGTTCTTTGTAAATGGTAAAATTCTTATTTATCAAGCCGGCGAAGGCGTGCAGCAGCTCAATTTAAGTACTCTAAACTTGACCCCTACGAATTGGAATAAAGAGAACGGTCAGGTACTAGGTATAATTCCGCACTTTAAAGGAGAACTTTGGCTTACAAAAGAGCAGGGTTTTTACCTGAGAAGCGAGAAAGAGTTTAAACCCTGGTCCAGCCCGGTAGATAGCCTACTGCATAATAAAACCTCATTTTTGTATTCATTACCTAATCAGAAAATAGCCGTTGGGACACTTAGAAACGGATTGATTATCTTAAATTCGGATGGCTCACTAAACTGCTGGATAAACGAGCAGGATGGCCTGGTAAGTAACACAGTTTGGGCAGTATTGGCCGATCAGGGTAGAAACATTATCTGGACAGCCCAAAACAACGGTATCAGTAAGTTGGATATTGGGTTACCGTACCGAGTTTTTAATTCAAAAGGTGTTATAGACAATCAGTTTTTTACTTTACAGGAATTTAATAATTACGTATACGCCGCCGGTAGTTCAGGCTTGTGGCGGCTTCCTTTACAAAATGATAGCAATACACAGCAATTTGAGCTGGTTGAAGAATTAAAAGACAGGGCCTGGTTTTTAGCACCGTATAATTATGATTCAACATCCGAATTGCTGATATCAAGTAACGCGGGTTTGCACTCGATTAATGAAAATAATAGTTTACAAACTATACTGGAGGATGTACGATGTTGGTATATATTGCCGCTAAGGAGCTACCCGGGTTATGTATTTCTTAATTCGGCTACCGGTTTTAAACTGCTCAGCAAAAAATCTGGCAAATGGAAGGTTTATAAAAACCTGCCAACCCCTAAAAATAGTTTTTATTATTTTGCCGAAGACCGGGAAGGTAATATTTGGGCCAATAGCCCGACTAGTGGCCTGTTTAAGTTCTCTTTTCCTAGCGGTATTAATGGTAAATTAGCTTATGAATTGTATAATGATACGCAGGGGCTTCCCAGTCACCTAAATAACGTACCGTTTTTGGTGGGCGATAGCCTGATAGTTGGTACTATTAAGGGAGCGCACTACTACCAAAAACCTACTAATAGCTTTAAGCCGCATAGCTTATTAAATACCCAGATATTACCGGGCCTCGACTGCCGGTTGAGCTGGTTGGAAGAAGACGATTCTTCGCGTTTATATTATGTGTACGGGCAGGAAAAAGAAAACGGCTACTACCATAAGGCCGGTTACGCCCGGCGTGATGATTCTGGGAAATTTAAGGTAAGTACTAAAGCGTTTCAACCTATTGAAGATAGCAAAATAAATGATTTTTTAGTGGTTGATGAAAACTCGGTTTTTCTGGCTACCTCTTCGGGTATTTTCTTTACTAAGCCGGAGGTTAAACAGCAAAACGGGCCCAAAATTTACTTGTCCTCGCTAAAAGTTTTTAACCCGGACAGCCTGATAAACTTTAACGGAACCACCTTACGTAAGCCTGATCATGAAGATTTAACGTTTAGCTTGCCCTATGAAAATAATACGTTTTCGGTAAATGTAGGAACCTATCGGCCTAAAAAGCAGCATTCTATTCAGTACCAATATTGGGTTGCGGGTTTAGAAGAGAACTGGGGTCCCTGGACGGTTTCGTCAGTACGGGAGTTTAGCCAATTGCGCGAAGGTACCTATACCCTGTACGTGAGGGCACAAGATCAAAATTATCAACCGGGGGAAGTACTGGCTATTCCTTTTGAGATATTGACGCCTTGGTATAGGAGCGGTTGGGCGTTACTTCTTTATGGTCTCGGAATACTATGTATAATATGGTTATTTGGATTTGTTTATAATCTAAGACTAAAAAACCGAACCCTCTGGCTAGAAAAAGTAGTGGGGGAACGTACTTCTGAAATCAGTCGCCGAAATCAGGAGATTGAAGAGAAGAATAAACTTTTACAGGAAAAATCGCGGAAAATTGAACTTCAATCGTCAGCTATTTTAAACAAAAACCAGGCCTTGGAGGCGGCAAAATATACTATAGCCCAGCAGCTTGATGAACTAAAAAATGTAAACTCGGTACTGGAAACCAAGGTAACCCAACGCACTGCCGAGCTTCAACGGGCCTATAAAGAGTTACTTCTGCTTAAAGAAGAATTGGACACTTTTATATACAAAAGCTCGCACGATATAAACGGCCCCCTGATGCGCTTACGAGGCCTTTGCCAGGTGGCTCAATTAGAAGTTAAAAATGAAAACGAAAAGAGCTACCTGAATTTACTGTGCGGAGAAACCGATCGAGCAATTTTCATACTAAAAAAGCTTCTGGTTTTTTACGATGTAAAGAATAAGGAACCGATTATGAATTGGCTGCCCTGCCATATGCTGGTTGAAGATTTGGAACGCCAATTGAGCCAGCGCAATTTATTGGAATACGCTAATATTAGTTGGTTTATACACCCTGAGGTAAATTATATTATTACCGATAAAAGCTTGCTGCAAATAATTCTATATCAGATGCTGGAGAATGCTATTAGCTACCGGCAAAGTAAAATAGCCAATATTGAAGTGAACCTGCAAGCCCAGGGTGCCGGCCAAATTAGAATTGATGTTTTGGACGATGGAATTGGTATTCCGGCTGCGGCCCAAGATAAAGTATTTAAGATGTTCTACCGGGCAACGGTAAAATCAGCTGGCCCAGGCATGGGTTTATACACCGCCCGCACTGCCGTTATGAAATTGGGCGGTACAATTGAGCTATCGGCTACTAGTGCCCGCACCCACTTTATAATTATACTGCCCACCCGCCACTCCGAACAACGCCCTCATATAGCGGTTGAACACATTAGCAGCTAAAACGCAATTATGGATTTTTCTTGGCAACAAGTAGGTACGGTTATGCTTTCAGCACTGATAGCCTATGTAGCAGTAATATTATTTACCCGCTTAAACGGTTTGCGGAGCTTTTCTAAAATGAGCAGTTACGATTTTGCTATGACCGTGGCCATAGGTTCTATGATTGCGGCTACTGTGGTTAATAAAAAAATTATGTGGCTGGAAGGAACGGTAGGTTTGGGTACCATTTACCTATTGCAGCACGCCGCCAGCCGTATGCGGTTATGGTTCAATTGGTTTGAAGAGGCGGTAGATAATACCCCGGTACTTTTGATGGTAAACGGTACCATACTGGAAGAAAATTTAAAGAAAAACAAGATAACCTCCGAGGACTTATATGCCAAGCTTAGAGAAGCCAACGTGCTTAAATTAGAACAAGTTCAGGCAGTAATTCTGGAAACTACCGGCAGCATATCGGTACTGCACGCCGAGGACCCTCATACAAAAATTGATATGGAAATACTTGGTGGGGTAAAGGGCTTTCAGCCTGACAAAAACAAAAAGCCTTAACGGCTTCGTTAAGGCTTTTGTAAGGTCTTACAAATTAAATCTTGATCTATTGCAGGGCTTCTTTAACTCGTTCGGCAGCATCTTTAAGTACTACGGCCGATTTTACCTGAAGGCCGCTTTCATCAATTATGCGAGCTCCTTCTTCAGCATTGGTTCCTTGTAAGCGTACAATTATCGGCACATCAATATTACCAATCTTTTTGTAGGCTTCCACCACACCGTTAGCAACTCTATCGCAGCGTACAATTCCACCGAAAATATTAATTAAGATAGCTTTAACCTCCGGATCTTTCAGAATAATTCGGAAGCCAGCTTCTACCGTTTGGGCATTAGCACCACCGCCAACATCCAAGAAGTTAGCCGGCTCACCGCCGCTTAGCTTAATAATGTCCATGGTAGCCATAGCTAAGCCGGCGCCGTTTACCATACAACCTACGTTACCGTCAAGCTTTACGTAGTTAAGGTCGCTTTCTGCAGCTTCAACTTCCAACGGATCTTCTTCAGTAATATCCCGAAGTTCGGCTAAATCTTTATGACGGAACAGGGCGTTGTCATCCAGGTTTACTTTAGCGTCTACTGCTAAAATTTGGTCGTCAGAAGTTTTAAGCACCGGGTTAATTTCGAACATGCTGGAGTCGGTGCTTTCGTAGGCATCGTACAGGGCAGCAATAAATTTAACCATTTCTTTAAAGGCTTTTCCTTCTAAGCCCAGCGCAAATGCAACTTTACGCGCCTGGAAGCCTTGCAGGCCAACTGCCGGATCAATCCACTCCTTTACAATTTTATCAGGGTGCTTTTCAGCTACCTCTTCAATGTCCATACCGCCTTCGGTAGAAGCCATAATCACGTTCTGGCTCTTGGCGCGGTCAAGTAATATAGATAGATAGTACTCCTTCGGTTCGTTTTCGCCGGGGTAGTATACATCCTGCGCAATAAGAACTTTGCTTACCCGCTTGCCCTCCGGGCCGGTTTGGTGCGTAACCAGGTTGCCACCTAAAATACCTTTGGCTTTATCTGGAACTTCGTCCAGGCTTTTGGCTAGTACCACGCCGTTAGAACCGGTTTCCTGAATTTTACCTTTACCACGACCACCGGCGTGAATTTGCGCTTTAACTACGTACCAACCGGTACCGGTTTCTTCGTGTAGTTTTTTAGCTACAGCTTTAGCTTTTTCGGGTGAATCGGCTACGTAACCTTCTTGAACTTTAACTCCGTGCTTTTTAAGAATGTCCTTAGCCTGATACTCGTGAATATTCATAGGTGCTTGAAAAATTTTTGCCCGAATCTACGGCGATTCGGGCGGCTTTACAACCTTAGTTTTAATTTCTGGATTTTATTAGCGCATCTTAACCGATATTATCCGAACACTAGCATCGTACTGGGTGCCCATCATTCCGCAGGAATACACCTGGGGTTCATTTAGTACTTCGTAGGTAACAGAAACCGGTACGGCACTGCCTGTCTGCTGAAATTCTTCCGGTATATCTTCGTCGTTTACTGGTTTAATCCTTTCATCATCGATTGTTAGAAAGTAACCACAGCCGTCGGCAGCTAGCGGGCCGGTCCATTCCAGCGTAGCCTCTTTGGAAACTGCCGAACTGCCTTCGGAACTACTATTACATTGCAGCAATAAAAAGGTAGCAAAGGTTAGAAATAAGATTGCTTTCATATAATTAATATGGTTATGCTGACAACCGCGTAGTTGGGTAAAGGTTAGTAAAGACTAAGATTATTTTATAGAAAGCCCAATCTAAGGCCAATTCCATCATTTTTACGTAATATTGCAGGCTATATGCTTCATGCTAAAAATATAACTAAAGCCTATGGCTCGCTGCAAGTTCTTCGCGGCATTGAGCTGCACGTTCAACCTGCCCAAGTAGTTAGTATAGTGGGGGCATCCGGTGCCGGCAAAAGTACGCTGTTGCATATACTAGGAACCCTAGATAGGGCCGATGGCGGGGAGCTTACTATAGGCAACGAAACCATTAGCCGGGGCATCAGCGCCAAAGAATTAGCCCGGTTTCGTAACCAGCATATTGGTTTTATCTTTCAGTTCCATAACCTATTGCCGGAGTTTACTGCCCTAGAAAATGCCGCTATGCCGGGCTTTATTGCCGGCCGGCCCGAGCAACAAGTAAAGCAGGAAGCCAAACGATTGCTAGAACGGCTAGGCCTGGGCCACCGGCTAGACCACAAGCCGGGGCATATGAGTGGCGGTGAGCAGCAGCGGGTAGCGGTAGCCCGGGCCCTGGTAAATAAACCATCGGTAGTTTTTGCCGATGAACCAAGTGGTAACCTGGATAGCAAAAGTGCCAAAGAGCTGCACGATCTATTCTTCGAGTTAAGAAAAGAGCTGGGGCAAACTTTTATTATAGTTACCCATAACCGCGAGTTGGCCGAAATGGCTGATGTAAAGTATATTATTAAAGATGGGTTATTAGTAACCTAGGGTTTACTTCAGGCTGTTAATCATTTCCTGTACGTGCTCGCTACTGCCGAACATTTTTTCAAATACCTTTACTATTTGGTGGTTCTTATCAAGTAAATAGGTTACCCGGCGATTTAACCCAATTACCGGTATTGCGGCTTTGTAAAGCTGCGCAACCTTGCCGTTTTCGTCCGCTAAAAGCTCAAAGGGCAGGTTAAATTCTTTTTTGAATTTAAGGTGCGTTTCTACGCTATCGCGACTAATGCCAATAACCGGTACATCCAGGTTTTTAAATACTGAAAAATTATCACGAAACTCACAGGCTTCTTTAGTACATACCCGCGTAAAATCTTTAGGGTAGAAATAAAGAATAATAGCCTGATTGGCAGCCGATTTACTTAAAGTAAAGGAACTTCCGGAGGTTGACGGTAGAGAAAAATCGGGGGCTTGACTGTTTGCTGATAGGGGCATAGTAATAAAAAAAACTTAACAAGGTTTGGAAAAAAATGTTATAACACCGACCTTAGCGATACGAAAAATGAAGATAGCCGTACTTTGAACGTATTTGTAAAAAATACTTAATTTTTTTTGAACGGTTTGGCTAACCTTTTAGTTCTTGTCTCGTATAAAGGTTCAGTTGCTCACTAATCGAGTATGAACCATATGACAAAGCAGGGACATCTTAATGAAACTAAGGGTCGGCAATTAAAGGAAGAAGCCCGTCAGAAGAACGATAAACTCAAGGAGATTGAAGGAAAAGAGCAGGAGACTTTAGGTAAACTGCAACAGCAATTCGGTTCTGATGAGGACGAAATAGTTGAAACAATAGAAGAAGAAAGCTAAGCTTAAAAGCATTTAAAAATATACAATTGGTTAAGGGTGAAGAAAGGCGTTCCTGTTTCAGGGGCGCTTTCTTTTTTTTAACTCGCTTATATATAAGTATTTATAGCCCCGGTAAAAAATCTACGGGGCAAAAACGGGGCAACTTTACCTAATCCACCAGCTAAACCTGTCTAAATTAATAGATGCCCCGAGGCTAGAATTTCCATAGACATAAATAGAGTTCGTGTTGGGGCTGTAGTTTATACTTACGGCTGAAGTTATTTGCATAGCCTGAAAGGTTTTAGGCTCTATAGCGTCGGGCATTTGAACTGCCACCAATACGTTAGGAGGTACATTAATCGTGCCCCTTAACTCAACCTTGCCTTCTTTGGTAACCCTGTATTGTGCCTTAGTTCCACCCACATTTATAGTTCCGTTTAAAAGTACTAAGTCAACCCACTGCACGTCGTTAGCGTGCGGCGTAGTTTCTACATCTGCTAGCCCGCTACCGGCCGCCCCAGCGGTTACGACCGCCTGTCGGTCGGCGTATACGTTAAATTGCCCGGCCTCAACCCGGTTGCTATCTACAAAAGTTACCGGGTCAGCGGCGCTATAAGTTTCCTGTAACGCAAATACGGCCACCTGACCGGCTCCGGGGGTAACCGTACCGCCAGGGCAGTAAAGCAATTCATTGTTAACCCATATCCAACCGGGACTGACGGTAATTTCATCATTATTACTGCTAATACCCATACCGGCAATGCGGGTAGCCGGCTGGCTTATATCTACGCCTAACGCCTGCAAAAAAGCGCGTACGGTATCTTGGGTGGCGGCCTGTAGGTGTTCCAGCGTTGCGCTGGTGGCGGGTAAAAAGCTCTGCGCCCCTATATTAATTGTCTTTAGCTGCTTCATACGTATTCTATTTCGTACTGTACTTGTTCAATTTTATACTTATTAACTAATGCCCGCAATCGCGGCTCCTCGCCCTGTAGGTAGCTCGGTACAATCACCTTAGCGGTAATACTACTAAACCCCCCGGCAGGCCCTATATAGGCCTGCGGGGCTGACGGCGGCCCCCAATAATCCATCGGTTCCGCATTCGGCCCAAATGCCATAGGGCTTAACCCCGGTATTATGTTTAACAGCCTTATATCCTCGCTGCCAAATTCGTTACGTAGCAGCCGTTCCAGCTTAATGGTTTGGCCATTCCACAGTAATGCATAGTCAGTAGCCACGTACCATGTTTGCAGTTGCGCCTGTAAATCCCGGAGGGGTTTGGTCCATACCCATAGGGCCTGCACTGTTGACGGTTCCCGCATAGGGCGGGGCAGTACCGACCATATCCACTTAAGAAAGTCTATAGTCCACCTCATTAGCTTGGGATAAATTCTATACTACTCTGTAGCGGGTGGGCGGCATCTATCTGTAAATAGCCCGCCAGAGGCTGATAAATACGCTCAACCGGCTGGTAAGGTATTTGCAAATGCCGGGCCTCTAGGCTTAGCACCTGCACGTCCGTAACGCCTTCAACCGCCTGTACTGCATCTTGCAGTTTGCTGCGGTACAAGGTGCCGTTAAAACTCAAATTCTTTATATGGGCCATAATTGCGCGGTTAACTTCTTCCTTCACCCGCTCCAGTAAGAACAGGGCGTTATAATGCACCTTCATAGTCAGGCGTAGCAAGTCAGCACTTCGGCTGGTAGCCTTCGGCTGCGCCCCCCACATACATACTTGCCCAATGTAGCTATTTAGTGCCGCCAGTTGGTCAGTGGTCAAGGCTATACGGTTATTGCTTCCATCTTCTGCCGCTACCTTAATTATACCGGCGCTTAGGCTGACGTGCTTTATAATCTGCTTTTCGCTATCAATCGCCGGGTAAAAGTACCGCCCGGTAGCAAGGTCTATTTCCAAATTATCGCCGTACTGGAAAGTACGTAGCACCCTATCCCACCAGCGCGCCGTGCCGGGGTAGGCGCTATCTACCAACGCCTGCACATTAGCGCGGTAGGCTTTTATATTTTCGGTTTGAATAAAACCCAGGAAGGCGAAAGCAAGCTGTATTCGACCCCAAACATTTAGCTTGCCCCGCCCGTCCCGGGTTGTTAGTTCGTCAAGGGCGGGCAGGTTAGTGCGCTCCGCTTCCATACCCTCTTGAATAGAGGTTATGGAAGCGGCCGCCTGGTTGACGTTATTTATATAATCTTGTAACTCCATAGCTGCTGATTTATAGTGTCAATCTACGTTCCCGTTCCCGCCCACGCCTGCGCGGCACCCGCCTAAATATTGGTATAGAACCCGGCGGCGGTAGAACCTTATAACTGTAAGGCCCCTGATCGTTCATATTCCTAATCATTCCATCTATGTCGTAGGCTATTGTATCACTTACGCTAGACAGCCAACTCTCGCTACTTAAATCCACGCCGCCGCCCAGCGACGGGCTGGTAGGTTGCGGGCTAAAGTCCTGGTTTGCGTAATCGGCAAACTGCCAATCCACTGCCAGGCGTTGCGTACAGCCGCGTATATCTTCATTTAAAGGGTCTTCGTTAGCGTGGTCTGACCAAAGCCGGTTAGTGCCAACAGCGGCCGGAATAACGCCTAAGCAATTAAGTACGCGGTAATTCCGGTAGTGCATCGTAGTATACCCCGCCGTAGCCGGCGCTACTACCGTTCGCGTGTATTCATCCTGCGCCCAAAACGAGCAGTACGCATAGGTCAACTCAACATCGTTCGCTGTATTGACAAAGCCGTCCGGGCTGGGATTTTCGTTCGCCGCCGTGCTGCTGTAGGCTGAAAACTTGCGAGTGTCCGGGCTGGTCTCCGTTTCATTAATTACCTGAATATTGTACACGAATAGCGGACCGGCCGGGAAAACCTGAAACTTAGCTCCCATGCCGGTATCCTGAACGCATTTGATATTGTATATCTCGCCGCTTATTCCACCGCAACTAAACGCAAAGTCCTGGCTAGGTGAATCTCGATAGCCGCCTCCGATAAACAAGCAATCGTGCATTATAAAACCAATAGGGCAGCAGTTCGTTTGCGAACAATCCCAACCGGGGCGCACTACATGAAAATCTACGATACGGTGCCTTGCTCCGGTGCTCCAGCGTTGCGGGTTCTCGTTCTGCCGGAACGCCTGCGTAAAGTTCATGTCGTAAAGACCTTCATTTGCGCAGGTTTCGACGTAGCAGTGGATAAACCACATATCTTCATAGAGGCCCACGCCGGCAGCGGCCCCTAAACCGCCCTCCTTCGATTTTATACCGCTACTCTTAGCGTTTAAATCCTTTAGGCCGCAAAGCCGAACGTTGGTGCTCAGTCCACTGGTTTGCCAGCCCTTACCATTAATCACCATGCCATATTCGTGGCCGTCGCAGCAGAAATCCAGAATTACGTGCTGGGCATCTATTATGCCAAACCCCTCATCGTAGGGTACTACTGAATTATCCGTCCAGGTTATACTAACCAGCCCCTGATTAATAAAATGGATAGGGTTGCCGGCTACGGTATTGGTAGGTAGCGTACACCTAAAGCGGCTCCATGCCGGGTCAACCACCTGCCCCGTAACGGCTACGGTGCTACCGCCTGCCAATCCGGTTAAGTCTACCGTATTGCCGGTATAGGTTGTAAGGTCAATTACGTAGTCCGGCGTACGGCTTCTATCCTGCGTTGCTATTACGTAATCCTTTTTAAGGAACTGAATACTACCGTTGCCGTTACTTGCAATGAGATGAACGTGGAAACTTTTCATCCCTTTGTTTGATTGCGGTACTACCTCAAAGTTTATCTGTTGCCCTGAAAAAAGGCGGCTGCTGGAATCCTGATCGCTTATAACCATCCATTGCCAATCCGTCGCATTCGGTACCGTAGCGGTTAGCGTTACCTGCTCCCCGGCCCCTACAACCTGCGCGCTCCTAGTAAATCCCTGCATCGTATTTTTCCCAAGCTAAATCTCGTTCGGCCTCTAACTTAGCCCGCTCCAATCGGCTAAGCTCATACTCCAGGGTGCGTAAATCGTTGCGGTAATTGCACTTCTTTACCCGGTCTTTTTCCTCGTTAAACAGCGCGTCCTTATCCGCAATTTCTTGCAGTTTAGTAACGGTTTTTTCTTGCAGGGTGCTAATAAGCGTATTAAGTTCCTCGATTGTCATAGCCTGTTAATTTTCTTCTATTAGTAGTGCCGCGCCGGTATAGCTAAAGCCATTGCCAGAGCCGGCACCGGGGTCGGTCGTTATTATGATTTCGTTTCCGCCGCTGGGTGAAATCACATTAAATTCTATCGTATTATTTATGTTGCTACCGCATTCTAGCGTTTTACTTACGCCGTCGATAGTCCAGGTAGTCGGGCGGTTGCTGGAATCTTTACGCGAACCAAAAAGGCGTACTGTATAAGTTTTTCCAGGGTTTAGATTGGTAAACTTAAACTGTCGGGCGGCGGTGTTACTAAAGAACTGCCCTTCGTGTACCAAATCCGGGAATATGCCTGACCCAGCGGGGCTAGGTGTTTGGCCGGCGTTGTTGGTAGAGGTAAAGGCATGCACTAAATAGATATGATAGGTGCCGTTGGCACCGGTAGTATCTTTTAGGTTTATCAGGTTTGCGTTTGCCGCCGCATTGGTTAAGTTATTCCACCCCGTACTCGGTTCCGTCGTGCCAAAGTTTACGCGGAAGGTTTTAGGCGGTACTGTGGGAGCTACACCAAAACCTTGCACTAGAAAAGGGGCTACAAACTGTTCCATTACACTACCTCCTTCTGTACGCCGTAATGCACTACCACGCCCCCGGCCACCTTAACCACCATACCGGAAATAATTGCCAGTTCGTTATTTGTCACCGTGTTGGCCCCTATGCGCTTCCAATTGGCGGGGGCTGACCAAGTACCGTTGAAATAAAACAGGAAGGTATTGCCTACTATCGCGCGTTCCTCGTTTGCCGTCAGCGCGGTACGGGGGGCGGCGTGGGTACCGTTTACGCTTTCGTGGTTGCCCAGGTAAAGCGTATTGGAAGCCAGCGGATAGGCTATATCCCAGTAAATGTTTATCTCGCCGTTCGAATGATCTATAAATACCGTACGGGTGCCGGTTCCGGGGTCTATACCTTCTATGTTCAGGGTTTTGCCACCAGTAGAGTAGGTAAAGCGTACCGGCACGTTACCGGTTATTTTAAACGCCTTACTATCTACGTCCGCTACATTAATAAGGTCTATCGTGTCGTTCGCTGTTAAACTAGCAACGTTTAGCGTGCCGCGGCGGGCGGCGGTTTCCCAATTAAGCGTATAATTATTAGCCCCGGCCGCCGTTAGGGTTACCGCTCCATCCTTTAGATTTAGCAGGTTCCTAACTGTAGCCTCATCTACTGCGCCGCTTTGTGTGCCCAAACCTACCAATTGTCCGTCCGCGGCGGTAGTTTGCCATGTCCAAACCTGATTTTGTAGGTTAAAACTAGTTCCAGACTGCATAAAGGCTTCCACCTTAAAGGTAAATTCCTGGTTGGCCGGTATAGTGCAGGCTACAAGGCTTACCGCCGAAGCGCCTATTCGGGTTTTAACTGGCACCTGAACCGTAACTGGGCTGGCTATAGTATTACGTAGTACCACAATGCCCTGCGCTACGTCGGTACTATTATTTAACCATAACTGCGCGTTTTGCCCTACGTTTACGTAAGCGTAAAACCTATTTTCTTGCTGGGTATCTACTATATACCGCCCGCCGCTCGTGCTACTAAAAGTGACTGGTACTACTTCAGGGTTGGTTAAGCGAATTCCAACGTGGCCGGCGGCTGAAATTAATTCTATAGAATCATCTACCGCTTTTAAGCCTTTAATCGGAGTATTTACGCCACTTTTGGGTAAAACTAAGTTTTCTACACCGGTTTCTGTTCCAGCGTTAGTATTGGTGTTTACTTCACCGTTGCCAACGCTAGATAAGTCCTCATACAACGCTATCCGCTTATCGCTACCGCTCCCATTGCCAAAATGGGGCAAGTTGTCCTGTTCCCGGAATCTCCCTAACCTGGCAGGTAGCTGCCCTTTAGCCAATAGGTTTAGGTTTTCGGTAGAAAACACACTGGCCACATTTCTATTGTAGCCCGCCACCTGCCAGGTTATAATACCTCCGTCGGTTTTATCGAAGGCGTACGAGAACTCGTAGTAGTCGGGTACGGTTTGTCCTCCTATACTTATATTGTACTCTACAAAGTGCAGCGGATTGGAATTGGTCATAGAGGTAGGGAACCGCACCTTGAAATCAGTACACCCTACCTCCACTATAATCCGAACGGTACCCCTGTAAACGTGGTCACCCAGCGAGGCCGGTAGCTGGTTTAAATTAGATCCTAAACGAAGTTTTATATTGTGGTGGGCGGCCGTGTTAGCGGGCCTACGTTTAAAAGTCCTGGTTAGATAGCTGCTATCTTTCAGGTCAATTATTTCATCCTGGCCGTCTGTTAAGTTTAGCGCGTCCTGTGAAGGCGCGCTAACTAAGATAGTGTTGCCCTGCAAGCTGGGCGGCCGGTCAGTATTACCGCCCGAACCAATACCTAATTCTAACGGTTCGGCTTTTTCAGCCGCTGCCTTTAGGGCCGGCGTGGCAAGCCCGTCTTCCGAATCCGTCACCGGGCCGTACTGAATGCCCCCGGCATCCAGTTTCTCCCAGGTACCGGTAGCGGCATCGGAACAGTACCAAAGGTTTTTGTTTAGCCGGTCAAAATAGCGGTGCTCGTCGGCTATAAACAAATCGTTGCCGTCACCATCCTGCCCGTATACGTAGGTATTATCAAAGGTAGAGCCGGCTATCTTATTGCCGCTTTCCAACTCCGTGCCGCCCGGCGGTGGCCCATCGCCGCTGGTGCGCTTGGATATACCGTCAATCTCATTACGAAGCGACTGGGTCAAGTCTGCTTTCCCCACCTTGCCCGGTAACAGGAAGCTTAACCTCAGGCGTTTTAGGAACGCGCGCAGCGTAAAGCCGTCGGTCTTATCGTCAACGCCTAAACTGCCTACGCGCACGGTTTCATCAACTACCGCGTCAAAATCCTGTTCGTTTATTCTAGTACTCATTATAAGAAGTGCTCCGTTTTAAAGTGTTCCGGGTCAAAGTGTAGCCCGCCTATTTCAGTACCTAAATCAGCCGGCCCCTCGGTGGCCGTGGCTATAATTATATTGCGCTCGGCAAAGTGCGCCACTACGTCCGGGTTCCGGGCCGCGTTCGGGTCGTACAGTAACTCCTGCCCAACCGCTAATTCAGGGGTAAAGGGCAAGCCATTATCTTTTATCAGCCGTAGTACACCTGCCATATCGCCGTACAGTTGTATAGCTACGTCTAGTAAATCTTGCCCTTGCCTAACCGTGTAGGTTTTCATCTAAATGTCATTTCTATTACTTCCCCGTTTAGCGTTACGCCGTCCATCGTAATCCCTTCCCGGTCTAGTTGCCTCCTAAGCCGGGATTCTAAAGCCACGCTGTCGCGCGGGCCACTTAAGGCCCGCTCGGCCTCGGCCCCGGCCGTTGGTTCATCCCTCCAGTCGCCGGGGGCAGTTTCTAATAGCAGGGCGGCGGTTTGGGATTCTCCCCGCCCTAAAACCAAGTCGCCGTTTTCAATCCTTAGCCCGCCGTCGCTATTCAGTAGTATGTCGGTCAATTCAGCCATGCTTTACCAGTTCGTTTTCAAGGTTGGTAAAATTAGCCTCCTGTAGGGCCGACGTTGCCGCCTTAACCGCCGTTTGAATAGCCGCGCCACCGTCGTTAGCCACCGGGGTAGCATTACTGTAGGCATCCAGAAAGGCGGTTAGCCGCTGCTTTTCCTTATCCAGTTCGGCTTTAAGCTTTGGCCAGTCTACCAGCCCACCCATTTCGGTGCCGTTAAGCTCAATGCGTTGCGCCTGCGTGTGGGCGGCCAGGTAGGCCGTATGCCCGTTATCCAGCCACCCAACCAGCACCGTACTACCCACTGCCGGCACGACCAGTACCGCCGGGGTGCCGTCGCCCAAAGCATACAGCCGTACGCTTTTAATCTCCGGCCCGCTATTTAGCGGCTTTACGTCGCACGTTTTACTGTCAGCCTTAGTAACTGTGCCTAAAACCGGTAGCGGGGCTTTAAGGGCTAGCCAGGCGCGTATTTGCCTAATCAATTCTTGCATCTAATTCAAGTTTTTGCCTAATCCCGTTGCTACCAAATTCCGACGTTACCGCCTTCACCAAATACCGGCCCCGGTGTTCGCGGTAGGTATTATCTCGTAAATCCAGTATATCGCCGTGGCGCACTACCGGAACGCCGAATAGCGTAACGCTGCCCCGGTAGCCGGTAAAATCCATTTTTTCCAATTCACGCCGCCCGGCCGCCTCTAAAGCGGCCGTGGTGCGCAGGTTGTAAAAGTGTACGGTCCGTTTCACGCCGCCCGGCCGCCCCACCTTTACACTTAGTTTCTTTTGCTGCCCGCCTTCGGTATACAGGCCAACAGCCTCAATTTCAAAATCTTCACTGCCGCTCTCGTTCCACTCCAAACTGTCAGCCGCCGTGTTACGGCCAATCACTACCGTATGCGTACGCTGTAATTCAGGCCAAAACTTTAGGCCACTGTATAGCGTGCCGGCGCGGTAGAAGCTGGGCAACTGGTATTCAGTGCGCAAGGCATCCAGTACCTGCGCCGGGCTGGCATTATCTACCTTAAAAGCCCCTAACTGCACATCTGCCGCCCTAACGTTGCTGCCTATCGTGGCGGTCAGTAACTGCCGCAAATTTACCCCATCCGGCCAGTGGTTGCTCACGCTTCCGCGCTTAAGGCCGTACATCGCATCTTCACAGTGCAGTGTTATATTGGTGCCAGCTTCAACAGAGGTTATAAATCCCTCAAACCTTCCTATTACGCCGCTATCAGCGTAGCCGAATGCTACGCCTACCGCCTGCCCGCGCTGCCACGGTCCGGCATTACTTACCGGCTTACCGGCAAAGTATAGCCGCCGGGGTAGCTTAATGATGCAGGTGTCAGTGAGCTTATCCCAGCTACTTTCTACCTGAATGTTTTCAGCCTCCCTAAGCCGGTAATCGCCTATGGTTATATCGCAAATACCCTGCTTATACATTGCCCCTCAATTCTAGTTCGGCGTACTGGTCAGCGTACGCATAAATGCTAAACGGCTGGGCGTTCAGGTGCTGCTGCGCCGGTAGGCTAAGCCGCCGTATTACAATGCTGTGAATGTTGTAATCTAGTAGGCTGGGGCTTTCCACCTCCAGCGCACTGTTTGAGCCGCACAGGCTATCCAGTTGCCGCCTAAGCTGGCGCGGCTGGTTGCCTTTTTGGGCAAACAGCCACCCGCGTATTACCAACGCCCGAGGCATGGTGCGCATCTCCTCTACGATAGCCCCGCTTTCACCCCTGCCGTATAGCGGGGTAATAACTAAATCTTTTTCAAGGTCTACATCCACCTGCACGGCGTTCAGGTGGATTGCCTGTGCGCCGGCCCGTAGGGTTACGTAGTCGTAGTAGGGGGTTTGTAACTGCTCCCGCCGCCCGAAAGGAGTAAGGCCACCCTCGGCGCGGCGCGCAATAGCTTCTAAGGTTTCAAATACTCGCTTAACGGCCATAGCTCACCTCCACATCCCGCAACGCGTTTATAGTTTCCTGGGCCAGCACGTCGCGCATCTCACTTACGCCTTCGCGTACCCGTTCCGCCCTAATGGTAATCTCCCGTACTAAGTTCTCTATATTGACAATTATAGCCCGCTGGCTACTGCTACTGCCACCGCCTACACTTACCCCACCGCTGCTACTGCCACCCGCTCCGGATCCTGCCGCTGCTAAGGCACTGTTACCGCCCCCGGCGTTAAATAGGCTATTGCCGCCGTCGGCTAATTGCTGTAGGCCGCTTTTATCCGCCTCCGGGCTTTTGCCCTTGTCCATGCCCCGCTGCCAGGCCGCCCCTAAGTCAAGGTTCTTCCACTGCTCTTTGAGCTGGCTTCCTAAGCCGCCTAACGTTTTCCACTGCCCGGTATGCAAGGCCCAAAACATTTTAGCCAGGGTCTTGAGTAGTGGCATGGTAGCTTTGGCCATTTCGCCAATGCCGTACAGCGCACCCCTAAAGGTTTCGCTGTGCTGCCAGAGCAATATAAAACCTTCCACGGCTAAGGCTATCCAGCCTAGCACCGGGATTGACTTTAAGGCCGCCCCAATGCCGCGCAAACTAATTGCCATGCCGTTATTAGTTATGATGCCTATTTTGGTAGCCCAGTTGTAGGCGCGCATGCCTAAGGCCGCGCCCATGGCTAAGGATTTATGCAGTACCCAGGCCCCGCCTAATACGCCTAACGTTAAGGCTAATGTATTTACCGCTGCATCGCTTTCCAGGAAAGAATTTGCCAGCCCGAACATGGTATTAACCAGCGGCATAGCCAGGCTAAATATGCGTTCGGTTTGCATCGCTACTCGACCAAGGGTATAGTTTAGCTTAGCGGCCGGCCCTTCGGATAGTTTTTCGGCCGCCCCGGCAAAGATACCGCTTTCCGTGGTTAGGCCTCGTAGGCCCTTCATTACGTCCTCAAAGCCTACCTTACCCTCCGAAGTCATTTTCTTAAACTCCGCCCCGGTAACACCGTACTGTCGAGCCATCT
This sequence comes from uncultured Roseivirgaceae bacterium, assembly GCA_964504565.1. Classification (GTDB taxonomy): domain Bacteria; phylum Bacteroidota; class Bacteroidia; order Cytophagales; family Cyclobacteriaceae; genus Cesiribacter. The sequence goes on from CAZDEY010000004.1 coordinate 225,891, forward strand.
CCTGCATAATAGGAATGCCCAGCTCGTTAAGCACCCGTAGTTCGTCACCCTGCAGCACACCGGCCGCCCTAATTTGCGTCAGCTGGGCAGTAATGCGGGGCAGGGCATCCGTTCCGGCCACAGCGGCTATATTTTCCAGCATCGTAAGCGTACCGTCGGCCTGCTGTTCAGTGAACCCGCCGGCTAACAGGCTCTTATAGCTAGCCAACATTTCAGTGCCTTTAAGGGGGCTTTTTCGGCTCAATAAGGCATTCACCTTAGCGGTGCCTTTTTCCGCATCCTTGAACAATAACCCTAACGCCAAGCGGTTCTGCTGGATGTCGGCGGTAATGTTCCAGGCACTACGTAGGCCCTCAACGCCTAGGTAGGCCCCTATAAGGTTACGCGCGCCGCTGGCTAACTGGTTTAAACCGCTACCAGCCGTACTAGCTTCCCGTCCGGTACGCCTTAGCTCATCATTAAATTGCTGGTTTTTGCGGTGCAGCCTAGTGAGCACATTATCACCGACCCGGCCAAAAGCCCGTAAGGGGGCTTTTGCCAGGTCGTTAAGGTACAAACTAAACTTTACGCTTTCATTCATTAGGAGAGCCGGACGGCGTTTTTACTAAGTTCATTATGTAGCCAGAGGGCTTCGGCAGCCCGCGCTGCCCACAGTTCTTCCGACAGCGTGGCCGGGTCAAGGTGCAGGTAGTACCTGATAAGCGTATTTACTTTGCGGTACCAATCCTGCCGCTGGCCGGGGTTTACCTGCGCCCGGCCTAGTACTTTTCCAGGCGGCCCAGTCCAGCAGGCATTAACTCCTGCAATTCCGGCAGTACCTGTATAAAGTACTCCTCATCTTCCAGCAGGGCGCGGTTACCTTCCAGAAAGCAATCCTGGGCCAACACGCGCACGGCCCCAATAGCCTGCCCCTGTTGGGTTAAAGCCGTTGGGGCTTCCAGTTCAGCCGCGCCGGGGCGTTTGAACCATGCGCCCACTACCTCGCCGCTGTCCTGGTCGTTGGTTTCAATATAGATTGCGCGCCGTACTTTGTGCGCCTTCTTTACCTCTTCGGCTTTGGCCTGCATCCGTTCGCGCAAGCTCTTTTCGGTTTGTTCTTTCTTCATCTTAGGGGTCAATTAGAATGTTAAGTAGCAAGGCCGGTTTTAGGAATCAGGCCGGTTAGTACCGCCTCATCCCATTCAATATGGCTGCATACCAGCTCCAGTTCGGTTTCAAAGAATTTAGCCCCCTGTTCCAGGCTACGGGCGTTGTTCTTAAAATCCACATTGCATATCTTATCAGTCACGCGGCGGCCTAAATCCGGATGTACGTAGCTAACTACAATATCAGCCAGCGGCAAATCTTGTAGGCGGCGGCTCCCCACCGAGCGTTGCAGGGCAATAACCCCTTCTTGCAGCAGGGTAATTTTGGCCGTAGCTTCATAATTGCCGTAGCCCCGCCCGGCGGGCATAACGCCCCCGGCGTAGATATTCTCAATATCCTGGTTATCGCTGTACTCCACATTACGCACCGTGGCTATAGGCGTAGTGTCGCCCTGTAGAAATACCTGCACCATGCCCCAACCGTAGGTGGTACCGTTAATATGCGGTTTGAAAGGGTTTGTTGCCATGTTAAGCTAATTTAGGGGCGTAGCCCAGGTTAATATCAAAATCGCGCGCTTTCTGTACGCCTACCGCGTTTATACTAATGGTCACGCGCCGCGTACTGGCTACGTCCTGGTCGGGTTGTATTTCGGCACTATAGCCGCTCACATTACCGGCCCCTTCCATCTGCCGTAACGGCTGGTTAATCGCTGCCTTTAGGCTGGCAATCACACCGCTGGTAATAAAACCAGTTCCCGGCTCTACGTAGATTGGCTGGCTCAAGGCCCGCTCTAAAGCGGCCTCGGCCAACCGCTGCGCCTTATCCATTGTGCGGGTGGCCTCTAGTGTGTCGTAGTCACCATCGCTGCACGTCCAGCTAGCATTAAAGTAACTGCCCGGCACTTTGCGCTTAATCAGGAATACATAGCCTTTAGCGTCCAGGTCGTTCAGTTGCGCCTGCTGTACGCTGCTGTAAGGGGTACCCTCACCAAAAGCCAAGGTGTCCAGTTCGGCGGTTTCGCCTAAATTGCGCTTGCCTACCCAGTCTATAGCTTCGTGTACCTCGTTATCGCTTAGCGCGCCCAAAGCCGCGCCTAAGCAGCCCACGGTTTTGTTTACCGAGGCGTACACGGTTGCGCCCTTTGCGCCCCCGTCCTGACCAATACACACGCTTACCCCGTTGCTATCTAAGCTGCGCAAGTCAGGTAATGCGCTAAGGGTTTGGCCTACGATATTAGCTGTCAGTAGCACAACTACAGGGTAGCCAGCGGTACGTAAGGCGTTAATTTGCGCCTGTAGGGCGGTTACCTGCGTAGTGGCTAAGGCGGTTTCGGTATACACCCCAATCTGGCGTATTTGGTTGCCGCTAAAGCTTTGCAGGCTCACTACCTCGCTAAAGGTAGGGGAGCCGCCCGGCGTTGGGTATATGCCTACATATAGGTTACCGCCGGGGTTTACCCGGAAGTACTCGCTTATGTGGTAGTGCAGGGCCGGGAAAGCGGCGGCGGTTATATCGACCGCCTCGGCTTCCTCCACGCTAAATACCTGCACGGCATTGCCACTGCCGAAACTGGCTGGTTTGGTGCCGTAGGCGACTATCCCGCTTATATGGTCGCGGCCGGGTTTTTCCCGGTTAAGCCGCCCGTCCTGGCGCGTAGTACTAACTTTACCTATTGCCATTATTTAGCCTTTTTAAGGTTCTTCAGTTTGGGGCGCTCCTCCTGCGGGGCCTCGTAATACGGGTTCACTTTGCGGCTGTATTCCGCAAAGCGGCGCTTAGCCTGGCGTTCATCAAAGAACCAGTCGCCATTAGGGGCAATAAATACGTGCTTGCGGTGCGTACTGCCCTGCATAGCCTTGTTTAACTGCTCGGCTATTTGTTCAGCCTCCGGCGTGGCGACGCCCGGTGCGCCCTCCTCTACATTTACATTCTCGGCACCGGCACTTTCCTTTCCCTCGGCGGGCTGGTTAGCGGTTTTATTATCGTTAGCCTTTTCCGGGGCCGGAACCCCGGCGGCTTGGTTTTCAGCGGTTTTGTTCTTTACAGCCATAGCTATTTGAGTTTAAATAAGATTAGTAAGAAGATTATCAGGCCAATAGCCAGCCATCGGGCGGCCATGTCGTACCACGGGGTTTTAGATTCGGCCGGTAGGTATTTGGTTTCGTACACCAGGCTGTCTTTAACCAGTACCTGAGCCTCCAGGCTATCGCACTTGCAATTCACCCTGACGGTGCCGGTACTGTCTTTTTCCAGGCTGGCGGCTGCGTGGCCGTCGCTACTCTGGAAAGATTGCGGCTTGTTCCAGTTTATTGAATCATTGCACAGGTCGGCCAGTTGGGTAGGGCTAAGGGTGAAAGAGGTTTCAGCCCCCGGCACCGGAACGGCTACTAAGCGTTCTTTTACTTGGGTTTCGGTAGAAACTCCCGCCGGTCCGGGTGCCTTTGTACAGCACTTACTTTGTAAATACCTCGTTTTAACCTGCGCTTTCTGTACACTCCGTCGCCCTCGCGGCTTCCTTCGCCGTTGGTATTGCCTTCAATGGTTATACACCAATCGCCCGCTGGCCAGCTTTCGATAAAACCTACATGGGCTATGCGTTTTCGGCTTTGGTAGTACAGCCCGAATACATCGCCCGGGCGGGGGGTGGTATTGTCAGCCCTGCCCCGCGTGTAAATGGTATTAGCGGCCGGGAACCAGGCGGGCGACCACGCGCTAAGCGGGCTTTCAATTCCGCAAAGGGCGTGTGTCCACCCGACA
>CAZDEY010000004.1:229756-236389 GCA_964504565.1 uncultured Roseivirgaceae bacterium
CGCGCACCACGGCACAGGCTGGTTAAAGCCAACGGCCCATAAGTATCCGCGTATTTCGTAACTGTCGTTAGGGTGCGCTTCCCGTACCCCAATTTGGCTAGCTGCTAATCCCGTTAAGCAGTCCGGTTTAGTGTCTTTAGCCTCTACGCCATGCAGTACAAAGCCCCAGCTAAGTAAGCTAAGAAGTACCACGTAGAGAATTTTATTCTTGATTCCCATGATTGCGAATGATGTCTTTTAAGTTCGTCCTCGAGTTCGTCATCTAGGTATTTGTAAAGCTTAGGGAATTGAAGCCGTAGAGCGACCCAGGCAAAGCCGGTAGCCAGTAGAAATTTGCATATGCCTAGTACTAAAAGCTGGTATACCCCGGCATCCATTACTGCCGCCGTTGGGTCAATGATGAGTACCCAAGTGTTATAGCCGGCCAACAGCCAGAGGGCGGCCAGAATAACTACAAACTCACTAAAGCGGCGTAAGTATTTCAGGGTAAGGGCGGCCGCCTCCTGACGGTGGCCCCAAAGCTTTTGTATAAAGTTTTCGATTGCGTTAATCATCGTTAGCGGCAGGTCTTAAGGTTGGGTTAGTGGTAAAGGTTCTCGGGTTGCTTGTGCTTCCGCCTTCGTGGCGGCTAATATTGAAGCGGATTATTTCTCGGTCTACTATTTCGCGCACCCGTTCATCTCGCTCTTTGCTATACTGTGGTATCCACTCCTTGTAGAAGCGGCTTATTCCCTCGTCAAAGCTTTTACATTTAGCTTCGGTTTCCTCCAATCGGGCCTCCAGTCGCTTAATGCGCTCTTCGCTGGTAGCCTGGTAGCGGTTCAATCGTTCCACCGCATCAGTCAGGCGGTCTACGCCGTTGTGAAAGCGGCGCAAGTAGTAGCCTATGACGGCTAACCCTAAAGCTCCGATGAAGCCAACAAGTGAAACAATAATAGCCGTAGCGTCTAGGGTTACCATTAAACAGATAGGTGGTTAGGAGAGAGAAAAAAGGCCGGCCTTACACCGGCCTTTTAGGTATTTATAGTATGCGGTGGTTAATTACGCTTGGTAGAACACTACATCGTCGCCCCACACTACTTGCGTGTCGGCTTTCATTAGCATTTTAATGAAGTAGCGTTCCCCGGCTTTTTCCCACTTATCAATTTGCAGGGCTTCGGCATCACGGCTGTAGTCAAAACCTAACCACAGGTTAGAGCTTAGGCTATTGCCCACCAGCGTAAGGATAACCGTATTTTCAGGCAGCGCACTAAGCACCTCAATGCCTATACCGTTATAGCGCATAGGGCCTACCTCGGTATACTCTATACCTTTATAGGTTTGCTCCCGTAGATGGCTAGTATACTTATCATGGTCTACCGGGCTCATCAGGTAGCGTAGCATTGGGCTGCGGCGAATAGCCAAGCGCGTTAAGCTGCGCATTTGCTCCAGTTTGGTAACGATGTTGCCGGACTGGCCGCCGGTAAGGGCTACCGGGGTAGGTACGTCGATAGTTGCCGGGTTGGCAGCAATACGCTTAGTAAGGCCGTCGAACAGGTCTAAGCGGGTACCGGTACTGCCTGCACTATCACCATTTACTAATACGTCGTATACTTCAAAATCAACCGTTTCGGCAATGCGCGCTAACAGGTCGCTTTGGATTTCCGGTGCCAGCTCATGGAACAACAGCGGGCCTCTAGGCTGGTACCTGCGCCAGAACTTCTCAAAGCTGCGCGGATTAAAGTCGCCCAGTACCATAGCATCTTTAGGCTCCAGGTACAGCTCGTCAATTTCGTAGCTGCCCTGCGCATTGGCACGGGTGGGCTGTTCAACGCGGGCTTGTAGCATATTACCGGCGCGGCTGCGCGGGATTGCTAGTTTAGGTGCCCCGTCCAGGAACTCGGTATGGCACAGCCCACGCTGTACCAATTCATTGCCCAGCGTAGCTTGGCTAAGCAGGGTTTCGAGTACCTCACTGTCGTAAACAGTGGTTACTGTGGTGGTCATTGCCATTATTTCTCGTTTTTGGCTTCTAGTTGTGCCAAGCGCTTATTAAAGGGGCTTAGCTCATCCTTTTCGGGGTCGTTTTTGTCGCTACCGGTTTCCGGCACACCGCTTAGCTTCGGCGCGGGCGTAATCCCGGCCAGTTGCTTGGCGGTACGCTCCGGGGCCTGTAGGTAGGCTTCCAGCCAGTCGGCTCGGTCGTCGGCCGGGATGCGGCGTTCGCTTACTGCCGCGTCTACTGCCGCCTCGGCATCGGCTTTAACCTTAGCCTGCTCTTTCTGCTGGTAGGCGGAGAGCTTATCTTCTGCATCTTTCAGGGCGGCCTTGGTATTGGTCAAATCCTGCTTAGCGGCCTTCAATTCGGTTCGCTGGCTGGTAGATTCTTCCAGCAAGGCAGCAACGCGGCCGTCTACTTCGTTTTCTTTGCAGCCCAGTTTGGCCGCGATTGCTTGTACACTCATGTTATCGTCATTAGTGATTTTAAGAGGGTCGTTACTTGGTTGGCGGGGGGTACTCGCTTCCGGCGTGGCGACGCCCGGTGCGGCGGCACCCGGCCCTGTAGAGGCCGGTGCGGCAGGCGTATAGCCCGCTTTGGTGGCATTGTCGCGCATAGCAGCGTACACCTGTACGGACTGCATAGCGGTAAATTCCTGCTTGTTGGTGGCGGCAATGCCGGGCGTTTCAATGATTTTAGTAGCCAGCCCTAATTCTTTAGCCTCGCTGGCGTCAAACCAGGTTTCTTTGTCCATATCATCCAGTACACTTTGTAGCTCCCGGCCGGTACGCTTCTGGTAGATAGTAGCAATACCGGCGCGGAACTTATCCAGCACCTCGGCATCCTTACGCATCTGGTTGCTATCCCCCACCGAAAGGTTCCAGGGGTTGTGCCACATAATGAGCGCGTAATCGTGCATTTCGATTTCATGACCGGCCAGCAGTAGGAAGCTGGCGGCAGAAGCGCATATACCCACGTTACGCGTGGTAATGGTAGCCTTAGCGGCTAACAACTCACTAAACAGCGAATACGCGGCCACTACACTGCCGCCGGGGCTGTTAATATTGATTGTTAAATGCTGGCCGGGGCCGTCATGGCGGCGCAGCCACTCCCGCGCTACGTATACGCTATACTCGTTTATTTCACTGTCAAGAAGGAAAACCTGCCCCATAATTGGGAGGTAATATCAAAAATTACGATATTAGATAAGGAACGGAGTGCCTATAGGAAGCGTTAGTACGTCGATAGCGGACTAACAAACGCTTATACCGTATAAAAAGGGTTTAAATTAGAAAAATTTATAACGTAAATACCGATGAAATCAACAGTCCTAACCCCCCGACCTATGCCCCCCAGCCCCTACACGGTAGCCCGGCACAAAAAAGTAAAAAGCCTGTTCAATGAGCTTTATGATGAGGCCAGAAAAAAAGCCGGCCGCTTTTGTGACGTGAGCTACGAAAGTATTTACCGGGAGATAGCCGATGAGGTGTTCTTACACCCCAATACGGTGCGCGGAATAGTAAAGGGATACATTAACCTTATTCCAAATGAAGAACCTAACACGGAAGCTTAAGGGCGCGCTCAACATGGCATTCAGCCCGATAGGGGCCGCCGGCCTGTCTACGTTCCTAGGCGACGGCATACAGTCGCTTTATATAAGCGGCACCGCGCAAAGCACTTGGCCGCTCTATACCGGCATGATAGTAAGCGCAGCCTACGTGGTGGCAGCGGTCAGTTACCACCAAAATAAGGGCAAATGATATACCGCATCAAAGAGGGCAGGCACCGCCCGGCGGGCTGTATACTACCGCGCCGTAGCGATGGATTGGAGGCATTTAGGGCGGTTCTGTTTGATACATGCCTGTACGAGCCACTAGACCGGGAAAACGACACCAACAAGCTTTGCGGCATTAGCACGGTACTACTCCCTAAACTGGTAAAGTACTACGGCCCTAAAACCCAAAGCCCGCAAAAAGACTGGCTGAACAACCTTCTAAGGGAGCGTTGGTCGGTACAGGTACTTAAGCCGTGGCATTACAACAGCTTACGGGTAGGGTGGGTGCCAGGTCAGGGCAAGAACTCCGGAAAGATTCAGCTAACGGCCTACCAGTACCATAAGGGCTTACGCACTATTACACCGCTGGCGGTAGTGGAGCCGGGACAGGAATTTTACATCCTGTTAGGGCCTATGCCGAACAGCCGTAAAGTCCAGGTGAGTATAGTAGCCGATGGAATGAAATTAGGTCAGCATACCGCCCCTTTTGAGAGGGGCGAAGGCTGGGTGTTAGGCGGGTACTTTGGCGGCGATAAGCCCGCCCCGCACACCCTACACTATTATCTGGAAAGAACATGAACCTGGCACGGCGGCGCAAGATAAACTACTACCCAATGCTACGGCGGCTAAAGTATGACCAGCCCGCCCCCCGGGAGCTACGGTTAGTAGACACGCGCACGCTGGAATACCAATATCAGGAACACCTACGGGCTACGGCCCACAAATTTACAATAGCTAAATACCTTAAATTAAAATGCAAAATTTCCTAACCCCTTTACTTCTTATAGCCTGTGCGGTCATGTACAGCCTGTACGTACACGAACGCCGCAAAGCTAAGGCGGCAACCCAGTGGGCCGAGCGTTCGGCCGAATCTTGCGACCAGTGGCGCAAAACTGCTATTGATGCCCGCAAGAAGCTTTCCCTCTTAGCCTTTCAAATGCGCAACCCGGCGTGTCGCAACCATGAGGACATGGGTAATTTCTGGAACGGTAACAATTTTGAGCCGGTCGGCAGCGCGGAAGCCTTTATGAATGCGGATAGTATCAAACCGGTAAATCAGTAGCTATGGAAATCTCACACAATAACATAAACGTTGGCGGCGACCTGCTGAAAAACATAGGCCCTACCGGTGAAGCATACGTCTGTGAATATACTGGCATGCTGTTGGCCGATATTCCCAACGGAACTGACCCCAAAGCCTATACCGGCCACATAAGAGTAAAGCAACCGGGCAGCAAACCTTACCACAAACCTATCGTCATCTTGTACCCGGAAGGGGTGGGCAGCACGCCCTACTGGAGAGAAGGCTATTTGACTGACCGGCAACCTAGAGAATGGAATAGCTTCGGTAAGCTGCGGGTGGTAGATGAAATCAAACGAATTTTTAAAGTGAAGTAATTATGATAGCGATAGCAATAGCGGGTTCAATTATATTAGGGCTTATTGGCCTATGGGTTGGGCTAGACGCTCATAAAGAAGTAGCCGCATTAAAAAAGCAGGTAGAAGGGCTTACGGCCGGAATAATGACTAACGATATTTGCCTGAATGATACGTTATTAAACCATAGTTCGCGTTTAGAGTATAACGAAGCCGTTGTCAAAAAGGCAACAGAAATTCAAAAAGCTATAACTGATATTCTGGAAGATGTTATATCTAAGGTAAATCAACAGCGCCCCCCAGGTAACCCCCCTGAACCCCCGCAAAAGGACGTAACAATTAACGTAAACAAGTTAGTTGACAAGGTAGAGGTATGCACCCCGGCTAATGCGGTGAAAGCCGAGATGGAAGCTATTTTACACCAAGCGTCTGAAAAGAAACGCAAGGCGGCTAAAGAGGTGCCTAAATGGGTTGACCCCAGCACCGCCCCGGCTAATGAACTGCCCCGCGAAAGCGTAAGGGTTAATACGGTAACTGAGAATCCGGCGGCCGGGGTTCCGGTAAGCGAAAGTAAGGGGGCCTGCGAACCCCTAACCGAACCGTGTGTAAGCAACCACACGGCCAGCAACGGCCGCAAAGTTATGATGTTGGCCGGGTACCGTAATAGCCAGGGCGAATGGAATAAAACGGAAAGCTACCCGGTAGGGGGCGACTTTATCCGCTGCCCGTTTCAGTGTAGCATTGTCGGCAAAGAAGCCTTAATCCAGTCTACCTCTATTGAAGGCGAGGTAATTAAATCTACCTGCCAACTAAGCGGCTCATTCGTAGACCAAGCCGACCAACTACGCCGCGCCGAATACCGCCTTGTTAAACCCTTTCTAACGCCTAATGAGTAAGGAACAGCTAACCGTTAAGCACTGGCCGGTAGAACAGCTAAAACCGGCAGCCTATAACCCGCGCGAGCTTACCCAACTGCAATACGAGCAGTTGCGGCAAAGCATGGAAAAGTACGGCTTTATTGACCCCTGTATAGTCAACGTGAACCCGGAACGCTTCGGCGTACTGGTAGGGGGCCACCAGCGGCTGCGTGTAGCTACGCAGTCGCTGAGCCTTACACACGTGCCGGTCGTAGAGGTGAACCTGGATATAGAGGATGAGCGCGAGCTTAACGTACGGCTTAACCGCAATACCGGTCAGTGGGATTGGGAAAAGCTGGCTAACGAGTTTGATGAAGAAGATTTATTAGAATGGGGTTTTAGTGAACGCGAGTTAGGGTTTGCTGAACAGGAGTTACCAGAGCGTAGCACCGAAGAATTAGAGGACGAAGATTACCAAAGCGAGCGCGGCAGGCTGGCTAAAGTATTTATAGCCCCACCCTTAAGCGTACTGGATAGCCGTCAGGGCTACTGGCAGGAGCGTAAACGCTATTGGTTAGAGGAAATAGGCATAACCAGCCACGCCGGACGGGAACTGCCTAATACCACTACTAAAAATGAGGATAATG
>CAZDEY010000004.1:236455-249828 GCA_964504565.1 uncultured Roseivirgaceae bacterium
CCGGTACTAGCGGAAGTGTGCTATAAGTGGTTTTGCCCGCCTAATGGCCATATAGCCGACCCGTTCGCCGGGGGTTCGGTGCGTGGTCTGGTTGCCGCCTACCAGGGCCATACCTACAGCGGTACTGATATTCGCAAAGAACAGGTAATAGCCAATAAGGAACAGCTAGAAAGCCATACCCTGCCGGAGCTGCCGGTTTGGGCGTGCGACGATGGGGCCAATTTAGCCAAATACAGCCCGGCGGCTGACCTTATATTCAGTTGCCCACCTTACTACAACCTGGAACGCTACAGCGACCTTGCAGGCGACCTAAGTACGATGCTGTACAGCGATTTCCTGACCGCTTACCGGCAGATTATTGCCAATGCCTGCCAGCTGCTTAAACCTAACCGATTTGCGGTGTTCGTAGTGGGAGAGGTGCGCGAGGGTGGCTTCTACGTGGGGTTGGTAAAAGATACTATAGCCGCCTTCGAGCAAGCCGGTTGCTACCTGTATAACGACCTGGTATTCCTTACCCCGGTGGGAAGCCTAACCCTACGGGCAGGTAAGCAAATGAATGCCAGCCGCAAAGTAGCCAAAGCCCACCAGAATGTACTGGTATTCTATAAAGGTGACCCCAGTCAAATACCCGACAACTTCCCGGCCTTAGAACTGGAAACCGAAGATTAACCCATACCCACCGTGCGCCCCTGTAGGGGGTCGCCCGGCTGTCAAACCCATATAACGTAAAGGCATGGCAAGTAACAAGCGCAATAAGCAACAACGGGAAAAGGATTTAGCCTACATAAGCGAGCTATACTTACAGGGGTATAGCTATAGGGCTATGGCGGAGCAGTTGAACCTGCATAATTCCGGCCTTTATACCCTTAGCCACCAGCAGGTAAGCCTAGACGTAAGGGAACTGCTAAAACGCTGGCACGACCGGCAGGAGGAGCTAACCGACCGCTATATAGTGCGGGAGTTGGAAAAGCTGGATAAGGTGGAGCATGAGTATTGGCTGGCCTGGGAACGAAGCAAGCAGGAAAAGACCAAGCGAACGATTAAAGACCGCAAGCAGGCCCCTAAGCCGGGCAGTGAGGACAGGAAAGCAGTAGCCGTCGTAGGGGGTATGCAGGAACGTACGGTAACTAAAGAACAGCTACTAGGCGACGCTACGTACTTGCAGGGCGTGGAGCGGTGTATAGAAAAGCGGTGCAAGCTGTTAGGGCTTAATAAAGAAATTACGGTTAACGCGGTGGGCAGCTTCAATTTTAATTACGTGGTGCCTAGCGGGGGTAATGTTCCCGGCGGGGCAGGTGGTAGCAATACAATAGAACTAAGTGAATAGGGGCGGGCCAAATATAACCTTTGAGCCTAGTTTGCGCCAGCATGAGGCGTGGCTTCGGCTGGAAGATAAGACCACGCGCGACGTATTCTACGGGGGGGCGGCCGGTGGGGGTAAGAGCTTCTTAGGCGTATGCTGGAAGTTGCGCCGGCGGTTGCAGTACCCCGGCACGCGGGGGCTTACGGCGCGTAAGAACTTGACAGATATTCGGGAAAGCACCTTGGTTACCTTCTTTAAGGTATTGCGGGCGTGGGGGCTTAGGAAAGGCCGGGATTATACCTACAACGCCAGCCACATGTACTTTCAGTTTGCCAACGGAAGCCGGGAAGTATTTAAGGGCTTAGGCTGGGAGCCGAGCGACCCGGACTACCAGCGCTTAGGGTCGGCTGAATTTACGGACTTCTGGTTGGAGGAAGCCGGCGACGGCGTACCGCATAAGGGCTATGATGTGGCGATGAGCCGGGTGCGCTGGATGCTTAAGGAACACGGCTTAACCCAAAAGGGACTAATTACTGGCAACCCCGGATTTTATTGGTGCCGGGATTACTTTGTAATGGACAGGGAGGGCCGCCCGGTAGAGCTGCCGGAAAGCAAGGCCTATATTCAGGCGTTTGTAGACGATAACCCGGATAAGGGGTTCGTAGACCTGTATAAGGGCAACCTGCGGAATATGGAGAGCGACTACGATAGGGCACGCCTACTGCACGGGGATTGGAACGCGGTTGAACGGAGCGGGGCGGAGATGTACCCGGCCTATGAAGGCCGGAAACACGTAGCCGACCTGGAGGCTGACCCGGAGGCACCGCTACACCTGAGCTTTGACTTTAACCGCGCGCCGCACATGACCTTAATAATTGCCCAGCTAGAGGGGCCAGCGGTGTACATAGTAGATGAGGTATGCCCCGCGCCGCCCAACACGAACACCCCCTATACGACTAAGGAGTTTTGCCGGCGGTGGGAAAAGCACCAGAATAAGACGGTGTACCTGTACGGCGATAGTACGGGGGCCAACCCCGGCACGGTGAGCGAGGATAGCGCGGGCAACTTTGCCGCCGCCGCGCAGGTGCTTAGAGCTAACGGCTGGAGGGTACACAACCGGGTACTACAGGAAATACCAAGCCCGGCCAAGCGGTGCGAGTGGGTAAATAGTATACTGGCCGGTAGGCAGGGGGAAATGAGTATTACCGTGCACCAGAGCTGTACGGAATTACAGCAGGATCTGCTGTGCGTGAAGAAGGGGCCAGACGGGAAGAAGAATAAAAAGCGGGTAGCCGATGCTGGCTTGGGGATAACCTACGAGCCGCACGGACACGAAACCGACGCGCTGGAATACCTGCTGTGCAGCGCGTACCACGCAGACTGGTACAGGTATAAGAACGCCGGGAAGTATACCCAGGTACACGCCCCGGCCTATAAACAAAAAGCATTTTAACCACTATAGGGTAAATTATGGGATTTATAATTAACAGCGACTACGACACGCATATTGAGCGCGAAACGCTGCTGGGTATGGTAGAAGAACAGGGCGAGGTACTGGACCAGGCCGAACGGGCAGCCGTGGAGCAAGTACGTAGCGCCTTGGCGGGGCGCTACGATATGCAGGCCGCCTTTAGTGTACCGGAGCTTTGGAAAAGCGGCACCACCTACGTAGAAGAAACCAGAGCGCGCACCGCCGACGGATTCTACATTGCTACCGAGGATAGTACCGGCGTGGAGCCGGGCGTTACGGCGGGCTGGGAAAGTAGCTGGCGGCTAGATGACCCGCGCAATGTACTGTTGGTAGAGCTGGTTATGCGGCTGGCCCTGTGCCGGGTTGTGCGGCGGGTTGTGCCGGCCAAGCTGCCCGAAATAATGGGCGACGATTGCAAGCAAGCCGCCGACGATTTAAAGGCCTTGCGCGACGGGCTGAATACGATTGATTTGCCGCAAAAGCCGGCCGAAGAAACCCAATTCGGGGGCATGAAAATAAGTAGCCAACCTAAAATAAACTGGGGGTATTAACCTATGTACGGAGAATTAAAAGAAAAGGCGTTAAGCGGCAAAACGGATATACACTGGGATAGCCGCCAAAAGCTTATAGAGGACTGGATAGTAGCGTACGCCGCCGCCCAACCCCGGCGCAGTAGCGGGGTGGAAGTGCCAGTACGCTACAAGAAAATGATTGACCTGTTTGACAGCATGGCCTTGGATAGCGAGCTTAGTAGCGCGTGGAACAACCGAAAGGCTAAGGGCATACTAGGGGAAGATTTCGCGGTTTTTAACGCCGACGGCAGCCTGAACGAAGAAGATACCCGGCTACTGGAAGACCCCTGGTTTACCGACAGCCAAAGCGGGTTTATTAGTCAGGGGGCTGACGGGCTTATCTACTATCCGTTCGGGCTACTGGAACTGGAAGCCGACGGGCCGAACGGGGAAATTAAGCTGCCTACGCTGGTAGAGCGCCGGTGCGTTGACCCGCGCCGCCGGTTGGTTTTACAGCGGCCCTACGATTTGAACGGCTACAGCATAGATGACCCGGTGTACCGCAACAATTATATTCTGGTTGGCGGGCGCGGCTTTGGACTGATGCTTAAGGCTTCGGTAAACGTTATTTACAAGCGTTGGGCACTGCAGTACTGGGCCGAACATGCCGAGGTATTCAGCATGGATATGATAATAGGCACCACCGACACCGAAGACCAGAAAAAGGTACTGGATTTACAGGAGCGGTTAATGAACGGCGGAAGGAAGCGGGTAATTATTAAAAATGCTATGGAGAACGTTGCCAGCGAACGGCAGGCAGCTACCGACAGCTACCGCATTTACAAGGAGCTGGCCGACTATTGCGACGCGCAGAACCGCAAGCTTATCCAAGGGGCCGAGGGTTTAAGTGATATAGGCACCAATTATAAAGAGGCCGGGAACCACCAGCAAACCGCGCTGGAGATTGCCGAAAGCGACATGCAGTCTATTGCCGATCTGGTGAATAAGGAACTGCTGCCGCGCCTGCCGTTTATTAGCCGCCGTTATGCCAGCTTAGGGCAACCCGGTAAGTATTTTGCCTACCAGGTGAACCGGAAAGCCCCGCTGAACGACCGCCGGGAGCTGTATAAAATGCTTATGGAGAAATACGATATAAGCCCCGAGATTATTATGGAAGAATTTGGGGTTGAGGTAACCGAAAAGGTTATGCCCGCCGGGGCGCCGGCCGCCGCCTTGGAGGGCGACGGCAACCCTTTTCAGACAGCCCCCGGCCTAGAATAGCGGCGCGGGGGGGAGATAGGAAAGTTTTCCTGCCTGCTAAACCGTCAGGGGCGGCTAACATGGGGGAGATAGGAAAGTTTTATCAGGTTGAAGGGTGCTGCCCGCACGAAACCGGCGGTAAAGGGGCAACTGTAAACCCGCAGGCCTCGGCTAGTGATGAGCAGCTTAACGAGCTTGAACAGGTGGCAGAACGGCTGGCGGCTATGCTGTGGGCCGGAGAGGAAATTTTTATTGATGACGACCTATTAAGGGCCGGGGCTGAATTTCTAATGCAGGCCCTAAGCGCGGGTACCGGCAAAGAGTTGATAGGCATTGATTGGAAACAACCGGATTGGGGCCTATATCGCCAGCTTAGGGATAACGTATGGCGGGTAAGCGGCTATAAGGCGTGGCACCAGATTAGGGATTTAAGCGCGCTGCTGATTGATAAACGGGGGCGTAAAATTCGCACCTTTGGCGAGTACCTGCAAGAGTTCCGGAAAGTAAATGCAACCTATAGCCGGCAGTGGGCCGAGGCTGAATACCTACACGCCATGCACAGCGGTAGGAACGCCGACCG
This sequence comes from uncultured Roseivirgaceae bacterium, assembly GCA_964504565.1. Lineage (GTDB taxonomy): Bacteria > Bacteroidota > Bacteroidia > Cytophagales > Cyclobacteriaceae > Cesiribacter. Next base: position 241,582 of record CAZDEY010000004.1, read on the forward strand.
CTGGCAGGAGATGTGGCAGGATAGGGCGCATTATAACGTAAGGTACAATGCGGTTAACGACGGTCGTACTACGGACTTTTGCCGGGGGCTGAACGGGGTAACCCTGCCGATGGAAAGCGATTTTTGGGCAACTAACGCCCCGCCGAACCACTGGCGCTGCCGTTCCCTGCTGGAACAGGTGCCGAAGGAACAAGGCGAAGTGGCGTACAAGGGCGGCCCGGCTAAAGACGATAGCTTCTTTGACCACAACAGCGGCCTAACCGGGATAGTGTTCCCGGCTAAGCACCCGTATTTCAAAGTGCCGCAGGGCGTTCAGTTGGATATAGACCAGAAAGTGAATGAAACTATACAACGCATCTACGGAGGGTAACGAAAAGCCGCCTACTAATAGTATAAACAATATACGTAAAGAACCAACGGTTGCCCGGCTGGTATTGGCAAAGCTGCAAAGGTATTGGCTTAAACGCGAGGCAAATAAACGAGGTAACTAATGAAGGATTGGCGACCAGGTTTTTTCCAGCAGTACGAAAAGCGGTTAGAAGAAGAAATACCGCAAATGCTAAGGGGCATGCGCGTTAGGGCGCGCAGCCACTACCTGCGGAATTTTGCGTTGGAGGCGTTCGTAGATGACGTGCCGCAGCGGTGGGCACCGCGTAAAACCACTACCAGCCGCTACCAGAGCTTAAGCCGCAAGAACGGCCGCCGCAATATACTGGTTAAAACCGGGGCCTACCGGGGTAGTATACGGGCGCGGGTATTTGCCGCCCGGCATGAAGTTAGGGTATACAGCCACGTACGGGGCGCGGGCGGCTTTAACTACCCGCGCGCCCACAATGAGGGCTGGGGTAAGCTGCCGGCCCGGCGGGTATTCGGCAATAGTAGAAAGTTAAACAACCAGGTTAAGCGGCACGAAATTGCGCCGCGATTTAAACGAGTATTCAGAAAATGACACCGGAAGAACAGGTATTGGAATTGATTCAAGCCGAATTAGTGGCGGCCTCTGTAGTAGAGGACGGCCAGCGGCAGGTAAGGTTATTTGCCGACCAGATAAGCCAACTTATGAACGGCGGACGTGTGGGCCACGGCTGGCCGCTTGTGCTGGTTGAGTACATCTATAACGACGTAGAGCAGGGGGTACAGGGGCAATACATTATGAACGTAAATGTTCGGCTGCATATAGCCGACTTCACGCTTAAGGATAAGCCCGGCCACCTGCTACCGCTTAAGGCGCAGGTACACCGGGCTATTAATGGGCTGTCTGCCGAGGAGGTAGTAGAATTTAGCCTGGTAAGGCAGGCGCATGATGTGGCCGGTAACGTGCCGGTTTGGGAGCTGGAGTACGCCACGCGCTGGGTTGATAACAGCGCGGTACAGGAACTGGAGTTAGTGCCGCCGCCGGTTGAAGGGGAAGTAGTTAGGGCTTAGACCTAAGGGCTTAGACCTAAGGGCTTAGGTGTTTATTTTAAATTCTACTAATTGCAAATTGCCTCTATAATAAACAGAGGCATGGAAAACCCATTTGAAGCACTTCACCAGAAAATTGATTACGTAAGCAAAGGCCTAGCCGCGCTTCATCATTCTTTAAACAAATTAGAAGAGCGAATAGCGAATAGCAAAGCCCCCAGAATAGACCCTCATCAATGCGCATGTTCTAATGCACACAGACCTAGAAAGGACACTGTATCGCTTAACCCCAACTTACCAGTAGCGGCTCTTACCCAAGCGGAGTTTCAGGATATGCTACGAGGGTTTATAGAGCAGTTCCCTAGCCCCCAACCCAATCCCACCGTCGCAGAAACGAAATTACTTTCAGTGGCTGAGATGTGCGCTCTGGCTAAAATCTCGCGCGGTACCTTATACACCGCGCGCAAAGAAGGCCGAATCCCCTTTAAACGAATTGGCAAGAGAATTCTATTTAGCCCAAGTGAAGTACTTGAAGCCCTAAAGCAGGGTTAACCCCTAACCTTTTTAGCCGCCCTACGTTAAAACCGGCTAAGGTATTTACTCTCCCGCGAGGGGGTTAGGAAAACAGACGGGGCTTTATTGGCCCCGTTTGTTTTTTACACCTTATACCCCGATTACGCCAAAGTACTGCAACAACTTAACCAGCAAAGCAGCTACTAATACTATACCGATAGCGATAGGCAGGTTTCTAGGGTCTCTGGTAGGGGGTGGGGTGTAGTTCATGGCTTAGTTGTTTTTTCCTTTAGCTTGGAGATAGCTAAACTTAAAGTTCTTTTATTTGCCTCATATACACCCTCTAAACTTTTAACATATTGCTGCACTTCAATAGGGCATGCTTTCAAAAGTTCTTTAACTAGCTTTGTGTCTATTTGTCTTACTTGAGGTTGTTTGTTGGTCATATCTAATTAGTTATTACAGTTATACTCTTGGTTATTAAAAAGCCCATTAAGGCCGGTATAGTCAGGCTGTCCTTCAAACCGTTGGGTTTCGGGGTTATAATACCTAAAGCCTTGCATTAAAGATTTGTTTAGGGTGCCGGCCGCAATACGGCGGTTTACTTCGGCTTGTATTTGCTGGCAGGTTTCGTAATCCTCAGCCGCTAAAGCTTCCCGGTGATTTATAGCCAGTAGCCATTCGTGCATTTTAGTTACGTCCATCTAGGTTACAAGTTTTAACTCCTGCAAATACCTCACCTTTAAATTCTTCCAGGCAAGGGGTTAAGAGGCGTTCAAAGTGTGCTTGAGCGGCGGCTTTGACTTCATCGGGCGTTAATGTATCTGAGTAATCATATATTAAATTACCTCCCATTTTAGTAACACGCAAAGAATAACCGTGTATGCCGCCCATATTTAACCATATCTCCATTCTTACTAAAGGAGTTTCAAACACCCAAAGCCTATCTTTGTCCTGCATGGCCTCTAACTGCTTTATACTGTATAGTTTCATAATCTTATTTGATAGTTATTTGATAATCAAGATAATTTTAGTAAATTAGCCTCAACTTATTTTAAACCTCCAAGGTTGAGGTGTAAACTAGATTCAATCTACGATTCATTTTGCTTTGACCGTCTTGGTATTTCAACCATGTACATTTAGTGCGGGAACACTAATTAGTACATGGTTTTTTATGTTTATTTGAGTTGATTTGTAGTTCTTAATTGGGATAACAGCGAATAAACCTAACCCTCCGGGTCGCTAAAGCTTAGGTTTACTCGCGCGTTACTGATTTACGCACTTTTCGGCGCAGGTTGATTAAATAAAGTAGGTACATTATGCTGCTTATACTCCGCCTCCCGGCAGTACATTACCCCGTCTTTCCAATATAGCGGATTTAACTCAATTCCTATGCCGTAGCGGTTAGCCGGAATGCAACGGTACGGAACGCTCATTAGGCCGCCGAAGGGGTCAAGAACTACATCCCCCTCATTGCTGTAGCGGGTAATAGCCCGGTCAATTATATCGAACTGTAGCGGGCAAACGTGCTTTTCCTTCTTCTTACCGGCCTGGTTAGCATTTAGCGTACGCATCCGGTTTACGTACCAAACCCATTCGCTTTTACTTTTTGGCTGTAGGGTCATAAACTTAGCACTTAGCTTGCCCATTTCGTCTAATTGCTCACTAATCGCTAAATGTTGCTGGTAGTCGTAGCGCGTAGTTTCGCAATGCTTGCCCCAGGCTTTGCCTATCTGGCTCAAGTCCAGCTTACGCAGCTCCTCGGGTTTAAGTAGCCGTTCGCCGCTGGTCAGCCATTCGGCGTGGGCATCCAACTGCCACCGGCCGCGTGTGTAGGTTTCTTTACTTTTTACGACCGGCACGTCGGCGTAAGCGTTGCTTTGGTCAGTCGGTGCCTTACGGAATACTAACAGGTATTCCGGGGAGCCGCACCCCATCTTAGTACCATCCTTGCATTGCTCAGTCCACCCCAGGCGGTAGGTCTGGTTATTTTCAGCCACCACGTCGGTAGGGATAAAGTGTTTACCTAGCAGGTGAAAGCCGTGCTTTTCAAAGGCCGCCACCGTTTGGCCGCTGAAGTCAATCAGGCTGGTAAATCCTACCCCGTTCTGGTAGCTAAACCGGATCCTGTCTTTAACGTGGATAGCCGCCACCCGGCCGGGCTGTAGTACTCGCAGTAGTTCAGGTATAAGAAAGCCTAGCTGTTCAAAAAACCCTTCGTTACCGTCGTTGTGGCCCATGTCGTTATAACTCTCGCAGTATTCGTACTGGTCTGAAAACGGAATACTGGTTAGCACCATCCCTACGGAATTATCCGCCATGTCCATAACTTCCGGCACGCAATCATTATGCACGGCTTTCCAGCCCTGGCCGCTTTGCTGCTGACGTTCCACGCCAATACTTCGTTTAAGTTCAGTAGTTGAGGCGGCCGAGCTTAGGCCGTACTTTTTAATAATTTCGCTCATTTGATTAGTCATTTCGTTATGTCGCGCCCACTTCGCTAGGAGAACTTTTAGTATTTCATCTTCCGCGTCGCTGTAGATTATATCAATCTCCACCTGTTCGGGCTGCAAGAACCGGTATATGCGGTGCACCGCCTGTATGAAGTCTTTGAACCGGTAATCTATCCCTACAAATACAGCCCGGTGGCAATGGCGCTGGAAGTTACAGCCGCTGCCGGCTATCTCCGGTTTAGTACTTAAGTACTGAAAATCGCCCACCTTAAAGCCTACCATATTACGTTCGCGCTCTAGCCAGTTCTGGCTACCAAATACGCTAACTGATTTGGGTACCAGTTTGGAAATAGCCTTGCGCTCATCTTCCAGGTGGTGCCACAGTAAAAAGTGCTTTTCCGGTTCAGCCTGTATAATTTCCTGCATTTTGGCTAAACGCGCGCCCATAGAGGCGCGCTTTTCCTTAGCCGCCGCCGGTAGGCTCTTGCTGGGGTCGCTGAACATCTTAACATTTCCGTCGCGGTCGTAACCAATCGGCCTTTCCTCTACCGTTACGCGGTGGTAATTTACTTTCAGGGGCGGCAGGTCGTAGCCTTCGTCGGAGTACCCTAAATCAGAAGGTTTCTGAATAATCAGCATCCAGCTACGTACCCAAAGCCAGAACTCTTTCTCTTTATGGGGGTATAGGGTAAGCTCACCGGCCTTCTGGCTGTTACGCTGGAAGAAGCGCGTAAGGGCCTGCCCCCGGTCCATTACGCCTAAGAACTGGGCGTAGTTCAGCAGTTCGGTGTACTCGTTCGGGGCCGGGGTGGCAGTGGCAATGTAGCGGTACGGCACGGCCGCAAACGCGCTTAGTATGTAGTCGGTGGTTTGGGTGTCCAGGTTGCGGATAATGTCGCCCTCGTCAAAACTCACACCGCCGAAGTAGGAGGGGTCAAACTTACCCATCCGGATGCGCTCGTAATTGGTCAGGAATATAACGCCCTCGTTAAGGTTATAAATCTGCTTCACCTCGGCCATTTCCTGCACGTAGTGTACCTGTCTGATTAAGCCTAACAGCTCGGCATCGTCTTGGAACTCGTCAGCCACCGAAAGCGGTAGGCCTATAAGGAAGGGCTTACCGGTTTCAGCCCATACGTGGCGGGCTATTTCAAGCTGCATAACAGTTTTGCCTAAACCGAAGCTTGCGCCTATAGCGCGGCGGCCGCCCTCTAAGCACCACTGCACTATATCGCGCTGGTGGGGCTTTAAAATAGGGTTTATTTCACCCTTAAAATTAAACCCGTAAGCCGGGGTTTGTATAATTTTGGACTCTAAAAAAGCTTGGTATTTATCTTGCTTAGTCATTGGGTTTTTGGTTAAAAAGTTGGGTTAATTCGTATTGGTTAATAGCTTGGAATATCTGGTAAGCTACTTGGGGAACTATGGCGTTACCGTACCCTTTCAGGCTTTCGTTTCGCCACTTTGAAAAGGTAATTCCGTCCAATTCGGCGGAAACCCCATCATTTCCGCCACAAACCGGGGGTTGAGTTGGCCAGTTTTGCCATTGTCTACCAGAAAACCCGGCACTGAACCTCTGCCCTTCCGGCTTGCCGGTAGCGTAGCATTCTTGCCGTCCTGTGCTGTCGGCGTTGGAATAAGACCGTATTCCGGCCTTTTGCTGCTGTGGTACTTTGCCTGTACAAAATCCTGATAGGTTACCATGCTGCTGGTTGGCGTGGGTGCTAATCCCGACGCTACCACATCGCTCAGTTTTGGATAATAAGTTTTTCCACTTTTTCGTCTGATTCGCCTGTTCTCGTCCAGCTTTTTGGCGCCGCTCTTGACGTCGGAACTTATAGGCGTGGGCAACAAACCAGACCCTTTCCCTTTTGTGCGGGGCGTTGAGGCCGCAAGCTGGAAGTACAAACGGTTGTACCTCGTACCCTTCAACCTCCAGATCAGCCTGCACCTGCTCGAATACCAAGCCCCTGTTCCAACTAAGTATTCCAGAAACGTTTTCACCCACAACCCACGCCGGTTGAACTTCGCGAATTGCTCTAAGCATTTCCGGCCAGAGGTGGCGGTCATCTTCCGTTCCTTTTCGTTGCCCGGCAACGCTGTAGGGCTGGCAGGGGAAACCTCCGGAAATAACGTCAACGGTTCCCCAGTATGGTGTGAAGTCTGTTTTTTTGATATCGTCATGGCTGATAGCATTAGGCCAGTAGTAGGCTAGTATTTGGCGGCAGAATTGATTTATTTCGCAGTGGGCTACATTGTTCCACCCGGCGGCTTCGGCGGCTAAATCAAAGCCTCCTATACCACTGAATAGGCTTAGGTGATTCATAAGGTTAGATCCTCGCGGCCTGATCGTATGGGTTGCGGATGCGGATGCGCTGACCGGTTAGCTTATGCTCAAAATAAGCCCATTTGCTGGTTTCGCTGAACGCGGCCAGCGTCCATTCGTTCGGGTTCTGGTTTACCGGGTCCAGCCCCGCAGGCGGCGGGTTTCCGTCTTGTTGCCCGCTATGGTTTGGGCTACTAACGGCCCGGTCATAAGTAGGGGGATTTCCTTTAATTTTGGTTGTAATTTGGTGTTCATGGTAGTTATGTTTGGGGTTAATTCTTACTTGTAAATAATCGCTGCTTAATTCTATCCAGGGCGTAAAGCCGTTACCAAGTAGCCAGCGTAGGGCAGATATAAATTTTCCAGGGTCCTTACTGGTTTCGTCTATCCAGTGGGTACGGGGGCGGCGGGCGGTTTCCGCTAAATCTCGTTCGTCTAGTAGCCAGCCGCACACCCGGTTCAGGTAATCGTAATTCAGGTTGGGGCTTTCCATATCGCATCCTCAAGAAGTTGCATTACGCGCGTGGTCTGCTTGTTAATCTGCCGGGGCGTGCAGCGTAGCACCCGCCAGCCTAAGAGCGTGGCGGTGTTGTACTTTTCCATGTCAGCCAAGAACCCTTTAGGCTGGGTATGCCGCCCGCCGCTGTGTACGCCGCCTTCTACCTCCAGGGCTATTCGGTGTTCCGGGATAGCCAGGTCAAGCTTCCAGCGGCGCGTAGGGTGAAACCGGTGCTCGGCTACGACCGCTACACCCAGCTCCTGGCTGAACAGCTTGGCGTAGTAGCGGGTATTGGTTTCAGGTTGGGGTAGCTTGGTTTTAGCGACCTTGCCTTTACCAGCCTTAGCCCTACCACCACCGGCGGTACGCTTACCGGCCTTACCAGCCTTACCCCCCTTAGCCGGTAATTTACCACTACCCCCGTATAGGGGGTTAGGGGGGTGGGTTGTATACCCCCCTTTAGGGGGGGATATACAAACCCCCCCACCGTTGTACCCCTTAGTAGGGTTATTAGGGGTAGTACGGAAATCTATTTCCGTAGCAGGGGTAAAATAGCCCGTTAGCGGGGCGATGCTTTCAGGTAAGGTGTTTGTACTATATAGGGTATTAAAGTTCATTACAATTAATGTTAATAGTTAAAATGGGGTATATTTATTGATGTTCGACCCTAACCAGTAGCGCACATCGGCACTGTTGGTTCCCGGCCCCCGGTTAGTCCGTAGCAGGGCGGCCCCTAGTAGCCGGTTGCTGGCATCCTGCCGCAGGCTGTCGTAGGCTACCTCCGGTTTTAGCGTGTCGCGTAAGCCGTCCAGTACCTGCTGCCACTTGAAGGGCTTTTGGCCGTTGTGGGCGTAGAGGGTTTTAAGGGCGCGGGTTAGTTCCTCATCGTTGACATCGTCCAACCCCCGTTTCTTAGGCCGCCCGGCCTTACCCTTTTTAGGGTCGGGGATTTCGTACTCGCTGTCAATTTCCAGGCTTAAATCGCCGCGCTGCCGAATGCCGAAAGCGGCAAAGGGTTTATCTCGCATATCACCGGGGCTTACCAGGCTCCA
>CAZDEY010000004.1:249838-306397 GCA_964504565.1 uncultured Roseivirgaceae bacterium
CCGGCTTTTCCGTCCTGAATACGCTCTCTACCTTGTTTACCAGTTCGGTGCCTATATGACCGCGCGCGCTGGCGTTGTGCTTGTTTTCGTGCAGTACCAGGCTTATATGGCAGTCGTATTCGGTACTCCAGCGCATCAGCTTGGTTATTACCTCGCTGCATTCGCCCATGTCGTTAATGTCGGTTAGCAGGTCGCGGACCCCGTCCACCAAAGCCCAGCCGGGGCGGTGTTCTTTCAGCCCGGCCTCTACCATTTGCAGTCGTTCCTGCGGCCCCCACTCCCGCAGGCGGTAGGCTTCCAGTCCGGGCGGGTTGGTCTTTAAACCAAACCCGGCCAATGCCACGGCCCTTTCTAAAAACTTCTGGTTATGCCAGGCCCCCTGTTCAGTGTCAAAAGCTACTACCGGACGGGTGCGGGGAAGGTGGCACTGTACGCCGAATACGTCGGCTCCTTCCTCTACCAAAGCCGCCGCCAGCATCAGGCAGCAAACCAGGCTTTTCCGGCTTTTAGCCTTACCTAGCATTAGGCTTAGGTTGCCCCGCGTGGCCACGTTCACCGGGCGGCCATCAACGGCAAAACTGAACGCTACCGGCGGGGCCTCGATAGGCTGGCTTAAATCAACCCGGCTATCTTTTAGGGCCTGTAGCGGGTCAAACTTAGGTCGCAGGGGGCTTACTTCAAGGTTAAATCTAGGTTCTATCATGGCTACCCCTCCCCGTTAGTTAGTAGCCCAATTGTAGCCTTTAGGGCCGCAACTCTAGCTCTTAGTTCGGAAGCCGCCCTGTTAGCATCTTGCTGTGATTTAAGGGCAAAGGATACCACTTGCGCACTGGCGTGGGTAAACTTATCTATCTGCTCAATTAGCTCGTTTATGCTGCGTAGTTCTTCTAGTTTGGCGGCGGTGGGATTGCTTAATCGTCTCAAATAATTAGCGCGTCGCTCCAGGTAATTTATGTTCTGCCTAATAGCATCATACGCCAGCCTATATTTGGCTTCGTACCTTTTAACATCATCGGCGGCGGCGGTTACTACTTCCGGGCAGTTACGGTAAACAGGTTTAGCAACTTTTAAAGCTTGGTTGAAACCTTGTTTGGCAAAATCAGGGTTAGCTAATAGTTCATCGGCTATATCCCAACCGGTAGGGCGGTGCTTAAATAAATTTAGGCTGGCGATTGAGGTAGTATCCTCGCGCATTTCGGCCAAGCGGTGCAGCCACTGCACTGTTTTGCTTTTTTCGTAGCCGGCCTCATCATTATCAACTAAGTTATAAATCCGGCCCCGGTACCCGGTAAATAAACTAAACTGGCTGAATGTAAGGCCGCTGTTGCCGCCGGTGGCAAGCCAATTCCACTGCGGCAAAAAGAAGGCCCCAATTACGGCTGACTTTTCGCTTTCAACTACTAGCGTATCTTTTGAGGGCTCAAACAGATGTTCACCAAAAAAGCAGCGCTCGAATTTGTAGTAATCCTGCCAGTCATCTAATTCAGAACCTTTTAACAGCCCTTCACTTTGGATATAAGATTTCCCCAGGTAAAAAGGGTAATCGTACTTGCCTTTAAGGCGCTTAAGTTCAGTGTTATAGGGTATGAATTTAGCATTAATAGGGCCGGTCCCGTCTTGAATTATAAATACAGTATACCGGTTCATTGAGCCAACGCCCCAAGAGTTTAAGAAACCAGGCTCGGCTCCTATTTTTCTTAACCCTCTTGAAAAATTATCCTGCGGGCTGAAAAGCCAACCGCTAACGTAGCTTTCATTTGGTTTAATTACTGCAGGTTCTATTACAGGGGCAGGCGTTGTCGGGGTTACAACTGTATCATAACTGCTATTATCTGACCACGGGGAAAGAAAGTAGACACAGTTATTATCCCTATCGCACCGACCGTAGCGGGTTTCGTCTACGTATTCTTTGGTCGCGCTCACCTGAAATGCTACAAATGTTTTTCTTCCGCAGCCGGGGCATAAATGTTTCTTGCTACTTTTATCTAATTGGTATTTATACTCGCTCATACTTCCTCCTTTGCTAATACATGGTTGACCCAGCCGGGGCGGTAGCCTTTTAGCTTGGCGTATTCTTCCAGGGCCTCTCGGCCTCGTTCTTTTAGTTTATGCTCCACCCACTTAGGGCGGTACCCCCTGGCGCGCTGTGCGAACATTAATTCACGCACGCTCATGCGCTCGTAAGGCTTAAATAAATCGTACTGTAACAGGTCGTCGGTTATCTCCAGCAGTTGCGTTGCGGGGCCTTCATCGAAAGGTTTCGGGGTGGTTGTTTTAGGCTCCGGTTCCGGGAATACGTGTCCGCACTCCGGGCAAACAGGTAGCCCCGGGGTTATGACCGCCCAGCATTCACCGCACATACTAAGCCGCTCCTCTTTTTCGCTTTCTTCGCGGTCGCGGTCGCGCCCTAAACCCGGCGGGTTATGGAACATATCCGTCCATGGGTGGTCAGCCTGCCAGCGGCCGTGCTCGTTGAAATTGCCGCCCATGTCCAGTATGATAAAATCTTCTTTGCCGGGGTAGGGGCGGCTGCCGCGACCGCATATTTGCAGGTACAGCGGTAGGCTTTTAGTGGCGCGGTTTAGAATTATGCAGCTAATGCTAGGCTCATCAAAACCGGTCGTAAATACCCCTACATTGCACAGGATTTGAAACTGCCCACTGCGGAAGTCGCTAAGAATCTTTTTGCGTTCATCGGCCGGCGTTTCGCCGTCCACGTGCGCCGCCGTAATGCCTGCCGCCCGTAAAGCCTCTACCGTTGCCAGGCTATGGGCCACGTTCACGTTAAAGCACATGGCGCGCCGACCGCTGGCTAACTTTTTATAGTTATCAATCAGGCCGCTATAGACTTTATTTTGCCCGAAGTGCTCAAGCTGGCTTTCGTCGGTATACTCGCCACGCTTAGTTTTTAGCTGCTTTACCGTATGTTCCGGGCCGAACGTGCGCGCTTTGACCAGGTAGCCCTCCTGAATTAATTGGCCAATGCTAACCGGCTCTACAATATCCTCATAGAGTGTATTTAGGGGGTTAGTCTTACTACTGGCTAAGGGCGTGGCGGTGGCACCGACTATAAAGGAATCAGGAAACCGCTCAATTACTTTTCTAAAATTCCCTTTGTGCGCCTCGTCTACAATTATTAGCGAGATATGCCCTAACGCCTGGGTAAAGCTTGGTTTGTTCAGGCGGCGGTTTATGGTTTCCACCATCGCCACGTAACAGCGGCTATGAGTAAAGCGGCGGTTCTTTGGGTTTATTAGGGCGGGTTCTAAGCCCGCCCTAACTAAAGCCCCGCCAGCCTGGCTAAGCAATTCCGTGCGGTCGGTAAGGATTAGCACTTTCCCGCCTTTCGCCACCGTACGGGCGGCTAAGGCCGAAAAGGTAACGGTTTTACCGCTTCCGGTGGGCTTACAAAGTACTATGCGCTTTACGCCCGCCGCGAATTTTACGCGCAATGCTTCAATAGCTTGTTCTTGGTACCAGCGTAGTTGCATAGTATAGATTAGTTATAAACCCCGGCTTCTAACAGGGCGGCGTAGAGTTTGCCGGTTAATTGGTCGGCTTCATCCTTAGCCTCGCGGTACCATTGCCAATGTTGCGGGGTATTGGTTTTTTGTGCCTTATCCCGCGCCCGCAAAGCCATGTAGTTAAGGCGCGCGCTTTCTTTCAGCGCCTCGAGTACGCTTTCTGGTTGGTTTATATCAAATTGCATTAGGCGGCTGATTTAGGGGCGTTTTGGGTAGGTTCTAATTCCAGGTAAGGGGTCAGGCGGTTACGCCCTAAGTACTGCACGGTTTCGGCTACCGAATCAGGGCGACTAAAAAGCTCCTCAATCAAGGCGGTAGTGTCTATTTCCTTAATAATATCGCTAATTTCAATATCAACGGTAGTTGTTATAATATGGCTCATACGGTATTTACGTTAGGGTTAGGCAAATTTTTTTTAAAAAAATCACACTAGGGTTTCAATTGCTCATACATTATATCAATGGCTTTCGCGTAGGTAGATTCTTCACCATACTTTTTGACCACCGCTTCTTTAGTTTCTTCGTAAGCACCCCAATGGCATCCGGCCTGGAACATTACCTTTTTTTCGTGCTGTATAGCATATACAATTCGTTTTTCATTACCGATAGGGCCGATTCCTATTATTTTGTTGCAGCCGCGTAGGTCGCAGCCGCTTAGGTTGCAGCCGCGTAGGTTGCTGCCGCTTAGGTTGCTGCCGCGTAGGTTGCTGCCGCTTAGGTTGCAGCCGCGTAGGTTGCAGCCGCGTAGGTTGCAGTAGCGTAGGTTGCAGTAGCGTAGGTTGCTGCCGCTTAGGTCGCAGCCGCTTAGGTTGCAGTAGCTTAGGTCGGCACGTTCGCCGCCTTCTTTGTCATGTAGCCAAAGCTGGTGCTTGTCTAGGATTTCTTTAATTTCTTCGGGGCTCATACGGTATTTACGTTAGGGTTAGGTAAAAATTTTTAGGCTGTTTGCGCGGCCTGCTTTAGCTCTTTTAGCGTTTTAATGGCCTTAGCAATTGTCCGCGCCGCTTGGTCAGCATTCATTCCCGGCATGGCCTTTACAGTGGCCTCGCGCTTATCCTTTGGGAACATCGGGTTATTAATGGTCGTTAGTAGAATTTCCTGCTGGTCGGGTGTTATGGCCAGCCCCCCGGCGGGTTCATCTTCCCAGGGCAATGGCTGGCCGTCGTCGGCCGGGTTTTCCTTTAGGAATTCCGGGAGTTCACCTTCCGGCTCCGGCTCTTTAGCTACAGTAGTTCGTTCGGCTATTTTCTGTCTAACGCTGTCTATAACCTCTACTATCCGTTCCCGGCTAAACGTGTTGATTTTCTCAATAAATTTATTTTTCTCCGCGCTGGTTATGACCGGTTCATTAAGCAGTAATAATAGCTCGGTTTTCTGTTTTATGGTAGCCGGTTCGGCCGGGGCTTTTTCGATTGCCGGCGGGGGTTCCGGGGTAGGGGGCAGGGCTTTCGCGGCCTTACCCTCTATCTTATCGCGCACCAGTTCCATTTCTTCCGCTGGGGTGGGGCTAAACCCGGCTAGCTTAATAACCGGGGCCAGTAGCAGCCTAAACGCCTTACCTACGGCCCGGGTCTGGCTCATACTGCTAATGGTAAATTCATCCCAGTATTTAGCCTTTTTCTCGGCATTAGTACAAACCGCCATACCGGCCCCTACGGTTAGCCCGTTTTGGGCATCGAAAAGCTCAATAAAAGATTGGTAGGCCACCTCGCCGTTATCGCGGGGCAGGCGCTGGCAACTCTTTAAAACCGGGTAGATGTTGCACCGCGCACCGGCGTACTGCCAGGCTTCGACCTGCACGTGGTTATTATTCCCTATTTTGGTGTAAAGCTCCTTTTCGCTTATAAACTTGCGGAGCTCCTCACTTAGGGCAAACAGGTGGCTTTGGTCAAATAGGTTGAAAGCGCGCGGATTTTCCCGCGCGGCTTTCTCCTTAGAGGTTAGCTGCTTACCCAACTTCTACCCCCTTTTCTAGGCGTTCTTTTAGGGCTTCAAATTCTTCGTCGCTGGCCTCGATTCCTTTTATAGACAGGTCATACCCCATTTCATCGCCGTTTCTAGTATCACGGTCGGGCTTAACGGTTAAGCTAATCTTAGGGTATAGGTATACGCCCTTAAGTAGGCCGCGCATTACAAATTCTTTGCTTGCCTCTTTAGTATTGCTTTGCGCATCACGTAAGGTAAAGAGGTACGTTTGCATGGCGGCGGTGTGTTCCTCCAGGCTTTCGCACAACCCGGCCACGTAGGGGAAGCCGTGCGCGCTACTAATTACAGTATTCTCAACCGGGTTATAAAACCGGTTAATCTGCCGGGTAATAATTTCGGCTATGCCGTTCATAATTTCCTGCCGGCGTTCAGTGCTTACCCCTAGTGCTAGAAAAGGGCATGCGCTGTCGGGGTTAGTTAGATGTAATTCCATTATTGCACCTCCTCCGTTTCTTGTACTTGGCTATACTCCCCGGTTTCGTAGTTGTACTTCACCGCCTCATTTCTACGGCCGCTCATTTCACTTAAATCGCGCCCCTTAAATGTGATATCCCAGGAATCATACGTGCTAACCCCTTTTTCTTTTCTGCTACGGTGGTTCATTACCAACATTTGGGTTTTCATATCCTCTTTTAAGGCACATGCGTGGTGGGAAAAGCTAGTTAATAAATAGGCCACCTCATTCGCCGGAACCCCTACGCTTAATCGATGGTAGCTCGGCAAATAGTTAATTTCCTCTACGTTGGGGTTGAGCATACTTTCAACAAACCAAGCCCTTAAGGTTTCGGAAAGCTTTTCCTTAAGAGCAGGTAACCTGCTTTGGTCAATGCCGAAAGCTTCCATTTCATTTTCGGCGTTGGGATTGATTAGAATCTCAGTTTTCATTTTTGTTGTGGGGTTAGGTAGTAAAAATTAATTAGTGCGCTGTTTGCGCGTTAAGTAGGCATCACAGGCACTTTGCCGGATGCGGTATTTATTCTTTCCGGCCAGGCCGTACTCAATCTTGTTGCTGCGGATTAAGGCCCATACGGTATCTACAGCCAGCTTCATATAAGCCGCCGCATCTTCACAGGTTAGCCAAGGGTCAGGCGTATACCATTTTAGCTTTTCAGCTACCGCCTCCCGCGTAATACGTTCCGCTAGTTCATCGGGTATTTCAATATTAATAGGCATAAAAATATATTTAGTATAAACATTTTTATACAGGCTTGCGTTAACGGTACTGTTTAGGTATAATTACCGATACAACCGATACAACCGATACGTTTAAACTGTTAGGCGGCCTCGGGCTGTAGTACGCTACGGGTGAACTGAATGAGCGCAGCGCGGCAGGTGTCGCTAAAGTTGCGGTTCTGGCCGTCTTGTAGATTAAGCGTGGCGGCCGCGCGGCTAATGTCAGCTTTAAGGCTCTTAGGGGCCTTAAAGGCTATTAATTCGTCTAGTGGCTCCTCTTGTTCGGTACTGTGCTTGGTAGGATTCATAATTGTAAAAGTGTTATAACGTGTATAACGTATTAACTTGTTGTAAGGTTTATACAATTATACGGTTTTAACGATTAAACTACAAATCTTTATTAATAAATTTTTTCAACAAACTGTTAAACCGTATGAATTGGACGCTAACTGACCGGGAAAAGACCCAATGGGAACGAAATAACCGTATTAAGTATGCCTTAAATAGTGCCGGAATTACGCAAGATGATTTAGCAAAAAACTTAGGCTTACGCCAAGGTACTATCAGCGACCGCCTGACCCGGCGCGAGGTAGATAGTATTGACTTTGTAAAATATATAGCCAAGCTAACCAAACGCCGTTTTGCAGATTTGGCCGCTTTGGAGCCGGAGGCCCCGCCCGCCGCCGCCAAACCAACCGCTCAGGAGCTTTCAGCCAACTACCAAAGTATGCGCATGCAGGGGGCGCTGGATTTTGTGCCTATTATGGACGTGGCTATGTCGGCCGGGCCGGGTTACGAAAATGGAGAATACGTGGACTACGAAGATACTATAGCCATGCCCCACCACTTTTTAAAGTCCGGCCAACATATTTGGGGCCGGGTTCGGGGCCTTAGTATGGCCCCGACCTTTCAGGATAGCGGCTACGTCTGTGTACGTAAGGTAGAGCCGGGGAACTGGGAGGCTATACGTGAGGAGTACGTATACCTAGTAATTACCAAGGACGGGCAGGCTAGCCTTAAGCGCGTAAAAAACCGCCTACGGCAGCACGGCCACTTAACCCTAATGAGCGACAACCCGGACAAAGCCGTATACGGCAATTTTGACGTAAGGGCGGAAGATATACACACGGTTTGGGAGGCTGAATGGTACTTGGCGAACCGCTTCCCGGACGTTAACCGGCAGTTTTACCAACGTATAAGCGACCTTGAGGATAAAGTAGAGCGCCACGAACTGGAATTGGAACACCTAAACCGCCGCCAAAAACAATTAAGCGCCCAAATAAGATGAAATACCTTTTACCTCTATGCCTACTACTGGCCGCCTGCGGGGGCGGTGCCTTAGAAAATAATTGCTTTACCGCTAACCTGGTTAGCGAATCCCGAAACCCGAACGGTACTAAAGATGAAGTGTACCACATTTCTATAAACGAATACTGCGACAATTGGAAAGCCCAGCTCCCCGACCTTGCGGGCGAAAACCTGTTACCCGGTGACCGGAGGTTCTTTACCCGCAATGCGGACGGCAGCGACACACTGGCCAGCCTACACAACGGTAAAGGGCGCGGACTGTATGTAGTAGAATGGTAAGCTGTGGAAGTTAGTTTTTTTACCAAGCCCCTAAAAGCCGGCCGGGTTAGTATTTGTATATACTGCACCTGGGGCGGCGACCGGCTACGAAAAGCTACCGGTGAACGTTGCGCCGCCAAAAACTGGCACCCCGGTAAGCAGCGGGTAAAGGCCGGGGAGGAAGGGTATTTACACATAAACCAGGAGCTTGATCGCTGGGAGGCGGCCGCTAAAGCCGCCTACCGCAATGCCGGTACCGTTACCCCTGAACTTATAAAAGCTGAACTGCACGGCGAAGCTAATACCATTAATTGTAATAGCCCCTTAGTAAGCGCGGAACTAAGGCGGTTAATGAAGGATTTACGCGGCAGTTACAGCCCTGGCCATTTACGTGGATTCCGGCCGGTGGCTGACCATATAGATGCCTACCAGCCTAACATGCGCCTTGACCAGCTAACCGAAGACTGGTTACCGGGCTTTTTGTTCTACCTGCAAGAAAACGATATTAGCAACGCCACGGCGCGCAAGTACGTGCAGCCTATCCGTAGCGTACTGGAAGCCCACGGCCGTACCAGCGATTGGGTAAAGGCTAAAAGCAAGGTGCTTAGCGAACCCCCGGTACTTTTTCCGGAAGAATTGGAGCTACTGCAGAAGTACACTCCGGACACGCGCACCCTAAAAGAGGTACACGCCTGCTTTATGTTCGTTTGCTATACCGGCCTACGGCACGGCGAGCTATTTTTTAAACCTGACAATATAGGTCAGGCGGACGGCTACCGCTACCTGAAGATACCGCAGGGGAAAACCAAGCGGTTTAAAATGGTAGTACTTTCGCCCCAGGCCGAAGCGATTATAAACCAGTACGCCGGGCAATACCATACCTGCTTACCAGTAAAAACCATAGGCTATTATAATACTAACGTTAAGTTACTACTACAGGCCGCCGGGCTAAATCGCACGTTTGTAAAAGTGTGTACGGTGGGAAACCGGGTAGTTGAAAAACCTATGCCCCTTTGGCGGGCGGCCAGTAGCCACACCGCACGCCACACTTGCGCGGTGTATATGCTTAACGAGGGATTAGACCTGAATACCATAGGCAAGCACTTAGGCCACCTTAGCGTAAAAACTACGGAAGTTTACGCCCGCTTTGTTAAAAATGAGGTACACCGCCGGGTACTTGGTGTTTGGGGCAAAAACGGGGCAGAAAATACCCCAACCCCACCAAAGCAGGGGCAGGCCGGTAACCCTAAAAACGGCACTAATGATAGTAATTAAGGAGTTACTTTAGTGTACTTATAATAAAAGCGCCCCTGTTTCAGGGGCGCTTTCTTTTTTTTATAGCTTTGCCTCACTTATGCGCTACCTCTCTCCGGGAATGATTTATATGCTTGCCGCCACGGTTTTGTTTGCGGTCATGAATGCTTTGGTTAAACTACTGCCCAATACCATACCGCCGGTCGAAATTGTATTCTTTCGCTCAATAATTTCCCTTTTAATAAGCTACTTAACCTTAAAACGACTGAAGGTTTATCCGTTTGGTAAGAATAAATCATGGCTGGTGCTCCGGGGGTTGGTTGGGGCTATAGCCCTGATTGCGTTCTTTTTTACCTTGCAGAACATGCCTCTGGCCAGTGCAGTAACCCTGCAATTTTTATCACCAATTTTTACTTCACTCTTAGGAATTTATATAGTTAAGGAAAAGCTCAGCCTCTGGCAGATTTTATTCTTTGCAATTTCATTTGCCGGTGTACTGCTTATAAAAGGTTTTGATGCTCGGGTAACTACTGAGTACTTTATTATTGGGGTTGGGTCGGCATTTTTTTCGGGTTTAGCCTACAATATCATTCGCAAGATTAAGGATCAGGAGCACCCTTTAGTAGTTATTTTATACTTTCCCTTAGTTACTGTACCACTAACCTTGGTTTGGCTATTGTACGAATGGCAGACCCCGGTGGGTTGGGAATGGCTGGTTTTGCTTTCTGTTGGCGTACTCACCCAATTTGCTCAGTATTTTATGACCAAAGCCTACCAAAGTGAGGAACTCAACAAGGTAGCCAGCCTAAATTATTTGGGTATATTGTATGCCCTGGCCATGGGTTGGGTATTTTTCGATGAACATTTTACCACGCTAACCTACGCCGGTATGGGGTTGGTACTCACCGGGGTTATACTGAACGTGTGGTATAAATCCCGGGCGGCAGTACCTATAACGCCTAGTGCTAAATAAACCATACCCTGCCTATTGGGTTAATAGCACGTTCAGCTATTTAGAAAATATGAGCGTTACCTACGATTATCCCCGCCCGGCAGTAACTGTTGATTCTATAGTGTTTTGCCTGCTGGAAAACGATCTTAAAGTACTTCTTATTAAACGTAAGAATGATCCTTTTCAGGGTTGCTATTCATTTCCCGGCGGCTTTATGGAAATTGATGAAAGCCCGGAACTGGCCGTGCAGCGCGAGTTAAAAGAAGAAACCGGCCTTGCCATAGATGACTATATTCAGGTTGGGGCCTTTGCTGCGCCCGATCGTGATCCGCGCCACCGTACGGTATCTATTGCGTACCTATCGGTAATTACGGAAGAAAAAAAAGTGGTAGGCCAGGACGACGCCGCCAAAGCCTGCTGGTGTAGCCTAAGTGATATGCCCTACGAACTGGCTTTTGACCACTCCGATATGCTGGAACAAGTAAAAGTATTTGCCGATATGTACTTTAGAACAGCCATACCCAATTCGGCCGAAGCTTTTTTCTTAAATGAAGATCAGATTGAAGAATTACTAAACTACGTAGCCTAGTGAAATTATACCAAGTAGATAGCTTTACCAGCGAAGCATTTTGCGGCAACCCGGCGGCCGTTTGCATTTCTGATGAGCCTCTTTCTGAAAGGTTAATGCAGAATATTGCTGCCGAAATGAACCTTTCGGAAACCGCTTTTCTGGCCAAAGCCGATAAGCTAAAGAGATTAAGGTGGTTTACACCTACCACCGAGGTTACGCTCTGTGGGCACGCTACCTTAGCGGCAGCGTACATTTTGTATACCGAAGGTTATCTGGATAATGACGACCGGCACAGCTTCTCATCGGCCAGCGGCGAGCTAATTGTTAGCTTTAAGGTTGGGGATAAACCGCAGATAGAAATGGATTTTCCTCTGATTTCTACCCAAAGTAAAGAGTTGCCCCTATGGGTAGGCGAGCATTTTGAAAATGTGTTAGGGTTTGCTTCTACCGAAAAGAACGATATAGTTGAATTAGAAAATACCGAGGTGGTTCAAGGTTTTCGGCCTGATTTTGCTGTCATTAGTAAGCACACCCGGCAGGGCCTGATTATTACTGCAGCCGGAAATGGTAATACGGATTTCGTAAGCCGCTACTTCGTACCTAACGTAGGCGTACCTGAAGATCCGGTAACCGGCTCGGCCCACTGCGAACTTGCCCATTACTGGCAGCAACGACTTGAAAAAAATACATTCCGGGCCTACCAAGCTTCAGCTCGCGGCGGCAGTGTAGAGCTGGAAATTCAGAGCGATAGGGTACTGCTCAGAGGTAATGCAGTAGTTATTTTTAAGACTGATCTATTAGTATAAAAAAAGGGAAGCCTACCAGCTTCCCTTTTCTATATAAAAATTTAAAGCCCGCTTACTATAGCTGGCCTAAGCGCATAATAAGGTCAGCGGTGCGGTTAGAGTAACCAGCCTCATTATCGTACCAGCCTACTACTTTAACCAGGTTGCCGCTGGCCATGGTTAAGCCAGAATCGAAGATACAACTGTGCGGGTTGCCGATTATATCGGTGCTTACCAGAGGATCATCGCTGTATTCCATTATACCTTTAAGGCCGGCGCCGGCAGCTTCTTTCATAGCGGCATTAACCTCATCGGCGGTCACTTCCTTACTAAGAATAGCAGTAAAATCAGTAACTGAACCATCCGGAACCGGAACGCGCATGGCAATGCCATCTAGTTTTCCCTGAAGCTCAGGAAGCACTAAGCCTACGGCTTTTGCAGCTCCGGTAGAAGTAGGTACAATATTTACGGCAGCGGCACGAGCCCGGCGTAAGTCGCTATGCGGTGCATCTTGCAAACGCTGGTCGGCAGTATAAGCATGAATGGTATTGATATAACCTTTGGTAACTCCAAACTTCTCGTTTAGAACCTTAACCATTGGTGCCAGGCAGTTAGTAGTACAGCTAGCGTTAGAAACTACGGTCATATCGGCACTGATAGTTTCGTCGTTTACGCCAAGCACTACGGTAGGAACGCCACCTTTAGCGGGGGCAGAAATAACTACCCGCTTAGCTCCGGCTTTAATGTGGGCCGAGGCAGAATCCATATCGGTAAAGCGGCCGGTACTTTCCAGTACAATATCTACGCCCATATTGCCCCAAGGCAGTTGAGCCGGATCTTTTTCGGAAAGAATTTTAATTTCGTCACCGTTTACGGTAAAACCGTTATTGCTAACCTTAACTTCGCCATCAAAGCGGCCGTGTACCGAGTCGTACTTTAACAGGTGAGCAAGAGTTTTAACATCGGTAAGGTCGTTAATAGCTACGATATCTACATTACCGCTCGCCAATAGCGTTTTAAACGTAAGGCGGCCTATACGGCCAAACCCGTTAATTGCTACTTTTAATTTTGCCATAGCAGAAAAAAGAAGAAAGGTTAAAAATTCAGGAGCAAAAGTAATATGCTTAGTGCTCTAAAGCAAAAGCATTGTAGGGCGTAAATGTTTAAGGTAATTACGCTTGAAAATCAGGCAGCTAACGGGTAATGCCTACTTTTTTTAAAAAGTGGGGTTGCTAGTTTAATTCTAACCCCCTATATTTGCATCACAATTTCAAAGCACGCTCCGTTCGTCTAGGGGTTAGGACGCCAGATTTTCATTCTGGTAGCAGGGGTTCGATTCCCCTACGGAGTGCAAAAGCCTGCAGAGTCAATCTGCAGGCTTTTTGTTTTTCTGTACTTCTGCCATATGTCTTGCATTGCCGAATTATCGTTTAGAAGTACGTTTTTCTTTCTGCTTAAAAAGTATAATTTTAAAGTTGTGGAAAATTTGCGCAATTAGATGTCGGCCAAGGTTCACTTTATCTCAGCTTTTCTTAGTCTGCTTCTATTGGCCGGGGCGTGGTTGGCTATGTCCCAATCCGGCAAGCCTGCCCCAGAATTTTCTGAGCGCCAAAATGTTACTCCCCAAATTAATTTTATGGGGGTAATTCACGATAAGGCCGATTCAATTTCGTTTAGCCAAATACTAACTTCTAGTCAGGCGGCTTTTAAACCGGTAAAGGATAACCGCCACGTAGGCGGATTTGCTAAAGGAGCTTACTGGCTAAAAATTAATATTAGTGACCTTGATATACAGCAAGATAGCTGGTTTTTGGAGGTTGATAATGCTTATCTGGACAGCCTTACCTTTTATTTTCAGGATAATGATGGTACGTGGCGCAGGACCTATGCCGGTAATTACATTCCGGTAAACCAGCAGCTAGTTAAGCACTACCACTATGTATTTCCAGTAGCTAGTAAACAAATTAGCGGCGGGGAATTTTATTTGCGGGTAAAATCAGAAGCCAGTATCTATGTTCCCCTCCAACTATGGCCGCATACTCAATTTAGAACCCACAGCACTAATTCCATCTGGTTGTATGGCCTGCTGTATGGGGCCATGCTTTTTATGTTTATATACCACATGGTGGTGGCAGTTACGCTAAAATCCAGGACGTACCTTTATTTTGCTCTATTTCTACTATTTAATACGCTATTTCAAGGAATATACTACGGCCATTTTCGCCAGTTTTTATTTCCGGAGGGCGGAGCGGTTATAAACTATCTGCTCCTAATTATGCTGGCTTGTTTAAAGGCGGCCGCCCTAATGTTTGCTATATATTTTTTAAGGTTTACCCGAAGTAGCCGCTGGACCCGAACCCTAAAAATTATGGCTAGCATTTGGTTTTTATCATTAGTGCTGCCCCTAATAATGCCGTACCGTATCGCCGGATTTGTGTTTGCGGGTTACTCCACTCTTTCTATTGTGGCAATTATAGTAGCGGCCTACACAACACTTCGTATCCAGCGCCGACGGGCTACCTTATTCCTGATAGCGTGGGTTTTGTACTTATCCGGAGCTATTCTCAGCGATATGCGGGTTATAGGATTGGATGTTTTGGATGCTTCGGCCGATATACTTTTGCAGTACGGCAATATCTTAAATGCTTTATTGCTAGCATTAGCCCTTGCCGACCGTATAAACCACTACCGAAAGGAACAGTATATTGCCAAGCAAACTGCGTTAAACGCCATAACCAAGCAACAGCAACTGGCCGAGCAGCACCGACTAACTTTAGAAAATCGGGTACAGGAAAGAACTTTTCAACTAGAAGAAAAGCAGAATGAAATTCTTTCTCAAAATAAGAAATTGTTCGAACAGCAGCAGATTATTGAGAGTCAGAACGAAGAACTGCAGGTACTAAACGGTGAGCTGGAACGAAAAGTACAAAAACGTACCTACGAACTTCGAGCCTCTAATAAAGATTTATTAAAGCGAAAGCAGCAACTAGAGCAATTTGCATTTATAACCTCGCACAATTTGCGGGGGCCGGTAGCCAGCATGATTGGCCTTATAAACTTATTTAAGCGCAACCAGATAACGGATTCTGAAAACCTGAGCTATCTAGATATGCTGCAACGTTCGGTTACTAAACTGGATGGTGTGCTGAAAGATTTGGATAAAATTTTAAAGCTGGAAAAAAACTTTGACGGACAAACGGAGGAGATACTATATGTTAATTTGATAAATGATATTCTGGAGAAATTAACTTTACAAGTTCAGGAAGCCCAGCCTACTATTACCACGGATTTTCGGCAGGAAACTATTGTAAATAATCGGGCGTACCTAGATAGCATATTGTATAATCTGCTAAGTAACAGCCTGAAGTACAGACATCCTAAGCGGGAATTAGAGATTTTTATAAGCAGTTGGCAAGAAGAAAAAACGAACTGCTTCAGTGTACAAGATAATGGGCTGGGTATGGATATGAACCTGGTGAAAGATAAACTATTTACCTTATATCAGCGCTTTCACCCCGAGTATGCCGAAGGCAAAGGCCTAGGCTTATATTTGCTTAAGAGCCAGGTTGAAATGCTAAAGGGCAGGGTTGAGGTGGTGAGTGAAAAAGGGCAGGGTACAACTTTTACGGTACGCCTGCCTAATGCTCAATAAATTACTTCTTTCCTGATTGCTCTTTCTCTAGGTGAGCTATAAACTTTTCGCAAAGCTTATTCATTTCTCCCGACATGTACTCATCGCCGGTCGCATTAAGTATACTTTGGGCCAGGCCGCCAATGCAATCTATATAGAATCTTTTCTGTTCGTCTACGGGCATATCTTTAGTCCACAAATCAATGCGCAGGGTATTGCGTTGCAGATGGTCCCATATAGAAATACTTATACTTTTGGTTGATTCCGGGCCTTCTTCACCTTTTTCGGAGGCCGACCAGATAATATTTTCCGGTACGTTATGATCGTCAACCTCAACCTCAAAATTTATAGTAGATTTTTTCATAATTTCGGTTTCTATAGCTTTCCCTATTTGGTAGCTGAAGCTGCAAAAATAGCCGAAATAGATTTTCTTAAAAACTGAATTGAGAGATTGCGTAATGAAATGTTCATTCATCTGGATAATGACCCTGGCAATTGGTGCGGTAGCCTGTAGCCATAAACCTACTACCAATAAAGATCTAGTAGTTGGTTTTTACAATGTGGAGAACCTCTTTGATACCGAGGACGATCCACAGATTGCTGATGAAGATTTTTTGCCGGAAGGCCGCTTACAATGGACCAACGAGCGTTACCAGACCAAACTAACTAAGTTAGCCACAGTAATTGCCTCCATTGGCGACTCGGTCCGGGGCCCGGCCATATTAGGAGTTTGCGAGATTGAAAACGAACGGGTGCTTAACGATCTGGTTGTCACGGAAATACTTAAACCTTTGAACTACAGTATAGTTCACCATAACTCGCCCGACGGCCGCGGCATCGATGTGGCCTTACTGTATAAATCGGATCGTTTTACTGTACTAAGCTCTGACTTGCACGCTATTACCTTGCCCAATGAACCTGATTTTAAAACCCGTAGCATTTTGCTGGTTCAGGGTTTGGTGGGGAAGAAGGACACGCTAAATATTCTGATAAACCACTGGCCCAGCAAGCGCGGCGGTGACGAGGAAAGCCGGTACAAAAGGGTAGCGGCGGCTAAAGTTCTGGCCGGCCTACGCGATAGCCTGCTCAGTATAAACCCCGGCGCTAAAATAATTGCGATGGGAGATTTTAACGATGAACCCGAGAGTGTTGCTATTCACCAGGAATTAGTAGCTTACGCTACCACCGATAGCCTTACTTCCTTACATGCTTTCTATAACCCTTTGGCTATAGTAAAGCAAGAGGGGCAGGGGAGTTATCGCTACCGCGATCAGTGGAATATGCTGGACCAGCTTATGCTGAGCAAAGGAACCTACGAATCAAGCCGAGGGTATAAGTATGTTCCTAATTCAGCGCAAGTTTTTAATCCGTACTGGCTACAGCAACACGGCGATAAGTACGAAGGCTACCCCAACAGAACGTATGCCGGTAATAACTATTTAGCCGGATATAGCGATCACTTTCCGGTATTTTTAAGGCTAAGCCGCTAGGGAATCAGGCTTTTGAAGTTACTATAGCTTTGAGGATTATACGCCTCTACCGTGCAACCTAAGCTTTGGGCTTTATTCTCAATTGCCGCTATCCTATCGTCGGGGTTGGGGTGGGTACTCAAAAATGCCGGGGGCTGCCCTCCCTGATTTTCTTCAGATAATTTAAGGAAGAATGATTTGGCTGCATCGCATTCGTACTTAGTGCCAGCCAGGTACTCTACCGATCTGGAATCGGCCTCGGTTTCGTAGGCCCGGCTAAAGCTTAAGGCCGTTAGGTTACCTAAAATCTGAGATAGAATCTGGTCACCAGCCGTACTATTTTCACCACCAAAAATAAGCGAAAGCAATACATTTAAGCCGTAAACTTTTTGAAGTTGCCGGGTGCTGTGCCTAAGGTCAGCGTGGGCAATTTCGTGCCCTAACACCCCGGCTAAATCATCTTCTTTTTCCAGATATTTTATTAAGCCAGAATATACATAAATATAGCCCCCCGGGGCAGCAAAAGCATTTAGTGTATTATCATCTTTAATTATGTACACCTCCCAGGCAAACTCATTGGCGTAAGTAACCGAGCCGCTATTTATTATCTGGTCCACAATCCCGTTCAGGTAAGCATACGCCTCGGGGTAGCGGTTAGGGTCAGCAATGGGGTACTGCTGAGGGTTAGAGAGTATTTCTTGTTTTAGCTGATTTCCTAAGGCTACATCGTCCTCAGGGCTAAACATATTTACCTTATTGTTTTGGTCGCACGATTGCAGCAAAAGTGGCAGAAAAACCAGAGAGAGAAAGATATGCTTCATGCCCAAATAACGATTTTCTCTCTTAAAAAGTTAAGGCTCCCAAGCGGGAGCCTTATGCCTTAAAGTGATTTTTGAAAACTCTTAAACGAAGCCGGATTATAGGCAGTGGTTTTACAGCCCACCGTTTTGGCCTTTTCTTTAATTTCCTGAATTCGGTTTTGGGGAGCCGGGTGAGTGCTCAAGAATTCCGGAGGTTGAGAACCGCCCCCTTGTTCCTGCATTTTAATGAAGAAGCCGGCGGCACCATCGCAGCGGTAGGGGCTGCTGCTCAGGTAAGTTACGGAATACTCGTCGGCCTCGCTTTCGGCAGAACGGCTAAATTTTAACTGGCCTAACGCGGTAGCCAATTGAGCCAGCATACCAGGATTTTGACCAGTAATTACTTGAGTTAGCAGGCTTATACCGTATTGTCGCTCTAGTTGTTTTATAGAGTGGCGAAGTTCAGCATGGGCAATCTCGTGCCCCAGTACTCCGGCTAGTTCGTCTTCGGTATCCAAATACTTTATAAGCCCCGTATAAACGTAGATGTGGCCGCCCGGAGTAACAAAAGCATTTAAGGTGTTATCGTCCTTTATGATTTTTACATCGTTATAGGCAAACTGGCTACGGTACTTAATTGCCGGTGAAGTTACAATGCGGTTTACAATTCCTTGAATATACTCGTAAGCCTTAGGATTCTGACTTTTAGAAAGTACCGGATATTCTTGTGGGTTGGCGGCTATTTCGGCCGCAACCTGATTGCCCAACTCAATATCCTGTTCTAGGGAAAACAAGAGTGGACCTCCGCCGCAACCACCAAAAAATAATAAGCTTAAAATTAGCGAGCAGGAAAAAAAGTAGTTTCTCATGTTAACGATTATACATTGATTTCCTTAATAACGCCTTCTATTACTAATGTTCCCTCAGTAGCCTCTTTTATTTCATCTACCGATACGCCGGGTGCTCGTTCCAGTAGTTTAAATTTGCCTTCCGGCAGTACTTCTAGTACGGCCAAGTCAGTTACAATTTTTTTAACACATTTTAAACCGGTAATCGGCAGGGTACACTCCTTTAGAAGTTTGCTGCTGCCGTCGCGGCTGCGGTGCTGCATAGCTACAATAATGTTTTCGGCCGAGGCTACCAAATCCATAGCTCCGCCCATACCTTTTACCATTTTGCCCGGAATTTTCCAATTAGCAATATCACCCTGTTCAGAAACCTCCATAGCCCCTAAAATAGTAAGGTCCACGTGTCCGCCTCGGATCATGCCAAAGCTTTCCGAAGAATTAAAAATTACTGCGCTGGGTAAATACGTTACCGTTTGCTTACCGGCATTTATCAAATCAGGGTCAACCTGTTCTTCGGTAGGGAATGGCCCCATGCCCAGCAAACCGTTCTCTGACTGTAGTTCTACGTTAATGCCTTCCGGTATGTAATTAGCCACCAGCGTAGGTATACCGATACCTAAATTAATGTACATGCCATCTTTAACTTCCTGCGCTATACGTTTAGCTATTCCGTTTTTATCTAGAGCCATTGGGTAATTTGAAAATTTGTAAATGTGATAAAATGAAAATGTAGAAAAATTCTAGCGGTACTATTTAGTTTTGCTTGTAATTATGATTTTAGAAACTATTTTTTTGATCTCAAGCAAATTCTGAAGTAGTGATTCTACGTCAATTTTATAACCCGACTGAATTAGCAGCAGCCAGTATTCTGTTTCTTTTGCAGCAATTTTAAATTTGTGTATAAAATCAGCCTTGCTTTCCGCATTCTGAGCCTCTCGAACTTGGGCGCCAGTAGAAGTTCCACTTTTCAATAACTGATTAGCTACTACAAATTTTCTATGGTTTTCCATTTGTTCACATACCCTTATTACTTCTAAAGCAAAACCGAAGGTTTTATCTACTATAGGATTTGCTCTTATCATTATCAACTTTTAATAAGTTATATTTACAAATTCACAAATTTTCAAATTGATCTCACGGTACGTTGTTCAATTCTTTTCTCGTAATCTTTACCTTGGAAAATGCGTTGCACATAAATGCCCGGCGTATGAATAAAATTAGGGTCTAGTTCTCCGGCAGGCACTAATTCTTCAACTTCGGCAATGGTAATTTTACCGGCCGCGGCCATCATTGGGTTAAAGTTGCGGGCCGTACCTTTAAATATAAGATTTCCGGCCGTATCACCCTTCCAAGCTTTCACCAAAGAAAAGTCAGCTCTCAGCCACTCTTCCATTAAATAGGCTTTACCGTGAAATTCGCGGGTTTCTTTGCCTTCGGCTACTTCGGTGCCTACCCCGGCCGGAGTAAAAAACGCCGGAATACCGGCCCCGCCCGCCCGAATGCGCTCCGCTAACGTACCTTGGGGAATAAGGTCAACTTCTAATTCACCACTTAGTAGTTGGCGTTCAAATTCAGCGTTCTCACCAACGTAGCTGCTTATCATTTTCTTAACCTGCCGGGTTTGCAGCAGCAGACCTATTCCAAAATCATCAACCCCGGCATTATTGCTAATGCAGGTTAAGTTGTTAACTCCCTTTTTAAGTAAGGCACTAATACTATTTTCGGGTATACCGCACAGGCCAAAACCGCCCAGCATTAGTGTGGCCCCGTCAAAAACATCTTGTACGGCCACTTCGGCGCCAGATACAACCTTATCAATCATAGACTAAATATTAAAAAATTTACGGGCATTCAGTTCATCTTCCTGAATTTTTGCTTTCAGGCTATCCAGGGAACGAAGCTTTTCTTCCGGCCTTAGGTAAGCAAGTAAATCAACTTTAAGAGCTTGGCCGTATAAGTTTCCCTCAAAATTAAATATATGAATTTCTATAGTTCGATCAAGGCTTTCGGCAATGGTAGGTCGTAGCCCTATACTCATCATGCCGGGGTGTACTTGGTCGTTATAGCTTACATTTACAGCATATACCCCATCGGCGGGTACAAGCTTATAGCTTTCTTTTATTTCCAGATTAGCAGTTGGGTAGCCAAGTTTTCGGCCTAATTGCTGGCCTTCTACCACCGTGCCACTAAACTGATACGGCCGGGCTAAGTAAGTATTGGCAATATCAACCTCGCCCTGAGCCAGGGCCTTCCGAATTCGGGTAGAACTAACCCCTACATCATCTACCTCCTGCTTAGGAATTTCCTCTACCTGAAAACCGTACGTATCCTTATTAGCAACCAAATGCTCAAAGCTTCCTTCCCGGTTTTTACCAAATCTATGGTCGTACCCTATGACCAAATGCCGAGTTCCGATTGCCTCTACTAAGGTCTGCTGAATAAATTCCTGACTGCTTTGGCCGGCAAATTCTGGAGTAAACTCTATTTTTATCAGGTGGTTGATGCCTAAATTAGCCAAAAGCTCGGCTTTCTCTTCAAAAGTAGAAAGAAGTTTTAGGTCGCCACTGTCTTTGCCCAGCACAAAACGCGGGTGCGGCCAATAGGTAATTACTACCGATTCGCCACCAACCTTTTGAGCAGTGGCATTTAAGCGATTGATTATTTTGCGGTGACCAACGTGAACACCATCGAAGGTTCCGCTAGTAACCACGGCATTAGCCAGCCTTTCAAAATTTTCAATTCCGTTATGAATTTGCATGCAGGCCGGGGCTAAAATGTGCCAGATATTCTTGGGGCGATACGGCATCGGCTACCAAAAACTCCCCGATACGGGTACGCCTAAGCGAGGATAAGTGGCCGCCAACCTGAAGGGCTTCTCCTAAATCGTTAGCCAGGCTTCGGATATAGGTTCCTTTGGAGCAAACAATCCGAAAACTAACTTCCGGTAATTTTATTTCGGTTATTTCGAAGGTAGAAACGGTAACCTGACGCGGTTCGAGTTTCTGCTCTTTACCGGCCCGGGCATTTTTGTATGCCCTTTTGCCATCAACTTTAATTGCTGAGTGTGCCGGAGGAATTTGAGAAATCTCACCGGTAAATCTATCAACTGCTGCCAGAATTTCTCCCTTGGTTAGGTTTGAAGGATCGGCAACCGTTTTCACCGGGGTTTCTAAATCGTAGGATGGGGTACGGCTACCAAGGGTAATGGTACCGATATATTCTTTTTCCTGAGCCTGATAGGTTTCTATTTGCTTGGTCATTTTACCGGTACACAAAATTAGCAAACCGGTTGCCAAAGGGTCCAGCGTTCCGGCATGACCTATTTTTTTTACTTTTAACCCATATCGTAGTTTTTTAACTACGTCAAAGGAAGTCCAGGTGAGTGGTTTATCAATAAGGATTACTTTTCCTTCGGTGAAATTCGGTAACATATTTACCCTATAAAAGTGCTGGCTATAGCTATTACACCCACTATAGCACAATAAAGCGCAAACCAGGTTAGTTTGCCCCGTTTTACAATTCTAATCATTAACTGACAGGCAAACAAACCGGTCAGGAAAGCGGCTATAAACCCTAAGGCTAAACTTAAACCGGATATGGCAGAAGCTTCCGCGGGATTTCCAATATAATCTAAGGTTTCCAGAAAGGCCGCCCCTAAAATGGGTATAAGCGCCATTAAAAAGGAAAAGCGGGCAGCTTTGGCTTTATCTACCCCTATTAACAGGGCGGTAGCAATGGTGGTGCCGGAACGGCTAACCCCAGGAAATATAGCCACCGCCTGCGACAAGCCTATTACTATAGCTTGCCAGTAACTAACCGGTCGGCCTTCGGGTTGGCGAAAGTGGGTGAGAAGTAACAATCCGGCAGTAAATAGTAGGGCTATACCTACGTATAAGGTGTTTCCCGTAAATAAATCTTCTATATAATCTTTAAGCAGAAAGCCCACAATGCTTACCGGCACCGCCGAAATTACCAGCTTAAACGCCAGCGATGTGTTTTCATCGTACTTAAAAGAGAACAGGCTTTTTAAAATTTCACCAATATCCTTTCTAAAGATTACCATGGTACTAAGAGCAGTTGCAGCGTGTACAATTATGGAAAACAGCAGGTTTTCGCTAGTATTTGCTCCTAGTAGGGTAGAGGCTAACTCAAGATGTCCGCTGCTACTAACGGGTAAAAATTCAGTTAAGCCCTGAATTATGCCCAAAATTATAGCTTCAATTACGGACATTTACTGCTTTGCTTTAGGCTTATACAACAAAGCAAAAATTTCTATTACAAATCCGGTCAATATAACTATGGGTGCCAAGGTCAATCCTAAAAAACCAAACCCGTAAGGTTCAGTATCCATAGTCATTAAAATGAAACCTAATGCTAAAACCACTGCCCCAACAATCATGATTATATAATTCATGCGGGTAAATGGCATATATCCGGTTTTATTGCTTTCCATATTAATATTATTAGTAAAGTTCGTCTAAAGAAAGTTTTAAGTAACGGCTCATGGCTCCGCGAGTGCTTAGCCATCCTAATAAGCCTCCAAACACTACAATTCCTCCTAAAAGCAATAGCGTGAGTTCGGTATTAGCTAATATTTGCAGTTCGGGCAGGTTGTTATAAGCTAGTTGAAGTAGCCAGTACAACAAGGCCGAGGCAATTAAACCAGCAAAAATTCCGTGCATAAAGGCCCGACCCAAAAACGGCCGTTTAATAAATGAGCTGGTTGCCCCTACCAATTGCATACTGCGTATTAAGAACCGCTGGCTAAATAGAGCCAGTTTAATAGTATTATTAATTAGAACCACTACCACTATAACCAGCATAATTGCTATACCCAATAGTATAAGGCTGATCCGGGTTATATTTTCCAACACGGTATTAATAAGTTTCTCTACATAGGTTACCTCAAAAACCCCTTCAATACCTTCAATATCCGCACTAACTTTTTCAAGGCTATCAGCAACGTAGTAACCCGGCGATAATTTAATCACATAGGCGTCTCGTAGCGGGTTTTCGCCAATAAGTTTAAGTTCTTCCTCGGCATCATCCAAAAACTCTTCGGCAGCTTGTTCCTTGCTGATAAATTCCATCTGGGCTACACCTTGGTGTACCGCAATATACTCCTTGGTTCTTAGGGTTTGCTTTACTTTTTGCTGGCTGGCTTCGCTCAAGTTTTTATCTAGATAAACCTGTAATTCCAGATTCTCCTGAATTACTTCCTGTAAGCGGTGGGCGTGGGTAAGCAATAAACCAAACATGCCTAATACCAGTAGTGCCATGGTAATACTAAATACCACACTGGCAAACGGGTAGTTTCCTAGTTTCTTCTTTCTTACTCTTTTTCGCTTTTTCTCAGCCATCTTAGTGGGCAAATTACAGCAAGCATTTTTAAAATAAAAAGCAGCAACCGTAAATGGCTGCTGCTTTAGTATAAATTAACACTTAATTTACTTAGAACTACGGGTTATAGTAAGTTCTTTAATTAAGTTTTTATTAGTTATTTGCTCCAGCGGGGTTGGTTTGCGCTGGTTATTCTTTAGGCTGTAAAAGTTGCCGCTGAAGTACAGGAAGTACTGGCTTTTACCATTTTTGTTAATTTCCAGTACCTCATAAGGTGCCTGGCTAAACTCTCCAAATATATAGAGCTTGCCATCCGTAAACTGATAGTGAAAGTTGTACTTTTCATCAGCCTTAGTAGCCACGTCCAGCGGTTGGGTAATAAACTTGCCCGTACTTTCAAACACCTTATTTTTTGGCTTATCGCCTATTGGGGCAGCTACAAAGTCTTGGTCCTCAAAATCACTAACTAAATTAGGACTGCTTACCGTATAATCTTTTTCAACCGCTTCAGCCTTAGGTTGGCTTACACCTTTATTTGCCAGTGATTTGGTTGAAGCTTTAGTAGCTTTTTTAGGTTCAGTAACTACTGCTTCAGCTACTGGTTGTACTAGGGTCGAGCTCGTATTTTCGGCAAGTGGGGTAAATACAGGCTCAGGAATGGCTGGAATCTCGGTAAAATTGGTTTCTGAACTAATGGCAATTTCGCTGACAAGCTTAGATTCATCACTGTTGCTACCTTCATAATTAAAGAAGATTGCCAGGCCGGCGGTACCGACTATAACTATGCCGGCCGCAATTTTAGCCAGCGGGCTATATACCCAACCGGAATTAACAGGCACATTATCCAGGCGGGCTTTAAGCTCTAGCCGGCGGCTTTCCTTAAGCCCTTCCATAATATCGTGCTGCATATCCAGTTCTTCCCGCAACTGGCTATCGTGCGCCAATTGCTGCTCAAACTGATGGTGTTCAGCCTCGGAAAGCTTACCCAGTAGGTAATTTTCGAGTTGATGGTTATATGGTAGATCTTGCTCCATTCCTTAATCCATAAAGTCACTTTTCGTATACCGGCTTTTAACCAGCTCGTCCAGTTTCTTTTTACATTTATACTTTTTGGTTTTGGCCGTATCAGTATTGGCAAACCCCATTTTTTCGGCAATCAGTTCCATTGATAGCCCATCAAAATAGTAGTAAGTCAGCACTTTACGGCAGGTAACCGGCAAAGCTTTTATGCACGAGCGAATAATAAACGAACGTTCCCGTTTATCTTCTTCAATAAAAACTTCACTGTCTTTAGCTTCATGTACTAATCTGGACTTTCGGTCAAACTCTTTTCTCCAAAGATTCTGACACACACTGTACAGATAGGTACTTAGCTTACTGCTTAAGATGAAATCAGAATTCGTAGCCTTTTGCCAGAAAACTATTAGCGCATCCTGGAAAATATCCTTCGCCTCGTCTTCGTTGCCTCCCTGGGAGGTAACAACCCGGGTCATCATACGGTAGTACTTCTTGTACAAGAAGTCTAGTGCCCGCTCGTCACCCCGGCGAATACGTTCCAACACTTCGCTGTCTTTCATCAGCTACCTATTTATACTAGCTACCCCACAAAGGTAACCCTTTGTAAAGTCTAAATTTACTGTAAAACCTACATGAGCGAGGTCAATACACCCTGCTCAGGAATTTGTAGAGCAACCACTTTGCCGGGTATAAGACCAAACACGGCATCGGCAGACTTAGGTTTAAGTTTATGAAAACCGGTAAATTTTCCAAAAGCCGGTAGAATACCATAATGTAAGCCAAAGTAAAAACAGGCCATATTTTGCTGTAGTCCGCCTTTGCCTACTAGGCTTACCCCCGGGTGAATGTGGCCACAAAGGGTATAATAGGTTGTACGGGTATTAGCAGGTGCCGGTGGGTGGTGCGTAAGTAAAAAAGGGTATATGCTTAATTCCTGGTCAACTATTTTTAGCGAGCTACCCGAATAAATGGTTTCGGGTAGAATATCGTGGTTGCCTTTGATAAGTACAAATTCACACGTACTGCAATACGATATAAGTTCTTCGAATAGTAGCCATTCAGTGTTAACATCACTATGAAATAAATCGCCTAAGAATATTACACGCTCGCTGCCCGTAATATGTACTAATTTTTTAATTCGATCTATATCCGCGTGGGCAACTGTGGCCGGCACGGCTAAGCCGGCTTTACGGAAGTGGCTGGATTTACCCAAATGGGCATCGGCAATTAATAACGTTTTTTGAGTAGGCCAGTAAATTGCCCTATCCGGTAACAACCACAATTCTTCTTCAGCTACAATACAACTATACTTTCCTTTCAAATCCTGCTTAATTTCCCTTTATAACCGGTAAATACTAAAAATAATTTTAATGGCCTCTTATTTTATAATGGGTTGTACTAATTCCGTAAAGTTTTTACATTAACTGGTTATAAGCTTAATTCAGTATGAATAATAATTTACTTAGAGTTTCTCTTTTAATTATTTATGCCTCCCTATTTTCGGTTACTTACGGTTTTGCTCAGAAGGCAGATGATATTACCGGTTTTTGGTGGAATGCTGAAAAAGATGCCAAGATTGAAATTTATAAGAAGGGCGATAAATATTTTGGTAAAATTGTAGAGCTCACCGAACCCACTGACAATAGCGGAAAGCCAAAGACGGATACTGAAAATGAGGTGGCTAAATACAGGAACCGACCAATTTTAGGCTTAGTAATTATAAGCGATTTACAATGGGAAGAAGACCATGAATACGAGAACGGAGAAATCTACGATCCGAATTCCGGTAAAACCTACTCACTAAGTGCTGAACTTAAAGGTGACCAGTTAAACTTGCGCGGCTATATTGGATTCAGCCTGATAGGTCGAACTACTATTTGGACGCGTGTCAGGTAAGCAATTATTGGTTAAGAATATTTTGAGGTATTAGTTTTTGAGTAGCATATATTAAAATGAGTTGGGATATAGTATTGATTAATTCTAAGGATAGGTTTAGTTCCATTGAGGATATAGATGAAAGCCATCTTGAACCGACTGACTTCAGCGGGGTATTAGAATCTTCTTTCAAACATATTATAGTAGATGGTAAACGTAGAAAAATAGAAGGGGAAGATTTCTCAATTGACTTCTTCAATAAAAAGGAAACAGAAAAAACTAAAATGTTATCCATTAACGGAGAAAACGGGCTGTTTGAGTTAATTGAACTAGCTAAACAGGTTGGCTGGCAAATATTTGATACAGGCCTTGGAGAAATGATTGACTTAGAGAATCCTTATCGAAATGGATATAAAAACCACCAAAAGTACGTAAAACAGATAAAGGAAAAATAACTGCGTAGTATAATTATATTACTTTTAATATATTCATTTAGGTTAATAAACTAAGGCTAGCCTGCGGTCAGGTCGATAGGTCAGACACAATTCAGCCGACACATAGCGTATCATCAATACATTATAGAAACTATATTAGCTGTATAAGATTTTTCATAGAAAGCCTTCGCTCTGCGCGTATTCCTCTAGCTGAAGTTGCATTTTGGCTACGCGGGTTTCTAAATCCTCGCTGCTCATACGCTCGCGAAGCCGGTCGACCAAAATTGGAAAGGAAAAGGGTGTAGCGCGGGGTGGTTTGGTTAAAATTATTTCCTGCTTTTGAATTCTGGCAATACAGCCGGCTAAGCGGTCAAGCTCCATTTGCTGGTATAAGGCTTCAGTTCTAGCCTGGGACAGCAGCGGATTTTCCGGATCATATTCCTGAAATACATCGAAGAGAATGCCGCTGCTGGCTTGCAGGTGTTTATTGGTTATCTGTTTGCCCGGGTAGCCGGTAAAAATTAATCCGGCAATAGTAGCAATTTCCCGAAACCGGCGACGAGCCATTTCGGTAGCATTTACACTTTCTAAAACTTCCTGTTCCAAATTTTCGGTATAAAATAGATCTTCGGCTAAGGCTTCTTCCAGCGGAATTGGCTGGTCACTGAGCAATTCAAAGCCGTAGTCATTCATTGCCAGGCTAAACGAAATAGGCATTAACTGGCTTATACGGAAAGCTACCAGGGCCGCAAGTAGCTCATGTACGGCCCGCCCCTCAAATGGGTAAAATAAGGCGTGGTAACCATCTTTGCTTTTGAAGTACTCAACTAAAAACTGCCCACGCTTAGGTACTACTGACCACCGGGTCTGAACTGCCAAAATTGGAGTAAGGGCCTGGATTTCAAGGGAATTATTTACCCCTTCGGCCGCCTCATCAACTATAATTCTAACTAATTCGCTTAGCTGACCCGATAAGGGCAACCTTCCGCCTGACCAGCGGGGTATGGTGGCTTTGCGGCTTTTGCCTTTCCTGACCAGTGCGGTTAGGTCTTTAACTTTTTCAAATATTAACGGCCGACCGGCAAACCAGAAACTATCCCCTTTTTTTAGCCGACTTACAAAACTTTCTTCAACCGATCCAATATAGCCTCCGCTGGAAAACTTTACCCGCATCATGGGTTCGCTTACTATGGTGCCCATGGTTAACCTATGGCGCATGGCAACCCGTCGGTTATTGACTTTATAAAGGCCGTTCTCGTCTACTTCTACTTTATTGTATTCATCATACTCGCCCAGGGTTTCACCGCCTTCCATAATAAATTGAATGGCCCAGTTCCATTCCTCATCGGTTAAGGTGCTATAGCTGTAGGTATTTTTTAGCTCGGCCTTCAGTTCATCTGCATAAAAACCTTCGCCAACCGCTAAGGTCACCAAGTATTGCACCAGTACATCTAGGGGTTTTTGCAGCGGTAGCCGGCTTTCGCAGTAATGCTCGTTTAGGGCTCGCTTAAGAGCTGCGGCTTCCAGTAGCTCCAATGCATTGGTAGGCAGAAAATACATTCGACTGGTGGCCCCCGGCTGGTGGCCACTGCGGCCGGCGCGCTGCATAAAGCGGGCTATACCCTTGGGGCTTCCTACCTGTATTACCGTTTCCACCGGTTTAAAGTCTACGCCTAAATCTAGGCTGCTAGTGCAGATAACCAATTTCAAACGGCCTTCGTGCAAGCTGTTTTCTACCCAATCCCTAACTTCTCTGTCTAACGAGCCATGGTGTAGGGCCACTAGACCGGCCAGAAAGGGCGCATCTTGCATTAAGCGCTGATACCAAATTTCGGTTTGGGCATGGGTGTTGGTAAAGAGTAGGGTAGAAGAACTACTTTCTATAATGGGGAGAATTTCCGGCAGAAGTTTCAGCCCCATATGCCCTGTCCAGGGAAAGGCTTCTACATTTTCCGGAATTATAGATTGTATTTCCAGTTTTTTATCAACCTCGGCAACTACGGTTTCGCTATTAGCTAGTTGTTCCTGGCCTATTAATACTTCCAGAGCTTGCTCAATATTACCAATTGTGGCACTTATAGCCCAAATTCTGGGTTTTGCCGAGTTAATTCGCAAAATTCTGCTGATGGCCAGCTCGGTTTGTACGCCCCGTTTAGTGCCTAGCAACTCGTGCCATTCATCTACTACTAATGCTTTAAAATTTTTGAATAGCTGACGGCTATTTTTTTGGGCTAAAAGAAGGTGCAAGCTTTCCGGCGTAGTTATTAAACATTCCGGGGTCTTTCTCAACTGCTTTTGGCGTTCGCTACTGCTAGTATCGCCCGTACGCAACGCTACTTGCCAGGGCATACCTAAATCATCTACCACTTTTTGTAATGCACCCTGTAAATCCCGGGCTAAGGCCCTCAGGGGAGTTATCCAGATTAATTGCAAACCAGAAGGACGCTTATGCTGCCAGTCTTCCGGGTTATTGTGTATCCACTCCAGAAGTATAGACCACCATAATGCATAGGTTTTGCCGCTGCCGGTGGGTGCGTTAAGCAAACCGTGCTTGCCATCCAGATAGGCTAACCATACTTTCTGCTGAAAAGGAAATGGTTTCCAGTTTTTTGCTTCAAACCAATTAGTCGCTGGTACTAAGGCTTCACGCTGAGCTTTTTTCATCAGGTTAAACTATCAGCGTTTCCGTAAATTTTTAACAGATCCTGTAAATCGTCCAGGGTATTGGCATCCTCAATTTTTTTATCGAGCCGCCATCTAAGAATACGGGGAAAACGTAGCGCCACCCCGCTTTTATGGCGCTTGCTCAGTTGTATTCCTTCAAAACCTATTTCAAAAACCAGTTTAGGCTTAACGGTGCGTACCGGGCCAAAACGTTCCTTGGTATTTCTTTTTACAAAGGAATCAACTTTGCGCATTTCGGCATCAGTTAGGCCGGAATAGGCTTTAGCAAAGGGTACTAACTGATCGTTCTGCCAAACGGCAAATGTGTAATCGGAATACAGGTCGGCCCTTCTGCCGGAGCCTTTTTGGGCGTAAACCAACACGCCATCAATAGTCAACGGCTCCACTTTCCATTTCCACCAATCGCCCCGTTTGCGGCCTACTTTATAGGTACTGTTCTTAGCTTTTATCATGAAGCCTTCGGCCATCAGTTGGCGACTGTCTTCCCGGGCCTCGGCCAAATCTTCCCAACTAGTAAACTCAGCAATGGGGCTAAGTTCAATTTTATTATTTTGGGGTAAGTAGTCTATTAGATTTTCCAGCAAATTCCTTCTGTTGCTAAGGGGTTCCTCTCTAATATCTTTCCCCTGCCATTCCAATAAATCATAGGCATAAATTCGAATGGGTACATCTTGCATTAGCTTTTTGCTGATATTTTTTCGGCCTATACGTGTTTGCAAGGCTGAAAACGGCATAGGAAGTCCATCTTTTACCGGCAGAAGTTCACCATCCACCACGGTTCCATCCGGCAAAAGATCTTTCAACTCTA
Source organism: uncultured Roseivirgaceae bacterium (assembly GCA_964504565.1). Classification (GTDB taxonomy): domain Bacteria; phylum Bacteroidota; class Bacteroidia; order Cytophagales; family Cyclobacteriaceae; genus Cesiribacter. The sequence continues at coordinate 280,556 of CAZDEY010000004.1, forward strand.
CTAATTCAGGAAATTTATCGGTTATTAGTTCTTCGCCCCGCGACCAGATGTAGAGTTCTCCTTCCCGCTTAATTGCCTGAGAGCGAATACCATCCCATTTCCACTCGGCCTGCCAGTCGTTCGGGGAGCCTAAGGCCGCAGCTTCATTTTCTAGCGGATAGGCTAGGTAAAAGGGATAGGGCCGGCTCAAATCATCGCTAATATCTTCACTGAAAAACAGCGTATTGAAATCGTTGGAATCGGGATGCCAATTACCCATTAGGCGGTGGGCTACGGTAGCAATATCTAATTCCAAAACTTCGGCTATAGCCCGAACCATTAAATTCTGGCTAATCCCCACCCGGAAAGAGCCGGACATCAGCTTATTAAATACAAAGCGTTCCTTAGGTTCCAGCATATCCCAGGCTTCCAGCACCGCTTCTTTGCGGTCAGGTTCCGCCAGGGTCGATAAATTTTTGGTAAAGTTCATCCACCAGCTAAGAGAGTTATCCTGCTGATTATTGGGTGGAGGTAGAACCAATGCTATAGTTTCCGATAGATCGCCTACTACGTGGTAGCTTTCATTAAATAACCATTCCGGCAGGTTAGCGGCTTCGGCGGCCCATTCCCGAAATAGACGAGAGCTTACGGGGCGACGGGGGCGCTTTCCGGTAAATACGCCAAGAGCCCAAAGCTTATCTCCATCAGTTGCCTGACTGAGATAAGCCTTGAGCTCGGCTAATTTGGTATTGGTTTTATTAGTCTGATCTAGACGAGTAAATAATTCAGCAAATGCTCTCAAGGTCGGGTAGTTTGCCTAATAACCCGCCAGGGGCACTTTGGTTTAGGCTTCTACTCGCTCAAGCGGGCTAATTAGACCGTCAATTATTTGCGTATTGCCGGTGGTTTGCTCACTAAGCTTGCCACTATCAACTGCCCGCACTACCTGACCATTCGGTTTCTGAATGCGGTACTCAACTGTATAGCATCCATTGCTAGCTAGTTGTTCTTCCATTTCGGCGGCAACCCTAGCTTGATCTTCGGGATGTATAAACTTTATCAGGTTTATTTTATCTGAAGTGGCAGCTTCGCTAATTCCTAAATATTTCCTGCCTGACTCGCTTATGAACTCTAAAGTTAGATTACTATTAAGTTGCTTGCGGTGCATAATACCATCAACTGAATTTAACAGGCTGATATAAAGCTCCTGCTGGCGCTGGGCTTCTTCCATCTGGCGGTGAATTTCCTCCTGGGTAGCTTCCAGCTCTTCGGCATTCTGGCGCATTTCTTCTTCCTGAGCCCGCATTTGTTCGGCCGCCATTTGCGATTCTTCTAGCAACTTATGGGTTTCTTCGCTAATTCTTACTCCGGCAATTGCTCCCCCTAAAGATTCGGCCAATTTTAATATAAATTCTTTTTGGTGGTCTGCCAAATGGTGTAGGGTAGCAATTTCCAGAATGCCCTCTACCTTTTCGTTATTCAGTAACGGAACCAAAAATATACATTTTGGCATACCGCTACCCAAGGCAGTGGCTATACTTTCGTAGTTCTCCGGTATTTCTTTTAAATACTTAGGGGCTTGCTCCAGATAAACCTGGCCAAGCAAGCCGTTACCTGCCGGTAATTTCTGATCTAAAAATTTTTGGCGGTCGTGAGCGTAGCAGGCCCGCATACGTAGCCAATTTTGGCTTCCTTCGGTTTCAGCTATATATATAGCTCCCTGAACGGCGTCGAGTTGTTTTGCTATATCTAGCATTACCAAATCGCAAAGTTCAGCAACATTACCGCTATGCGATCGCAGCTTTTCCGAGAAATGGGCGATGCTTTCGTTAAACCACCGGCGGTTCTTGTCTTCATCAGAAACCCGCTTCAGGCTATCCCGCATTTCGGAAAGCGATTGACCTAACCTTCCTTCCTTATCAAATGCATCAATATTGCTATTAAAATCTCCTTGACCCACTTGGTGAGCAAAGGTTGTTAACTCATTCAAATTATTTACTAATACCTGCATACTGGTAGTAATCGATTTGAATTCGTTATTGGTAGTTCTGATTTTTTTTGGTAAACGCCCTAAGCCTATGGAGGTTAAATCCCGCTTTATGCTTCTAACCGTCTTAAACAAGCTGTTCATAACCAGTGAAGCTAAGGCAAAGCCATAGGCTACTAAACATATGAAGCAAATGATTAGGTAGGTTGTATAATTACTTTTGAAGCCGGCAGCCTCTTGTTCGGACTTTGCCAAATGGGTATTCAGTTCCTTAAGGGTTCGGCCCAGACTCACTAACTTAGCTTCGCTACTTACGGTATCATCGTCTAAATAATCTATAAACTGGCTATAAAAAATTACCGGACGTTCAATTTTCCATTGGCTAGCCAGCGTGTTTAATGTAAGCAGCAGGGTATCACTAGCCTCAATTTGTTGGTTTTGCTTTATTGCATGGTGTAAAATTTCCAGTTTATTTATAGAAGGCATAAGTACACTGCGCATATACGCCTGCCGTTCCTCCTGATGGGCAACCTGCTGATAGCTAAATAAAAATGCTACAGCAGTAAGCACGCTCATACCAATTAGGAATAAGCTGATTTTGCCCTGCACAGTCCTGAGCTTGAACTGGAAGTACTGATTAATATTAAAGTTTTTATTTGCCATAACTTATATTTCCTGCATTTCGCTTTGCATAACTAAAATGTGAGCTGCCTGTGGGGTATCTAAAGCTTGCAGCCGGGCGGCAAAATCACGCTGGTTAATTTTAATTGGTACTACCGAACCATTTATAGAAGCCTCTGCCAACTGATCTAAACTGGCGATTGCACTAAAATCTGCCCCCTGGTTTAACCCAAGATTTTGCATCTTTGTATTAATATGGAGCACCAAACCATTGCCATCAATAACTGCCATAGGAAAAGGGTTATCGGCAAAACCTGCCTCGTAGTACAAACTATTTTGCTTTACCTCTTCCATATCTCGCGTCAACTGCTCTTGGGTAGCCATTAGTTCCTCGCTATTTTGTCTAAGCATTTCCTCCTGCATTTTCATAGCCTCGGTCATTTGCTGGGCTTCAGCCAGCAGGTCAGCGGTAGAATTAGCGTTCTCTACGTGATGGAGGGCCGAGGCAATACTTTCGCTGATTTTTTCCAGAAAGTCCTGCTTATAGGTTTCCAGCCTACCGAAGCTGGCTAATTCTAAAACCCCGCTTACTTTTTCGTTAAAAATTAGCGGAAAGAGTATAAGGTTGCTGGGTGTTGCTTCACCCAAGCCGGAGGTTATCTCAGTATATCCATTAGGGATTTCTTCAAGGTAAACCGGCAGTTTTTCTAAATAAACCTGACCGGCCAGGCCCTGACCCGGTTTAAGAAACTGCTCGCCGTGCTTTACCCGACCATATGCGTAAGCGGCAATGCGTTGCAGAGTTACCTCTCCGTTTTGCTCAGTAATTATATAAAGGGCACCCTGATTCACATTTATATAGCGAACCAGCTCATTTAATAAAGTTTGGCAGTATTCCTGAATATTATCAGTACTGGCTCGCAGTAGATTGCTAAATTTAGCCAGTCCGGAGGCGTTCCAGCTTCGGTGTTCTTCTTCCACTGAAACCCGTTTTAGGCTATCGCGCATTTCGGCAAGCGCAACCCCTAAATGGTTTTTCCCCTCAAATACCTGGATGTCGGTATCAAAATTGCCTTTGCCAACTTCCTGGGCAAAAAATTGGATATTCTCTAAATTGTCAGTCAGTTTATTAAGGGCTTTAACTATTGAGTTTAGTTCATTATTGGTTTCCGGAATCTGGCCAATAAGTTTGCCTTCGCTAATTTCCAAAATTTTCAGCTTTAGCATTTTAATAATCTTCAGCACATTCACTACTATAAAACTGCCAATAGCGGCTCCTAATACTATTGATAGTACCGTGCTGGCTGCCAAAATCCAAAAAATATTGGATTTTCGGTTTTCCGCAGAGGCATTTAGTCGAATTTCCTCGCTGTTGAGAATTTTAATAAGGCTACTAGTTAGCTGCCGGGCCTCCCGAGTAAGTTGCTGAATGTCGGCTTGTAGAGCATTGGCCTGAGGGCTTCCGGATTCCACCCGGGTTACTTCCAGGCTTTTTTCGTGCAGGCTGTTAATTCTTCTGATCAGAACCTGTAGGTCAAGCTTATTATTTTTCAGACCATCAAAGGCTGATGTTGAACTCACTTGTTCAGCGGAATTTTTAGCAGAAGCAGCGTAGGTTGTAAGGAGTTCGCTATCCTGATTGGAAGAAATATAAGTAAGATTTTGCGCAATAAGATAAAGCTGGGTTTGGGCCGGTTTAATTTGGGAGGCTACAATTTGGCTACGCTCTACGGCCGGGTATAGTATATAAGTTGCCAAACTCATCAGAATAATAGCAAACACCCCCAGCAAGCAAAAGCCGGTAGTTATTTTACCCTGCAGGGTAGAAAACTCTAAGCGGAAGTAATAGCTTACACCCTTACGTTTACTTTGTTTACTCATCTTCTTCCTGTATTTGCCTGAATTAGGATAGTTTAGAATCCCAGAATACTTTCTGACAGGCTCTAAACCCTCTTTATTTTCCGGTATAATTGCTGATGAAATAAAAAAAGAAAAGGCTTCCCGCAGGAAGCCTTTTTAAATAAGATATGTAGTATGCAAGATTATTCGGCAACTTGCACAATTTCAGCCGCTTCAGTTGATTGAGTGGGTTGCTCAATTTTAACGTCCATCCGGTCCATATCCTGAGCTTCGTGATCGATTTCTGAAATATGCGGAGCAATAATTAACGCTACAATAGACATTAATTTAATCAGGATGTTCATAGATGGGCCAGAGGTATCTTTAAAAGGGTCACCTACGGTATCGCCGGTTACGGAAGCTTTGTGCGGCTCGGAGCCTTTATATTCCATAGTGCCTTGCACCATTACGCCTTTTTCGAAGCTCTTTTTGGCATTATCCCAAGCGCCGCCGGCGTTGTTCTGGAACATACCCATTAGTACGCCACTAACAGTTACGCCCGCTAATAAGCCACCTAAAATTTCGGGAGAAGAAGCAGTTTCAAATACTCCTTTAAAGCCAAAACCTACCGCAACCGGAACCAATAGCGCAATGGCTCCTGGTAGTATCATTTCGCGAATGGAGGCTTTGGTTGAAATTTCCACACACTTCTCATATTCGGGCTTAGCCTTGTATTCCATAATACCCGGAATTTCGCGGAACTGGCGACGAACCTCGTTCACCATATCCATAGCCGCGCGACCTACCGCTGCAATGGCTAATGAAGAAAAGATAAACGGAATCATGGCGCCTACAAACAGGGCACCTAATACCGGGGCTTTAAAGATATCAATAGAATCAATACCGGAAATACCTACGAAAGCCGCAAATAGGGCCAGGGCAGTAAGGGCAGCCGAGGCAATAGCGAAACCTTTACCCGTAGCAGCAGTGGTATTACCAACTGCATCCAGAATATCGGTACGGCCCCTTACTTCTTCCGGGAGGCCGCTCATTTCGGCAATACCACCGGCGTTATCGGCAATAGGACCGAATGCATCAATAGCTAACTGCATAGCTGTAGTAGCCATCATGCCGGCAGCGGCTATAGCTACACCATAAAGACCGGCGAAGGCGTACGATATGATTATACCCGCCGCAAGTACTATAGTAGGCAGTACAGTAGATTCCATACCAATTGAAAGGCCACCGATGATATTTGTCGCGTGACCAGTACTGGACTGCTGCACAATGCTATCTACCGGACGTTTGCCCATAGCGGTGTAGTATTCAGTTATAATACTCATTAAGGCGCCTACCACTAAGCCTACCACAATAGCCCAAAATACATCCAGGTTGGTAAATTCAACGCCGCGAATTGCCAGGTTAGTTGGTAGCACCCACATTACCAGAAAGTAAGATACCACGCCGGTAATTACTATAGATGACCAGTTGCCTAAGTTTAGCGCATTCTGAACATTGCCATTATCGTTGCTTATACGAACAAACAGTGTACCTATAATTGAAAATAATATGCCTAACCCGGCAATAAGCATAGGTAACAGAACCGGACCAATACCACCAAACTGATCAACCGAAACAATTTCGCGACCCAGTACCATAGTAGCCAAAATTGTAGCTACGTAAGAACCAAAAAGGTCGGCTCCCATACCGGCTACGTCGCCTACGTTATCGCCTACATTATCGGCAATGGTGGCCGGATTACGCGGGTCATCTTCCGGAATACCAGCCTCTACTTTACCTACTAAGTCAGCGCCTACGTCGGCCGCTTTGGTGTAAATACCGCCACCTACGCGGGCGAATAGGGCAATACTTTCTGCACCTAGCGAGAAGCCGGCTAGCACTTCCAGGGCTTTTTCCATAGCCAGGCCGTTCACATCGCCGCCGGTATTAATTACATATAACTGATAGAATACAATAAATAACGAACCAAGACCTAATACGGCCAAGCCGGCAACACCAAGGCCCATTACGGTGCCTCCAGTAAAGCTAACTTTAAGTGCGTGAGCAAGGCTGGTTCGAGCCGCTTGGGTAGTACGAACGTTAGCTTTGGTGGCGATATTCATACCAATATAGCCGGCAACCGCCGAAAATACGGCTCCTATAAGAAAGGATACGGCAATTATTGGGCTGCTGTTATCAACTAAAGTACCCGACCAGGCTAGTAAAATAGCGGCCACTATGGCAAAGTAAGTTAGTACCTTCCATTCTGCCTTTAAAAATGCCATTGCCCCATTGGCAATGTGGCCGGCCAGCTCCTGCATATTGGCATCTCCGGCGTCTTGTTTGCTTACCCAGGCCGATTTAACCGCCATAACCAGTAAGCCGATAATCCCTAATGCGGGAACCGCGTAAATAATATACTCCATAAATAAACGTGATAGGTTCGTTTAAAGCGGCACAAATATAGGGAAATATCCTTGTGGCAGAAAATTAATTAGTAGAACCTACCGTTTAGGCTATACTTTGTAGTTATGCAGCTTCAGAATCCTGCATTTCGTCCTGATCGGCAGCCTCGTTAATTTCGCTCAATTCGCCGGTATACAGGGTTTGGGCTTCGTGCGCATCGAAGCCTTGTTCTTGCAGCCAGCGGCTATAGGCGGCCGTGTATCCGTGGGTAACCAGAATTTTCTCGGCCCCGGTTTGGGCTATTGCCCAATTCAATCCATCCCAGTCGGCGTGGTCGCTCAGTACAAATCCCCGGTCAACCGCCCGGCGGCGGCGGGTTCCGCGCAGGTTCATCCAGCCGCTGGCTATTCCGGTGCTCAGGGGTTTGAAGCGGCGCATCCAGGGGGTATTCAGCGCGGAAGGCGGAGCCACAATTAAACTGCCGGGGAATAAGGATTTGGGGGTTTCGCGGGTTATGCGCTGGGTAGGGGGTAGTTGTAGGCCATCCCGACGCAGGGCTTCGGTTACGTTATGCACCGCCCCGTGCAGCAAAATCGGCCCTATTTCCGGGTTAACGTTGGCAATAATGCGTTGGGCTTTTCCTAATGAGTAGCCGCACAACAAACTGGCTTTCCCTTCCTCCTTATTCTTCTGCCACCATTCATTTACATCTTTGAAGATATCGGCCTGGGGTTCCCACCTGAATATAGGAAGACCAAAGGTGCTTTCCGTAATAAAAGCGTGGCACTTTACCGGCTCAAAGGGTACGCAGGTTTTTTCAGGTTCGGTTTTATAATCGCCGCTGGCTACCCACACCTCACCTTTATATTCCAACCTAATTTGAGCCGAACCCGTAATGTGTCCAGCCGGATGATATGATACAGTTACTCCGTTTATAAGCAGTTTCTCGCCGTACTTTACCGTCTGCAATGAAATATCTTCCCCTAAGCGCAAGCGCATTACACTAGCCGAATCCTGATGCGCCAGATAGTGCTTCATTCCCCAGCGGCTATGATCGCCATGCGCGTGGGTTATCAGGGCCCGATCTACCGGTTTCCAGGGATCTATATAAAATTTGCCCTGCGGGCAGTATATTCCGTAATCATCAATTTCAAGCATACATTAGGTAATTATTTGATGTGCTAATTTGAAAATTTGAGAATTAGGGAATTCCTATTACGGCCTTTACAATTCCACACGGTAATTCGTAATTTAAAATTCGTAATTAATTAAAGTGGTTTTATGCTGCTCATACCGCCGTCAAGGTGTAATACCTGGCCGGTGAGCCAACTGCTTTCTTCGCTTAGCAGATACTTAGCCGCGTGGGCTATATCTTCGGGTTGGCCGTAGCGGCCTAGGGGGTGACGCTGATTAGAGGCTTTCTTTTTTTCTTCCGAACTTAATAACTGACTAGCTAATGGAGTATCGGTGAGGCTGGGTGCAATTACGTTTACCCTAATATGCTGAGTGGCCCACTCCGCCGCCAAACTGCGGGCTAAGCCTTCCACTGCTCCTTTAGCCATAGCTACCGAAGCGTGGTAACTCATACCCATTTGAACGGCCACGGTACTAAACAATACTACCGACGCGCCTTTTGAAGCACGAAGTGGTTTATAGCAGGCTTGCAGGACTTTTACCGCACCCAGGGCATTTAGCTCAAAATCTTCCTGAAAATGATTGGCTTTAAGCGCGTTAAAGGGCTTTAAGTTAATGCTGCCAGGGCAGTACACTAAACCATCCAGACTATCGGGTAGTTGGAGGTTGGAGAAGTCCTTTTCGGTTACATCTAAAGTTTGGTGAGTAAGGCCGCTGATATTCGGCTCAGATCGGCTAAAACTGTACACTTGCGCCCCGGCCTGGCTCAACTGACGGGCTAAGGCCAAACCTATACCGGAACTGGCTCCAAAAATCGCTATTTTCTTATTATCCATTTTGCTACTGGTCTATAGGCTCAAACCAGAAGCACCGAACAAGGTTTACAAATATTTAAGTGTTTACTTTGTCGGCAATAGCATCGCTAAGGTTTGGGTAGTACTGAATTGTAATCTGGTTTAGGTAAGCCGTGTCCATACGGTTCTTAACCAGCTCGAAGCCAGACCTTACCGCTGATTTGAATAGTTCATCTTTAGGTAATATTTTACGGTGATCATCTACTCCGTATTTTTCTAATTGCTGAGGCTTCCAGAACTTATAGTACCAGATTAGGCTGGGTTGGTGAAATATTAACAGGCTGCGTTTATCAAAAATGCAGGTTTTTAGTCTGTACCTGGCAATAGCTTCGCTGGCACTATTAAACGTGTCTTTAAAATCGCTTCCGGAAATAAAGGGTGCGTGTGACTGAATTACAATTTGCTTACTCTCCGGACTAACGAAAATACTAGCCTGGCTGGATTGACTATAAACAATGTAGCTATCAGGTAGAGTTTCGTTCATTGCTAATTAAGGTATTTAAGAAATTCTTGTTTGGTGCCTTCTTCCTGAAACTTGCCTAAAAATTGGCTGGTTACGGTGCGGCTGTTTATATCCTGAATACCCCGCATTTGTACGCAAAGGTGCGCTGCATCCACCACTACCGCTACGTGCTCAGTCCGGAGAGCATCTGTTAATGCCTCGGCAATTTGTACGGTCATGCGTTCCTGAACCTGCGGGCGCTTGGCAAAATGCTGTACAATACGGTTTATTTTAGAAAGGCCGATAACCTTACCGGTGCTAATATAGGCTACGTGCGCTTTACCAATTATAGGTACAAAATGATGCTCACAACTGCTGTGAAAAGTTATATCGCGTTCAACCAGCATTTGGTTGTATTGGTAACGGTTCTCGAACAGCCGTGCCTCAGGCATATTTTTAGGGTTGAGGCCGCTGAAGATCTCGTTTACGTACATTTTGGCTACCCGCTGAGGCGTACCCTTCAGGCTATCATCCGAAAGGTCGAGGCCCAAAATGTGCATAATTTCTTTGAAGTGCTTGGCTATCAGCTCAATCTTAATCTCATCATCCAATTCAAAGGCATCGGGCCGTAGCGGAGTTTCCGATGAACCAGCAACATGATCGTCACCCATTTCTTCAAACATATTCGTATTTTTTTCAGACTGGGAATTCAACTCGGTTTCGTTCAGTTTCATACAGCGTTATCTTAATATCGAAATGGGATTCTATTTCCGGACGTAGCAGCTGGTATATAACTACTGCAATATTTTCGGCGGTGGGGTTCAGGCTGGCAAATTCCTGGGTATCCAAATTAAGATTGCGGTGGTCAAAACGCTTAAGTACCTTATCCCGAATCAGGTCGCTCAGCTTTTTCATATCGTAAACGTAGCCGGTAGCCGGGTTTATTTCACCGGTTAGCTTAACGTATAGCTCATAATTATGACCGTGATAGTTAGGATTGGCGCATTTACCAAAGTATTCCGTGTTCTGCTCATCGGTCCACTCGGGGTTAGCCAAGCGATGGGCAGCGTTAAAATGTTCCTTTCTAATTATTGAAGCCTTCATATCTGATTTTTCCTAAAAGCAAGAACTGCTAATTTAGCCCACAGTTCAGAATAAATGATTATTACCTTAAAAGAGTATATTTGGAACCGCTTGTACCCGTCGGCTACCACCTGTCATATACTTTAAAGATTTTTGGGCGTGGCTGTAATTTTTTACCCTCAAACTGCATCATAATAGTAGAAAACAATAAAAACCCTTTACTATTAAATACTACCTATTATGAAAAATGTCCTTATCATCGCCGCACTGTTTGCCATGCCGTTTGCCACTGCCAACGCAGGCGTAGAACCTGATAGCTTACCGGTAACATCATCGGGCACAGATCCGGCACCCACCACTGCCCCGGCCACCGACCAGCTATTTCTAGATAATCCGGAGCTATTTCAGAACCGCCTGTACTTTCACGTGTACGACCACAACGATAATGAAGTGTTGAGCCGGGAACATAGCACCGACAGCCTACATCAGGACGCTGAATTACTAGCCGTACTGAAAAGAAGTAAATTACTGGTTAAAACTGATAACCACTACTTCTTTTACCTAAATGACTAAAAAAAAGGAGAGGGTTAACCTCTCCTTTTTAAGAATGAGGTTATAAAGTTAGACTAGCAATACTCGTCGAACACCTGAACCAAGTGGTTAGCAATCATTTCGGCAGTACGGCCTTCAATATGGTGGCGCTCTACAAAATGAACCAATTCTCCGTCTTTAAACAGGGCAATGGCTGGCGAAGAGGGCGGGTACGGCATTGTGTACTCGCGAGCCTTAGCAACCGCTTCTTTATCTACGCCGGCAAATACGGTAGCCAAATGCGTAGGCTTCTTGCTGCTGCCAGATACGGCCATTTTAACCCCCGGACGAGCCGAACCGGCGGCACAACCGCATACTGAATTTATTACCAGGAGGGTAGTTCCGCTCTGGTCGTCGAGGTAGTTTTCAACTTCGTTAGCAGTTTTTAACTCTTCGAAACCGGCCTGCGTTAAATCGCCCCGCATGGGCGCTACTAAATGTTCAGGATACATATTTTAATTACGAATTTTAAATTACGAATTACGAATTGATTTTTGACTAAGTACCAGGAACTAGGCACCAAGCACCAAACTACATAAAACCTAGTTCTAGTTTGGCGGCTTCGCTCATCATTTCCTGGCTGTAGGGTGGGTCAAAGGTTACTTCTACCTTAACCTCATTAATGCCTTCAATGCGTTTAATTTCTTCTTCAACCTCGCTGGGTATTTGTTCGGCACTGGGGCAAGCGGGCGAGGTTAGCGTCATTTGAACGTATACGTTGTTTACTGGGTATACATTAATTTCGTAAATCAGGCCAAGTTCGTATACATCTACCGGGATTTCGGGGTCGTATACCTGCTTAATTGCCTCGACTACTTTATCGCGCAAATTGGTGGTATTTTCGCTCATACTATTATTATTTACCGCCTTCTAATTGCATATAAGCCTGAGCTGCCTCAAGCTTCATTTTCTTAATCATATTCAGGAAGCCGTTAGAACGCTGGCTTCCGATAAAGCCGCCCATACCTATTTTCTCTATAAAGTATAAGTCAGCTTTGGCTACACTGTCGGGGCTTTGTCCGCTTAATATTCTTATTAGTAAAGCTACCAAACCTTTGGTGATAGCGGTGTTGCTGTCGGCTAGGTATTTTACCTTATTTTCTTCCAATTCACTTACTAACCAAACTTTACTCAGGCAGCCTTTAACCAAATTTTCATCTTGCTGATGTTGGCTTGGTAGTTCCGGTAACTTATTGCCTATATCAATCAGATACTCCAGCTTGCCGTTGCGGTCTACTTCAAACAGGGCAAATTCTTCAATTACTTCGTCTTGAATACTATTTATGCTTGCTTCAGCCATACCACCTACCGTAATTTTTGTACTACCGCCCGTATCGACTCGGCTAGGTAGTCTACTTCTTCCATTGTATTATAAACCGCAAACGAAGCCCGTACGGTTCCGTCAATAGCCAAGCGGTTCATTAGGGGTTGGGTACAGTGGTGTCCGGTGCGCACCGCTATGCCCTTCGCATCCAGCATTAGCCCCAAATCGAAGGGGTGAACCCCGTCAACTACGAAGCTTAGCACACTAACTTTTTCCTTGGCCGTACCTACTACGCGCAAACCATCAATTTGGCTTAGCTTATCGGTAGCGTAGGCCAGTACTTCCTGTTCGTGGGCGGCAATGTTTTCTTTGCCCAATTCTTCTACAAAATCCAGCGCCTTTTTAAAGGCTATCATGTCGGCAATATTAGGGGTGCCGGCTTCAAATTTATAGGGTATGCTATTATAGGTAGTCTTCTCAAACGAGACTTCTGATATCATTTCGCCGCCGCCCTGGTAAGGGGGCATAGCTTCCAGAAGGGCACGTTTTCCGTACAAAAATCCGCTGCCGGTCGGGGCGTACACCTTATGGCCGCTCATGGCGTAGAAGTCAACATCTAACTCCTGAACATCTATTGCTAAATGAGAACTGGCCTGGGCGCCGTCAAGTAGTACGCAAGCACCGTACTTATGCGCCGCTTCAATAATTTCCTTAACTGGATTAATGGTACCTAAAGCGTTGGAGGCGTGCACTATCGAAACCAGCTTGGTGTTCTCGTTAAGCAGCTTTAGAAACTCATCGAATACAATATCGCCGGCTTCATCAATAGGAATTACTTTTAGTTTAGCTCCTTTTTCTTCGCACAGCATTTGCCACGGAACAATATTGCTGTGGTGTTCCAGGGTAGAAATAATAATTTCATCGCCCGCCTTTATATTGGCCCGGCCCCAGGTAGCGGCTACCAAATTTATACCATCGGTACAGCCTTTGGTAAAAATAATTTCTTCGGGTTCGGCCGCATTTATAAATTTAGCCGCGGCTTTGCGGGTATCTTCAAACGCCTTGGTAGCCTTATCGGCCAGGGTGTGGGCACCCCGGTGAATATTTGCGTTGTAGCCAATGTAGTAAGCCTGCAGCGCATCAAGTACCTCCTTAGGTTTTTGGGTAGTTGCCGCATTATCCAGGTATACCAATTGGTGGTTGTTTACCTTTTGGTGCAATACCGGAAAGCGGGAACGTATATCTTCCATATTAAGCCGGGGGCGTACTTGGGCTTCACTCATATAAATCGGGTTTCTAGCTTAGTATCAAGCAAGTTTAAAAAATGGTCGCGTACGGCATCTAAACTAATATGTTCAATAATATCAGCGGCAAATGCTCTTAATAATAGGGCGCGGGCCGAGCTTTCGCTAAGACCGCGGGAGCGTAAGTAAAATACCTGTTCCTCATCAATTTGGCCGGTAGTAGCTCCGTGAGAACATTTTACGTCGTCGGCCCAAATTTCTAATTGAGGTTTAGTATTCACCGTAGCTCCATCGCTTAGCAAAATATTCTTATTACTCTGAAAGGCGTTGGTTTTTTGAGCAATTTGCTGAACGTAAATGCGGCCGTTAAAAACGCCGGTGCTTTTATCGTCCATAATCCCTTTATACAGTTCGTTGCTTTCGCAATGCGGTTGCTGATGGTCTACCACTGTATGGTTATCTACGTGTTGCGAACCGTGCAGCATATATAGGCCGTACATATGCGTTTCGCAATTCTTTCCGTCCAGGGCTATTTTCAGGTTATTTCTAACCATTTTACCACCTAATGTAATGGTGGTTGCACTAAACCGGCTATCGGCAGCCTGTACTACCTGGGTAGTATTAACCTGAATGGCTTGGTCGCTTTCGGTTTGAAGCTTGTACAGCGTAACCGAGGCATTAGCTCCCACCTCAATTTCCAGGGTAGAGTTTAAGAACGAAGTTGAATTGCCCTGACTGGTAATGCTTTCTACCACCGATACTGAAGCTCCTTGGGCTACTCTAAGGTAGCAGCGGGGCATAGCCGCAATTTTGCTGCTGGTGGTATCCGTATGGAAGTTTAGGATAAGCGGCTGGCTAAGCTGCTTATTTTTAGGAATATCAATTACCAAGCCTTCGCGGGTGTAGCTGGCATTTAAGGCAACAAAGGCATCGGATTGGCTGGTAGCTAAACTGCCTATTTTGGCGGCCAGGGCGGCATCTTTTTCAAAAGCTTCATCCAACGAATATACGGTTGCTTCCTTACGTAGGGCTTCCAGGCTAGCTGCAGCATTGTTGAGCTGGCCATTCACAAAGTTGAAAACAAAACCGTTAAGCCCAGCAATTGCCGGCACGCTAGCGGTACTATCAGTACCAGAAATAGCAAAACCTTCAGAAAATTCTTTAGCCAGAAGTTTGCTGAGGGGCGTATACTTATAATCCTCCTGCTTAGGAGCCGGTAAGCCTAAATTCTCCAGAGCAGTAATGCCCTGCTGACTTAGGGCTCGCTGGGCTTCGGTGCTGTGCTGAGCCACTTGTTGAGCCTGACCAGTTATAGTTTGCGTGTATTGAGTAGCGTTTGCCATGCTTATACTGCTTCGGCTTTAATCCAGTCGTATCCTTTATCTTCCAGCTCCAACGCCAATTCTTTGGTGCCACTTTTTACAATTCGACCATTGTACAGAACGTGCACGTAGTCGGGCACTATATAATCGAGCAAACGCTGGTAGTGGGTAACTACAACGGTAGCATTTTTAGGCGACTTTAATTTGTTCACGCCATTTGCTACAATACGCAGGGCATCAATGTCCAACCCGGAATCAGTTTCGTCCAGTATAGCCAGGGTTGGTTCCAGCATAGCCATTTGAAAGATTTCGTTACGCTTTTTCTCGCCACCAGAAAAACCTTCGTTGAGTGCGCGGTTAAGCAAACTTTGATCAATTTCCACCAACTTCATTTTTTCCTTCATCAATTTTAGGAAGGAAACGGCATCCAGTTTATCCTGCCCCCGGTGTTCGCGAACCTGATTTAGGGCAGTTTTAAGGAAATTAGTAGTGCTTACACCAGGAATTTCAACCGGATACTGAAACGCTAGAAATACCCCTTCGCGAGCGCGGTCTTCGGGGTTCATATCCAGCAGATCCTTATTTTGGAAGGTAACACTGCCTTCGGTTACTTCGTAGTCTTCGCGGCCGGCTAAAACGGAGGCTAATGTACTTTTACCGGAGCCATTCGGTCCCATAATAGCGTGTACTTCGCCGGCTTTAACCTGCAGGTTAATTCCTTTTAAAATTTCTTTGCCGTCTATGTTGGCGTGGAGGTTTTTAATATCTAACAGCATAGTGCCAGGTAATTCAGATTAAAATAGGGGAGAGGGGTTAATCCAATGCGTTAAAAAAGGGAATCCATGTTGCCTGGCGCTGACCAAACAACATGGATTATATAATTGAGTACGTATTATCCTACGCTACCTTCCAGCGTAAGAGCTAGTAATTTTTGAGCTTCAACGGCAAATTCCATTGGCAATTGGTTCAATACTTCTTTACAGTACCCATTTACAATTAGGGCCACCGCATCTTCAGTACTGATGCCGCGCTGGTTACAATAAAATAACTGGTCTTCGCCAATTTTAGAAGTAGTAGCCTCATGCTCAACTTGAGCCGACGAATTATCAATTTCTATATAAGGGAAAGTATGCGCTCCGCACAGGTTACCCATCAAAAGGCTATCGCACTGGCTGAAGTTTCGGGCATTTTCGGCCCGCTTCATTATCTGAACCAGACCACGGTAGCTATTTTGGCTCTTACCGGCCGAAACACCCTTGCTTACAATTCTGCTCTTGGTATTTTTACCAATGTGAATCATTTTGGTGCCAGTATCGGCTTGCTGGTAATTATTGGTTACCGCTACCGAATAAAACTCACCAATGGAATTATCGCCTTTCAGTATACAGCTTGGGTACTTCCAGGTAACGGCTGAGCCGGTTTCAACCTGGGTCCAGCTAATTTTAGAGCGGTCACCGGCACAAATACCTCGCTTGGTAACAAAATTATATATACCACCTTTGCCGTTCTTATCGCCCGGGTACCAGTTTTGTACGGTGCTGTACTTTACTTCGGCATCTTTAGCAGCGTAAATTTCTACCACAGCCGCGTGTAGCTGATTTTCGTCGCGTTGGGGGGCAGTACAACCTTCCAGATAGCTAACGTAACTACCTTCATCGGCCACAATAAGGGTACGCTCAAACTGGCCGGTATTAGCCGCGTTGATTCGGAAATAGGTGCTTAGCTCCATTGGGCAACGTACGCCCTTAGGTATATAGCAGAACGAACCATCGGAAAATACGGCTGAGTTTAGGGTAGCGTAGTAATTATCGGAGATAGGTACCACCGAGCCTAAGTACTTACGTACCAGTTCCGGGTGTTCTTTAACCGCTTCGCTGAAGCTCATAAAAATGATGCCCAACTCGCCCAGCTTTTCCTTAAAGGTAGTCGCTACCGATACCGAGTCAATAACCGCATCTACAGCAACTCCGGTCAGGCGCTTTTGCTCTTCTAAAGAAATACCCAACTTTTTGAAAGTCTCCAGAAGCTCCGGGTCTACTTCATTTAAGCTTTTAGGTTTAACTTTTTGCTTAGGAGCCGAGTAGTAAATCAGGTCCTGAAAGTCTATATCCGGGTACTTTACATTAGGCCACTTAGGCTCAGTAAGGGTTAACCAGTGGCGGTAGGCTTTTAGCCTCCACTCCAGTAACCACTCGGGTTCTTCTTTCTTAGCGGAAATGAAACGTATAATATCTTCACTCAGGCCTTTGGGCGCTGAGTCGGATTCAATCTTGGTTTCCCAACCCCACTTATACTCCGACTGGGTTACAGATTCCAGTAGCTCGGTATCTTTGCTCATGCTGTCTAGGTTGTTTGGAATTAGTCAAAATAATACTCAAATATAGAACATAAATTTGACTTTAAGGTTCCTTTTCAGCCTTATTTTAAGGACTGGAAGAATACTATAGATAAAATCTATTGAGCCTCAAGGGTTATGGTTCGCTGAACCCGTTCTTCAAGGGAAATTACGCTTTCTGTTCGTTCTACGCCATCTAACGGCTGTATTTTATCGTGCAGCACCTCGCGTAAATGTTGGGTATCGCGGCAATACAGCCGGCAGTACATACTGTAGGGGCCGGTGGTGTAGTGCAGGCTAACCACTTCAGGAATTTTTTCCAATTGGGCGGCTACCCGATCATAGTAACTGCTCTTTTCCAAATACACCCCAATAAAGGCAGTTACATCGTATCCTAGTTTACTATAATCTATAATTAAGGATGAACCCTGTACCACGCCGGACTCTTCCAGCTTCTTCATTCTAACGTGCACAGTTCCCCCGCTTACGCCTAGCTTTTTGGCTACCTCGGTATAGGGGGTTTTAGCATCCTGAGACAGAATATTTAAGATACTCATATCCAGCTTATCGATATCATAAAATTTGCCTGCCATAGCTAACGATCGTTAGTAAAATTATAAAAATAAAACCTGTTAATTAATAATTATTCAAATGTACAAAGTAATTATTGTAAATATTTGCAGTTTTGAATAAAATTATTGAAAATTACCTCATAAGAATAATGTAAGGTGATGAAATTGTGCTATCTACCAGTAGCCTTGGCAGACATGCCCTCCGGTCTCGGGGGTGGAGGTTCGGGATAAACTTAAGGCTTCGGCCTTAGCTAACCACTCCGTGGAGGTTCGAGTCCTCCCCTTACAGCAATTAAAGCCGCCCTATAATTATAGGTGCGGCTTTTCTTTTATAAGTCCGTAGGCTTTTGGGGCAAAAGAATTTTTGTAAATTCCGTGCAAAACGAAATCTGATTGTATTTTTAAGCCTTTATAAACCTTAAATCTCTTATGGCTGATTATCCTTGGTTCGCCCATTACCCATCTCAAGTTTCGCAAACGGTTGAATATAAGCAGTATAATTCTTTGCCGCATTTGCTGGAGCAGGCATTTGGTAAGTACGCTACCCAAACGGCGTACGAAAGCATGGGCAAAACCCTTACCTATAAAGAAGTAAATGAGCTGTCCCATCAGTTTGCTGCCTTCTTCCAAAAAGAGTTAGGGTTAAAGAAGGGCGACCGTATTGCGATACAAATGCCTAACTGCTTGCAATACCCCGTAGTAATGTTTGGGGCCCTGCGCGCCGGTTTGGTTGTAGTCAATACTAACCCCTTGTATACCCCGCGCGAAATGAAACACCAGTTTACCGATGCCGGTGTAAAGGCTTTGGTAATTATTGACATGTTTGCCCACAACCTGGAAAAGATATTAGGTGAAACCAATATTGAGCACGTAATTGTAACCGGACTGGGCGATATGCTGGGCACCTTAAAAGGCAGCTTGGTAAACTTTGTAGTTAAGAATATCAAGAAAATGGTTCCGGCCTATAGTCTGCCCAAGGCTATTCCGTTTAAAAAAGCCTTGAGCCGCGGTAGCAATCTTAACCTGGACAAAGTAGATATAAGCCCGGAAGATTTAGCCTTTTTGCAATATACTGGCGGCACTACCGGCGTAGCTAAAGGGGCAATGCTAAGCCACCGGAACATGATTGCTCATACCCTGCAAATTGAGCAATGGTTTCAGCCTTTACTGCAGGCCGACCGGCAGGAACGTATGGTTACGGCTATTCCACTATACCATATATTTGCCCTGGCGGTAAATGGTATATTTATGGCCCATATTGGAGCCGAAAATCTCTTGATTACTAATCCAAGGGATATGAAGACCTTTCTGAAAGAGCTTAAAAAGAAGCCGTTTACGCTAATTACCGGAGTTAATACGCTATTTAACGGCTTGCTAAACCAGCCATCATTTAAGGAGGTAGACTTTTCGGAGCTTAAAACTGCTATTGGCGGCGGTATGGCTGTGCAGAAAGCCGTAGCTGAAAAATGGAAACAGGTTACCGGCGTGTCATTAGTTGAAGGCTACGGGCTTAGCGAAACCGCGCCGGTGCTTAGTGTAAACCCACTGGATGGTAAGGAGCGACAGGGTACCATTGGTTTGCCCATGCCTAATACCGAAATGGCCATTTTTGACGAGGAAGGTAATCAACTAGGTGTAGGTGAGGTTGGAGAAATTTGCGCTCGAGGCCCGCAGGTTATGCGAGGCTACTGGCAGCGCGATGATGAAACCAAGAAAGTTTTCTTCGGAGAGTTCTTCCGTACCGGTGATATTGGTACTTGCAGCGCCGATGGCTACTTTAAAATAGTGGACCGGAAAAAGGATATGATTAACGTATCGGGTTTTAACGTGTACCCTAATGAGGTTGAAGATGCCGTAGCCATGCACCCTAAAGTTCTGGAATGTGCAGCCGTGGGCGTTGCAGACGAAAAATCGACCGAAGCGGTAAAACTTTTTGTAGTGAAAAAAGAAGACTCCTTAACCGCCGATGAACTAAAAGCCTTCTGCCGAGAAAACCTTACCGCTTATAAGGTGCCAAAGTATATTGAATGGCGCCGCGAGCTGCCCAAAAGTAATGTAGGTAAGATTCTACGCCGGGTTTTACGAGAAGAAGAGGATTTGGCGAGTAAATAGAAAATTAGTTACAGAAAGCACTGTAAGCCTCAGGTAGTTACCCGGGGCTTTTTTTATTTTAATTCAGGTAAGATGTATTTAGTGTTGAAACACTTTAACTTTTTGGTAATAGTAATGTAATCTTTCTCTACGCATAACACTTTGGTTCCTCAGTAAATTTGTGGCTTAAACTACTCCACTCCTCTGATGAACTTTATTCGCAATAGTATAAGAGCCCGCTTGCTGACCTCATTTTTGGTAATAGTACTAATGAGCAGTTTTGGCGGGCTGGTTTCGTATAAAATTATAGATAGCATAATCGAGTATCAGCAAGCCCGTAGTGCTGCCGAACGTTTAGTTACCCTTACCAATATTGCGCGCAAATGGGAAAAAGATTTTCTGCTTTACGGACGGAAAAATCCGGCATTTTATACTGAGCATAAAATCAACGAACTTGAAAAGCATCAGGCTGTCGTCCTAGAGGTTCAACAAATTCTAAATCAACTAGAAACTAATCCAATTCTAAGCGATCTTGATCACGAAGGTAAGATCAACGTTACTCGCTTGGCTTTTGAAAAATACATAACTGATTTTCAGGAATTAGTGCAAGCTTTAGAGAAACGAGGCTTTAAGGATTGGGGGTTAGAGGGAGAAATGCGCCGGGACATTCACGAACTGGAAAAAGCAGAAACCCTGGAAGAAAAATACTACGTGCTAATGCTTAGAAGGCATGAGAAAGATTTTTTTCTGCGGAATGACCCTAAATACATTGAAAAGCTTCATAGCCTGGCTGCGGAGTATACTGATTTTTTAGAAAATACCGAAGGTGCTGAAAATACCGCCCAAGTTGTTGCGGTAGAAACCTACGTAGCCCAATTCGATAAAATTGCCGCTTTAGATGAGCGCATTGGGCTCAAGCCCGAGCTAGGTTTGCAAGGAAGGCTGAGTAAGCAAATTGATTTGGTAGATGAGCAGGTTACTATACTTAAGGAAGAAATTAGCCAATCTACCGACCAAGCACTAAGCCAGGGAGCCTGGTTCATGACCTTGGCCGGGCTACTTATAATTGCCGCTAGTATTGTAGTTAGTGTGGTACTGGCCCGCCGTATAGCCGGGCCGCTCCGGACCCTAAGTTCGGTTACTCGTCAGGTTAAAAACGGTAATTCAGCGGTTATAAACCAGTTAAAACAAATACACCGAAGTGACGAAATTGGAGTGTTGGTGTACGATTACCGCGAAATGCTGGAAGAGCTCAGCGATAAGATTAAACAAATTGAGATTAAAAATTTAGAGCTAGAGAAGATAAGCCGGCAGGAAGAAGCC
Organism: uncultured Roseivirgaceae bacterium; assembly: GCA_964504565.1. Lineage (GTDB taxonomy): Bacteria > Bacteroidota > Bacteroidia > Cytophagales > Cyclobacteriaceae > Cesiribacter. The sequence continues at coordinate 301,643 of CAZDEY010000004.1, forward strand.
CGCCGCTGGGTAGCCGAGGGTTTGAGCCGGTTCGAACGCCTTTACCTGGAGTCGCAAAATAACCTGGATGAACTATTCAATAAATTTCTTTCGGAGGCCATAAATTATTTAGGCGGTTCAATGGCAGCCCTGTATACCCGCGAAGTGCATGATGAATTCGGGGAGGTTATGCAACTTCAGACTACGTATGCTTACGGTAAAAAGAGGTTTGTAGATAACGTATTTATGTTAGGTGAAGGTTTAGTAGGTGGGGTATGGCAGGAAGGGGAAGCCATTTATATTGATGAAATTCCTAAGTCGTATATTAAAATCAGAAGTGGGCTGGGGGAGTCTCTGCCCCGAATACTAACCGTACTGCCCATCAAAAATGATAAGGAAGTAGTGGCAGTGCTGGAATTTGCCAGCTTTAGAGCCCTATCAGCCGACCACCGGGAATTATTAACCGACGCGTGTAAAGGCCTGGCTTCAGTAATTAAAAACGCTAAACTACAGGCTAATACCAAAATTTTGCTTCAGGATGCCCAGTATAAGGCTCAGCAACTGCGGGAAAACGAAGAAGAAATGAGGCAGCAAATTGAAGAGCTTACCGCCACGCAAGAGGAAGTGCGTAGGTTGGCAGCCGTTTAATTTAAGCTCCAGATACTAAAGTTTAAAACCGTGGCGTAGCTAACCCATAAAATATAGGGTATCATTAGCCAGCCGCTAAGTTTGTTTATACTGAAAAACAAACGGGTAGTAATCAGAATAGCTACCAGCAATAAAATAATATTAATTAGACCGACTAAGGGATTTTTTAAACCAAAAAACGAAAATGACCATAGGGTATTTATTACTAGCTGAATCCAGAACCAGCGCATTGCCCGTTTTCTATGTTCATTCTTACTAAACTTTTCTGACCAAACCAGGCCGGCAGCAATGCCTATAAGAATATATAAGGTGGTCCAGACCGGGCCGAATACCCAGCTAGGCGGGTTAAACACTGGTTTCTCTAGCTCTTGGTACCACTGGCCGGTTTCGGTAAAAAAAGCCCCAATGCCCCCGGCGGCCAGGCAGAGCGCTACGCAAATAATTACTTTCCAGACCCTGTTAAGTTCCATATAGTGTTAACCAGCACTAGCCTTGGCTGTTTGCCGAACATAATAGGTATACCCACCGTTTGATAAGGTAGTTATAACTTCAACCTATTTTTTTATGTCAACTTATTTAGAAACAAAAACGGTAACTGACCTTATAAAACGTATTGAGCAGATTGAAATTTGTATGTTCAATACTGTAGAACCTAGCGGTAAAATTGTTAGCCGACCAATGGCAACCCGCCAAATAGACCCCGACGGTACCCTATGGTTTTTTACCGATGAACATTCCGATAAAGTAGATGAACTAGAAGCTTTTGAGAATATAAACCTGGCCTATTCAGATATTAGCAAGCAAAACTATGTATCGGTATCCGGTAGCGGAGAACTGGTTACTGATAGAACAATAATTGAGAAGTTATGGAGCCCGGTGCTTCAGGCGTGGTTTCCTAAGGGGTTAGACGATCCAAACCTGGCCCTGATAAAAGTAATTCCTCATACTGCCGAATATTGGGATGCCAGCAGCAGTAAGGTTAAGCAATTTATTGATATTGCTAAGGCTATTATAAAAGGTAAACAATACCAGGGCGGTAGCCACGGCAAGGTTAATATGTAGCCTTATAAGAATTAAGTAGTCAGTATTTAGTAATAAGACATTATATTGAAAAGCCCAGCCTGCATTACGCAGGCTGGGCTTTTTCTTTGGACAAAAAAAAGAGCCGCCCCTCGGCAGCTCTTGTATTAGTTCAATTATGATTTAGTTTAACTGGCCGTCTTCGGCTTTTTCTTTAAGCTCTTCGTTGGCAATAATTATAACGTTTACCCTACGGTTTTGGGCCCGGCCTTCGTCAGTATCGTTAGAGGCAACCGGCGAAGTTGCGCCATAGCCTTTGGTAGTTAATCTGCTACGGCTAACGCCTTGAGCTACCACGTAATCGGCCACCGCATTAGCCCTATTCTCCGATAGGGTTTGGTTGTAGGCATCGGCACCTTTGCTATCGGTGTGGCCTTCAATAATTATATTAGTGTCGGGATACTTTTGTAGGGTGCCGGCTAATTCTCTAAGGTCTTCTTTTTTGGCATTAGATAGGGCATAGCTATCAAAACCGAAAAGCAAACCGCTATCAAAGGTTACGGCAATACCTTCACCTACGCGCTCTACCGTAGCACCTTCCAGCTCTTCCTCCAGCTCTTTGGCCTGCTTATCCATATAAACACCTATGGCAGTACCGGCGGCGCCACCCACTACTGCACCAATAATCGCTCCTTTGGCAGTATTGCCGGCTAAAGCTCCAATACCAGCACCTACCGCGGCGCCGGCGGCAGTACCGGTTGCCGCACCTTTAGCAGTTTTACTCCAGTTAGCGCACGAGCCAAATAGTAAAGTAAGGCTCAAAAACAGCGCTATTGGTAATCTCATTGTCTTTTTCATAATTCTAAAAATAGATTGGTTGATTGTCTTAATTCAAAAAGTTTGCCAATTCTGTAGCATAAACGATAAAGTAGCCAAAGGGTTAAAATATTTGAGAAAATTAATACTGAAGATTGCTAAACGATTCGTTAGCCAAGCCATAACTAAAAAGGCTTTCTGGTTAACCAGAAAGCCTTTTTCATATAGGATAGTATAGTATTAGTTTGCCTCAAGAATCTGGAAAAGCTCGTCCAGCTTAGGCGTAAGAATAATTTCGGTACGGCGGTTTTTAGCCCGGCCCTCGGCTGAATCATTACTGGTTACCGGCACAAACTCGCCCCGACCGGCGGCCGTTATTTGCTTAGGTGCCACCCCGTTTTTGGTTAAGATTTCAACAATGCTGGTGGCCCGCATTACGCTTAAATCCCAGTTATTATTTAAACAACCGCCTTTGCCACTTAGAGGCACATTATCGGTATGGCCTTCTACCATTACGTTAATTTCCTGATTGCCCTTCAAGGCACCGCCTAGCTGTTGTAAAGCATTTACCCCTTTCGGGTCAACCTTGGTACTGCCCGATTTAAAAAGAAGTTGCTCGGCCAGGCTTACGTAAACCTTACCATTTCTAACTTCTACGGTCAGGTCATTTTCTTTAAAATTCAGTAGGGCATCACTAACCCGCTGCTTAAGGGCATTTACTGCCTTATCTTTTTCTTCCAGAATTCTTTCCAGTTCTTTAACCCGGCGTTCCCTTTCTTCCAGGTTAGAAGCTAGTAGTAAATTCTGCTGGCGGGTTTGGTCAAGCTGTTGCTGCTGGTTGGCTAAACTTCCTTTTAACTGACCACTTTGTTCCACGGCAGTATTATAGTATTCCTTAAGCTCGTCGTAGGCTTTCTCGCGGCTACCTAGTTGGTTTTGGGTTTCCGCCAACTGTCGGCTAAGGTCGGTATTCTGCGATTCCATAGCGGCGCGCTGCTGCTCGGTGCGGTCTAAGGTGGTGCTGGTTACGGCCAGTTGTTCTTCGCATTCGGCCTGTAGCGCTTCAACCCGCACTTTTTCGGCTAATAGGTCATCGTACTTTTTTTGGCTTACGCAACTTGCCGAAAACAGGACCAGTCCGGCTAGTAATGGTATTAAGGATTTCTGCATTATTTTAAAATTTCGGCAATAAGTTAGTAAACAAGTAGCTTAGTAGGTAGCCATTGGGGAAAGAAACCTGTAACTTCCCCCAAAATCAAAATCTTTCCTTCCTATGAATCAATACAGTCAGGGCATGTTGCGCGATGACGCCCTTAACGGAAAAACCATAGTTGTTACCGGCGGCGGTACCGGTTTGGGTCGTAGTATGGCCGAATATTTACTGAAATTAGGGGCTAAGGTAGTTATAACCAGCCGTAAATTGGATGTTCTTAAAAATACAGCTCAGGAAATGGAGCAGGCTACCGGAGGTAACGTATTACCTTTAGCCTGCGATGTGCGCGAGAATGACCAAATTGAAGCCATGCTGGATGCGGTAGAACAGGAGTGGGGGCAAATTCACGGATTTTTAAATAACGCGGCGGGGAACTTCATTAGCCCTACGGAACGTCTAAGCCACCGGGCATTTAACACTGTTCTAGATATTGTGCTGAAGGGCACCTCGCAGTGTACGTTGGCTATGGGCAAGCGCTGGATAGATAAGAAGCAGGGCGGAACCTTCCTTAATATCGTTACAACCTACGCCTGGACGGGCTCGGCTTACGTGGTACCAAGTGCCTGTGCCAAAGCCGGCGTGTTAGCGTTAACCAAAAGCTTATCGGTAGAGTGGGCCAAGTACGGAATCCGGTCCAATGCCATAGCGCCGGGACCGTTCCCAACCAAAGGAGCCTGGAGCCGACTGTTACCGGGCGATTTAGCCAAAAAGTTTGATCCGGCCAACCGTATACCGTTGCAGCGGGTAGGGGAGCACCAAGAATTAAGCAACTTGGCGGCCTACTTGTTAAGCGATTTTAGTGCGTATATAAACGGTGAAGTAATTACCATAGATGGTGGCGAATGGCTAAAAGGGGCCGGCCAGTTTAGTGGGTTAGATGCCGTGACCCCCGAAATGTGGGATATGTTTGAAGCCATGCGCGGGAAGTAGAGTTTCGAGTTTATGATTTTTTCAGCCAGATTTTAGCATTATATCCGATACTGGCGCAGAGAGCGGGAATAAAATTAGTTCTTTGTAATTAGCGTGACCCATCCTAAAATAGGTTGACAGATTTTAGGATAAAGATTGTAAACCTGTGA
>CAZDEY010000005.1:0-22146 GCA_964504565.1 uncultured Roseivirgaceae bacterium
CGCCTCACCGCCGATCCACAGGATGAAAACGTAGTGTACGTACTAAATGTAAGCTACCACAAAAGCACCGACGGCGGCCGCACGTTCAAGAGTGCCAACGCTCCCCACGGCGACCACCACGACCTCTGGATTTCTCCCGAAGACCCCAGCCGCATGATTATTGGCGACGACGGCGGCGCCCAGGTAAGCTACGACGGCGGCGAGAACTGGACCACCTACCACAACCAGCCCACCGCCCAATTTTACCGGGTTACTACCGACAACCATTTTCCCTACCGCATATACGCCGCGCAGCAAGATAATAGCACCGTGCGCATTGCCCACCGCACCGGCGGCTACGCTATAACCGAGCGCGACTGGGAGCCTACGGCCGGCGGCGAGAGCGCCCATATTACCGTAGACCCTACCAATAACGAGGTGGTGTACGGTGGCAGCTACGGCGGCTACCTTACCCGCCTGAACCACGCAACCGGCGAGGAGGCCGCCATTAACGTATGGCCCGATAACCCGATGGGCTGGGGTGCCGAGGGCATGAAGTACCGCTTCCAGTGGAACTTCCCGGTGTTTTTTAGTCCGCATGAGCAAGATAAGCTGTATACCGCCAGCAATCACCTGCATCTAAGCCGCAACGGCGGGCAGAGTTGGGAGGTCATTAGCCCCGACCTTACCCGCAACGATCCTAAAACCCTGGGCCCCAGCGGCGGGCCAATTACCAAAGATAATACCGGGGTGGAGTACTACGGTACTATTTTCGACGCGGCCGAATCGCCCTACGAGCCCGGCCTGCTTTGGACCGGTTCGGACGACGGTCTGGTGCACCTAAGCCGCGATGGTGGTAAGAATTGGCAGAATGTAACGCCCTCCGGTATGCCCGAGTGGATGATGGTGAATAGCGTTGAGCCCGATCCCTTCACTAAGGGCGGCATGTACATGGCCGGTACCCGCTACAAACTGGGCGACTACCAGCCCTATCTGTATAAAACCGAGGATTATGGACGGAGCTGGAAGAAAATAACCTCCGGTATACCCGCCGAGCACTTTACCCGCGTAGTGCGGGCCGATCCTGAGCAAAAAGGCTTGCTATACGCCGGCACCGAAGCCGGGCTGTATATTAGTTTCGATGACGGGGCCAGTTGGCAGCCCTTCCAGCAAAACTTACCCATAGTGCCGGTAACCGATTTAGCAATTAAAGACAACAACCTGATTGTGGCTACCCAGGGCCGCAGCCTCTGGATACTGGATGACCTAACGGTGCTGCACCAGCTAGCCAAGGCTACGCCGGATAAGCCCTACCTGTATCAGCCGATGCCCAGCTACCGTACCGATGGGGGGCAGGCCCGTAACCCCGGCGCTAACGGCACCAACCACCCCGGCGGCGTTATGGTTTACTTCTATCTACCCCAACAGCCCGATTCGGCCCAAACCTACCGCCTAGCGTTTCAGGATGGGCAGGGCAGTACCATACGGGAGTTTAGCACCACTGCCAAGGAGAAAGAAGACAAACTAAGTGAGCTGAAGGCTGGCTTAAACCGGTTTGTATGGAACGGCCGCCACGAGCCCGCCGAGGAGTTTGACGGCATGGTACTGTGGTGGGCCAATACCGACGGTCCGCAGGTAGCACCCGGCACTTATACCGTAAAGCTTACAGCTAAGGAAGGAAAGCAAGAGCAAGTTCAGGAGCAAAACTTTACCCTGCTACCCGACCCCCGCCTAAGCGCCAGCGCCGATGATTTGCAGGCCCAATACCAATTTCTGAAGGAAGTACACCAAAAGGTAAACGAGGCCCATACCGCCATTAAAAATATGCGCGAGCTGCGCGGGCAGTTGTTGAGCCTAAAAGCCCGGGTAAAGGCGGATAGTGTGTATAAACCCCTGATAGCCCAGGTGGATAGCCTCAATAAGCAAATGACCGAAATTGAGGAAACGCTGTACCAAACCAAGAGCAAAAGCAACCAGGATCCGCTGAACTACCCTATTCGCCTCACCAACAAGCTGGCCCACCTGCTAAGCCTCTACAGCATTGGCCAGAGCCGCCCACCCCAGCAAGCCTACGCCTTCCAGAAAGAAGTTACCGAGCAAATTGACCGGGAGCTAGCCCAGTGGTACACCCTACGCGATAAAGAAGTACCGAAACTAAACGCCCTGGTACGGCAGATGGAAGTAGATGCAGTTAGAGTGCCGGTAGAAAGTAGGTAGGGGATATAGAAAAAATTCTTTCTTTACCTATTTTATATGCTCTATCGCTACCTTTCTTTGGACACATTAAAGTATTCTGACTGTAAAGATATAATTACATACATATTGTAAATTAGTAATAATTTGTATAAGTGTTAATAATGGGATTATTTACAAGGCATATCAAATCCACTTTATTATTGCTCGGGTACGCTGGGTGGTGGATTTATATTACTTATTGGTTTGTGTCTGGGGCAGCAGCCTACCCCAATTCTTGTGGTGCTGCAAACGGTGCTTTGATAATAATAACCTTATTAATAAGCTTTTTATATATAGTTCCAGTTCTAATCATATGTATCGTCAAGAAAGGTCAGACACAAAAAGATTTTAAAATATTTGCAGGCATAATTTTAGCGCCATTTGCATACATACTTATAAGTTCATTTTTCTAAAATCAACAGTTCAAACATACTTTAGCACCCCGCTTATGGCTTTTTACCATATAAATTTAATTATTTAGAAAAATTCTTTGCCCTTTTAATTAGATTTCCTCAACCTTTTCCTCCTTTTGCCTTTAACCATTCGGTTAGTTCTAAGCAAATAACGAGCCCGGTCCACTGCCAGACAACAGATTTTGCCCATACTACTATCTCCGCTCTGGTGGGCTAAGTAAGCATTAACAAAGTAGTAGTAGGCCTTTACGGCATACCGGTTTGTTCTAGCATCTTTCAGAATTAGGTAGGAAGAAAGGCGGTAGGGGGCAGCAAAAATTTCGTTCACATAACCGAGCAATTCTTCGTTAGTGACCTCTACCGGCTTGTTTAGTGCCCTATGTTCTTTCTTACGTTCAGCCTCGGCAGGCCCACGCTGCCTAATATCTTTCGCCAAGCCACTGCGAACAGCATCATAGTCTTTCTGATTTCTTCTAGGCCAAGCCATACGGAAATTGCCCTGCTCATCGGCCGGGTATAGCCATATTTTTCTTTTTAAAGCCTTTTTGGCTTTGCGCGGAAGTCGGAAATTGGTCATTATAGATAAGTTTCATTAAAAGTATAAACCTTAGGGGGTAGGCTGAGAGTTGTTCCACATATGCGAATATTTATTTTATTCTTATTCTTAAGTGTACCAATGCTCTGCCAAGGGCAAACTAAGGTAGAAAAAGAATCTGCCGTTTCTGCCAGCGAAGTGCCTACCAAGGCTGTTGATTGGGTAAATAGGGCTTATCCAGAGAAGAACAGGTTAAAATGGTATAAGGAAGTAAGCAGTGGTGGAATTAGTTTTGAGGCTAAATTAAAGTACTGCGGACGCTGGCATAGTGTAGAATTTTCAGATGAAGGGCATCTGGAAGATGTTGAAATTGACCATAAGCTGGATGAGCTACCTCAAAGTTTTCAGGAAGCTTTAGAGCAATATTTACAGAAAAACTACCAGCGGCACCGTGTGTACAAAGTGCAGGTACAGCTAAGTGGCGACAGTCAATTGGTGGCCAAAGCTATTCAGGCCGGCAAATTACCCCAGCTAACTATTCGCTACGAGCTGGAGTATTTTGGTAGAGTTCAGGATGAAGATGAAACCTGGGAAGGCCTGTTTGATGCAGATGGCACACCCCGGCAGCAGCGCAAAGTTAAACAGTCTACCCACGCTAATCTGGTATTTTAGGTATGCTGCGGATATTAATAATTGCCGGTATACTCGTGACGGGTGCTAACCAGCTTCTGGCTCAATCAGATAGAGTATTTACGGGGGGCTTTTTCCCTGAGGCAGCATTAAGCCATAAAATTGGTGGCGGTTACGAACTTACGACTAAGGTAGAATCGCAGCATTTTGAATACCGGAATACTCAACCCGAAGGTCAGGAGTGGGGGTACCAGCACTACCGCACCGATCTTCAGTTTTTTGTTTCCCGAAAGTTAAACCCACGCTGGAAACTTACTGCCGGCTACCAAAAACGTTTAAACGGGGGCGATAACCCTAACCATCACCGTAGTATACAACAGATTGCCTACGTACACCCCGCCGCCCGCATGATTATAGGCCACCGGGTAAGGGCCGACCAGACGTTTACTCCGGAAGAGCCGAATACCTACCGCCTGCGCTACCGCTTTAGTAGCGAAATACCCCTGCGCGGGCAAACTGTAGATTTTGGCGAAACCTACCTGCTACTTTCCGATGAACTAATTTTTGAAACCGAAGGCGGCGAACAAGAAATTGAAAACCGCCTGGTAGGCGCCTTAGGCTGGAGTTTTCCGTCGGCTAAATATCAATTGGGGCTCGATTACCGCACCGATCGCTACCTTTCGGAAGGGTTTAGGCAACGGTTATGGTTGAAAGTAGGAGGCTACTTTAAGTTGTAAGCGCATCAGCCAGGCATTCTGCTTTTAGGTCATACTCCATATAGGCAGCAGTTTTCTTGGCAACCTGTTTACCGTGTAGCAGGCTCACCAAGTGAAAAGATAAATCGATTCCGGCTGAAATACCGCCGCTGGTAAAAATTTTGCCAGCTTGTACAAAGCGTTGGTTTAACAGAGGTCTTCCGGCCTTCACCAGTTGCTGCATATCGGCATAAACCTGATGGTGCGTGCAGTATGGCTGGCCATGCAATAAGCCTAGCTTAGCCAAAATAAGTGAACCGCTACAAATGCTTAGGGTATAGTCTGTTTTCTGATGAGTAGCATATATCCAGCTAATGGTTTCTTCATCGTGCAGAACGGCGCGGGCACCATAACCACCGGCAATTAGTAGAATATCAATGGGGAGTGCATTAGCAAAACTGTAGTTAGGGTTAACCGAAAGCCCGTTTATACTCTTGACCGGTGCTAATTCCTTAGCTACTGTAAACGTACGGAACAGTTCCCCCTGATTCAGTTCGTCGGTAACCGAAAATACCTCAAACGGCCCGGCAAAATCCAGCACCTCCGCATCGTCAAAAAATATAATGCCTACGTTTTTCATAGTAAATTGATAATTAGCAGATTTAAGATCTAGCGTATTGTTGTAAACTGAAAACCCGCCAAGCCACGCCCAGCGGGTTCTATAATCCATTGTCTATAATCTATTGTCCATAGTCTCAAGACTCATATCTTACGTCTCACGTCTCACATCTCAAATCTATCAATTCATCATCTCATCGCGTTTGGCTTTAAATTCGCTGCCTTCTTTATAGTTGGGGAAGTTGCTGCTGTTGGCTAGTTCTACGCCCAGGTCAAACATCAGGTGAACGTAGTCTACCATGCCACCCATATCCCAATCGGCGCTATACTCGTCGCTAGGGCCGTGGTAGTGTTCGGCGGTGTACTCATCAGCGCGGGCTTTGCCCCACTCGGCGCCCTGCTCGCGGGCTTCGTGGCCACTTTCGGCGTATAGTGCCGGTACGCCCTGCTTAGCAAAGCTGAAGTGGTCGGAGCGGTAGAAGTACCCGGCGCCGGGGTTTTGATCGGGGGTTATGCGCATGCCCATTTTATCGGCAGCGGCCTCGGCCAGTTCGTCCAGCTCGCTTTGGCCGTAGCCAACTACAATCAGATCGTCGGTGCGGCCAACATTACCCAACGCATCCATATTTACTACGGCTACGGTTTTGTTTAGTGGGTATACCGGATTGGTAGCGTAGTACTCGGAACCCAGCAGGCCCTGCTCCTCGGCGGTTACGGCTAAAAACATCACAGAGCGGCCCTGGCGGTCGTCCAATTTGGTATAGGCTTCGGCCAGTTCTAGCAAGGCGGCGGTGCCGGTGGCATTATCTACCGCGCCATTATAAATGCTGTCGCCGTCTACCGGTTCGCCCACGCCCAGGTGATCCCAGTGGGCGGTATAAATAATGTACTCATCCTTGCGCTCGTTGCCGGGCCACAGGGCCAGCACGTTATTAGAGGTGCTCTGCTTAAACTCGTTGTTTAGCGTAAGCGAGGTGGTTAGGCCCATTGGTTGCGGCTTGAAGCCGCGTTGGCTGGCTTGCTCCATCAGCTTGGGGCCCATACCGGCCAGGTCGAATAGCTTTTCGGCGCTTTCGCGGCTAATCCAGCCTTCTACCTGGGTGCGGTCCATGTTGTTGTTCTCGGTTTGCAGGTAGAGGTTAGCACCGCTCCAGCCACCGCGCACCACCGACCAGGGGTAGCTGGCGGGTTCGGTATCGTGAATTATTAGTACCCCGGCGGCACCCTGGCGGGCGGCTTCCTCGTACTTGTACGACCAGCGGCCGTAGTAGGTCATGGCCTCCCCGTTAAAGAGTTCTTCGTCTTTGCTGGCAAAGCCCGGATCGTTTACCATTACCACCACGGTTTTGCCCTGTACGTCCAAGCCTTCGTAGTCGTTCCAGTTGTACTCGGGGGCTACTACGCCGTAGCCGGCAAATACCAGTTCGGAGTTTTGCAGTTGGGTAGTTTCCTCTACGCGGCGGGTCAGGGCTACGTAATCGTCCAGATAGTTGAGGCTTATGCTTTGGCCCTGCGCGTTTTTCACTACCATAGAGCCGGCGGGTTGACTATTAATTTCAACCAATTGTACTTCTTGAAAGAAGCTATCGCCGTTGCCGGGCTGCAGGCCCAGTTTCTGGAATTCGTTGCGCAGGTAGTTAATGGTTTTGGTTTCGCCCTCGGTGCCGGGCATTCGGCCCATAAACTCGTCGGAGGCCAGGGTTTCAATATGCCGGGCAAAGCCTTGGGCATCAATAGCCTGCATGGCGGCGGAGTCGGCCCAGCGGGTAGTGGTTTCGGCCGTTTGCTCCTGGTTGGAAGATTGGCAAGCCGCTAGTAAGGCTAAGCCGGACAGTAAAAGTGGAAATTTCATACTAAATTGGTGAATTGCTGAGTTGGTAATTGGTGGGTTAAATTATGAATTAGAAATTAGAAATTATGAATTATTTCGGTGAAACACACCGCGCGGCGGCCGCCCCTAACCCCTCACTAGCCGTGCGCCTCAAGAGGGGAATTTCGTGGCTTAATTATTACTTGCGCTACCATACTTTTGATCGCTGAAAACAGTAAGATTAGGTTTAGTATTCAACTTCCAAAAAGAAACGTTATTTTGCCCTATTTTAAAATCAATATTTCCCTAAATAACCATACCAAGCACCAAGCACGAGGCACCAGCCACCAATAACTCACTAATTCACCAATTCAGTAATTCACTCCTTATTCCATGCCTCATCAGCTACGCGAGCGTGCCGAACTTAACCTCTATCGGCATAAAAATGCTATAAAATTTGTGGTTGGCTTTATTGCCATCACCATTGTATCGGTAAGTGGGTACTATAATAATTTTGTGGTAAGTAAGCTGAAGGAGCGCGAACGGCAGTCTATTCAACTTTTTGCCGATGGTATTCAGTTTTTGGCCGACCAGGGCGACGGCGCTAACCTTACTTTCGTAAACGAGAACATTGTAAAAGCCAATACCACGGTGCCGCTTATTTTGGCTACCGAAAACGGCGAGCCCACCGGCGCCTACCTCAACCTGGATATTCCCGCCGGCCTTACCGAAGCCGAGCTGGACGGGTTTTTACGGCAGGAAATAGCCGATATGCGCGAGGAGGTGGCCCCTATACCGGTAGTGTACCGCAACCTGGCCGGCGAGGTTGAACTGACTGAGTACGTATACTACCGCAATTCCGATTTGCTGCGGCAGCTAAATTACTATCCGCTTATTCAGTTAGGTACCATACTGCTGTTTGCCGGCTTGGCGTATCTGGCCTTTAGTTTTAGCCGCACCGCTGAGCAAAACCGGGTGTGGGTAGGCCTGGCCAAGGAAACCGCGCACCAACTGGGCACCCCGCTCAGCAGCCTGATGGCCTGGCTGGAGTACCTGAAAAGCGACGAACGCACCCAGCAGCACGAGGCCCTGCCCGAAATGGACAAGGATATTGAAAAGCTGCTGCTGATAACCGAGCGCTTCAGCAATATTGGCTCGGTGCCGCAACTGGAGTACGCCTCGGTAGAAGAACTGGTGCAGAATACGGTAGCGTACCTACGGCCGCGCATTAGCACCAAGGTTAGTATGGATGTTACCACCGTAGGGAAGGAGCACCGCGCTCGGGTAAACGCGCACCTGTTTAGTTGGGTTATTGAAAATATTATAAAAAACGCCGTAGATGCTATGTCCGGGGTGGGCAGCATTAACATTCGGATTGCGCCTACTACCGGCGGCTATATTGCGGTAGATATTAAGGATTCGGGTCCGGGCATTGCCAAAAAGAACGTGCGGCGGGTGTTTCAGCCCGGCTTTACCACCAAGCAGCGCGGTTGGGGCCTAGGCCTAACGCTGGCCAAGCGCATTATTCAGCAGTACCACCAGGGTAGAATTTTTGTAAAGCAAAGCGGGCCGGGGGGCACTACCTTTAGGGTGATGGTGCAGGGCTGATCGGGATTTTTAGGATTTGGTGATGGGCAGGATGACAAGTTTGATAACTGATAAATTTATGAAAATATATAAAGCCAACCGAAAAGGGTTTATTAACTATTTACTAGTAGGCTCAGCCATATTGCCCCTGTTAGTATTCTTTATGAGTACAGAAATCACCTTGAAAAGGCCGTTTATCTTGCTGCCGTTGCTAAGTCCGGTAACCCTTTTAGTATGGGTTTATTTTGGAACCCAGTATCAAATCGAAAATGATAAGTTTAAGTATCGATCTGCGTTTATACGAGGCGAGGTAGATATACCTAAAATTAGAGAAATTATAACTGGAAAAACCGCGTGGGTGGGTACTAAAGCGGGTATAGCTAAGAACGGGCTTACGATTAAATATAATAGCTACGATGAAGTTTACGTTGCCCCGGAAAGTAATGAAGAATTATTGACTGATCTTCTAAAAATAAATCCTTTAATAATTGTTAGTACATTGGAAGAAGGTACCGAAGCCAATCATTAGGGAAGGACATAGGACATAGGACGCAAGCAAACTAACCACCTTTCCAAACAACGAACAACCAACAACCAACAACTAGATTCAAATAACCAATAACCAAGCACTATGCACTTCCGTCCTGAACTCGTTTCAGGAAAGCACCAAAAACCTTACCTTTGTCCCCATGAGCAAGTATCCGTTCAACGTTATTTTTGAAGATAACCACCTGCTGATTGTGAATAAACCGGCGGGTATGCTAGTGCAGGGCGATAAAACCGGCGATAAAACCCTGCTTGACTGGGGTAAGGAATATATTAAGGAAAAGTATGAGAAGCCCGGCGAGGTGTTTTTGCACGCCGCCCATCGGCTAGATAGGCCCGTGAGCGGAGCCGTAATTTTGTGCCGGACTAGTAAAGGCCTGGAACGGATGACGGCCCTGTTCAAGGCTAAAAAGGTGCATAAGGTGTACTGGGCTATTGTAAAACGTAAACCCCGGCCAAACGAAGATAAACTGATACACTGGCTAACCAAAGATGAGCGCAGCAACACCGCCACCGCCCACGGCTACGAGGTGCCGGGCAGCAAAAAATCCGAGCTTAGTTACAAACTACTGGGCAAGTTAAACGAGCACTACTTGCTGGAGGTACGCCCGCATACCGGCCGGCCGCACCAAATACGCGTACAACTGGCCAGTCTGGGCTGCCCTATCCGCGGCGATGTTAAGTACGGCTACCCTAAGCCTAACCTGGACGGCAGCATTCACCTGCACGCCTACTTTGTACGCTTTGATCATCCGGTGAAGAAGGAACCAATGTACATTCGTGCCGGGGTGCCCCCAACCGAATTCTGGGAGCAATTCTTAGAGCTGGATCAACTGGATATTAAAATGAGTAAGCTGGATAATTGGCATCAGGGGTAATTTTTAGCAAATAAAATTAAAGTTTAGAATCCTGTCGATTATCTAGTATAGTTAAAACTCTGATTATTAATTTGGAATAGTCTATAGTGTAAATTATAGACTGGTGTTTGGAATTACTGCTTTCCTAAGTTTCTGTTTCTCTTTTGATTGGGCATAAAGCTCCGGGTATTCAGCTACTATATTTTCAAATAACCTCAACCGTTCTTTAAACTTTATAGCCGAACCAACTGACCATTCTGCTTTAAGGTACTCAACTATATCATTTCTTCTGGCTCTAGATTCTATAGACCAGAGGACTTGGAGTCTCATTCTGCTTATCCTTTCCAGAATTCATCGCTAGTCAGCGTTTCATTATTTTCATGATTGGCAAGACCTCTTTCAATCGATTCTTTTTGGTAAGAGGTAAGATTAAAATACCAATCTGGTTCACTATTAGAATCTTTTATAGACTTAAGTAACGCCAATATTTCATTATTCTGAGTTTGCGTTATCTACTCAATAATTTCGTACTTTAGGGCTGTTTGATTCATAATTTCAATATAAGGAATTATATAATAAATCCGTAGCGTTCAACAACACCCTCCGCCATCATAAAAATAAGTAGAGTCGGTAATATAAATATGCTTATTACCCAAAGCCGACAAAGTGCCAGCAGTTTTGTCGCATACGGCTAAGGGTTGGTTGTTGAGTAGGGTGTGCCCCTTTCCGTCGTCAAAGTAGTCGTCCGGGCCAAAGTAGATGGCGGTTTTACCGGTGAAGATGCAGGGACCGTCGGCGGGCATTGGGTCTTTAATGGCGCAAATTTCCAGGCTTTCGATAAAGAGGTTTTCTTTGGCCTCGGGGTAGCGTTCGGTGTCCAGTATGCGGTAGGGGCGGCGGGCGCGCACTTCTACCGTACCAAAACCGGCTTCGGTTATTAAATCCAGATACTGCTGCATAGGTAGGGAGCCGCTGAGGCAGAGGGCGCGCAGCTCGTCATTATTACGCAGAGCTTCGGGTATATTCTGCTCGCAGGTTGGGTCGCTTAGTACCAGGCGGCCGTGGGGTTTTAGTACGCGGTACATTTCGGCCAGGGCCTTCCGCAGATCGTCCAGCTTGAAAATATTAAACAGGCAGTTTTGGGCGGCAACGTCTACACTTTCATCGTCTACCGGCAGGTTCAGGGCGTCGCCCCGGCGCAACTCTACAAACTCGCTCCGGAACCAGGGGTTTAGATCTTCAGCTTCGGCAAAGTTGTGGCGGCTGGCTTTCAGCATTTCGTCAACCACATCTATACCAATTACGCCGCCTTTCTGCCTACTGAAATACGCAAACTGCAGCAACTCCATACCACCGCCCACGCCCACGTACAGAACTTTTGGGTTATGGCTCAGGTCGCGCATATTTACCGTGCTGCCGCAGCCGTAGTTCATTTGCTGCATGCGTTTGGGTATATCTAGCCCCGGTAGTTGCCAAATAGGCGTAGTGGTGCAGCACAGGCCTACGTTTGGCTCTAGGGCGGCGGCTTTGTATAGGTTGTTAGTGGCGTTTAGGTAGCTCATGGTATTCAATTACGAATTAAAAATTATGAATTAGAAATTTCTTGGTGCATCTGGGCTATTTTAGGCTAGAAAAACCGTGGCGGCAGACTGCTTACGTATGTAAAACGTAGTTAAACATTTCTAATAAGGGAAAGATTGATAGAACTTCAATTTAAAAATGAACAAAGTTCTTAATAGCATGTGTAATAAATTGATGTTTTAGCCAAATAGGTACATTGCACCAAAATATGAACCGCATAAATTTTTAGGCATGATCAAGAATATTTTGTAGCTTAAATGGGCATTCCCCAATGAATAAGCACCTTACCTCCCATACCGAGCGAATTATTGAGTACCTGAGCCTGGAGCGTTTCAGGCGCATTGTGCTGTTTTTTGGATTGGTAGGCCTAATCTCCTGGGGGCTTAACGTTTTTGTGCAGTTTAAAGCAGTGCCGACCTGGTTCTACGGTGTTTATGTACTGTTTAACGCCCTGATCTACCTGGCTGTAAAGCGGCGTTGGCTGTCCATTGGTTACCTGAAGCACATTTATATTGCTTTGCACTACGGCATATTTCTGGCCATCGTGCTGTTCAATTCGCAGCAATTTCATGTAATTGTGTACTGGTTGGCCATAGTGCCGCTAATGTCGCTGCTTATTAACGGCCAAAACCGCTTTATTGAGTGGGCGGTAGTTATCGGACTTACCATTTTAGCCCTACATTTTTGGGCTGCGCAGGCTGAAAAACAGCGGTACCTGGTTGAGGCCGATACGCTAAGATTTGCCCTGGGAGGCCTGATTTTTCTCTCGTGTATTGCGGCTTTCGGCTATATCCTTAGCCAGCGGCAGCGGCTCAATTATGCCCGTTTGTACACTAAAAACGAACGCCTGAGCCAACTAGAGAAGCAGTTGCGGAAGCAAAATAAAAAACTGAACCAGCAGCACGAACAACTGATTGCCCAGCATACGCTTATTCAGGAAAATGCCGAGGAGCTGGATAGGCTTAACCAGCAACTAACCAACTGGAACCAGGATTTGGAAACCGAGGTGCAGGTGCGTACCCAAAGTTTGCAACTGAAAAACCAGCAGCTTACGGAGTACGCTTTTGTAAATGCCCACACCCTGCGTGGCCCCCTGGCTCGGCTACTGGGCTTATGCCTGTTGCTGGAAAAAGAACCCGATCAGCACGAGTGCCGGCAAATTATTCGCTACGTATTGCAGTCGGCCTACGAAATGGACGATGTGGTACGCAACATCAACCATTTGCTGGATGAAAACCCCAACTTTACCCGCGAAGATTTAGCCGAAATAATAAGCCAGCAGAATAAATTGTTGCCCAACGAATAAGAGTATAGATTTCGTAATTACTTGGTCAGCACCATGACGCCAATAAAGTACCAGCGTGAACCAACGCTAGATTCAATAGAATTTCGCGATGTTTTAGTAGCCTCCAGCCTGGGCGAACGCCGACCGATTGATGATTTAGCTCGCCTGGAACAGATGCTGCGCGGAGCTAATTTAATTGTTACCGCCCGCACTGCCGAGGGTAAATTGGTAGGGGTAGCCCGGAGCCTAACTGATTTTACCTACTGCACCTACCTCTCGGATTTAGCGGTAGACCGGCAGTATCAGCGGGGCGGCATTGGCAAAGAATTGATAAGGCAAACTCAGGCCGCCGCTCCGCAGGCTACTCTTATTCTACTGGCCGCCCCAGCCGCCGAAGGCTACTACCCTAAAATCGGCATGACCCGGCATAACCATTGCTTCTTGCTTAAGGCCGGTGAGGAATTGTATTAAGAGAAGACTTAAAACTCACTATTTACTTCTGGCTAATTAATTTTGCACATAAATTTCCACCTCATTTGAGTATACTTTTCCAATAAAAGTTCGATTTGGGTATTTAGGATGCTGGTATTCGATATTGCTGTACACTATTCGACAGGTATACCAACAATTAGTATTGAATATTAAATATGGATCTAATTCTTGGTAATTCATATAAGCATTAATATGACTGCTTAGATCAATTAAACTAAACGTCTGGTTTCGCTCGGGCTTAAGCTTGATGAACTTTACATGAACTAGACTAGCTACTCCTTCAATATAAATTGAAGACCATGCAGAAGTAGGTATTATTTCCAGATAAACTTGGGCTCCGTCAACCAAAAAATTATCCTGACCATTAGGAAATAAACTGCTGCTAAACCATATGTTTTTTGGTACGAAAAGCGCAGCTTTTGTGCTATTGGTTACTTCCAGTTTTAAAGGGAAGGGTTTTGATAGTTGCAGCGTATCGGAAGGAACCAGAAGCTTAACTTCTATTTTAGGCTCTTTATTAGAAGACAACCTATTTTCTTGGGCTGACAACTCAGTTAAGAAAATAATACAGAAAAATGCTAAGCTTATAAACTTCAAATTCAAACAAAATTTAATAGTCAAATATACTTAACACGTTACTCCCTTAAGTATAAACATTAGTTCATTCAAAACAAAAGCCCCACCAAAACCGGCAGGGCCAAAATAAATTCGCCCTCAAGACTCAAGACTTAAAACTCAAAACCCAAGCACCACCTACTCTTCACCCTCCTGCATGGTATGGTAGTAATTGGTTACGTCTTCGTTTTCTTCCAGCTTGTCCAGTAACTTCTGCACGTCGGCCTGGTCTTCCTCGCTTAGTTCCTTAGTATCCATAGCGAAGCGCTCGGTGCCGGAGCTTAGTATTTCCATTTCCTTATCGTTTAGGGCAGAATGTACCTTGCCGTATTCTTCAAAAGGAGCGTAGAGGATAATCTGGTTTTCTTCCTCGTCTTCCACGATTTCATCTACCCCGTAGTCAATCATTTCCAGTTCCAGTTCTTCAATATCCTGGCCTTCGTTGGCAATTTTAAAGAAGCACTTATGCTCAAACATGAATTCTACCGATCCGCTCACGCCTAAACTGCCACCCACCTTGGTAAAGTAGCTGCGAATGTCGGCCACAGTGCGGTTGTTATTGTCGCTGAGGGTTTCAATAAGTACGGCAATACCGTGCGGAGCGTAGCCTTCAAATACCTTAAAATCGTAGTTGCTGGTATCTTTATCGGTAGCGCGCTTAATGGCCCGGGTAACGTTATCCTTGGGCATATTGGCCGCCTTGGCGTTTTGGATGGCCGCTTTCAGGCGCGGATTAGCGTCGGGGTCGGGGCCGCTTTCCTTTACCGCCATTACAATTTCTTTGGTAATGCGGGTGAATGTTTTAGCCATATTAGCCCAGCGCTTCATTTTGCGGGCCTTGCGGTATTCAAAAGCTCTTCCCATAATATGCAGTGTTACGTTGCGAAATTACAAAATTGGCGTCAACTTGGGCAAGTGTCCGCCTAAGAATACTACACTATGTTCAATTTAGATCAGCCCTCGTGCCTGCCCCATCTACTACGAATTTTGGAAGAAGGCGCCGCCGGCTTGCCCGCCTTTACACCCCACTGGAATAAAGGGGCCGGTCTAAAGGTGCTGGAAGAAACCGCCCGGAAACTGCAAAACAATTACCCTTACCAGCATCCGCTCTACGCCGGGCAAATGCTGAAACCGCCGCACCCGGTAGCCCAGTTGGCCTATACGCTGGCTACCTACATAAACCCCAACAACCACGCCCTGGACGGCAGCCGGGCCAGCAGCCCTATGGAAAAAGAGGCCGTAGCCCATATTGCCCAAATGTTTGGCTGGCCGCAGCACCTGGGGCACCTTACCAGCGGCGGTACGGTAGCCAATATGGAGGCCCTCTGGATTGCCAGTAAAGAAAAGCCGGGTAAAACGGTGGTGGCGCAGGAGTTGGCGCACTATACCCACGAGCGTATTTGCGGAGTGCTGGGTATACCGTTTGAAAAGGTGGCCGCTAATGATAGGGGCAAGATGGATTTAGTGTCGCTGGAAAAGCTCCTGCAGAGCGGTAAGGTAGGAACCGTCGTGGTAACTATGGGTACTACCGGACTGGGGGCGGTTGACCCGCTCCCAGAGATTTTAGAATTACAGAAACAATACAACTTTAGAATCCACGCCGATACTGCCTACGGAGGTTACTTCCGCTTGGCTTCGAATATTGGGGAAGAAACCCGGGCTGCTTTTAAGGTTTTAAATCAGGTAGATTCACTGGTAATTGATCCGCACAAGCACGGTTTGCAGCCCTACGGTTGCGGTTGTGTTTTATTTAGAAATCCGGAGGAAGGCCGGCACTACCGGCACGATTCGCCCTATACTTACTTTACCTCCGATGAGTTGCACCTGGGCGAAATTAGCCTGGAGTGCAGCCGGGCCGGGGCGGCGGCCGTAGCGCTCTGGGCTACCCAGCAGCACTTACCCAATACCGAAGGCGGCGAGTTTGCCGGTATGCTGGAGAACTGCCGCCAGGCCGCGCTTCAGCTATACCAAAAATTAGCCGAAAGCCCCAACTGGCTACCGCTTCTGGAGCCGGAACTGGATATAGTAAACTTTGCCCCGAAAGGAAAAAGTACCCAAGAGATATCGGACCGGAGCCAGCGGGTATTTACCGAAGCGGCCAAACGGGATTTACACCTAGCCCTATTAAAATACCCCGCAAAACTTCTACCGGAAAGTTGGTCGGGCGTAGAAGTAAATTCTGAAACCGTAACCCTGGTAAGAACCTGCCTAATGAAACCCGAGCATCTGGAGTGGGTAGGGGAAATATGGAAAAGACTCAGTCAATTACGAATTACGAATTAGAAATTACGAGAGGCATTTTAAATCTCACTCTTATCTTGGTTCATAAGGGCACAAAAGGTTTCAAGCGGTAAAAACTTGTAGATAGATTGTTGACAACCTAATTATATCATTTCGGTTATTTGCTAATGTAAGTAGTAATTAAACTAATTTAATTAGCAATTATATGGCTCTCCTCAACCAAAATAAAATTAAAGCCCGCGAAGATTTACTGGTGCTCTTCGTGGATATGAACAGCTTCTTCGCTTCCTGCGAGCAGCAGGATAATTTTTGGTTGAGGGGCAGGCCGGTGGGAGTATGCGTGTATACCGGTAAGCACGGTTGTGTAATTGCACCCTCTATAGAAGCCAAGAAAAAGGGTGTAAAAACCGGCATGCGGCTAGATGAGGCCATTAGCCTTTGCCCGGACTTAGTACCGCTGGAAACCAAGCCGGAGCGCTACCGCAACTACCATAAAAAGGTTATGGAAGTGCTACGTCGCTATAGTCAGGATGTTATTCCAAAAAGTATTGACGAGGCCGTGGTAAACCTGCGCGGCTATCAGTTAGTGTACCCCGACCTGGAACTGCTAGCCAAGAAAATAAAGGAAGATATTAAAGAAGTAGGTGACTGGTTGCGGTGTTCCATAGGTATTGCGCCGAATGCCTTTTTAGCCAAATTAGCTTCTAACCTGCAAAAACCCGACGGCCTAGTAAGTATTAATCCGCAGAATATTGACAAGATACTAGCCCGCCTTAGTTTACGCGATCTACCCGGAATTGGTAAGGGTATGGAAAACCGCTTACTACGTGCCGGTATTAATTCTCCGCTTCAGTTGCGCCACACCCCGCCCGACAAACTGCGACGAGCCTGCCAGAGTATAGTAGGCGAATACTGGCACAAGCGCCTTAATTTTGCCGAGGTTGACCTAATGACGCACCCCTACCGCAGTATGCAGGCTATGCGGCAACTCTCGGCTGCCCAGCGCACCTCTACCGAGGCCCGCAATTCGTTGCTGGTGGCTTTATGTTTGAAATTAGAACGGCGGATGCTGCAGCAAAAAGTGTACTGCCAAGAGATGGGCTGTTCAACCAGGTATGGCCAGGGTGGAGGCTGGAAGTTTAAACTGCGGCTTACCCAACCGCTGCAAGACGGCAACGCGCTACTGAAAATTATTCAGGATAAAATGAAGCAGTACGAAAGAATTCATACTGGAGATAAGCTGCTTAATCCGGACTTACGCGCCCTCTGCGTATATGTAACCGATTTCTTGCCTGAAGACCAGTTGCAATACCACCTGTTTGAGGATGAAGTAAAGCGCGGAAAACTCCGCCGCCTGCAATTCGATATAAACCAGCGCTACGGCAGCCATAGCCTAATGCGCGCCACCGAACTCAGTCACGGTCGCGTACTGCGCGATGCCATCGGTTTTGGATCGGTGAAAGACTTGATTGATATAGAAGAAGCTGAGGAGGCTGAAATTAATTCTGAATTAGAAATACCATAGTGAGTTGCTTTGAAATGAATTTTAGATCACCCTCCCATGTCTCAAGTCTAACTTCTAGCTTCTAACCTCTAATATAGGCTAGCATCTAAAGAAATATGTACCGAACTTTGAGCCGGAGGAGAAAGGACTGACATGCAGATAAAGTTTACCAGTTTAAACTCGGGAAGTAACGGAAATTGCTACTATGTAGGTACGGAAGATGAAGCGGTACTGATTGATGCCGGCATAAGCTGCCGCGAAACGGAAAAGCGGCTCAAAAGACTAGGGTTATCGATATACAAGATCAAGGCTATATTTGTATCGCACGAGCACGCCGACCATGTAAAAGGTATACCCGTATTGGCTAAGAAGTACAACTTGCCGGTCTACATTACCCCCGATACCCTGCGCAACGCCCGCCTGCGCCCCGAAAATCCGCTGGTACACGAGCTCGCATCCTACGAAACCGTAGAAATTGGCAGCCTTAAAATTACCGCTTTTCCCAAGCTGCACGATGCCCGCGATCCGCACAGCTTTGTTGTGGAGTGCCAGGGCATTACCGTAGGCATATTTACCGACTGCGGCGCCGTATGCGATAATCTGGTAAAGTACTTCAAACAGTGCCACGCCGCTTTTTTGGAAAGCAATTACGACGAAGAAATGCTACGCTACAGCCGCTATCCCTACCACCTGAAGCAGCGAATCAGCGGAGGGCGGGGCCATTTAAGTAATCGGCAGGCACTAAACCTGTTTACGGCGCATAAGCCCGAGCATATGAGCCACCTGCTGCTGGCCCACCTCAGCAAAGAAAACAACTGCCCCCAGCTAGCCGGCGATTTATTCCGCCGCCACGCCGGCAGTACCGAGGTAGTAGTAGCCAGCCGCTACGAAGAAAGCCCGGTTTTTACTTTGCCGCACGTACCGAAGCCAAAGGTGGAGCAATTGGAACTGTTTTAGATTTGAGACGTTACAGCGAGGGTTGAGACAGTAAATTTCTGGCATTCCCCTCTTGAGAGGGGTCGGCATAGCCGGGGGTGTGTCGGGAAGCTTCGTTTTTGATGCTGCGGTATTTAATTGCTACAGGCCAACACACCCCGGCCTTCGGCCACCCCTCTCAAGAGGGGAGTCCAAATCATCACCTTCGCAAATAAAGTTTAGCTTTACCAAAACATTAAACTAAAATTGTAATTTCTGCCTTACCAACCCACCAACCCACCAACCCACCAACCCATGCCTCAAATACCCGCCCCGGCCGACCCCCGCCGCATAGCCAAATTGCAAGCTTTTGATCGCCTGCTTACTATTATGGATGAACTGCGCCTTAATTGCCCCTGGGATAAAAAGCAGACCCTGGAAAGCCTGCGCCACCTTACCATTGAGGAAACCTACGAGCTGAGCGATGCTATTTTAGAAGGTGATCTGGATGAGGTGCGTAAGGAGCTGGGCGATTTAATGCTGCATATGGCCTTTTACAGCCGTATTGGTCAGGAGAAGGGGGCGTTTGATATAGCCGATGTGCTGAATGGCGTATGCGAGAAGCTGATTAACCGCCACCCGCATATTTACGGCGACGTGGAGGCCAATGATGAGGAAGCCGTAAAGGCCAATTGGGAAAAGATTAAACTGCAGGAGAAGGGAAGCAGCGACGAGTTTAAGTCAGTGCTGGCGGGGGTGCCCCAGAGCTTGCCGGCATTGGTAAAGGCTATGCGCATGCAGGAAAAAGCCCGCGGCGTAGGCTTCGACTGGGAGCAGCCAGAGCAGGTTTGGGAGAAGGTAGAGGAAGAACTGGAGGAATTTCACCAGGAGGCCGAAGCCTACCGCCAACAGCCCGGCGACGCCCAGGCCAGAAAACTACAGGGCGAATTTGGGGATGTATTATTTAGCCTGATCAATTATGCCCGCTTCCTAAAACTAAACCCCGAAGAAGCGCTGGAACGAACTAACAAAAAATTTCTAAAACGCTTTCAGCATTTAGAAAAACAAGCCCACGCCAACGGCAAAGAACTCAGTAACATGACCCTAGCCGAAATGGATGTGTACTGGGAGGAGGCTAAGGGTTTGGAGTAGTTGATTAAGTTATATAGGCTCGGGCGCGTTTGCAACGTGTTCGCATTTAGTTTAATACTCATCTGGCGCGAAACTTAGTTTCGTGACATTTTGATAATTAGCCCTAAAGTTCGAACCTCAAATGCTACGATCTATACTAAATCTACAGACCACCTTATTTTTTGAGCAGACATTAAGTACTTTGGTATGTCAAAAAGTTGTATATTAAATTATGGACAACGCGCTAAAGTATCGGTTAGTTGAAAAGATTATTCAATTGCAGGATGAACGTCTGCTTCAGGAGGTACAAACGCTGTTAGGCTTATCCGATCAGGATTACTGGCAGGAACTTCCTAATGAGGTAAAACAGGCCATTAACCAGGCTAAAGCTGAATTGGATCGGGGCGAAGGCTATACTCATGAAGAAGTACAAGCCTACGTACGTAGGCATTTCCTCCAAAAATAGGGTAAGGTGAGTTATACTTTACGCTGGTCACCTACAGCCTATCACTCCTATAACAATGTGCTGGAACACCTAGCTGAAAATTGGATCGTACGGGAAGTAGAGCGTTTTATTGATCGGGTGAATGAGGTTACAAAATTCATTATAGAAAATCCGCAGTTGTACCCTTACTCGGCCGAAAGCAATACATTCCGTTGTGTGGTGATGAAGCACGTCAGCTTATTTTACCGCCTTAAAGAACACCAAATAGAGCTTCTGCTGTTTTGGCATAACCGTCAGGACCCCGCTAAGCTGCAATACTAGTTTCTTTTATAGCTTAAGTAAGTTGAGAATAGTATTTCAAGTTCTGAAGGCTCGAGCGCTTTTGTAAAGCGTTCGCATTTAGTCTGATAAATAATTGGCATAAAACCTAAGCCTTTTCAAATGAATGGGTACGCTTTACAAAAGCGCACCAGATTGGTAGTTTTTATATTATTTTGGTGAACCTTGTTCCTATTTAACTAATAATAATGAGTTTTTTAGATTATTTAGCTGTCGCTGCCTTATTTATATCTGCTGTAACTTTAGTAGTTAACGTGCTACTCTACTTATGGTCAGACATTAGATCAGTAGAATCAAATGAATTAGCTTCGATAGCGAATAAAAAATCAGATGAGGCTAATAGAATTGCAATAGATGCAAATAATTACGCTCGAGCATCTTTGGATTTGAATAAGTCAGCAGCAAAAAAGGAGTTTAACCCCAAAATCATTTTAAATATAGAAACTATCAAATGATTTAATCCGGTTAGCTTCTCATTACAACTTCGTAATTTGGATATAAACAAGGTAACTATTCATCATATTGAATGCTCAGCGTTTTCAATAAAGTGTCGACATAAATACCCTATTGAAATTAGTTTTAATCAAGTACTTGATTTTGACATTGAAATAGAACCTTTTTTGCAAGGTAGTTATGCTGAATTTTCCAAAGAACAAATGGATGATGAAAGATTCAGCAAACTAATCTATGGGATTGCAACTAGAGAACTATTCCACATCTATTTGTCTGATGAATTAAATTTCAAATACTTCTTATTATTGGCATATAACAATAAAGAAGAATCACTTTATGATTTAATATATAGCGAGCAAGCTAAAGAGAAAGTATTAAAAGCACGATCACATCTTCCTTCACCTCAATTTAGGCCAACTGGGTATTATGAACAAACCTTGATAAGAGAAGCCAATAGTAATGAACAAAATCACTTTCAATATAAGGAAATACCTCAGACTACCAGATTATAAAAATATGTTCACCCCCTAGGCTAAGGTGATACCATAAATTGTCAATCCTCTACCTCCACATCAAACGCCCCGTTCAGAATTTTGCCGTTGCGTTTCATTTGTACGTAGATGCGGTAATTGCCAGCACTGGGGAAGCTGTAGGGAAAGCTTACAACCGAATGCTCCGGATGATTGGGGTCATCAGTTGTAGGGTGCTGCATGCCAGCTAAAAGTAGCTCCTCTCTCTCGGCTGGGGGTAAGGCATTTAGTTTGGCTATTTCGCGGTCTATGCTGTCGGCAAAGGCTTGGGGCTTGGGCAGGTCGTCCCAATTAATTCGGCTGGTTTTACCGCTGAGGCGGGCCTGCATAGCCTGCTGCGCCGCCATAGAGTAGCTGCCTACCGGGTGCAGATGAATGTATACGCTACCATCATTCTTAAATACTACGGCGTGGCCCATCATGCCCAGGTAAGGCTCTAGCTGGGCGGGTTGGCCGTTAGGGTCTTGTACGGCCAGGGTAAGTTCGTACAGCTTGCCGCTTAAAAATTTTTGTTCCTCCGGAAGTTCCAGCGTTACATAGCTGCTATCGGGCAACAGGGTTTTCTGGCCGGGGCTGCCGCATATTACTACCTCGCCGCCGGGCATTAGGGCACCTGCTTGTTGCTTTACTACCGGACTGGTAACATAATAAGTATCGTCGCGGTCTAGCATCAGCGAATCGTTCCAGGCGGCTAGCAGTTCGGGGCTAGG
>CAZDEY010000005.1:22156-22497 GCA_964504565.1 uncultured Roseivirgaceae bacterium
ACTACCGTATCAGCAATGGTTTCTGAAAAGCCACTCAGGCGGCTTACGTCGGTGAAAACGTAGTATTCGCCGCCGGGCAGGGGCGGCAGGGTGGTTTCAAAATGGGCCGAATCTTTACGGCTGGGGTGGAGGTGGGCAAATACATCCAGCGTACCCTTCTTCAGCAAAAACATATGCATAATTTTGCCGTGGTCGGGCACCAGGTAATTTAGGCTGCGGGTCATATAAAGGTTTTCCAGCTTAACCGAATCTACAGCAAACTCAAGAACTTGTTTGTTTTCTTGCTGAATAACCTGCGAACTGGCCGTAAAGGGCTTATACATATAGCGGGTGTAGTTCTG
>CAZDEY010000005.1:22507-24712 GCA_964504565.1 uncultured Roseivirgaceae bacterium
CCAGCTATCCCACCAATTCTTTCCGCCCCAAACCAACAGGCTAAGCACTACAAAACCCACGGCGGCGCCAATCCAGCGCTTGCGGCGGGTACGTTGGGTAGGCTCCTGGCCCGGCGGTACCACGCCGTCGCTGCTGCTCATGCTCAAGATTGTCACCATCAGAATGACCAGAAAGGCTCCCAGGCCGGCCAGCGTCCAGCCCAGGGAGGCTTCCATAGTTTTTTGCGCGGTAGATACGGCATTAATGGGAATGAGGATGGTGCCGCTGCCTTCACTGCCTTCTACGGCTACCTCCAGGCTGGCGGTACCGCTACTCATCAGCCATATTTCTCCGGTAAAATGGCCCGGTTCGCCGGCTACGGGCTGGGCCTCATCGGCTTTGGGCGTACCTTCCGAACCGGCAAACCAGTACATAGGCTTTAGTTTTACCGACGTTACATTAGGGTTTTGCAGGTATACATCTACCGAGGCGGTGCCGGGTATAACTTCGGGCGGAAGCACCACTACGGTTAGCGGGTACGGGCCGGCATTGCCCTCCAAGGTTACGCCGGGGCTGCCAATATGGCCCTGTAGTACGAAGCTTAGCAATATTAGGCTGAATAGGGAAGTTAACTTTTTCATTGGTTAGGAATTAGCGTACTACTTTGTTCATCCAGCGGCCCCAGGCAATACCAATACGGGAGCTTACTACACCTATACCTAAGGCTATGGCCAGGCCCTTCACCAAATCCGTACCGCTACTCACCATCCAGTCGGCGTAGGCAAAGCGAAACTCCCAGTCGGGGCTAGAGCCAAAGTACCAGCTTTCCTGACCAAAGAACCAATTGCGGGCGTATTCGCTCATCAGGAAACTGCCCATTGGCCACTGCACCAGTAAAAAGCTTATCAGAAATACGGCCGAGCCGGCCAAAGCCACCAGCCAGGCATTCTTTTCGCGCCAGCGCTGCACCAGCAAATCAATACCCAGGGCGGGTACTATCAGCAGCAGCGGAAACTCAAAGGCCTGAAAGTGGGTGATGGGGTTCATGACCGGACCTAAAAGCGGCTCGGCGGGAAAAAGGGGCAGAATCCAGACCATAGCGGCCATAAACAGGATGTAGACCGCAGCGGCCTGGGTAGCGCCCCAGCGGCTGGGGGCGGCCCAACTTACGGCAAACAGGTACAGCGGAAACAGAAACGAGGCTACCTGGTAGAAGAGCGTACCGTGCATATCGTGCCGGCCAAAGTACTCCGAAGCTATGGTAAACAGCATGCTCAGCATAAAACCAGCCGAGAGGGCAAACAGCAGGGTCATGAGCATCCGTACCGAAGGCGAAAGGCTCTGGAAGCCGGCCGGGCTCAGGCGCATACGGTTACGGCGGGCCAGCACGCTTACCATAGCGCCCAACTGAATGGTGACCATGCCCAGGAGCAGTACCGTATGCGGCGGCGAAAGAATGGTTACATCCAGGCCGTAGGTGTTGTGCCACCAATCATCGAAGGGGGCGGAGGTAAGCATAGCAAAAGCGCCCCAAATGCAGAAGAGCGTTCCCAGTGAGCCGTAGAAAAACCCCCAAAACTTTACGCTTTCGGCGCGTTCTTTAGGCGTGCTGGCAAAGGTTATTTTCAGTACCCTGATTCCGGAGAAAACCCCGGCTAGCACGCCGCCAAAGTATATAGCAAGGTGCGGGGCCGAAAGCAGGCCGTCGCGGCCAATGCTCATATGCCAGCTAATATCCCACACCAGGCCAACCATAATGCTGAGCGAGGCCAGCACGGTAGCGTAGAGGTACAGGGGAATGGTAGGTGAGGTGGTTAGGGGTGAAGAAAGGGTTTGGGCGGATTTTGGGTGTGGAAGGGTTACGGTAGCCATAGCGGGTAGGGTCTGGTACACGAGTAAGTTAGTGATTTTCGGTACTTTATACCTGAATGATGCAAAAAGTTAACCGGTGGTTGCAAATTTTTTTTTCAGAAGGGTGTAACATTTTGGTAAGCTTGGTATCCAAAGGGCAAAAATCAAATAATTATGAATAAGCTCATTTTAACCTTCGGCCTGGTAATTTTCTCGCTTCTAAGCTACGCCCAAAGTTCAGCCATTAAAGTTGAAGTTTCCGGTAAGGGAAGCCCCATTTTGTACCTGCCGGGCTTTATTACGCCGGGTTCGGTATGGGAGCCTACTGTGCAGGCGGTTGAAGGAACCTACGAAAGTCACCTGGTAAGCTACGC
>CAZDEY010000005.1:24722-151975 GCA_964504565.1 uncultured Roseivirgaceae bacterium
TTTTGCGAGTGCCAAGCGAAGATTATCGCGGATTGCAACACTTTGGCCATTGTCCAGTGCAAATGCGCGACGAAAAACCTGTGCGGCTTCGGCGGTTTGCCCGCTATTGGTACGCCCTGGTACAGTCAGCTTAAAGATGCGCTGATTGCCTACGCCAACGAGAAAAACCTTTGGAATTTAACCGTAGTTGGCCATAGCATGGGCGGCAACCTGGCGGTAGATTTAGCGGCGGCCGTTCCCGAGCGGGTTGCTAAACTGGTGCTGGTAGATGCCCTGCCCTGTATGCGCGCCCTAATGATGCCGGGCGTTACTGCTGACCAGATTCAGTACGACAGCCCCTACAACAACCAGACCCTGCAGATGCAGCCCGAAGCCTTTACCCAAATGGCCCGCATGATGGCTCAGAATATGACCGCCAGCCCGCAATTTGCCGATACTCTAACCAACTGGATGCTACTGGCCGACCGCAAAACCTACGTATACGGCTATACCGATCTGCTGAAGCTAGACCTACGGCCCGATTTAGGCAAAATTAATACGCCAACCTTAATTTTAGGCGCTCCTTTTCCTACCGAAGAAATGGTAACCAATACCTTTAATGAACAGTACAGCAATTTAAAGAACCAGCAACTGGCCATAGCCCCCGCCGGCAAACACTTCATTATGATTGACCAAGCCAACTGGTTCTATGGGCAATTGAACGAATTTTTAAAATGATTAGTCATGAGTCGTGAGTCGTGAGTCGTGAGTCGTGAGTCGTGAGTTAAATCCCATCTTGAGGCGCACGGCTAGTGAGGGGTGGCCGTAGGCCGGGGTGTGTTGGCCTGTAATGATCTAAGTGCTGTCTTTTCTGTAATTTGACTGAACTACACACCCCTAGCCCCTCTCAAGAGGGGAATTAGAACCACCGCAATATTTCAATACACCCTTCAAGCCAAATCCACGCGGCGGCTGCTCCCATCTCAAATCTCAAGTCTCAAGTCTCCTATCTATTAAAATAGTGAACTACCAAACCCAATTCGATACGCTCTATACCCAGTACCACGCCCGGGTGCGGCAATTGTGCCTGGGCTACGTGCAGGGCGATACGGCGCAGGCGCAGGATTTGGCGCAGGAGGTGTTTATAAACGTTTGGAATGCCCTGCCCAAGTTTCGGGGCGAGTCGGGTTTGCAGACCTGGTTGTACCGGATTGCTGTAAATACCTGCCTGCTGCACCTTCGGCAGAAAAAGCGTAAGCCCGAAATTGCCGCCCCGGAAGATGTCGCCGCAGCTACTGCCACTGACGACAATGATATTGAAGACGGTTCATTTACTGAATTGTACCAGGCAATTGGCCGGCTGGAAGAGCTGGACCGGCTAATTATAATGCTGGTACTGGAAGAAATTGACTACGACGAAATTGCCCGCATTGTAAACGTTAGTCCGGCTACGCTGCGAGTTAAAATACACCGCGCCAAGCAGCGCCTTAAAAAACTTCTAAACCAACCCCACTATGGATGATTTAACCCACCGCTGGAAAAGCGCCCGAGCAGCGCAGCCGGCCACTACTATTGATTCCACCCAGCTTATACAAACCGCCGAAAAGAAAAAACGCAGCAGCCGGCAGGCCCACTACGCCACAATACTTATTCTCAGCCTTACCCTACTGGGGCTGGCGCTGTTCTTTATATACGTAGCCCCAATGCAGCAAACCCTCAGCCGTATCGGTATTACACTGATGCTGGGTGGTTTAGTCTTTAGAATAGGGGTGGAGGTGTACAGCTTGGATAAAGGCCACCGCATAGACTGGCAAGCCCAGCCGGATGTAGCCCTGCAGCAAGCCCGGCAGTACTATCAGTTCCGTAAAAAAGTGCACGGCTGGTTCACTATCCTGATTCTGGTACTGTATACCCTGGGCTTCTACGCACTGGTGCCGGAGTTCCGCCTCTACCTAAGCCCCGGCTTTATGTGGTACATTACCCTTTCGTACCCAGTAATTGCCGTAGTGCTTATTTGGCAGATCAGAAAAGGGGTGCTAAAGGAGATGGAGGCCTTGCGGGAGTTGGCCAGGATTAGTGAGGGGTGGTTTGAAAACTAATTATTAAATAGCCCAAGGTTTAAACCTTGGGCTATTTAATCAATTGATCTATAAACTTCGCGTAAACTCAATATAAGATTTGAAACTCCAACATCTATTTACCTATTTTTCCATAGGCTTTAATACTTTTAAAATTAATTTTTCCCACTACCATATTCTACTGAAGGGTTGAAAAAAGGTGCAGCATAACTTAATGTAGTACCAGTTTTAGTATCCCGAATGATATGATTATACGAGTTATTATGGCTACTACTAATTGGTTTGAATATGACAAATGCTGTGTCATCATCCTTATTTAGAATAGCTTCTTCAATTTCAGTTGCTGATACTATTTTAAATAGATAAGGGTAATGTTTTTGAAATTTCTTTTTGGCTAGACTAACTTCTAATTCTGTTTCAACTAGAAGCAATGTCTTGTTTTTTTTAAATCATTAGCACTGATTTAGTTATAATGATAAAGACAATGATAGTCTACTGGTTTTAATAGTTTAATAACTATTATGCATCTTTATTAAGACATTATAATTTGTTAATTTATTAATTTATGGCACGAAAGAAAACGGTAGTTGACCCGGAACGGGGCCAGCGAATACGTACCCTTATTGAGCAAAGCCCATACAAATTAGGTGAAGTGTGCGAACGCTTAGATATCAGCCGGACAGCTTTAGACGCTATCCTAAAAGGGCACTCCTTTACCGTTGATACTATCATAAGCATCTCGGATTTGTTGAATGTTGATTTGGACTATCTGATACGGGGTACTAAATCAAAGCTATTCGCCGGAACGGCTAATGATAACTTGATGATGGCCTTACAGGAGGTAAGCCGCGATGCAGTATCTATAAAGGAAACTTCTAAGGACTTGGTGCGTAAATTAGAGGCATTGATGAAAAATGTATAGACCAACAAAAAACCTTTTCCTTCTAAGTTTATCTATTTTTGTTTTAGCGGGTAATGGCTCAGTATTTTTATTCGTAGTTTGGAACTATGAATTTTGAATTTCTGGTAGTTTGCAACTGTCCTTCCTTTGCAAAAGGCAATATGAATAATGTGTATTCATAACTTTCAAGAAATGAAAAAAGGAGTCTATTTAGACTCCTTTAATTTGGCTTTCCTATTTTAATAGAACCTCATCCCTAAATATGTATCGCCCTATTCTCAGTAGCGGCTAGGCAGGCTTCTTTTAGGGCTTCGGTGAAGGGGGGGGGGGCGTGGCTCATGCGGCTGATATCTTCGGCACTGGCGCGGTACTCCATAGCCACTACGGCTTCGGCAATCATGTCGGCGGCGCGGGGGCCAATCATGTGTACGCCCAGTATTTCGTCGGTTTCCTTATCGGCCAGTACTTTTACCAGACCGTCGGTATCCATACTGGCGCGGGCGCGGCCACTGGCTTTAAACGGAAAGCTGCCTACTTTATACTGCTTGCCCTGCTCCTTTAACTGCTCCTCGGTATAACCCACCGCGGCAACCTCGGGCCAGGTATAAACCACGCCCGGTATCAGATTATAGTTAATATGGGGTTTCTGTCCGGCTATGGTTTCGGCAACAAACACACCTTCTTCCTCGGCTTTGTGGGCCAGCATAGCACCTTTTACCACATCGCCAATAGCGTAAATGCTTTCTACGGTAGTGCGCAGGTGATCGTCGGTTTCCACCCGGCCCCGCTCGTCGGTTTTAATACCTACGTTTTCTAAACCTAAGCCTTGGGTATAAGCGGCGCGGCCTACCGATACCAGGCAGATATCGCCGGTAATTTCCACCTTTTCGCCCTTCTTGTTCTCGGCAGTTACAGTTACTTCCTTACCCTTACGTTCAACGCCGGTAACCTTAGTGCTTAGGTGAAACTCGAAGCCTAGTTGTTTCTTTAGCGTGCGTTGCAGTTCTTTACCCAGCGCGGCATCCATACCCGGTATAATCCGATCCAGATACTCCACTACGGTGACCTTGGCGCCCAGGCGGCCGTAAACCGAGCCCAGTTCCATACCAATTACGCCCCCGCCGATTATAATCATGTGCTTGGGTACTTCCTGCAGCTCCAGCGCCTCGGTGCTGGTAATTACCCGCTCCTTATCCAGCTTTATAAAAGGCAGCGAAAACGGCTTAGAGCCGGTGGCAATAATTGTATTCTTGGTCTGAAAGGTTTCTTCCTTACCGCCCTCGGCCGTTACCTTAATGGTATTCTTATCAACGAACGAACCAATACCGATTTTTACGTCGATCTTATTCTTCTTCATCAGGTAATCGATACCGGCTACGGTCTGCTTCACCACATCGCGCTTACGATTGATCATTTGCGGCAGGTTTACCTTCAGATTTTTCAGCTCAATGCCGTGCTCGGTAAACGTATGGCTGGCATTATGGTAGTGCTCGCTGGAATCCAGCAGGGCTTTGCTGGGAATGCAGCCTACGTTAAGGCAGGTACCGCCCAAGGAATTGTATTTTTCTACTAGTGCGGTTTTAAGGCCCAACTGTGCGCAGCGAATTGCCGCCACATACCCGCCAGGTCCCGAACCGATTACTGTTACGTCGTACATTTAATTAGTCTTGAGTCTTGATTCTTGAGTCTTGAGTCTTGAGTCTTGAGTAGGGCGGCTAAGTTTCAGCTTGAGGCTGTAGAGCATTTTTTGCACTTCAGCCAGTTCCTTTTCTAGATTCTCAAACTCGGTACTAGATAGGTAATTTAAATTTTTAGCGATTAGGAGCTGGGTTTCGGTTTCGTAAGCTGAGCCATAAGCTATACTCAGAAACTGGGCAAACTCCTTTTCGTGGCTTCTTCCGGCACCTTCGGCGATGTTGGAAGCGATGGAAACAATACTGCGTTGTAGTTGAGCGGTGAGTCCGTACATCTCTTCTTTCGGAAATGAACCCGAAGCACGATAAACCTCAGTAGCCAAGGCCACCGCTTTCTGCCACACTTTCAAGTTTCTATACTGGTTCATATCTCAAGACTCAAGACTCACGACCGCGCGGCGGCCGCTCACGACTATACCTCAAGCAGAAGTCTCGCCGGATCTTCCAACAGCTCCTTCACCCGTACCAGAAAGCTAACGGATTCGCGGCCGTCGATGATGCGGTGGTCGTAGCTTAGGGCTACGTACATCATGGGCAGAATTTTAACTTCGCCGTTTACAGCCATGGGGCGCTCTACTATGTTGTGCATGCCTAAAATAGCACTCTGCGGTGAGTTGATGATGGGGGTACTCATCATGGAACCGAACACGCCACCGTTGGTAATGGTAAAGGTACCGCCCTGCATTTCGTCGATGCTGAGTTTACCGTCGCGGGCTTTTATGGCCAGGTTACGGATTTCCTTTTCTATACCGGCAAAGCTCAGTTCTTCGGCATTGCGAATAACCGGCACCACCAGGCCTTTAGGCGTACTTACAGCAATGCTAATATCGCAGTAGTCGTTAAATACCATTTCGTTGCCGTCTATTTGGGCGTTTACGGCCGGCCACTCCTGCAGGGCTACGCATACGGCTTTGGTAAAGAAGCTCATGAAGCCTAAGCCAATTTCGTGCTTCTCCTTAAACTTATCTTTGTACTGGCTTCGCATATCCATGATCGGCTTCATGGTCACCTCGTTGAAGGTGGTGAGCATGGCCGTTTCGTTCTTTACGCTTACCAGGCGGCGGGCAATGGTTTTGCGCAGACTGCTCATCCGCTCGCGGCGCTGATTTCTTTTGCCGGCAACGGCGGCTACCTGGCTTTCTTGCTTTTGGCTTGAAGCTTTGCTTTCATCGGGTTTGCTTTCGCCGGCTTTGGCCTGACCCTGACCCGGCTGGGCATTCTGAGCATCTTCTTTAGTAATGCGACCGCCCGGGCCGGTGCCTTTTACGGCTTCCGCAGAAATACCCTTTTCAGCAAGTATTTTAGCAGCTGCCGGAGAGGGATGTCCCGCAGCGTATCCTCCGTCGTTGGCTTCGCTTTGGTTAGAAGCGCTGCCGGCTGGCTGGCTGCCCCCGCTCGGGGCGCTAGTCTGTGGGGCAGCGGCTCCCTCAGTAACTTCAATCTGGCAAATCAGGGCGCCAATTTCCAGGGTATCGCCTTCCTGGGCTTTAATGCGCAGTATACCATTGGCTTCGGCCGGAAGTTCGAACGTAGCTTTATCGGATTCAATTTCGGCAATAACCTCATCCAGGGCTACCGTAGCGCCATCTTCCTTCAGCCACTGGCCAATAACTACTTCGGTAATCGATTCGCCAACCGTTGGCACCACTATATCGTGAACCTGGCCGGTCGCATTTTCACCGGTAGCACCTGAGCCGCTTTTACCGCCACCGCTGTAATCGCCCTTAGCATCGTTTTGGGCAGGTTGGTTTTGGCCAGCTACGGGGGCAGCATCGGCGGCTGGGGCTTTTTGGGCCGCTTGGTTTTGTCCGTTAGAAGATGAACTAGCTGAGCCGCCGTTTCCTGAGCCGGCCGCTCCTTCCTCAATTACGCAAACTACGGCTCCAATTTCTACGGTTTCGCCCTCCTGAGCTTTAATGCGCAGAATTCCGGCCGCTTCGGCGGGTAGTTCAAAGGTGGCCTTATCGCTTTCCAGCTCGGCTATGTTTTCGTCCATTTCTACGTAGTCGCCATCCTGCTTAAACCATTGGCCAATGGTTACTTCGCTGATGCTTTCGCCTACGGTGGGTATTTTTATTTCTACTGACATGGGGGTAGAGGTTAGGCTTAGTTAGTTTTTTTGGTTCGTTTGGTGGTAGCGGCCTGGCTGGCCGGCTTTTCTACGGTTCCGCTCAGGGTAAAGGCGCGATTCAGAATTTCCTCCTGCTCGCGGGCGTGCACTTTACCGTAACCAGTAGCCGGCGAGGCGCTGGCCTTACGACCAATACAGGTTAGCGGGGCTTGCCAAATGCGCAGCAGGTAGTTGTAGGCACCCATATTAGCGGGTTCTTCCTGCACCCATACCACCTCGGCTCCTTTAAACTTAGCCAGTTCGGCATCTAGTTGTTTTTGCGGGAAGGGGTAAAGCTGCTCCATACGAACTATTGCCACATCTTCCTGCTTATTCTGCTCGCGGCGCTCCAGCAAATCGTAGTAGATTTTGCCGCTGCATACCAGCACGCGCTTAATCTTCTTCGTATTTTTTAGCGTATCGGGCAGCACTTCGCGGAAGTGTCCTTGGGTTAATTCACTTATTGGGCTTACTACCTTAGGGTGGCGCAATAGCGATTTAGGCGACATTACCACCAGCGGCTTGCGGAACGGCCAGGCCAGTTGGCGGCGCAGCAGGTGGAAGAAGTTAGCCGGCTCGGTAACGTTGGCTACTACAATATTTAGTTCGGCGCTCATCTGCAAAAAGCGTTCTAGGCGGGCGCTGCTGTGCTCCGGACCCTGGCCCTCGTAGCCGTGGGGTAGCAGCATAACCATACCGTTCATACGCTGCCACTTGGTTTCGCTGGGCGTTACAAATTGGTCAATCATTACCTGGGCTCCGTTGGCAAAGTCGCCAAACTGGGCTTCCCATATAACCAGCGCATTAGGGTTGGCCATAGCGTAGCCAAATTCAAAACCCATAGCACCGTACTCGCTCAGTAGCGAATTATATATGCGGAAGGGTTCGGTGTCGTCGTCCTGCAGGTGATTCAGGCTGTTGTATTCTTTGCCGGTTTTGGCATCGTGCAGTACGGCGTGGCGGTGGCTAAAGGTACCGCGCTGCACATCCTGACCAACCAGGCGCACAAAGTTGCCGTCTTCCAGCATGCTACCGTAGGCCAGTAGTTCGGCCCCGGCCCAGTTTACCTGTTTTTCGTCAAAAAACATTTCCTGGCGCTGCTTCAGCACCTTTTCAATCTGCTTGATGGGCTTAAAACCCTCCGGTATTTCGGTAAGGGCGTTAGCTACCTTGTCCAGCACTTCGGCCGAAACGCCGGTATCGGGCGATTGCTCAAAATCTTCGGGCTTAGCCTTGCGCAGGCTTTGCCAGGCCTGCTCTAACTCCTGATACTGGTAGGGCAGGGGCTTCTGCTTCACCATATCCAGGCGGTCCTGCAGCAGTTGGCGAAACTCCTGGTCCATACTCTGGGCCAGTTGGGCATCCACATCGCCGCGCTCCAGCAGTTTTTTATTGTACACCTCGCGCGGGTTGGCGTGGCGGCTAATTACGTTGTACAGTTGCGGTTGGGTAAATTTAGGCTCGTCGCTCTCGTTATGGCCGTGGCGGCGGTAGCACACCATATCAATAAATATATCGTTGCCAAACTTTTGGCGATACTCCACGGCCAGTTTCATACAGAACACCACGGCTTCGGGGTCGTCGCCGTTTACGTGCAGTACAGGCGCATCAATAGTTTTGGCAACGTCGGTACAGTATATACTAGAGCGGGCGTCGTCGTAGTCGGTAGTAAAGCCTACTTGGTTATTAATTACGAAGTGAATGGTGCCGCCGGTGTTGTAAGCCTTTAGCTTACTCATCTGCACTATCTCGTACACTATGCCCTGACCGGCCACCGCCGCATCACCGTGAATGAGGACAGGCAATACACTGCCGGCTTTATCTTCGTACTGCCACTCAATTTTGGCGCGCAGAAAACCTTCCACTACCGGATTTACCGCTTCCAGGTGCGAGGGGTTGGGGGCCAGTTTCAAATCTACTGTATTGCCGCTCAGGTTTACCTGGCTGCTGTAGCCCATATGGTACTTAACGTCACCGTCGCCCATGGTCAGGTCAGGGTCGGCCTGGCCTTCAAATTCATTAAAAATTTGCTCGTAGGTTTTACCCATAATGTTGGCCAGCACATTAAGGCGACCGCGGTGGGCCATACCAATCATTACCTCCTTAACGCCCAGCTCACTGGCGCGGGTAATGGCGGCATCCAGCGCCGCAATAGTGCTTTCGCCCCCTTCCAGCGAAAAGCGCTTCTGGCCTAAGTATTTGGTATGAAGAAAGTTTTCGAAGACTACGGCCTCGTTCAGTTTCTTCAGAATCTGGGTTTTTTCTTCTTTGGAAGGGTTGAAGTTAAGAGCTTCGTTTTCAGCCTTGCGCTTAAACCACTCCAGTTGGTCGGGGTCGCGCATGTACATATACTCGAAGCCTACGGTGCCTACGTAAATGTAGCGGAGGGCCTCCACAATTTTACGGAGCGGCGCCCGGCCGATACCAATTTCCTGACCGGCCTCAAACTCGGTATCCAGATCGGCTTCGCTCAGGCCAAAATCGGTAATATCCAGATAGGCTTTATGGTCGCGGCGCTTGCGTACGGGGTTGGTGTTGCTTTTAAGGTGGCCGCGGCTGCGGTAGGCGTGAATAAGCTGGCTTACGTTAAGCTCCTTAGCCTGCCCACCCGATATGGTAGGCGAAGCAGCGGCGGGCTTATCGGCAATATTGGCATCTTTAGCCTGGTAGGTAGCGGACTTGCCGTTACTTGTAGGCTCGCCTCCCGGAAGCATAGGGTACTGTTCCTGGGCAAATTCAAAGCCTTCAAAAAACTTGCGCCAGCTTATATCTACCGACTCAGGGTTAGATCGGTAGGCCTGGTACATTTCTTCAATATAGTGGCTATGCGCGCCACCCACGTAGGTGTATTTATCCATTCGGCAAAAGCTTAGGCTGTAAAGGTACTAAAATTAGAGAAATACAATAACCGTATATTCGTGTATACAAATATTAAACTCTGTTGGTTGGTTTCGAGGAGGTCTCTAGTATATAACTAATTGAGGGGGAAAGGTTTGAATAAATAAGTCCAGATATTGGAACCTCAGGAGTGGTGATAGATTTGGCTATTATCTTACACTGCATATAACTCAGTTTGTAATAATAGATATTTGAATTAGGTTTACCGCTTATACAAGGAGAATTATAAGCATGAACAAGTTGAAAGCGCTTCTACTCTTATTTGGCTGTTTACTTTGGTTTAGTAGCTGCGATGATAAAGAAGATCCAACTCCAACCTATAAACTGGAGATTGCCATAGAAGGAGAAGGAAGGGTCACCGTAAGTCCGGAACAAGAAACTTACACAGCGGGTACTGAAGTTACACTCACTGCCACTGCGGCGGAAGGTTGGGAGTTTGTGGGGTGGAGTGGAGACAAAAATTCATTAGGAAATTCCTTAATATTTGAAATTGATGCTTCCTTAAATATTACAGCTAAATTTAATCAATCAGCACTTTATAT
Source organism: uncultured Roseivirgaceae bacterium (assembly GCA_964504565.1). GTDB lineage: Bacteria > Bacteroidota > Bacteroidia > Cytophagales > Cyclobacteriaceae > Cesiribacter. The sequence continues at coordinate 34,925 of CAZDEY010000005.1, forward strand.
TGCTTCTAACGGTGTTACTGTAATAGCACGAGACTTTGCTCAGACTGGGGAAAGTTATCAACTAAATGGGACTTCATACCTAGTTGTAGATGAAACTACGCTAAGATCAATGGTCTCTAAAGATATGGATGTGTCTAGGGTTGTAACCTCCAGAGTTTCAAATATGAAATTGCTATTTTCAAATAAGTACAATTTCAACGATGATATCAGTACTTGGGATGTGAGTAATATAAATAATATGGTAGGTTTGTTCTATAATAATAGTTCTTTTGATCAGGATTTAAGTTACTGGGACGTTAGTAGAGTTACAGATATGAGTGGTCTGTTTCATAAGGCTCGTCAGTTTAACCAAGATATCAGTACTTGGAATGTTAGTAATGTAGTAAATATGTTGACAATGTTTAGTGGAGCCGATGCTTTCAATCAAGACATTGGCAAATGGGATGTGAGTCAAGTTTCAAATATGCATGCTATGTTCTCCTATAATAATAGTTTTAATCAGGATATAAGTAATTGGAATGTTAGTAGAGTAACTGATATGAATGATATGTTTTCTGGTGCTTTAGAGTTTAATCAGGATATAAGTAACTGGGATGTTAGTCAAGTTACAGACATGAGCGGCATGTTTGCTAATGCTAATAGCTTTAACCAAGATATTAGCAGTTGGGATGTAAGTAACGTTTCGAACATGAGGTCAATGTTTACTCAGAACACCATATTTAATCAAGACTTGAGTGACTGGCATGTTTCACAAGTTTCTACATGTCAATTTTTTAGTTATAGAACAGCCTCCTGGACTCTTCCCAAACCCAACTTCACCAACTGCAACCCTAACTAACCCTCCCGAAATCTCAAGACTAAAGACCCAGGACTCAAGACTAATTTCAAAATTTTTACTACCTTTGCCCCCTGTTCATGGCGGACGGGTTCCGTCGCCGAATAAACTTTAAATACTATATGTCAGTAAAAATTCGCCTGGCCCGTAGAGGCCGCAAGAAACGAGCAATGTACGATTTGGTAATCGCCGACGCTCGGGCACCACGTGATGGTCGCTTTATTGAGAAAATTGGGGTATATAACCCAAACACTAACCCGGCTACTATCGACTTCGATACCGAGAAAGCGTTTGATTGGTTAATGAAGGGTGCTCAGCCTACCGATACCGTACGCGCTATGATGAGCTACCGCGGTATTTTGTACCGTAAGCACCTGCAAATTGGTGTAAATAAAGGAGCAATCTCGCAGGAGGATGCTGATAAGAAGCTTAACGAGTGGTTAGAGTCTAAAAATGCTAAAATTGAAGGTAAAACTTCTAAACTAGCTCAGGACCGCGCCGCCGCCGATAAGGCCCGTCGCGAGGCTGAAGCTAAAGTGAACGAAGCTCGTGCTGAAGCCATTCGTAAGAAGCAGGAAGAGGAAGAAGCCGCCGCAAAGGCTGCCGACGCTGAGGCTAACGCTGCCGAAGAAGCTCCTGAAGCTGCTGCAGAAGGCGCCGAAGCTACCGAAGAAAAAGCTGCGGAATAATTTACTAGTCCGGGTAGCGGCATGCGTTTAGAAGATTGCTTTCAGTTAGGAACTCTGGGTAAACCCCACGGCCTGCAGGGCAACGTAAACGCTTATTTAGATGCCGACGACCCGTATCAATACCAAGAAATGGAATCAGTGTTCGTGCTCCAGCGCGGACAACTGGTTCCATTTTTCATTAGCGGTATCAATATCAATGGTAATAAGGCCATTGTTTCTTTTGAAGAAATCAATTCAGTAGAAGCAGCAGCGGAGCTTACCGGCTCGGAGCTGTACCTTCCGCTCAGTGTATTGCCCGAACTGGAAAAAGATCAGTTTTACTACCACCAGATTATTGGCTACACCGTAATCGATAAGCTGGCCGGCGATATTGGCAAGGTAGTTCAGGTAGTAAACGGAGCGCAGGATCTATTAGTAATTGAAAATGCTTCCGAAGAAGTAATTGTGCCCCTGCACGATGATTTGGTGAAAGTGGTAGATAAAGAAGGGGAGCAGCTTCAGGTAGAATTACCCGATGGCTTGCTAGAGATTTACCGCGCCACAGAAACTCCTAAGCCCGACGATGGCGATGAGGATTGATATTATTTCAGTTCTTCCGCGTTTGCTAGATAGCCCCTTTGCTCATTCTATATTGAAAAGAGCGCAGGATAAGGGCTTGGTCGAGGTGATAGTGCATGATTTACGGGAGTATAGTGTTAGCCGAAACCGTAATGTTGATGATTATGCCTACGGGGGCGGAGCCGGTATGGTAATGCAGGCCGAACCAATTGCTAAGTGTATTGATGCGCTTAAAGCCGAACGGGCGTACGACGAAACTATCTTCCTGACGCCTGACGGGGAAACCCTGACCCAGCAACTAGCTAATAAACTAAGCCTGGGGGGTAACCTGATTATGCTATGCGGTCATTATAAAGGAGTTGACGAGCGATTGCGCCAGCTTTATATAACCCGCGAAATCAGTATTGGCGACTATGTATTAAGTGGGGGCGAACTGGCCGCGGCCGTGTTGGCCGATAGCATTATCCGCCTAATTCCGGGGGTGCTTAACGATGAAACTTCAGCTTTAAGCGATAGTCACCAGGATGGGTTGCTGGCCCCGCCGGTATATACCCGACCCGCCGAGTTTAAGGGGGTGAAAGTTCCGGACGTGCTGTTGAGCGGCCATGAGGCTAACATTGAAGCCTGGCGCCACGAGCAGGCAGTAGAAAGAACCAAAACCCGCCGCCCCGATATGTGGGAAAAGTGGCAGGAAGGTCATCAGACGTGAGATTTGAGACGTGAGATTTGAGACTATTTTATTCTCAGGTCTAATATCTCCCATCTCATATCTAAAAAATTAAACGCCCTTTGGGCAAAACCGAAAAATACTTCTATATTTGCAGTTCCTTTTGCGGAGCCGATAAAAAATTAGCGATATGAGCGAGCTTATAAAGTTTGTAGAGCAGGAAAACAAGGAGGTTCGTGATAACCTGCCTAAGTTTAAAGCTGGTGATACAATAAACGTACACGTAAAAATTAGCGAAGGTAACAAGGAGCGTATACAGCAGTTCCAAGGTACTGTTATCCAGCGCAAAAACCGTAATACCAACGGTGAAACCTTCACGGTACGTAAAGTTTCTAACGGAGTTGGGGTAGAGCGTATCTTCCCAATACTTTCTCCAAGCCTGGATAAAATCGAGGTTCTACGTCGCGGTAAAGTGCGTCGTGCCCGTTTATTCTACCTACGGGGTCGTCAGGGTAAAGCAGCTCGTATTAAGGAGCTTATTTAATTTCCCTTTCAGAAATATTACGAAAGCCCTGCCAACGGTAGGGCTTTTTTGTGTTTGATATACTTAATTTTAACAGGCCGATAACAAGGAATCAGTAACGAGGTTACTCCAATTAAGCTTGGTACTTTAGTGCCAAGTACCAAAAAACCAAAGGCCCTAAGCAAATAGTTTTCTAAGCACTATTAAAAGTACAAATTAACCCACAACCTCGCCAACTCACTAATTCAGAATTTTATGCTTTCCACAATAAATTTCTTTAAATACCACGGCACCGGCAACGATTTTATCATGATTGATAACCGGGAAAAGGTCTTTAATAAGGAAAATATTAGCCTGGTAAAAAGCCTCTGCCACCGCCGCTACGGTATTGGGGCTGATGGCCTAATCCTGATAGAAAACGCCGACAATGCCGATTTTGAGATGGTGTATTTTAATTCTGACGGCTCGAAGAGCTTTTGCGGCAACGGTAGCCGCTGTGCCGTAGCCTTTGCCAAAAAGTTGGGTATGGTTGAAGATAACGCCCGCTTTCGAGCTATTGACGGGCTGCACGAGGCCTACTTTATGAAGGACCTAGTGTATATAAGGATGCGCAATGTAGAAGGGGTAGAACGCTACGAAGACGATATGTTTATTAATACTGGCTCGCCGCACTACATTCGATTTGTAAAGCAACTGGCCGAAATGAATGTGAAGGAAGAAGGAGCCCGAATTAGGTACAGCGAGGTATATAAAAAGGAAGGTACTAATGTGAACTTTGTGGAGCCTACTGACGAAAATCGCCTGTATGTTCGCACCTACGAGCGCGGGGTGGAAGATGAAACCCTAAGCTGCGGAACTGGCGTAACTGCCGTGGCCTTGGCCAGTAGTTATATGGGCTACCAAAGCCCGGTTAAATTAATTACCCCCGGCGGCGATTTGCAGGTAGCCTTTAAAACCGGAACCGAGGATGCCTTCACGGAAATATATTTGGCCGGCCCGGCTACCGAAGTATTTAAGGGCGAAGTAGAAGTATGACAAGATGGCATTAGTGCTTGGTGGATCGTGCTTAGTTCTTGGTTTTTATATTTCTTATTGTAAGTGATAGATAATCAATTGAATACAGGTTAGGTCGATCTCTGGATTGCTTTAAAAGATTTTAATAATACAAAGCACTAACAACCAAGCACCAGGTACTGCGCAGCAGACTGCGCTCCGGTATTGTTTTTGTAGAATGAAGAAGGTGCTGTGCACGCAAGCGATTTAAGTAAAAACCCCTTACCTTTAAGGGCTATTATTTGAAAATATATGTTCGATTTTATTACCAAAAGCATACAGAAACTGGTCGGCTCTAAATCTGACCGGGATATAAAAGCTGTTTTACCCATAGTTGACCAGATTAACGAAGAGTTTGCTAAGCTCAATTCCCTAACCGACGATGAACTACGAGCTCGTACCCACGAAATCCGCGAGCAAATTGATGCCGCCCTTAAGCGTATTGATGACGAAATTGCCGACCTAAGAAATCAGGTAGACGAGCAGCCCAATTTAGACATTGACCAGAAGGAAGCTCTATTCAATAAAATTGATAAGCTGGAAGAAGAGCGCAACGAAGAACTGGAAAAAGTTCTGATGCAGGTGCTTCCGGAAACTTTTGCCATTGTAAAGGAAACTGCCCGCCGCTGGAAAGAAAATAAGCAAATGGTAGTTACGGCTACCGACATGGACCACCGTATGGCCGCTAAAGGCGATCATATTGAGATTAACGGGGATAAGGCCACCTGGAAAAACCAGTGGATGGCCGCCGGTAACCTAATTACCTGGGATATGCTGCACTACGATGTGCAGCTTATTGGTGGTATTGTTCTGCACCAAGGTAAAATTGCCGAGATGGCCACCGGTGAAGGTAAAACCCTGGTAGCTACCCTGCCGGCCTTTTTGAATGCCCTTTCGCGTCGCGGCGTTCACGTGGTTACGGTTAACGATTACCTGGCCCGTCGTGACTCGGAATGGATGGCTCCGTTATTCCAATTTCACGGAATTACTATTGATTGTATAGACCGCCACCGACCAAACTCTGAGGAGCGCCGCCAAGCCTATAAAGCCGATATAACCTACGGTACCAATAACGAATTTGGCTTTGATTACCTGCGTGACAATATGGCGCGTAGCCCGCAGGACTTGGTACAGCGCAAGCACCACTACGCTATGGTGGATGAGGTGGACTCCGTACTGGTTGACGAAGCCCGTACTCCCCTAATTATTTCCGGTCCGGTGCCTAAGGGTAATGAGCACGAGTTTTATGAGCTTAAGCCGCGAGTATCGCAGTTAGTGGATGCGCAAAGAAAACTGGCCACCCAGCTTCTGCAGGATGCTAAAAAAGGCCTGGCCGCTAACCCTAAGGATGAGGACTCCGGGTTGGCACTGTTCCGCACCTACCGGGCCATGCCTAAGTATAAGCCGCTTATTAAGTATTTAAGTGAGCCGGGCGTTCGCCAAATTCTGCAAAAAGTAGAAAACATATATCTGGCCGATAACCAGAAAATGATGCCCGAGGCCGATAAGGAGCTGTACTTCACTATTGATGAAAAACACAATTCTATTGAGCTTACCGAAAAAGGCATTGACCTGATCACTAAATCCGGCGAGGATCCTAGCTTCTTTATTTTGCCGGACATTGGTTCTGAAATTGCCCGTCTGGAGCACGCCGAAGACCTGACCGATGAGCAGAAGCTGGAGCAAAAGGATGCTATGACTAAAGATTACGCCGCCAAATCGCAGCGAATCCACACCGTTAACCAGTTGCTAAAGGCTTATACCCTTTTCGAAAAAGATACCGAATATATAATTCAGGACAGCAAGGTTAAAATTGTAGACGAGCAGACTGGTCGCGTTATGGACGGGCGCCGTTATAGCGATGGCCTGCACCAGGCAATTGAAGCGAAGGAAAACGTAAAAATTGAGGACGCCACTCAAACCTACGCTACCATTACGCTTCAGAACTACTTCCGGATGTACCACAAACTAGCGGGTATGACGGGTACGGCCGAAACCGAAGCCGGCGAGTTCTGGGAAATCTATAAATTAGATGTGGTGGTTATACCTACCAACCGCCCCATTCAGCGCGATGACCGCCAGGATTTGGTATACAAAACCATGCGCGAGAAGTTTAATGCCGTGGGGGAGGAAATCATCAAACTACGCGAAGCCGGCCGCCCAGTACTGGTGGGTACCACTTCGGTAGAAATTTCAGAAGTGTTGAGCCGTATGCTCAAAATCCGCAATATTCCGCACCAGGTACTGAACGCCAAGCAGCACCAGCGCGAGGCTGAGGTGGTAGCCGAAGCCGGTAAGCCGGGCACAGTAACTATTGCCACCAACATGGCCGGCCGGGGTACCGATATTAAGTTGGCTCCGGAATCTAAGGCCGCCGGTGGTCTGGCTATAATTGGTACCGAGCGCCACGATAGCCGCCGCGTTGACCGCCAGTTACGAGGCCGGGCCGGTCGTCAGGGCGATCCGGGTTCTTCGCAGTTTTTTGTATCGCTGGAAGATAGCTTGATGCGTCTGTTCGGCTCCGACAGAATTGCGCGATTAATGGACCGGATGGGCTACGAGGAAGGCGAGGTAATTCAGCATAGTATGATTACCAAATCTATAGAACGCGCCCAGAAAAAAGTAGAAGAGAACAACTTTGCTACCCGTAAGCGCCTGCTGGAATATGACGACGTAATGAACAGCCAGCGCGAGGTGATTTATAAGCGCCGCAAGCACGCCTTATTTGGTGAACGCCTGCAACTGGATATTATGAATATGATATACCAGGTTGGCGAGGAAATTACTTTGGGTGCCAAAGGAGCTAATGATTTTGATAGCTTCAAACTAGGCATATTAGGTACCTTTGGCTTCGATTATCCTATAACAGAAGAAGAATTTGCCAAAGCTCGAGAAAACGAGTTGGTAGATCAGGTATACGATAAGGTGTACGAGCACTACCAGAAGAAGAACGCCCGCATTTCGGAGCAGGCCTGCCCGGTTATTAAGCAGGTTCACGCCGAGCGGGGCGCTACGGTTAAGAATATTGTAGTACCATTTACCGATGGCAAGAAGCAGGTTGCAGTTGAAAGTAACCTGGAGAAAAACGTAGCTACGGACTGCAAAATTTTGCCGGAGAGTATGGAAAAAACCATAGCCCTGGCCACAATTGATATGCTGTGGAAAGACCACCTGCGCGATATGGACGAATTAAAGCAGGGTTCGCAGTTGGCTAGTTACGAGCAGAAGGATCCGTTGCTGATCTATAAGTTTGAGGCGTTTGAACAGTTTAAACGCTTTATTAGCCGTTTGAATGATGATACCATAAGCTTCTTAGCCAAGGCTGATTTGCCTAAGCAAGACCCGCAAATGGTACAGGAAGCCCGTATGCGCCAGGCTCAGCAACAGCAACGCCTGAAAGAATCGAAGGAAGAAGCAGGAAGTGCGGCTGGCCAAGGAGTTGCCGCGCCGCCGCAGGCCAGCCGCCCGCCGGTGAAGCACGAACCGGTAAAATCGCAAAAAGTAGCCGGCCGCAACGAGCGGGTAGATGTGCGCTACAGCGATGGCTCGGTAAAGAAGAATGTAAAATTCAAAAGTGTAGAGCAGGATATCCAGGAAAATCGCTGCGTGATAATAAACCAAGATTAACCCTATACTGAAAGGTCTTTTCCTGTTGAAAAGGCCTTTTTAGTACCGGTCAACTTTATTCGATAAAATTCGCTATACTAGCTTGTACCAGTACTGCCAGCTTAATCGTTATGAAAACATCTATGTGGTTGAAACCCCAGTCTATGCTCTGGTTCTTTATGGTGGGCCTATATTTTAGCTGTGCCGGCCCCAGCCAAACGGCACAAAAAGGTAATACTCCGTCGCGGGCTAGTCAGTACGAGGAGGACTTATCGGTTCTGCGCCAAGCCGACATTCAGCCGTTTGAACAACAAATGGCGGAGCAGAAAGAAGCAGGTGGCGAGAATAGAATTGAAAACCTGGAGATTGACGGTGATGAACTTCGAACCCGGCAGGCAGTTACCAGCCAGTTAAATACGCTTTTGGCTCAATCTTCCGAGGTAAACCGTACTACTATTAAATCGGTGCCCGGCTACACTATTCAAGTATATTTAGGAACTTCCCGCGATGGAGCTAACCTGGCTCAGCGCAAGGTGTACGAAATGCTACCCGAAGCCCGACCTGAAATTAAGTTCGTACAGCCCAATTATAAGGTATATGTTGGCAAGTTCATGAACCGCCTGGAAGCCCAAAAAACCTACGCCAGCCTTAAACCCGACTTCCCGAACGCACTGGTTATTCCCGAAAAAATACAGATAAATAAGTAACATTTAGTGCCTAGTGCCTGGTGCTTAGTGCCTCGTCAGGCTGAACTCTTTTCAGCCTCCGCCTCGCATTTGGAAAAAATATACTCATTATCACATCATCCAATTATCTTATCAACCCACCAACCCACTAACCCACCAAATCACCAACTTTATGTCTTTACTTCAGCAGGTACAACAGTTAGCCGGTCAGTTAGAAGGTGAGTTGAAGGAAATTCGCCACCACCTGCACGCTAACCCCGAGCTTTCGTTTGAAGAACACGAAACCGCTAAGTTTGTCCAGCAAAAGCTTACTAATTGGGGTATTGAATTTCAGGCGGGTGTGGCCGAAACCGGGGTAGTTGGCATGATTAAGGGAAAAAATCCAGATAAAAAAGTGGTAGCTCTGCGCGGCGATATGGATGCCCTGCCAATTCAGGAAGAAAATGAGGTACCTTATAAATCTACCAAAGCAGGGGTAATGCACGCTTGCGGTCATGATGTTCATACCACCTCGCTTTTAGGCGCAGCTAAAATTTTACACGATACTAAAGAACATTGGGAGGGCACGGTAAAACTAGTATTTCAGCCTGGCGAAGAACGTATTCCCGGCGGAGCTTCCCTTATGATTAAGGAAGGCGTGCTGAAAAATCCCGAGCCTAAGGCTATGGTAGGCCAGCACGTTATGCCGTTTATACCGGCCGGCAAGGTAGGCTTTCGCGAAGGTATGTATATGGCTTCGGCCGACGAAATTTACGTTACGGTTAAAGGCAGAGGCGGCCACGGGGCTATGCCGGAGCGCAATATCGATCCGGTTATGATTACGGCCCAAATGCTGGTAGCGCTTCAGCAAGTAGTAAGCCGCTACGCCAACCCTAAAATTCCGTCAGTGCTTTCGTTTGGCAAAATTACTGCTAATGGCGCAACTAATGTAATTCCAAACGAGGTAAAGCTGGAAGGTACCTTCCGTACTATGAACGAGGAGTGGCGGGCCGAGGCTCACCAGCGTATGAAAAAAATAGCCGAAAGTATTGCCGAAGGTATGGGCGGCAGGTGCGATTTTGAAATAAGGAAGGGCTATCCCTTCTTAGAAAATGATGGCCCAACCACCCAAATAGCCCGGCAGGCGGCGCAGGAGTATTTAGGCGAAGAGAATGTAGTAGAATTAGATAAGTGGATGGCCGCTGAAGATTTCAGTTATTATTCGCACGAAGTACCCTCTTGCTTCTACCGCTTAGGCACCGGAAACGAAGAACTTGATACCTGCCATAGCGTACATACCCCTAATTTCAATATTGATGAATCGGCCTTAAAAATAGGGGCGGGTTTGCTGGCCTATATCGCGGTAAGACAGTTGCAAGTTTAGAGTATGCTAAGTTTTGCAAATAAAGCCCTATACGCTAATGCCTTATTAATAATTAGCTTCTTAGTGAGTAGTTGCAAATGCAACAATAAATACGAGTATGTTAATCAAACTAATGATGATATAAATCACATAACTGCTTACGGTAGGACAGACTATCCTTCAAACAATTATTTGTTAGATATTCATATAGATAGAAGTGATGAATGGAATAAGGGTGAAAGCGTAGAGCCGGAATCCATCCAGATAGAATGTTCAATAGGAAAAACTAGGTTACAGTATATAGGAAAGATTGAAGGAGTTTATCAATTTAGATCAGAGGAAGAAATTGATAATAAAGAAAAATTAACTATCTCAATCCGCGCATCTTATAATAGTAATAGCAATCCAACAGTCGAAAAACGTCATTTCGAGCTTAGTGCTGAAAGAAAATATAGGTTTTCAGTTCATTAGGTTCTACCCAATTACACAATACTATAATAGGTTAGCCTTAGTTAAAGTTAACTTTCATTGAAGATAGTTATGCGATAGAAAGCACAGAGGCTGCTTAGTAGCAGCCTCTGTGCTAATTATATAGACGAAGTTTTAATTCCCGGTAAAGTAACCCCAAACCTCCATTCTTACTTCGCGGTTAATAGCCAGAGCCAGTATAACCGACACCAGCAGTCCTATTAAAGCAAAAAGCATATCGCGGCCCAGTAGACGTAAGGCCTTTTTAGTAGTTTTAATTTTGCGCGTAGTGCGTTTTTTAGAGAAAGCTATTGCTAATTCCCTGCCACCCAGCAAGCCGATAAATACCCAGGTAGTACTCATAGGTATGTTGCTTAGTTGCTTGAAGTAGTATAGCAATATGGCGTAGACAAAATCGATAATGGTAGCTGCCCGCAGGTCGGTAACCCCGGCTTTCTCGCTTACTATAGACTGAATTCTGTCGCCCCGGAAGTAGAATAAAAAGCCTAGGCCAATTACTATATAGGTAGCAAACGCTGCAAACTCCCAAAATTCAAGGCTACGGGGCAAAAATACGGCAATGTTGGCGGCATCCTGGGCAATCCATACCGACCAAAGCGCCCCGCTGGTAAGCCACTGCACGGGCAACCACCATTTGGCAGGTTTACCCTTAAACTTAGCTTTAACCAGTTTGGCTACAGCAAACCATACCACTATGGCTAATACAAAGGCAATTAAGTAACCAGTAAAGCTCTTACCTAGTATACCGGTAATGGTTTTGGCATCGGTAGTAAAGGTGCTTAGCAACAAAAACGTAGTACTCACCGGCATCCGCAGGCGGGTAAGTATTAGCAGAAATACCGGGGCGGCCAATTGTAAGAACGAAAATTCTACTGGGGCCTCACTTAAACCTTTTGAAGCCAGGCGTTCGTGGCTAACATCACCGTCAAAAACAATCCAACTATAGGTTACTGTGGCCAGAAAAATAACAGCCATATACGCCCATAGGTAATACCACTTTCGGTTGGTGTTGGAGGCAATAAAGGTGCCTATGGTTTGTATACTATCGTTGGCAATAGCTGAATAACCCGCAATGGCAAAGCCTACCCACATAGCAATATGGGTATAAGGAGTTACCACAGCAGCGGTAAGCAATAAGGTGAAAATAAGAATAAGGAATTTACGCTCGCTCTTAAAAATATCAAAAATAGCGTAGGTGCGCTTGCCTAGTTTTTCCCCGCTAATGTGCTGGTTAATATTACTTTTGCCCATGTAAAAAGCTTATAAGCTGGCGTTTTTTGGTGAGAAGTTAGCGTACGCAATTCGCACAAAGGTATAAAAATGTTTTTAACCGCATATTACTGAATTGTTAACTCCTGAAGTTATACCCGGTCAATAGTAATGGCCAACGAATAATAATCTGATTACTCCCAAAAATACATTTCATATATAGATGAGAAATTAACAATACCTTCATATTGTTTTCTGTAAAAGTTATCACGCAAAGCGTACCTTTGTAGTTTGGTGGGAAGAATTTGAGTAAAATAACAGCTTGTTTGTAGCCGGTTTTACGGAGAATAGGAGAGTAGCAGCCCACCGCTGAATACTATGTTTTTGCAGAAATCGTATACCAAAATTAATCCGCCCGCTGTTTCTATGCCACTAGTAGCTGAACAAACACCTTCCGAATACTTAAAGAAGGGCTTGTTTATTTTGCTAGCCGTAGCTTTTTTCCTGCTGTCACTTAATATAGTAGGGGCGGCTTTTCAGCGGTTAAGCAGTTGGGCTATGCCGGATATACTGTCGCTGACTGAAAACCCCTTTATAAGTTTATTCATCGGGCTATTGGTTACTGCCCTTATACAGAGTAGCTCTACGGTTACCAGCATGGTGGTTGCAGCGGTGGCGGCGGGCTCGTTGCCTTTGACCCAGGCCGTGCCCATGATTTTGGGGGCCAATATTGGCACCACCCTTACCAGCACCTTAGTTTCACTAGGTTTTATTACCAAGCGCCATGAGTTTAAACGCGCTATAGCGGCGGGTACCATCCATACTTTTTTTAACTTGCTAACCGTATTAGTACTACTTCCCTTAGAACTGTACAATGGGTTTCTTTCTAATTTGGCCCTAACTATTGCCCAGGCCTTAGGCGCCCCGGCAGCCCAGCCAGCGGTGGGTACCAATGAATTTACCTATGGTTTCTGGCATCAGCTTATCTCTCTGGAGTGGCTAAACTCCGGCCCCCAAGCCGATATAATGGTGCTGATACTAGCGTTCGTTCTGTTATTTATTTCTATAAAATGGCTGGCTCAACTTATTTACCAACTTTTCATTGGTAGGTTTCGCTCTAATTTTCAGCATTTGGTTTTCAGTAACCGGTGGCGAGCGTTTGGCTGGGGCGTTGCCCTAACGGCTGCTGTGCAGTCGAGTTCGGTAACTACGCCGCTGGTAGTGCCGTTGGTAGCCACTGGTAAGCTTAGGGTAAAAAATTGCTTTCCCTATATAATCGGGGCTAATATGGGTACTACCATTACTGCCTTAATTGCCGCCTTATTCCATTCTCAGGCAGCCATGAGTATTGCTTTGGCGCACGTACTATTCAATTTAGCCGGTGCCGTACTCTTTTTGCCGGAAACCCCGCTTAGTAAAATACCGGTTAAATTAGCTAATGGTTTAGGTAAGCTTACCGCCAATAACCGTTTGGTAGGGTTTGCTTTTATTCTGTTGACCTTTTTTCTTATCCCCTTTATCCTCATTTACCTCACCCAGGTATAGCAGGCTTTCAAGCTTTCTTAAACGTATAGATTTAGCGTATATTTAGCCGCTAACCCCCGCCCTGAACATTATTTTAGGGAAAACGTTAAGGTAGTGTAACTGTTTTTTAAGCTAAACCTCAATCCATTGCAACCCAAAGGCTTACTAAAATTTTTAAAGCTGGAAGGCTTTGTCCACAATCTTTCTGAATATATAGAGAACAAGATTGCAATTACCAAGCTTGAATATAAGCAGAAGTTAGCCGATGCGCTGGCGGCTGTGGTAGTTCTGCTGCCGGTAGCTATTCTAGGCTTAATTGCTTTTTTATTCTTGAACGTAGGCTTGGCCATGGGCATTAATGTTTGGCTGGATAGCCGGGCCTGGGGCTTTGTAATTGTCGGTGGGTTCTACCTTATTATAGCTGTAGTATTATTTACCCAACGCGATGCAGCCTGGGTAAAAAAGATATTTGTTGATGGCACCACTAAATTTTTAAAAGAAAAAGTTAAACCTGCCAAGAAACCCGATAGTCAGGAACCAACCTTTGACGCCCCGGAAATTGACCACAAGAAAATAATTTTTGAAGATGAGCCGGTAGTAAACGGTGCGGCTAAGCCTAACGGTTCGGCTGTAGTTACAAGTGATACGTACGAGCCGGTTGCTAACTCTACCTACGGCGGCCCGGCTACCCAATCCGAACGGCCAATAAAAGAGCCTAAAATGGCCGCCGATATTGAGCGCTATAAGCAGCGAGAAAACGCCTAGGTACCCAATTCCCCCACTTTCTTTTATCTCCTTTCTGTATGAAAACTCAATTACCTAAAGATAAACTTCCCGTAGAAAATCGCCAGACTTTGCTAATGAAGCAGTCCGAGCTGAAGAATGAGCTGGATTTGCAGTTTGCTGATATTAAAGATGATGCTACGGACGTGGGGAAAAAAGCACTGATTGTAGGGGGAACCTTATTTGCTGCTTATCAAGTGGTAAAACTAGTTACCAAAAGTAATTCCGGTAACGATGATTTTGACTCAGACCAGCCAGTTTTAGAAGAAAAGCGTAAATTGCAGAAGCGCGGGCCGGGTGCGCCCCTAGTATACAAAAAAGAGCAGAAGGTTGGCTTAACCTTTGGTCAGCTACTAAAGCAGCAAATGATGACTGTTGGAGCTCTTATAATTGCCAGTAAGGTAAAAGGTATACTACGAAAGAATAAAATTATTGAGGAATAACCCCTATGGTGCTGGAGCGCCTGAATATACTAAAGCAACAAGGTAAAAAGGCATTTGCGGTTCTTATAGATCCTGATAAAATAACAGAGCCTAACCAGCTAAACCAACTCATAATGCTTAGCCAAAAGCATAGGGTTGATTTTTTTTTGGTAGGAGGCAGCCTGCTGACTGAAGATTGCCTGAACGAAGTGGTAGTTGAAATAAAGCAGAAGTGCAGTACACCGGTTGTATTATTCCCGGGCAGTAATATGCACATAAACGCCTCGGCTGATGCCCTGCTGTTTCTTTCTTTAATCTCCGGCCGGAATCCGGAATTACTTATTGGCCAACACGTAGTAGCTGCCCCTATTCTTAGAAAAACCCAACTGGAAATTTTACCCACCGGCTATATGCTGGTTGGCGGCGGCTTGCAGACCACGGTTGCTTACATGAGCAATACAGCGCCAATTCCTAATAATAAACCGGCAATTGCTGCCTGCACGGCTATGGCCGGCGAAATGCTGGGCCTGAAATTAATGTACCTAGATGCCGGCAGCGGTGCGCCGGAACCAATTAACCCGGCAGTTATAAAAATGGTTAGCCGAAGTGTGAGCTGCCCAATTGTAGTTGGGGGTGGTATACGCTCGGTAGAGAGTGCAGCCCGGGCTTTAGAGGCTGGGGCCGATATGCTGGTGGTTGGTAATGGTATAGAAAAAAACCTCGACTTACTGGCCGAGGTTTCAACAGTTGTTCAGGAATATAACGCTACTTTAAACGTTCATTAACGATTCGCGGCGGCGCATTTTGCCGGCCGGTATGCCAAACATCATTTTAAAACGGCGGCAGAAATAGGCGGTATCTTTATAACCTACTTCTTTACCAATTTCGCGAATGCTGCGCTTAGAGGTGCGTAGTAGCTCTACGGCCCGTTCCATACGCTGATATTCAATATAATCCTGCGGGTTAATACCGGTAAGCATTTTAAAGTACTGGCCTACGTAATCTTCTGATACGTTGGCAACATTGGCTAATACTTTATTACTAAGGTCTCCATTGATGTTCTCTTTAATATAGGCAAAGATATCCAGCAGGCGCGGGTCATTAAAGTAAGTGCTATTAGTAGCCAGTTCTTCTACAAATAGGTTGTTATCCAGAATATGGCGAATAATTTCTACTACCAGTAAATCGGTGCTAATTTTAACTACCCGGTCTTTACCCGGCTTGGTTGATACCGACTCGTGGGCAATTTCCTTAATTAGCTTATCAATAATACTATTGTTGGTAATTAGGAAAGGGGGGATATCCAGTGAAGCAAAGAAGTTTACCGAATCAAATACCTTCGCAGTAAAGTTTACCTGATTATAAACTTCGGTACGAGCTTCGGCAATATCGGCACTGCCAATTGGCTGCAGGAACTTTTCACGATTGTTCAGGAACTCTTCGTTATGTACCTTCTGAGCGTAGCCGGCACCAAAAGTTAGGGTGGCGGTTTTGCCTCCCGGAATGAATAAGGCCTGCCCTTCGGTTGCTTTCTCACCTTCGCCAAAGCTCATTTCGCCTTTCCTGATAAGTATGATAGCATTTTCAGTATCATAGTAATTCTCTACAGTTACCGGCTCCACTACCTTAAAGCTTTTACTTTTCAGATAATGAATATTTAGCGACTCAATAATTTTATTGTAATCTTCCATTATTCAGGATAATCGATGTATTCTGTTGAATTGTAACGATACAAAGAAAGCCCATAAAATGGGCTTTACCAAAATAGTGTAATTTTTTTAGGAAAAATACACCTTTAAAACTATTGATTCGGGTTCTATTTCAGTAGCTCCCGGGAAATTACAATTTTCTGTATCTCACTGGTGCCTTCGTAAATTTGGGTTATTTTGGCATCGCGCATTAGGCGTTCTACGTGGTATTCTTTAACATATCCGTAGCCACCGTGTATTTGTACGGCTTCAACCGTGCTTTCCATAGCTATTTGCGAGGCGTATAGCTTAGCCGTAGCCGAGGCTGAACCGTAGTCTAAACCATTGTCTTTTAACCAGGCCGCTTTAAGAACCAGCAGTCGGGCGGCTTCTACCTTAGTAGCCATTTCTGCTAACTTAAATTGAATTGCCTGATGCTGGGCAATTGGTTTGCCAAACGCTTTACGTTCTTTAGCGTAGGCTATTGAAAGCTCCAGTGCGCCGGAGGCTATACCAAGTGCCTGGGCAGCAATACCAATACGGCCGCCGCTCAGGGTTTTCATGGCAAACTTAAACCCGAAGCCATCTTCACCAATGCGGTTTTCTTTAGGTACCTTCACATCCTGAAACATTAGCGAGTGGGTATCGGAACCGCGGATGCCCAGCTTGTTTTCTTTTTGGCCAATCACGAAACCTTCCATCCCTTTTTCTACAATTAGCGCATTAATACCGCGGTGGCCTTTCTCAGTGTCGGTTTGGGCAATAACTAAGTAGGTAGAAGCACTATTGCCGTTGGTAATCCAGTTTTTGGTGCCATTTAGCAGGTAGTAGTCGCCTTTATCCTCCGCCGTAGTACGCTGGCTGGTAGCATCGGAGCCGGCTTCAGGTTCCGAAAGGCAGAACGCACCAATTTTTTCGCCGGTGGCTAAGGGCTTTAAATATTTTTCCTTCTGGAAGTCATTACCGAAAGTTTCCAGTCCCCAGCATACCAGCGAGTTATTTACTGACATACAAACAGAAGCCGAGGCATCAACCTTAGAAATTTCTTCCATTGCCAGCGCATACGATACCGTGTCTAAGCCGCTGCCGTTCCACTTAGGGTCAACCATCATGCCCATAAAGCCCAGTTCGCCCATTTTACGTACCTGCTCGGCCGGAAATTTCTGTTCCTCATCGCGTTCTATTACGCCGGGTAGTAGTTCGGTCTGAGCAAAATCGCGGGCAGCATCCCGTACAGATTTCTGTTCTTCCGTTAATTCTAAGTTCATATAGTTTAATTATTATTCAATACTGTTCTCAGGCACAAATATAAGCAAAAATAATATGCGGCATGCAT
The DNA here is from genome assembly GCA_964504565.1 of uncultured Roseivirgaceae bacterium. Lineage (GTDB taxonomy): Bacteria > Bacteroidota > Bacteroidia > Cytophagales > Cyclobacteriaceae > Cesiribacter. The sequence continues at coordinate 52,335 of CAZDEY010000005.1, forward strand.
ACGGTTTAGGGCATTAAAAAGCCGGCATTGCCGGCTTCAATCGTTTGTGCTAGTCCCTTCTCCCTAATAGAATGGAAACCAGATAAAGTAGCTGGGCTAATGAGGCCAGTGCCGCAACTACGTAGGTCATTGCTGCCCACTTTAGGGCATCTTTGGCCATACCGTGTTCGCGCTGGGTTACCACGCCGGAAGAGGTCATCCAGGCCAGAGCGCGTTTGCTGGCATCAAACTCTACGGGCAGGGTTATAAAGGCAAATAAGGTGGTAATAGCAAACAGGCCGATACCTACCATTAGCGGCACCGGGGTAGTGTTCACCAAAAAAATACCTATAAGAATTACCCAGCTTAAGTAGCGCGACGAGGCTGATAGCACCGGCACCATGGCCGACCTGAATTGCAAAGCTGAATACGCTTTGGCGTGTTGTACGGCGTGCCCAACCTCGTGGGCCGCAACCGCAACTGCTGCCGAACTACGGCCGTGGTACACATCGGGGCTAAGGTTAACGGTTTTATCGGCCGGGTTGTAGTGGTCGGTTAGCTTGCCGCCTACCGATTGAATTCTAACCCCGCTTATGCCGTTATCCTGCAGCATTTTGGCGGCAGCCTCGGCACCACTAATACCGCTTTGTAAAGCTATTTTGGAATATTTATTGAATTTGCTTTTAAGGCGGGCGCCAACTGCCCAGCTTAGCAGTGCAAACACCCCAAATATTAATAATCCGGTTCCGTCGTAAATCATTTTTATTTAGAAATTTTAGCTATCAAGGTATTCAGAATAGTAAACGGAAAATACCGCCTAATAGTCTGATTTTAGCTCTATAAAAGCAGAATATGTGCCAGTTTATAAAAGCGGAAAATTTCGACAAATCTGCCCTAAATACTACAACCTAACAGACAAGTTGTCAGGCCTGGGTAGCCGGTTCTTCATTTCGTAGGGAGGGAATGCGGCTGCTGAGTACTAACGAAACTAAGCCTACCACTACCACCATTATAGTTTGGGTAGCGTGAAGTAGAACTGCCAGGAAAACTGCGTCGGTTTCGGAGGCGCCGTATACCAGTAGGGTTCCGGTTACTAAAAAATGGTATGTGCCAATACCGCCCTGAACGGGGGCCGCCATACCTATACTGCCCATAGCCAGAATGCTTATACCGGCCAGCAGTGAAATTCCGGAGGTTTCGGGTAGGGTAAATACAATAACGTAGGTCATGGCGTAGTACATAAGCCAGATAAAAACCGAATCGAACCAGAACCAGCCCTGCTCTTTTACTCTGCCAATGCTTAATAAGCCATCTTTAACATCGGTAAGCAGCGATAAGAATTTGGCGTACCAACTATGGTTTTTCAGCTTGGGATGCCATATCCGGTAAAAAATATAAACCGAGGCTAGGCCAAAAACCGGAGCCAAGCCTAAAATCAGCCAGAGGGCGGTATTATCAAACTTGCTGCCGTCAGCAAATAATTCTTCCAGAAAACCTTTCAGCCGGGGAAATTCAAATAGCAGGGCGGCAGCTACTACCAACAGCATAAATACCAGGTCCAGCGCCCGTTCGGCTAATACCGAGCCTAAGGCGTGGCTCATCGGCACATTTTCTTTACGGCTCACTATGCCGCAACGGGCAACCTCGCCAAAACGCGGGAATATAAGGTTGCTTACGTAGCCAATCATTACGGCCAAAAATGTGGGGTACACCCGGGCATTATGACCTAAGGGCTTCAGCATAAGCGTCCAGCGGTGGGCACGGGCCAGGTGGCTCAGCAGGGCACATACTATTGATATACCAACCCAAAAGTAATTAACCTCGTGCAGTCGGTCTTTAAACTGTTCCCAATTTAAGTTCTTAATAACCAGATAGAATAAAGCTACCGCAACCGCCAGAAAAAATGCATACTGCAGTAATTGCTTTAGGGAGATATTCTTCAAAAGAGAAAATTAAGCTAGGTGGTTGCTCTCGTCGGGAAAGACTATGGACGGCCTAAAGGCTTTGGCTTCGGCTGGTTCCATATGGGCGTAGGCAATTATAATTACTACATCGCCAACCTGCACTCTACGGGCGGCCGGGCCGTTCATGCAAATGGTGCCGCTGCACCGTTCGCCGGTAATTACGTAGGTTTCCAGGCGTTCGCCGTTGTTTACGTTAACTACCTGTACCTTTTCCCCATCCATAAGGTTGGCGGCATCCATTAAATCTTCGTCAATGGTTATGCTGCCAACGTAGTGAAGTTCGGCCTGGGTAATTTTAACCCTATGTATTTTTGATTTTAATACCTCAATCAGCATGACAGCGGCAAAGCTACATTAATTCGCGAAATTTTCCAGCAGCAGGTTATCTATTAACCTTACGCCTTCTAGCCAGGCCGCTAAACAAATAACTGCCTCCTTAGCTTCCTGCCCGGGGAGTAAGGGCTGCAGGCTCCGGCTATCGGCAATGGCTAGGTATTCTACTTCTATTTCCGGATAGCTGGTTAAAAACTCTTTGCCTTTAGACAGGGCCTGGGCAGGAGTAGCGCCGGAAATCAAGGCTTGAGCTACCACCTGCAGGCTTTTGTACAGGTTAGCGGCAATATTCAAGCCCGGTTCAGAAAGGCGGCGGTTGCGCGATGATAGGGCCAGGCCGCTTTCGCTTCTTGAGGTAAGAACAAAATGGAGCTTAATTGGAAAGTTAAGGTCAGTTACCAATTGGTTGATTATGCAGCACTGTTGCCAGTCTTTCTGGCCAAAGTAGGCATTAGTAGGTTGTACTATATTAAATAGCTTACTAACTACTAAGGCTACGCCGCTAAAGTGGCCGGGGCGGTTTGGACCTTCCATTACTTCTTCCAGCTTACCAAAGGTAAAAGAAGTTTTAGGCTGCGTAGGATATAAAATGCTGCTATCGGGCATAAAAACTGCTTGGCAGCCGCTTTTTTCTAAAAGTTTAAGGTCTTGCTCGGGGGTTCGGGGGTACTTTTCCAGATCGCCCGGGTTATTAAATTGGGTAGGGTTTACAAAGATACTACAGACCGTAACCCTATTTTCTTCTACCGATTTTGCAATTAATGATAGGTGTCCCTGGTGTAAAGCACCCATTGTAGGCACTAATCCTACAGCATTGTTGTTAGTACGAGAAGAGGCCAAAAAAGCCTGTAAAGCGGCTATTTCAGAGTATACCTGCATAGCATTGCGAACAATAAAAGGCGGCAAACATACGTTTTCCCGGGGATACATGCTTGAGAATCGCCCGAAAATTTTATATTTTTGTGCTTCCTTATCTATGTTTAACTAATATATATTCTATGTCCAATCTACGCATTCTTTATGTAGCTTCAGAAATCAATCCATTTTTACAAACTTCGCAAGTTGCCGATTTCGTCCGCAAGCTTCCCCAGGCAATGCAGGAAAAGGGTATGGAAATTCGTATTTTAGTGCCCCGCTTTGGTTTAATTAACGAGCGCAAAAACCGCTTACACGAGGTTGTTCGTCTTTCCGGCATTAACATTGCCGTTGGCGACGAAGAAAAGCCGCTGGTAATTAAGGTAGCCTCTATACCAAATGCAAAACTTCAGGTATATTTTATTGATAACGAAGATTATTTTCAGCGTAAATACGTGTTTACCGATAAGGAAAACAAATTCTACGATGATAATGACGAGCGGGCTATCTTCTTCTGTAAGGGAGTAATAGAAACTGTACGCAAGTTAGGTTGGGCGCCGGATATTGTACATTGCAACGACTGGATGACCAGCCTTATCCCAATGTACCTCAAAACCACCTATAAGAACGATCCCCTATTCAAAGCCAGCAAAACTGTATTCACAGTATACAATAATAAATTCTCGCACCGTTTTGGAGAAGGCCTGGTAGATAAGGTGAAGATGATGGACATTGAGGATAGTATGCTGGAATGCCTGCAAACTGCCGACTTTGACGGCTTTATTAAACTAGGTGCCCAGTACGCCGATGCCGTGGTTTGCGGCGAGGAAGAAGTGAACGAAAGCCTGGACAGCCTTATTGCCGGCCTTGAGACTAACCGAAAAATAGATACCTTTGACAAAGATTCCGACTACCTGGATTCTTACTATAATTTATACAACGAGCTTGTAAGCTAAGCATGAAGCTGATATTTAAGAACTTAGGAGGGCTGGCACTTGTGTCGGCCCTCTTTTTCGCCTGCGAAGAACCTACTGATTTAGGAGCGGAGCTTAACCCCCTTAACGATAAAGTTGAAACCCACTACGTTGAATTACCCGTAGAGGTAAGCCAAATTAAAGTTGATAGTATTCGGTCAGCCTACAGCACGGGCAACACGTCAATTTTTATAGGAAAAACCGATAGTGATGAGTTTGGTGAGCACACTGCCTCGGCTTACTTTAATTTGTTTTTGCCGGAGCTTAACGGAAGTACAATTGATGATGGGGCAGCCTTTACCTCCGCCACCCTGCACGTGGTGTACGGTTCCCAGCCATTTGGTTCCCCTATTGGAGCGCAGCAAAGCCTAATTTTGTACCAATTAGATCAAGCTATACCGTATACCAGCATTAGCGAGGTTAATGATTCTACGGTAGCGCTTAATTACGATTATACCACCAACCAACCGGCTAGGCCTACGACTAAAGTGCTGGGCAACCGGATTTTTACTATTAATAATGTTCTGCAAAGGGAAAATCCAGACTCCTCATTAGCCCCTATAAACCGCAGGGTCTCTATTCCAATTGAAGGGAGCTTTGGAGAACAAATTTTCAATTATATTAATAACAATTCTAGTGGAACGTTCGATCAAGGTGAATTTAATAAGCTAGTTAAAGGTTTGGCGTTGGTTCCCGGTAGCGACAATACCGTAATTAACGAGTATCAGTTTGCCAGCTCCGAAAGTAAGCTGGTTTTAAAGTATAAGCTGGGTGTAGAAACTGATTCCGTGATTCTACCACTTGTAGCCTCTTCTAATCGAAAAGAAGTGGATACGCTATACAATAGTTTTCCTATATATTACTCGGTTGAAAGCAATTTTGCCGGCACACCTTTGGCTATTGCAGCTACTACCGGCAGCCGCCAGGAATTTAATAGTACGGATGGTAAAATTTATTACGCTCCTTTCCTGGGGGTATACCCTAAGTTTAATTTTGAAGACAGCTTCCTGAATTTAACCCAGGCCGATACCAATGACTTTATAGTAATTAACAGAGCCTTCTTAGAGCTAGATGATATAACTAAACCTACGCTTAAGGAATACATTCCTGCTACAATCGGATTCTATCCGGTTGAAGCCAATAATAGAAGATTTGTATCGGCAAATTTCCAAGGGTTTGAGAGGTCATTATCTTCGCGTAGATTGCAGTATAAGGTAGGGGAAACATCTATTGATCAGTATCAGGCGGATTTAGTATACCTGCTGGAAATGTACCAGAGAACCGGAAATGCCCGCTATCTCAACGGAATATACTATCCGGAAAACACTGTTTATGATTTATCAAGATTTTCGGCTACTCCGGATCAGTTAAAGCTGAAAGTTTGGTATACAGATTTTAAAAACTAGAATATACAGCCTTATGTGCGGCATAGTAGGATATATTGGTAATAAGCCAGCGTTTGATATTGTATTAAAGGGCCTTAAACGTTTAGAGTACCGAGGGTACGATAGTGCCGGGGTAGCCATTCAGCAGGGCAATTCTATAGCCCTGTATAAAAAGCAAGGAAAAGTTAGTGAGCTAGAGAGCTACGTAGCCGATAAAGATACCAGCGGTACGGTGGCTATGGGGCATACCCGCTGGGCCACCCACGGTTCGCCTACCGATGCTAATGCCCACCCGCACCATTCATCTAACGGCCGTTTGGCTATAATTCATAACGGCATAATCGAAAATTACGCTTCCTTAAAAGAAGAACTAGCGCGCAAGGGCCATACGTTTAGCAGCGAAACCGATACCGAGGTACTGGTTCATTTTATAGAAGATATCCAGAAGCACGAAGATTGTGCGGTTGAGGAAGCCGTGCGCCTAGCACTTACGCAGGTAATTGGCGCCTACGCCATTGTGGTTATGGACAGAAATGAGCCCGGTACGTTAGTGGCGGCTCGTAAGGGAAGCCCGTTAGTAATAGGTATGGGCAAAGAAGCAGGTGAATATTTTCTAGCCAGCGATGCTACCCCAATTATAGAGTACACCAACGAGGTTGTATACCTGAACGATTTTGAGATTGCCACAATACGTGATGGTAAGCTAAGCATCCGCAATACGCAGGATATTCCTACTACTCCTTATGTGCATACGGTAGATATGGAGTTAGAAGCTATTGAGAAGGGCGGTTACGAGCACTTTATGCTTAAAGAAATATTTGAGCAGCCACGTTCAATAGCCGATTGTTTGCGGGGCAGGTTAAAAGCCGACGAAGGCTATTTGCGCTTAGGTGGTATACGTGAGTACGCTAATAAACTGGAAAATGCCGACCGGATAATTATTGTAGCCTGCGGTACCAGTTGGCATGCCGGCTTGGTAGCTGAATACATATTTGAAGAATTTTGCCGAATTCCGGTAGAAGTTGAATACGCCTCGGAATTCCGCTATCGTAACCCGGTAATTAAGGAAGGCGATGTAGTAATAGCAATTTCGCAGTCCGGTGAAACTGCCGATACCTTAGCTGCCCTTGAACTAGCCAAAAGCAAAGGAGCTATTCTGTTTGGCATCTGTAATGTGGTAGGTTCGTCTATTAGCCGCGCTACCGACGAAGGTGCTTATACCCACGCCGGACCGGAGATAGGAGTGGCCTCTACCAAAGCCTTTACCGCTCAGCTTACCGTGCTTACCATGATGGCCTTGCAGGTAGCCCACCGCCGAGGTACACTTTCCTTATCTACCTATAAGCAAATGCTGGTAGAGCTAGAAACCATACCCGCCAAGGTAGAAAAGGCGCTACAGCTAAACGATAAAATTAAAGAAATAGCCGAGCTGTTTAAAGACAGCCGTAACTTCTTGTATCTAGGCCGGGGCTTTAACTTTCCGGTAGCGCTGGAAGGAGCCTTAAAACTTAAGGAAATAAGCTACATTCACGCTGAAGGGTACCCGGCCGCTGAAATGAAGCACGGCCCAATTGCCCTTATTGACGAAGAAATGCCCGTAGCATTTATTGCCACCAAAGATAAAAGTTACGAAAAGGTAGTTTCTAACATCCAGGAAGTACGCGCCCGTAAAGGCAGGGTAATTGCCATAGTAACCGAAGGCGACAAAGAAATTCCGGGAATGGCCGAATTTACCATTGAAGTGCCCTCAACCCACGAGGCTCTTATGCCTATGGTATCAGTGATACCATTACAGCTACTAAGTTATCATATTGCCGTTATGCGTGGGTGCAATGTAGATCAGCCCCGGAACTTAGCTAAATCAGTAACTGTGGAGTAATTATTTTTTCTGCTTATCCTTAGAAGTGAATTGAGGAATATATAATTGGATGCAGGTAAAACTGTTCGGACAACACGCCTCCTACTAAGTTATAATTCTATATTATATTTGGCTCATATCTATTCTGCATAAGCTAAAGCAACTAATTTTATAGCTAATCTTTCGTTGGTGAACGGCTAGTTTAGCCGATGCTTTGGAAAAGAGATGATAAAATATAGGCTTACCTATTACAACAAACAATGTTTATAGTACAAACAGTCTGCCTAACGGTAACAAATATATGGCCGGTGCCACTTCAATACATAGCCAAATATTAACACCAGGCTGCCCAATGCTGCTCGGGGATGTACCTGAAAAGATAAATTGGCGGAGTATCTGCCTATGCGCCATGGCAGAGTTTTCTGAATCAACCTAATCTGGTTTCGGATGTTTTCCTGAAATTTAGGTTTTGGAAGATCTAAATAAATTACGTAGGCTTATCAGCATCTAGCCGGGAGGGTATATAGTTTCAGTATATAGATGAATTTAACAAGCAGCAGTCGTTTTTGGCTTATCAATTCATACTAAAGTAAATAGAGCCTGCTGCAAGTGCAGCTCAATTACCTTATAAAAAGCTCAGGCATTAAATTCCTCGCTCTTGTGCTTACGGTTAAGGACAAGCAGGCTAGATATTAACAAAGATTTGTAGAAAGCCTATTTTATAATTACCCTGAAAACCGAGTATTTTTTAATAAAAGCTGCTCTTAAGCAGTTGAATGTTTCAAAGGCTGTATTAATAGCCGCTTAAATAGGCTTGTATAAAAATTAGATATTTTTCATAAACCCAAAAATGCACAAAATGGTAATCTCTGGGTAAAATTTATTAATGCACCTAATATTTTAATCTACAGTACAAAGCATTTTTGCATATACAACTTTACCCATTAAGATAATTTCTCTATACCAAAATTTATATAATGGTAGTGTAGTAGATGTAATGGTAAAAGAGTAAGGCATCAAAAATAACGTAAGCTAAAGAGACTAACCTATTAGCTTATGGTATGCTGTTCGAGATGCCTTACCAGCAAGGTAATAGCCCACTATGACAAACAACGTTATTATTGTAAGTTGTGCTTTAAGCAGTTTGTAGCGGACTCTACTCATTATATATCCGAGGAGAAACGCCAGGCCATAGCTCGTTGCTTAAGGGAGCGCCTGAGTTTGCGCAGCATCTCCAGGGTGTTTCAAGTAAGCCTTACTGGCTGTTAAGCTTTGCCCGGCAATACTACAAGCAGGTCCCGCAGGATTTAGGGGCTGGCTAGGCGTTAGATCAAGAAAAGCTTCGTTAGAGCTTGGTTAGTATTCAACTGGATGAGATGTATATCTTTATTAGAAGCAAACATAATAAGCAATGGTTGTTCTTGGCCTACCAAGCTGATACTCGGCAAGTGATTGCCGCGCCACGGTGGCAGTTCAAATTGGTAAACGTAACTTGACTACCCTAAAAAAGCTTTGGCGGCAAATACCCGGCTACCTACGTCAGCATCTTGATTTCGACACTGACGGCTATAAAGCCTACGGTACCATCATCCCGGAAAGCCAGCACTTCGCAGATAAACCTATACCCAAGGCATTGAAGCATTCAATGGCCGCATCAGTCGACTGGTACGCAGAACCCGCTCGTTCTCCATAAGCCTGATTATGCATAAACTAGCCATTCGTTACTTCCTCTACCACTCCAACCTGGAATACCAAACATCATTACATTTGTAGCACTACCTATATAAGTAATTACTAACTGTAATTTGCTTTGTTTTATTCTACCTAATCATTCTTTTGGATGAAAGATCCCAATTAGTTTCGATTACTTCTCTGCGAGCCTCTTTGTTTGAAGTTGCCTTTTCTATCAAATTTATACTTGAATGATAAAGTCCAGCGTGCAAAAGCACTAAAGTTAGAAATCTGTTCAACCCTAAAGTTTTCACTAAGTATGGTTTCTCTATCTTTATTTGTATCGAGAAGGTTATTAACTTTTAAAGTCAGGCTTCCTTTATTATTTAGTATGTTTCTATTAAGACCAAGATTGAGAGACGAAATAGATTTCGTTTTTCTTAGGGCTATATCTTTAGGTCCCTGATAAAAATACTGAGCCTGAAGGCTATAATTCTTAATAGGTGTAAGCTTTATCCCAAGCTGAGTATACCAAGTTTGATCGGAGAAATCTAAGTCCTGAGAACTAAAATTTCCTTCTTGACGGTATCTGTAAATGTTAAATTCACCATTTATATCTAACCATGCCAGTGGTGTATAAGTAGTAGCTAATTCTAAACCTAGGCGATTTTCCTGATCTAAGTTAATCAAAGTTGTATTGAAAATCCCGTCATTGTTCTGAGTGGTAAAATACTCAATAGTAGACTGGGTACTGGTGTAGTAAACGGAAGGGCTAAACGTTACATCCTTGAAATTTATAAGAGATGATAGCTCTAGAGCATCCGCGAAAGCCGGCCTAAGCTGCGGATTGCCGAAAAACCTGGAGTTAAAATCCGATAGTTGAGGGAAAGGATTGAGTTGCCATAAGTAAGGCCGATTTATTCTTTTGCTATAACTTGCCTGTACTTTAACCTTTTTAGAAGCATTCAAGCTTAAGTTAATGCTAGGAAAAAAATTATTAATTGAATAAGAATTGTTATAATCGCTTTTACTGTCGATGTCAATATTCGTAGTTTCATAGCGAAGACCCGCTAAATAACCAAATTTACCAATTTGGTTTCCATATTGTGCGTACCCAGCAAAAATCTTTTCGCTATAGTCAATCTCGTTATTAAATCCGTCTATACTCTGAAAATCTCCCTCAGCCATCTCTTCAGCTATAAATGTGTTTGCTACTAATCGGTTTTCAGCTTTAACACCTAGCTCTAATTTCCCGCCTTCTCCAATAGAGGTTACAAAGTCAGATTGAAGTACAACGTCATTATTTCTATCACTTGAAGAAGTTCTTAAATTGGAGATTAATTCGTTTGTTGGTTCTAAGCTGTTCACAACTATTTCCCAATCTTTATTGCTATTCCAAAAATCATACTGTAAATCAACAGTTAGCTGACTGTTAAGCTTTTTAGAGAACCGTTTTGTATAGTTAATTTCAAGTTGATTGTAATTACGCTTCTCTAGAGAATTCCCTGTAGTAGATAACGCGCTATCTTGCTGAGCACTGGAGGAGAATAAGTAGTTGATATTGGTTTCATCTGAATCTTGAGTCTGGTTTCGCAAATATGCTACTGTTAAAGAGTTATTTTCATTCAAGTAGTAGTCCATGCCAAAGTAAAGATACTGGCCGTCATCATGTCGACTTTCGTTCTCAGTCTGATGCAGTTTACTTATTTGGCCTTCATTAAAAGTTTGTTGTCTGCGAGAGTAACGTCCATAATAGTCAGTGTATCTAATACCTAAATCTGCAAAAATATTTACTTTATTAGACCGGTAATTTATACTGCCAATACCTCTTAAGTCGGTGGGTAGACCACTAATAAGCCAAATTTGCCCGCTGAGTCCTCCATCTACATTTTTTCGTAGTATAATATTTATAATTCCGGCAGTGCCAGAGGCGTCATATCTGGCCGAAGGATTAGTAATTACCTCTACTCTATCAATATTTTCGGCAGGTATTTGTTGTAAAGCCTCCGTAGAGGTTAGTCCTGAACGCCTACCATTTATTAAAATTGTTACACCAGAATTTCCTCTTAGACTGACTACGCCAGAAGGGCTGACGTTGACTGATGGAACATTAGCTAGAACTTCTGTAGCTGAGCCGCTTTGAGTCAGAACATCTTTGCCTACTGTAAATACCTTCTTGTCTAGCTTCAGAGAAATTTCCGAAGCTTCACCTCTAACCTCCACTTCTGCCATCGTGTTGAGCTCTTCCTCCAGAGTTATACTGCCTAGTTCAATGTAGTGGTTCTTCTTATCGATAGTTATAGACTGATTATATTCTTTATAACCAATGTAGCGGATAAGCAATACGAAGTTGCCGACTGGTATCTTGTCAATTACAAACGAGCCGGACTCGTCGGTAATAACCCCTGTAATTAAGCTATCTGACTGATTCAATATGGAAACTGTGGCGTAGGGAAGTGGGGAATCGGTTTGTGCATCTAATACAATGCCCTTAATTCTGCCATTTGCAAGCGCAAAATTGGCTGATACGAAAATAACAGCAAATATCAGTATGAGTCGGATTATTGAAGCCTTATTCATAATTATTTAGTTAAAGTATAAGGCAAGTATATAAGCCAAGATATTCTATTGCCAGCTTTTTTATATCAACGACTCGCTCGCTATACAAACTGCTCATGTTGATTCTTAAATTTAGAGATTGGTAATTTTTATCTTAAATGTTACATGATTGGTTTGAATATTAAGTATATATTAAGAGGATGTGTATAATTAATTTATACTTAATAATACATCTAAAATTTAATTATTAATTAATTAAATAAACCATTTAATAATTTTTTAATTAGTGATCTCTTGAATCTATTGTAATTATTGATACATTTAAGAAGAAATATCACCATACATTAAGACTTGATTAATGAATTAAACTACTCTTAAATTTTTATCATTTCTAATTTTTGGAGTATCAATAACTTTTTTAAGAATGGTTTTAGTATATGTAATTGTGATTGGTTTGATAAGAGGTTTGTTCAACGGCTAATAATTCCTCATAAGTAAAATTTCAGACAATTCAATTGTTTGCATTTAAAAAAATAATTGTAAGCGAATTGAGGTGATATATCTATGCCTTTTTTTGAATAATCGATTTTGTTTTGATTATAATATTTGCCTAAACTGTTATGGTTTATAGCTCAATAAAAGAAAAGCTGGTTTATGACTACTGGTCAGCTAAAATAAAGAATAATACTGTTGCAGAAAATCAGTCTCAGAATGAATTAAGCTGTATTTATGATATTATTTCAGAATCTGACGCTTCAGCAATAATAGGTATTGCCGGAGGGAATATTTCGGCAGAATTTACCATATTGCTTAGTATATATAGTGCTCTGATTCAGCGTTTTTTTGATGAGAATGCTATAGTTTCTTATGAAGGACAGCAGTCGGAAGATACTTATACTGTACTATACAACTGCGATAATTATGGTGACTTTACTCTAAAGCAATATATAAACATTTGTAAATCTGAGGTTCTGGATGTTTATAAGCACAGCAGAAACTATAAAGAATACCTGACCAAAGAGGATTTTAATTTTAACAAGTACTCTAATTTCTTTTTGTGTCACGCTTGCGATACCGTCAAATCAGATGGAATCAGTAACCCATTTACGCTGATTGTTCAGCGGTATAACAAAGGTTATAAATTTGAAATAAAATTTGATGAATATTTTGTTAGCGCACACGTAGCGAAACAGTTTTTAACCAATGCTGTCAGGTGGGTAAAAAATATTGGTTCATATATTAATGAGCCAGTTGGCCTGATACCACTTCTTTCAGGTGATGAAATGGACGCCCTTATTAAGCTTGGCAGCGGCCAAGTAAGTAAGCCGTTAGCAACTGATTTGGTAGCGTTGCTTAGCCAACAATCAGTAGTTGATTCGGAGAGAATAGCGTTAGTATTCGAGGATAACACTTTTACATATAACCATATTATAAGCGAAGCCAATATACTGGCTAATTACCTGATTGAGGAGTATAAGGCGTGCCCGGATTGCAGGATTGGCGTAAAGCTTAAGCGAGATGAAAAACTGATTATATCGTTAATTGCTGTATTAAAATCAGGAGCGGCGTACGTGCCTCTCGATATAAACTACCCGGAAGAACGTATCAGTTATATACAGCAGGATAGTGAGTGTGCGGTAATTATTGATGACCAATTTCTAACAGATTATTCAGTCAGGAAGCAAAGCTACTCTAGCTCAAGTCCTGAGGTTAAAATTGCCAGCACTTCGTTAGCCTATATTATTTATACCTCCGGCTCAACCGGCCAACCTAAAGGGGTAATGATTTCGCATGGAAATGCTGCCGAATTAGTGCACTGGGCTGGCAGCCATTTCGATGCAACAAAATTTGATAAGGTCTACGCCTCTACTTCCCACTGCTTCGATTTATCTATTTTCGAAATATTTTACCCGCTATCGTCCGGAATAACAGTTAGGCTGCTCGATAGTGCCTTGGAAATTTCAAATTACCTTAAACAGGAAGATCGGGTATTGCTTAATACTGTCCCCACGGTTACCAGATCAATAATTGAAAATTCTCCGGAATTATTAAATAGAATCAGTGTACTGAATATGGCAGGAGAAGTTCTGCCGGCGGATCTTGTTCGAAAACTGCCCCTAGATTCTATGGAGGTGCGTAATCTCTACGGGCCTTCTGAAGATACAACCTATAGTACATGCTATACTGTAGAGAATAAGAATTATAACAGTGTTCCTATTGGCCGCCCTGTATATAATACCAGAGCGTACATTCTTGATGATAAGCGATCATTACTGCCAATTGGTGTAACCGGCAAATTATATTTATCCGGAGCCAGTGTAGCTCAGGGCTATTTAAACCGGCCGGAGCTTAGCTCGGAAAAGTTTATTAGCGATCCGTTTGTAGAAGGTGATCGCATGTATGATACGGGTGACTTGGCCAGATGGGCGGCTGACGGTAACCTTGAGTTCATGGGGCGAAAAGATAACCAAGTAAAGCTAAACGGGTACAGAATTGAGCTGGGGGAAATAGAAAATCGCCTGGCTATGTTCTCGGAGGCTATAAAGCAGGTAGTTGTAGATGTACGGGCGAAGGAGAATCATAAAATTCTGGTAGCCTATTATGTTGCTGACAATAAACTGGAGCATGAACATATTGTACAGTATCTGGGTAAGTATCTACCTAATTACTTTGTGCCTCAGCTATTTGTAAAGCTACAAACCATTCCGCTTACGCCTAATGGCAAAGTAAACCGAAAAGCCTTACCGGAAATTGATAATATATCCGGAGTTAGTGATGCCAGCTACGTAGCTCCTCGTAATGAGACCGAAGCCAAGCTCGTAGCTATTTGGCAGGAAGTGCTGGAACTTAACAATTTGGGGGTAGAGGATGACTTTTTTGGCTTGGGAGGCCATAGCCTACTGCTTACCAAACTGAGCAACGAATATCAGCGTGTTTTTAATCAGGTACTTGATTTACAACAAATCTATAAGAATACAACTATTGCCGCTCATGCTGCTTTATTGAAAAATATAGAGACTGCAGTTACACTTAATATAGAGAAAGCCCCCTCTGCAGAATCCTATATACTATCTCCATCCCAAACCAGATATTGGTTACTGCATAACATTCGGGGTAAGACCAACGAGTTTAATATATACAGTACGTTAGCCCTTCCGGCGGATTTGAACGTTGAGTGCTTTGAGCGAGCATTTAATAAATTATTAGAGCGTCATGAAGGGCTGAGAACAGTGTTTGTTGAGCGTGAAGGTATTCCTTATCAAAAGATTGTTCCTCATCAAAGTGTGTCTCTATCACTCCGGCCTGATGATGCTGGCAAAGTTAAGGAGGAAATATTCGGGTATGAATTTGACCTTGATGTATACCCTTTGTACAAGGTGGCTCTAGTAAAAGATAAGGACCAGTATCTGTTACACTTTAATGTTCATCATAGCATTAGCGATGGTTGGTCAATTGGTATTATCAAAAAAGAGCTTATTGAGTTATACCAGGCTGAAATAGATAACCGTACGCCTGATTTAAGTACGCTGAATATTACCTATAAAGACTACGCTTATTGGCAAAATAATACACTGGATAGCAATTTACTGCAATTGCAGCAACAATACTGGACAAAGAAATTAGCCGGAGAGCTGCCGTACTTACAGTTGCCGTTAGACTATGCCAGAACTAATAAGTCTAACATTAAATCTTCTGCATCCTATACCGCTTTTTTAAGTTCCGAACTTAAAGCAGAAATAGATAAACTGAGCAAAGATAAAAGGATAAGCTCGTTTGCATTTTTTGTAGCTACGCTTAAGGTTTTACTAAATAAAATAACAGGGGAAGCAGATGTTATTACCGGCATTCCGGTGGCAAACCGGAACCATTACCAGCTAAAAGATATGGTTGGGTGTTTTCTTAACACGTTAATGTTAAGAGACGAAGTGCAGCAAACAGTACCTTTCCACGATTTCTTAACGCAGGTTTCCGATAATTTAATTGATGCTTTAGCGAATCAAAATTACCCGATTGAAAGCTTGCTGGATGATTTGAAAATTCCAAAAGAAACTAATCGATTTCCTATAAGCTCAGTGTTTATTAACATGCTAGACTTCGAGGCAAAGGCTGAAGAAGAGATTTTAGATTTTTCACCTAAGCACGCTATTGTCGGAGCTACGCCAAAATTTGATTTTGAATGTTACTTCAAGTCATATACAAATGGCTACGAGCTTAAATGTGTATATGATTCTTCGCTGTTCAGTTCCGAAACCATAGCGTACTGGATTAACGAATACCTTAGTATAGTTCAGAAAGTTGTTGAGAATTCAAGTATTAAACTATACGATCTGAAGCTTGGCCTGGAAACTAAGGAAGTAACCCCGGATCCGGCGCCTGAAACTGAATTTTTACCGTTTAGCAGTACCGAACTTCAGAAAGGGATTATTTCCCGTTTTGAGGCTCAGGTAGAACTTTACCCTAATCAGCTTGCTGTATTCTCAGGTAATAGAAAACGTACCTATCAGGAACTTAATAATGCGGCTAATACGCTCGGGAGCTCAATCAGAAAGGAAGTTTCGGGTAATAGTAAGCGAGTTGCCTTGTTAATGAAGCATGATGAGTCTTCCGTTATCGGCATGCTGGGGGCTCTAAAAGCAGGGTGTTCCTACGTACCAATTGATGCGGAAGCGCCACTCAAACGTATTGAATTTATTATACAGGACTCGAATAGCGCAGCTCTGGTTTGTACTCCCGACACATATAAGTACATACAACAACTTGAGGCTACATTATCCGGCTTACCTATTGTAATGCTGATGCCACAAGTCGGGGCCGCTTCAGCAAAAGTCGATAACCTTAACATTCCCGTAAATCCTCAAAGCGAAGCCTATGTTTTGTATACCTCAGGTTCTACAGGTAAGCCTAAAGGAGTTATTCAAAGTCAGCGTAATGTATTACACTACATCAGAGTTTACACGAACAACGTTCATATTTCCTCAAATGATGTTCTGAGCCTTTTTTCAACTTACACATTCGATGCTTCGGTAAAAGACATTTATGCCTCTATACTGAATGGAGCCACATTAGGCATCTATAATATTCAAGATCAGGGGTTGCATAATTTGCGGGCATGGGTGCTGGAAAACGGTATTTCCATTATGCACATGGTGCCAACTCTTTACCGGCATTTTACTTCGGCGTTAGAAGGCAACGGCCATTCGCTCAGAAGTGTAAGAGCTATTGATTTGGGAGGCGAACCGTGTATTCCCGAAGATTTTTACGCGTTCAAGAAATTATTTCCTCGGCAGGCATTGCTTATTAATGATTACGGTCCTACCGAGGCAACTATAGTGTCGCAAAAGTTTTTGTCGCATACTTCAGTAATAAAAGCTAATGCAATTACGCTGGGCAAAGCAGTTAATGAAACTGAAGTATTCCTGTTAAATGAAGACGGCGGAAGGTGTGGGGTATATCAGGAAGGAGAAATTACTTTTAAGAGCGACTATTTATCATCAGGCTATTTGAACCGTGAAGTAGAAACCAAAAGAGCGTTTACTTCCGATACTGACGGAAAATCTATATACAAATCTGGCGATATAGGTAAGCTTTTACCCAACGGCGAAATTGTTTTCTTACACAGAAAGGATACTCAAATAAAACTGAACGGTGTAAGGATTGAATTGGCTGAGATTGAAAGCCAGTTAAAGGGTTTTCCCGGCATAGAAGAAGCTGTTGTAATGCTTCGGCAAGTTAACGGGAATGAACGCCTGATCGCCTACGTACGCATCAGTACTGATGTAGATTTGAATAGCATCAAATCCGGATTATCGCTTCAATTACCCCGGATTATGATTCCGTCAGTGTTTGTGTTCATTGAATCATTTCCGCTAACCCGTACGGGCAAAATAGATAGGAAAATGCTGCCTATACCTGAAGCGTATGCGGCAGACCAGAGTAGATATATAGCCCCGGAAGGAGAAATTGAAGAACGCTTGGTGAGCCTGTGGGCTGATGCGCTACGAATACCCGCTGAGGAAATAAGTGTGATTGATAATTTCTTCGAGCTCGGCGGTAACAGCCTTCAAATTATGATTCTGATTAACAAAATAAATAAAGAGTATACTACCCGCCTCATGCTCGAGAACTTATACCATACCTTAACCGTGAAGGACTTGGCCGATTTAATCAAGTTTTCGCTTTTGCAACGCCGGGAAAAAGTAGATGCCTCTCAAGAAACCGAAGAAATAATTCTCTAGCCCCTTTCAATTTTAATAAACCTCAACTTAAAACCGATCTATCATTAGCATAGAACTTAAGCCTTAAGATTAAAAAATACCTCTCCGTGAAAAAGGATCTGATTCAAAAACTATACGCTGCGAACGTCGATATTAAAGTTGTAGACGGCCAATTAAAAGTAAATGCTCCCAAAGGTGTGCTTACGGAAGAACTATTAACCGAGATAAAGGCTAATAAGCAATACTTGATAGATTTACTGTCTGTTGAAGAAAGCATTCCTCAAGCCGAATTTAACAGTACCTATCCGGTAACGTCTTCTCAGGAAAGGCTATGGGTATTGAGCAGGTTTGAAGGCGGGAGTGCCGCTTATACAATAACTAACGAGTTAGAGTTTGAAGGGGAATTAGATCAGGAAAAATTTACCCAGGCAGTTCTTTACCTAGTTGCGCGCCATGAAAGTTTGCGCACGTATTTTCAAGAAAATTCGGAAGGTGAACTAAGGCAGTTTATCATACCTGCTGAAGAGATAAAATTTGAGGTTAATTATAAGGATGTTTCCTCAGTAGGAGTACTAGCCCGTAACTCAATTGTTGATAAACATTTTGAGTACACATTTGATCTTTCCAACGCCCCGCTGTTACATATTGAAGTAATAAAATACGGTACTAATAAGCACCTGCTTTTATTCAATATGCACCATATAATTAGCGATGGATGGTCGCTGGAAGTGCTGTCAAAGGAAATTATATTAATTTATAACGCCTTACTGAAGAACGCGCCAATTCCCCTTCAGCCATTAGCTATTCAGTATAAAGATTATACGCTCTGGAAAGAATCGGATTCAGAACAAGCTAAATTAAAAAAATCAGAAGACTACTGGCTGCAACATCTGGCAGGTGAACTACCCGTTCTGGACCTGCCGGCTCCTAAAAAACGACCTAAAGTCAAAACATATCATGGGGCAGCAATTGAACACCGGTTCTCCGGCGAATTTACTGATTCATTAGTCAGTATTACCAAACAGGAGGGTACTAGTATATTTATGGGTTTGTTGGCTGGTTTAAATGGCCTTTTTTGCCGCTACACCCAAGCTACGGATATTGTATTAGGTACTGCGGTTTCCGGTAGAGAACACGCTGACCTGGCCGGGCAAATTGGCTTGTATTTAAATACCTTGCCAATAAGAACCCAAGTTAATCCTAAAGCCGGTTTTCGAGATTTACTTATAAGGCAAAAAAACGTAATGCTGAATGCTTACTCGCACCAGGCCTATCCGTTTGATGCTCTAATTGAGAATTTAAATATTAAAAGGGATACATCACGCTCGGCTCTGTTCGATGTTTTTGTCATCCTGCAAAATCAAAAATCTGCGCTAGGTTCCTCAGAGCTTACTTTCGAAAGCTTAAAAGTTAAGCCGTTTGAGGCGGCTGAAAGGAAAAAGACCAGCCAGTTTGATATTACTTTCTCCTTTACCGAGTTGCAGGAAGGCCTGTCGGTTTTGGTAGAATACAATACCGATATATATAACAAAGCGTTTATTAGCCAGCTCATAGTTCACTTTGAGAATTTTGTGCTTGCAGCCGTAAGTGCACCTCAAAAGCCAATAGCCTTACTGAATTATCTTTCTGAGGCTGAAAAGCTAAAATTGCTGAAAGAATTCAATAATACTCAGCTAGATTATGCGCATCACCTGACAGTTCTTGAAGATATAGAAGAGCAGGTTCAGCGAAATCCTAAAGCAACGGCACTTGCATTTTCAGACTTACAGATATCTTTTGAAGATTTAAACCGCCAATCCGATTTGATAGCAGGATACTTGCGGGCTCAGGGAGTACAGCAGGGTACGGTAGTGGGCTTATGCGTAGACCGCTCTGTTGAGATGATAGTGGGAATTATAGGGATACTTAAAGCTGGCGCGGTTTACCTGCCGCTGGATCCTACTTACCCGATTGCCCGACTTGACTATATTGTTCAGGATAGTGGGGCCAGTTATATTTTGGCTAAAAAAGGTGCTGATCAGTTTCTTACCGCAGCACAGAATATTTTGTGCTTTGAAGATATTGACCAAACTGAGCAAGCACACTTCGAACTTCCCAGGTTAAATACCCAATCTCCTGCCTATTTAATTTACACCTCCGGTTCAACCGGTAAGCCCAAAGGGGTGCAGGTATCTCACCGTAACCTGGCTAATTTCTTTGCCGGCTTAAATCAATCTTTTCCTCAGGCAAAAAAAGATGAGGTTTGGTTGGCGGTCACCAGCATGAGCTTTGATATTTCTATTCTAGAAATGCTCTGGACGCTTACCAGAGGTAGTAAAGTTGTTATTCAGCCGGATAGACCTTCTTCCCTAACTGTAGCGGAAAGCATGGACTTTAGCTTGTTCTACTTTGCTTCGCAGGCAGAGGTGAAAAAAGAGAATAAGTATAAGCTGTTACTGGAAGGAGCTAAGTTTGCTGATAAGAATGGACTCCACGGAATTTGGGTTCCAGAAAGGCACTTTCACGATTTTGGTGACCAATTTCCTAACCCGGCAATTGCTGCCGCTGCTGTTGCTGCTACTACATCTAACATTACCATACGCTCCGGTAGTGTAGTATTACCTCTGCATAACACTATCAGAGTTGCTGAAGACTGGGCAATGATAGATAACCTCTCGGAAGGCAGAGTAGAACTTTCCATTGCTTCCGGTTGGCATCCAAACGACTTTGTGCTGGCTCCGGAAAACTATGAGAAGCGCCACGAAGTAATGCGAGAAAGTATAGAAACGCTCTCTAAACTCTGGCAGGGTGGCACTTTGGTTCGCAAAAACGGTATTGGTCAGG
The DNA here is from genome assembly GCA_964504565.1 of uncultured Roseivirgaceae bacterium. Classification (GTDB taxonomy): domain Bacteria; phylum Bacteroidota; class Bacteroidia; order Cytophagales; family Cyclobacteriaceae; genus Cesiribacter. The sequence goes on from CAZDEY010000005.1 coordinate 72,951, forward strand.
ATTTTGAGTTTAAGATACACCCGACTCCTGTTCAGGAAAAATTACCTATCTGGATAACTGCCGCGCGCAGCATAGATACGTTTGAATATGCAGGGTCAATTGGCGGAAATGTACTAACCCACTTATTGGGTCAGGAAATAGAAGATTTAACCGAGAAAATAAATGCCTATCGGAATGCCAGAAAAGACAACGGATTTGATCCTGATGCAGGAAAAGTAGCTTTAATGCTTCACACTTTTGTTAGTAATGATGCTGCTTACGTAAAAGAAATGGTTGAAGAGCCGTTTAAAGATTACCTGCGCCAGTCTATTAACCTGATGCAGACAATTGCATCAGACGCAAAACTGGATATTGATAAAGATCTCAATGTGATCTTAGACTTGGCCTTTAAACGCTACTATACCACTAGTGGCTTGTTCGGCACCCCCGAAGGCTGTTTGTCTCGGGTTAAAGAGTTGTATGAGGTTGGAGTAAATGAAGTGGCTTGCCTGCTGGATTTTGGTATAAACAACGATGTAGTCCTTGAAAATCTTGTACATCTAAAAGAGCTTAACAAGCTAGTTAAAAGAAATAAAGCCCAGTATCAGTATTTAGCTATTCGTACAAAGGGTTCAAAATCTCCGGCTCAAATTATACAGGCTGAACAAGTTACCCACTTACAATCTACCCCTTCTTTTTATAAAGAATTGATGATGACTGCGGAAGGTACGAAATCCGTAGGGCAGCTTCAGACTCTTTTAACCGGGGGAGAAGAACTTTCGCAGAGCCTTTGTCAGGAATTATTACAGCTTAGGGAAAAACCTGTATACAACATGTATGGCCCTACGGAAACTACCATTTGGTCTACCATGAAAAAAATCTCCAAAACGGAGGAATTAAATATTGGTAAACCACTGGCAAACACACAGGTCTACATATTAGATGAGATAATGCAGTTGTGTCCGGTAGGGGTTCATGGCGAACTGTATATAGGTGGAGAAGGAGTAGCGTTAGGGTATCTGAACAAATATGAACTTAATGCCGAACGGTTTGTCGATAATCCTTTTTCGGATGAAAATAGCAGCTCAAAAATTTATAAAACCGGTGACTTGGCAAGGTGGCTCCCTAATGGAGAGTTAGAATATTTAGGCCGGATAGATAATCAGGTAAAACTTAGGGGGTACAGAATTGAACTTGGCGAAATTGAGAATGTATTCAGGAAAAAAGAAAATATTATTGATGTTGCAGTTGACGTTACAACTGACGCTACGGGTGAGAAAGAGCTTACCGCTTATTTGGTAGCCCAAACAAACGAGAATACCGGTAATTTGAGGGGTTTTCTACAGAGCTATTTGCCGGCCTACATGATCCCTAATCGGTTTGTACACGTAAGCAAACTGCCCCTAACCCCCAACGGAAAATTAGATAGAATAGCACTTACTAAGCTAACTGGCGAAACTATGGCGGGTAATCAGGAATACCAGCCAGCCACTACTCCAACCGAAGAAGCCTTGGTGGAGATATGGGAGCAGGTCTTGAAGCGGGAGCGCGTGGGGGTGCTGGACAACTTTTTCGAGCTGGGCGGCCATTCGCTGCTGGCCGTGCGAGTACTGTCGGCGATCAAGAGCCGTTTGGCCTCGGAGGTTTCCATCACCGATATGTTCGACTACCCGACGATCCAGGGGCTGGCCGGGCTGATTGAGTCGCAGGCGGAGCAGGGCGAGTTGCAGGTGGTGAGCAAGCAGGAGCTGCCGGCCGACATTCCGCTGTCGTTTGCCCAGGAGCGTTTGTGGTTCATCGACCGTTTGCGCGGCAGCGAGCACTACCATTTGCCGGTGCTGCTGAAGCTGCATGGCCGGTTGAACCTGGACTACCTGAGCCAGGCGTTGAAGGGCATTATCGAGCGGCACGAGATATTGCGTACGGTGTACGTAGAGAAGGAGGGCGTGGCCTACCAGCAGGTGCTGTCGGCTGAGGGCTGGGGGCTGTCTTATAGGGAGTCGGGACCGGACTACCAAGAGTACGTGCAGGCACAAGTGCACGAGCCGTTCAACCTAGCCAAGGACTACATGCTACGGGCCACGGTGCTGAAGCTCTCGGCCGAGGAGCACGTGCTGGTGCTGGTGCGCCACCACATTGCCTCGGACGGCTGGTCGGCCTCGGTGTTGGTGCAGGAGTTTAGCGAGTTGTACGCTGCGCTGGAAGAGGAGCGCGAGGCGGTATTGCCGGAGCTGGCCTTCCAGTACGTGGACTATGCGGTATGGCAGCGCCGCCACCTGAGCGAAGAGGTACTGTCGGCTCAGTTGGACTATTGGCAAAACCAGCTCAGTGGAACAAGCCCGCTTAATCTGCCTACGGATTACGTTCGTCCGGCTACGCAAAGTTCTCGTGGTAATAGAGTCCGTTTTAAATTAGACCGCGAAAAAACCGAATCATTACGTTCTTTATCGCAGGGTGAGGGGGTAACGTTGTTCATGTTGTTGCTGGGAGTGTATAAGGTATTGCTGTACCGCTACAGCGGCCAGCAGGACATATGCGTGGGCACCACGGTGGCTAACCGTCCGCAGAAGGAGCTGGAGAATTTGATCGGTTTTTTTGTCAACACCCTGGCGTTGCGCAGTGATTTAAGCGGCAACCCGTCGTTCCGTGAGCTGTTGTCGGCGGTGAAGCAGACAACGCTGAGGGCCTATGACCACATCAACGTTCCCTTCGAGAAGGTGGTGGACCGCGTGGACGAGGAGCGCGACAAGAGCCGCAGTTCCCTGTTCCAGACCCTATTTGTGCTCAACAACAATCCGGAGGCCAAAGTGTACCGTTTCGGTGACATCAGCATTGAGCCGCTGGATATGGACTATAACATTGCTAAGTTCGACTTGACGCTGTTTGCCGAAGACAGTCCGGAAGGGCTGGTGTTCTCGCTGAACTACTGCAGCGACTTGTTTGCCCCAGAGACGATTGAGCGCCTAAGCCTACACTACCAGGCGTTGCTGGATTCGGTACTGGCCGATATAAGCCTACCGGTGGGCCAGCTCAGGATGCTAAGCGAGCAGGAGCGTCGTTCGCTGGTGGTGGACAGCAACCAGTTGCCTTATCACTACCAGAGCCAGGCTACAGTATCGGATTTATTCCAGGCCCGGGTTCAAGCCCAGCCTGATGCCGAGGCCTTGCGCTATAATAATACCAGTTTGACTTACCGGGAGCTGGACGAGCAGGCCACGCGCCTGGCGGCCTACTACCAGCAGACCTACCAGCTACAGGCCAATGACCTGATCGGCATTATGATGGACAGCTCGCCCTGGGCGCTGCTGGCCATTGTATCGGTAATCAAGTCCGGGGCGGGCTACGTGCCGATCGACCCGGCGCTGCCCGAAGAGCGGCGAGCCTACATCATCGAGGAAACCGGCTTGAAAGCCCTGATCATTGATTCGTCCAGTTTGATGGAGGTGTTTAACGTGCAAGTACCGGTTTTCTCTATCGACATCCAGAGCGAGGACTTGCCGGCCGTCACCGAGCCGCTTCAAGAGGTAGCTGATCCGTCCAGCCTGTTGTATGTAATCTATACCTCGGGCACCACCGGCCAGCCCAAAGGCGTCCAGGTCAGCCACGAGAACCTGGTAGACTATTACCAAGGGTTGCTCCACGCTACCAAGCTGGAAGAGAACAAAAGTTTTGGTTTAATGTCGGCCCTGTCGGCTGACCTGGGGCATACGGTGCTGTACGGCTCCTTGCTGAGCGGCGGGTGCTTGCACCTGTTCAGTAAGGATACCCTGATGGACGGGCTGAAGCTGCAGGCTTACTTTACCCAGCACCCGGTAGACTGCATCAAGATTGTACCCAGCCACTGGCAGGCCCTGAGTGCCGAGGGAGAATTGCTGCTGCCTCGTCGCACGCTGATCTTTGGCGGGGACGTACTGCCGGCGAGCGTAGTAGCAACTATATACGCCCAGGCGCCGCAGTTGCAGCTATACAACCACTACGGCCCTACCGAGAGCACGGTAGGCAAGCTGCTGCACGCCGTAGAGCGGGGGCGCAGCTATGACCGGGTGCCGTTGGGGCAGTTGTTCTGCCAGGGCGAGGCCTACGTGGTGGGCAGCGATATGTCGCTGTGCCCGAGCGGGGTGGCCGGGGAATTGCTGCTGGGCGGGGCCGGCATCTCGCCGGGCTACCTGAAGCGGCCGGACCTGACCGCGGAGAAATTTATTGCCAACCCGTTTGGTGAGGGGGGCAGTAGCCGCCTGTACCGCAGCGGAGATTTGGTGCGGCGCAACCAGCAGGGGGAACTGGAGTTTTTGGGTCGGGTAGACGACCAGGTGAAGGTGCGCGGCTACCGCGTAGAGTTAAAGGAAATTAGCCGGGCGATTGAAGGCTATGGGCCGGTGAGCGCCAACGTGGTGGTATTGAAGGAAGGCGACGGGCTGGCCCGTCTGGTGGCCTACGTGGTGCCCAAGGAAGGCTACCAGCTAGAGGAGTTGTCGGCTTACCTGGCCACCAAGTTGCCGGACTACATGCAGCCGCAGGCTTACGTGGAGCTGGAGGCCCTGCCGCTGACAGCCAACGGCAAGGTGGACCGCAAGGCACTGCCCGATCCGACCCAGCAGAAAGAACGTCCCTACCAGCCAGCCACTACTCCAACCGAAGAAGCCTTGGTGGAGATATGGGAGCAGGTCTTGAAGCGGGAGCGCGTGGGGGTGCTGGACAACTTTTTCGAGCTGGGCGGCCATTCGCTGCTGGCCGTGCGAGTACTGTCGGCGATCAAGAGCCGTTTGGCCTCGGAGGTTTCCATCACCGATATGTTCGACTACCCGACGATCCAGGGGCTGGCCGGGCTGATTGAGTCGCAGGCGGAGCAGGGCGAGTTGCAGGTGGTGAGCAAGCAGGAGCTGCCGGCCGACATTCCGCTGTCGTTTGCCCAGGAGCGTTTGTGGTTCATCGACCGTTTGCGCGGCAGCGAGCACTACCATTTGCCGGTGCTGCTGAAGCTGCATGGCCGGTTGAACCTGGACTACCTGAGCCAGGCGTTGAAGGGCATTATCGAGCGGCACGAGATATTGCGTACGGTGTACGTAGAGAAGGAGGGCGTGGCCTACCAGCAGGTGCTGTCGGCTGAGGGCTGGGGGCTGTCTTATAGGGAGTCGGGACCGGACTACCAAGAGTACGTGCAGGCACAAGTGCACGAGCCGTTCAACCTAGCCAAGGACTACATGCTACGGGCCACGGTGCTGAAGCTCTCGGCCGAGGAGCACGTGCTGGTGCTGGTGCGCCACCACATTGCCTCGGACGGCTGGTCGGCCTCGGTGTTGGTGCAGGAGTTTAGCGAGTTGTACGCTGCGCTGGAAGAGGAGCGCGAGGCGGTATTGCCGGAGCTGGCCTTCCAGTACGTGGACTATGCGGTATGGCAGCGCCGCCACCTGAGCGAAGAGGTACTGTCGGCTCAGTTGGACTATTGGCAAAACCAGCTCAGTGGAACAAGCCCGCTTAATCTGCCTACGGATTACGTTCGTCCGGCTACGCAAAGTTCTCGTGGTAATAGAGTCCGTTTTAAATTAGACCGCGAAAAAACCGAATCATTACGTTCTTTATCGCAGGGTGAGGGGGTAACGTTGTTCATGTTGTTGCTGGGAGTGTATAAGGTATTGCTGTACCGCTACAGCGGCCAGCAGGACATATGCGTGGGCACCACGGTGGCTAACCGTCCGCAGAAGGAGCTGGAGAATTTGATCGGTTTTTTTGTCAACACCCTGGCGTTGCGCAGTGATTTAAGCGGCAACCCGTCGTTCCGTGAGCTGTTGTCGGCGGTGAAGCAGACAACGCTGAGGGCCTATGACCACATCAACGTTCCCTTCGAGAAGGTGGTGGACCGCGTGGACGAGGAGCGCGACAAGAGCCGCAGTTCCCTGTTCCAGACCCTATTTGTGCTCAACAACAATCCGGAGGCCAAAGTGTACCGTTTCGGTGACATCAGCATTGAGCCGCTGGATATGGACTATAACATTGCTAAGTTCGACTTGACGCTGTTTGCCGAAGACAGTCCGGAAGGGCTGGTGTTCTCGCTGAACTACTGCAGCGACTTGTTTGCCCCAGAGACGATTGAGCGCCTAAGCCTACACTACCAGGCGTTGCTGGATTCGGTACTGGCCGATATAAGCCTACCGGTGGGCCAGCTCAGGATGCTAAGCGAGCAGGAGCGTCGTTCGCTGGTGGTGGACAGCAACCAGTTGCCTTATCACTACCAGAGCCAGGCTACAGTATCGGATTTATTCCAGGCCCGGGTTCAAGCCCAGCCTGATGCCGAGGCCTTGCGCTATAATAATACCAGTTTGACTTACCGGGAGCTGGACGAGCAGGCCACGCGCCTGGCGGCCTACTACCAGCAGACCTACCAGCTACAGGCCAATGACCTGATCGGCATTATGATGGACAGCTCGCCCTGGGCGCTGCTGGCCATTGTATCGGTAATCAAGTCCGGGGCGGGCTACGTGCCGATCGACCCGGCGCTGCCCGAAGAGCGGCGAGCCTACATCATCGAGGAAACCGGCTTGAAAGCCCTGATCATTGATTCGTCCAGTTTGATGGAGGTGTTTAACGTGCAAGTACCGGTTTTCTCTATCGACATCCAGAGCGAGGACTTGCCGGCCGTCACCGAGCCGCTTCAAGAGGTAGCTGATCCGTCCAGCCTGTTGTATGTAATCTATACCTCGGGCACCACCGGCCAGCCCAAAGGCGTCCAGGTCAGCCACGAGAACCTGGTAGACTATTACCAAGGGTTGCTCCACGCTACCAAGCTGGAAGAGAACAAAAGTTTTGGTTTAATGTCGGCCCTGTCGGCTGACCTGGGGCATACGGTGCTGTACGGCTCCTTGCTGAGCGGCGGGTGCTTGCACCTGTTCAGTAAGGATACCCTGATGGACGGGCTGAAGCTGCAGGCTTACTTTACCCAGCACCCGGTAGACTGCATCAAGATTGTACCCAGCCACTGGCAGGCCCTGAGTGCCGAGGGAGAATTGCTGCTGCCTCGTCGCACGCTGATCTTTGGCGGGGACGTACTGCCGGCGAGCGTAGTAGCAACTATATACGCCCAGGCGCCGCAGTTGCAGCTATACAACCACTACGGCCCTACCGAGAGCACGGTAGGCAAGCTGCTGCACGCCGTAGAGCGGGGGCGCAGCTATGACCGGGTGCCGTTGGGGCAGTTGTTCTGCCAGGGCGAGGCCTACGTGGTGGGCAGCGATATGTCGCTGTGCCCGAGCGGGGTGGCCGGGGAATTGCTGCTGGGCGGGGCCGGCATCTCGCCGGGCTACCTGAAGCGGCCGGACCTGACCGCGGAGAAATTTATTGCCAACCCGTTTGGTGAGGGGGGCAGTAGCCGCCTGTACCGCAGCGGAGATTTGGTGCGGCGCAACCAGCAGGGGGAACTGGAGTTTTTGGGTCGGGTAGACGACCAGGTGAAGGTGCGCGGCTACCGCGTAGAGTTAAAGGAAATTAGCCGGGCGATTGAAGGCTATGGGCCGGTGAGCGCCAACGTGGTGGTATTGAAGGAAGGCGACGGGCTGGCCCGTCTGGTGGCCTACGTGGTGCCCAAGGAAGGCTACCAGCTAGAGGAGTTGTCGGCTTACCTGGCCACCAAGTTGCCGGACTACATGCAGCCGCAGGCTTACGTGGAGCTGGAGGCCCTGCCGCTGACAGCCAACGGCAAGGTGGACCGCAAGGCACTGCCCGATCCGACCCAGCAGAAAGAACGTCCCTACCAGCCAGCCACTACTCCAACCGAAGAAGCCTTGGTGGAGATATGGACAGATTTATTAAGAGCTGATAAGGTTGGAGTTACCGATAACTTCTTTGAACTAGGTGGAGACTCTATTATAATTATTCAAGTAGTAAGCCGAGCCAAAAAGAAAGGCTATACCCTTCAGGTTCAGGACTTGTTTGATTACCAGACTATTCAGGAGTTGGCCCAGATAATAGAAAGTAGCGAACATACTATAATTGATGCTGAGCAGGGCCTTTTGTACGGCGAGGTAAGACTCTCACCGATTCAAAGCTGGTTCTTTAACAAAGATGTTTCCAATTATAATCACTTTAATCAGACGGTTCTTTTATCAGTAGAAAAAAGCGTGCAGGAAGAAAAACTTGAGAGTGCAATCAATTCGATTATTCAAAGGCATGATTCTCTCAGGTTAAAGTATTCATACCAAAACATACATGATAGAGATGTATGGACACAAGAATATGGTGGTGAACCTCAGTCTGTGTTTAGCCTGGAAGAAATCTCTAATGATAGTTTTTCGAATGATACTATTACGGCTATATGCGAAAAATACCAGCAGAGCCTAAAGCTGGAAGACGGTAAATTGTGTCAGTTTGTTCTGCTTCGAACTCCGGAAACTGAAGCTTACAACCGACTACTTATTGCAGTTCATCACTTGGCTATAGACGGAGTTTCTTGGCGCGTATTATTGGATGATTTGGAGGGTTTAATTGCCAATACCCTTGAAGTTGATCTTTTAGAAAATAAGACCAGTTCTTTCCGGGATTGGGTAGACAGGCTTCAGGAATTTGCCGATAGTGAGGAGGCGACAAGCCAACTAGCTTATTGGCAACAGGTAAAGGCGAACTATTTGCCAATTAAAACAGATTTTGAAGCAGTTAAACCTACCAGAAAATCGCTGCAAACAGCTTCCCGTACTTTAAGTGCCGACTATACAGATAAACTTCTGACTAAAGTAAATAAGGTATACAACACTGATATCAACGATATACTGTTGAGTGCTCTCCTAATTTCACTCTCTGAAAATCATGACACTGATACCTTAACTATAGGCTTTGAAGGTCATGGTAGAGATACGCATTTCGAAGGTATAGACGTATCAGGTACAACCGGTTGGTTTACTAACAAATATCCGGTAGTGCTTACTAAAGCCAAGAGTACTGAAAGTGGCGATATAGTAAAAGATGTAAAGGAGACGTTAAGGGCAGTGCCGCAAAAGGGTATAGGATATGGTTGCCTGAAATATTTGAACTCGAATGCAAATGTTAGGGAGAAACTTAAGGACAGTACTTGGGATGTAGTTTTCAATTACTTAGGGCAACTCGATAATGCAATTAGCACCAGTAAGTACTTTAAAGAGGCTAATGAATACCCTGGGGCGCACATCAGTCCTGAATTTGATATGCCTGAAAAATTTGTAATTAAAGCAATGATTACGGCCAACAGGCTGAAAATCAGCTGGGACTATTCTAATGAATTGTACAAAGATGAGACAGTACAGAGACTGATCTCCAGCTATGTTTCATCTCTGGAAGCCCTTATTGAACACTGTTTGGCTAAAGAAGAAAGCGAGTTAACGCCTTCGGATTTCGGCTTTGCCGGCTCAGTGGATCATAAGGAATTTGAGGAGCTGTTTGAATCAGAAGATTCGGAGGAAGGAGTATTGAAGTTTTAAAAATCACTAACCCATAAATGGATTAATAAGAATTTGTACAGGCAGTGCTAATAAATAGTAAAATCGTAATGAATATCCCAGCTTCTTTTCATCAACAGCGAATGTGGTTTATCGACCATTTCGAAAAGGACTACCTATACAAAGGTGGGCCGGTTTATCATAATATTCCTTTGCTAGTAAAAGTAGAGGCTGGAACTACTGAAAGGCAGTTGCAAAAAGCTGTTTCCAAATTGATAGATCGGCACGAAATCTTAAGAACTAAGATTATTCAGGTAGGAAATGAAGTTTTTCAAAGTGTAATGAAACCCGAAGAAGTTAACATTGAAGAGGTGTTGTCTTGTAAGAAGGGATTACTGGAGCAGTGGGAAATACTAAGAGCAACCCCTTTTCTATTGGAAGAGGGCCAATTATTAAATATTTACTACAATTTGTCTGGAAATGAAGGTACAGTACTTTTCATTTTGCACCACGCACTTGTTGACAGAGCCAGCTTAGGTATTATAGAGCGTGATTTCAAACTTTTTCTTCTAAACCCGGATCAGGAATTACCTTATACCCTTCAGTATTCTTATTTCTCGGAGTGGCAACACAAAATGGATGACGATGAGATAGACTCGCTCATATATTTCTGGAGAAATAAACTCAGGAATATGGAAGTTCTGAAGTTTCCTACCGATAAAGAACGCGTGGCGGTTCATATATACGAAGCAGAAAGCATGTCTTTTGAACTTAACCGAAGCTCACTTCTTTCCTACTGCCTGGAAAATGATATAACCATTAACGCGCTTTCTTTAGCGGTATTTAAATACCTACTGGCCGAACGAAGCAACTCTACAGATATTACTATAGGCACGCTGATGGAAGTTAGAAATTCTATTACTTATAGTATAGTCGGACCGTTAGATAATCTGGTAGTTCTCAGAACTCAGGTTGACATAAAGGATACACTTCCTGAACTAGCTAAAAAAGTTGAACAAAGCTGGCAAGAAGCCTCAAGCTACAAAGCAATGCCGTTCGACCGTCTGGTTGTCAGTTTAAACCCTCAGAAGGATATGAGCAGGACTGCTTTGTTCGATATTCTGTATCACTACGAAACCACCGATAGCGAGCCGGAACTTACTGTACCTTCTGTCAAGTGTAGCAATCAAGGAATGGGTAAATACGACTTAAACCTGCTGGTTAAAGAAGGTAAAAGCAAAGTTGAATTTATACTGACCTATAATAAACTATACTTTGATCTAAGCACGATAGAATCAATTCTGCAATCAATACAAGCTCAGTTTGAGGGAATATTAAATAGAGAATCTTCGCTACTGGAGGGAGTAGAGATTTTCTAAACATTCTCAAATAAAAAGAGCACCCGATAAACACCTGAACTAAACAATTATGGAAGATTTTATAGAAGAACTAAGAAGGCACGACCTAAGTCTTACGGTGAGCGGAAAAGATCTGATTTTAAAAGGAAAGCACGGTAAGCTAACCCCGGATGAGATTCAGAAAGTAAAGAAACACGATCATATAGTTTCTTTTATTAAGGATAATAAGCAGAGCTTAGTAGACTTCCTAAGTCGTGATAATGCAAAGCTTGATCGTAAAAATATTGAAGCAATGTATGGATTAAGCCCGGTTCAGGAGGGTATATTATTCCATAGTTCATACCTGTATCATGCCGGTGCTACTGCCAATACCACATACCATACCCAATTTGATATCGGGTTCTCATCTGAAATAAATACCGATGAGTTTAAAAAAGCCTGGCAGTATGTTATAAATAAGCACACTATACTCAGAACAGGTTTTATATACGATAAGGTTAATATTTCTATTCAGTTTGTTAACAAAGAAGTAGAGCCGCCAATAGTTTTTCAGGATTTTTCTTCTCTAAGCAAAGAGGAGCAAATCTTAAAATATGAAGAATTAAAAAAGAAGGACAGGTATACGGAATTCAGCTTTAGTAAACCACCCTTAATGCGCGTATCTCTTGTAAAGTTTGGTGAGGCTCGTTATAAAATGATATGGACTAAGCATCACGCCTTATGGGACGGCTGGTCGGGCCAGATCATCATTCATGAACTTATTAGTGCCTATAAAGAACTACTTAAGGGTAACCAGCCAAATTTAGGGAAAGAAGATCGTTACGAAGACTTTATTAACTACCTGAAAACCGTAGATACAATAAAGGAGAAAGGTTTCTGGACTGATTATCTTAAGGGCTTCGATAAGCCGACATTACTTCCTTTTTGTAGAGCCTCGCATGAAAGAAATAAAGGTAAAGGAGAATACAAAAGAATAACTACCAACTTCTCAAAGGATTTTACAGAGCGGCTAACCGGCTTTGCAAAAGACATGAGAATTACCCCTAATACGCTAATGCAGGGCGTATGGGGGTATATTTTAGGAAAATATACTGGTCAGCAAGATGTTGTATATGGTTCTACGGTTTCCGGACGCCCGGCAGAAGCCGAGTATAAAAACAAAGTAGGTTTATATATTAATACTATTCCTCTACGGCTGACAATTGAGGAAAAAGATACGGTAGAATCATTTTTACAGAGATTGCAGCGTTCATCAGTTTCGGCCCGGGAGTTTCAGCATACTTCTCTCAGTAATATTTCTCAGTGGAATGAGGTAAAAGGAGATCTTTTTGATTCGCTATTGTCATTTACCAATTACCCAACCGCCGATACGTTTGAATCGGATGCTTCGTTGCTTGCGATTGATGAGGTTGAAATAAAGGAGAATAACAATTACCTCTTATCTATTCAGCCCTCTATAAGGCAGGCTTTAGTTGTTGACTTTACTTTCAACAGCAATGTGCTTGATGAGCAATACGTCGAAATGATCAGTAAGCATTTTACGACCGTATTAGAGCAACTTGTTTTTGACAAAGACCAACCTCTTTCAGCGGTATCACTCTATACGGCTGAGGAAAAAGAACAACTGCTGTGTAGCCTGGATTTTACATCCGTAACATTCGAAAAGAGCCAAAATCTGGTTGCAAAGTTTGAAGAACAGGTTGATAAATACCCCAACGCTGTAGCATTGTCTCTGGAAGGGAGCTCGGTTAGTTATGCCGAATTAAACGCTCAGGCAAATCGCATTGCTAATGCTTTGCGTGAAAAGGGAGTGAAACGAAACGATTTGGTCGGTATTTGTGTGGGCCGTTCAACCCAAATGTTGGCCGGTTTGCTGGGTATTTTAAAAGCCGGAGGTGCGTATGTACCTATTGACCCGGAATACCCTACCGAACGTATTAATTATATACTGAACGATACCAAGCTCAGGCTTCTGCTTACAGACGGTTATAAATTAGATAGCTCACTAGCTATTGATAGTATAGAAATTCTAAACCTATACCAAGTAAGCTCACTTGGTGAGTACAGTACTGAAAATCTGAATTTGGAAATAGACGGAGTTGACCTGGCTTATGTTATATTTACTTCCGGTACTACCGGGAACCCAAAGGGGGTTTTAATAAGCCACGAGAATGTCTTCAGATTATTTTTTAATGAGAAGCCTCTTTTTGACTTTGATAACCGGGATGTTTGGTCCCTCTTTCACTCATACTGTTTTGATTTTTCCGTATGGGAAATTTTTGGCGCCTTATTATTCGGAGGGAAGCTTGTAATTGTACCTACGGAAGCAACGGTTGATACAGCTTTATTTGCCTCTCTCTTAGAGAAAGAAAAGGTTACGATACTGAACCAGACACCATCGGCCTTCGCTCAATTACAGGAAGAGGTTATTAATGGAGATTATTCTCTGTCAGCCAGATATTTAATATTTGGAGGTGAAGGGTTGAAGCCTAAGCGGGTTAGTCAATGGTACACCAAATTCCCGGATTGCAAAATCATTAACATGTACGGAATAACCGAAACTACCGTACACGTTACCTACAAACATATTGAGCTGCAGGATATTGAAGACAACCTAAGCAATATTGGAGTTCCAATACCTACCATGGGTTGTTATCTGCTCGATGCTATGCTTAAACCGGTTGCAACCGGCACTACCGGAGAACTTTATGTGTTGGGTGCCGGCTTAGCCAAAGGTTACTTAAACCGGCCTGAGTTAACGGCAGAAAGATTTATTGAAGATCCGTACAAACCAGGTTCGTATCTCTACAAAACCGGTGACTTGGCGCGAAGACTGCCTAATGGAGACCTGGAGTACGTAGGCAGAAATGACAAGCAGGTTAAAATTCGGGGATTTAGAATTGAGCTGGGCGAGGTAGAAGCTGCTCTGGACAAATGCCCGGTTCTGGATCAGCATGTGCTGATAGTAGGGGAAGATAAATACTACAATACAGAATTAATTTGTTACGTAATTCCGGCTGCCGGACAAACTAAAGATGACGTAGGAGCCTACCTTGCCAATAGCCTGCCTAAGCATATGGTGCCTACTACACTCATCGAAATTGATGAGGTGCCCTTGACTGCTAACGGTAAGGTAGATAAAGCTGCTTTAAAAAATAAAACCGAGCAAGTGGTTGATGTAACCTATGTAGCAGCCCGCAACGAGAATGAAGAAAAGATAGTAGCGATCTGGAAGGAAATTCTGACCAGAGATAGAATTGGCGTAACCGATGACTTCTTTGAATTTGGAGGGCATAGCCTGAAATTAACCAGGCTGATTACCCGGTATAACAAAGATTTTGGGGTAAAACTCAACCTTAAGGATCTGTTCATAAATAAAACAGTTGAACAGCACTGCGCATTATTATTTAAATCTGAAGAAGCGACATTCAAGCCAATTGTACCGGCCCCCACTCAGGAAAATTACCCACTTTCCAGTGCCCAGCAGCGCATGTGGATTGTAAGTCAGATAGATGAGAATAGTGTTTCTTATAGTATACCAACTACGGTAACCTTAGAAGGAAAGTCCGATACCTCAATTCTTAAAAAGGCAATTTTAGCTGTTGTAGAAAGGCACGAAACGCTGCGCACTAATTTTGTAAAAGACGGTGCCGAAGTTCGGCAAATTATTAGGCCAACCGGCAATTTTGGTTTCTCGGTACAGGAAAAGGATTTCAGCAATGAAGCAAACCCGCGGGAAGCGGCTGTAGCATATGCCAAAGAAGATTCCCGTAAGCCGTTTGATCTGGAAAATGATCCCTTGATAAGAGCTATTCTGTTCCGCGTAGGCAATAGTGACTATATATTCTACTATAACCTTCACCATATTATAAGCGATGGGGTTTCCAGCGATATATTGAAGAGAGATGTGCTGGCTTACTACGAGGCATTTTTAAGAAACGAACAGCCCGAACTTCCGGAACTGACCATTCAGTATAAAGACTACGCGGTGTGGCAAGTAAAGCAGCTAAAGTCAGGAGCTTATGCTGCGGATGAAAATTACTGGAAGAATAAGCTGAAAGGTAATTTGCCTAGGTTAGATCTGCCCGAACAGAAGCCACGGCCTAAGGTAAAGACCAGCAACGGGGCTACAATTAGTGCTGTGCTTACAGAGGACTTAACCCTTAAACTGAAAGATTTCTGTAAAAAACACGAGGGTACTATGTTTATAGGGGTTACAGCCCTATGGAACATACTTTTTGCTAAGTACACCGGTCAGAGTGATATTATTATGGGTTCGCCTATTGCTGGCAGGGACCATGCAGACCTGGAAAACCAAATTGGTATGTTCTTTAATACACTGGTGCTGAAAAACAATGTTCAGGAAGAAAGCACGTTCAGCGAGGTATTTTCAATGACCAAGGAATCTGTATTAGAAGATGTTCATCATCAAATGTATCCTTTTGATCAGCTTCTGGATGCTTTAGACATGAAAGGAGATACCAGCCGGAACCCGCTATTCGATGTAATGATATCTTACCATAATACCGGAGACGCTCCGGAAGATGTTGAATGGAATGAGGAGCAAGTGAATAAAGTGATTGTAGTACCTGATACAGGTGCTAAACTCGATATGCTTATCAATATCCATGAGATAGGACAGTACCTGTATTTCGATATAAATTATAACACGGATTTATACGAAACAAGCACTATGCAAAGGCTGGTTGCCGACTTTAAAAGCTTAGTTGGCCAACTGCTTACCAAGCCGGAAGAAGCAATTAAAAATCTGGATTTCAAGAAAGAAGTAAAGGAAAGCCTTCGGGCGGCAAATGCTGGAAAATTCAATCTTAAAAGAAAATAATCACCCATTATGATCAATCAATTGCAACGGCTGAAAAATGCCAAAGCCAAAAAAGTGGACGGAGATCAAGTGCGCTACAGCATTCTGTCCGAAAGTCTTGGGTTTCCGCTAACGGTCAAGCCTGCTATGCCTGGGCTTATCTTAAACGATTGGATTAAGAATAACCGGAATGCTTTTGAGGAAAAAGTAAATAAGTACGGTGGTGTTCTGCTAAGAGGCTTTAATATTAATACGGTAGAAAAATTTGAGGAATTTACCCGTTTATACGTGGATACCCCTTTGGAGTATAACATGCGATCTTCGCCGCGCTATTCCGTAGGCAATAATGTTTACCATACTACTACCTATCCGGCTGAGTATAGCATTAATATGCACAGTGAGAGTTCCTACGCCCCGGAACATCCTACTAATATTGTATTCTGTTGCATAACTCCGGCAGCCACTAAAGGAGAGACACCTATTTGCGATAACCGACTGGTACTAGCTAATATGAGCACAACCATCAGAACGAAGTTTGAAAGCAAGGGTGTTATGTATGTGCGGAACCTGACAAAAGAATTAGGCTTGCCCTGGCAGGAGGTTTTTCAAAGTAATAGCAAATCTGAAGTAGAGGAAACCTGCCAGCACAATGGCATGAACTTCGAGTGGAAGGGTGAAGATTTAAAACTAACCTGGACAAAAAAAGCTATATGGCAACACCCGCTTACAAACGAAAGTGTATGGTTTAATCACGCATTTTTCTTCAATAAATATGCGCTTGAACCGGAAGTACTAAGCACGATTGCCGAAGATGAGCAACTACCTAATAACACGTACTTCGGGGATGGAAGCGAAATATCTCAGGAAATCATTGAGGAACTTAGAGAAGCATACAACAAATCAATGGTGATGTTTCCTTGGGAAAAGGGAGATGTTCTTTTTCTGGACAATATGTTGATTTCTCACGGCAGAAACTCCTACACCGGAGATCGAAAAATAATTACCTCCTTATTCAATTTATATTAACCAACACCTGCCCTATAGCCGGGAACAAGCCTGAAACATCATATAATTTGCCCTAATAATTACCTGCTATGATAAACGATACTCTAAATGCTATTGAAGGATATGAATTGTCTGCTAACCAGATAAATCTATGGAGTATTGGCAAAGATCAGCTCAATACTTACTACAATCAGATAATCCTAGAGATAGCGGCAGACTTAACGTTTAGCGAAATAAACAGAGCAATTGAAAAGGTAGTAATAAAAAATAAAACCTTGTTGTTTAAAACAGGGCAAATTGCCGGTTCTGCTTTTCCTGTACAGGTAGTTGGAGATGAAACCGGAAACTACTTATCGGAGGTTACGATTGCTGAAACATCTGAACCTGAAATAGTAAGCATAGCCGACCAACACTTCAGCAATGTATATAATCCGGCTGTTGACTACCCGTTTAAGGCTTGCCTTATAAGCAGTGGAGGCAATAAATCATATTTAGTCGTAAGACTTTATGCCTTATGGGCTGATAACTACAGCACTATTTTCTTTAAAGAAGAGTTAGCTAAGTCGATAACCGAGGGTGAAAATTATAGCGAAAGTGAGAGGGATGTAGTAGAATACGAGGATTTTGCAGCCTGGCAAAACCAATTACAACGTGAGCCGGAAATAGAAGGAGAAAATTTTTGGAAGAACCAGACTGTAACCTACGAGAAAAGCCGTATTCCATTTACCGCTTATACAAACCAGCAGTTTTTACCCGGAAAAAAAGTTGTAAAAGCTTATGAAGGGGAATCATATAGCGCGCTGAAGTCCGGTGATTTCAAGGATTTTGATCACCATATTTTTGCCCGGTTTGCTCATTACCTCAGCCAGTTTAATGATGATGAATTTACCTTAGGTTATATCCCTTTCAAGCGAGGGTACGATGAGTTGAAAAATACATTTGGCTTAGTTTCAAAAGCTATACCGGTAAATGTTATACCGGAAGATAAGAGCAGCTTGGCAACAGCCTTAAAGAAAGGATTAGAGGAAATGGCTGCCTGGGTTGACTACTTTTATGTAGACCGGCTAACGGAAGACCATAATAGTAAAAAGTATTTTAATTATCAGTATGAGTTCATTTCTCATTCAATTGATAAAGCATTCAATAGTGAGGTTCTTAAGTTGAATGATTTTTATAGTGTTACAGATAATTTCGACTTAAAGCTTCAGGTAATTGACTATGGAAGTAAATTGGAAATAGCGCTTTACTACGATACAGCTAAGTTTACTGTTCCAAACTTAAATATTATAGTCTCTCAGCTTGAAGGAGTTTTTGATAATTCTCAGGCAAATACGTTAAGTGCAATTGGTAAGGAAATAATAGCAAATTCCAATGCTACGGAAGTAAAGCAAGAAGAGTACAGCACTGTATTAGACTTAATAAACCGTCAGGTTGCTAATAACCCGGATGCTGTAGCAATTATTACTGAAGATAAGCGCTTAACCTATAATCAATTAGATCAGCTTTCTGATAAATTAGCTTTTTACTTAATCCAGAAGGGGCAGCTTAGCCCTAACCAGCCGGCTGGCATTTTGCTTGAACGCTCCGAATGGTTCGTAATCAGTGTATTAGCAATTTTAAAATGCGGTGCTTACTACATTCCGGTAGACAGGGCCTACCCGGCCGAAAGAATTCGGTTTTTACTGCAGGACTGCAACTGTAAACTAGTAATTACTGAAGATTCATTTATTGAGGCTATCGGCTTATCGGAAGTTAAACTTGTAGACCCAACGTTAGCTGAAATATATAGCGCTGATGCTAGCCTAACGTTGCCCAAATACACCCCTAGTGCATTAGCATATTGTATTTATACGTCCGGTTCAACCGGCAACCCCAAAGGTTGTCTTATCTCTCATGGTAATTTGCTCAATTACATACAGTGGGCCAATGGCTATTATTTTGAGGATGGTGATTACGGTAATTGGGGATTGATTACGTCAGTTTCGTTTGATCTTACGGTTACAGCCTTATTTACAAGTCTTACCCGAGGTAAAAAACTATGGATAGGCAGCGATAAAAAAGAAATTGACGAACTACTTAGAGCCAGCTTTTCTAATCCCGAGGTTGATACGCTAAAACTGACACCGTCTCATTTGTCGCTGCTTAAACAACTGTCTATAGAAAGCACAAACATCAAAATTGTAATTTGTGGCGGTGAACAATTGATGAATAGCCAGCTTAATGCACTGTGGGCTATAAAAGAAGATATAGCAGTTTATAATGAATATGGCCCTACTGAAGCAACGGTAGGATGCATAGTAAAGAAGCTGGAGCCAAATGCGGACAGAATATTAATAGGTAAACCAATTGCCAATACCAAAATTAGTATTACCAACAGCTTGGGGCAGCCTATGGATGTTGGTATGCCCGGTGAAGTGGTAATATGCAGCAAAAGTGTAGCCCAAGGCTATTTAAATCGCCCGGAACTTACCCGTAATAAATTTAAGACCAGCGATGACGGCATCTATTCTTGCTACAGCACCGGAGATATAGGCAGGTGGATGCCTTCAGGAGAAATAGAGTTGGTAGGCAGAACAGATGATCAGGTAAAAATTGCCGGCTATCGTATTGAACTAGATGAAATTAAAGTTAAGCTGCTTGAAATTGAAGGTGTTTCACAGGCAGAAGTGATACCATACAATGAAGAAGAAGTAAAAGAATTAGTTGCCTTTATTGTGGCTGATCAGGCTGTGGATACAGCAAATATAAAAGCGAATTTGCAGGGAGTGTTACCGGCTTATATGCTGCCTAAATACTTTGTACAGCTAGACAATTTGCCATTAACAACTAACGGTAAGGTTAATAAGCAGAATTTATTAAAGATTAATCCAAAAGAACATATCTCCGGTACGGAGTATGTTGCTCCTTCCACGCCTTTGGAGCACGAATTAGTCAGAATCTGGCAAAGTATACTACAGGGTAAATCAATTGGTATTAAAGATGATTTCTTCCAGCTTGGAGGCCATAGCCTAAAGGCTACCCAATTGGTCAATCAGTATCATCAGGCCTTTAACGTTAAAATCGGACTTAAAGAACTGTTTAAGCATACCACTTTAGAGTCGCATGTTAGTCTGCTAAGCAATTCACTATCCCAACCCGATACCTATACTGCCATTCCTAAAGTAAAAGAACAGGAAAACTATCTGGTATCTGACGGGCAACGTCGCCTTTGGATTTTGAGCCAAATGCCGGAAGGTTCAGGTGTATATAATATGCCTTCTCAGGTAGTTTTAAGCGGCGAATATGATATAGAAAACTTTAAAAAATCGGTATACGCTGTAATTGAGCGGCACGAAATACTGCGTACGGTTTTTATCACAAACAAATTTGGTGAAGTAAGGCAGAGCATACTTAAGCCCGAAGAGCTGAATTTTAACTTAGGATATATAGATTTTAGAGAATTTACCGACAGTGAAGTTCAGGCAGCCAATTATATCAGAAAAGATGCGTACGAAGTTTTTGATCTGGAATGCGGGCCTTTAATCAGAGCAAGCTTACTTCATATTAAAGACGATGAGTATATATTCTACTATAATATGCATCATATTATCGGTGATGGCTGGTCTATGGAGGTTCTTCATAGAGACGTTATGGTATTTTACCAAGCCTTAACCCATAATTCTGAGCCGGAATGTACTCCACTACCTATTCAGTATAAAGACTATGCACAATGGCAGCAAAGCAGACTTGATAATAAGAGTTATAACAGTAGCAGAGATTACTGGCTAAGTAAATTAGGTGGTGAGCTAACTAAAATAGACTTACCATCACTTAAAACGAGGCCTAAAGGCAGAAGCTTTAACGGTAAAAATTTAACCATCTACATTGATAAGAATCTTACCCAGTTAACCAGAGCGTATACCAGAGAACAGGGAGGAACGCTTTTTACTACACTATTGGCAGTATGGAATGTTCTAATCTATAAATACACTTCCCTCACCGATATTATAATCGGAACTCCGGTTGCCGGTCGCAGCCATAGCGACCTTGAAAATCAAATTGGATTTTACTTAAATACACTGGCTTTACGCAACAACGTAGAAGCTTCCCAATCATTTACCTCCTTTTACAAAGGAGTTTTAAATACTACGCTTAGTGCCTTTGAGCATCAGGATTATCCTTTTGACAGATTAGTGGAAGATCTGGAGATTATGCATAAGCCCAACCGCAACGCGGTATTTGATATTATGCTGGCTCTTCAAAACCTTGGCAAAATTTCTGAGCAGGCTAATCCTGAAGATATTCTTAGGGTAAAGGATAACGGTTACCGCAAAGCCAAGTATGATCTTGATATTTCATTTATAGAAGTAGGTGATGTTATAAATTTCCGCATTACCTACAATACGGACATTTATGATAAAGATATAATTGAAGGGTTAATGCTGCATTTCCGGCAATTGCTTCATTCAGTGCTTAATGAGCCGGATATTTTAATAAAGAACATCAATTATATATCTGAAAATGAAAAGAATAATATTCTAAAGTTTTCGGAAGGGCCGGCGGCTGAATATCAATTCCAAAATATTATTGAGCAGTTTGAAAGCTACGCTGTTCAATTTCCAGATCATGATGCAGTTTACTTCAACGGAAATATCCTATCATATAAATGCTTGAACGAACGTTCAAATCAGTTTGCTCATTTCCTTATTGAGGATTTTGACATCCAAGTAGGAAATTTTGTTGGCGTTCAGTTAGAGCGAAGTGAACAAATTATAATTTGCCTTCTGGGTATTTTGAAGGCAGGTGCCGTCTATTTGCCAATTGATTCTGAATATCCGGAACAACGAGTGAATTACATTTTAGAAGATGCTCAACCTAAGCTTTTATTAACTCAAACTGAAGAAGGGAATAATTCTAAAAATTATCAGGGTAAAGTTTTCAACATTGCCAATTTTAATGCTGATGCCTATAGTACGAGTTCGCCGAAAGTGCAGTTAGATGCTGAAGCTTTAGCATATATAATTTATACTTCTGGTTCAACCGGGGCGCCTAAAGGGGTTCTGGTTAAGCATTCAGGTATAAAAAATACAATATCAGCCTCAATTGAGTCTCTTGGCCTTCAACAAGCCTACAGGGGTTTGCAATTTGCCTCTTCATCTTTTGATGCTTCTATTTACGAGGTGTTTACCTGTTTGTTGGCCGGAGCTTGTGTGTACATTATTGATGCAGAAAGTAGAAGTACCCCGGAAGCTACTGTAGCCTATATTGTAAATAATAAAATTAACTATGCGCTAATTCCTCCGGCTTATTTAAGTATGATGGATGTGAATAAGCTAGCAGGGCTGACCAAATTAGTAACCGCCGGAGAGGCGGCCCCGGCTAAGCAAGCTATAGAGTTTTCTGCTTTAGGGGATTACTACAACGCGTATGGTCCCAGCGAGGTAAGTATATGCTCATCTATACACAAAATTGCTAATGATATAGACCGGGATTCATCAAATATTCCTATTGGCCGACCCATTGCCAACACCGCTACCTATATAGTTGACGAAGACCATGAGTTAGTGCCAGTAGGGGTTAGTGGTGAAATATGCATTGCCGGCAGAGGTTTGGCTAAAGGTTACCTGAACAAAGATTCTCTAACCGCTTCAAAATTTATAGAGCTACCAAGTGTAAAGCAGACAGAAGTATACCTTACCGGCGATTTAGGCAGATGGCTACCGGATGGAAACTTGCAATATCTGGGTAGAAAAGATAATCAGGTTAAGCTAAATGGCTACCGGATTGAGCTGGAAGAAATTGAAAATACTTTGTTGAGAAAAGATAGCATTAGCGCAGCAGTAGCGCTGACTAATAACGCCACCGATAACGATTACGCTAAGGATATTATAGCGTACGTAGTAGCTGATAAAGAGGAATCGGCTAGCTCTCTACGAAGTTTTCTACTGGATTCTCTGCCAGCTTATATGGTGCCTGCCCAATATGTGCAGGTTGAAGAAATACCATTGACAACAAATGGTAAAGTTAATAAAAAACTGCTTTTAGAAATATCTCCGACTACACTTGCTGCTTCTGATAATTATCTCGGTGCTCAAAATAATATTCAGTCTAAGCTAATAGAGATTATTTCAGATAAACTGAACAGAAAGATTGAGCAGATAGGCATTCATGACAATTTCTTCGATCTGGGAGCTACATCTCTAAAAATGATACAAATACTTAATGAAATTAATAAGGCTTTTAATCTGGATTTAAAGGTTGTGGCTCTTTTTGAGCATTCCAGTGTATTTAAGCTATCAAAATATATGGATAATTATTCTGGTTTTAGAAGCAACGATCAGGAAGAGGTAGAAGATATGTCATCAGCCCTGGATGATATTATTGATTTCATATAAAAAGCATTAGAGATGAAGACTTCAATAAGAAAAAAAGATATAGCCATCATCGGAATGTCAGGAAAGTATCCGCAGTCCGAAAATTTAGAAGATTTTTGGTCGAATTTAGCTAATGGCAAAGAGCTGGTAAAATTCTATACTGACGAAGAAATAAAGGCTTTAGGGGCTCTAGAAGATAATATCAATAATCCGGATTTTATTAAAGCAATAGCCGACCTGGAAGATCCATACAGCTTTGATTATAAGTTTTTTGGCTATACCAAAGCTGAGGCTATGGTTATGGATCCTCAAATAAGGCTGATGCATGAGCAGGTGTGGCTGGCATTAGAGCACGCGGGTTATAATCCGAAAAAGTATAGTGGTAAAATCGGGTTATATCTTTCTGCCGCAGATAATGTTGACTGGAGGGCGTTTATTTTAATGACAGGAAATGATCAGGTCAATCCCTTTTATCTGAATCAGGTTTCCAATAAGAATTTTATTAGTACACTAATTTCCTATAACCTCGATTTACAAGGACCTAGTTACTATATAGATACAGCTTGCTCAAGTTCACTAGTTGCGGTGCATCAGGCTTGCCGCTCTTTGTTAATGAGAGAATGTAATATTGCCGTAACAGGCGGTATACGTATCTATTCCAAACCCTACCGAGGTCATTTTCATCAGGAAGGAATGACTAATTCTAAAGATGGTCACTGTCGGGCATTCAGTAAAGACTCCTCCGGTATAGTATCTGGCGAGGGTGTTGGGGTTATTGCCTTAAAAACACTCGAGAATGCAGTTAATGATGGTGACCATATTCATGCAGTTATCAGATCATCGGTTGTGAATAATGATGGCAATCGTAAGGTTGGTTACACCGCACCCAGCATAACCGGTCAATACGAATGTATAAAGCAGGCTCACCAAATTGCCGAAGTTGAAGCTAATACCATCACCTATGTGGAAGCTCACGGTACAGGAACCAAATTGGGAGACCCGGTTGAAGTGGAAGCCTTAAATAAAGCATTCAACTACGATACCTCTCATAATTGTGCGCTGGGATCAGTAAAAACCAATATTGGACACTTAGATGCTGCTGCCGGAGTAACCGGTCTTATTAAAACAGTATTAGCGCTTAAAAACCAGGAATTACCTCCGTCGTTACATTTTGAGCAGCCTAATCCAGAGATTAATTTCAGTTCCGGACCGTTTACGGTAAATACAAAATTAAAGCGCTGGGAACGCAATAACGGCACACCGCGCCGAGCCGGGGTAAGTAGTTTTGGGATAGGAGGTAATAATGCGCACGTAATTCTGGAAGAAGCGCCTGATATTCATTTGAATACGACAAATAATGTAAACTCTAGTGTTTTAATTACAGTTTCTGCCCGGGATCAGTCTTCGCTTAGTCAGTACCAGCAAAGTTTAGCTCAGAGCCTAGAAAATGATGATAAAGATTACCCTTTAAAAAATATAGCCTATACGCTTAGCAGAAGGGAAGCCCTGGATTATGGCAGGTTTTCTGTAGTTAAGAGTAAGGAAGAATTACTTTCTTTTCTGAAAGGGGGTGAAAATCAGCCTTCTGTCGGGAGAATAAAAAGTAAAAAGAAAACAGCTTTTCTGTTTTCCGGCTCCGGTTCGCAATATACAAATATGGGAAAAGGCTTATATGAGGCTTTCCCGGCCTTTAAAAAATACATTGATGAAGGCTTGCAGACATTAGAAAAGATTAGCGGGTTAAACTTAGCGGATGTAGTTTTTCAAGATGGAGTCGGTAGTTCCGAAATAAACAAAAATGAATACACTCAGCCTATTGTATTCATTTTTGGGTATGCATTAGCCAAATTTCTTCAGGAGCTAGGTATTAAGCCTGATGTGATGATAGGCCACAGTACAGGTGAATATATAGCTGCGGCAATAAGCGGTGTTTTCAGCTTTGATGATGCACTACACTTAGTTACCAAAAGGGCTGAACTGATGAAAAAAACCCCTCACGGTAGCATGCTGAGCGTTACTATGGCTGCTGATCAGCTAGAGCCTTATCTGGATGATTTTACGTCGATATCGGTCATTAATGCTCCCCAGTCCTGTGTGGTATCCGGCAGAGAATCTTCAATATCCGGTTTGTATGATAGGCTGCAAAGCGAAGATGTTGAGTGTTCTAAATTAAGAATATCAGTAGGCGGGCACTCGTTTTTAATGGACTGTATTCTGGATGACTTTGAACAGGAACTTAATAAGGTAAACTTTTCTAAACCTTCAGTGCCGTTCATCTCTAACCTGAACGGGGAGGTAATACAAGACGATGAGGTAACCACGCCTGCCTATTGGTTAAAACACTTAAGAGGAGTTGTTAACTTTTCGAAAGGAATTAAAACCTTATTGTCGGAGAAAAATTTGGCGCTTATTGAAGTAGGCCCGGGAAATGCGCTAAGTACATTGTGCAAACAACACGCTGAATATGCCGCTGACCTTCATTTTGTTACAAATGTAGTGCGGCATCCCCTGCAGGAGGTTGATGATCAGGATATGTTCCTGCAGAAATTAGGAGAGATTTGGTTACAAGGACTTTGTGTTGCATTTGATGCTTTGTATCCAGAAGGCATTCAAAAGTTATCCTTACCACTTTACTCTTTTTGGAAAACCAAACTTCCGGCAAAGGTAGATATTCAGTCACTTACCAGTAATCTGGCTCAGCCCGGACAAAAAATTGGTTTTCATCAACTCGTCGGTAATGAATTTTTGGGAGAGGATGAAGAGGAAATAGATGAGGAAATTACTACGCGTCTGCAAAATAACTATGTGGCTCCTAATAACGCTACGGAAGAGAAACTGGCAGCTATTTGGTCCGATTTTTTTGCCATCAGTAAAGTGGGCGTACAGGATAGCTTCTTTGATATAGGAGGAAATTCCCTTAAGGGAGTAACAATGATTAAGCTGATTCAAAAAGAA
Organism: uncultured Roseivirgaceae bacterium; assembly: GCA_964504565.1. Taxonomy (GTDB): domain Bacteria; phylum Bacteroidota; class Bacteroidia; order Cytophagales; family Cyclobacteriaceae; genus Cesiribacter. The sequence goes on from CAZDEY010000005.1 coordinate 98,821, forward strand.
TTTGGAGTGAAAATTCAAATGAAAGACTTTTTCAAAAAGGCTACTATAGAAGAGTTAGCGAAGGAGATTGACATAGCCCAAGGCTTGGCAGCTATGCAAATCAATACTAAAGCTAAAAACACCATAAAGATCTGATATAGCGATGTTGGAAATTATCAGGGAGTTAGAAAAGCATAAAGTAGGCATTAGCTTAAATAATCAGGAGCTGGAACTTAGCTTCGACGGCGACTATTTAAGCGATGATGTAGTAGACTTGGTCAGAAGCAATAAGCAAGAGCTTATACTCTTCCTTCAGAAATATTCTGCCGAAGACCAGCTTGAATCAATAAAGGTGCAAACCCGGCAATCTAGCTATGCTCTATCACCTGGTCAATTTAGAATTTGGTTGGTTAGCCAGGCACCGGAAGCATCGGTAGCGTACAATGTGCCCAATACCCATTTTTTAAGGGGCCACTACGATATGGCCATGCTGGAAAAAGCAGTTTTATTAACAATAGAACGGCACGAATCGCTACGTACCGTATTCAGAAAAGATGATAGCGGTAACGTACACCAGTGGATATTAGCTGCCGACGATGTAGATTTTAGCTTAGAACAATACGATTTCAGAAATGAGCCGGAAGCCGAATTGCAGGCCAGGGCGATAATAAAACAGGATTCAACCAAAATATTTGACCTGGAAAACGGGCCGCTGTTAAGGGTTAAACTGTTTCAATTACCTTCCGAAACATATGTGTTCTATTACAATATGCACCATATTATCAGCGATACCTGGTCGCTTGAGATATTGGTACGCGATGTAATGGCCTATTACCAGTCTCTGTTACTGGAACAACTCCCGGCCTTACCCGAATTACCTATTCAATATAAAGATTACGCTGCCTGGATCAATCAACAATTTCAGGATGATGTATCTCAGAATGGCCGGGCATACTGGAAAGAAAAACTTAAAGGAAATGAGCTGCCGGTATTAACACTGCCCGGTGCTAAGCTTAGGCCCAAAATCAAAAGTTATAACGGGGCTTCTCTTGAAACATATATTGGCCGGTCTGATGTAAATGCTTTGCGAAGGTTTTGCTCTGAGCAGGACATTAGCCTATACATGGGATTGTTATCAATCTGGAACTTTCTGCTTTACCGATATACCGGCAATGAAGACATTATTGTAGGCACGGGTGTAGCCGGTAGAGATCATTTGGACCTGGAAAATCAGATAGGATGTTTTATAAATTTAATTCCTTTTAGAAATACCCTGTCAGAAAAAGACACCTTTCTTTCACTCTGCGAAAAGGTCAAAAACTCTACGCTGGAAGCTTACGAATACCAGTCAGTACCTTTCGATATTATTCTTAAAGACATAGAGATTAAGCGGGATTCCAGTAGAAACCCTTTATTTGATACTATGCTTTTCTTGCAAAATGCAAAAGAAAACAAGGGTAGTGAAGAGTTAAGTAAAGAACACATTGAAAGTATAATACTAAAAGGAAAGAAAGGCGCTTTAACTGATATTGATATCAACTTTATTGAAAAAGGCGACTACTTACTTTTCTCTACAGTCTACAATACCGATGTTTACGAGGAAAGCTCAGTTAGGGCGTTGGTTCAACATTTTAAGTTGCTGGTAAAAAGGCTTCCTCAGCATCCAGATTTATTATTGAATGAAGTTGACTTCATTTCTGATGAGGAAACTGAACAGCTAAAAGCATTTAATAATACTGCCAAAAGCTATAGTACTACTGCTACAATAAGTTCAGAATTTGAAAAACAAGTTAAGTTTAACCCAACAGCAATAGCCTTAAGATGTGGCAGGGTTGAACTAACGTATACGCAATTGAGCAAAGAAGTAGATTTGCTGGCTGATTATCTTATCTACAAACACTTCATCAAATCGGAAGATTTAGTAGCACTGAAACTAGAGCGAAGTGAATGGCTGGTTGTAGCAGTACTTGCGGTTATTAAAGCCGGAGGAGCCTACATTCCGATTGACCCGAATTATCCTGAAACTAGAACTAACTATATTTTACAGGATAGCCAGGCCCGGCTTGTAGTTGACGATAATTTTATAGAAGAATATTTAAAGCTAGGCTACAAATTTTCCGAGAACGTAACATCAGTTTCTAAGGCTAATAATCTAGCGTATGTAATCTATACTTCGGGCTCTACCGGCAATCCTAAAGGGGTTATGATTGAGCACCGGAACCTAATGAGCTTTTTTACTAATCTGGAGGAAAAGTTCTGCTTTAGTTCCGTATCTAACGTAGCGGCTACTACAAATTATACCTTTGATATTTCTGTTCTGGAAATTTTAGGAAGCCTTTGTACCGGAAAGAAATTGATTCTGTTTACGAGTCAGGAATTGCTTGATAGCAGAAGGTTTATTGAGGTACTGACTACGGAGAAAGTAGAACTTCTGCAGCTTACCCCTTCTCGTTTAAAGTTATTGACCGAAGTGACCCAAAAATTACCGGCATGTATAAAGGTATTGTTGGTTGGGGGTGAGGCATTGCCGGTAAACCTTAAAAATAATTTCATAATAAATAACCCGGATATAAGGCTTATAAATGTTTACGGGCCAACAGAAACCACAATCTGGAGTAGTTCGGGTGAGCAAAAGCTGGAACCGAAAGTAGATATTGGTCAGCCGCTCTATAACGAAAAGATTTTTTTGTATTCGAAATTTCCTCACCTGGCGCCTGTGGGGGTAGTTGGAGAATTATGCATTTCCGGAGACGGTGTAGGAAGGGGCTATTTGAACATGCCGGAGCTAACCGCTCAGAAGTTTATTACCCATGTAATAGATGGTGTACCGAGCCCGCTTTACTTTACCGGTGATTTAGCCCGTTGGCTACCGAATGGAGCCATAGAATTTTTAGGCAGAAAAGATAATCAGGTAAAAATAAGGGGCCACCGGATAGAATTAAGCGAAATAGAAAGTAAAATACTTGAGTACCCGAATATAAAGCAAGTTGTAGTTACCGATAAAAAATTAGCCGACTCCGTTGTACTGGTTGCTTACGTAATACCTGCTTCTGAATTAGATAAACGTCACTTACGGGAATATCTGTTGACAATATTGCCTGACTACATGGTGCCGGGCTTTTTTGTAGAACTGCCTGCCATTCCGTTAAATGCGAATGGCAAAATAGATTTCAGCCAGCTACCAGAAATTAGCGAAGAGGATGGAATAAAGTATGATTATTTAGCTCCGAGTACCAATAAAGAAAAAGCATTAATCCGGATATCTGAACAATTGCTGGGCTTAAAGCAAATTGGTCTCAAAGATAATTATTTTGATTTAGGGGGAGATTCAACCAAAATTATCAGGCTAATAAGCCTGCTGAATAAAGAGGCATTTGGACTAGATGTAGAACACATCTTCAAATCGCGAAACTTTGAGGAACTAGCCCGGAGTATTTATTACAAGCATAATATTGCCGATCAGGCTGAAGTTTCAGGGCTTGTACAATTAAGTCCTATTCATACCTACTTTTTTAACTCTTCTAACATTAATGTTCACGAACATTTCAATCTTACCTTCCTATTAAAAAGTAATACTGCGGTTGAACCGGATATTATACAAAAGTGCTTTTTGAAAATAATTGAACACCATGATGCGCTTAGATTGACTTTCAGTCGATTGGAAGATGGAAGCTGGCAATGCTTTAACAACAAATTTGCAACCGACTCTCTTCATTTCCATTATTACGATTTCAGTGATAGTAATTCTTCCAAGCAGGATCTGAAGCAGGAATCTGCCCGGATTCAGGCAAGCTTTATTTTAGAGAAAGGTCCGCTTGTTAAAGTGGCTCATTTTCGTTTGCCCCAACATGATTATATAGCATTGTTCATACACCATTTGGTGGTTGATATGCACTCGCTGAGAATTATTTTAGAAGATTTAACTGCCTTATATGAAAGCTATCAAAACGGCAGGGAAATCAGTCTTCCGCTAAAAACTGATTCATACCAAAACTGGACTAAGTATTTAGCCGGTTTTAACAAAAACGTTCTTACCAAAGCGGAAAAAGATTATTGGTTGCATTTGAGCAAACAAGAAATACCCCGGTTGCCTACTGAATTTGAAACCGGTAATAATTTAAACCTGACCCTTAATAAGCACGCTTCTTTTAAGCTGAGTGAAAATGGTTCAGGGCAATTTAAGCGCTTAAATCTATCCAATATTAACGGTGATATAGATAAGCTGGTGCTAACCGCACTGGGATTAGCAATTGATAAAACCTGGGGAGTAAATAAAACAGTAATACGATTTGAAACCCCGGGTAGAGAAAGTATCAAGAATAAAATTGATGTAGGCAGAACGGTAGGATGGTTTACCGCTATTCACCCCCATATTCTGCATACTAATGGAAGTGATTTAGAGCAAAATTACCGGAATATATCAAAGAGTATTCAGGAGATTCCGGAAAGTAAATTAGGGTATAGTACTCTGTGTAGCTACTCCAAATCTTTCTGCAATGTAGTAAAGCCTTCAATTGACTATACGTTTATGGGCAATTTGCTAACAACTATTGAAGAGGATAATCAAGGATTTACCAGGGTTTACGAAGACTTGGGGTATGACTCGGATCCAGCTAACGGCAGAGATGTATTATTAGATATAAAATGCAGCACTAGCGAACAAAATTTAACTATAAGTACATCTTACTCATCAGATACTTATTCTGATGCTTTTATAGATGAATTTTTAAATGCTTATAAGAAATCTCTGGAAGCTATTGTAAGCTATTTGTATGAACAGGAAGTAGATAAAAAGACGCAAGAAAGCAGCAATACTATACTTGATAAATGGAAAAGCGGCTTGCCGATTTCTGCCACTAATCGCCAGAAAGAAGTTCTGAAGGCGGGTAGCTTTATGGGAATTATTGGGCCTGTGCAGCTAAATACAAAGCTGACCGAAAGGGAGTTGGAATATAGGTTTAGAGAATTTATTCAGTTGCATCCGGTGCTTTGTACAAAGTTTGACTTTGTAGATGAAGCTGTGGTTTATCAAAAGTATATTGATCCTGCTCGGGTTGAAATTGAAATTAAAAGCGATCATTTGGACCTCAATAATTATGTTGAATTAAAAAATACAATATATCCGTACTTAAGTAAAAATTTCAATCTCAACAACAGGAACGAGCCGCTTATAAGATTGTACTTGGTTTCAGGTTTGCGTGAATCAGATGCTGATATTTTATTCCTGAGTATCCACCACGCTCTTACCGACGAGAGATCAAACCGCGTTATTCAAAATAATCTACAGAAATTTCTGAATGGAAATGAGGTAGTGTTGAAGGATAACCATAATCTTCATTTTGCTGAGTTTGAAAGGAGTTTTATTAATTCCAATGAAGGCAATGAGCAGAGAAAATTCTGGTTAAATTATTTAGGAAACAGGCCAAATTCAGCCCAAAGCTACAGTTCAACCACTTTTGGTAACATGATGGAATGTATAATGCAGAAATGCATTATATCGGGGGGTGATTTTCGGGCTATAGAAAATAAATCAAAAGACCTGCAACTGCCGATATCAGCTTATCTATTAGCCAAGTATCAGATTGCTTTAAACTCAATTCTTAGTGATGCGCCTCAATTCCTGCTGGTATTTAGTAATGGAAGAGATATTGTATTAGACGAATTTGGAGATGAAAATGTGTTAGGGGCATTTAACGATTTTCTAATTCTACATCGCCGGGAACTTGCTACTGCCGGCTTTGAAGCTGATGCCCGGCAGATATATGTAGAATATATGCAGGCGCGCATGAATCAGAAAATTTCTTACAGAACAGTTAAAGATGACTACCTGAATAACAATAAAATCAATCTTGATGAAGCTATTGCCGGCACCTTTGATTTGCATACACACTTAGAAGAGGACTGTTCGGAGCTGTTCCAAGGGAAAATAGAAACCTCTATAAATATCAATGACTTTACCAGGGGTATTGATCTGGTATGTAAAGTTTATAAGAATGCTATTGAATTAAGGGTAGTGTATCCGAAATTTTTTAACGAAAAAATCACAAATAAAACAAATGTATTACGCGATTTCGTGAGAGTAATTTGTGATTAACCACCTGTTTCTAAAGTGCAAGAAAAATCAATAATAAAAACATTAAATCAATCAAAAAATATTATGGAAATTTCAAATGAGGATTTAGTTTATATCAGGCCTAATCTTGCTATTGAGCCTTTAGTGGATAATTGGTATGCCTGGCCACACCTAATTTCTCCGGCTACTGCAGCTATGAATATTAAAGACCGGCATCTGAAAATCATGCAGTCTTATGTACAAAATCCCATGATTCACGCCGCCGCTGTTAAAAACCCTAAAATGCTGGGTGGGCCATTTATAGATTATAATGGCAAGAGAGTTGATGAAATAAAGGGGCTGATTGATAACACCAAGGAGCAGTGTAAAGCCTTACTCGATTTACGGGAAGATATATTTAAGTTAAATGAGACTTTGCGTAGAGAAGCAAAAGGGTATTCTCTTACTCAGCTTTATGACAAAGTACCGGAAAGTCTGCAGGGATTGGTAGAGTTGGTTTATGACATCAACAATAACCCTTCGTTCCGGTTTTTTGAGGCGCTTTTGTATGAAACTGAGTACTACAACGAATCACTACAGAGCTTCAACCTCTTTTTAGTGGATGATGATGATTCGCGTTCGTTTGTATTAAGTACTCCAAAATTGCCTGGCGAGGGTATATTGAGAGTAAATATGCCGTTCCGCAGCAAGAAAATCGATTTGCTGTTTGAAATGGAAGGTAAGCCTAAAGCTTTTGGTGAAATAGCGGATATGTTTGGTTTTCAGGGTGATGACCGGGAGTTATTTAAAACTTTTTTCACCAAAGATGCTCCTCCCGCTTATAAGAAATACGAAGGTGAAGGTATATTAACCCGTTACTTCGGTCATGCCTGTATACTTACCGAGACCAAAGAAACTACCATACTGGCCGACCCATTGATTAGTTATGGATATGATGCTGATGTTTCGAGGTATACCTATACGGATTTGCCGGAAACTATTGATTATGTTCTAATAACTCACAATCATCAGGATCATATTCTTTTTGAAACCCTGCTGAGGCTAAGAAGAAAAATAAAAAATATTGTAGTGCCTAAGAGCAATAGCGGGTTCCTGCAAGATCCGAATTTGAAATTAATGTTTGAGCGAATGGGCTTTACAAACATTATAGAGTTGGGTGAAATGGAGACCATACGGTTTGAAGATTGTGCCATTACCGGTCTGCCGTTCGTAGGGGAGCATTGCGACCTGGATGTGAGAAGTAAGCTTTGCCACCATGTGGAGTATAATGACGGCCTTAAGATTTTATTCGCTGCCGATTCCTGCAATGTGTCTCCACGTCTGTATCAGAGAATACGCAAAGTTATCGGGGATATTGACGTTATTTTCCTGGGAATGGAATGCGAGGGCGCTCCGCTTACCTGGCTATACGGTCCATTAATGCCGGAACCTCTGTCCAGAGATAAAGATGAGTCGCGCCGCCTGGCCGGTTGTAATTACGAGCAAGCTAAAGCTATGGTGGATGTGTTTAATCCGAAAGACCTATTTGTATACGCAATGGGCATGGAGCCTTGGCTTAAGTATATAAGCTCCATAAAATATACTGATGAATCACTGCCGATAGTAGAATCAAACAAACTGCTTAAATACTGCGAATCAAATGGTATTACGCCGGAACGCCTGTATGGTGAGAAGGTAGTTGAGTATAAGAGTGATTTGGTGCTGAATTAATATTTAATATGGTTCTGCAGCAAGCTTAAATAAGGCTGGCTTTTTCTGATTTTCTGTTTCTAACAAACACTTTTCAAGTATGTATTCTTCATCAAAGCCTCAGTTGTTTTTACTGCATTTTGCGGGAGGGAGCTGTTATTCGTTCGACTTCCTGAAAAACTATATAAGCGATGACATTGATTTTATACCCCTGGAAATTCCCGGAAGAGGTAAACGAATTCATGAGGATTTGCTCAATAGTAAACAAGATGCAATAGAAGACTACGTACTGCAAATACTAAAATTAAGAAATAGCCAGCCTTATGTTATTTATGGTCATAGCATGGGAGCTACGCTGGGCCTATCCGTAGCTCACAAAATGCAACTTAAGAATAATGCACCAAAAGCTTTAATAGTATCCGGCAATGCCGGTCCGGGAGCGGAAAAACTTGAACCGAAGCGCTTGCCAAAGAACAGGTATATGATGAGCGATTCCGATTTGAAGAAAGAACTAAGAAAATTGGGCGGGGTACCTCATGAATTACTGACCAATGAAGATGCTTTTGAGTTTTTTAGTGCAATTATCCGGGCCGATTTTGAAATACTTGAAAAGGGAGGAGTGCGAGAGGACCATATTCTTCTGCAGCTTCCTATTTATGCGCTAATGGGCGCAGCCGAAGAAGATTCGTCCAGAATAAAATTCTGGCAAAAATTCACTTCCTACAGGCTAACCGACAAAATTTATGAAGGAGGCCATTTTTTTATTCATCAGCATCCGGAAGCTATAGCAGAAACTGTTTCGGCAGCCTGCCTGGAATTAGCAATCTGATCTGTGACGTTCTATTCTGAGTGATGATTTATTCTATACATAATATTTATATAACCTTTTAAAATAACACTATGTTTAAGGTTAAGGCTAAAGATGCCCTGTCGCTATTTTTATATGCATTACCTAATACTTTATTAAGTTTTGGTATTATATATATCATTAACAATGTGCTGGCCGGTAACGAACAATTTTTGAAAGATTATACAGTAATAGTTTTTCTGGCATTTGTAGGTTATGCTTATCTGTTGAATATCATATTCCAAAAGCGTTTGAATAGGTATAGTTTTGAGAGACTTTACCAAAATGAAAAAAAGCTTTTTGATCGAATTCTGAACTCTCCAATGGCGGTGATGGAAAAGCACGGAACCGAACGCTTTTATACAGCGATGGAGGACCTCCGCTTATTTTCTAACTTGCCCAACACAGTTACCCATACCGTGTCTTCGGTACTAATGCTTGTTTTAGGCGTTATTTACATGTTTACCCTTTCTGTAAAGGCGGCACTAATTGTGTTAGGTTTAGTATTGTTAGTAGCCGCCTGTTATTTCGTAGTAATGAATTCTATGTCGGGTAAAGTTGCCTTGCTCCGAAAGTTTAATGAAGAATATTATCAGTATGTAAGAGACTTAATATCAGGCTTTAAAGAATTGAAGATGAGTCGGGTGAGAAGAAATAACATGATGAATAATTATCTGGAACCAAACCGTGATAAAACCGAGCATCTGGATTTTAAAGTGAGCTATGTATTTCTCTCTATTAACATGATAAGCCAGTATGGGCTATACTTTGTTATTGCGGTGATTTTGTTTGGATTGCCGGCCTTAGGTATGCTGGAACGGGAGGATGTAATTGCCTATGTAGTGGTCATACTATTTATTTCCGGGCCAATAAACAATCTGGTAAACCTGCAACAAATGTATACTCGCTTCAGCGTTGCCAGCCGAAGAATTAGAAAGTTTATGAATGATTTTGATGCGGGAGATTCGTATAAACATACACTTACGGAAAATAACTTAACCTCTTTTGAATCCCTCGACTTTCAAGATGTTTGCTTCAGCTATAATGCAAATAATGATGAGGCGTTTGCTCTAGGGCCAGTAAACCTTAAAATCAAAAAAGGCGAGGTTTTATTCGTAATCGGAGGAAACGGATCCGGTAAAAGTACATTTATAAGTTTACTTACCAGCCTACATAATCCTTCCAGAGGTAGTATAATAGTTAATAACGACAAGGGTATTGAACCTAAGAATCTGCAGGAGTTCATAACTGCCATTTTTACCGATAATTACATATTCGCTAATAATTACGACGATTATTCACTAAAGAATAACCCGGCATATCAAGAGCTTCTGAAAACTATGAATTTGGATAAGGTTGTAGAGGACGATCAGGAAGGCTCAGCGCGCAGGAGGTTTTCTAAAGGACAGGGCAAGAGAATGGCCATGATATTTTCTTTGTTGGAAAGGAAGCCTATCATAGTTCTGGATGAATGGGCCGCCGATCAGGACCCTCACTTTAGAAAATACTTTTATGAAGTATTAATACCCCGATTGAAAGAACAGGGGAAAACAATCATTGCGGTTACTCATGATGATGCCTATTTCCAGTATGCCGACCGCATAGTAAAATTCGATTACGGGCATATTGTAAGAGATATAAAAACTAACAGCTCGGAGCCGGTTTTAGAAGATTTTTGGTCTTAATCACTTCCGGTAATTTTTACTCAATAGCAATATTCGGCTCATAAATACTCACTTCCATGAGACTTACCCTGCCCCAACAAGATATATTTTTTGAACAGTTGCTGTTCGCTACTGACCCTATTTATAACATAGGAGCCAAAATTGCTATTAGAGGACCATTGAATCCGGATTTGGCTGATAAAGCTTACCAAATTCTTATACAACAACACGATGCGTACAGAATTACAATAGATTCAGAAGGCAAGCAGCAAATCGTTAATGATTACTCTGCCAAACTTCAATTCCTGGATTTTTCAGAAGAAGAACGAGCCGAGGCAAAAGCTTTGGAATATATGGACAGGACGTTCAAGCTTCCTTTTAAATTTCAGGAAGATGTTTGGTTACATAAGTTTATATTAATAAAAGTAGCTCCTGAGTTTCATTATCTGTTCTCGGTATATCACCATATTATTACCGATGGGTGGGGCACATCGCTAATGTTCCAGAGGTTGGTAAAGAATTATAACGAGTTGCTTGAAAATAATGAGGTAGTTAGTAATTATCCGTTTAGTTATCAGGATTTTGTAACAGAAGATGAGGTATATCAAACCTCCGATTTATATAATGCTGATAAAGAATACTGGAAGCAGAAATTTTCAAATCTGCCAGATAATATATTATTGAAGAAAGGGGAGTATAACGCTAAGAGTGCCAGGAAGGAATTAATTATCGAAAGAGATTTTTACAATAAACTGGCAATAATTGCCAGAGAGCAGGGCGGATCAACCTTCCACTTAATTCTTGCTACACTATATACTTATTTTTCCAGAATAAGCCAGAATACCAATTTTGCTATTGGTTTGCCTGTATTAAACCGAAATACCGCCGCTTTTAAAAAGACTGTGGGGTTATTTATGGGGGTTTCGCCTTTGTTATTTCCCTTTTCTCTTAAAGATACATTTGGCAATTTAATTAAAAACATTAGAACTCAGTTGAGGGTCGATTATCGCCATCAGCGTTTTCCTTTAGGCAAAATTATTAAGGAGCTAGGCTTATTAGGGCAAGCAGAACAGATGTTCAATATTACCTTGTCTTACGAAAAACAGAATTATGCTGATCATTTTGCCAATACCAAAACTACCGTTATTCCTTTAACTCACGAAGCGGAGCGGGTAGCATTAGCCCTTTACATTCGGGAGTTTGACGAAGCTGAGCCGGTAAAAATAGATTTTGATTATAATCTAAGCTTCTTTGATGAAAGTACGATAAGTGTAGTAGTTGATCACATCCAGCGGCTTTTAAATGAAATATGCAAGGACGGAAATAAAAAGCTTAATAAGTATCATTACTTAAGCCCGGAAGAAGAAAATGAGCTTCTATACGAGTTCAACAATACAGCTTTCACCTACTCAGATGAGGAAACCGTTGTTTCGCTGATTGATAAGGCAGTGAAAAGTAGTCCCGGCAAAGTTGCTGTACAGGACGGTGAACACGCATTATCATACAGCGCATTAAATTCGCTTTCGGATAAAGTTGCCGACTTTCTAATGAATAATGCGGAAGAAGGTGGTTGCCAACCGGTAGCGGTGCTAATGCCCAGATCGGTAAATCTGGTAGTTGCTTTACTGGGAGTTTTAAAAAGTGGGAGAGCTTATATACCCTTAGATCCGGCATTTCCTGAAGAACGAATTCGCTACATAATTGAGCATAGTAAAGTAGGTTATGTTATCAGTGATTTTGATACGGTACTACAAGGTGCTGACCTAAATATAATTACACTGGATGCGATTATAGAAAATCAAAACTATAAACCACTACCGGACGATTATAAAGTACAAAGCAGCAACACAGCCTATATAATATATACATCGGGTTCTACCGGAAATCCTAAAGGTGTAGCGGTGCCTCATGCTGCTTTAGCAAATTTTTTGCTAAGCATACAGTCAGTACCGGGAATAAAATCTTCTGACACCTTATTTTCAGTTACTACCCAATCATTCGATATTTCAGCGCTTGAATTTTACCTTCCCCTAATTTCCGGTGCAACACTTCATATATGTCAAGCGCCGGTGTTGCAAGATCCTAAGGCTATTATGGAAAGCATTCGGCAAATAAGGCCGGAAATTATACAGGCTACGCCCAGCTTTTACCAAATGTTAATTAATGCCGGCTGGCAGGGCAATAGAAAGCTTAAAGTACTCTGTGGAGGAGATGCTATTAATGCTGACCTTATAGGCAGCCTGCTGAATTCCTGCGGCAGCCTATGGAATATGTACGGCCCGACTGAAACAACCATCTGGTCCAGTATAAAACAAATAACAACTCCGAGTGATGTAGGTATTATTGGAAAGCCAATAAACAACACTCAGTTTTATATTCTTGATGCCTCCCTGAACCTTTTGCCCAAAGGTAGCATAGGAGATATTTGGATTGGCGGGCATGGGTTAGCGCAAGGCTATTACAACGATCAGGAGTTAACCGAAAGGGCTTTTATAGATAATCCATATAGGAAAGGGGCCAGAATATACAGAACAGGAGATAAGGGCCGGTGGACTGAGACAGGTGAAATAGAGTTCTTTGGTAGAAATGATTACCAAATAAAAGTCAGGGGTTATAGAATAGAACCCGGTGAAATCGAATCCAAAATTAACCGGAATTCCTCAATAAAATCTTCCGTAATAATAGCTCATAAGCAGCCTAACCATAATAGTATTCTGGTTGCATTCGTAAGTTTGAAGGAGGGCGGCGATTTATTTAACCAGGATAATCTTATAGCGCAATTGCGAAAGACATTGCCGGAGTACATGGTGCCACATAAAATTATTGTGCTTGATCAAATTCCGCTTACGCCTAATAATAAAGTAGATAGAAAACTGCTAAGCACCCAAGTAGGGGCACTGGAAAGTACCGGACAGGGCAGGTATGTAGCTCCAAACACTGAAATGGAATTAATGCTATGCAATTTCTGTCAAGATGTTCTTCAGTTACCTGAGCCGGTAGGTGCCCAAGATAATTTTTTTGCTATTGGGGGTCATTCGCTTAATGCGGTGAAGCTATTAGGCCGAATAGAAAAACAAATGGGTTTTCACCTTACGCTAAAGGATATTTTTGAAAGACCAATTATAAAGGATTTAGCAAGCTATCTGGAAGGAGGTTATGTGCCTAAAACAAATTTGCATATACCCTTAACTCAACAGGAGTTTTACCCGGTTACTCAACCACAGTACGCTATTTGGTTAGCCGGGCTACAGGGAGAAAAATCAGTTGCCTATAATATGTTTATGGCTTTTGAAGTAAAGGGTGAGTTAGATTATGAGTTGTTGCAACAGGTTTTTAAAAAAATAATAGAAAAACACGAGGCATTAAGAACTAACTTCATCGAGTACAACGGCTATCCTCACCAAAAAATAAGCATGCTCGATAAAGCTCGTTTCGCAACCGATCTGTTTGAAATAGGGGATGAGTATATAGATAAATCGTTAGAGGAATATGTAAATCAAAAATTCGCTCTAGATCATGATTTGCTGCTGCGTATAGGAATTTTCAAAGGCTATAATGATAAAAATATTCTCGCTTTTGTTACCCATCATATTGTAATGGATGGCTGGTCGCTGGAAATTTTAATTAAAGAAGTTGTAGAAAGATATCAGGCTGCAATTACTGGAAAAGCCCTGATAGATAAAGTCCTGAAATTTCAGTTTAAAGATTACGCAAACTGGCAGGAAAAACTAGAACGTAGTAGTAAGGCAAACAACGCTGAGTTTTGGCAAAGCTACTTAAAACATTATACCTGGAAGAATCTGGTGCCTTACGATCATACCATTCCAACAAATAAGAATGGGGGAACTTACCATCATTTCAACTGGGATTCAAATTTTCTAAGTGTACTGGAGGGGCTGGCAAGCCGACTGAAAGTTACGCTACATAACTTGTTGGTTGGAGCTTTTTATGCTACCCTATACAGTTGTTACGATCTTCAGGATATATGCATCGGCACAATTAACTCCGGCCGTTCCTACGCTGAACTTCACAACCAGATAGGCATGTACGTGAAAACATTGCCTTTAAGGATACAGCTAGGTGCTAATATGCAATTTTCGGATTTAGCGCTAACTGTACAAAATAATATGTTGCTGATTGATAAGCATCAGGATATTCCTCAGGAAATATTCAGTAATATACGCTTAGAAGCAATTCTGGTACTTCAAAATCAGACCTTTGATTATGAAAATATTCAGATTAATGATCGTCTTAAACTTTCTCATTATCCGGTAAATCCTACTTTTAACCGCCTTCCTTTGCTTATCAATTTTACTAAAACCGAAGGTGGTTTACATGGCTCCGTTCATTATGATACCGGTAAGTACCAACCGGAATCATTAGAGTTGTTAATTATTCGTTTTGAAAAAATGCTTAATGAAATAATAGCAAACAACGGACTGCTGTTAGGTGAACTTGATATATACTTACCGTTCGAAGAAGAAGATATGGAAATAGATTTTAACTTTTAATCTCTCAATTCAACCTTATTGAAATGAAATACTTAAGCCTTAAAGGCAAATTTTTATTTATGTTGGCTTTTATTTTTATTAGCCCCTTACTGGTTCATTCCCAAAAGTTTAGCTTGGAAGAAGCAGATTCATTTTATCCTAATTCCGATACGTATAACAGTGATAATATTAGCTGGTCATATCTAAATGTTCCTGAAAACTGGGACGATAGCCAAAGCCAACAAATAAAAATAGCTGTTACTACTATTCATAACAGTTCAAATAATTCAAATGCTCCAGCGGTAGTATTTATTCAGGGCGGGCCCGGTGCCAGCGGTATAGAAACTATCCGGCATTGGCGTAATCATCCGCTTAGAGAAAAAAATGATATTATACTTCTGGATTTAAGAGGCACGGGTTTCTCGCAACCCAGATTGTGCGAAGATTTAGGAACCAGGTTTGTTGAAATACTGGCAAAAAATCAGTCGCGGGAGCTGGATGAGCAACAAAAAGCCAATGCTTCCCTGGAGTGTAAGCAGGACTTGTTGAACCGTGGTATTGATATCAATGCGTATAACAGTTTCTCTATTGCTTATGATTTACATGCCCTTAAAGAAACTTTAGGGTATGATAAATGGGTGGTTTACGGAGTATCTTACGGTACTTACGTTGCGCAGGTATATGCCAGTTGGTTTCCCGAAGAAATAAAGAAAATAGTATTGGATTCGTCAGTATTGGATATTCATACTTTTTACACTCAAAACACCAGCAACTACATGAGCGCATTGCAAAAGGTTTTTGATGGTTGTAAAGGAGACGCCGATTGTAACGAGCAGTACCCCAATCTTGAGCAAGTTTACTATAACACAATTGCAGCTTTATCCACAAATCCTATAACCGTAAATGTAGATACAGATTTATCGCCCGAGGGTACATTTACCTATAATGCGGAAGACTTTAAAATAGCTTTGCAGCAAGCTCTGTACAATAAGCAATTGGTCGAAGTAATTCCTCTTTTAATCTATCAATTTAGCGAAAGAAAATATTCAGCTCTAGAAAATTTAGCTACCTCTTTTACCTCCTTACTTAAAATGGATTATGGCGTATATTATTCAGTAAGTTGTACGGAAGCTTTACCCAATAACGAGCTGGACGCCTATAATAAGAATGCTGCTCAATTTGAGGGGCTAAAAGGAGGTCTGTCCTTTTATCAGTCCGATTTTTTGGTTTGCGATAATTGGCAGTTAAATCCTTTAGATTCCTTGGTTAAACCTATCGTGCTTAAAAAAGCAGATTACCCGGTTTTAGTGTTTTCGGGTGAGTATGATCCTATAACTCCCGAATTTAACGGAAAAAAAGTAGCAGATTTATTTTCGAACAGTAAGGCCATTACCGGATTAACTTATGGCCACGTACCGAGCTTTACTCAAATAGGTAGCCAGGTTGCGGCAAGCTTTATTAATACCGGCAGCTACGATAGCCTGGCCTTTAGTGAAGCTATACCCTTAGCCTATGTAAAGAATATTACCTTAAATGCCGGTGTTCCAAAGTTGGCCAATAGCATTGGTCGCTTTGATGTATTATTCTTTGCTCCGCTGCTGATAGCATTACTTATTATGCTCTTTTTTGTCTTTTCTTATATAGTAAAGTTAGCCCGCCGCCGGTATGCAACTTTGCCGGATAAGGTGATGAGAATTCTTACAATCTTTACCTCCTTCGCGGGCTTATCCGGTTTGGTTGGGCTTATTATAGCTTTAATGGAAGTAGCCAACCGAAACCAGTTTATATTAGCCTTTGGCCTGCCCTCCTCATTTGATTATCTTCAGAATATTTTGTTAGCGTTTTTGCTGCTTGCCGGCTCAACAATTATTTATTTCTTAATAAATGTTAAGAAAATCAGTGACAGGAGTGTCGTGTTTTCTCTCATTTTCTCACAAATTCTTCTGGGTGTATATCTTTTTTATTGGGGAATAGTATGAGGCTAACCCAACTTAATTTTTTACCCCGCAATACACAAGAATAAATTCCCTTGCAATGGTAATAGAAGAGACGCAAAATACAGTATTAGCAGATAAGGCAGAACAATTTTTAGAAGCTCAGGAAGGTTTTGTTCCTCCGGTTCTTCCTTTAAATGAGTTTAAACTGCCCTATATTTTAGAAGGATTTAACTATCCGGTAAGCTCCTGGCCGATTCTGTTAGCACCGGAACTTACCAATAATTTAGCTGCAATAAGTACCAGCCTGTCCAGGTTATTGCAAAAAGTGCCTAATCTGTACTTTAAAGATGATATTGAGGAAATAGCTGATTTCTA
This sequence comes from uncultured Roseivirgaceae bacterium, assembly GCA_964504565.1. Taxonomy (GTDB): domain Bacteria; phylum Bacteroidota; class Bacteroidia; order Cytophagales; family Cyclobacteriaceae; genus Cesiribacter. The sequence goes on from CAZDEY010000005.1 coordinate 115,875, forward strand.
CTTTAATGGGGATCAGGATAGAGCCCAGTTTGCAATGCTATGCCTTGAAAAAGACCTTGAGGTTAGCAATCGTTGCGATCTTATATACACAGACGAAGGGTTTAAGGTCATGGAGGTTAATATGGGGTCTTCTATCGGCGGAATGGAAGTTCAGAATTTTGCCGAGTATATAAAAAAAATGCACCCGTTACTTAATAAGTCAAATACTGCTGATAAGTACATGTGCAGGCCTACCCAGTCAATATATATTGAGTTTATTCTACAGCAAATATTTAAGCTTTTTGGTGAAGATTTGCTAGAAGTGAACATATATTTGGTTAGTGAAACACTGCCGGAAGAGATAAAACGGGCAAGTAAATTTTATAATCATCTTTTAGAAGAAGTACTTCACGCTACCGGGAAAAAAAGCAATGTATTTTTAGGAAGTATAGCCGAATTAAGATTTACAGGCGATGCTTTAACCTACGATAATGATAATGTACACGCCGTACTAATTTTTGATTTTTCATTAGTTAATATCACCCCCGATCTGTTTAGGGCTTTCATCATGGACAAGGTTTACTTTCCGGATAACCTTGCCACTATGTTTTTAAAAGACAAGCGAAATCTTGCCCTTTTGCAAGCCTTGGCTACAGACGGTAAACTTGAAGAAAATGATCGCAGGCTGGTTTTAACTAATATACCATGGACGGTAATAGTTGAGGAAAAACAAGTTGATTATGAGGGCGAAAAGCATGATTTGCAACTACTTTTATTTAATCGAAAAGATGAATTTGTAATAAAAGTAGCTGATGGCTTACAGGGTAAAGATGTTCATGTAGGTAAATTCATAGATCAAGATAGCTGGCAAAAGCTTTTGGTTAAGGCATTCGTAAGTAAAAAGTATATAGCACAGCAATATTGTAAATCCGAAAGTCTAAAAGCTCCGAATTTAAATAATTTATGGGTGCCTCATACACTAGTTTGGGGTGCTTTTGGCTTTGGCAATACCTATGGCGGAGCCTGGGTAAGAATGTCCGAAGCGTCAAAAGATAGTGGAGTTATAAACTCTGCAACCGGAGCTACGGAAGGTGTTGTATTTGAATGTATTTGATAAAACGTAATACTGATTTTTAAAGCTATGAGCTATTCGGCTATTGAAACTGCGTTGGAAAATATTCTTTCTAGCCAGCAAGAATACTTTCAAATTCCCGGGTCTGAAAATTTGCCCTCCCGTATTTCTACAAATGAAGAGAATGTAGTAAAATTGTTAAAGGATTATAAGTATCCGGTTAGTTCATGGCCGGTAATTATTGAACCAAAAGAAGCAAAGCAGCTCAAGAAGTTAACAACTACATTGCCTCAGCTATTGCAGAAAATTGTTAGCCTGAAATTTGATAACGATCCTGCCAAGGTTGCTGATTTTTACTTTAACGGAGATCAGGCTATGGCTACCTATGCGCTGATGTGTCATGAAAAGTGTGTGCCTCTATCCAGCCGATTAGATTTGACACTTACCGATGGCGGTTTCAAGGTTTTGGAAGCAAATATAGGTTCGTCTATAGGCGGTTGGCAGGTTCAGAGTTTTGAGTCTATAATCAGCAAAATGCATCCTGCGCTTACGGAGCTGCCATTAGCATTGCGGTTTAAGTCTGCAAATGTGCAGAAAGTTTATATGAAGTTTCTAGTCGACAGCATATTGGAAAGCCAGGTTGACATTGATAAAGAAATCAACATTTTCTTCTATATACAAAAGTCGCAGGGCAATGAAATTAGAAAAGACAGCATTCAATTTTTCAACGGTTTGCTACAGGAAGAATTAAGTAAGCGAGGTCTAGTAGGAAATGCTTACTCTGATGATTTTGATAAACTTAATTTAAATAACAGCGGACTGTTTCTAGGCTCTGTTCAACTACATGGCGTATTAATATTGAATCGCGACCCTGAAACTAATGTTCCGCCGGAATTATTCAGAGCATTTATAACGGATCACGTGCATCTGCAAGACCACTTGGGTATAAGTTTATTATCTGACAAGCGGAATTTGGCTTTGTTGCGGGAGTTAGCAGCTAATGATAAATTTAGAGAAGAGGAAAATGAACTGATGCTTAAAAGTATTCCCTGGACGGAAGCTTTAAGCAGAAAAAATGTAACGTATAACGGAGAAGAATATGACCTGTTGGAACTTCTACGTCTTTACAAAGACCGAATGGTTATTAAAGCTGCTAAAGGTAAACAAGGTATAAATGTTTTTATAGGTAAATTTTTAACCTCTGAACAATGGGAGAAAGCAATTGAAGAGGGTTTAGGCACCAGTGCGTATATTGTTCAGGAATTTAGTGATTCTAAAAGTTTTATAGCTCCGGATGGTAATAACTTATGGTCACCACACAAACTAATTTGGGGTGCTTTCGGCTTTGGAGATAAATACGGAGGAGTATGGGTAAGAATGTCAGCCGTTAAAACGGATAGAGGCGTAATCAATTCTGCCAGCGGTGCAGTAGAGGCAATAGTTTATGAATACGAAGTGGAATAGGGAAAAAATTGCAGGTACACTATTGCAGCCATATTTCCTTAATCTGTTTGTACTTTGTACGTCCGATGGGTAAAACAATTCCGTTTTTTAATTTAAGCTTATACTGGCTACCCGGTTTGGTAATTATTTCTTTTATCGCCGAGGTCTTAACTAAATAAGACTTATGCGTGCGAATGAAGATTTCCGGTAAAAGTTGCTCCAATTTTTCCAGCGATTTGTTGTGAAGTTCCTTTCTTCCGTCTTCCAGATATAACTCACTATAAACCCCGGCACCCTGTATATAAAGTAGTTCGTCAAGTTTAACTAATTGAACATGATTCTTCTTTTTTACAGCTAAAAATTTAAGTTGCGAAGGTGTAATTCTATTATTTAAAATAATACGTTCAAAAGCGTGATTTAAGCGTTCACGATTAAAAGGTTTAGGCACAAAGTCAAGTACTCCAAATTCAAAAGATGTAAGGGCAAACTCTTTTTGGGCCGATACTATAATGGTATCAAAAGATTCAGAAGCGTTTTCTTTCAGAATTTCAAAACCACTTTGTCCGTTTAAATTTATGTCTAACAGTAAAAGATCAGGCTTATTAGAGGTTATAATAGAATTAGCCTGAGAGATTGACTCCACAATCTGTATCCTTTTCAGACTTTCTTTAAAGAATTCACGCGCCATACGTTCAATTCTTTTAGCAATTCTGCTCTCATCTTCTACAATTAAAATATTCATTACGGCTAGTTATAAATAGTTATGGTATTTAGCCAGCCTTCATTCGTGGGCTCAGATTCAAATCTCCAGTTTTTGTTATAGCTCTCTTCCAATCTGGCCTTAATATATTTTGTGCCGGTGCCTTCTACTATAGACTTGTTTACGTTTCTGAGTGTGGCGTAAGTTAAAAAGGTATAGGTTTTAGAATTTTTATGCCGGTCAAAAATCAACTTGAATTTCATAGTACCATCTGCCGAAGGTGAACAATGTGTAATACTGTTTTCAAGAAGAGTATGAATAACAGCCGGTGGTATCTCTTCACATTCATCAATATTTTCATCTTCCCACATATAGGATATTTCTTTTCGGTATTTCATAATATCAATAAAGCTTTTGCAGAGCTCAATTTCTTGAAGTATAGTAATTTTACTGGAATCTTCTACCTGATTTAACAAGTCGAATTCTTTAGCTAAGGCTTCTATAAAGCGAACACCTACTGCAGGCGATTCTTCTACCCAGTCAACCAGAGAAGTTAATGTATTCATTAAGAAATGAGGTTGTATTTTTTTCTTGAGTAGTTCGTTTTTCAAAACTGTGGTCTGTATTAAAGAATATTCATAAGATTTTTGCCGCTCTTTTTCTCTAATAAATAAAATATAGAACATACAGATGAGAAGAACCGAAAAACTAATTCCTAAAGTTTGATCATAGGCCTGCTGATTCTCTATAAAGTAATTAAGAATAACGTTTATTGATAATCCAATAAAAACAACTAATGCTCCATGCCTTTTTTTTAATAATGCATACCCTGCCATTATCTCCGAAGATGTCCACATACTTAGTGTAAGCAGGGCGGTAGTTTCATCATAGCTGCCATATTTATGATTTATAAAATAGATGCAGAGAAGAATAATTAAGTAGGCTACTGAAAAAAACCTTTGTTTTGGTATAGCAAATTGGATTAAGAAGTATAGGGGTATTAGAAAGGAAATTAACAGAGTAAGGATGCTTATTATTTCAAGCCTGTAATAGTGCCAGGAATAATGAATTGGGAAGTAAAAAATAGCATATTCTACAATGATTAATAAGAAAAAAAGTAAACTGGAAATGCCAAATAACAGAAAGGAAATAGTGTTTTTGTTATTAAAAAACAGAATTAAAAAGTAAAAGCCGATAATTAAAAAGCCGCCTGCTAATATATTGGCAAAGATTGTACGAGTATAGTTATATTCGGTTAGTTCTGTAAAACCTGCTACAATTGCATCAGGATGACGCTTATCCTGACTGTAGTAGGCTTGCGACATTCGCAGGGCTAATGTATGTTGTCCTTGCATTGGTAAGCTGTCCGGTAGCAGAAAGGTTCTTGTCATTTGTCCCTGACGGGCTGTTTCGTTTCCTACCTGACCATTAATTCCTATTAAAACTCCGTCCCAGTAAGCTTCATAAGCGCCAAAAGTTGAAATCCCAACTCCTAAAGGTTTAAATTGTATCAGTTTGTTTTCTAAATTAAAGTGTATGCGAGCCCAAAATATCTTATTTTTAAAGCGACTAGTTCGATTCCTTTTCCAATTTGTCTTGCCTAAGATTTTTTGGCGAGAGAGTGTATCGTCTTCAACATTGTATTCCACATTTGTACCCATTACGTATTTTGGGTCATCGCAGGCAAAAAGACTGAGCAAAAATAAAAGGTAAATTATTGCTTGAAGAGTATATTTTTCAATGTTTTTGAACAGAAGACTTGTTGTCATATAAAAGGTAAGAGGAATGTTTTGAATAGAACGGTGAAAATTGAACTGAAAATTTTGGATATTATATATTGTGATTCAAATTTATTATTTGCGATTAAATAAAGAACTCACTAATGTGGAAAGTGCAAAACTTATAGAGTGGGTCAAAGGTATGATTGATTCTGTGAAGTTATCAAGGTTTAGAAAATTTTCTGATAGATATGCATATTTGCTGGGAAGATGTCTACTTAAAGTTGGGCTTATAGAACTCGATTATGATGTGAATAACATACGCCTAATTACAGATATGTACGGACGGCCAACGATTGATGAAAAGCTAGATTTTAATATATCACATTCCGGTGATTACGTTATTTGTGCCTTTAATTCAACTGGTAGAATAGGGGTTGATATTGAACTAAGACAGCCATTGATTCTATCTGATTTTGATCAGCAATTCTCCGATGAGGAGTGGCGTGCAATATCTGTGTCGGAGAATGCTCTTAATACGTTTTTTGATTTCTGGACTATAAAAGAAGCGGTTATAAAGGCAGACGGACGAGGTTTAAACTTGCCACTTAAATCAATCTGTATAGACTTAACTTCTAATACTAAGCAAGTAAATGCCGGAAAAAAAGAATGGGCTGTAGAAAAAATAAGTATTAATAAAAATTATTCCTGTCATATAGCTTCCCAACAGCCGAATAATAATGTTCGGTTACAAGGTATACTAACTGAGGACATTTTGAATAAATGGGTAAAAAGTTAGGCGTAGGTTTGCACGACTCTTAATTATTGAGTTATAATTGAAATTATTAATTTTGTCTTAATAATTTCAATTAACAAATATTGTTTAAATATATTTTTTCATAATTTGTTGTTTATAACATATAAGGTTATATAATTGTGTTTTAAAACTAATCAACTTCAGTAACCATCTAGTAAGAGTTTATTATATGCGCTGTAGTTCGGGCATGATTCTTCTTCCTGTGAGCTATTAGTTATAACAATTTTTCAATAACTTATTAAATCAAATGATTATGGAAGAAACATTATCTAAAACTTTAGAGGAAGCATATGTAAAGGAAGTATATGATTTAGATGATAATCCTCCATTGGGGGTTGTGCCAACCTATATGCACGCTTATGTAAATAGGCCTGAAAATCATGGCCCACCTCTGCAATCCTTTAAGAGAGAAATTGTAAAAATACCAAGACCAAAGCATAACGAAGTTTTAATTAAAGTTAAGGCTGCGGGCGTAAATTTTAACGGAGTTTGGGCAGGCTTAGGCCAGCCTGCTTCCCCCACGGCCTTTCATGGGAACGAAGCGCATATTGCCGGTAGCGATGCTGCCGGAATTATATGGGAAATAGGAGAAGGATTAAAAAACAACTCAGCGTTTAAATTTAAAGTAGGTGACGAAGTAATTGTACACTGCGGACAGGCCTGCGGGGTATGCTATGAATGTATGGGTGGAAATCCAATGCTGTGCGACTCGCAAAAAATATGGGGTTACGAAACCCCCTACGGATCATTTGCCCAATACACAGTAGTTCAGGCTCAGCAGATATTATCTAAGCCCAGTCACCTTAGCTGGGAAGATGCTGGTGGGTATATGCTTACCTACGCTACGGTATGGAGAATGCTTTTTGGGTTTAGTCCCAATATTGTTCAACCAGGATGTAACGTACTGGTTTGGGGAGGAAGTGGAGGATTAGGTTCGGCGGCAATTCAATTAATTAAGCAAGCCGGCGGTAATGCTATAGCAGTTACTTCAAACGATGAGCGGGGAGAAAAATGTATGGAACTTGGGGCTATAGGTTACATTAACCGAAAGAATTTTGATTGTTGGGGTCCACTACCAAATATTCGTAATTCTAATGAATACAAAATTTATCTTCAAGAAGTAAGAAAATTTGGTAGAGCAATTTGGGATATTTTAGGGAAAGGTATTAACCCTGACATAGTTGTAGAACATATAGGTGAGCAAACTTTTCCAGTGAGCACTTATATTGTAAAACCTGGTGGAATGGTAGTATTTTGTGGTGCAACTTCTGGCTTTAACTTGACAATAGATGCATCATTTGTCTGGATGAGACAAAAACGAATCCAAGGCTCGCATTTTGCATCTCTGAATGAATTGTATCAAGCCAATAAATTGGTAGAGCAGAAGAAATTCAAACCAGTAATTTCAAAAGTTTATGAATGGAATGATTTGCCACAAGCTCATGAAGATGTACTTAACAATAAAGTTAAATATGGAAATATAGTTGTGAAATTATAGAAAATAATATTTAACTCTTTGCTAATTTTTTGTGTTAATGTATTCTATAAATTGTTGCCATTGAAAATTATTTGGTAGTAATACAAATATAAGGCTGGTTGATATTCGAGATTAGAGTGATAAATGAAGTAGCGTATAGCTAGTTTGCGCATTTCTAAGTTTTTGGAGAATGCCTGGTTTTTCTTACTAATCTGCTTACGCAGCTTCTGATGCGGCTATTGAAAGCTTCAATGCCTTGCATGAAGGATTTATCAGCAAAGTGCTAGTTTTCTGGGATGATAGTAGCGTAGGTTTTGTAGCCGTCAGTGTCGAAATCTAGGTATTCTCGTAAATAGCGAGGGATTTATCGCCAGAGCTTTTTTAAAGTTATTAGATTACGTTTGCCTATCTGAGCCGCTTTTATTTGCCGCGTATCGGGCTGGTATACCATAAATACCCACGTCTGCGCGACCCGTGCTTGTTCTTTTTATTGCCTACAAAGCTATACATCTCATCGAGTTGGACACTAGCTAAACTCTAACGCAACTTTTCTTTATCTAAAGCCGGGCCGGCACCTAAGTCCTGGGGAACCTGTTTATAATACTGCTTGGCAAATCCCAAAAGCCAAGTAAGACTCACTTGGAACACTTTGCATATGCCGCGCAAGCTATTCGCTCACGTAATGCCGCGCAGCGCAGGCTCGGGCAATAGCTTTTCGTGACTAACATAGTGAGTCGAATTTAAGACAAACTGTCTGCCGCACCGCTTGCCGCGATGATTAGCTTTTCCATAGTGGGTATAGCTATTCTTCTTTATCTTGTTGCTGAAGCAAATTGGAGACTAGCCGTCCGCCAACGTAGCATGCGTTTTAGAATTGGTCTTTTAAAACCTACGGGAAAACACCCTGCTTCTTTACTTATCTAGATTCACCCAGCCTTACATCTGATACAATACCTAATTGATTGGTTCTCACCTTAGACAGGTTCAATAACTAATACAATTATTTTTTCTGCTTATCCTTGAAATCTCCCCTTCTTATTGACTGAATAAATTTAGCCCAGTTTAGGGGGTTGAAGAACGGGTTGGTCTGTACAAAATACTTATTATGCATTTGCATCATTTGCTGCTGGGTGTAGCGCTTATAATTTTCGCTGGCATCCATTGGCATATTGGCCATCATGGCCGCTAGTAGGCCGGCGTCCATATTCTTTTCCAATTGGTTAATTTCCTCTTCGTTAGGAAGTTTTAACGCTAAAATGGCCTCTTTAAATAACTGCTCGGTAGGGTAAGGAAAAACCGTGACCTCGGGCATATAGGCGGCATCCGGCGAAAGCTCTACCACTACGGTAAGGGCATCGCCGGCATTATTGGGTATTATAAAGTGCTGGGCCTGGTAGCCTACGTAACTTATTACCACGCTATCGCCTACCATAACCGGCATGCTAAAGTAGCCTAGTATATTAGATACCGTGCCCCGGCCGGCTTTCGGTACATAAATATGGACACCCGGTAATACGGCGGTAGTATCATCGGAAGCCAACACAACACCCGAAAATTGAACTACCGGGGCCTTGCGCTGAGCCAGGGCAGTATCCAGATCCAGAAACAATATTGGCAGAAGTAGTAGAAGTAGTTTTTTATACATAGCAATCACAAGCCTTTACCTCAGTAAATATACCCAAAAAGGCAGTCATAAAATTATTAAATATATATTTACGCTGAAAGCAAACTGCAAACTGAGTGCCAAACCGGTATGCGCTTAAAGAATCTGAGTTTAACATTTGGCTTACAGCTTTACAAGGCTTTTTCTGACGAAGCCCGGGTGCGCTTATTGCACCTACTGTATAAGAACGGTGAAATGTGCATATCTGATTTAGAGTTAACACTAGATTTTACCCAGACCAAAACTTCGCGCCATATAAATTACCTTAAAAATGCCGGAATACTAACCGCCCGCAAGCAGGAACTTTATATGTTCTACGCAATAAAAGACGAAATGCGGGAGGTAGTTAAAGGCTTACTGGAATTAGTAGAGAAAGATGTAGTGCTAAAAAAAGACGCTGATGTTTACCAGATTTTGAATTCTAACCGTGAGCTATCGGTTAATAAACTGCAGCGGCGTACGTACACCGGCAAGCAACCCACAAACAAATGAAACGAACCGGCTATACCCATATATTCTTTGACCTGGACCATACCCTTTGGGACCACGAACGCAATAGCCGCGAAACCCTGGACGAGTTATTTGACACCTACGCCTTGCAGGATTTTGGCTTAAGTTGCAAGAATAGTTTCTTTCAAACCTTTGATGCTATAAACCGGGAATTGTGGGATCGGCGGGAAAAGGATTTGCTGCCGATTGACCAATTGCGCCGGCAGCGCAACGAGCTGCTGGTTGATCGCTGTAATCTGAACTTATACCGAAAACAGGCGCTGGACAGGTTTGCCGATTTGAATGTAAGCTACCTGCAAAAGTGCCCGGCCAAACCGCATTTATTGCCATTTGCCACTGACTTGTTAGAGCAGTTACAGCCTTATTATAAATTGCATATACTAACTAACGGGTTTGCCGATATTCAGCAAATTAAACTGCAAGCATCCGGAATTAGCCAGTATTTTACTATGGTGGTAACCCCCGAAGAAGCCGGGGCGCCCAAACCAAGCCCCCGCTACTTTTCGTATGTCTTAGACTCGCTAAAAGCACAGCCTAAGCACTGCCTTATGATTGGCGATAATATAAACACCGACATAAGCGGAGCCTTAAGCTCGGGAATTGATGCAGTTTATATTAATTCTAACAATAAGCTTCACACGTTTGATCTGGTGGCCGATGTGCAATGCTTAAGTGAGTTACTAAATCGTTTCTAAATTTCTTTAATTTGAATTATTTTAATATTTAGTTTCAATCATAATTGGCAAGTTTAAAGGCTGTTTTGATTTATTTTTAGGTAAATCACCATTTTTCTAAGCTAGTAGATAGTCAGCTTTAATATTTCATTATTTTAATAGGGTGGTGGTATAAGTAGTGTAATATTTTAGTAAATTGTAATTTGCTAAATGGCTTGAAACCCACCAACTTGCGGGTAGGAAGATGAAAAAGTTAGTAGGTATTTACAAATTTGCGGCAATTGTACTAGCTGCATTTTTCGCCGGGCATCACCAAACTGCCTGCGCCTACAGCCTGCCCGATAGTGTATTTATCTACCTAGAAGAAGCCCCCCGCGATACTAATTATGTAAAAAATTTAAGCCGTTTTATCAGTCTTGATATTATGAACGGCTACGGTAATGCTTTTGGCTGGGCAGCCCTAACCCTAAAAATATCCGATAGCTTGGGTTACGAAGGTGGCCAAGCTATTAGCCACATGAACCTGGCCATCCTGAACGATATGCAGGGTAACTACCAAAAGGCAATGGAGCATTACCTAACTGCCAGCCGCAAGCTCCGCGACGTTAACGATGAAGACAACCTGGCGATTCTGTACCAAAACATGGGCTATTTTTATAGTGCCCAGGGCAATTATCGGCAAGCTATAGATATTACCAAACTTGCGGCAAGCTTAACCACTAAGCTATACGGTGAGCGGGGGCCGGCCTACAATTGGGGCAACCTTGGCTACTACTATTCCGAAACCGGGGAGTACGATAGCGCGCTGTATTACACCCTGAAAGCCTACGAAATACTCAAAGTAGAGAAGGATTCGGCCGGTTTAGGCGAGGTGTTTTATAACCTGGGCAATATTGCTTACAAAGCCGATAGTAATGCTAGTAAAGCCTTAAACTATGCCCTGCAGGCCGAAGAGTTTTACGCGGTTCCACCAATAGAGTTAGAAACGTTAGTAGAGTGCCGCTACTTTATTGGTTCTATGTACTTAGAAACGGGTGATTATGCTAATGCCCGTAAGTATTTGCTACTAGCCCTACAAGATGCGGAACAGAATAATTACCGCTTAACAATCAAAAATATTTACCAGCAGTTAAGTGCTGTTGAAGCCGCTAAGCAAAATTGGCGCGATGCTTATATAAGCCATATCCGTTTCTTTCAGATCCACGATTCGCTATACAACAACCGCTCGGGCCAAAAGGTAGAACAGCTTAAAACCGAATACGAACTGGAAACCCGCGAGGCCCGGATTGAACTACTGAAGAAAGACCAGATCATTCAAAAGGATGAATTAGAGCGGCAAATGCTGTTACGTAACAGTTTCTTTGGCCTATTTGGTTTATTTGCGGTAGTGGCCTTTGTGCTATACCGCAGCAACGAATCTAAAAACCGAACTAATAAGCTGCTTTTAAGTCAGAAAAAGCAAATTGAGGAGCAGCACGAGGCCATTCTTCGCCAAAATGAGTTGCTGGAGGAACAAAAGCAATCTATGCTGGATCAGGCTGATTATTTGGAGGATGCCAACAACCAGATTGTCTTCCAGAAAGAAACTATTGAGCAAAAAAACCGCGACATAACCGACAGCCTAACCTACGCCCGCCGTATGCAGCACGCTATGTTGCCGGCAACCAAAGATTTACACAAGTACCTACCCGATAGCTTCATCTGGCTGCAACCGCGCGATATTGTAAGCGGGGACTTCTACTGGTTTGCCAAGGTTAATAACAAGCTTTTTCTGGCCGCTATAGACTGTACTGGCCACGGGGTGCCAGGGGCGTTTATGTCGCTTATCGGCGATGTATATTTAAACCAGATTGTATACCAGGAAAAAATTAGCAGTCCCTGCGATATTCTTCAAAAGTTACATAAATACGTACGGCGAGCCCTTAATCAGGATACTACTTCTAACCAAGATGGTATGGAAATAGCGTTATGCGTATTAGATACTGACTCCAAGACTGTGCAATATGCCGGAGCCCGTAATAGCCTGTATTTCATCCAAAACAATGAAGTAAATAAATTGGCCGGCGATAGGGTGTACGTCGGAGGATTTTTACCGCCCAATTTTAAAGGGTTTACCTGTAAGGAGCTTGCGCTGGAAGAGCCGGCCAGTTTCTATATGTGTACCGACGGCGTAAAGGATCAGTTTGGAGGTGCCGATGATAAAAAATACGGTGAAACCCGTTTCAAAAACCTTTTGCTAAAGCTGCATAAGCTTCCGTTTGAAGTGCAGGAAGTTCAGGCTAAGGCCGCAATTGCCGAATGGATGGAAGGCTACGAACAAATTGATGATATGCTGCTTATGGGCTGGCGGGTTTAGTAAACTTCAGGTTTAGGGTAAAGCAGCTTATTTTTATACCTTTGCTGGCAGAATTATAACCTGATAGCTATGTCCAACGGATTTTTTCAAGTTCCTGAACCTAAGAACGAACCAATTTTAAGTTACGCACCCGGTACCGATGAGCGCCGCAAGTTGCAAGATGCTATACGCGAGCTTCGGGCTAAAGAAATAGAGGTGCCTATGTATATTGGCGGCGAAGAAGTAACTACCGGAAATAAAAAACGGATGAGCCCGCCGCACGATCACCAGCATACGCTGGGGCATTTTCACATGGGCGATGCCGAGCACGTAAAGCAGGCTATTCAGGCAGCTTTAAACGCTAAAGAAGCCTGGGAAAATTTGAGCTGGGAAATGCGGGCGTCAATATTCCTGAAAGCGGCCGATTTAATTGCCGGACCGTACCGGGCTAAGCTTAATGCCGCTACCATGCTGGGGCAATCAAAAAATGCGTTCCAGGCCGAAATTGACTCAGCATGCGAAATTATCGACTTCCTGCGCTTTAATGTGTACTTTATGACTCAGCTCTACAAAGAGCAACCTAAAAGTGCACCCGGCATCTGGAACCGTATGGAATACCGGGCGCTGGAAGGTTTTGTATTTGCCCTTACTCCCTTCAATTTTACAGCTATTGCGGGCAATTTGCCTACGGCACCGGCTATGCTGGGCAATACAGTAGTATGGAAGCCGGCCGAAACGCAAATTTACTCGGCCAATGTACTAATGGAAATCTTCCGCGAAGCCGGGGTGCCGGATGGGGTTATTAACCTTATTTATGTAAACGGCCCTACTGCCGGCGATGTAATTTTCTCTCACCCAGACTTTGCAGGAATACACTTTACCGGATCTACCGGCGTATTCCAGACTATCTGGAAAACGATTGGCGAAAACATTCAAACCTATAAGAGCTACCCCAGAATTGTAGGTGAAACGGGTGGTAAAGACTTTGTAATTGCCCACGAAACAGCTAATGCTAAAGAGTTGGCTACCGCTTTAGTAAGAGGGGCCTTCGAATTCCAGGGTCAAAAGTGTTCGGCCGCCTCTAGGGCTTATATACCGGCTAACTTATGGGATGATGTAAAGAAATACATGCTGGAAGACCTGAAAACCTTTAAAATGGGTGGTACCGAAGACTTCGGCAACTTTATAAATGCAGTAATTGACGAGCGCAGTTTCGATAAAATTGCCAAGTATATAGATGGCGCCAAGCAGGCTGATGCGGTTGAAGTAGTGGCCGGTGGTACCTATGATAAGAGTAAGGGTTATTTTATTGCCCCAACCGTGCTAAAAACCGAAGACCCAAGCTACACTACCATGTGCGAGGAAATATTTGGGCCCGTACTTACTATTTACGTTTACCAGCCGGAGCGTTTTGAAGAAACCCTGGAACTAGTAGACAGTACGTCACCATACGCTCTTACTGGTTCTATTATCTCTAAAGATAGATACGCAGTTGAATTGGCTACCAAAAAATTGCGCCATGCGGCCGGTAACTTCTACATAAACGATAAACCTACCGGCGCAGTAGTAGGGCAGCAGCCATTTGGCGGGGCCCGGGCCAGCGGAACCAACGATAAAGCCGGAGCCCAGCTGAACTTATTGCGCTGGGTATCAGCCCGTACGATTAAAGAAACGTTTGTTCCGCCGACTGACTACCGTTATCCCTTCCTTAATAAGGAATAAAGCTTGTAGTAGAAAATTATAGAAAAGAGGCTGGCAAAAGACAGCCTCTTTTTTTTGCTGAATTACAAACCCGGTTAGCCAAAAAATCGTATCTGAATTTGATCTGTTCAGGATTAAATAGTACGTCTGGTTGAATTTCCAATATCCTGTTGCTGGCTAGCTATTTTTATATTTAATCCGGAATGAGTTTTAGGTATATCTTTCATTATAGACTTTTATAACTAAATTTAGGATTAATCATATAGAATCTTATTTTAATTACTTAAATTTGTTGCAAACTTTTTAATATGGAAACTAACTCTGTGTCAAGTACTACAGCTTCTACTCTAACTACTACCGGCGGCTCCGTTATGGATTATGTGCGCCTGGCCCGGCCCGATCACTGGTTCAAGAATGTGTTTATGATTCCGGGTATGGTATTCGCTTATATGTACTTTAGGCCCGAGTTAGGCTGGGAAATTTGGCAAAATTTGGTAATAGGTGTAGTTGCTACCTGCTTAATTGCCTCGGCCAATTACGTAATTAACGAATGGCTAGATGCTGAATTTGACCGCCACCATCCGGTAAAAAAGTTTAGGCCGTCAGTTACTAAAAAATTGAGCACCACTATAATTTATAGTGAGTATGCAGCATTAGCAATAGTTGGCTTGGGCTTAGCCTATATGGTTTCATTTGCCTTTTTTCTGGTTTTGCTCCTGCTTTTGGTAATGGGTTTTCTGTATAACGTAAAGCCATTTCGTACCAAAGACCGGGCGTATATAGATGTGCTTAGCGAATCTATTAACAACCCTATACGCTTTGTGCTGGGTTGGTTAATATTTGCACCATTTATGTTTCCACCTTCAAGTATTTTAGTGGCCTACTGGATGGGCGGCGCTTTTTTAATGGCCAGCAAAAGGTTTGCCGAGTACCGTTTTATTGATGACCCAGCCCGGGCTTCCCTCTATCGTAAATCTTTTGGCCAGTATTCGGAAACGTCGTTGCTTATTTCGGCTTTCTACTACGCAGTAGCTTGTACTTTCTTTCTGGGCATATTCCTGATTAAACACCGTATTGAGCTACTTTTAACTTTCCCATTTTTGGCTTTAATGTTCTCCTGGTATCTACGCATTGCCCACCGTCAGGATTCTACCGCTCAACGCCCCGAAGAGCTATATAAAAACTGGAAGTTTATGATTTTTATAGGCTTGCTCTCTATTATGTTTATTAGCTTACTCTTTATAGATATTGACTGGTTAAGCTATTTTCTTATAAACAACTTTGGGTGAGAATCCTAATACTATAAAAAATAAAAAGGCTGCCTACTAATTGGGCAGCCTTTTCAGTTTATAAGTACTTTATACTTAGCTATGAAGTTCCTATTAACTTTTCTGCAGACCTCTATCAGCTATATACTACTGAGTTCCAAAATTGACTTATCCTTCTTTAGTAAAGGTGAAGAGCTTTGAGGAGGTATGAAAAGTCCTGGTTTTGTGATATAACTGTTAGTGAATAGAACCTGTCCAGATATACTAGTGATTTACTCAAGTACGGCTGGTGTTGGATTGCTATAGACCTTCCACTCCTTTCTTTCCTTAACTAAGTCGTAGTCTTTCACAAACTCATTTACTTGCGGGTTATCGCCTTTGGTTAGTATGTAATCAACTAATTGGTAGTTGCAGGTATCTAATACGGTGCCCAACTCAGAGGCATTGTATTTATACCATTCGTAATGCTCGGGCAGCTTAGTAAACGGGGCTTTTCTTCTTACTAAACCAAACCTAAAGTCAATTGCCATAGTAGAAGCAATGCCCTGATTCCAGGTGATATAATAGTTTTGAAAGTGGGTTTGCAGTGCCCGGCCCCGGTAGTCATTGTTCAGTATAATGCCGCTTAGCCGTTTTGTATTATCAAGCCCGGCAAACAGGGTAGGGTTAAACTCTTGGTTAAGAATGTTAAACTGAACCAGGTAATGGCCCCATAGCCCGAGGTGTAGTACTAATACATTAAGAATATATACCCTACCACCTTTCTTTAATTTAGGAATATAGAGGCTTCCGGTTATTAGAGCGGCCAGTAAAAGTATGGTGCTAAAGCGGTGCGAAATAGGCGATTGGCCCGGTAAATCGTTAGGCAAGATAAGGTAACACAGGAAGGTTATTACTAGAAAAATTGTAATGTAGATATTCTGGTTTAGCGTTAGGTACTTAAGCCCTTTGCTTTTGAAGTTAGTATAGGCAGCTAATAATGGCGCAAAGACTAAAAGAAATAGAATTAGGGCCACCCCTAAGCCTAACGCACCCTCAAAAAGCACATGATTATCAAATACTGGTAAGCCCAGCTTTTCGTAAAATTCAATAAAGTATTTGTTAAAAAAATGTTCAGAAACTTCTTCGGGTATAGCCTCTTGAGTTGAACCCCGGGCTACCCACCATATACCCATAATAATTACTACCGGAACAGTGGTTAAAATATGGGGCCATAAAGCCAAGAGGTTTTTGCGGCAGGCGTATAAATACGAAAAGCCTAAAATTAGCAAGGCCAGCATAGCACTTTGGGCGTGCATAAAGAAGATAACCAATAATAAAACTGCCTGATATATTTTAAATAGTAGCGAAGGCGTTTCTATATCTTTTAGGATAAAATAGAAAATATAGAATAGTAGAGGTATAGATATAGTATAACCTACAAAACCAAAGCTAACGTTGTAGCCATATAAATACACAAACGCTAAAAGTGCGTACCAAGTGTTTCCTTTAAGCTGCTTTACTACCAAATAAATTGAGGTTGGGAGTAAAATATAGTACAGTAGGAAAAAGAATTTATTCCCTATTTCTACCGAAGGAAAAATGGGCAGGTTACATACCCATATATGAAACATGTTAGGAAAGTACCAAGGTACTAGTGAGTAGTACTCACTAAACTGGTTATTTGGACTATTATAAAACTTAAAAATTGTAGCCTCGGCTAGGTGGTTGGGCAAATCCCAGAAAGGAAGCAAGTTGCAATAAAAAAGTACCAGTGCGTGCAATACTAAAAACAGCACCAGCCAATATTGCGGTTTGTCAAAGAGTTTCATTACCAGATAAGTAGTAGCTTAGCAGTAAAGTAATATATAATATTACTTTGAGCCTAATTTTTAAACATAAAAAATGGGCTACAAATATAGCCCATATTATTATATATCTGTCTACGTAATTGCTGGTTAAAACGGCAAGTCATCATCAGTATCCGAACTAAACGTTCCGGACGAGCTATCGGCAGTCATCCAGTTATCTTCGGCCGGCGGGGCGTTGTGTTGAGGAGCACCGGCCGGGGCGTTATTTGGTGGAGCTGCCGCGGCGGCTCGGTCAATGCGCCAAGCCTGTAGGGTGTTAAAGTACTGCTTAGCACCCTGGGGGTTCGTCCAGGCGCGGCCGCGTACGTTAAATTGAACATCTACTTCTTCGCCTACCTTAAACTCATCCAGCATACCGCAGCGGTCTTGAGTAACTTCAAACTTTACTACCTGCGGGTACTGGGGGTTATCGGCATATTCAAGCACAAATTCCCGCTTGCTAAACCTATCGCTAACATTCTGAGTGTCAAAAATTTCAATTAGAGTACCTTTTAAATTCATGTTCTTGCCTTAAATCAATTTGTGTAGTTACAAAGTTAACTAAAATTGATAAGCCTAAGAAGCCCAAATAAATTCCGAATTACTATAAAGACAAAGTCGGGTTTTACTACTCATTTAATAAATTTCTGATTATCAAGTAAAAATATTCGCCAACTCGCTAACTCACCAATTCAGTTATTGTACCTATGTCCGAAACTCCTAATCGTACTCATGCTGCCAAACACCAAAAAGTTGAACCCGCCCAGGATGCCAAAAATTTAGGCGAACACTTGGGCCGCCGCTCGCGCGACTATGTTCTGTACGTTGCCGCCTTGGTAGCCGGGGTGCTGCTGGTTGGGCTTCTGGGTAAGGTATTCTACGAGTTGCTAGACTCGCTTCAGAATAAACAGTTAGGCGATTTTGACGATAGCATAACCGCTTGGGTGCTCAGCTACCAAAGCCCGGCGGTCGACTGGTACCTTTCTACCATTACCCACCTGGGCGATAGATATGTGTACACGGCCTTTGCGGCTTTGTTGTTCATCTACCTATACATAAGAAAAGGAAACCTGATGTTTGCGCTCCAGGCCCTGCTGGTACTGGTAATTGCCGGCGGGCTAAGTTTTTTACTTAAAGATTTAATTGAGCGGCCGCGGCCCGAAGCCGTACGCGAACTGGGCATCCGCACCTACAGCTTCCCCAGCGGGCACAGCATGAGCGCCATAGCCTTCTACGGATTTCTGATTTACCTAAGCCTGCGCATATACAAAAGTAAGGTTAAGAAAATTGCTTATAGCCTGCTGCTGGTGCTGGTAATTTTGTCGGTAGGGGTAAGCCGCGTTTACCTGCAGGTACACTACCCCAGCGATGTACTGGCCGGTTTTGCCGCTGGCGGAATATGCTTGCTCATTTTTATACTGGTGTTTGCCTTTATGCGCTTTTGGCAGTGGAAGAAGGGCGAAGACACCCAACCCGATACCGCCGAGGCCGGCGATTAACCAGCACTATTCGCCGCGGCTCATTTTTCGTATGGTCACCAGGTGGGCAATGCTTTTAACCGCGTTTTCCAGGCTCTGCATTAGCTCCGAGCCTTCGGTATAATCGGCTTTGGCTAGGTTCTGTACGCGCCGCCCGGCGTGGGCTTTGTCGTAGCCTTCCCACTCGTCTACCCGGTCACGGTCTACCACGCCCAGGGCCAGACCGCCGTGCTCGTTCATCAGGCTAAAGGCGGGCATATCGCTAATGCCGTCGCCTACGTAAATCATCTGGTCGAAGGGTACGTGCCAGTCGTCGGCATCTACGCTGCGGTACACATCCGAGGGGCCGTTGGGGCCCTCGCTGCCCAGGCCCTTAGCAAGCTGAATGAGGTAGCGTACCTTTTCGGGGTGGGTAATAAGTTGCCGGGCAAACTCGGCATGGCCTTCTTTATTAAAGTAGAACTCGCTGCCCCACATCTGGGTAAACCGGTCGGCAATAGAGCAGTGGCGGTACAAATCAATAAGGCCGCTGCTCAGCGGGTAAAACTCAACTTCGGCATCGGGTGCTACCTCCTTCACCCAGTCTTCAACCTTATCGAACATTTGGGGTACCCCTTCAAAAATTTCAATTTTGCGCCCTTGCCGTTCCATAGTAGCTCGACTTAAGTCCAGGTCTTTTTCCTTAGCCAGGTTCAGGAAGCAGTAAAATACCGCCAGTAGCGAATCCCAACCCTGCTCGGCCAGGGGGGTGACGCGCTCTTCATGAAATTTTTGCGGGTCCAGATTATTCAGGCGAAGGAACTGATCAATAGCATCCTCGGCCAGGGTGCCGTCAAAATCGAAGGTTAGGGCAATACGGTTATGGTAAGGGCGGGTGGCGTAGTTGGTCATAACGTGATAAAAACAAGTAATACCCCCTTAACCAAATTGACAAAAAAGAGTTGAAATTGAGATCAATGGCTTTAGTAACATAGCAATAGATATCCCAATTAGCTCATTAACTACACCAGCCTACATATCCTCATAATCTGTAACTATCAAACTATTATTTTCCAGGTTATATAGTATGCGCCGCCGGTTTTTGAGGCTGTCGTTGGCTTTGGTGGAGTCGGGGCGGGCCAGGGCAAACTCCCGTACAATCTGACTTTGGTTAGAATATATAGAATCTCGGCCGTCGTATTCGGCACCCAGTTGTTCGCTGAGCGGTTCCATTTCAATGGGTTCCAGGGTAAAGTCTTTTTCAAATTCGTGCAGGGTAAAATAGCCGGTTTGCCGATTGTTCATTGTATTTACCACAACCGCTACCTCGGGTAGGCTATCACGGTCCAAGTCGTCAATCCAGCTACGCATAACCGGTCCGTTACGAAAGTGCGAGGCCGCCATATAGTTTTGCCGGGCACTATCGGCCAGCAGTATTAGGTAACCACCCAGGCTATCGGTGCCCCAGCTTAGCACCATTACTTGCAGGCTATCGCCCCATTGGTGAATTTTTTTGTACTGGAAAGCCCGGTTTAAATTCAAAGTTGTATCGGTTTCACTGACGGCCTCATCTAAAGCCGGGGGTAGCGGGTCGGACTGGCAGGCTGAGAAAATTACCCCGAGGGAAAATAATATTGCTATATATGAAAATACGAATTTACGCATAGCTGGAAGAGTAGAGTTCAATTAGTTCTTTAAGAAACGCAGATTTAAGATTGGTTGTTTGCAGATGTGGTTGTAAGCCCGGGGTAACATCGTTTATTTAGGTGGTACCCCCGCTATTACGGGCTTTGTCGTAGGTTTGTCCTAAATATGTCGGCTAATAATTCAAAGTATATTAGGAAAACCGGGCTATTTTTGAGCTAAACGTTATACCTATGAAAAGCTTTGGAGAAGCGGTGCAGCAAGCCAGATTAGCTAAAGGGTTAAGTCAGGAAGCCCTAGCCGAATTAAGCGGATTAACCACCCGTACCATACAACGAATTGAATCTTCAGCAAACCAGCCTCGGGGTAGTAGTTTTGTTGCCATTAGCCAAGTTCTTAACCTTGACCAAAGTTTGTGGGAAAAACGGGCCGCTAATGGTAGCACCATTGGTTGGTTTGATTTAGTAATTAAAATAGTTGTGTTACTGCTTGTAAACCTTGCTATAATGTCGGTGCTGGGTTACTTAACGCTAGATAGTTCTGCAAACACTAATAGCCGATTAGGAGCTGGTCTTATTGCAATACTTCTGCCGCTAGTACTGATAGCATTAAGCCCTACGCTACAAGCCCGGCAGCGGGTAGTATACTTTGGTTCAGGCCTGGTAGTATACATAATTTTGGCGTTATTCAAGATAGGCTTTGTAGCAACATTTACCTCAAGTTTGCTACCGGTATGTTGTTTAATGCTGGTAGTGCTATACTACGGCCACGTTATTTTGGCGTTAGGTAATTCTAGTTCGAACTAATTTTTATAAGCCTTAAACAACTTACGCGCCGCCGCCACTGCCGATAGCTCTTTGTTCTGTACCAGCTCCTGAATTTTCGGCAGCTCAGTTTTTATACTAAGGTCTTGGTAGAAATTCTGCTCCAGAAGCTGGCTTACCGTAGTTCTGAACCAACTTAGTTCCTGTTCCTGTCGCAATTGTGCCAAATAACCATTATGCTGAACCAGCTTATTGTAGCGTTCCAGCATATCCCAGATTTCGGCTAGTCCCTGCTTTTGCATGGCAGAGCAGGTTTTTGCTTCGGGTATCCAACCACTTTCCGTAGCCGGAAACAGGTGCATAGCATTTTGATACTCGGCCTTAGCGCGTTCGGCTGCTTCGGCATTGGGGCCATCGGCTTTGGTAATTACCAGGCCATCGGCCATTTCCATAATACCGCGCTTAATACCTTGCAGTTCATCGCCGGCCCCGGCCAGCATAAGCAGCAGAAAAAAATCTACCATATCGCGTACCCCAATTTCACTCTGGCCTACGCCTACCGTTTCTATAAAAATTATACTGAAACCGGCAGCCTCGCACAGCAGCATAGCCTCGCGGGTGTGAGCGGCAGTGCCGCCTAACGTACTACCGGCGGCGGTGGGCCGTATGTAAGCGTTAGGGTTCATGCTTAGCTTTTCCATCCGGGTTTTATCTCCCAAAATACTGCCCCGGCTGCGGCGGCTGGTGGGGTCAATAGCCAATACGGCCAAACTTTTGCCTACTTCTTCGGTAAGGTAAGTGCCAAAGGCTTCAATAAACGAACTTTTGCCTACCCCCGGCACACCGGTTATACCCAGTCGCACGGCATTTCCGGTTTGGGGCAGCACTAAATCTACCACCTGGCTGGCCAGTTCGGCATCGTCGGCCCGGGTGCTTTCCGCTAAGGTTATGGCGCGGCTCAGCATCAGGCGGTCTCCGGCTAAAATTCCTTCGGCATAGGCTGGGGCGGGCAGGCGGTTGCGTTTCATAGAGGTAAAGCTACCTAAGCTCTTCTTAATTGACAATTAGAACCCTTGAGCTATTTTATCTAATTTGCAGCCAATATGCGCATCTTCTACATTTTAGCGGCACTTTTGAGTCTACTAACCGCCTGCGGGCCCAACGCCGGAACCGATACCGAACAGCCAACCACCGTTACTACGGAGGACTCTGTTAACTACAGTTTTGAACCTCAAACTATAGCGCACGCCCAGGGCTTCAGTATTACCTACGGTTCAAATTATAAGTGGGTGGAAGTGAGCCAGCCTTATAGCGGTGCTACCCAACCGGAACGCTATCTGCTATTGCCACCGGAGGTGCCCGCCCCGGACAGTGTTCCGGCTAACCATATTGTGCGTATACCTTTAAATTCGCTAGTTAGTACCAGCACTACCCACCTACCGCCGCTCGATATGTTGGGCGTATCTGAAACGCTGAGCGGTTTTGCCAATACCGACTACATTAGCAGCGAAATACAGCGCCGGCGGGTAAGTGAGGGCAACTTGCCCGATGTTGGCCGGCAACAGGGGCTCGATCTGGAAAAAATTATTAGCCTGAACCCCGGAGCCGTTATGACCTACCGTATGGGCGCCGCCGATGCGGCGGTAGAAAGCCTGGAACGAAGCGGCCTGCCGTTGGTGCTAAACTCGGACTACCTGGAAACTACCCCCCTGGGCCGGGCGGAGTGGATTAAATTTGTGGCCGCTTTTTACAATAAGGAACAAGAAGCCGATTCAGTATTTCGGTATATAGAAAACCGCTACGATTCGCTGGTTCAGGTGGCCCACCAAGCTCGTAGCCAGCCAGCCATGTTTAGTGGGGTAGTATACGGCGATACCTGGTACGTGCCGGGCGGAAAGAGCTGGGCGGCGGTTTTTTTGGCCGATGCCCAGGCTAATTACCTTTGGTCCGATACCGACACGCCCGGCAGTTTGCCCCTGCCCTTTGAGCAGGTATACGCCCGCGCTGCCGATGCCCAGTATTGGATTAACGCTGCCGATTTTGGTAGCCGGCAAGCTTTAGCCAATGCCGATGAGCGCTATACAAACTTTAAAGCCTGGCAAAGCGCTCAGGTATACTCACCCATTGCCCGGCAGGGGGCAGCCGGGGGCAACGCTTACCTAGAACTAGGCTACTTTAGGCCCGACATAGTTTTAGCTGATTTAATCAAGATATTTCATCCAAACGTACTGCCCACTCATAAACTCTATTTCTATAGAAAGTTGAAATAGTGCCTAAATTATAATATAAAGTACCTGTACTTTTTTACTAATTTATACCCCATTTATAGGTTGCTCAGAGATAAATCTGAAATTAGTACTTCAACGAATAGATAGAAATTGATGCTTATTTAAATTCAATAATCTGAAAGCCAAATACTTAATTTATTGCTTGATGTATTTAAACTAAAATTAAGTAATGTATAAAGTGGAATAAGTCAATTTTGCACCTGTGTAGAAAATGCAGCCTATTTTGGCAGCATAAGGAGTCTTGAGTACCCAATTTTGTAAAGCTGCTGTAAAAGCAATACAGACCCAGAGCTTTTTAAATTGGTTGGTTTGGAACAAAAAATTGTAGTACGGTTCACCTATATTTTATTATCCTTAGTAGGAATTAGTAGCTATTCGCAGGCTCAGGATTTAGGCAGTCTGAATAAAAACAACCTGGTTAAGGTGAGCGGCAGCCTAAACGCCAATACTACTTTTTACCGAGCCTGGGGCATCGAAAACCGGCGCATTCCTTTCTTCTACCTTATTAATGGCAACCTAAATGTTGATGTTGCCGGTATACAAATCCCGATTACGGCCTCAGTTTCTACCCAGAACCAAGAGTTTGCTGTTCCATTTAATCAATACGGTTTAAGCCCCCGCTACAAGTGGGTTACCGCCCACCTGGGCTACCGTAGCCTCCGGTATTCTAACTTTTCACTTTCGGGAACAACATTTTTGGGTGCCGGGCTAGAAGTTGATATACCTAACCTTCCGCTTAAGGTAGAAGGTATGTACGGCCGCTTTGAGAAGGCCAGCCTGGAAGGCAATAGTATAGGCTTAAATTTTGGCCAGCCCACCTATAAGCGCATGGGTTTCGGCACTAAAATTACCCTGGGCGATCGCAAAAAGAATATTGCTGCCTTTATTTTCCGGGCAAAGGACGATACTACTTCAATAGTTATACCCGATACACTGGGTGTAAAACCCCAAGAAAACTTAATTGTAGGCTTAGCAACTAAAAGCCAACTAAGCAAGCGGCTTAGCCTGGAGGCTGAATATAGCTTAAGTGCCTACACCCAGGATTTGCGCCACCAAGATCTAATTATTGAGGAGTACACCTACGTAAATAACTTCGGAAATTTATTCTCGGCTAACGCTACTACCGAGCTGGCCAAAGCCATTATGGCGAACCTTAGCTACCGACTAGATAGGGCAAACTTTAAGCTAGCCTACCGAAGGGTCGACCCGGGCTACCGTACCATGGGCGCCGTATTCTTGAACAACGATCTGGAGGATATCACCGCCAACGTATCGACATCTTTGATCCAGAACAAATTGCAACTAGCGGTGGGCGGCGGCATACAACGCAATAACCTGGAAGAAGACAAAGTTACCGGTACTAAGCGGCTAATCGGCAGTATTAATGCAAGTTACCAAGCTAGTGAAAAGCTATCGTTTCAGCTTGACTACAGTAACTTTAATACCAGCATTGAGGCCGTACCGGTCTATGATTTAGATTCGCTGGAATTCTATCAGATTACCCGCACGTCGGGTTTAGGGGCTAATTATAGCTTTGGCAGTGGTTTGGTAAAACATACGGTGTTTGCTAATGGCAATCAGCAAGATGTTATAAACAGCCAAGGCTCAAACAGCCAGAACCAATCGGTTACGGTAGGCCACCAGTTTCAGGTTACAACCTTGCAGCTAAGTATTGCTACCACGGTAAACTATAACCAGTTCGATAGTGAAGAATATTTTCAGAAAGCCTTAGGGCCGGGTATAAATATTACTAAGCAACTCTTTAAACGTAAACTGCGCACTACGTTGGGGGTCACTTACTTAACCTCCAGAGACCAAGCCGATAAGCTAAACGATATAATAACGCTTAGGCTCAACGGAAACTTGCGCCTCTTTAAACAAAGCTCCTTAGGCCTTAACCTATCTTGGGTTGATAGAAACCAGTATACAGCCAACGCCCGCAGTTTCTCGGAGTTTCGCTCATCCTTAACCTACGGCTATACCTTCTAAACCTATGCAGCGCAACCAAAACAAAATATTTGTATACGTTCAGCTACTGGTTTTATGCTTAGTAACAATCCTAGCTGCCGTTAACCAAGGTCAAGCCCAAACGTATCCGGCCCGGGTAGCTACTGCCTTAATGCCGCCCTACAGTGTGTATTTAAACGACTATACCGACCCCGCCAGCAATAACCTGGCAGCTACCCTATTTTTCAATGATTTTAACGAACCAAGCTGGGAAGTAAGCCTACGCATTAAGGTAGAAGGAAGCGAAGCCCGTATACAAACCCGCCCGGGCTACCGGCCGGTGCAACCTATTATACTAACCCCCGGTGTGCCGCTGCGTTTATCAGGGGCCGATTTAGAAGAATACTTGGCTGTACAAAATATAGTAGTAGAAGGTATTGATCGGCAGGAGTTTGTAGCCGGCGGCCGGCTGCCGGAAGGAGCCTATTCGTTCTGTATTGAAATACTTGACTACCGTACCGGCAGAAGTTTGTCGATGCCGGGCTGTGCCTCGGCGCTTTTACTGTTACAAGACCCGCCCCGCATAGTAACTCCAACCTGTCAGAATGCCCTTCAACCGCAGGTGCCGCAGCGGATAAACTTTAGCTGGCAGTTGCCAAGTGCTACCGCCACCCGCCCCGGCGATATACTGTACAAGCTTAGCATTTACGAGGTAACCGACCCAACTGCCGATCCGGAATACGCATTAGCCAACGGCAATGCCTTACAAATTTTCGAAGAAGAAGTAGACCGGACAACTTTTGTATACGACGCTTCCGCGCCCGATTTAACGCTGGGCAGTCGCTATGTATTTCGCGTACAAGCTACCAATGCCGAAGGCCGAAGCACATTTAAAAACGATGGCTACTCGGAGCCCTGTTGGTTTTACTATGGTTACCCTACCGGAGGTTTAGTAGCGCTGCAGCAGCCAGCGCCTAATGCAGCCTACGGCCGGGGCGAGCAGCCGGTTTTTAGATGGAACGCCCCGGATAACCTACTGCCCGGCCAGCAGTACCGGTATTCGGTAAAAGTGGTGCAATTAAATGCCGGGCAAACCGCCCCTAAGTCTCTAGAAGGTTTAAACCCTTGGTTTGAAACGGAGACCCGCCAAACCGGCGCACAGACTGCCTGGGAATACCGCCTGCCGCAAGACCTGGAGCCGGAATATGATTACGCTTGGCAGGTGCAGGCTTACAGCGGTGAGCAATTAATAGCCGAGAGTGCGGTCAGCAAGTTTGCCGGCCCGGCGCTTATTGAGCAGTTTAGTGCCGGCGGCGTTGTGGTTAAGGTTAAAAGCACCACCAACCGCGATATGAACAATCTCTCGGGTATTGCCCTAATACCGATGGGAGGAAATGTAGCCCCGGCCGAGGCCGAGTTTGAAGGAATTAAAATAGAAGATAGGGGCGGGGTTATCAGTTTGGTTAGCGGCGAAATTGTGGCTGATCAGCTCCCTATCAGCTCGCTGGCCATCACGGCTAGGGAAGAGAATAATCCCGGCGCAGTGTTCAATATAGATGCTGTAAAGGTTACATCCGGTGGCTTGCAGTACCAGGGTGCAATAGAAATTCCGCTAAGCTGGGCTACAACCGAAGGCGTTAACGGAAAGCTACTGACTGAACCGGCCTGGTTCGATTATAGTGAGGGAGCACTTTCCGGCCCGGCCAGTTTGCAGTCTAGCCAAAGCTTTACTCTGCTCGAGCCGAGCGATTTTACGCTGGAACTAACTACTGATTCGCAAATTACCCTGGCCCGCAACGAGTACATCCTTAATTTACAGGGTACGCTTAGCCTGCCGGAAACCCAACTTAGTACTGCTACCGAGCCTTTAACTTACCCTTTTAAAGGGTGGGATAATCTGGAGTGGTTAATAATAAAAGATATCAGGGCTACCAACTATATTTCGCTTGCTAACAATGCCGGCTTACATATACGGCCGCGCCGGGTAATCTTCGATCTGTCTGACGATAGAAGCCCTAAATCCCTTTCTGCCAACCCTGGCTGGAAAGGCTGGTACGGAGTAGAATGGATAGTAGGCTTAGCTAAGGAAATAGATGCGGGCGGTCAACTACTACAGCCGCAGGCCTATTTTCTGCCCACCTTTACCGATGGCCCCGGCACCAGTTTTTATATTGACGGTACTGGCTTAAACCTTCAGGTAGCCTCACCATTTGAAGAAGAGCCGGCTATGTCCTTCCAGGGTTTTCCAGCCCACTACACTCAGGCTTCTATAAATATTGAAGAAGGGGAACTTAGTAATTCGCATATAGAAGGAGAGATATTTAGTGCCTTTCTAGATACCCAAAACAGTTTAGGTATACGCCTACCGCTAGGTCCGCAAGGTTTCCAGCCGGGTTTTCTAACCGAAGAACTTAAAGGCAAAACAATTACCCTGGCCGGCGATAAGGCTGAGCCAATAGCAGTTACTATTAACAATGGCGCTTTTACCGGCAGCAATTACATAGAACTCAGCGTTGATATTGACTATCCATATCTTCTGAACGATCCTCTGCAAGGGGTATCAAGCCTACGGGTTTGGGGCAATGGCGATATAGGAATTGAAGAACCTAATAAACGAGTAGCCTTAGCCAATCAGGCAATGGGCAGGCTGAACGGGCAGCCCATCCGCGTAGATTCCGTAGCATTTGGCCGGTCTGAGGAGTTTTATGCCGCCTCCTTCTCGTTTGGCTTGGACCGCCCCTGGCGGGGGAGCACCGCGCGGCACCCTAAGCGGCGGGTCTAACTTAGCTGCGCCGGCCGGCAGCCCAGCGGCCGCATCGGTAGGTAGCGCCGCCCCGGCCGGTAGTGCTAAATTTGCCCAG
This sequence comes from uncultured Roseivirgaceae bacterium, assembly GCA_964504565.1. Taxonomy (GTDB): domain Bacteria; phylum Bacteroidota; class Bacteroidia; order Cytophagales; family Cyclobacteriaceae; genus Cesiribacter. Next base: position 144,022 of record CAZDEY010000005.1, read on the forward strand.
CCGTCAAACGCTAATGAGGCTAACGTTAACCAAGCACCTGCCCCCGATCACCCATTACCGTTTGCTTACCCAATGGGACCGGTGCAAATAGCCGGCTTCATAACCATGGCCAACGAGCACAAAATATGGGGTAATCACTTTGAAATTGACGGCCGGGCCAAACTAAAAGTACCGGGTGACTTAAAGAAAGAAATTGCCGTACGCGGCCTAATGGGAACGGCTAAGGATGTTGACTACTTCTTTGTTCGTTTGGCCTATAGCGGGCAGGGCACAGGTGGGCCTTTTGGAGCCGATGGTATTGGCGTGAAGAAGTTGCCTATTCATATAACCGAACTAAGCGGGGCATTCTACAAAAACATTAAAAAGCAGAGTGGTTCAGCTTTTGAGGCCGCCGACAAAGCCGCTGCTGACAAGGCCGCCGGAAGAACTGCGGAATATAAATACCTTAAAGATAAATTTCCGTACCGCCCCGATGCCGGCACCGGTTTTGGCGGGTCAATAGCGTTTAACCTGGCCGATGTAAGCTCTAAGGGCGCTGAGTACTTCGGAGGCTTCGGCGGGGAGTTCTCCTATACCGAAGGCGGCAACCTTAGCTACCTTGAACTACAGGGATCAGTCAATTTTAATAACTGGAAGGAAGATATAGTTAAATCGACCTTTAGTGTAAAAGGCCGGTACGCCCAGGATTTCTACAAAGACTTACTGATAATACACGGAGCATTTACCCTGAATAATAAAACCGCCCCCTATACCATCGACAATGCTTCGGCAACCTACGAAAGCCGGGGTAGCGATTGGCGCGTTGACATTGGCACCGAAAAAGCTCCGGTAATAATAGGGGTACGGAAATTCGGAAAACTTAAAGGCGAAGGCTACCTGTCGGTAAGTAATAAAGCTACCGAGTTTGGGCTGGGTGTTCGCTACAATGTAAGCTACTATACCCCCTGGGTAGAAACTACACTAATTGATTTTAGGGTTGGGGTGGCCGGCGGCTTTAGAGGCGGCGTGCAGGTAGGGGTAGGTTACGAAGACGATAAGTTTCCTTACCTACAAAAAATGAAGGTGCGCGCGCTAGTGCAGGCCGCCCTTAAGGTTGACTACCAAACTGCCGTACGCGATGGTAGTATAGATGTTGCCTCAGCTATGCTGGCCGGCGAGTTCGGCTATTCCCAAACTTACCTACTAGATAAAGGAGTGCTGGCCGGCAAACTAAAGGGGCGAGCCTGCTTCCTGGATATGTGCGCCGACTTTGAAGTAGAATCCGGAAATATTATACAATAGCATGCGCAGAAGTTTACCTATACTATTGCTCCTTCTTGCTTCCTCTTACGCCGCGGTTGCCCAGGCTTCTTTGGCCCTAGGGGTATTTAGTGAGAGGAACCAAGCCTACGTAGCGGTAAAAGCTATACTTCCGGGTATTATAAATAAGGAAGGCCTTTTGGTATACCGCAAAACCGATGACGGAGCCTGGCAGCAAGTATCCTCCGAGCCTATTCAGTACCAAAAAAGCCAGCCCTCGGCTTCGGCCGCTAGCAACTATAAAGAGTACGTAGCCCTGGCCGATGCCTTGGCCGAGAAACCTGCTGATGAGTCGGGTTTGCTCACACTTGCCATTGGTACAGAAGCTGTAACTAATAACGAGTTTGCTAAATACCTCGGCTTGTGGTATAGCGATTATGCCGTAGAAGCCGGCCGTACCTATACGTATCAGCTAAGGAGTGTAAACGGCGAAATAGTTAGCGGTGAAAAAACAATTAGCGTTGACCCTGATATAAAATTAGCCCCGGCGGCTGAAGTACAGGTTAGCCAGAAAAGAAAAACCGTGCAAATAGGGTACAAGCCGGAACCCTACCGCTACTTCAGTACCAATATTTACCGCAAAAACGGCGATTTGCCCTATGCAAAAATAAATACCAGCCCGGTAGTATTTGTGCAGCAGCAAAACGAAAATGGGGAGTATAGTTTTCCGGAGGTGTTTTTTGAAGATGATGCGGTTACGCCTGGTAATACTTATACCTACCAAGTAGTAGCGGTTGACTATTTTGGTCGCGAAGGCTCAGGCTCGGCCCCGGAGCAAATTACCGTAGTGGACCCCACTAAACCAGCCGCCCCTGAGGAGGTTTCGGTAGTGGCTGAAAGCCGGCAAGAAGTGGTGGTTAGCTGGAAACATTCCGGCGAAAATATAAAAAACTACCTGGTAGAAAAAGCCCGAAATCCCAACGGGCCGTGGCAAGAAACTATTGTTGCTAAAGAGAATTCTACTCACAAAAGTATCTTAGATAGCTACGAAGTTTGGTACTTTAGGGTAGCGGCAGTTAGCCTACTCAATATACTGTCTTATTCAGATATTGTATTATTTAATATTGCCGATAAATCCCCTCCGGCTAAGGTAGAGGGTGTAGTAGTCGAGCCTTTACCCGGCCAGATAAATTTAAGGTGGCAGCCCAATACCGAAACCGACCTGCTGGGGTATAATGTCTACTTCTCTATAAACAAAGGAGCAAATTGGGAAAAGATGAATAGCGAACCGCTTCCGGCTAACCAATACTCCTATACATTTTCCGGTAAAACCGCTAATGAGTTAATGTTCAAGGTATTAGCTCAGGATGAAAGCGGTAACCTAAGCCCGGATGCCGAAATTGTATCGACCAAACTACCGGACAGCACGCCGCCGGTAGCTCCTACAATTGCGGAAGTTAAGCAGGAAGAAGAAAATGTAATAGTTCGGTGGAATTCAGCCAACGAGCCCGATTTGGCCGGTTTCTTTTTATTCCGTAGCGAAGAAGGTAAGCCAGCCGAGCAACTCAATATCAACCGTATACCCGGTACCGCACAACGCTACACCGACCGTCGTGCAAAGCCGGCTACCCGCTATACCTATAGCCTGGTAGCGGTTGACGAGGGGGGCAATGCCTCAGACACCAGTGCTATTTACCCGTTCTTTACCAAGCAAGGCCAAGCTGCTTCATTAACATTTAAGGAGCTTAAGGTTGAAGCTAACCGCCGAAAAAGCCAGGCCGCCCTGCAATGGAGCTTAGCTGCGGAAAATTTGCGCGGCGTAATCGTATACCGCCAGGCTAAAGACGGAAAAATGCTGCCGATAAGCGATTTGCTAACCACACAAGAGTTTATTGATAAATCGGTTGAAGCCGGATCTGAATATACTTATCAAGTACGAGCCTATCCTAAAAAGGGCCGCCCGGTATATTCGGAAAAGAAAAATTTAAAAATTCCAGAAAAGAACTAACGCACCCCATATATGAATCTGCCAATTTACGCTGCTATACTAGGAAGTTTTACTTTATCCATATTGGTTGGTACCACGGCTACTGCCCAGGTAGGCATCGGCACCACCACCCCGGATGCTTCCGCTATGCTAGAGGTTAGTGCAACCGATAAGGGAGTGCTGATACCCAGGGTTAGTACGCTGACGGCTATTACCTCGCCGCCGGCCGAGGGTCTAATGGTGTACCATACCGGCGAAAAACGCTTCTACTTTTATAACGGTACGGCCTGGCGCGCGGTAAATACCCTGGACTACGCCAATAATGGTAGCGAAACCGATGTGTTGATTTCTACTGACGAAAACGTAGGTATCAGTACTACCAACCCGCAAAGTAAGCTGGCAGTGAACGGAAATTTAGCCATAGGCCAAACCTACGCTGAATACCAGGGTGACGGGGCAGCCAATCCATTTCCCCCTACCAACGGGGCAATTATTGAGGGGCGGGTAGGAATCGGAACCAGCAATACCGCCGATGCGCAGCTAACAGTGGATGGTACGATTAAAACCACCGGAAGTATAACTGTAGATAGAAGTAATAATGCCGTATTTGATGGCTACGGTACCATACCGGTTGGGGGAATTATTATGTGGTCGGGGGCTACCGTACCCGATGGCTGGGCGTTATGCAATGGACAAACCTCTAATGGGGTTAGTACACCAGATTTGCAGGGCCGATTTATTATGGGTGCCGGTAGCCGCAACCTTCGCTACGAAAATAATAATAAGGTACTAGTAAACGGCGCAGTAACTAACTTCAACATCAATCAGAGTGGTGGTTACGACAGGGTAGCCTTAGGAACTAACGAAATGCCTCAGCATAGCCACGGGGCTACTGTTAGTGAAAATGGCGAACATGAGCATAATTACAACGATTATAGTGTAAACCGCGAAGACGTTAATGGCAGCAATTTTGATAATCAGGGTATTTCGGGTATTTCCAATATAGCAAGAACTACCGCCTCAAGCGGCAAACACTCACATACGGTTACCATAGCCAATGCCGGGGGCTGGGACATAACCCACGAGAATACCCCGGTGTATTACGTGCTGGCCTTTATTATGCGGGTTAAATAAAATAGGGTATAAGCTAAAGGCGAATGAAATACTTATACTCCATACTATTTTTGCTTACCGGCATACTCGGTATATCTACGGGGCTGGCGCAGAGTCCAGTAGTTAATACCGGGCAATTATATATTGAAGCCGGCACCCGCTTGTATATAAATGGATACTACGAGCATAAAGCCAATACCCTGCTCGCCAACCAGGGCGAAATTATAGTAACCGATAGCCTGATTAATTCCTCGGGCAATACGGTATTTGGGTCGTCTAATGCTGATGGGTTGCCCACCGGTGGTAAGGCTACTTTGATTGGCTTAGGCAAACAGCGCATAACCGGCAGTACGATTTATTTTTATCAATTAGAAATTAACAATTCTGCTGATGAACTAGAATTAGGCACAACTATTCACGTTGATAACAATCTGAATTTAACGGCCGGTAATGTATTTCTAAACGGTAATACAATTGATTTAGGAGTTAACGGGCGTTTGCTGGGCGAGGCTAACACTAAGCGAATATACGGAACTACCGGCCAAATTATAGCGAAGGAAGAAGCTCTTTTCGGCAACTTTAGCCGTATGGGTTTGCAGGCTACCGCTACCGGAAATTTAGGAACTACCCTAATTTACCGCCGCCACGAAGCCCAGGCCGGAGCCGCTAGCGGTTCTATTGCCCGTTACTACGAAATTGTACCTTCGCAAGCCGGCAGTATCAGGAATACAACCTTTGACTTCTTTGCTAACGAAACCCTAAGCTTACCAATTAACCAATTAGGATTATACCTAAGCGATAATGATGGTCTAACCTGGCGCGTTAAAGGCGGTACGGTAAATTCAACCGTCTATACTATTTCGGTAGATTCAACCTTAACCCTTTCCACCCAAGAAAACCTACTAACCGCCGCCCAGGTAAAATGTGATGAACTGCCGCAAGTAAATATTGGCGATGGAACCGTTTACCTGTGCCAAAATGATAGTTTAGTACTAGATGCCGGCAACCCTAGCTACGTTTTTGCCTGGAATACCGGGGAGACAACGCAGAAAATTACCGTAAAAACTACCGGAGAATACTCGGTAGCGGTTACCAACGTAAACGGCTGTATCGGCTACGATACCGTACAGGTAGTGGTAAAGCCAAACCCGGTAGCCGATTTTGCAATACCATCCGTAGCCACTTGTTTGGGTGCAGTAGCTCAATTCACTAACCAAAGCGCTATTACCGAAGGTACGCTTAGCTATAGCTGGAACTTCGGCGACCCGCTTACCGTAGCCGATACCTCTAACGCTGTAAATCCGGAGTATACCTACCCTAACCCGGGCACGTATTCGGTAAGCCTGACGGTAAGCTCCGACTTTGGCTGCGTAAGAACTATTAGCAAGAACGTAACTATATACGCCCTGCCGCAGCCGCAATTCAGTGCGGTAAATGCCTGCCAGGGTAGTGCGGTAGCCTTTACCAACCAAACCCCGGGCATGACCGATGATACCGCCCACAATTTTACCTGGGAGTTTGGCGACGAAACTACCAGTAACCAAATTAATCCTTCGCATACCTACGCCCAGGCCGGAATTTATACGGTTACCCTAACCAGCAAAACCAGCGCCGGCTGTGAAATTTCTACCGAGAAAACCGTTGAAGTTTACGAGCCGGTTACGGCCGATTTCGATTTTGTATCGGTTTGCCCGGGCGAAGATGTAATTTTTGCCCAACTGTCCGAAGTGGCTTCTGGCTCGCTATCTTACCAATGGAACTTTGGCGACGGCACCGGTTCTACCCTAAAAAGCCCCGTTCACGCTTACGCTAATGCCGGTACGTATACCGTAACCCTTACCGCAACTACTAATAACGGCTGTACTGATTTGGTTAGTAAAGATGTAACGATATACGAATTGCCGCAGCCGGCCTTCACCGTAAACGGAGCCTGTGCTAACGAAACAATCTCATTGCAAAACCAAACCCCGGCGCAGGGTGGTGAAAGCTATTACTGGCAGTTTGGCGACGGCACCACTAGCCTAGCTGCCCAGCCTACAAAAACTTATTCTACCGCCGGAACCTATACAATTACATTAGAAGTTGAAACCGGCAGCGGCTGTGCTGAATCGGTTAGCCGCCAGGTAACTATTGCCCCGCGCCCGGCCGCCGACTTTGAAATTTCTCAGGCTTGTGCCGGTCAGTCTACCTTTTTTATAAACCGTTCATCGGTAAATGGCGGAGGCCTTACGTATAGCTGGAATTTTGGCGACGGTAATACCAGTACCCAGGCTAACCCCCAACATACCTACGCTAGTGCCGGCTTCTATCAGGTAGAATTAACCATAACCAGCCCGGCCGGTTGCGTAGAAACCGTTATCCGTACGGCCGAGGCCTATGCATATCCCGAATTAGACCTTGGCGGCACCATTCAGACCTGCGGAAACAGCGTGGTACTGGATGCTAAAAATGCCGGCTCTACGTATCGCTGGAATACCGGTGCTACTACCCGCCAGGTAACGGCCACCCGTAGTGGAACTTACTCAGTAACCGTTACCAATGCCCAAGGCTGCCAGATTACCGAAAGCGTTCAGGTTATACTCAATGCCAATGTTGAACCAATCCTAGGAGCCGATAGAACCGTTTGTACGGAAACCGTACTAGATGCCGGCTATCCGGGTTCAACCTATAGTTGGAACACCGGTAGCACCAGCCGATACCTTACGGTTGCAACCAGCGGAACCTATTCAGTTGAGGTAACCGATGCTAACGGCTGTAAAGGTTCAGCTTCGGTACAAATTACCGTAAGTAACCCGCCGGTAGCCAATATTGGTAACGACCGCGAAGCTTGCCAGGGTGAAACCCTAACCTTGGATGCCGGGGTACAGGCCGATGCTTATCTGTGGAGCACCGGAGAAACTACCCGTACTATAACCGTAACTCAATCGGGTATTTATTCGGTAGAAGTTACCAATGCCGAAGGCTGCGCCACGCAGGATGAAGCAGAAATTGTATTTAATTCCTTGCCTCAGCCTAATTTAGGAAGCGATGTAGCTGCTTGTGGCCCGGTAACTTTAGATGCCGGTGTTGAGGCTGCTTCGTATAGCTGGAATACTGGCGAAACCAGCCGAACAATTACGGTTAGCCAATCCGGAACGTATACGGTTACGGTAACCAATAGCCAAGGCTGCACCGCTCAGGACGAAGTTGCGGTAACTATTAACGGCCAGCTTAGCGTTGAGTTAGGTGCCGACTTAACCCTCTGCAACGGAGAAACCACCACGCTGGATGCCGGTAACCCGGGAGCTACGTACTTATGGAACACCGGCGCAACCTCCCAAACCCTTCAGGTGGGATCTACCGGTGAGTATTGGGTACAGGTTACCTCGGCCGCCGGCTGCACTACCGAAGATCGAGTTACTGTAACTGTATTTCCCCTTCTAACTGTAGATCTAGGAGCCGACCAACTCCTATGCGATGTAAGCAATACCATACTGGATGCCGGAATTGCCGATGCCGGCTATCAGTGGAACTCTTCGGTAGGGCTAACCGGCAGCGCGCAAACCTTGAATGTACAGGAGCCGGGTAAATACTGGGTAACGGTAACTAGCAGCGAGGGCTGCACCGCTACCGATA
>CAZDEY010000005.1:151985-171958 GCA_964504565.1 uncultured Roseivirgaceae bacterium
CTGCAGGCAGTAAGCCAACCCTTGGTTGCTGAGTATTTAGCTTCTAGTACCGTAGATGTTAACGATACCGTACAGTTTGTAAATCTATCGTACCCCGAGCCGTACCGCGCCCGCTGGGAGTTTGGTGATGGTAATACCTCTAGCGAAGCCCAGCCCGATCATATATACCTAAGCCCGGGTGATTATACAGTTAGGCTTTATATAGAAAATGAATATTGTACGGCGGTTCTGGAAAAAGTAATCACCGTAGCGCCGCTGCGTCAGGCAATACCTGATGAGCCGGAGGTATTATTTTTGGAAGTCAGTTCTCTAAAATTATACCCCAACCCGGTAGAAGATATAGTGAACTATAGCCTAAAGCTTACCAAATCAGCTAAAGTAGAAGTACGGGTTATATCGCTTCAGGGTAATGTAGTGCATACGGAAACCCGCCAAGGTAAAGAGATAGCCAACTCAATTGACCTGAGCCGACTGCCGGGCGGCGTATACGCCGTACAGTTTATTGTAGGAAAAAAGCGAATTGTGAAGCGAATTGTGAAGTGGTAAGTTGAAGTTCAGAAACTACATAGCGTTAACCCTGATACTCCTTCTACCGTGGTCGGTTGCTGCCCAAAATTGTGGATGGCAACCTGCTGGCTATATAGGTGACAAGGGTACGCTAAAGCATAAGGCTAGGGTAGAAGAGGTGCTATACGTACCGGTAGTAGTGCATTCGGTATACAATGCTGAAGATGAAAAGCTTGAACGTAGTACAGTATTACAACAGCTACAAATTCTAAATGCAGCTTTTTCCGCATCAGCCAGTGGTATAGCCGGAGTAAATGAAGAGTTCAGAAATTTGGTAGCTAACGTAAAAATTCAGTTTTATCTGGCTCAGGAAACCGAAGGAGGCGCAAGCACTGATGGCCTTGTTTATTGGCCGAGCGCGGTTCAGGTTCAGCAGCCTTCTACTATTTATTCTGCAGAACATGGTAGCGAACCCTGGAACCCGGAAAGGTATTTGAATATTTGGGTAGCCAATTTGGGCGGAACCACCTACGGCTGGGCCAAAGCTGCCGGTTCCAGTGCCCAAAACGGCGAAGGGGTAGTGGTTGACTACCGGTGGTTTAGCAAAAATTCGCCGGAAAGTTTAGGCAAAACCTTGGTACACGAATTGGGGCACTACTTTGGCCTGAGCCATACCTGGGGTGCCGGCGGCTGCGAAAGCGACGATGGTATAGATGATACGCCGGTACAAGCCGAGGCCGTAAACTGTGGTGCCGAAGCGGTAAGTTGCGGCAGTCCGGATATGGTTCAGAATTTTATGAATATAGCGGACGACGTCTGTCTGCTATTTTTTACAACCGGTCAGGCTCAGCGTATGCGGGCCGAGCTTCTTCAAAAGCGTCCGCAATTGGCTAGTCTACAGCAACCTCTAGGCCTGGCCGATGCGGAGTTCGAGCAGTCAATTAGCTGGTTAGTCAGCAATAATCGCCTATACATAACCATAGAAAACCCTCATCTAACCAATGCTTCGGTATCGCTCTACAGTGTAGAGGGTCGGGTAATTGCTGCGGAGCGTAACCTTAGGCCAGATATGGAAAAGGGTATACCGCTTCCGGCAGGGCTGCAAGGGGTGTGTATACTGGTGGTAAGTACAAGCGAAAAAGTGTATAGAAGGAAAATTTTACTAGATAACAGGATATGAATTGGAGTAATGCAGGAAGGATATTTCCAGGCTCGATAAGAAGGGTGATGGCCAGTGCTTTATTGGTACTGGGGCTGAGCCTGGCAAGCGTGGCCCAGCCTTGTCTTTCGGATTGGTCGTACCGGGTGCCTATTGATATTACTAATGCCGGCACCGCCCTAACTGATTATCAGGTTTTACTAACATTTAATTCCAGCACTTTGGTGGCCCAAGGTAAAGCTAAGGTAGATGCCGGGGATATTCGGGTACTGGATGCCATCGGTAACCCGCTTAATTTCTGGATTGAGGAAGAAACCTTTAATACTACTAATACCCATATGTGGGTTAAAGTACCTTCGCTACCCACCGGTGCTAGCACGCTGTATTTATTTTATGGCAATTCATCAGCGGCTTCCACTGCTTCCGGCGATGATACCTTTCCGGTATTCGACGATTTTTCCGGCGGTTTTAACCCAACTAAGTGGGAAACTTGCGGAACCGTTCCTGCCTATAACCTCGGGAGTGTAAGGTTTGATAGTGGAAGCGGTAAATCAGTTCTTCATTCCAAAACCGAAGTAAGCGGTCAGGTAGTAGCCCAAATGGGCGTAAAATCGGCTGACAATGGGTTAGGTTTTATAGGCCTGCAGTCTGCTGCCAACCAAGGCTACGGTTTAGTATACGATGAAGATGGCGCCGGAGCCTCGTTTATGCGCTTGGGTTTACTAAGCGGAGGAAATTGTACCGCCATAGGTACGGAAAGCGCTAATATCTCGTATCAGGCCAATAGCATCAGCGGAAGCTGGGAATTTAGCTGGTCGCAAACCGGGCTACAGCAATTTACCTGGCCGGGTTCGGCTAGCGGAAATATAACCAGAGCCAACGCCAACTACCCGTTCATCAATCTATCCAAAGTAACCTTAGGCAATATTGCGGATGTTACCAATAATACCGGTACGTTAGAAGTAGCCTGGGTTTTTGCCCGGCAATGGGCGGCTATAGCACCCTCCATCAGCTTCGGGGCCGAAACTACCTTACTCACTTCTATTGAAGCTGACAATGGCGGTCCGTATTGTGCCGGTGAAACCGTGCAGCTTACGGCCAGCACCGTGAGCGGGGGAACATACTTTTGGACCGGGCCTAACAGTTTTTCTTCAACTGCTCAGAACCCTACAATTTCTAATGCCTCGGCCGCTTATAGCGGAACGTACACCCTTACCGTATCAGCAAGCGCCAGCGGCTGCGCAGCCATAGTAACTACTACCGATGTAACTGTCTTTCCGCAAACTGTAGCAGGTACAGTAAGCGGCGCTGCGCAGGTATGCGAAGGGAGCAATTCTGGATCGGTGATGCTCTCCGGCCAAACCGGAAACGTAGTGCGCTGGGAAAGCAGCACTACCGGCGGCGCACCCTGGAGTACCATTAACGAAACCACTACCAACTTAGCCTATACTAACCTCAATGTAACCACCTATTACCGAGCAGTTGTAAAAAGCGGAGTTTGCAATGAACAGTATAGTAACTCAGTAAAAATTCAGGTTGACCCCCAAACAGTAGCCGGCCGGGTAAGCGGTTCGGCCGAGGTGTGCTCTGGAACTAACAGCGGCTTGCTAACCCTAACTGAGTATACCGGCAGCGTTTTAAACTGGCAGGCTTCTGCTGATGGGGGTGCTACTTATCAGGATTTAAGTACCGGAAGCGGGGCGCAGTTTACCTATAGCAACCTAAGCCAGACTACCTTATTTAGGGCGGTAGTACAAAGCGGCACCTGCGCCCTGGCGTACTCCGAGCCGGCAACTGTTTTAGTTAACCCACTACCGGTTCCGGTGTTTACTGCAACTACCGAGTGCCAGGGCAACGCCACTCAATTCACTAATTCTTCTACCGTAAGTTCCGGCAGTATTACCAGCTATAATTGGGATTTTGGTGATGGTACCGGCAGTACAGTACGTAACCCCCGCCATACCTTTACCGAAGCTGGAACCTACACTGTAACGCTGGAGGTAACTACAGCTAAGGGTTGTCAGGAACGCTTTACAGAAAATGTTACTGTTAATTATGTTCCTACCGCTAACTTCACCGCTCAGGATGTATGCCTCAACAGCCCCGTCAACTTCATTAACCAATCAACCCTGCCGGTGGGTACCATTCAGTCGTACCAGTGGCAATTTGGCGATGGACAAACCAGTACGGAGGCTAACCCAAGTTATACGTATAGTGCCGCCGCTACCTATAGCGTAACCCTAACCGTAACGTCAATCGATGGGTGTACCAATTCCGTTAGCAAATCGGTTACGGTGAACCCCCGGGCTAATTTAAACTTCAGCTACAATAATGCTTGCTTAGGCCAGCCAACCCGTTTTCAGAATAATTCAAACATTAAAACCGGTTCTATTACCTATTTATGGAATTTTGACGACGGAACTACTTCTACCCAAACCAACCCCCAGCATACCTTTACGGAAGCCGGCACTTATTTTGTAACGCTTCAGAGCACCAGCGACCAGGGCTGTACCGACGAAGTAACCGAAGAAGTTGTAGTATACGCCCAGCCGGAAGCCGCTTTCAGCGTAGAAAATGTTTGTTTGGATACCGAAGCGCAATTTGTAAATAACAGTAGTGTAAGCGATAATGGCCAGCTACGGTATAGTTGGAAGTTTGGCGACGGAACCGCATCATCTCAGGCTAACCCCACCCACCGGTACGCCCGCCCGGGTACCTACACCGTAGACCTAACCGTGGAAACGGCGGATGGTGGCTGTATTTCTACTACGCAGGAAGCCGTGGAGATTTACCCAATGCCGGTAGCCAATTTTGATTTTAATTCGGTTTGTTTCGGCAACGCTATTCAGTTTACCAATACATCTACCATACCCTCCGGTACCTTATTTTATACCTGGAATTTTGGTGATGGAAACTCATCGAACAGTAAAGAACCCAGCTATACTTACACCCAAGCCGGAACCTATACTGTAACCCTTACGGTGAATTCTGAATTTCGCTGCGAGAATATCATTAGCCGCCAGGTTACGGTAAACCCACTGCCGCAACCAGCCTTTACCGCAGCCAACGTATGCGATGGAGATCCTGCTGGTACCCAGTTTCAGAATACCAGTACTATTGCCGAAGGTTTAATTGTAAGCTATTTGTGGAATTTTGGCGAAGGCAACGCAACCAGCGTAGCTGAAAACCCGTCGCACACCTACCTAAACCCCGGAACTTATACGGTAAGCCTACAGGCTACCTCCAACAAGGGTTGTGTAGAAACCTATACCAATACTATTACGGTTAGCCCGCGCCCGGTTCCGGATTTTACCGTGGCCGGGGTTTGCCTGGGCCAGGCCAGTACGTTCGTGAACCAGTCGGATGCTAACGGCGGAGGTAATTTAACCTACGCATGGTACGCAAACGGCCAGCGAATTTCTACCTCTACCAGCCCCACGTATACATTTGGTGAAGCGGGCTTACACGAGGTTAGGCTAATTGCTTATGCCGCAGGTGGTTGCTCCGACGAGGTTACCTATACCGCCGAGGTATACGCCCGGCCGGAAGTTACCCTTACTTCGGATACCTTAATAAGCCGGGGCTACGAGGTGCCGCTTCTGGCCCAGGGAGGAGTAAGCTATAGCTGGCTGCCTAACGATGGTACGCTAAATAATATCAATGTTCCTAATCCTACTGCCCGCCCGTTCGAAACTACTACCTATACGGTAACGGTAACCAACGCCCGGGGCTGTACCAGTACCAAAGAGGTTACCATATACGTTGAAGATGATTTTAAGGTATCGGCCTCTAACGTGCTTACCCCCGATGGCAACGGAAAAAACGATACCTGGGTAATTGAGAATATTGATGCCTACGGCGAAGCTAATGTAACAGTGTACGACCGCTGGGGTAATCTTATATACGAAGCTACCAACTATCAAAACGATTGGGGCGGTACCCGTAATAACGATATTCTGCCCGATGGCACCTACTACTATACCATCCGCTTTAATTCATCGGACGAAGTGTACCGCGGCGCACTAACCATAATTAGAAATAAGTAACCCGCTATGAAAAAGTTAATACTATCAATAGCCTTTTGTGCGGGCTTCTTATGTAGTGCGCAGGCTCAGCAATTACCGGCTTACATGCTGTATGCCGAAAACCCTTACTTAGTAAACCCGGCCACTGCAGGCTTACAGTATGAAGGTATACAGGCCGCATTATTGTACCGCCGCCAGTTTGCTAATATACCCGGCGCACCGGAAACCCAATTGTTGACCGTAGAAGGCAATGCGTATAACCGCCGGGTTGGTTTAGGGCTTCAGGTTTTTAACGATGTTGATAACATTTTGGGCCGGACCAGTGCTATGCTTACCTATGCCTACCACTTACCCCTAAGTCAAACCCAGCGGCTTTCATTCGGCTTATCAGGCGGTATTCGCAGCAACCGTATTTACTTTGAACGGGTGCAGGGTGATAGGTCCGACGAAGACTTGCTGACTATAAATGAAAACCGTACTTCGGTAGATGCCAGCTTTGGTTTGCAATACCAGTGGAAAAGCCTGAAGGCCGGTTTGGCCAGCTATCAGTTGCTAGGAAATGACCTGACTTTTTCCAGTGAAAGCGAGTTTAAAGCTATTCAGTACCAATTGATTCGCCATTACGCCGGTTTTCTAGAATATACGTTTAACCTGCCTCAGCACAGCCTGAATATAACGCCTATGGCAGCCGGCCGCTCGGCGCAGGGCTTGCCCGTACAAGGCGATTTTGGGGCTATGGTTACCTGGAAAGAAAACTACTGGGTAATGCCTATGTATAGAACAGGTTCAGGAATAAATTTAGCCGCCGGACTTAAAGTAACCGATAATATTAACCTGAGCTACGGCTACGAATTTTACCGCACTAACTTGGCGGAACTTAGCGGCGGCAGCCACGAGGTAATGCTCCGTTTTAGGTTTGGAAATAAGAAAGCTGTAGTGGCAAATAATCAAAACTCAGAAGATTTTGGCCAAATGCAGCACCAGGTTGCCGAACAGTACGAAACTATTGATCAGCTAAGCGAGCAAAACGAGCAGCTTAAAGAAGAAGTGGCCGAAAGCCGCCGCCGTATCGATGCTCAGCAAAAGGAAATCGACCGATTGAAATCAATTGCCACGGTTGATGATGCCGGCATAAAGGAGCTTAAAAAACGCTTGGAAGATTTAGACGAAAGTGAGAAGCTGGATACTGAGGTGTACAATTATTTTGTGGTTGTATCAGCATTTAAAGAACTAAAAAATGCCAAAGAACAACAGCAATTATTCCGCCGCCACGCCAAACTAAATACCAAAGTGGTCTACTCCGAAAAGTATAAATACTACCTGATCTATACTAAAAACATTCAATCGGTAGAGGAAGGTCTGGAAGAAGCGGATAATCTTAAAACCGGTAAAGTTAACGACATGATGGTAGGCAATCCTTGGGTGTTCATTCAGAATAAGTAAGGTTCTAAAGTTAAGAAACCAGCCGTATTCCTAGCCTTTTTCCATATCTAATTTTACAATCAACACAGAAATAAATTAGATAATGATATTTTTGATTGATAGTAAATATCCATTACTTCAATCTTAGAAGGATTAAAAAACGGGACCGGCTATTTAAAAAATGAGGGTTGAGCATAATTCAGACAAGGTTGAACAAGCCAGGCTTGAAGCCCTAAATCGATATCAGGTTTTAGATACCCCGGCCGAGGAAGCCGTTGATGAGTTAGTTCAGTTAGCCGGTTTTATATGCGGCACGCCTATTTCGCAAATTTCACTTATTGATGAACACCGGCAGTGGTTTAAAGCCTGCAAAGCGTTGGTATGTCGGCCGAGCAGCTAAACGCTCTGCTTAATTAGCATATCCGGTATACTGCCAAGGGTACGGCTCAGGAAATAGGTACCGGCTTGGGCTTGCTAATGAGTCGCGATTTGGTAAAATATATGAAGGGCCGGCTATGGCTGGAAAGCACCGAAGGCCAGGGTACCCAGGTGTACGTTAGCTTGCAGTTGCCCACGGATTAGTGGTGGTATGGAAATCCGTTAATTTGCTAGCTTTGTAAAGCTATGTCGCGCAGCAAATCTTCTTACTTAATTAAGTTTATACTTCTGGCCGTTGTTTTGTCGGTATTATTTACTCTAAACATTAGTTTGGGGTCAGTAGCTATACCCTTTACAGAACTGATTCTGGATAGCCCGCAAAATGCCATGTACAGCAAAATTCTCTGGGAATTTAGGTTGCCTAAAGCTATTACGGCCGTAGTGGCGGGTAGTAGTTTGGCGGTGGCCGGCCTGCAAATGCAAACTTTTTTCCGTAACCCTTTAGCCGGGCCGTTTGTATTGGGTATAAGTGCCGGAGCCAGCTTAGGCGTGGCATTGTTGCTGTTGGCCGGCTTAGCCATTGGCATACAAAGCGCTTGGTTAACGGCCGGAGCGGCAGCTATTGGTTCGGGCGTAGTATTGGCTATGGTGTTGCTGGCTGCCCAACGCTTACAAGACAGTATGGCGTTGCTTATTTTAGGGTTAATGGTAGGCAGTTTGGTTTCGGCGGTGGTAAGTGTTCTGGAATTTTTGAGCGGGGCCGAAGAGGTTCAGGCGTATTTAATCTGGACGTTCGGTAGCTTAGGCGCAGTTACCTGGCGCGAGTTAGGGGCGTTGGCACTAAGTTGTTCGGCTGGCTTACTGCTAAGTGTTCTACTGATGAAAGCCCTGAATGCTCTGCTGTTAGGCGAGAATTACGCGCTGAGCATGGGCCTGCAATTACGAAAAACCCGCCTGCTAATTCTGCTCTCTACCGGCTTGCTGGCCGGGGGGTGTACTGCTTTTTGCGGGCCAATAGCGTTTGTAGGCCTGGCCGTTCCTCATCTAGTACGCATCGTTTTGCCTACATCCGATCATAAAATTCTGCTGCCGGCGGTGGCCTTGGGCGGGGCAATACTACTGCTGCTATGCGATATATTAACCCAACTGCCGATATTAATTTCGAGCTCGGCCAGCGTTATGCCGCTTAATGCTATTACTACCCTGTTTGGTGCGCCGGTAGTTATTTGGCTAATACTGCGCCAGCGCCGGCTAAATAGTGCCTTTGCATGAGTTGGGTACTAAAAGCTAATAATCTAACTATAGGCTACCCCGGCCGGGTAGTAAAGCAAAAGCTAAATTTCGGCTTTGACGAAGGTCAACTGGTTTGCCTTATGGGGCCGAACGGAGCCGGTAAATCCACTTTGCTAAGAACCGTAGCCGGTCTACAAGCTCAGCTACATGGTTCGGTAGAAATTGTAGGCCAAAGTTTAGAGCAACTTGATCGGCAGCAGCGCGCCAAGCTTATAAGTCTGGTATTAACCGAGGCTCCTTCCGGTAATTTAAGGGTAGAGGAACTGGTGGCGCTGGGTAGGCAGCCGTATACTAATTGGTACGGCAAGCTAAACCCGACAGATAGAAGTATAGTTGGTGAAGCCTTGCAGGCGGTTGGAATAGAGGAATTTAGAGAGCGTAGGCTTTCCTCATTAAGCGACGGCCAACGCCAGAAAGCCCTTATTGCCCGGGCGTTAGCTCAGGAGGGAAAGTTATTATTGCTAGACGAACCTACCGCCCACCTCGATCTGCTCAACCGAATTCAGATCATGCAATTGCTGCGTAAGCTGGCGCACGAGCAACAGAAAACCATACTAGTAGCCACGCACGAGCTGCACCTGGCATTACAAACTGCCGATGTGCTTTGGCTTCTTCCGGAAGGTGCCGATACCCCAAGCATTCAGGGTCTTCCCGAAGATTTGCTTTTGAACGGGGCTATTGAGCAGGTTTTCGGAAAAGCAGGCTATAAGTTTGATAAGGAATCGGCCAACTTCAATATAATTGAAAAGCCCAAAGGCACAGTATGGGTTGAAGGCGAAGGCCTGGAAATTTACTGGCTAAAGAGAGCCCTGCAGCGGTACGGTTTTGAGCTGAACCCCGCAGCATCCACTCAAATTCAGCCGGAAAATAACCATTGGCAATTAAAGATAGGGACAGAGACCCAAAAACATAAAACCATAAACCACCTCCTGAACGTCCTAAGACACATTAATTCGTAACAGAGCCAAGTCCTTTCTCCAAACGTTAGTCAAAAATTTGTCACAACCCACTAACCTACCAACTCTCAATCTAGCGCGGAACTTAGTTCCGAGTTGTCCTAATTTATAGGATTGAAAGCTTGATAGTTTATGAATGCTAGGGCCGAAAGCTGCTTTTTATCTTCTTCTTTGGTTAGGTTTAAAAATTCTTATTCAACTCCTGAGCAATCTTAGAAACTAAAAATAGTCACGGAACTAAGTTCCGCGCCAGAATTGCAAGTCGAAGTTAATACTTTGCAACACCACCAACCCACCAACCCACCAACTCACTAACTCACCACTTCGCTACATCATTACCTCACCACCTCAAATTAAGATGCCTCCGTACTAAATCCACGGTTAGACTTTAGTATCTTACCGACTGTGGAGCATATTGTCATTATCGGGAATGGTATTGCGGGCATAACGGCCGCCCGGCATATTCGCAAGCGCAGCAACTACCGCATTACAATTATTTCGGGCGAAAGCGAGCATTTCTACTCCCGCACTGCGCTTATGTACCTCTATATGGGCCATCTGGAATACCACCACCTAAAGCCCTACGAAGACCATTTCTGGAAGAAAAACCGTATTGACCTGGTTCACGATTGGGTGACTGAAGTTGACTTTAAAAACCAAACCCTTACTTTAAAAGAACGCAAGTCAATTCAGTACGATAAGCTGATACTGGCTACCGGCTCTAGCTGGCGTAAGGGCGGCTGGCCGGGCGAAAACCTCAGCGGCGTTACCGGCATGTACGGCCTGCCAGATTTGGAAGCTATAGAAAAAGCCTCGGCCGGTATACGGAAAGCCGTAGTGGTAGGTGGCGGTTTAATAGGGGTGGAGCTAGCCGAAATGCTTCATAGCCGGGGAATTCAGGTGAGCCTTTTAGTTAGGGACGACGGGTATTGGCGGGGCGTGCTGCCAGCTCAGGAAGCCGGTTTAGTTGGTCGCCACCTGGTGAAGCACGGTATTGATTTGCGATTAAAAACCTCAGTGAGCCAAATTTTGGGCGATGAACAGGGTAGAGTAAAAGCCGTACTAACTCCAGCCGGCGAAGAAATTGCCTGTCAGTTTGTAGGCGTAACCATTGGCGTACAACCCAATATTGACTGGTTAAAGGCTACCGAACTGGAAACCGATCGGGGCATTTTGGTAGATGAGTATATGCGCACCAACCTGCCAAATGTATTTGCCATAGGCGATTGTGCCCAGCATCGTAATCCGCCCACTGGCCGCCCGCCGGTAGAGCAGGTATGGTATACCGGACGTCAGCAGGGCCTATGTGTAGCAAAAACCCTATGCGGTGAGCCTACAGCCTACCAACCGGGCGTATGGTTTAACAGTGCCAAGTTCTTCGATATAGAATACCAGATATACGGCACCGTACCCGCTGACCCTGGTGAAGAATTTGATAGCTTCTATTGGCAAAGCAACGATAAAACCCAGGCTTTGCGTTTAGTATGGCGAAAAGATGATAAAGCATTTGTAGGCGTTAATTTATTGGGCATACGCTATCGGCAAGAGGTGTGCGAAGGCTGGATAAAAACCGAAGTGCCTATAAGTGAGGTAGTAAACCAGCTAGGTGAAGCCAACTTCGACCCGGAGTTTCATAAAAAACACGAAGAAGAGATTAGCGAGACGTTTATAGAAAAGACAGGTATTAAGGTGGCAAGACCTAAAAAGAAGAAGTGGTATGAGGTTTTTTGATCTGGAATTTTATAGGCACGATGCTCTTAGCCCAAGGTTTAAACCTTGGGCTAAAGCATTAATTGGTTTACAGTTTTTACTTCTATTCAGCTTAATAAATATGGTTTTATTAAGTTGTCAAGAACCAATTAAAGAGTTTGAAATAAATTCTGATGTTGAGCATAGGA
This sequence comes from uncultured Roseivirgaceae bacterium, assembly GCA_964504565.1. GTDB lineage: Bacteria > Bacteroidota > Bacteroidia > Cytophagales > Cyclobacteriaceae > Cesiribacter. The sequence continues at coordinate 163,624 of CAZDEY010000005.1, forward strand.
CTGTTTAGTTGTATGCTGATTCCTCCTATAGGGAGATTAGTGAAGAAGTAGAAGATACATATGAATATACAGGAAGCTGGAAAGGAAGCCTGGACGAAGGAGAAGTGTTTTTTACCACTTCTGGAATGGAAGGGTTTAATGTGCTAACTAATACATCAACTAAAGTTTACCTTACTAAAAATGGGCAGGCTATTGATATTACCAACTAAAAACATGTATTCTATCTTCATGGTCGAATTATAGAACAGCAAGGCTTAGGGGCGGTAAGCCCGGAGTTTGGCCGCTACGAATTTGATTCTATTGTGGCTACTCTAAAAAGGCAAGGCTGGCAGGTATACGCTGATGTTAGATCACAAAGTGTAGATTTTGAAGAGTATTGCAGAAAGGTATCAAATCAGGTGGATAGCTTAGTAGAAGAGGTGAAGTGCCGGCCTGAAAATATCTCTATTACTGGTGCTTCTAAAGGCTCAGTTATGGCCATGCGTGTATCAGATATAAACCAGTATCAAATTAACTATGTACTTTTGGGAGCCAATAACAATTACATTGAAGAAAATTACAATTGGTACCTTAAGGGAAGAATTCTTGGTATTTACGAGAAGTCAGATTCGCTTGCAGGCAAAGACTACCAATTCTGGATTGATAGATCGAAAGGTGCCCAAGAATTTATGCAGTTGGAAATCGATACAGGTTTAAACCACGGTTTTATCTACAACCCAATAAACGAATGGATTGAACCTACTACTGAATGGATTGAGAATAAATAAATGCCACAAACAACCAAACATACCCCCATCTACAAACACCCCATTCAGCGTATTGGACTGGGCTTGGTGTTGCTGGGCATGGCGGTGCTGGTAGGTATGCTGAGCCTTTCTACCTATAAAGTAAGCCCACAGGTAGTGGATAAGGTAATTACGGATTCAACCCATAGGGCAGCGCTTAGCCCGGCATTCGATAGCCTGTATACTGTAGATTTCAACAATGACTGGCAAATGGCCGGTGCTTTAGATGCGGTATTTAACGAAGTAAATTCAACAATTTCTGATAACCCAATAAACGATTACCAATCCGAAACCTATAAAACCTACCTGATAAAAGGCAGCGCCAAGGGTTTAGTGCCCGATTACCCGCTGCTATTCTTCTGGCTCACCATTGGCCTAACCGTTTTGGGCGGGCTGTTCTATATTATTCCTAAGCTACGACTAATTCCCGGCATCAAAAACGACCATATCTTCCAGAACGCTACCACCAACCGCGGTTGGGTAGGCTGGTTGCTGGGCACTTTTCTGATTGGTTTCTACATTCTACTCTATTTTTACCCCTACTATATTACCAACTGGATGCTTATGGTAGACCCGCTGGCCAAGTGGCTAAGCGGAAACGAAGCCAGTCAGTGGTTTTTCTATGGTTTGCTCTATACGCTGGCTATTCTGGTTATGGGCATCCGTATGCTGATTAAGTATAGGCACAGCAAATATCACAAACTGCGCACCGCCAGCGTAATGTTCTTCCAGTTAGCTTTTGCTTTTCTAATTCCGGAAATACTGGTTGCCCTAAATAAACCCTTTTACGATTTTAAAAATATCTGGCCGCTGGATTACGACTTCTTCTATGATTACCAAATAAGGGAATTTCTGAATAATGGTGGGTTAGGCATGTTTATGCTGGTTTGGGGTATTGCGCTAATAGTACTAGGTGTGCCGCTTATGACATTCTTTTTTGGCAAACGCTGGTACTGTAGCTGGGTATGTGGTTGCGGTGGCCTGGCCGAAACCCTGGGCGACCCATTCCGCCACCTTTCCGACAAGAGCCTGAAAGCCTGGCAGGTTGAACGCTGGATGGTGCATAGCGTATTGGTTCTAGCGGTGGTTATGACAATCGCCGTATTATATACCTACTTCACCGGCCAGTCTGAGTTGGCGGGTGTTAGCAGCTACAAGTTGCGAAACTGGTACGGCTTTGCTATTGGGTCTATTTTTGCTGGCGTAGTGGGTACTGGTTTTTACCCGCTGATGGGCAATAGGGTATGGTGTCGTTTTGGCTGTCCGCTGGCTGCTTATTTAGGTATTATCCAACGCTTCCGTTCCCGCTTCCGCATAACTACTAATGGCGGGCAGTGTATTAGCTGCGGCAATTGTTCAACTTACTGCGAAATGGGTATTGATGTGCGCGCCTACGCCCAAAAAGGCCAAAATATTGTCCGGGCCAGTTGTGTAGGCTGCGGCGTATGCGCTTCGGTTTGCCCCCGTGGGGTATTAAAACTAGAAGTAAAAGACCACAAAGCCCGCTTTAATGTGGAAGAGTTTTAGAGGGTAGATTTGAGATGGGAGATATGAGACATGAGACTTAAGATATTTTTGTAAATTCAGAAGATGGAAGATTTATTGAATAGAATAACTATAGATCAGAATATTTGTCATGGTAAGCCTACCATCCGAGGGTTGCGCTATCCGGTAGAAAACATACTAGAGTTAATGGCGGCTGGTATGACTACCGAAGAACTCCTGGAAGATTATCCTGATTTGGAAAAAGAAGATTTTTTAGCTTGTCTTCAGTATGCGGCTAAGCTAGCTCATGTCAAAAGCATTTATCGTACCGCTTCGTGAAGTTTTTAGTTGATGCTCAACTCCCCCGCAGCTTAGCATTACTAATAATTGAGTTAGGCTATGATGCAATTCATACCCTTGATTTGCCAAATAGAAATACGACGCAAGATTCAGAAATAGCCAAACTAGCTAATAGTGAGGATAGAGTAGTTATTAGTAAAGACAGCGATTTTTTAGAATCTTTTTTAATAAAATCAGAGCCAAGAAAATTAATTTTGGTTAAAACCGGCAACATAACTAACCGGAAGTTACTGACTCTCTTCACAAGCCACTGGCCTAAAATATCTACTTTAATAAGTCAAAGTAACTTACTTGAGATCAGGATTGACGAAATTATTGAAAGGTAAAATTAGAAGTAGAGCCAAGTGTCAAGAACAGAAATAAAAATTCCCTCTCCTTTAGGAGGGGGTTAGGGGGAGGTTAATTTGAATATTCAAGAACAACATATTACTAATCAAGCTACTGCCTTAAGTCCGCCACCCAACCTGCCCCGCATCGCCGTAATTATTCCGGCGCACGATGAGGCGGAAGGGATACTGAAGGTAATTGGGGCGCTGCCTATGGATTGGGTGCAGGAAGTGGTGGTTACCGATAATGCCAGCAACGATGATACTGCCGGCGTGGCCGAGGCATTAGGGGCTACCGTACTGCGCGAAAACCGTAAAGGCTATGGCTGGGCCTGCCTGGCCGCTATGGACTACCTGGCGAAGAAAGAAACCCAACCTGAAATTGTCGTATTTCTCGATGCTGACTACAGCGACCACCCGGAAGAACTTCCCCAGTTAATTAAACCAATTCTGGTGGGTGAGGCCGATATGGTAATCGGCTCACGCGCTTTGGGTGAGCGAGAAAGAGGGTCGTTAACGCCGCAGCAAATATTTGGTAATTGGCTGGCTACGCGACTTTTAAAATTGATTTACGGCGAAAAGTTTACCGATCTGGGGCCGTTCCGGGCTATTCGCTGGCAGGCTCTGCAAACGCTTAATATGCAGGATAAAACCTACGGCTGGACGGTGGAAATGCAAATTAAGGCTGCTAAATTTGGCCTTAAGAATACCGAAGTGCCGGTGCGCTACCGCAAACGGATTGGAACCAGCAAAGTAAGCGGTACGGTTAAGGGTGTTTTCGGGGCCGGCTACAAAATTCTATGGACGCTATTTCGATACAGCCGCTAATGTGGGTTGTTTTATTTCTGTACTGCTTTAGCCTGCTGATATTGTTTCTGTTCAGTATGGGGCAACTGCACCTTACCTGGCATTACCTAAAACGTCTGCGTAAGCAACAACATGAGAATAAAGCCCCTATCCTTACCGAGCTACCCGCAGTAACTGTGCAATTGCCGCTCTACAATGAACGCTACGTAGCCGAGCGTCTGCTGGATAGCGTAGCCCACCTAGACTATCCAAAAGATAAACTCCATATTCAGGTACTGGACGATTCCACCGATGAAACCGTAGAGCTGGTAGCTCAAAAAGTCCAAGTGCTCCAGTCTGAAGGAATCCAAATTGAACACACCCGTCGCCCGGAGCGGACTGGTTTTAAAGCCGGGGCGCTACAGTATGGGTTAGCTTCGGCTTCTGAATTTATCACCATTTTTGATGCTGATTTTCTACCCAAGCCCGATTTTCTTCTAAAAACCATACCCTTTTTTCAGCAAGAGAATATTGGCGTAGTACAAACCCGATGGGGGCATATTAACCGAGATTACAATCGGCTAACCAAGCTACAGGCCTTTGGTTTGGATGCGCATTTTACGGTAGAGCAGGGTGGTAGAAGCGAGGCGGGGAGCTACATTAATTTTAATGGTACGGCCGGTGTGTGGCGAAAGAGATGTATTGAAGATGCCGGGGGCTGGAGCGCTGATACCCTAACCGAAGACCTTGATTTAAGCTACCGGGCGCAAATGTTAGGTTGGAAATTTGAGTTTCGCGAAGAGGTAGAAAGCCCGGCTGAATTGCCCGTTCTTATGCCGGCTATACGCTCGCAACATTTCCGTTGGAATAAAGGGGCGGCCGAATGCGCCCGAAAGAATCTGTTAAAAGCTATGCGTAAGAGTGAAGGGTTTGGAAACAAGATGCACGCCTTTTTTCACCTAACCAACAGCTCTATCTTCGGTATAATCCTGCTGGCGGCTCTGCTAAGTGTTCCGGTATTGTTTATGATGATTGATCAGCCTCAGCTTAAAACCTTTTTTCACCTAGGCGTCGTCTTTCTGTTTGGCTTTTTGGCTATTGCGATTTTCTACTATACAGCCAGCAAACGCATATATCCCCACAAGTACGCCCGATATTTCTGGAGGTTGTTTCCGCAATTTTTAGTGGTGTCTATGGGCCTATCGGCGCATAATACCCTGGCAATTCTAGAGGGTTGGTTAGGAAAAAAATCAGCTTTCTTACGTACGCCCAAATTTAATATTCAGACCAAAACCGATAACTGGAAGGGAAATGTGTACCTAAGCAATAAAGTGAATAGCATGCTGATACTAGAAGCCGGCCTTCTTTTGTATTTTTTATTCGGACTTGGGGCCGGCATTTACCTGAACGAGTGGGGCCTGATTCCTTTTCATACCATGCTGGTTTTAGGCTTTGGCTCGGTAATTTTCTATAGCCTCAAAGGCAGTAGGGTATAATGGATAACCCACTTCAATTTTTTCAACTTAACCAGAAGCGCGATGCTCTGCTGCTTCTGCTGGCTGCCGGTTTGGTACTGATGGGCGGTAGTTTCTTTCTGCAATTTGCAATAGAACGCCACCACACGGCGCCTCTGCTTTTACTTTACGGAATACTATTTGCGGCTTACGGGCTGCTGGCAATCAACCGAAAGCATTTTACTATTCTGAGCATCTTGCTGATTGGAATACTGGTGCGGGTAGTGCTATTCTTTAGTTTGCCCAGCCTATCCGATGATTTTTACAGGTTTTTGTGGGACGGACATCTACAACTTCACGGCTACCATCCGTTTGCTCAAGTACCACAGTGGTATTGGGAAAACAGCAATCTGTTGACCGATCCGTACCTATACGAGCTTTTCGGTAAAATGAATTCGCCGGAGTACTTCACCATCTACCCGCCCATAACCCAGTGGCTATTTTTGCTGGCGGCTAAATGGGGAGGAACTAATCTTCTGCTGAGTGTAAATATTTTACGAGGGGTGTATCTATTGGCTGAAATTATAGCCTGGTTTCAGCTTTTGCGCTTGCTGGGTTGGTTCGGCCGATCTAAAAAGCATATACTTCTGCTGGTACTGAACCCACTGGTATTTTTGGAAGGCGTAGGCAACCTACACCCGGAATTGCTCCTGCTACCGTTCTTATTTCTTCTGATTGAAGGGGTAGTTTTGATAGGGAAAAAGCAACATCGAGCATTAAGTTTACTGTCGATAGGCTTCGCTGGGGCAGTAGCGGTAAAGCTTTGGCCACTTCTTTTCGGTCCTTATCTATTCTTTAAGTTGGGTTGGAAGCGAGGCTTGGTATGGGTAGGAGTTTCCACCTTTTTGCTAACAATCTTATTCCTACCATTCTTAAACGAAGTTTTAACAAACGGATATACCCAAAGCCTAAGCCTGTACTTTCAGCATTTTGAGTTTAACGCCAGTTTGTACTATCTGGTGCGGTGGGTAGGAACGCTACTAGTTGGCTATAACCCTATTGCCACAGTAGCACCGGTACTAAGTTTACTCTCTGCAACTATTATAGTGGTTCTTAGCTGGTTTGCCTACCGCCAAAACTGGCATGTGGCCGCTGCATTTAGTATATTATATGCAGTGTTTCTGGTAGGAAGCGCCATTGTGCATCCGTGGTACGTACTTCCTCTAGTAGCCCTTGCACTTTTTATGAACCAAAGAGCCGCTATTGCCTGGAGTGCCCTTATTTTATTAACATATGCCGGTTATACTGTCACGGGCTATCAGGAAATGCTCAGCCTGGTTGCTTTGGAATACGGGCTGGTACTAGCCTATTTAATTTTCGTCGATAAAAACTATACACTTAAAAATAGCCGTAGATACCTACGCAAACCCCTTTCGAACTATGGAAAAAACGTATTATAACCCCGCCGACCTGGCCAAATTTGGAAAAATAGGCGAGTTCAGCCCCAAGCTGGCCGAGAAATTCTTTGATTACTACGGCGAAGTATTTGCTGAAGGCGAACTAACCCAACGCGAAAAAAGCCTGATTGCTCTGGCGGTAGCCCACGCCGTACAGTGTCCGTACTGTATAGATGCTTACTCTAGCGACAGCTTGGAAAAAGGTGCCACCGAAGGCATGATGATGGAAGCCGTACACGTTGCCGCTGCCATACGCGGCGGAGCCAGCCTGGTTCACGGCGTACAAATGATGAACAAGGTGAAGGAACTGACGATGTAAAATTCTAATTACGAATTACGAATTACGAATTTTAAACTGGTGAAATCAGTTAGCGAAAAATATCACCCTGACTACATTAATATGCTTGCCCTGATAAATCTTGTTGTCATAAGCTTATTAACATCATTTCAGAGATATATAGAGGGTGAGTATATCGCCTTTTTCGCATTGATGTCAATTGCTGCATTTGCTGTAGTAATTTTGTGGTCAATTAGGGGCGTAGTCTTCCATAGTGATTCTATGATTGTCTATTCACCCATTCTACCTCTAAAATCTATAATACCTTTTGATGAAATTCGAGGGATAAGCTATAGGGTAGATTATGACAACAGAAATAAAGATGAGACTAAAATTTTGGTTATTAATTATAATAGAAATAAACAAATCAGAATTTTAAAATATGCCTTATTGGATGTGGCGAGTTTAGAAAAGGATTTATTATCCCGCTTTGGGTTTGCCGTTACCCATCACTTATTCCTGTAGCAGGTGCAGACTTAGTTAATTTATTTAGAGAGTTACAATATTTTAATTCTAGGCACTATACAAAGTGGTTTGTAGTTCACCTGATAAGCGGATTACTGTTTCTTAGTTTAGGCATTTGGCTCTTTAGTAAAAGTAACGAAGCATTGCACTTCATCTTCATATTGATAGGTATTTTTGCTTTTTACAATTCAGTCAAGAACCTAATTCTGAAAAGGAGATCGGCAGACTTATATACATAGATAGAAATCACCAATTCGCTACTTCACAAACTCACCAATTTAACCAGCCAACAGTTACTAGCCACCAAAAAATGAAAAGCCTTAAGCGACAAAATCACGAACTCTCCGATTCTTTTATTCAACTAGAGGTATTGCAGGCTCCGCGACCCGATGGAAGCCAGTTTCCGCGGTTTGAGAAGAAGCTTCGGGAAATTGATTTGCTTCCGCTTAAACCCACCCAGCTGGAGATATTTCAGGTGAATTTGGGAAAAATGTGCAACCAAACCTGCAAGCACTGCCACGTAGATGCCGGCCCGGATCGCAAAGAGATTATGACCCGGGAAACCATGCAGCAATGCTTAGATGCGCTAGATGCTTCAGCTAAGGCTGGTTTAGAGGTGAAAACGGTTGACCTTACTGGCGGTGCGCCGGAAATGAATCCCGATTTTCGGTGGTTTGTAGAAGGGCTGTCGGCTCGGGGGCTGCATATAATTGTACGCTGTAACCTGACTATTATCCTGGCCAATCCTAAGTATCACGATCTTCCCCAATTCTTCAAGAAGCATAAGGTGGAAGTGGTAAGCTCATTGCCTCACTTTTCGGCCCGCCGTACCGATGCCCAGCGCGGCGATGGGGTGTTTGAAAAATCCATTAAGGCGTTA
>CAZDEY010000005.1:171968-238906 GCA_964504565.1 uncultured Roseivirgaceae bacterium
AAATGAGGTGGGGTACGGCATTGAGGGTTTGGGCTTGAACCTTCACTTGGTTTATAACCCGAGCGGTGCTTTTCTGCCGGCGGGGCAGGCCGGGCTGGAGAAAGAATTTAAAAGCCAGCTTCAGCACCAGTTTGGTATTCAGTTCAATAACCTGTTAGTAATCACCAATTTACCCATCAGCCGCTTTCTGGATTATTTGGTAGAAAGTGGCAACTACGAGGGGTATATGGAAAAGCTGATTGGGGCGTTTAACCCGGCGGCGGCGGCCAACGTGATGTGCCGGAATACCATTTCGGTAGGCTGGGACGGTAAGCTCTACGATTGCGACTTCAACCAAATGCTGGAACTGGAGGTAGCCGACAGTGCCCCTAACCATATCAAAAATTTTGATACGCTGGCACTGAATGGGCGGAACATTGTGCTTAACCAACACTGTTACGGCTGTACCGCCGGGGCTGGTAGTAGCTGCGGGGGGCAAACCGCCTAGCTTATGCATTATGTATTCAAGTCGGTACTAAATACCGGAAGCAAACTAGCCTACGCAATTTTAGCGGCCGTTATGTTAATGGCCTGCGGTAAGGAGCGGTCGTACAAAATGCAGTTAGCCATGCTGCCTAATTTTGATGTTCCGGTTATTTCGGTAGAAGACCTGGCTAAGTTGATGGAGAATGAGAATCTGGTAATTTTAGATACCCGGGCACCGGCAGAGTACAAAGTCAGCCACCTAAATAATGCCCGCTTTGTCGATTATGATAATTTTTCGCTTGCTGATGTGAAAGATGTCAGTAAAAATGCTACCGTAGTTGTATACTGTTCAGTGGGTTACCGTAGTGGTAAGGTGGGTAAAAAATTAACGGAAGCCGGTTATACTAAAGTATACAATCTGGACGGTGGTATTCTAGATTGGAAGAATAAGGGGCAGAAAGTTTATAACCCCCAAGGCATAGTCACGGACTCGGTTCATACCTATAATAAACACTGGTCGAAGTATTTGACTAGGGGGGTGGCGGTTTACTAGCGAGGTTTAAACCTCGCTCTGATCCTTCACATTCTATATTATCCATAGGCGGCCGCCGCGCGGTTTAAACCTATGGATAATCATTCGGTTTAAGATTTATGCCCCGCAACCTTAGCCAAATCTATGTCCATGCTATTTGGTCTGTAAAAAACAGAGAGGCTATACTGCACCCTTCGTTCAGGCAAGACTTATTCGATCATATCAGAACCAGGTTTTCATTAACCAAACTTCAAATTATTGAAATAGGAGGTGTAGAAGACCATATTCATATCCTTTTCCAACTACCATTAACCGTACCTATTTCTGAAGCAATAAAACTAATTAAAGGGGAGTCCAGCTTTTGGATTAATACCAAAACCTTTCTGGCCGGAACTTTCAAATGGCAAAATGGCTACGGAGCATTTTCCGTTAGCCCCAATAGGTTAGAGCATATTCTAAACTATATTCAAAATCAGGAAAAGCATCATAAGGGTCAGAACTTTGAGGAAGAGCTACTATTTTTGCAAGAAAGAGCATCAAAGCCACGGATTTAAACCCGTGGCTTTGAAATTAACATTTTAAATGACCGAAAACCACCTCATCATCTTCGTAAAAAACCGTATTGCCGGTAAAACTAAAACCCGCCTGGCTAGAACTATTGGTAATGATAAGGCATTAGCTATCTACGAAGAACTTCTTGCTTGTACCCATTCTGTAACCGCCCCATTGCAGTACAAAAAGTGGGTATTTTTCAGTGAGTATACCGAAGAAAACAGCCTATGGGGCGAAGGTTACGAACAAGCAGTGCAGGTAGGAAAAGATTTGGGGGAACGTATGCATAATGCTTTTGAGAAATGTTTTGCGGAGGGGGCCAAACGGGTCTGCATAATTGGAACCGATTGTTTTGAGCTGGAAACCCAACACCTGCAAACCGCCTTCGAAAAGCTTGAACAAAACGATATGGTAGTAGGCCCCGCTGATGATGGTGGATACTATCTTCTAGGTTTACAAGAGCAACAACCCGAGCTGTTCTTAAATAAAACCTGGAGTACCCCAGACGTTCTGGCTGAGACACTGGAAACTAGTAAACACTTAGGGTTAAAGGTCGAGCAATTAAGTAAACTTCACGACTTGGATGATGAAAATGATCTGAAAAGATACCTCGCTATAAAAAACAACAAAAAATAGTTCCCTCTCCCCCTGGGAGAGGGTTAGGGTGAGGGTTTTTCCACATTAACTATTTACCTTTACCCTATGGGAATTCGCTCAGTACTTGCCAAACCCCTGGCCGCCTGGATAGCCACCGAAACCGAACGTTGGAGTAGCCGCCCGGTAGAAACTCAGAAGAAATGGTTTAAAAGACTAATTAAGGCCGGAGGCAAAACGGCCTACGGTAAAGACCATAACTTTGACGGCATAAATACCTATGAGGATTTTAAGGAACGAGTTCTGCTCAACGACTACGAAGACCTAAAGCCCTACATTGAACGGATAAAAACCGGCGAGCGAGATGTACTATGGCCGGGCTTACCAGCCTACTTTGGCAAAACCAGCGGAACCACCTCGGGTACCAAGTATATTCCCATAACCAAAGATTCTATTCCCTACCATATCAGCAGCGCCCGAAATGCCCTATTAAGCCACGTACACGCTACGGGTAACGGCAAATTTCTGGATGGTAAGCTAATATTTTTGAGCGGTAGCCCGGAAATGCACAAGGAAAACGGTATCTATATTGGGCGGCTTTCCGGTATAGTAAACCACCATGTGCCGCAGTATCTGCGTACTAACCAATTGCCTTCCTACCCAACCAATATGATTGACGATTGGGAAACGAAGGTGGATACCATAGTTGAAGAAACCCTGGATAAGGACATGAGCCTAATCAGCGGTATACCGCCCTGGGTGCAAATGTACTTCGATAAAATTCAGGCCAGGACTGGTAAAAAGATCAAAGACGTATTCCCCAATTTTGGTCTTTTTGTATACGGTGGGGTAAATTTTGAACCCTACCGAGCGAAGTTATTCGATACCATTGGAAAGGCGGTAGCTAGCGTAGAAACCTACCCGGCCTCCGAGGGATTTATTGCCTACCAGGATCAGCCCTTCGATCTTACCCAAGGCAATCCACCACTTTTGTTGCTATTGAACCACGGCATATACTACGAATTTATACCAGCCGACCGCTACTTTGAGAAAAACCCGCCCCGATTAAACATTGAAGAGGTGGAGCTAGGTGTAAACTACGCCTTAGTAATGAATACCAACGCCGGCCTATGGGGCTACAGCATTGGCGATACGGTGCAGTTTGTAAGTAAAAACCCGTACCGAATTGTGGTATCTGGCAGAATTAAGCATTTTATTTCGGCCTTTGGTGAGCACGTAATTGGTTCCGAAGTTGAAGCCGCTATGCGCGCCACCCGCGAGAAATTCCCCGAAGCCGAGCTTACCGAATTTACCGTAGCCCCGCAGGTTACGCCAAAGGAAGGCTTGCCGCTACACGAGTGGTACATTGAATTTGCCCAGCCTCCGGCCAGTTTGCCCGACTTTGAAAAAGAGCTTAACTTGCAATTGCAAAAACGAAATACCTACTACGATGACCTAATTACCGGCAATGTACTCAGGCCGTTACGGGTGCTGCCCCTACAAGCCGGAGCCTTTCAGCAGTATATGAAAAGCCAGGGCAAATTGGGCGGCCAAAATAAAGTGCCCCGCCTCAGCAACGACCGCAAGTTAGCCGATGGTCTGCAGATGTACGTAATCAGTTAGAAGTTAGAAGTTAGAAGTTAGAAGTTAGAAGTTAGAAATGAAAGGTGGTGACGGCAGACCATTTAAAAATTAAAACCGTGACGCTATTATAACGGGTTCCCCTCTTGAGAGGTGGGGGTGTGTTAGCCTATCCGAACTAAAGGCAAGCCTTTTCTATATATTAATTGAGCCAACACACCCCGGTCTGGCGTGACCCGGCTGCGCCGACCCCACTCAACAGGGGGATCCTGCCAATTAACTTTGCCCAATACCAACACCCAATAACCACTATTAAATAATTAGCCACCAAGCACTTAAAACATACTCCCTTGAATAAACGACACATAGCAATTCTTGGCTCTACCGGCTCGATTGGTACTCAGGCGCTGGATGTAATAGCGCGCCACCCCAATAATTTTCAGGTTGAAGTGCTTACCGCCGGCAGTAACTGGAAATTACTGGTAGAACAGGCCAAAAAGTTTACGCCCAACGCGGTGGTTATTAGCAACGAAGACCACTACGCCGCTGTGCGCGAGGCATTAGACTCACATGATATAAAAGTATATGCCGGTGCAAATGCTCTAGCTTCCGTAGTGGAGATGGAAACTATTGATGTAGTGCTAACCGCGCTGGTAGGCTACGCCGGCTTACTGCCCACCCTTCGGGCAATTGAAAGCGGAAAAGCTATAGCCCTGGCTAATAAAGAAACCCTGGTGGTTGCCGGCGATTTAGTTACCCAGAAAGCCCGCGAAAAAGGGGTAAACCTTTATCCGGTTGATAGTGAACACTCGGCTATATTCCAGTGCCTGGTGGGGGAGTTTCATAACCCAATCGAGAAAATCATCCTTACCGCATCCGGTGGGCCGTTTAGAGGTAAAACACGCGCCGAGTTGGAGCAGGTAACCAAAGCTCAGGCCCTAAAGCACCCCAATTGGGATATGGGCGCTAAAATTACCATTGATAGTGCTTCCTTAATGAACAAGGGCTTGGAGGTAATTGAAGCTAAATGGTTGTTTGGCCTTAGCCCGGAGCAAATTGAGGTGGTAGTTCATCCCCAAAGTATAATTCATAGCCTGGTGCAGTTTCAGGATGGCTCTATGAAGGCTCAAATGGGCTTGCCCGATATGCGGGTGCCTATCCAGTTTGCGCTAAGCTACCCCGATAGGCTGGCCGCCAATTTTCCGCGTTTCAATTTTCTGGACTACCCTAGCCTTACCTTTGAGCAACCGGATACGGAGAATTTTCCTAACCTGGGCCTGGCTTATGAGGCAATGCGCCGGGGTGGTAACAGTGCCTGCGTACTAAATGCGGCCAACGAAATTGCTGTGGCAGAATTTTTACAAGAGAATATTCGTTTCCTGGATATGCCTAAGTTAATTGAAGCTACGCTGAACAAGGTAAGCTTTGTAGCTAAGCCCACGCTAGACGATTATATAGCATCTAATAAAGAAGCACGAATAGTAGCTGCTGAACTTGCGCAACAAATTGCTTAAGGCCAGCCGGTAGGATTAAGGCAAACAATGTAGTAAATTTGAAATTCCGGTATTGTTGAAAGTCTAATTCAGCAAAGCACCAACTCAGTAGTTCACTAATTAATATAGATGGAGACTTTAGTGATGATTGGCCAGGTTGTACTAGCCTTGGCAATTCTAATAGGCCTACACGAAGCGGGTCATATGCTGGCGGCCAAGGCGTTTGGTATGCGGGTAGAGAAATTCTCAATTGGCTTTCCCCCCAAAATCTTTGGCTTTAAGGCCGGAGAAACCGAATATTCCTTAGGGGCTATTCCGTTAGGCGGTTTCGTAAAAATCAGTGGTATGATTGATGAGTCGCTGGATATGGAAAGTATGGCTAGCGAACCCGAACCCTGGGAATTTAGGGCCAAGCCGGCCTGGCAGCGCCTAATTGTAATGATGGGCGGCATTATTGTGAATATAATTCTAGGCATATTAATATTTATAACGCTTACCTATTACTACGGCGATGAGTATATACCAAGGGAAGAAGTAGTTAAACACGGTATAGTTACCGGGGAGTACGGTGAGCAAATTGGCCTGCAAACCGGTGATAAGATTACTGAGCTAAACGGCAAAACTTACAAAAGTTTCAATGATCTGAAGGGTGCTGATGCCATTCTGGAAGATGATAGCTACTATACCGTTCAGCGCAATAATGAAACCTTGCGGGTTAACATTCCACCCAACGTGTTGGAAATAATGTCGGATAAGGAAACCGCCGGTAACTTTTTTGGTATACGCTTTCCCTTTACCGTAGGCAATTTCTCTAAAGACTATACCTATGCTAAAGATGCCGGCTTGGAAATTGGCGATAGAATAGTAGCAGTAAACGACCAACCGATTACTTACTTTGATGAGTTTCAAAATATAGTTCAGGAAAATAAGGGCGAACAAATAAAGCTAACCGTACTGCGAGATAGCCAGGAGCTAAACCTAACCTCAGAAGTTGATACCGCCGGTATAGTAGGCTTGGAAGCTAATATGGAGATAGACCTGGCCCGGCAAACCTACAATTTAGGCGAATCATTAGACTTGGGCATTGAACGGGCTTTCGGTAGTTTATGGGCCAATATTAAAGGTTTTGGTACAGTAATTAGTCGCTGGATTGACGGGAACGCTAATTTGGGTAAAAGTGTGAAGGGCCCGCTAGGCATAGCCGATATTTACGGCGGCGAGTGGATATGGGCAAAATTTTGGTCAATTACCGCCATACTTAGTATGTGGCTGGCCTTCGTAAACTTTCTGCCTATACCGGCCCTAGACGGCGGTCACGTTATGTTTCTTTCCTACGAAATGATTAGCGGTAGCAAACCTTCTGACAAGTTTATGGAGGTTGCCCAAAAAGTAGGTATGGCCATTGTGTTTACCCTAATGATTCTAGTAATCGGCAACGATATCTTCCAGAAAATTTTCGGGTAGTAAATCTTTTTCTTTAGACCTATAAGGTTTCTAAAACCTTATAGGTCTAATCACACTGCTATTTAACGATACTTCTGCATCGCTTTGTGCATATAGCTTTGCTTAGGCGAATTTAAGAAGTAAGGAATGTATAGGCTGATGGCTCCACCAATCATATAGGGTAGTACCGGATCGCTTCCCATATCCGGAGAGCCGGGTGGGCTTAAATTTCCGGGCTTGTTTTGCTCGGCCGCCTTCAGAAACTTCGATAGTGAAGCTATTAGTAAGCCAGTGCCCAACGCGTAAAACCCATATTGGGCTATACGTAGGTTGTTTGCTTTCTTTAGTTCATTCATAGCCTCAACGTTGTCGGCTAAACTTTTCTTTAGATTGGCGTAGTTGGCTTTTTGCATAATGCCTCCTTCTTTTTCAAAGTACATATGTCGCCAGGATCCGCCGCCGCCGTACATGCCGAAGGAGTAGCTGCTAAAGTCATAGGCACTAATACGTTCGCTGTGGAAAGTTCTTTCGGCCAGGGTGGGAACCCCATACTGCCCACTGACCTGTTTGAAAAACCGGTACCGGTTTAACTTTGAATCGTAGCCCTCAATAACACTTACCTCCCGGATGGCAATTCTGGAACTTCTATCTTTGTGAGCCAATTGTACGTAGGGCCCATTAAAACCACCGCCGTTATTTATGCTGATATAGTTAGTTCTAATAGTATCGCCTCTGAGCAATACTACACTTATTCCTCCGTATTCAATTTGCGCATTGGCATTCAGCAGGCTAATCACTACTAACAAACTAGAAAAGATGTACTTCATTACACAATTGGATTTATGTATTATATCTATATGAATGGTTCTAGGCAGTTGAACTTATAATTAGGAATGAAAGCAGAACGATGAATGTAGCCCCAACGCTTATATTATACTAATACCTATCAGCCAGCAAGCTGTACTTTCTAACTCCCAGAAAAAAACACCACCGTACACCAGCCCCAGACAAATTCAGGAAGATGTTTAGGATAATCTCGGTAATAAAATAAGCTATGGCTTCTATAAATATCATTCACCAACTCACTAACCCACCAATTCACTAATTATCCCTCTTCCCCCTCAAAACTCAGTTCAAACTCTACGCGGCGGTTTAGTTTTTTGTCTTCCTCAGATGTTTCTTTCGGTATTATTGGTCGGCTGCTTCCGTAGCCTATTGCATTTACCTGCTCGGCCTGTACGTTGCCAAAGTGTACCAAATACTCCATAATAGCCATTGCCCGCTGCTGGCTTAACTTCTGGTTATAGGTTGGGTCGCCGTCGGTATCGGTATGGCCGCCAATAGTTAATTTTACATTCGGGTGGTCAATCAGAAAATCAGCTAGCTTGTTCAGGTCCGGGTACATTTCCGGGGTAACGGTGCTGCTACCACTTTCAAAGTCAATGGTGGTAAACTCCAGCTTACGGGTAATACTTTGGGTCTGGCGCTCAATCTGCATATCCTTATCCAGGTAGAATATTTCTTCTACCCTGAAAAAGTCGTCACCCTGAATTATCAGCAGATAATTACGGTCTTTAATCAGATCGAATTCAAACGAACCATCGTCGCGCAGGTATTTGGGGGCAATTTCTACGCCTTCGTCCAGGTCAACTACGCTAACAATGCCTTTAAACGGGCTGTTAGTGCCTTCTTCCGTTAGCGAACCCTTAAATTTAGTGGTGGCCAAAGGTTGGGCGCCCATTGGCAGCGGAAAGGAATACAGATCCAGGTTGGCCATTTTTTCCTGCTTGCTGGCGGCGTAGAATAAGTCTTTACTTTCGCTATCAATAGCAAAGTAAAACTCGCTGCCCGGCCCGTTTACCAGCGGACCAATATTGCGGGGCTCACCCCACTGCTGCGGGCTCATTTTAGTATTCCAGTAGCTTTTGTAAATATCAAACTCCCCAAAATTAAGTAGCTGCCCGTTGGAGCTAAAGTACAAAATATTGTATTTAGGGTGAATGAAGGGGCTAACCTCGTTATTGCGGGTATTTACAATAGGGCCGGCATTTTGCGCGGGCATCCACTCGCCCTGGCGGTTTTTGTAGGCAAACCAAATATCCGACAGGCCAAAACCCCCAATTCTGTCGCTGGCAAAGTACAGGGTATCTTCGGTTTGCGAAAAGCTGGGGTGCGAATCCCACCCTATAGAATTTACGTTAATGCCCAAATTTTTACTCGCACTCCAAGTGCTATCCGGCTGCAGGGTCGATACAAAGAGGTCGCAACTACCGTAACTGTCCGGCGAGTCGCAACGGCTAAACACCAGCGTGCGCCCATCGCGACTGATAGTAGCCGAACCCTCGTTGTACTGCGTGTTTATCGATTTAAAAGCTTCGGAAAGTTGCCATTCGCCCTCGTAATTCAGGCTAAAAAAGAGGTCTTCGTTAGCTACCGTACGAAAGCCCTGCTGTTGGGTATTCCGTTTGCTGGTAAAAATCATTAGGTCGTTCCTAATGTTCAGGCTGGGCGCATAATCCTCTACCTGGCTGTTAATACTGGAACCCATATTCAGTAGTACGCCCCGCGGAGGCATCAGCGTATCTACCTGGCGGCGGTACTCAACCAGTTCGTAGTAGTATTCTAGCGGCACAAACAGGCTTTCGTCCTCATCTTCAATTTCCTGGTATTCCAGTTCCACCTTGCGCATATCAATATCGCTGCGGTGGTGCTTAAGCACCAGGCGGTAGTACATTTTAGAGGTTTCAGGGTCGCCGTATAACTCGGCTAGTTTGGCCAACCGCCATATATAGTACGTATCTTTGTAAAAATTCTGAATACCAAAATTGCCTACGTATTTGCGCAGGGTTTTAAGCATTTCCGGCCAGTTCTGTTCGGCATCTAATTGCTTAATTTTGGCTACCTCTTTGGTGTTTCGGTAGTAGTTTATTTTATTAATATTCTTGAAGTACGGAATAGGCAAATTGCGTATATCGGCGGTATCCTGCACCATTTGTGCCTGTAGTGGCAGTCCACTTGCCAGCCAGCCTGTCAGAAGCATAGCCAGAATTACACCTATCCTAAATTTATTTTTCATGTAGTAAAACCCCTTGCCGGTACACTGCGTCAATGTTAACGCGCCCTATTCCAATCAATTATTCCCATTATACAAAAATATGGCTTTTTGTTTTTAATTTTGGCATTTGGCTTGCTAAATGTAAGGTTGCCAAGAAAGTAGAAGAATATTTAGGTAGGATGTCAATATGGCACAAACCCCCTAGTTCATGAGTCAAAAATTATCACCCATATTAAGTTCGGTACTGTTAGAAAACGATGATCAGGATGATTCCGAAGATCTGCTCCAGCTAATACCGGACGATAAAGATAACGAGTTACAAGAAGAGGATTTACCCAACGAAATGCCTATACTGCCGGTCCGGAACACTGTTTTGTTTCCCGGAGTGGTTATTCCTATTACGGTTGGCCGACAAAAATCTACCAAATTGGTGAAGGAAGCCTACAAAGGCAGCCGTTTGGTAGGGGTGGTAGCCCAAAAAAAGAATACCTCGGAAGAGCCCAGCTTTGCCGAAATTTATAAAGTGGGTACGGTAGCCAAAATCCTGAAAATGCTGGTACTGCCCGATGGTAACACCACCATAATTATTCAGGGTAAGCGCCGCTTTTCCATAGCCGAAGAGTTGCAAGAAGAGCCCTACCTGACCGCCAACGTACGGCTAATCAAGGAGAAATTTCCTAAGAAAGAAACCAAAGAAACCAAGGCGCTGGTAACCTCGCTAAAAGATGCTGCCGCTAAGATTATTGTGCTAAACCCGGAAATTCCGGAGGAAGCCCAGGTAGCACTGGATAATATTGAAAGCACCTCCTTTTTGACCCATTTTCTTTCCTCCAATATAAACGCTGATGTTACCGATAAGCAGAAGCTGTTGGAGATTGACGATGGCGTTAAACGCGCTACCGTACTGCTTAAGTTTATGCTGAAGGATATTCAGATGCTGGAAATTAAGCAGGAAATTCACCAAAAGGTGCATACCGATATTGACCAGCAGCAGCGCGATTATTTCCTTCGTCAGCAAATAAAAGTTTTGCAAGATGAATTGGGCCAGGAAGGGCCGGATCAGGAAGTAAACGAGCTCAGGAAGAAAGGAGAGGCAAAGGAGTGGCCGGTAAAAGTGGCCGAGCACTTCGAGAAGGAACTGGATAAGGTACTGCGCATGAACCCTATGGCTGCTGAGTATCCGGTGGCCGTAGCCTACTGCGAATTACTGGTAGAGCTGCCGTGGGATGAGGTTACGGCCGATAATTTCGACTTAAAACGCGCTAAAACCATACTGGATAAAGACCACTACGGCCTGGAAAAAGTTAAGGAGCGTATTCTGGAGTATTTAGCGGTACTAAAGCTTAAGCGCGATATGAAGGCGCCGATACTTTGCCTGTACGGACCTCCGGGGGTTGGTAAAACATCTTTAGGGCGTTCCGTTGCCAAGGCCTTGGGTCGGGAATACGTGCGCATGAGCTTAGGCGGTGTGCACGACGAAGCCGAAATACGCGGCCACCGAAAAACCTACGTAGGCGCTATGCCGGGTAAAATTATCCAGAATCTTAAAAAAGCCGGAGCCAGCAACCCTGTATTCATTCTGGATGAAATAGATAAGCTTAGTTCGGACTTTAGAGGCGACCCAAGCTCGGCCATGCTGGAAGTACTGGACCCGGAGCAGAACACCACCTTTCAGGATAATTACCTGGAGGTTGAGTATGACCTGAGCAAGGTACTGTTCATAGCCACGGCCAACTCGCTAGATACCATACAGCCCGCCCTGCGCGACCGTATGGAAATTATTGAGGTGACCGGCTATACGCTGGAAGAAAAAGTTCAGATAGCTAAGAAGCACCTAGCTCCTAAGCAAAAGAAAGAAAACGGGGTAAAAGCCAAAGAATTAGCTATTACTGATGCTGCCCTGGCCGCTATAGTTGACGGCTATACGCGCGAGTCGGGCGTGCGATCTTTGGAACGGCAAGTTGCCAAGGTTACCCGCTACGCTGCCAAATCCATAGCTATGGAAGATGAGTACACTAAGCGTATTCACCCTAAGCATTTAAAAGAAATACTAGGCGCGCCCCGCTTCGATAACGAAGAGTACCAAGAGCACGATTTTGCCGGTGTAGTTACCGGCCTGGCCTGGACGCAGGTGGGCGGAGAAATTCTGTTTATTGAAAGTAGCCTAAGCCGGGGCAAGGGCAAGGTAACCCTAAGCGGCAAACTGGGCGATGTTATGAAGGAATCGGCTATGGCGGCTCATAGTTACCTGCGCGCCAATGCCGAGCAGTTAAAGCTGGACTACCGGGTGTTCGATCAGTACGATTTGCACGTACACGTTCCGGCCGGCGCCGTGCCTAAAGATGGCCCATCGGCCGGTATAACCATGCTTACCTCAATGGCCTCGGCCTTTACCCAGCGCAAAGTGCGCGATAAAATTGCCATGACCGGCGAAATTACCCTGCGCGGTAAAGTACTGCCGGTAGGGGGTATAAAGGAAAAAATTCTGGCAGCTAAACGGGCGGGTATCAATACCATTCTGCTCAGCAAGAAAAACCAGAAGGATATTGAGGAAATTGAGGAGCGATACATAAAAGGTTTAACTATTCACTACGTTGACCATGTAGATGAAGTACTGGATATAGCCTTGTTGCCTCAGAAAGTTAAAGGCGCGCGCGAACTTAAAGTAGAAGACCGCAGTAAGGCCAGTCCGGCAATTCTTAACTAGCCTGTATGCCAGACACCAAGGTTTGGAAATTCATTGTACTATTTTTGGCCGTATCCGTAAGCGGGTACGGCCAAAATGGCAATGCTGGCTTTACTTTCCTGGAATTGCCCACCACCGCCCGCAGCGGCGTACTAAACCAGCCGGTAGCCGCCCCCTCGGGCACCGATATGTGGCTGCATAATCCGGCCCTGGCCGACTCAGCCGCACAACCCTGGGCGGTATTTAATTTTCTGCCCTTCTACGCCGGAATCAATCAGTTAAATGCTGGGTATATACTTCCGGCTAAAACCTCGGATAGCTACTATTTAGCCAGCGTACGCTATATAAACTACGGCAATTTTGATGGCTACGATGCCACCGGAGCCGATGAAGGAAGTTTTAAGGCAGCTGACTGGCAAATTGGGGCGGGGTATAGCTGGGCGTGGTCGCAATTTAGGGCGGGGGCTAGGCTCAATTGGGTAAGTAGTGGCATAGAAAGTTACCGGGCTTCAGCTTTTACACTGGATGCCGGCGGCAGTTTTCAGCACCCAAATAGAGATTTGAGCTTGGGCCTGCTGGTTTCTAATCTGGGGGTTGTGCTGGGTAGGTACGATAATGCTGATATGGAGATGCCGCTGAATGTACAGCTAGGGATTGCTTTTAAGCCGGAAGGTATGCCGTTCCGGTTCTATTTTACCGGCCACCATTTGCAGAAAGGCCGGGTGCAGGCGGGCACACTCAACAATATGGAGCCGGGCGGGTTTGGCAAAGTAATGCAGCATATTAATATTGGTACCGAAGTGGTGTTCAGTAAAAATGTGCAGTTGCGGTTTGGCTACAACTATTTGCGTAGACAGGAATTAAAACTAAAGGACAGTAGCGGTGGAGCCGGTATTTCAGCTGGTTTTGGGTTCCGTACTAAGCGATTTGGCCTGGATGTTGGCCGCCAATGGTACCACGCCGCCGGTGGACGCACGCAGCTTACCGTAGCAATTAATACAAAAAATCTTTTTTAAATGGGTGCCTGTAGCACTTTACCGATATGATGAATAACGATAACTACCTAACCCCGGCCGAAATTGTAAGCGAGCTGGATAAATATATAATTGGTCAGCACGATGCTAAACGAAATGTAGCCATTGCCCTGCGTAACCGCTGGCGCCGCATGAACACGCCGACCGAAATGCAGAACGAAATAGTTCCGAACAACATTTTAATGATTGGAGCTACCGGCGTAGGTAAAACCGAAATTGCCCGCCGCCTGGCTAAGCTGGCCGATGCCCCCTTTACTAAAGTAGAAGCCTCTAAATTTACCGAGGTTGGCTACGTAGGTCGCGATGTAGAAAGCATGGTGCGCGATCTGGTTGACCAATCGGTTAATCTGGTAAAAGCCCAGAAGCAGGAAGAAGTGAAAGAGCGGGCCCAGCGTATGGTTGAGGATCAAATTCTGGACATTCTAATTCCGCCTATAAAGAGCAGCAAAGTAAGCGCCGGCTTTGGTTCTAAGTCGGAAGAAATTAGCATTGATGATGACGCCGTACCGCAGTCGGACGAAGAACTTAATGAGCGTACCCGCGAACGCTTTCGCCAGAAGCTACAGGCCGGCGAACTA
This sequence comes from uncultured Roseivirgaceae bacterium, assembly GCA_964504565.1. Lineage (GTDB taxonomy): Bacteria > Bacteroidota > Bacteroidia > Cytophagales > Cyclobacteriaceae > Cesiribacter. The sequence goes on from CAZDEY010000005.1 coordinate 185,982, forward strand.
GATGAGCGCAAAATTGAAATTAACGTAAAAAAAGCCGCCGGGGGCAATGTAGGTATGATTGGCGGCGGCATGATGGACGAAAGCAGCCTGATTAACCTGCAGGAAATGCTGGGCAACATGATGCCGAAGAAGAACAAGAAGCGCAAAGTAACCATAGCCGAAGCCCGCAATATACTCTTGGAAGAAGAAGCTGCCAAGCTTATTGATATGGATGAGGTGAAGGAAGAAGCCATTAAGCGCGCCGAGAATACCGGTATAATTTTTATAGATGAGATAGATAAAGTAGCCGGCGGCGGTAAAGGCCAAGGCGGTCCGGATGTTAGTCGCGAAGGCGTTCAGCGCGACCTTTTGCCAATTGTGGAAGGCTCAACCGTAAATACCAAGCACGGCATCATCCGTACCGATCATATACTATTTGTAGCGGCCGGGGCATTCCACGTAAGCAAGCCCAGCGATCTTATTCCGGAATTGCAGGGCCGCTTTCCTATTCGGGTAGAGCTGCAAAGCCTTACCGAAGACGATTTTTACCAAATTCTTAAAGAACCTAAAAACGCCCTGACCAAGCAATATATAGCCCTGCTGGAAGCCGAAGAGGTAAAGCTGGAGTTTCAGGATGAAGCCCTGCGTAAACTAGCCCAAATGGCCTTCCGGATAAACTCTGAAGTAGAGAATATAGGTGCCCGACGTTTACACACCGTAATGAGCCAGTTGCTAAACGACTTCTTGTTCGATGTACCGGACAAAATTGGTGCTAACGCCCAAATTAGCGTAACCGCCGAGATGGTGGAAAAACGGCTAAGTAAGTTGGTGAAGAATAAGGATTTGAGCCAGTATATACTTTAATTACTATTTTCTATACCGCATTTCTAGCCTTAGCCTCTTGCTAAGGCTTGTTTATTTAAATTATGGATAGAAACCAGAAAATAGCCTATATAACCGGTACCAGCAGCGGCATTGGCGAGGCGCTGGCTCACGAGCTTTTACAAAACCATTGGCAGGTTATTGGTATAGCCAGGCGCCAGACCATTTCTCATACAAATTATCAGCATATTACCGTTGACCTAAGTAGACCTTTTGCTAATTGGCCGGAAATATTTCGGCCTCACCCAGAAAATATAGAATTGGTGTTAATAAATAATGCCGGAACTTTAGGTCAGGTAGCCTACAGTGGTAATTTAGAGCCGGCAGAATTGGAGGCAGCGTACCAAACTAATATGGTAGCCCCGGCGCTGTTATGTAACGCCTTCCTTAAAAAATACCCTTCTACCCAAAAAACTATAGTGAATATCAGCAGTGGTGCGGCTAATTATCCGGTGGATGGTTGGAGTACCTATTGTAGCAGCAAGGCAGGCCTGCAAATGCTGAGCGAAGTACTGGCGCTGGAAGCTGAAAAACGCAACGATACCAGCTTAAAGGTGTACTCGGTTGCGCCGGGCGTGGTAGATACCGAAATGCAGCAGCACATACGGCAAAGTTCGGAACACAACTTTAGCCGGGTAGAGCATTTTAAAAATTTGAAGAAGGATAACCAATTGACTTCTAGCCAGGACGTAGCTAAAAAACTTGCTGAGTTGCTACAAAACCAAGCGAAGTTTAGGGAAGTTAAGCAGGATGTACGTAACTGGTAATTAACATTTGGGTTGGTTCCGAAGTTTAATCATAGAAATTTTCCTAAATGTGAACAAACAGCTACTATCTCTATTTCTCCTCTTTTTTGTTATATCATCAGCTTATGCTCAAACTGGTACTCTGGATAGCCTGGATACCGAAACCAGGGTATATATAACTCCCGATAGTTCTATAGTTCAGGATGGGATTATAAGACGGTACCCCGGCTTTTTTGCCTTACGGGCAACCTACCAGGAGCGGCAGTTGGGTATGGTATTTAAACCGGAAGCAACCCCTGAAAACGAGGCCTACTATGTGCCCTCTAACATCCGTACGTTTGGGTTAGGCTTTAATGTGTTTGGGGTTGGCTTTACCTACAGCTTTTTGTTGCCGGAGTCGCTACAACCTACCGATAAACCGTTTAACCCCGACCAGCGCGATACGCGAATTAATTTTTACCGCAGCCGCTGGGGCCTGCAGGTAGATTTGCAGCGGTATATCGGCTACTATTTAAAAAGTACTACGCTAGACCCCAATGCCACCCAGCCCGATACCAGCCGTGCCGATATTAGCACTACCCGGTCGCTATTTGGTTTAACCTATATGCTGAAGCCGGAACACTTTAGTTACAGTGCCGCCCAAAGCAACAGCAAACGCCAAATTGAAGGCGGAGGCACCTTTTTGTTCAGAATAAACGGAGGTAAATTTAGGGTAGCGGCCGATTCGGCCTTGTTAGAGCCGGAAGATGACGGCGAGGAGCTAAGTAGCTTTGAAGCCTATTCCTTTAGCATATTACCGGGCTATGCCCACTCGTTTGTATTTAGGAAACTATACGTAATGGGCAGCCTAAACCTGGGGCCGGAACTGCAGCGAACTACCAGCAACCTGAACGATAATATTGACTATGATGTACAAGCCCGCCTGCAATTTCAGTTTACGGTAGGCTTTGATAACGACGTGTTTTTTTCTAATATAACCTACTTAAGCCAGCGGCAACGGTACTTCGGCCCTGGTCTCTACACCGACATTGGAGTAAACAGCATTCGGTTTTCAATAGGCCACCGCTTTAACGAATTTGGTTTTATGAAGAAAGTGCGTACCTCGGGCCAGATTAAGCGGCTGAGAGAAAGTTTCTAAACTCTACAAGTTTTTTGGGTACTGGTAAGCCAGTAGCTTTCCTTTTCCGTACTCAACCTCCTGCCAAGTATCTACACTAAAGGTTAAACCAATAAAGCCGGAGGTAGGCAAATTATCGGTTATATAGTTCTTAGAAAGGTTATTGGCAAAATCGGTAAGGCCGGGGTTATGCCCAACTATCAAGAGTGAGTTTGCGCTGCTATCAATTTCCTGCAACAGTTTTAGCAGTTTAGCGCTGGAAGCATGGTAAACCTGAGGCGCGTAGCGGATGGCCTCGGGTTTAATTTGCCAGGCAGCGGCTACCGGCTTTAGGGTTAGTTTGGTTCTTACTGAATCGCTGCTTAACACTAGCTCCGGACACTCTAATTTTTGGCTTAACCAGCTGGCTATTCTTGGTATATCTTTTTCTCCCCGTTGGTTTAAGGGTCGTTCGTGGTCGGTAAGCTCAATGTCGGCCCAGCTCGATTTAGCGTGTCGTAATAAGTAAAGTTTCTTCATAAAAAAAGCACAGCCAGATGCTGTGCTTAATGTACTACTTTCTATAAGAAAATTACGAAGCTTTCTGCTGTTTCTGCTTAGCTTCTATTTCTTTTTGCTTTTTCTCATCAATAACGTTCAGGCTACGAGTTTTTCCAAATAACTCAATAGACTTTTTGTTGTAAGCAAGGGCTGCTTCTTCCGGCGTATCGTAAAGGCCCAGGTTAAAACGTTTGCCTTCTTTGTAAATAACTGCCCGGTACTTTTGGTTATCCTTAACTATGCCACGGTAACCCAGCGGGTTGTCAGTTTTGCGGGTATTGCGCGTAACGTGGCTAAATGTGGTCCATTCAAGGTTTTTAACCCGGCAGTCTAGGCGATCGCCGTTTTTAAGAATTACAAATAGGCGTTTCTCTATTTTCGGCTTCTCAACAAATTTTTCTGCTACTAATTTGTGCAGATAGATTGTTTCGTTGCGGTAGCTACCGTCTTTATTTAACCAGTTTTTCTGGAAAAACGCGTAGCCGCTAGAGTGGATGCGCAAATGTTTAAGGAAACCTACTTGGTTCAGATACTCATTGTTCTGAATGTAATCGTAAGTTTCTCCGTCAACAACTGCCATCTTGTCGGAATTCTTGAGCTTTAATTTGTACAGCATAGTAATAAATAATAAGAATTATGTAGTTGGGTGTGATTTCTTAGTCACGTAAAAATCTCTGGACAATATACAGATAACATCCGGGTTTTGTTTACGGTAAATAGAAATCAAATGTTATGCCATTCATACAATTAAAGTGTTGCTTGGGGCAAGAATCATATCCTTTAGGGCTACAGGGGCGGCAAGAAAGGCCTTTCTTCTCAAATAGTAAAAACTTTGAACGGTACGGATATTTTCCCATTTCGGGAATAGTATTCCCCCAAATAGAAAAAATCTGCTTTTGAAAGGCAGAAGCAACTGCCAGATGCCAGCTATCGAAACTAAAAACATAAGCGGCTTGCTTAATAAGCGAAGCCTGTTGGTTAAAGTTGAGTTGGCCGCAGGCATTTATTATTTCGGTACGCTTTCCTAACTCGTTTAATCCTTCTTCCCATTCACCGCTACCGGAGCGCTCAAAAAAATTGGTAATTGCTTGGGCAATGGTAGTTTCTTCAGGGTTGCCCAGCAAAAGCACCGGTTTGTTTATTTTATCGCATAGCTCAATTAGGCGTTTAGTCGGCAAGCGCCGAGTGTTATAGCCGGCAGTCAACGATAGCACTACGTAGCCTTTGTTCGGCAGATTGGGCAACCAATCGGTGGGTACCGAATCTTTTTCCGGTAAGAATACATCCAGGCCCAGGGCATCGGGTTTAATGCCTAGTGGGGCTGCAACTTCGTAAAACCGGTCAGTAAGGTGTTGGTTGGGCAGTTGGTTAATTTTGAAGTTGGTAAGCAACCAGTTTTTCCATTTAAGCGGATTAAAACTATAGGTTTTAGCTTTACACTTAGCAGCAACCTTGGCAGACCTTGCACTGCCTTCCAGATCTATAACCGCATCGTATTTTTCAGATAACCGTAGCTTAGAGGTATAAGGAATTACAGACTTAACGTAGGGATTTTCCTGCAGTAAAAAACTATTTTCTTCGTCAACCAAATAATCAACCTCCGCCCCGGTTAGCTGGGTTTTGAGGGTACGCAAAATTGGGGTGGAAAATATAATATCTTCTTTATCTCCTAATCGTATTAACAGTATTCTCATAGCCTACTTAACGGCGGCGGCCTTCTTTTGGGCAAAATGTTCGGCTACAAACTCCACTGTTTGCGCATTAAAGCAACGCTCAACCGGCAGGCCACCCTTTCGGCCAATCAGCGTTCCGTAGTACATATCCTCAAGACCTGTAGTTACGTGGGCGTCGGGGTTTATGCTAATCCAAGCCCCTTGAGCTACGGCATACTGCACCCACCGCCAATCTAAATCTAACCGCCAGGGGTTCGCATTAATTTCAATTATTACATTATGCTGTACGCAAGCATCAATTACGGCTTGGTGGTCAATAGGGTAGCCCGGACGGCGTAGCAGCAAACGGCCGGTAGGGTGGCCCAACATGGTAGTATAAGGGTTAGCAATGGCCGTGAGTAAACGTTCGGTAGCTTTTTCCTGGCTCATGCTAAGGTTACCGTGAATGGAGGCTACAATAAAATCGAATGATTTTAGTTGCTCATTGGGGTAATCCAGTTTTCCATCGGCTAAGATATCACTTTCTATACCTTTGAAGATTTTAAAGCCTTCTAGTTTGGTATTAAGGGCATCAATTTCTTTATGCTGTTTTTGTACGCTTTCCCACGTTAAGCCACCGGCGTAGAAGGCACTCTGGCTATGGTCGCTGATTCCTAAATAGGTATAGCCTAGCTTTTGGCAGGCAGTTGCCATTTCTTCCAGGGTGTTTTTGCCGTCGCTATAGGTGCTATGGTTATGCAGGCTCCCCGTTAGGTCGTCATACTCAATTAACTTAGGTAGGCTGCCGGTAGCCGCAAGGTTCAGTTCATTGCGGCCTTCGCGCAATTCCGGTTCTATATACTCTAAATTGAACGCCTTATAGGCTTCTTCTTCGGTGGCGTAGGCAGTTTTGCTTAGTTGAGCCAGCAAAGTAGATCCCTTTTCCGGCAGGCTTTGGCTAAGGTGCTCGGGTGAGCCGGTATAGAGTAGTAGGGTGCTGCCAAAGCTCTTGGGTTTACAGGTTACAATTTCCGTAGCCAAGCCCCTAAATTGGCCCTGCCACTTATAGGGATTCACCAACCCTGGCGCAGCTTCTAATTCTTTAATACTCGGTAAATAATTCCAAACTACGCTTTTGTCTTCCTCAGCAATAACCAAAATTAGGTTTTCCACTATTTCGGTACGGCGGCGGTAGTCACCGGCTAGTTCGGCATTCTTAAATTTTCTGTTGAAGTAGGAAAGAATTTCTTCAGCAATGGGTTGGGCTTCGGCCCAATGCAGTTTGCCGGCGTTTTCTTCCAGAAATGCCAATTCATCCAGTATTTTTTCCTGGGTTTTGGCCCCGAATCCTTTAGCCTTGGCTAAGCGGCCCTGCTCGCAGGCTGCTTTTAGTTCAGCCACGCTTTCAATGCCTAATTCCTGCCAAATTTGCCGTACTTTTTTAGCACCTAAGCCTTTAATATTCAGTATTTGCAAAACACCTTCCGGGGTTTGTTCCAGAAGCTGATCTAGCTGGGCAAACGAGCCGGTTGCTACAATCTCCTGTAGGCTGGCCGCCAAGCTTTTGCCGATGCCATCAATAGCCGAAATTTCCTCAGCCGAAAATTTGCCAATCGGTTGTTCCAGTTTTTCCAAGGGAAATACGGCGTTGGCGTAAGTTCTGATCTTAAAGGGGTTTTTGTTGTGCAACTTCAGCAGGGTGGCAGTAAGCTTTAGTTGCTTAATAATGGTTTTATTGTCAGGGACTAGGGTTTCAGTAGGCATAGTGCGTAGTTTGGGGCTTGGTAAAGGTACGGTATAGCGGGCAGAGCTTAAAATAATAGCCTATAGGAATTATTTCCCATGAATTTTGTATTTTACTGGTAGCAATGTTTCTTCCATTCCATCTGATAACTTTATGCGATTGCTCCTTACGTGTGTAGTACTCCTTTTTTGTTCCGGCTTAGTTACGGCCCAACTGGTACAACCCGCCCGGGCCGAAATTGAGGTTTCAACTATGGACGAAGAACACTTTATAATTTCGGGGCAGGAGTGGGGTTTGCTGGTACACCAGCGCAACCGAAAAGAAAGTACCTTTAAACAAAATGCCTACGACCTAACCCTGTTGGATACCCTGCTGCAAGAACAGTGGAAGACCCAAATTATAGTTGAGAGCAAATTTAATTACGCCGGGTACGAGCATCAGCAAGGGCGGTTTTATATGCTTTTCACCCATAATAGCGGTAAAACCAGCGAGTACCGAATTGTAACTATTGATGCAGCTACCAGTATTTCACGCAGCTATAGCCTGAAAAACGAGCTGGATATGGAGCTAACCGAATTTACCGCCTTAGGCAATTTGGTGATTTTTGGGGGCTACGTTCACTACCGCCCTTCCGTGGTAGCGTTTGATTTAAGCAATGAACACTTAAGGGTTTTGCCTGGCTTATACCAAAAAAGCAGCGAGCTAATTGAAGTAAGGGCTAACCCGGGCCAGCAAAGCTTCACTGTACTGTATACCGAAAAATTGCCCGGCCGTCAGCTTACCATAGCCTCTAAAACCTACGATGAGCAGGCCAATCCGCTACTAGAGTATACGCTGCAACCGGAAGAGGGTACCCATTTGCTATACGGCCGCAGCACCCAGTTTTCCGATACGGCGGTACACATTGCAGGCACCTACGCCAATCGTACCTCTTCTGATTTCAGCCAGGGTATTTTTGTGAGTAGCGTGTTTAAAGATGGCCGCCAGGAGGTTAACTACTATCCGTTCGCTGATTTGGAAAACTTCTTTGTGTTTATGAGTGAAAAGCGCCAAAACCGAATAAAAGAACGGATTGAGCGCAAAAAGAAGCAGCATAAAGATATTGATTTTAACTACCGCTTGCTAGTGCACGATATCTTGCCTCATAACGATCAGTATATTCTTATTGCCGAAGCTTTCTACCCTAAGTATAACAATGCCGGCCCGGCAAATTTTGGTTATGGGGGCTTCCGCTCAAATAGGGGAACTACCCAAGGGTACCTTGAAGGGTATAAATACACCCACGCCATACTGCTGGCTTTTGATGGGTACGGCAAACTTCAGTGGGATAACGGCTTTGAAATTAACGAAGTTTACCAGCCAACTCTGGAAAAACTGGTGCATGTGCTGCCCACTGAAGACCAAACCGTATTGGTTTATGCCTACGAGGACGAGCTACAGTCTAAAATAATCAGGGATGAAGAGGTACTGGCCGGAAAAGAAAGCAACGAGTTGCAGATGGTTGATTTTGTAGGCGAAGCGCGTAATAATTTAGGCACCAACATACAACTGCACGACTGGTACGGAAATAACCTCTATGCCTACGGCGAACAGCGGATTACAAATCCCGACGGTAGCGAAAGCAGCTCGCGCCGGGTTTTCTTCATTAATAAAGTAAGCTACCAACCCATGCCGGAAGAAGAATTACAAAAAGCAGAAGCGGAGTAGGGAAGAACCGAAGGAATGAGGGAGTGAAGGAGCGAATTTTTAATTAAGGAATTATGAATGGGCTATCATAAAAGTTGCGACTGCGGCGTGCTGTTTGCATTTCCTTACCAAGCACCAAGCATTAAGCACGGGGCCGTCTAGGGCAAGCACCAAAACTCATAACCTCGCAAATTCACTACCTCACCATTTCAGTAAATCGCCAACTCACCACCTCACTAACCCACCAACCCACTAGCACATTACCCCAATTTGCCTATATTTGCGCAACCTAGCTACCGCCTATGCAACATCGCGTAATTCTAGAGGATAGTCGGCTGGAAATTATACTCCGTCGGCTTTGCGAGCAACTTATAGAAAATCATTTTCACTTTAATGATGCCTGTATTTTAGGTCTGCAGCCCCGGGGCGTGTTTTTGGCTCGGCGTATCCATAGCCTTCTGCAAGAATTAACCGGTGATACTATTGCCTACGGCGAACTGGACGCTACCTTCTACCGCGATGACTTCCGCCGCCGCGATCAGCCCCTGCGCCCTAACGCTACCAATGTTCCTTTTATAATAGAGGGAAAAAAAGTTATTCTGATTGATGATGTGTTGTATACCGGCCGCACCGTGCGGGCCGCTATGGATGCTATGAATGCATTTGGCCGGCCTAATAAGGTAGAGTTACTGGTACTTATTAATCGCCGGTATAGCCGCGATTTGCCAATTGAACCTACCTATGTAGGGCTAGCAGTACATACCCTTAAAAGCCAAAAGGTTTTGGTAGAGTGGCAGGAAGAAACCAGCGGAAAAAATCAGGTTTCATTAGTTGAGTAAATATGCGGAGATATGATAAATTGGTGCTTGGCCTAGGCGGCCCCGTGCTTGGTACTTGGTACAAGGTAATGTAGTAGGTATTAAAATTTGGTTTCATGTCTCAAATCTAACTTCTAGCTTCTAATTTCCAGCTCATAACCTCACCAATTCACTCCTTATATCATGCAGCAGTTAAGCGTAAAGCATCTTTTGGGCATTAAAAACATTACTACTGAGGATATCCAACTGATTTTTGAAACGGCCGATAGCTTTAAGGAGGTAATTAACCGCCCTATTAAAAAAGTACCTTCCCTGCGCGATATAACCATTGCCAATATATTTTTTGAAAACTCAACCCGTACGCGCCTAAGTTTTGAACTGGCCGAAAAGCGCCTCTCAGCCGATATTGTTAACTTTTCTACCTCTAACAGTTCGGTTAAAAAGGGCGAAACGCTGTTGGATACCGTAAATAATATTTTGGCAATGAAGGTAGATATGGTGGTGATGCGCCATAGCAGCCCCGGTGCCCCGCACTTTTTGAGCCGCCATATAAGTGCCAACATCGTAAATGCCGGCGATGGTACCCACGAACACCCTACCCAAGCCTTGCTGGATAGTTATTCAATTAGAGAAAAACTAGGCGATGTAGCTGGGAAAAAGGTGGTAATTATCGGTGATATTCTGCATAGCCGCGTGGCCCTTTCCAATATATTTTGCTTACAGAAATTAGGTGCTGAGGTTATGGTTTGCGGACCAAATACCCTGTTACCTAAGTACATAAAAGAGCTAGGCGTAAAAGTAGAATTAGATGTTGATAAAGCCCTGCAGTGGTGCGATGTCGCCAACGTATTGCGCATTCAACTGGAACGCCAGCAAGCCAAGTACTTTCCCAGCCTGCGCGAGTATACCCTATACTACGGCATTGACCAGGAGCGCCTGGCTAAGCTGGATAAGGAAATAGTAATTATGCACCCCGGCCCCATAAACCGAGGGGTAGAGCTGGCTTCAGATGTAGCCGATGCTGATAATGCCATTATTCTAGATCAGGTACAAAATGGAGTGGCTACCCGTATGGCAGTATTGTACTTGCTGGCCCAGCAGAAGTAGTTACAGCATTTTAGCGTAACTGCCCAGCCATACAACACTTTCTTGGTTTTGCTGCAATATTTCCTGCACGTTGCTATTATTTTTGTGCCCGTCAAATTCTATATAGAACCACGCAGTAAATTGCTTATTGCCCGGTACCGGGCGGCTTTCGATTTTAGTTAGGTTAATGCCTCGCTGATGAAATTCTTGCAGAAAGGAGGCCAAGCTGCCCGGCTTATTAGGTAACTTAGCAATTATAGTGGTTTTGTTAGATGGGCCGGCCTGGTTCTCAAAATCTTTAGCCAGTATTAGAAAGCGCGTCATATTATCATCGGCATCTTCTATGTTTTCAAAAATAAGCGGCAGCTTGTGAAGTTTAGCCGCTACTGAAGAACACAGGGCCACTGTGGTAAGCCCTTCTTCCGCCGCCCGGCGGGCAGCCTCCGAGGTTGAATCCACCGATACCATATCTACCGGCTTACCTTGCAGGTACTTCTGTATAAAATTTTGGCACTGCCTAAAAGCAATATCTTTAGAGTAAATAGTTTTTATATCTTGAATACTATTAGCCGTGCCCGCCAGGCAAAAGTGTATAGGTTGGGCTACTTCTGCTACAATTTTCAGATCGAATTTCTCCAGATTATCCAGGGTTTCGGGTACTGCGCCGGCCTGGTTATTTTCAATAGGTACTACGCCAAAGCGGGCTTTTTGGGTAACTACAGCTTCAAACACTGCGTGAATGGAGGGTAAGGCTAAATATTCGCTCATGGCCCCAAAGCGGCTTTCGGCGGCGGCGTGGGTAAACGAACCTTCCGGACCCAGGTAGGCAACTTTTTCGGGAAGTTCCAGGTTGCGACTAGCGGCAAAGATTTCTAGAAATATTGCTTCTATAGCCTCTTTGTTCAGTAAGCCCGCGGTTTTAGCATATAGTCGGTTTATAATTTCTTGCTCCCGCTCCGGGCGATAAATTACCGTGTTTTCCTGTTTTTTAAGCTTGCCTACTTCTTTTACTATTTGCATACGCTGGTTTAGTAGCTCAAGAAGCTGGTCGTCAATAGCATTTATTTGTTGCCTAAACTGGGCAAGTGTATCGGGGTTCATATAGTTTGGGTTCAGTAGGTTAACTTAGCTGACCGCCGTGGTTAAACCAAACTAAGGGGCATAAAAAAAGCCCACCCTAAAACCAGGGTAGGCCTTGCTGTACAAATTTTAACTAATTCTAGTGATCGCGCGTATCGGGCGAGTTTACCTTGGTAGTGTTAGTCTGGTCGTTCATTTTGTCAATAACACTGTTTACGCCATCATCGGCGTAAGTACCGTACGCATTGCTAATGTAACCTTTACCCTCATCGCCCGCAATAGCGTATAAAATAGCCATATCGTCCGGATTGCTTTCGCCTTCAAACCTAAACTCGTTGGTAATAGTCATGCTTGAAGCCTGATAGCTATTGCCGTCGCGGTCTTTCAAGTCGCCGTCTTTCACTATAAATTCAGTTTTATACCCCTGGTCTTGCAACTCCGCAATTTTAGCGGTCATGGGGTCGCGGTATTCTTTATTTTCCATGGTTGATGATTGATATCTTAAAAATAAAGAACGGAATTACCTAAGGCTATGTTTTGAAAACTAGTAGGATAAGCAACTAAGGTAATGGCAAAGGCTTAATATTTATTGTACCTTTGTCGGCATAAAATTTTCAGTATAATGTACTACAATTCTATAATTGAAACTATTGGTAATACCCCGCTGGTAAAGCTTAACAAAGTAAACCGGGGCATAAAAGGCACTATTTTGGTTAAAGTGGAATACTTTAACCCCGGCAACTCCATGAAGGACCGTATGGCCATTAAAATGGTAGAAGATGCTGAGAAAGCCGGAATACTAAAGCCTGGGGGCACAATTATAGAAGGCACCAGCGGCAACACCGGCATGGGCCTGGCCTTGGCCGCCATTAGCAAAGGTTATAAGTGCATTTTTACTATGGCCGATAAGCAGTCGCAGGAAAAAATTGATATACTTAGGGCGGTAGGGGCCGAGGTGGTTGTTTGCCCTACTAACGTATCGCCTACCGATCCGCGCTCGTACTATTCGGTAGCTAAAAAACTCAATCAGGATATACCTAACTCCTTCTACCCTAACCAGTACGATAACCTAAGCAATACCGCCGCCCACTACGAAACCACCGGCCCGGAAATTTGGCGCGATACGGCCGGAAAGATAACCCACTATGCGGCCGGCGTAGGTACGGGAGGTTCTATGTGCGGTACTTCAAAATACCTAAAAGAGCAGAACCCCGATATAGTAACGGTAGGAATTGATACCTACGGTTCGGTTTTTAAGAAGTATAAGGAAACCGGCGAGTTTGATGAAAAGGAAATTTACCCCTACCTGACCGAGGGTATTGGCGAGGATATTCTGCCTAAGAACGTTGATTTTAGCTTAATTGACCACTTTGTAAAAGTTACCGATAAGGATTCGGCAATTATGACCCGCCGCCTGGCTCGGGAAGAAGGTCTTTTTGTGGGTTGGAGTTGCGGTTCGGCAGTTTTTGGTGCGCTGGAATGGGCTAAGGATAACCTGACCGATGAGGATACCATGGTTATAATTTTGCCCGACCACGGCACCCGCTATCTGAATAAAATCTATAATGACGGATGGATGCGTTCGCACGGGTTTATGGAAAGTGGTGATTATGCCACTGCCGGCGATATTATTAAAAACCAGAACGGCAACGGCAAACTAATTACGGTAGAGAGTTCAGCCAAAGTTGCCGAGGCCATTCGGATTATGGATAGTCACGGCGTTTCGCAATTGCCGGTTACCCAGGGTAATGACTTTGTAGGAAGCTTAACTGATAATAAGCTGCTAAGTCAAATTCTGGACGACCCTAAGCTTAAAGATAAGCAGGTGAGGGAGGTTATGGATGCCCCTTTTCAGTTTGTAGCAGCTCATAATACTATAGATGTTCTATCATCAGTCTTAAAAGACAGGTATCAGGCCATTATGGTTCGTGACGAAAATAACGAGCCTCATATTATTACCCAGCACGATGTGTTAATGAGCCTGATGGAAAAGAATTAATCCTCTAATTCTAGCAAGATTTTAGTGGAAATAGCTCGCTCCGGCGGGCTATTTGTTTTTGCTTAATGTATGGTCATTCATTACAGGGTAAGAATAAATATTCGCTTCTTTAAATTAAGACGGAATATAATTTCTTTTTAATTAAATTTTCAGTATAAAAATATGCATAATTCGAATTTTACAGAATTAACTATCTAAAATAAACAGAATTGTAATTTTCTTATACTATTTTGGACTAAGTTATTTAACTTGTTCATTTCTAACAAGACGTAGCCAGCCTATTTAAATCATAAGTAAAATTAATTTTTACTTAAATTTCTTACACTATAAACGGCGGCCCACATACTATAAAGTATGCCTAAGCCATATTTAGCAGTAAATTGCTAAATAGAAATGCGACTTATACTGTCCATATTAATTGGGTTTTGCCTTTGGAATACTACTGTATATAGCCAGCAATTGGCTGTACAGGTAAAAAATACCAAAGGTAAATCTGTGCAGAATCTGGCAATTGCTGTGCAGGACGGTGACTTTGTTTCTACTAATATCGAAGGCAGCCTGGTATTAAATTTGGATGAGCCACTGCGCATGCCTATACGGGTAGAAACCGAAGACGAACGCTTTGAAGTTAAGCAGGTAGCCTACCGAGAGGATGCCCGGGAACTGCTGGTAACTGTAGAGCGCCTGTTAGGAGCCGATGAAATTACCCAAATACTTCTTCAGGATTCGCTAGGCAACCCATTTGCCAACCAGGGTATTCGCTACAATCGTTTATTGCTTACTACCGACAACAAGGGAATTATTACCTTAGAAGAACCACAACTGGCCAGCGAGCCGGTTATGCCGGTTTCCGGTTTTAGTCTGGCCGGTAGAGAATTTAAGCCGAGCCAACATACGCTAATAGTAACGCTAAAACCAGTTAAGCCGCAACCATATGATGAAGGAAAAACGATAGCCCCGGCTACAGCCGACGCTTTAGTAGAGAGCTACGAACAGGATTTTGACCGGATTACCGAAGAACTGGCCGCCGAACGCTACTTCTTTGAAAAGAAAAACGAAGAGATACGTGACGAAATTCTTACGATTCAGGAAAAACTAATCAATGAAAACCAGATAAGTCCTGAGCAAAAACAAGAGTTACGCAAGCATTTGTCGGGCCTAGAGCAAGCGTTAGATGAAAACAGCGAGGCTATTAAACGTTCCGAAGCCCGCACGCGCGATGCTCTAAACCGCCTAAAGTTGCTGTTGGTTGAAAAGGATTCTTTAAACCGTATGGCGTTAGGCAGAATTCAGCAAGTAGAAGCCGAACGCCAGCAAGATCAGATAGAGTTTAAGAAGAAAGCGGCCACTTACGCGGCTATTATATTAGGCTTGTTGGTGATTTTGGTAGTAATATACGTGTCGGCTATTAAGTACCGCAAGCAAAAAAACTGGCTCAAAGAGGTTAACCGCCGATTAAAAAGTTTGCAAGGTGAATTAACGCATAATATTAAAGAGTTAAGCCATAGCCGCCTGCAAATTGAGGAGCACAATCAACAATTGGAAACCTTCGTATATAAAGCTTCGCACGATATAAAAGGCCCGTTGCGCTCAATTATGGGGCTCACTCAGGTGGGGCAAATGGAGGTTAAGGAAGAAGCTGCGCTGGAATACTTCGGCTTGATTCATAAAAGCACCAAGCGGTTAGATAATTTGCTGATGGACTTGTTGCGCTTAACCAAAACCAAACAGGCCGAGCTGGAGAAAGAACCAATTAACCTGCAGCAAATGCTGGACGAGGTGGTTCAGAGTTTCTCTAATTCCAAAAATTTTCCGCTGATACATATTGAGCAGCACCTGGAAGAAGGCATTGAATTTAGCAGCGACGCTAAACTCATGTACTCGGTAATCCAGAACTTTGTAGAGAACGGTATTAAGTACTGCGACCCTCATAAGGAACGGCCATTCTTAAAAATTAGATTTTGGCAGGAGGCTACCGAAACCCATATGGAGTTTAAGGATAATGGGTTGGGTATAGCCCAAGAACACTTGCCGAAAATCTTCGAAATGTTCTATAAAATTGATTCCAGTTCCGATGGCACCGGCTTGGGACTGCATATAGTTAAAATTACCATAGAGAAACTGGGTGGATATTTAAAGGTACGCAGTAGCGAAGGGAAAGGCTCGGTATTTCTGCTAAGTTTTCCTAATCAGTAATACCATGAAAAGGATACTGCTTATAGCCATACTACTTATAAGCAGACTGGCGGTTATCGCCCAGTCTCACCAGACTGTGGATAACCACGCCGGAATCTGGGATCTAAGATCGACCTGGCAAAACAATTGGAACGGGATATACGCAACTACCAGCTTTTCCGAAGAAGTACAGATTTACGGACAGGTAACCCGCGGAAGCACGGTATCGGCCAAGAACCTGACCTTTACCGGCACCGGTGCTAAATTGGTAGTGTATGACACCTTGCAAATTTTTGACCACCTAAGCCTTAAAAATGGAGCTCAGCTAGAAGTTGCTGCCGGTGGGGTTCTAATAATTCACGGAGATTATAGCCAGGATGTCACCTCTTCCGCCATTAATAATGGTACAGTAGTTATTCACGGCTCAATAACTATAGCCCTTGGTTCATCAATTGTAAATAATGGGTCGGTTTATACTGAGGAAGCTTCTGCTTACGGCTCCTATACTACCAAGAGTCATAGTGATTTGGAAGCCGAGAATAGCCAACTGTACCGATTTGGTATGAGCAATGTAATTAGTATATACTGCGCGGGTTCCAACTCCGGCAAGCTCATGATTAGTGGTGACATAGGAGAAGTTTACCGGTGGGAAAAAAGTAATGACCGGTTTGAAAGTGATATTCAGCCCATAGCCAATACAACCAAGCAACTTACGTATTCAAACCTTAGCGAAACTACCTACTACCGGGTGTATTTTCGCGATACTGCCAAAAATGCCGACGTATATAGCTTTTATGCGGCCGTACTAATTTACGATGATCCGCTAATCGGTACTGTGGTAGGTGCCAGCCAGGTGTGCAACGGAAGTAGTACAACCTATAGCCTTAGCGGGCAGCATAGCGATGTAGTAAGGTGGGAGTGGAGTACGGATAATTTTGCCGCCGATATTCAAACTTTGGTTACTAATGGGGAAACCTTAACACTAACCCCTACGGCCGATACCCAGGTGAGGGCAATATTTTCTAATAATAACTGCTCCGAAGCTAGAAGTGCGAGTTTCAGCACTCTCATTTCAACTCCACCTACTGCTGGTACCATTAGCGGTCCGGCTACGCTATGCCAGGGCCACCCCGGTAATTATACGCTTAGTGGGTACAGCGGAACCATTAAAAGGTGGGAGTGGAGTACCGACGACTTTACCAGTGATGTACAACCTATAGTAACATCGGCATCCAATATTTCGCTAAGCCCAACTAGTAACATTAAGGTAAGGGCGGTGGTAGGCAGCGGGGCCTGCAGCGAAACCACTACCGCCCCTCTAGCCATAACTGTACGTGCCAACCCAATAGGCGGAACTCTAAGTGGAAGTACTCAGGCCTGCAGCGGCAGTACGGTTACCTATACCCTTTCATCGTACAGCGGTACTATAACTAGGTGGGAGTGGAGTACCGATAATTTTGCTACTACTATAAATACAGTAAGTAATACAACCAGTACTTTAGTATTTACTGTAAACCAAACCATTAGTGTACGGGCGGTACTAAGTAATAACCCCTGTACCGAAGTATGTAGCTCGGTAATTACTACTCAGGCCGATGCTCAGCCGGTAGGCGGCACCTTAAGTGGTGATACGCAAGTTTGTACTGGTACTGAGGTAACCTATACCCTAAGTGGCCACAGTGGTACTATAGTAAAATGGGAAACTAGTAGCGATAATTTTGCTTCCGATATTACCGCTATCGCCAACTCATCATCTAGCCTAAGCCTTACCGTAAACTCTGATATAGCCGTGCGTGCTGTAGTAGGTAACGGAGTTTGTAGCGAAGTTTACTCTACTGCATTAACTACTCAAGCGGATGTTCAGCCAATGGGTGGTACAATTAGCGGCAGCAGCCAAACCTGCGAAGGCTCAACGGTTACCTACACCCTAAGCGGTTATAGCGGAAGCATAATTCGCTGGGAAACCAGCACGGATAATTTCACTTCGGATATAACCACAATAGGTAGTACATCGGCTTCAATAACTCAAACTATAAATGCTACAATCTTCGTAAGGGCAATAGTAGGTAATGGGGTTTGTGCCGATGTAATGAGTAATACGCTTACTACTTCTGTGGATGCTGCCCCGGCGGCCGGTTATATTAGCGGAACGGATCAGATATGTGAGGGTACTGATGTAGCCTATACCCTAAGCGGCTACAGCGGAACTATAATTCGGTGGGAAAGCAGTGTAGATAATTTTAGCGGTGATGTTCAGCTTATTGGTAATAACAGTAGTACGTTGGAGGTTACACCCACTCAGGATATTTGGGTTAGAGCAGTTATTGGGAATGGCTCCTGTGCCGAGGTAATTACCCCGGCTTTCTATACAAAGGTTGATGCCCAGCCAATTGCCGGTAGTATTTCCGGTAATAATCGGGTTTGTGCGGGTTCTACCAACCTATATACCCTTAGTGCCTACAGCGGAAATGTTCAAGGCTGGCAGGCTAGTACTGATAATTTTGCTTCTGATGTTCGGAACATATCCAATTCTACTTCTACCCTAAACTTTACGGTTACCCAAAACATTTGGCTAAGGGCTATTATAAATAATGGGGTATGCCCTCCGGTTTACACTCCGGTAATCCAGATTGAAACCGATGAGGCTCCGCAAAGTGGTGATATTACCGGACCTGGTTTAGTGTGCGAAGGCGCGGATCTAGCCTATACCCTGACTAATTACAAAGGCAGTATAATCCGGTGGGAAACCAGTTCCGATGGCTTCGGAAGCGATATTCAACCTATAGCCAACACTACTTCTGTATTAAGTTTTACTGCCAGTGCCACTATTTCGGTGCGGGCTATTGTAGGCAACGGAGTTTGCCCTGAAGTAGCCAGTACCGCAATAACTACTCAGGTAGATGCCCGCCCGATTGCCGGCAGTATTTCCGGGGCCCCCGTAATTTGTGCGGGCAATTCTAATACGCTTACCCTCAATAGCTATTCCGGTACCGTTATTCGATGGGAATCTTCTGCCGATAATTTTGCTTCGGAAATTAACTCCATAGCCTCAACCAGCAACCAGCTTACAGTTAACAGCCAGCAAGTAACAACCTGGTACCGAGCGGTGGTTAATACTACCGCCGCGTGTACAGAGGTTATATCGGCCTCGTTTCAGGTTGATGTTGAAACTATTGATGCCGGGGTTTTAGACTCTTCTCAGGAAATTTGTAGCGGCTCAATACCTGCTGCCCTGCAGGTGAGCGATTATGACGGTAATATAGTTCGCTGGGAGAGCAGTACCGATAATTTTAATACCTCGGTGCAGAATATTAGCCATACCGACGCTACTTATCAGCCGGCAACCTTAACCCAAACTACTTACTACCGGGCAGTGGTAGCTGGTGCCGTGTGTACCGAAATTTACAGCGAGGTTGTTGAAATTAAGGTTACGGAAAGCCCGGTTGCCGGTACAATTGCCGGCCCGGCAGAAGTTTGTGCCGATGAACAGACTATTGAATTTTTGCTGAGCGGTTACCAAGCCACTATAGCCCGCTGGGAAATAAGTACAGACAATTTTACTTCTGATATTCAAACTATAAATCAAACTAGTGAAACCCTAGTGCTTTCCGGCTTAAGCGCCAGCTCGTGGGTGCGGGCAGTAGTTACTAATGGGGTTTGCCCCGAAGTGGTTAGCAGTTCGTTCGCTATCACGGTGCTTCCGGCAACCGAAGGCGGTACTTTAGCATCTGACCAGGTGGTGGTTACCGATACTAACAGCGGTACACTAACGCTGAGTCAACATGCCGGCCAGGTGCTGGAATGGCAGTTTTCAACCGATAATTTTTCTACTGATGTTCAATCGGTAAATCATACTGCTACTGAGTATACATTCCAAAACCTTAAAACTGATACATGGTATCGGGTGTTGGTTAAGTCTGGAGATTGTATTGGCAAATTCAGCTCAGTGGTAAAGGTTACGGTAAACCACCCACCATCAGCCGTTGATGATTTTTACCTGGTAGAGGAAATTAACTATAGCGCACCGTATAGTGTACTGGACAATGATTCCGACCCGAATCAAAACATACTACAGGTTGAGCCGGCACGCTTGCCGAGCCAGCAGGGTGGAACATTTGAGGTATATAAAGACGGGTTCTTTACTTACGAGCCGCCGGCCTACTATTTTGGTACCGATACCGTAGTGTATACAGTCTGCGATGGTGTAAGCGGTGCCGAGCTGTGCACCCAAGCTTTAGTAGTGTTTAACGTAAGCACCAACGGAATTCAGGTGTACGAGGGTATCTCGCCTAACAACGATGGGTTTAACGATACCTGGACTATAGAGAATATTGAACGCTACCCCGATAATACAGTAATGCTGTTTGATAGGTACGGAACGCTGGTTTACGAACAAAAAAGTTATAGAAACAGCGATACGCAATTTGCTGGAGTAGCCAACCGGGGCATTAACAGCCGAAACCAGCTTCTGCCGGATGGTACCTACTACTACAAAATAAGCCTGGGCGAAAACGGTCAGGTAGTGCAGGGTTATTTAGTTATTAAAGCAGAATAAAAAAGATAGCTACCATACTTCTTGGACTACTGCTTTTAGCGGGCGGGGCATATTCACAAATTGAGCCTCTGTTTTCGCAGTATATGCTGGACCCCACTGCATTTAACCCTGCATACGCTGGTAACGAAGAGGTGCTTACCCTACTGGTACAAGGTAGAACGCAATGGCAAAATACCCAAGGTGCGCCTAAGGTAGGGGTATTTTCCGCTCATTCGGCATTACCAGGCACTAAGTTAGGTGTAGGTCTCCGGGCTTCGCACCAAGAGCTTTCGGTATACCGGAATTTGCGCCTCACACCTACGGCTTCCTATAAAATTCCGTTTAGAAACGGTGTATTAAGCACCGGCTTAGGCATAAACCTGAACCTCAACAGTCAGGCCTATAATGATTTGTTGCTTAAACATCCGGAGGATAAATCTTTTGAGCCGGTAAATTCAAGCTCGTTTTTCTCGGTGACGTCGGGTGTTTTCTACGCTACTGATCGCTGGTATATAGGGGCCAGCCTTCCGGATATATACTCATTAGGTGATAAAAGCACGTTGCAATATGTTGGCCATGCCGGAATTGTTTTTCCGGTGAATGCCGACCTGTTCATCAAACCAAATGTTCTAGTGAACATGCCCGGGCAAGGTGCAGCGTATGCCGATATAAACGTAAACGCATTGTTTCGCCAGGTTTTCGAACTGGGGGTTTCCGGTCGTACTAACGGCATACTGGCTGGTTTAGCCCGGTTAAGAGTAAACCAGCAGCTAAGTATAGGCTACTCCACTGACTTTGCGCTGGAGCCATCTGCTGTCTACTACGGTTCCTCGCACGAGCTTAGCGTGCAGTTCAAGTTTGTTTTTGATAAAAGCCAAATGCCTTCGCCCCGGTTTTTTTAAGCCATGAAGAAGTTAATTTATGTATGGTGTGGACTATTTCTGCTAGCCGTAGTAAATTTTGCTTCGGCGCAGACGGGCTCCATGCTTTTCAACCTGAAATCTGCCGAGCAAAAAGCCCATATACTATACGAGCAGGGCAATTTTGCCAGTGCCTTGCCCCTGCTCAAAGAGGTGTATCAAGAGCAAAAAAATAATAACCAACTTAAGCTGAAGCTAGCCTATAGTTACTTTCAAGTAGACGATGCCCGCCAGGCTACCCGGTACTTTACCGATATTGCCGAAGATGATTCCTTAATGCAAATTGAGTATATTCTGGCCTACGCACATTGCTTACAAAAGCTTGGGCAGAACGATAAAGCAAAAACTCAGTTTGAACGCTTGGCTGCGCGAACGGGTCAAACTTTAGAGCTACCCGATGACTTGGGCCGGACCCAGTTGCTACGCTACGCGGCTCGTTATTCGGTACAAAACATTACCCTTAATACTAAGCATAACGAGTTTTCTCCGCTAATGCTAGGGTCGGAAATGTACTTTATTTCCGATAGGGAAAAAAGTAGCCTTACCTCCGAAACAGTAAACCGGCATACTACTAACTTAGATGTTTACGTAGCAGGATCGCATAGCCAGGTGCGGTTTGCCTATCCTGAGCCAGTCAAAAAAATTAATTCCGGTTGGCACGAAGGCGCCCTTAGCGCCGATACGGCAGGTACTATATACTTTAGCCGCCTGGAAGCTAACGGCCGGTACCAGCTCTATCAATTCGGTATTGCTGAAGAAAATGTGCCAAAAACGGCAGCTAAAGTTAAACTTCCGTTCAAAGGAAATATTTTTCATCCGGCTATAAGTGCCGATGGAAATACGCTCATATTTTCTTCTGACCAAGAAGGTGGGCTAGGTGGGTTGGATCTTTACTATACTACCCGGACCTCCGGGGATGGCTGGTCTGAACCTCGAAATTTGGGGGCTTCGGCAAACACTGCCGGCAATGAAGTTTTCCCCAGCTTTTTTGAGCAGAAGGTTTACTTTGCATCTGACGGCCGCGTAGGCTTGGGCGGGTTAGATATTTATCAGTCGTACCTTAGTGGCGGAAAACTGGTGGCAATTGAAAATTTGGGCGCGCCGGTAAATTCCGAAGCCGATGATTTTAGCCTGATTGGTGACAAGGAAGGCGGTTATTTTGCCAGCAACCGATCCGGTGGCCGAGGTGGCGACGATCTGTATCGGCTAGACCTTCAGGTAATTTCCCTAGTGGGCCGCGTGGTGGATAGTACCAATTATAAACCTGTAGAAAACGCGCAGGTTACCCTGACCGGCCCGTCTGGTAAGCAGTCGGCAATTACCAATAAGTACGGAGAATACTCGTTCAAATTATTTCCTGGTGAGCAGTACACGCTGGATTTTGAAACCGAAACTGACTATAAGCCTCGCCAGGTGCATTATTCAACCTTTACCGGTAAAACCTACGGCCCCCGCAATGTATCTACTGCTTTAGAAAGAAAAACCAAACTGTTTGTACTGGGCAAGGTAAGGTACGCCAATCGCAAACGTGCCTCAGAACCGGAAATTATACTGGTAGACCGTACTGCCGGCGGGCTAGATACCCTTCAGGCTACTAAACGCGGTAATTTTGAAGCCGAACTAGACCGGGAAAGTAACTATGCATTTATTGCTAAATGTAATAATGAGGCCGGTCTTGCTTTTTTTCAAACTCCGGAACAGTACGATGCGTCCCTTTCCTACTATATAAATGTGAGCTTACAGCCCTTCACTTCCTATAGAGTTTACGGTAAGGTTATCAATACCAGCGGCGCCGATCCGGTATCAGTTTGGGTTGAAAATTCAGTAACCGGCCAGAAACAACTATTATTTGCCGAAAACGGAAATTTTAGTTTTGATGCCAATTCATTATGTGGATACCAACTATGCGTGGAACAGGGCAGTAGCTATGCCGCCGCGCTGCTTAATGAGGGTTGGATTGAGGGCAACCGCGAAATTAGTATTTCGCTTAAGGCAACCGATACACCGGAAGTAGCCAGCTCAAAGTAGTAGTTAAATATTGATTCAGCTATATCGTTCGGAAAGGCTTAAGGGTAGGCTATTGAGCCCTTGTAAGATTACTTTAACTTTTTTTCGGAAAAATTATAGGCTAGGCATTGCGCTGTATTTGGCAAAGTTTGTTCCTTTAGTCTAAAATTAAGTAACCAAAAGCCCGGTAAAAAGTATAAAGACCCGAACCCTTTTTGAAAACTAACCACATGTCAACATCCAATAGTACACCAAGTTCCAAGAAGAGAATTGTAAAGGATTACGAAAACCTACCCGAAGAAATTATTTCGCGGGTCAAAGCAGAGTATCCTTACGGTTTTGCCGATAATCTGGTGAGTTTCACAAACAAAGAGGGTAAGCGGGTGTCGGCCCTGCCGTTTGAAACCGACGAAATCTATTACCTAATTAGAATGACCCAGCAGGAAGCCCGCGAAATTGTAGCTGACGACGACGATTACGATGATGAAGGCAACCTGCGTTCCGACTATAATGTGGACGATATCTCGGAGGAAGATGAGCCTTCGGATAATAACGATCCTTACGACGAATTCTAAGCCAAAAAATTAGTACGAGCCAGGTTAAACAAAAAATGTTGCCTGGCTTTTATATTGCTGTGAAACAGCAAATTTCTACCTACCTCTTTTTAACCGGCCTTTTCGGCCTATTTATTACCGCTTGCGATTTTGGCAGCAGCAGCAGCGGAACCGAGGCTGACTCTCTATCAGTAAAAACTCTCGACTTAGAAACCGAGGGCATAACCGGCCTACTACAAAGTGGCGGACTGCAACGTGCCGAGGCCCAAAAATTAGGTTTATCGGCCAATTCGTTTCAGCTTATATCGCGCGAGCAGTACTTTCTGGAAACCACCGAAGATTTAACTCAGTACTGGGGGCAGTGCGTAACAGTTTACGGTCGCCAAGTAGATTACCCTTTCGCCAAAGCAAACAGCGATTCGGCCGACCAGGCTTATGCTTACGAACGAAAGCTATTTAAAGTAGATAGTGTTGCCCTTCAGGTATATAGCTTCTGTGCGTTTTCCGATAGCCTGCAGTCGCGGCAACCCGGGCAAGATCAGGTTCAGCCATACCGGGGCCGGGTTTACCGTATGCGCCGCCCCGCACCGGATATCGCCTACGATTATTATTTAAAAACCGAGGAAGAACGAATTGATTCGGCTACCGGCGCGCCCACCAACGATATAAGTATTTATACCAGCAGCTACGAAGTTTTGAGCACCTTAGAGGCTGCTATTGAGGATAGTTCGGAGGTTAAACTTTGGGCAGCCGAGCAAGCCGGCTATGCCGAAAAGCTGGCGCTTCAGGTGATAAGGGCGGAAAGGATGCAAGCCGAATAAATTCTAAAAGCTATTGGAAAAGCTAACTGTCAATTAATAATTATTTCCTACTTTTAAAGCTGTAGAAATGCGGGTGCATACGTTTGCATTACGCTTCTGCAAATACTTTTTTGGTATTTTTTTGTAACACTCACGCTATTCTTTCTGCTTCATGGAGCAACCAGATATCACCAAAATCAATAAACTTCTTGTAGCCAACCGGGGCGAAAT
Source organism: uncultured Roseivirgaceae bacterium (assembly GCA_964504565.1). GTDB lineage: Bacteria > Bacteroidota > Bacteroidia > Cytophagales > Cyclobacteriaceae > Cesiribacter. Next base: position 210,532 of record CAZDEY010000005.1, read on the forward strand.
TGCTATCCGGGTTCTTAGGGCCGGTTCCGAATTACGAATTCGTACCGTAGCCATGTATACCTACGAAGACCGTTACTCGCTACACCGCTATAAAGCCGATGAGGCCTACCAGATCGGTAATGAGGATGATCCGCTAAAACCGTACCTGGATATTGAAGAAATAATTAGTCTGGCTAAGCAGGTTGGAGTAGATGCCATTCACCCGGGCTACGGCTTCTTGAGCGAAAACGTAACCTTTGCTCGCCGCTGCGAAGAAGAAGGGATAATTTTTGTTGGGCCTCGCTCCGAGGTGATGCAGCAGTTAGGTGATAAAGTTAGGGCTAAAGAAGTTGCCCGCGCGGCCGGGGTTCCACTTATTGAAGATAGCCAGGAGCCGCTAACCAGCTACGATATTGCCGCCCGCGAAGCCGACCGTATTGGTTTCCCCATAATGGTGAAGGCGGCCGCCGGCGGGGGTGGCCGGGGTATGCGGGTAGTGCGTAGCGCCCAAGAACTAGAAAAAGCTTATTCGGAAGCTCGCCGCGAGGCCGGTAAAGCCTTTGGTGATGACTCGGTATTTCTGGAGAAATTTATAGCTAACCCCAAGCACATTGAAGTGCAAATTATGGGGGATAGTCACGGCAATCTGATTCACCTATACGAACGGGATTGTTCGGTTCAGCGCCGGTTTCAGAAAGTTGTGGAAGTTGCCCCTTCAATGCTGCCGGAAGAATCGCGCCAGGAATTGTTTAACTACGCGCTTAGTATTGCCAAGCACGTAAATTACAATAACGTAGGTACAGTTGAATTTCTGGTTGATGAAGACAATAGCATTTACTTTATTGAAGTAAACCCGCGTATTCAGGTAGAGCATACCATTACCGAAGAAGTTACCGGCATTGATATTGTTCGTTCCCAAATACAAATTGCCCGCGGTGTAGCCTTGGATGATCCCCGATTGTTAGTTGGGAATCAGGAAGATATTCAGTGTAACGGCTTTGCCATTCAGTGCCGAATTACTACGGAAAGCCCCGAAGATGGCTTCAAACCCGACTACGGAACCCTGATTGCCTATCGCAATGCCGGTGGTTTTGGTATTCGTCTGGATGAAGGTTCATCTTACCCAGGCATGACTATTTCGCCCTTCTTCGATTCGATGCTGGTAAAAGTGTCGGCATCCGGCCGAACCTTGAAGGGGGCGGCCCAACGCTTGCACCGGGCTTTGCGCGAGTTTCGTATCCGGGGGGTTAAAACCAATATTGGTTTTCTGGAAAATGTAATCTCCAATCCGGAATTCCAGGCCGGTGAGGCTACGGTAAACTTTATTGCCAGCCACCCCGATTTAATGAAGCTGCCTCGCCGTCAGGATAGGGGAACCAAAATGCTACGCTTTGTAGCCGACATTACCGTAAACGGCAACCCTGCGGTAAAAAAAATCGATCAGGATAAGAAATTCCGAACACCTAAAGTACCCAAGTTCGACCGGCATACCGACTTTCCTAAAGGAACTAAGGATAAGCTTACCGAGCTTGGGCCGGAAGGCTTTAGCAAATGGCTCAAAAACGAGCGGCGCATTCAGTATACCGATACTACCTTCCGCGATGCCCACCAGAGCTTACTAGCTACGCGCATGCGTACTACCGATATGTTGAAGGTAGCCGAAGGCTTTGCCCGCCAAAACCCCGATGTTTTCAGTATGGAAGTTTGGGGCGGCGCTACCTTTGATGTGTGTATGCGTTTCCTGTACGAAGATCCGTGGGAGCGGCTACGGTTGTTCCGCGAAGCCATGCCTAATATATTGCTGCAGATGCTCTTGCGCGGTTCCAACGCCGTGGGTTATAAGGCTTACCCAGATAATTTAATTGAGAAGTTTATTGAGAAGAGCTGGGAAACCGGCATTGATGTGTACCGCATATTCGACTCCTTAAACTGGGTAGAGGCTATGAAGGTAAGCATAAGAGCCGTGCGGGAAAGAACGGGGGCCTTAGCCGAAGCCTCAATTTGCTACACCGGTGAGTTGCTAAACCCGCAGGAAAAGAAGTATACCCTGCAGTATTATCTGGATTTGGCCCGCCAGTTAGAGGACGAAGGTGCCCACATTTTAGCCATAAAAGATATGGCCGGCCTGCTTAAGCCCTACGCAGCCGAAGTGCTGGTTAAAGAATTGCGCAAAGCCGTAGACTTGCCAATTCACCTGCATACGCACGATACCAGCAGCATTCAGGCGGCTACTTATATTAAGGCCATTGAAGCCGGAGTTGATGTGGTAGATGTTGCCTTAGCTAGTATGTCTGGGCTTACCTCACAACCCAATTTCAACTCGGTGGTAGCCTTTATGAAGGGCCACGAGCGCGAGATGCCGATCGATTTAAGTAGCCTGAACAGTTACAGTAATTACTGGGAAGATGTTCGGGAATACTACTATCCGTTTGAGAGCGGCCTAAAGGCGGGTACCGCCGAGGTTTACGAGCACGAAATACCAGGTGGCCAATACTCTAACCTGCGCCCCCAGGCCGAGGCGCTGGGCCTAGCCGATAAGTTTGAAACCGTTAAAAAGAACTACGAACTGGTTAACGAACTATTTGGCAATATTGTAAAAGTTACCCCAAGCAGTAAGGTGGTGGGCGATATGGCCATCTTCATGACTAGCAACAACCTTAGCCCGCAAGATGTGCTAGAGCGGGGGCAGAGCCTAAGCTTTCCAGAATCGGTAGTTAGCCTAATGAAGGGCGAGCTGGGCCAGGCGCCGGGTGGCTTCCCGGAAGCCCTACAGCGGGTGGTGCTTAAAGGGCAAACGCCGTTTACCGAGCGGCCCAATGCCCATCTGGAGCCAATAGACTTCGATAAGGACTTTGCTGAGTTTCAGAAAGAATACGGCGACGAAACTACTATGCTGGATTTCATAAGCTATATGCTGTACCCAAAAGTATACGCCGATTTCTGCCAGCACCGCCAAAAGTACGGTGATGTTATGAAGCTGCCAACGCCGGTCTTCTTCTTCGGCCTACAACCTAACCAGGATACACTGGTGGAGATTGACGAAGGAAAGAACATCATAATTAAGCTACTTTACATTTCTGAAGCCGACGAAAATGGTATGCGCACCGTTAGCTTTGAGCTTAATGGCCAGGGCCGAAAAGTTTTGGTGAAGGATAATAACCAGGCGGTTACCAAAGTAAGCAACCGCAAAGCTAGTGGCCCAAATGAAGTTGGGGCACCATTGCAAGGCCGTATTGCCCAGGTTATGGTAGAAGAAGGTCAGTCGGTGAAAGAAAATCAGCCGCTATTTGTAATAGAAGCTATGAAAATGGAGACAACTATTACCGCTACGGCTGCCGGTCAGGTTAAAAAAATACATCTAAATGGTGGGGCTATGGTTGAGCAGGATGATTTAGTGGTGGAGATGTAATTATAATTCAAGTCAAAAATATACAGGGAGGTCTAGCAAGACTTCCCTTTTTTTATTATTAATTGATATTATTAACATACTAATTTGCATAATAGAATGACTGCTATGATGCATTGTTAATTGTGATATTCTATTATAAAATATAAATACGCGTAAATTATATTTTTACTTACGTAGTCTTGACACCGTATTTAGCCTACCAAATCGAGAATTTCATACCAATCTGTTAAAGAATTGAAATAAAGTTGAAATAAATGTTTAAACATAGTCCAACAAGTACATGAATAGTGATCTCCCGAACTTATTTAAGCTTTACTTTAACTTACATAATAGATTTGCATTGTTCCGAAAGATAACTTTCTCTGTATGCAGCAAATCCAATCTCGTATTAGCCCAACTATGTACTTATGGGCAATCGGTGCCTTAATTTTACTGTCCAACATTTTTATTGCACTTCAATTTTATTCTTTACAACAACAGCAGGCTCAGATTAACCAAATTCAGGCCAGCGTACTCGATAACTTTCAGCAAGCTATCAGTCTAGCATCTTCTAAAACAGAAGGTGCAGCGCAGGAAGTTATCGGAGATGAAAGTGTTCTACAAGCTGGTTACCAGTTTAGTTTGGCTTTACAAGAGCAGCATTCGCTAATTAGTGAAATTGAAGACGAAGATCTCTTAAAATCTTCCGCTGCACTCAAATCTGCCTGGAAAGATTTCCAGCGTTCTATAACGGTAGGTGAAGCTGAGGCAAAGCAAGCGTTTTTAACCGCTAATTCTCAGTTTCTGCTCGCTTACAGCCAATTTAGTACCCAAATAGAGCATAAGTATACCACCTTGCTAATCGCTGTAGTATTGGTTTCGGTATTTACGGTTTTAGTTATGCTAATTGGGTATCTGAAGGTATTAAAGCCTTTGCTTAGCCTGCAAACGGCCAGCACCGGACTGGCCGAGGGGCATATGAGTGCTCTGGTTATACTAGAAAATTCAATTGTTGGTTCTATAGCCCGGCAGTTGACCGTGGTACAACAGAAATTTGACCGGATTGGAGTATTCGTACAAAAGTTGGGTGAAGGGGTGCTTGATTACACGCCTGATTCTTTTACTTCAGAAAATGGTAAAGAAGACTCTATAATCCAGTCATTGTTGAATACCCAGACAATTTTGCGGCAAAACGAAGCAGCTACCCACCAGCGTAATTGGGCAGCCGAAGGCATAGCTCAACTAGAAGAACTATTACGCCAGGAAAATAAAGATTTGAAGAAACTTTCCGATTCGGTTATATCCTTCGTAGTTAATTATTCTAAGGCCAATCAAGGGGCTATATTTTTGGTTAACGAAGAAAACTCTAAGCCTGTGCTGGAGCTGCAGGGTTGCTATGCTTACGGCCGCTTAAAGCATATCGGTAAAACCATCATTCCCGGCCAAGATTTAGTAGGCCAGGCGTACTTGGAACGAGATATTATATACCTGACCGATGTACCCGACCAGTATACCCAAATTACCTCCGGCTTAGGCGAGGCTACTCCTTCGGCGGTCATACTGGTTCCACTTAAAATAGAAGAACAAATTGTTGGAGTACTGGAAATGGCATCGTTTAATCAGATTGAGCCTTACCAGCGGGATTTCTTGCTTAAGGCAGCCCAAAGTATAGCCTCTACGGTACTAAACGTTAGGGTCAATATAACAACCACCCAACTTCTGGAACGCTCGCAGCAGCAAACCGAAGAGCTTAGGGCCCAGGAAGAAGAGGTGCGCCAAAATATGGAAGAACTGTCGGCTACTCAGGAAGAAATGGCGCGCATGACCAAAGAAATGGAAAGCCAGCTAAGCGCCATAAACGATACGATGGCCACAATTGAATTTGACCTGGAAGGCAATATACTAGCTGCTAATAGCAATTTTCTGCAGCTCATGGGCTATGAGTTAGAGGCTATTAGGGGTAAACACCACCGAACTTTTGTAGACCCTACCGAGGCTGGGAGTGCTGCGTACCAAGAATTTTGGACTAGGCTGGCCGCCGGACACAAAGAAACCGGGGAGTTCAAACGAATTACCCGGAAAGGGCAAGAAGTTTATATTAGAGGAATTTACAGCCCAATAATAGACCAGAACGGTAAACCTAAAAAAATTCTGAAACTGGCCTACGATATAACCGATAGTAAAGTAAACGAACTGGAAGTTCAAGGGTTAATGTCCGCTATAGACGGTTCTATTGCCAGTATAGAATTTAGCCCGGACGGAAATATTTTAAATGCTAACGAAAATTTCCTTCAGGTAATGGGTTACACTTTAGCCGAAATACGAGGCAAGCACCACCGTATGTTTGTAGAGCAAGAAGAACGCCGAAGTGACGACTACGCAGAGTTTTGGAAGGAAATTGGCCGGGGTGAGCATAAAAGCGGTGAGTTTAAGCGAGTAGATAGCTCGGGCAATGCGGTATATATTAAAGGAATTTATAACCCGGTGCTTAACCAGGCGGGTAAGGTAGTGAAGGTAATTAAGTTGGCTTATGATATAACCCAGAGTAAGCTCATGGAAATGGAAATCCAGCAACAACTGGAGCAAACCCAGGCCCAGGAAGAAGAGCTTCGGCAGAATATGGAAGAGCTATCGGCCACCCAAGAAGAAATGTCGAGGATTAATCGCGAAATAGAGTCTCAAATTCAGTCTATAAACAAAACCATGGCTACCATTGAGTTTGATACCTCAGGCAATATTCTGGCTGCTAATGATAACTTTCTGGAATTGATGGGCTACTCCTTTGAGGAAATAGCCAGTAAGCATCACCAAATATTTATGCACGAAACGGATGCCCAGAGTGCCGAGTATAAGAAATTCTGGCAAGACCTGGGCGCCGGTAAAGAAATGGTAGGCGAGTTTAAGCGAAAAACCAAAAGCAACCAATCAGTTTATATAAAGGGTATGTATAATCCGGTTTGCAACCACCAGGGTGAGGTTGTAAAAATAACTAAACTAGCCTACGACATAACGTCCCTTAAAGTAGAGGCAAGCTAGTAAATGGCAGTTATGTGTGCTTAATTTAAGCGGCTCTATATACTTATAGAGCCGCTTTTTTATATGAAGCCTGGTTCAATAGGTTTTATTGCCCAATAGTAAATTTTCCGTTTGGCTGAAGAATGTACTCTGCGGTATCTTGCCGAATTACTTCTTTACTTCCTAATTCCGCCTCCTCAGCTTCGTTTTGGGCGGTTCTTTTAATGGTAGCCACTACTTGTATTGATTTATTAGGCAGAAAGGATACAGTTTCCGTAGCCTCATAGCCAATATCGGTGCCGCTTACGCTATACGGGGCCAGCGAGTCAATTTTATTTCCTTCCGGGCTATAGGTAGTCAGTAGGGGAATTAAGCCTAAATCGCCGCCGCTATACTCCATAATTGCCAGGTATTCCTGAGTTTTATATACAATTCCGGCCGGTTGTAGCCCATAAGCATGCTTAAATCGCTGATAAGCTACCGAATCTAAATTTTCCGGCGGCAAGGGAAAATCTTCGCTATCCGATTGCAGAATTATTGGTAGCTGAAGGTTGGGCAGGCTTTCAGTGTAGTTTAAAAAGGTGCCGTAGCGGCTATTTACCTGCTCATTGGTTTCGGTATTGCGTTCGGTGGCACTACAAGCCCATAAAGAAAGCGCAGTTAGTATTACTGCAAGCTTAGATAAGTATATCTTCTTAATCATTCTTCACTGTATAATTTTAAAACTTCCTTCTCCATATAGTCATAAACCTTGGCCTTTAGCAGAGGCTGCTCTTCGGGCGTAACGCTTTTGGTGTCAATGGGCGGAAGTATCCTGATTTTTACTTTGCCGGGACGCATAAGCAGGCTGCGGGGTGGCATACACCTAGCGCAACCTTTCACTACTATAGGTACCAACGGCCGGTGGCTTTGGGTAGCTAACCTAAAGGCCCCTTCATAAAACGGAGCCAGCGGCTTAGCGGTTTTATTTACCGTACCTTCCGGGTAAATTAATAGCGAGGTACCGTTATTCAGGGCTTTTCGCATCACGTCCAAACTCTTTCTACGACTTTTCGGATCCGAACGGTCTACCATTACCGTACATAGCCTGGCTACCGGCCCAAACAGGGGCATTTGGCCTACTTCTTTTTTACTTAATGTTTTTATAGGGCCATTAGCAATTAGCGGAATAGCCGGAATATCCAGCCAACTGGTATGGGTGGGAATAAATATATAAGATATACCAGAAACTAAGTTTTTCTTACCTTCTATTGAATACCATATTCCAGTTAGAAGCCTAAAAGTTTCAGCCCAGAGTTTAAGGCCATAATAATTTAAATAATTCCCGTTTCTTTTATATAATAATGGAAGGATTATAAGTGGCGAATAAATAATCATAAATATTAGAAACACTAGAGCCACATATAAAGTATAAGGATATAGAAGAGGGTTTTTCCTCATATTAAATTTTTTCTTAGAATAATACTTTAAAATCTCACGTTCCTTTCTTATTTTCGTAAGAACGTACTCAGGATGGAGCTGGAGATTCAGCAAGTTAACAATTAAGCAAATGCAACCTCAGAAAGCCAAAGATTTTGTAAATAACCTTAAGATGCTGAATAACTCCCTAACCGGCCTGATTCAGAATATGCGTAAAGATATTAGCATGCTGGAAAATAGCATTGCCGAAAACCGCCGCCGCTTGCACCGCCCTTACCTGGATCGTAGCTTGCGAGGAACTACTTTATTAGAATCCATTGGTAAGTTTCCTAATTAAGGAATTACATAAAAATACTTGTCCGAAGGCCCGAATTTATTCGGGCTTTTTTTATGCTCATTCGCCGGGAGAGAGCACCTTAAGGCACTGCGGAACAACCTTAATTTCCAGCGGGCCGTTCAGTTCAAAAAATTCTCCATCCAGGTGCATACATTCGGCCGTGGCGCAGCATAGCGTTAAAGATTCGGTTCGGATAATTTCCATATACTGGCTCTCGTGCATAGTTTTCTGAAACAACCGTAAACCCACCGCCGCCGCTACGTAGCTAGGGAAGGGCTGCAGCACGCATATATCTAATAAGCCATCCTGCACGCTAGCCTGCGGCGATATATATGCATCGTTGCCGTACTGCCCGGCATTGGCAATTGTCACTACAAAGCATACGCGTTCAATATCTTTTGCCGGTAGTTTAAGGGTGTATTTCTGAGGGCTGTAGTTTATGTATTCTTGTAGGGCCAGTTTGAAATAGGTACTAAATCCCCGGGTTTTGGTTGAATGGAAAAGCTTGCCGATATGGGCATCGAAGCCCAGCCCGGCGGTGCAAAAAAATGGCTTGCCGTTGGCTAAGGCAGCATCAATGGTAAGTTGAGGCCAGTTATTGATAAGTTGAATAGCCGCCGCAGTATCCACCGGAATTTTCAGGTGGCGGGCCAAGCCGTTGCCCGAACCAAAGGGTAAAATTCCTAATGCGGTATTGGTGTGCATTAAACCGGCGGCAACCTCGTTAACGGTGCCGTCGCCGCCAACAGCTATTACGGCGGCAGCCCCGGCCTCGGCGGCGGCGTGGGCCAATTCGGTAGCGTGTTGGGGCCGTTCGGTTAGAGCGAAACGATGGGTAAATTTCTGCTTATCTAGTAATTTCTCTACCAAATTAGGTACCTGCTTTTTCTGGCGGGTACCGCTGATAGGGTTCATTATAAAAACTATTTCTTTTTGCTTACCCACGGAAACTAAACCTCAAGCTTTGCGCGTTCGTATACTGTATTGATATAACACCAAAGTTGTTGTATCTTTAGCACAATTCAAATTTTATTAACCTCTTTGCTTGCACTAGCCGGTTATGTGGGTACGCCTGCAGCCGGCTTATTTTTTTGCTTTTGCTTTTTGTGTAGTTTGGCACTTCTATGGCAATTGAAAATAAGGCAGTACTTAAAAGCAACCGGCAGCAAGATCCAATCGGTATTTTTGATAGTGGTATTGGTGGTTTAACTGTAGCCCAGGCAGTTAGTAAAGTGCTGCCTAACGAACAACTCATTTATTTTGGCGATACCGCCCACGTACCCTACGGCGATAAGTCCACGGCGGCAATTCAGGCTTATTCAGTTAAAATTGCCGATGTTTTACTGCGCCGCAAGTGTAAACTGATTTTAATTGCCTGTAACTCGGCCTCGGCTGCTGCATACGAATTGGTAAAGGAATACGTAGCCAGCCGGGCCCACGTAATGAATGTTATTGACCCGGTAGTGCAATATTTACAAACCGGCTACGACGGGCAAAAAGTAGGGCTGATCGGTACCAAACAAACTATAGGCAGCAATGTATATAGACACAAAATTGATAATTGCCCGGCGCAGATAGATTTACGTTCGGTAGCTGCCCCGCTGCTGGCCCCTATGATTGAGGAAGGGTTTCACGAGAAAGACTTAGCGCAACTGGTAGTAAACGAGTATTTGCAGCACCCCAAACTCAGCGATATTGATGCTATTATATTAGGTTGTACGCACTACCCACTTATCAAACCTCAGATAGATGCCTACTTTCAGAACAGAGTTAATATTATAGACTCAGCCCAAGTAGTAGCCGAGGCCGTAAAAGAATATTTACAGTTCAGCGATATGGTAGCTACTAACCGGCCGGGGGAAAACCACTTTATGGTAAGCGACTATACCCCAGCCTTTGAGGCTGCCACCCGTATATTTTTTGAGCAAAAGGTTGAACTGGAAAAGTATCCGCTGTGGGATTAAAAGGCTGACTCATTTGCTTGGCCAGCCTTATAAGAGTTTTATTTGGTAGAAGCCAATATTGAGCTTTATATACCAAAGACTTTTCTTTCTCTGTGCTTGGTGTCCTCACCAAGCCTCAGAGGCCAACCACTTGGCCAAAATACCTTAGCTTTTACCTAATCATCCAACTTAGCAAATAACGTATTCCAGGCTTCGGCGTAACCGGGGTGGGCAAAAACTCCATCTTTAAGCTTTTGGTAGGGTATCTTACCCATCATAGCTATTTGAATCATTGCGGCTAATTCGCCTCCTCGTTCCATAAGGCAGGCGGCACCTAAAATCTGGTCGTTATCCTTATTAATTAGTACTTTCAACAGGCCTTCTTCTTTACCTTCCAGGGTGGCCCGACCGACTTCTTCAGCCTCTATTTTAACTACTTGAAAATTTTTCTTCTTCTCTTTAGCCTGTGCTTCGGTTAAGCCAATTCGGCCTAACTCGGGGCGGGTGTAGAGAGTATAGGGTACCGGCCGGTCATCGGTGGTGCGGGTTTTATCGCCAAAAAGCTGGTTTCTCACAATTCGGTAGTCGTCGTAGCTGATGTGGGTAAACTCCGGACCGCCTTTACAATCGCCTAAGGCCCAAATATTCTTTGCTGAAGTTTCTAGCTTATTATCTACTTCAATAGAGCCTTTTTCATCGGTTTCAATACCGGCATTTTCCAATTTAAGAGCTTCAGTAGAAGGTTTAGTGCCAATCGCAATTAGTAAGTGGCTGCCCTTGACAGTTTGTTCACCTGCGCCATCAACATTTACTTTTATGGATAGGCCTTTGGTAGTTTGTTTTAGTTTTTGGGCTTCGGCCTTAAGTAAAACCTTAATTCCCTCCTTTTCCAATATCTCGTGAACTGCTAAGGCTATATCCCTATCTTCCCGGGGCAGAAGTTGATCCGAATCCTGAATAATAGTAACCTTACTGCCCAGTCGGCGGTACATTTGGGCATATTCTACTCCAATGTAACTTCCGCCTAAAATTACCAGATGCTCCGGAAGTTCTTTTAACTTCATAATAGAGCGGGCGGTGTAATAATCTACATCAGGCAGCCCGTCAATTTCCGGTACCTGGGGCGATGTACCTACATTTATAAAAATTTTTTCAGCAGTTATATTTTGTGTACCGCCTTCGGTTAGTTTTATCTCAATTTCGTTTTCGGAAACAAAACTGGCTTCGCCGTAAATTAAATCAGCTTTACTCTGCTTTCTAATCCGTTCATCTATACCCTTGCGCCATTTTTTTACTATATCGTCCCGTCGCTTAATTATTTTTTTAAAATCGGTTTGTACCCCTTCTACCTTAATGCCCCAGTGTTTGGCATGCTTAGCTTCGTAGGCTACCGCTGCGGCGGCCAGCATAGCTTTAGTGGGGCTACACCCGTAATTTATACAGCTACCTCCGGGGTACTTTTTCTCAATTACGGCTACTTTAAGTCCATGCTCAGCCAGTAAATCAGTCAAGGGGTTACCGGCTTGGCCTATACCTATAATTATTGCGTCGTATTTATCCATAGTCCGTTTAAGAACCCGTTTAGTCAAGAATGGTTTGTGGGTTAGCGGCGGCCGCGCGGAGTTAAGACGTAAGATATAAGACGTAAGACTTAGGACATACCAACTTAATAATTTGTATGCGAAATACGCTCCTATTGAATTATCAGAAACCAGGCACGGGGCTACCTGAACCAAGTATCAATAATCGCTCTCCTGAACTAAAATATTACGTAATTATGGATTCAGTTGGCCCGCAAGTTAATTCCCTGATGAAATAGTGGCAATAGATTGATATTAAGGGGGAAGTAAAATTTTAATTTTTGGAAATCGAAATCTTATGGGCTGAGTGAGCAGCTATTATAAGCCCATAGGGTACTGCTGGCTTAGGGTATTGGTTAAAACCTTACACGCTATCCGGAGTCAATCCGAAATAATTTCAAACCGTTCTCCAACCCTAGCCGGCCTATCATCTATCTAGGAGGTAAAATTCGGAAACTACAAACTTCTTAGATTATGAAAACTAATTAAATGATATTAGCCGCACTTAGCCTTTTTAGCTAGCAGTAGCCAAGAAAACGAACCGGTACCTACTGTAACCTTTAAACTGGCAACCGCTAGCGGCGATCTGGACGGCGATGTTAAAGGCACCGTCAAACCTTACCTGTACGAACACCCTAGCTATGGCAAAGTATAATATGGATATAACGGCCAGCAACGGCGGCAGCTTTCAGTTAAAAGTGGGGGTTAAGGCAATAATGAAATCGGATGAACAGTGTAGTTCATCCGATTCTAATTTTTAACTTGTAGGCACTATTATTGAAATTGGGGTAATACCCTACCGAGATAATTGAGGTATAGGAAAGGAAGAAATTTTTCCTGATAGGCTATGTACTTTTTAAAGACAAATGCCCTAGGTAAGTATATGTTTAATAAGGAGCTAATTGAAAAGTGCATAGCAGGCGAGCGGCAGGCGCAGGAGGTTTTATACCGAACCTACGCCGATAAAATGTACGCTGTGTGCCTTACCTATACCAAAGATGAGGATGAAGCGGCTGATGTACTACAGGAAGGTTTTATCAGGGCATTTAGTAAGCTCAATACTTTCTCGTTTCAAGGTTCTTTTGAAGGCTGGTTGCGCCGCATAATGGTTAACATAGCCTTAGCTCATTACCAAAAAAAGCGAAAAGTTGAAGAGAACCTTAGTGTATACAAGAGCGAAACCCAGTCGGTTGTAGGCAATGTACTGGATGATATTAATGCTGAAGAGGTAGTAAAACTAGTAAATCAATTGCCCGAAAAAGCCGGTATGGTACTTAAGTTGTACGCGATTGAAGGCTACGACCATCAGGAAATTGCTGAGCTGATGGGTACCAGCGTAGGAACATCTAAGTCGCAATTGAACCGAGCTAGAACTTTATTAAAAGAAGCCCTGGCTAATTTAACCGCCGAGGAACAACGTACCTTGGCTGGATAAGCAGTCGTAATTATGTTTTTAATGCAAGAAATAATATGAACGGCATTAACCCTAATACGCAATGAAAGCTATAATTTATAGTATGCTGGTGGGTATGGTTGCCCTGTGCAGTGCTTGTATGAGCGATGATGCTGCCTTTTTAAAGGAACCCACCACGGTTAACTATGTGGTAGATATAAACCGCAGTGCCAGTGCCGACGGCCGGCTGCGTTTTACCGATGGGAGTATAAAAATTGCTGCCCTGGAGTTTGAAGGGAGAAGAGATGAAGGATCCGATGTTTACTTTGCTAATACCTACGAACCGGCTCTGCACTTAATGTTTGACCCCAGCGAAATAATTGCTGATCTACGGGCTCAAATTCCGCAGGGAACCTATACGTTTATTGAGCTTGAGTTAGAAACTTCGGACCAAAACGACGAAGCCGGCCTGGTGTTAATTGGTTCGTACCTTAGAACCAACGGCCAAACTTACCCACTTAGGCTGGAAATTGCCGCCGGGCTACTAGTTGAACTGGATGCCCAAACCCTACAGGGAGCCGGGCCAATTGTGTTGGAACAGAACCGAATAGCTACCGCTAAAATATTTTTCGATCCTATTGCTTTAATGGCGGCCGTACCGGCTGCTTCGCTGGAGAATGCCCAGCTAACCACCCGCGAAGACGAGGAGGGGAATGAAGAGGCTTATATCTTGATAAATGAAGAGGTAAACGAAACTATTTACGAAATTGCGCTAACCCGTATAGAAATAGCCAGCAGTGTAATTTTCGATTAAGTAATTATAGCGGTAATATGGAAAAAAATCGGGATATAGATAAACTTGTAAAGCAGAGCTTCGATAAGCAAGCCCCCGCTGCGCCCGATTTATGGAACAAAGTATCGGCCGAGCTAGACGAGCAAAACGAACCCGCCGCCGCTGGGCCAGACAGTAAGCTTGACCAAAAGGTTAAACAAAGTTTTGAGGAAAGGGCGATTAAAGCCCCGGCCCACGTTTGGGCACAAGTAGAAAGCCGACTTGAGCCTCAGGTTGCCGTTGCCGCGCCCGAGTCTGCTACCAACAACACAGGTTGGTACGCCCGGCGGCTGGTCGCAGCCGTACTACTGTTGCTATTGAGCGGTGGGGCGTTTTGGTTTATTCAGCAGCAAAGCCTAATTACCCGTGATCAAGTAGCTGAAAGTACAACCACCAAAACTCCGGCTGAACAGCAAGCCGTACCCATCAAGGCCGACGAGGCTGCTAATAATCAATCTATCAGGGGAGCAACTACTCAACCCGGTCAAATTACTGAAAGCCTAGCCCTTTCCCCTTCACTAAGTGTAGATAAAAGTAAGCAGGAAACGGCTAAAAGTGTAGCAATTAACTCGGGTAGGCCTGTGGTTTTGGGAGCAGGAAAATCTTCCGATCAGGCTTTAGCTTCAGCCTCTTCGGCTTTAGGACAAGGTATGAATATGGGAAGAGAAAATGCTGGGCTGACTCCTACTGACCAGGGTGATAATACTAATTCTTTATTTGCTGAGAATACCAATTTGGCCGTTGCGGCATTAAATACTACTAAAGCCAATCACCAACTGGTATTGCTATCATCTCAATCACCAAAATTAGCCACATACCAGCCTGTACTGCCCGGTTTAATTGTACTAATCGATTCGCTAAGGGAAGCTCCGGTTTTGCTGGCTGAAGCGGAAGCCAAACATAATAAGAATCAGTGGTTTAAAAATTTAGAAGTAGGAACCACGTTGGCTTACAATAATAGCTGGCTCCTTAACAACGAAACCCGCTCTAGCTTTAACCAGTCCAGCTTAATTGCTACCGACCGTACATATAAAAAGAACTGGGGCCTTACGCTTAATTATGCCCTCAGCCATCGGCAATTATTTAGCCTGGAAGCTCAGTTCATTAATCGGGCAGGGCAGGAGTACCGCATGTTTAGGGGTGGCCAGTATTTACAAAACGGTGTTGAGCTAAGGTATACCAAACTAACGTTACAGCACCAATTTAACTTTTGGCGCCACGGTAAAAACCTGCCTAGTTATATTACCCTAACCACCGGCCTGTATGGTAGTAAATTAAAGCAAAAGGTAGGTGAAATTAGCCAGGAAGAAAGCCGCTACGCTAATCTGGACTACGGCCTTAAAGTTGCTTTAGGCCGGGAAACCAATTTTGGCCGGGCTATAATAGGGTACGGTGTAATGGCCGACCGCGGGCTTAAAAATATATTTGACGGTGCCGGCCCTACCCCCGCCGAATTTAATAAGACCTATTTGCTAAATGTAGGCCCCTATATAAACGTACGCTACCAATTCCTGAATAGATAAAGACAAAAAAAGAAAGAGCAGTCTGCGTAGCGTGTGCGCCACCGACTGCTCCCTCCTGAAATAAATTTAAACTATTTAGTATTTAAGAATTGCCTAAAAGACTAAAGACTAAAGACTAAAGACTAACCTTAGTCCATATCAACGCCAGTCTGTTTTTCAATGGCTTCCAAATATTTTTCTTGAGCTTCGGCCATTTTCTCGTTGGCATCCTCAATTTTTTCTACGGCATCATCATACTTACCAGCAGCAAATTTCTCGCGGGCCTTCACCATTTTTTCCTGGGCCTCAGCTACCTTCTCGCGCGACTTCTTAATTTTATCCATCGCATCGTCGGTCCAGGCTACATTTTCAATTTTGTATTCGCCGGTTTCAATGCGCTTAAGCTCAGTGTCGGCTCCTTGCCAGTCATTTTCAAATTGAATTAGAGTAGCCTCTACCGGTTGTAGTTCAGCTTTAACTTCCCTACGTTCTTCCCGAACCCAAGTATTGGTTCTTTGGCGGGCTTCGCGAACGTTTTGGTTAGTTTCAGCCTCTAGTTCATTGGCTTCACCTTCTATTTCATTGCCCACTTCGTTGGAAAGCTGCTCGGTTTCGTACTGAGCTTCGTTCAGTTCTTGTTGGGCTTCGCGTTCTTGATTTTCCGTACAGGCTAGCAAACTAGCCGCCATAAAAATGGAAAGAGTTAATTTTTTCATCATTAAAAAATTTGGTCAACCTTAAGGCTGAGCGTTTGAGTGGTATACGCCCAAGGTTTAAATAGGATTCAGAATTAATTAAGAAAATTATCAAAATAGGCTCTGAAGCTAAATTAGGCCGCTTTTTGAAAGGGCATCCTACCAAGTATTACTCCAAAAACAATCCAGCGTATCGGTTAGCATATGAAAGAGTAAACCCACGGCAGCCGCCCTAACCTTTGGGCGAGGTACAAACAGTAAAATAAGGTATACACCGATAGCCGGGGCGGTATGCAACGGGTGATATCCTATTGAGCACCGATTAGGGGCAAAAACTGGGTCAGCTAATAGGTGATCCAGATCAACCAACATAGTAGCCAGCATAATTAGCCAGGCCTTTACCCAATCTTTAGGGAACAAGAGCCGGGCTAACAGTACGGGTGCCAGAAAATGCAGACTGTAATGAACCAATGGTTGCCACATAGCATCTAAACTACCAAAAAGCACTACTTTTGCCGCTATGAACAAGGAAAAATCATTTGACCCTACCCATAACCCCTGGAAAACGCTTAAGACCAAAGCCATATATGAGAACCCCTGGATTAAGGTACGGGAAGATGATGTACTAAACCCGGCCGGAAACCCGGGTATATACGGGGTAGTCAGTTTTAAAAATTTTGCAATCGGCATTATACCGGTTGATGAGCACGGCAATACCTGGCTGGTTGGTCAGTACCGCTATTCATTAAATGAGTGGAGTTGGGAAATACCCATGGGCGGCGGCCCGTTAGAGCAGGACCGCTTGCTGAGTGCCCAGCGCGAGCTGCAGGAAGAAACCGGTTATGTAGCCGGTAAGTGGACGGAAATTCTGCAAATTCATACCTCTAACTCCGTAACCGATGAGTACGGGGTGGTTTATTTGGCCGAAGAGCTTACGCCCGGACCCAGCGCACCTGAGGAAACCGAACAATTAATAGTAAGGAAATTACCGCTTACCGAAGCTATTGACTGGGCTATGAACGGAAAGATTACCGATAGTTTATCGCTGGCGGGGCTGTTAAAGGTTGCCCGCCTTTACAATATATGAGCAGCCCCGCTATGCTTAGCTCCGAAAGCCGCCGAAGCTTTAGCTGGCACTTGCGCCGCACGTTAACTATAGCCCTGCCGGTTATGGCCAGCTACTTTGGCCATATGCTGGTAGGCACCGCCGATAGTATGATGGTAGGCCAGTTGGGCAAAGTTCCGCTAGCTGCAGTAGCATTGGCCAACAGCATAGTGGTGCTGCCTATGACTTTCGGTTTAGGTTTAAGTTTTGGGCTTACTCCCCTGGTAGCTTCCGCGCAGGGCCGGGGCAAAACCGGACGGATTGGTCGCCTGCTGCAGCACAGTTTGCTAATTAATGCTTTGGCCGGGCTGGCTTTAGTAGGGGTAACCTTTGCGGTTATACCCGCCCTGCCCCACATGGATCAGCCCGAACAGGTAGTGGCCAATACCATTAATTACCTGCTATTATTAGGGGCCTCCTTAGCTCCGTTAATGGTATTCCAAGCCTTTAAACAGTGGGCCGAAGGACTGGGGCATACATGGCAAGCGATGGTGGTCAGCCTTTCGGCTAACGCATTTAACGTACTGCTTAACTGGCTGTTAATTTACGGGTACTGGGGCATGCCGGAATTAGGTATTGAAGGGGCCGGTTGGGCCTCGCTAATTTCCCGGATTTTGATGGCAGTTGGTATGGCAATTTATTGCTATAAGGCCAGCATATTCCAGATTAATTTGCCGCACGGTCAGTGGTTTAAGTATAAGCTCATTATGCTAAGAAGGCTAATTAGCTTAGGCATACCCATGGGCTTGCAGTTTGTGTTTGAAGTTGGAGCCTTTACCGGTGCCGTACTTATGGCCGGCTGGATAAGCGATACCGCCCAGGCTGCCCACCAAATTGCTATAAACCTGGCGGCCATAACCTATATGATTGCTTCCGGCATTAGTGCGGCGGCCACGGTTCAGGTAGGTAATTTTGCCGGAAGGCAAGATAAAGTTGGCATGCGTCGGGCGTGGCTGGCCGCTACCCTTTTGGTGCTGATAATGCAAATTGGCTTTGCTATTATATTCCTGGTGGGCCGAAATTGGCTGCCCACGCTATACATCGATAATCAAAATGTAATCCAACTAGCTTCAGGTTTGCTCATGATTGCGGCTTTCTTCCAGCTTAGCGATGGCATACAGGTAGTAGGTTTAGGTGCCCTGCGGGGTGTTGAAGATGTGAAAATTCCTACTTGGATAACCCTGTTCGCCTACTGGTTACTAGCGTTACCGGTAGGGTATTTTTTTGGGTTTAAGTTGAATTTAGGGCTTATTGGAATATGGTGGGGGTTATTAATTGGCTTAAGCACTGCAGCGGTTTTACTGGCTAGCCGTTTTTGGTATCTTTCCAAACAAGTAAATTCAGTAAACCCCCAAAGCTAAAAACTATAGTTATGCAGCAAAAAGAGCTAGAACAAGGGCATTCGGTAAGCGACAGCCGTACTACCTTAACTGAGTTAATGATACCCAGCTACGCAAATTTTGGCGGGAAGATTCACGGGGGAATTCTGCTTAGCCTTATGGATAAGGTGGCTTATACCTGCGCTACCAAGCATAGCGGAGCCTACTGCGTAACCGTATCGGTTGATAATGTTGATTTTATGGCCCCGGTTGAGGTTGGAGAATTGGTTTCGCTTAAAGCCTCAGTGAATTACGTAGGCCGTACCAGCATAGTAGTTGGTATAAGGGTAACTGCCGAAAATGTTATGACCCGTCAGGTTAAGCATACCAACACCAGTTATTTTACCATGGTAGCTAAAGATGCTGAGGGGAAGCCGGCTATGGTTCCGCCCCTTATTTTGGAAACCCGCGAAGATGCCCGCCGGTTTATTGAGGCCCGCCAACGCCGAAAAATATACTTCGAAAGCCGTGAGCAAATGGCAGCCTCTAAAAAATCGTTTAACCTGGCTGAGGAGTGCGAAAAGCTAGAAGGTGAACGCTGTATACTTAAAGTGAATTTATAGTACTACTTTTTTATCCTTAGTAGTCACCGATTGAAGGTGTTCCAGCCGATTTTTAAAAGCCTTGACTTTACTGAAATTAGCTAAAATACGCACTAGCCTGTCCGGTAAGTAGTAGGATTTCAACCTGGTTAGTAATAGTTGGTGCTGAATATAATTAGCATGATATTGCCAGCTATCTTTTTGGCCAAAGGTATAACCCAGCCAGGTAGGCATAAGTCGCTTAACATGATAGCCGAAACTACGGGTTAACTGGGCGTATAATTCCAGGTCAGATAGGTTTCCGTGGTGGCTCAGAATTTTGTAGGGTTCAAGCACCTCAAAACACCGAGCACTTTCTTTTATATAGCGCCGGTAATACTTCCAACTGATTCTTTCTTTTTCGATAAAGTGCTTAAACTTCAGGCGATCATCGTACCAAATATCGTAGCCGGCTAGGGCAAATGCATAGCAAAATTCATGGTCGCCGCCGGAGGTCAAGGTGCTGGCCATACGGTCGGTAAGTAATGATTTGAAACCGGCTTTAATAATTTTTTGGTAAGCCGATTTTCTGACTATGCTACCGGCTCCGTAAACTTTATTGGACTCAACTTTTCCGTTTTGGGGGGCTTGCGGACCGGAGGCGTATATGCAGTACGAGCTAAGCCAGGCCGGTGCTTCTACTTCATACACCAGTTCTCCTAAACTACCCAAAACCGCTATGCTGGGGTTTCTTTTCATTATAGCATAGGCCGTAGCTACAAAATCCTGCTGGAGCCAATTGTCGTCATCGCACGCTATTATGAATTCGTGATCGGCCTGCTGGAAGCCGGCCTCGCGGGAAGGGTTTAAACCTGGCACCGGTTGGTTATATACCCTTAATTCAGCCGGAGCCCCGTAGGTTTCCCAAAGTTCCTGAGCTATTTCGGCCGATCCGTCAGTAGAGGCATTGTCTACAAGAAGTATATTCCAGGATAAATCTGAGCCTACTTTTTGGGCAGCCAGGTGCTGTAGCGTTTGGGCCAAACGCCGGCTACCGTTATAGGTACAAATTAGTACGGTTACACCATCTTTCATGAATAGCGCAGGCCTATTTTAGCGTATAATTTTAAAATCTTCCAGTATATACGCAAATCCTGGTGCATTTTAAGGGCGCCTTTAACCTGATTTCTGACCCCGGTAATATTTTGGCTGGTATGCCAAAGCTGGTTGGCAATGTTAATAGCATGGTAAGCGTATATCTTTCGGGCGTAAGCTACCGCTCGGGTTCCCCGGCTGTCGGGCAAATATTCCAGGGTTTTACTAAATACCCACGCTAAATCTTTTAAATTTTGCCCGCTTACAAATGCTCCGCCGCTAACGGACTGGCTATGTAAACGGTAGGAACCTAGTATTTTTGGTGAATAAGCTACCGGATAATTTGCGGCAATTCGCAACCACATTTCCCAATCTTCGCCGTAGGTAACACCGTAAAAGCTCCCTAATGCCTCGTAAACCGAGCGTTTAACAGTGGTTACACAGTACTGCTGTTTTTGCTGATAGGCTAAAATTTCCAGATAGTCAGGGTACACACCCGCTTGCGGAAATACCTTGGGTTTGGTGTTGGTTACTTCACCTTTCTCGTTTATATACTCATACCGGGTAAAGGCTGCTCCGGCCTCCGGGTATTCTTCAAACAGGGCCTGAACTTCCGCGTAGTACCCAGGGCTAACCAAGTCATCGGCGTGTAGCAAATGTACTAATTGGCCCCTAGAACGGTTTATGCAGGTTTCGAAGTTGCGCAGGCTGCCAACATTGCTGGATTGGCAGAAGTACGTTATTTTACCTTGGCCTACTCGTTCCACTACTTCCTGTACATTAATATCAGTACTGGCATCATCCACTACTTCAATCTGCACGCTTTCCAGAACGGCAGTTGCGGCAAGCACACTTCTTAGGGTTTCCTCAATAAAATTACCCGCATTGTAAACCGGTATCATTACACTCCAAAGAGTTGAATCAGTATCCGGCGGTAAGGGCTTAATATTAGGGGGAAGTGCAGGGATTCTTTCCAAAACGAGTCAAAGGTACGTACAATTCCAACTATATGATAAAAAATATATAAAATTGGTATATTATAATTTGGGAGGTTGTGGTCCGCAAGCATTTTTGTGCTCCTTATAGTATCTGAACCCGCCCATAACACCTAAAAACTCTTGTTTTAAGGTAGAAAACTTATTTTCATACTTAGGAAAACCCCACTTAATACCTTTAGCGTAGTGCTTTAGCATACGGTTAATGTGGGGGCGGTACTTGGCTTCCGGCGTATGTTCTTCCTGAATTAAGCAAGCAACCACGTGGCCTTGCATATAGGCTTTTATCTGGCTGCGAAGCCCGGGCATGCTTTCCCGGTGGGTATGCCACACAATGGCTTGGGGCTGATAAAGAATTGAATATTCTGCTTTCAGAATACGAAACCACATTTCCGAATCGCCGTTGCAACCGGCCGCCCCGGCATCCAGGCGCTCGTCAAACAAGCCGCTGGCCCGCAAAGCCTCTCGCTTAAAAGCCATATTAGCCCCAGCACCAATATTCCAGACCGGTGGGCCGTGCTTAAGATTAAATTCAATAAATGTGGGGGAATACAATTTGGGAACGTAGCCGCGGTTAAAACTCCAGTATTTTTCAAAAATAGCCTGGGCTGGGGTATCTAGTTTATTTGCTAGTACCAAACCGGTTATAGCGCCTATATTTTCATTATTCTGAAAGGCCTGCCATACCGCGTACACCCAATTCGGGTGCACCTCAACATCATCATCCAGATAAGCAATTATAGGCTGATTGCTGGCCCTGATGCCGGTATTGCGAGCTATATCCAGGCCGGGCTTAGGTTCGGCTACATAATCAACTTCCGTAAAATCAGCAGCTACTTGCTTGGTTTCGGGCCGGTCCGGGCCGTTATCTACCACTACAATTTGCTGAGGTTTGCAGGGTAGCTGCCTAAGGGAAGTAAGGCAGCGCTCTAAATCGACCGGTCGGTGGCGGGTACATATTACCACACTTACCGGCAGCGTTTCGGGTAGGGCTGAATTTATTGCCGGCACTACCGAATTCAGCACTTCCTGCCAAACATCGGTCTTAGTATTCTGCCAAAGGCCACGCAGGCTTTTAGTGGGGTGGTTGGCGTGTAGGGCGTAATATTGCAGGGTATCTTCAACGCTAAACCTAATTCGGCGAGCCAGGGTAGCCGGATCGGTTTTTTCGTTTTCCAGAACCCAGAGATTGCCTAGCGCCTTTCCGTTATGCCAAAATACCAGGTAGGCAGGGCTGGTAATAGGGTCATTAATCCAGTTTGGGAACTGGGCTAACTGGAAGTTGTAAATTTTATAGGCCGGTTGCTGATTAGTCATTTTCCTGTATTTCGGCTTGAATTAACTGGTAAGGGAAAAGGGGGCGGATGTGTCCGGGCCAGGGTTGGCTAATGCTGGTATCGTATTGTTTGTCCTGCAAGGTAAAGCCTAATATATCATCAACCTGCAAAAATTTGGAGTAATAATTATTGCTGAAGCCTAAGGAGAAGAAGTAAGAACCTCCGTTTAAAAAACTTCCGGGAATAGAGCATTTTCCTTTCAAAATTCCCGCCTTAGCTTCAATAGTTGGTGAGGCAACCTCAAAAATGCATTCGCCGGCCAAGGTGTATAATATTAGCCTAATACTCAATTCACGGAAATTGCGCTCCAGCTTTATTGTATAATGAACGGTTAGGCGGGCTTGTAGGGGTATTAAGCCTTGCTCAATATCAGCATCATTTGCCAGTAAGCGGGCTTCCGTAATTTTAAGTCCATCGTTGCCCGGAGCCCGCTCTTCCGGCCATTGGTTGTTAGTGTGATAAACCTGTTGCGAGGCTAAATATTGGTTTACAACTTCGCTTGAATTTCCGGTATTTTTTAGTTGACCTTTATGAAGCCAGGCTGCTTTCTGGCACAAATCGATTATGGCTTGTGAATTATGACTTACAAAAATTATAGTGCGGCCTTCGGTTTGGCTAACTTGGCGCATCTTGCTCATACACTTTTTCTGAAACTCGGCATCACCTACTGCCAGAACTTCATCAACTACCAAAATATCCGGCTCTAGATGGGCGGCTACAGCAAATGCTAAGCGCACGTACATGCCCGAGGAATAACGTTTTACCGGTGTATCAATAAATTTTTCTACCCCGCTAAACTGCACAATTTCGTCGAAACAGCTAGTTATCTGCCGGCGGCTCATGCCCAGGGTATGCCCGCTTATATAAACATTTTCGCGGCCGGTTAAATCGGGCTGAAAGCCGGTTCCTATTTCAAGCAGGCTGCTTAACGTGCCCCATCCTTTTACTGTACCGGTACTTGGCCGCACTATCCGGCTGATAATTTTAAGTAGGGTAGATTTTCCGGCACCATTAGCCCCAACCAATCCCCAGGTTTCCCCGGCCCTGATTTGTAAATTAATATGTTGTAGAGCCTCAAAAGTAAACTCTCTATCCTCCCAGGGTAAGGTACCTTTAGGTGTTTTGCCCCTGATTTTATACCAAAATTTGTTGATATCCTGCCGCAATGAGCCGGTTCCGGTAGTTCCAATCTGATAGGTTTTGGAAACATTTACTATGTCTAAAGCTAGCCGGCTCATACTACATCTAGAAGTTTCTCGCCCCGCCGGTTATACCAAAGTACCGACCCGGCCAACAGTGCCAAGCCAAATACTACACTATATAGCATAGAGCTGGGGGTTACCAATCCTTCGCCCAGCAATATTAGCCTAAAAGCTTCAAAACAAGCAGTTAATGGGTTCCAGAGAATATACTTTCGATACTGCACGGGCACAGCCGAAAGCGGATATATAACCGGACTCAGGAAC
Source organism: uncultured Roseivirgaceae bacterium (assembly GCA_964504565.1). Lineage (GTDB taxonomy): Bacteria > Bacteroidota > Bacteroidia > Cytophagales > Cyclobacteriaceae > Cesiribacter. The sequence goes on from CAZDEY010000005.1 coordinate 234,513, forward strand.
ATAAACAGCCGTATGCCCAAGTGTACCAAATTAGAAAGATCGCGATACTTGCCTGTAAGCATAGTAAATAGCAGGCCGCTACTTAAGCCGTACATTGCTACCAAAAGCACTAGGGGAATTATCAGCAATATATCCAGCCCAAAGTCAATGGTTATAATATCAAATACTGAGGCTATGGTTAATAATATCAGGAATAGTCCAAACTGAATTGCAAAGCGCAGCAAATGGGTGCTGGTAGTAGCCAAAGGTGTAATTAAGCGGGGAAAGTAAACCTTATTGAAAATGTGAGCATTATCTCGCAGTATAAAAGCATTTCCTACAAAAGCTTCGCTAAATAGTCCCCACAAAATTATTCCGGCCAAATAGAAAAATACCGGCGATACGCCCCCGGTCGAAATATTTATTAAGCGGCTAAAAACAATTATATAGGTGGCTAAAGTAGCAAGAGGTTGAAATATTACCCAAAGCGGACCCAGAATAGTTTGCTGATAGTTCAGCAGAAAGTCTCGTCTGACCAACCGGCCTAACAGGTGCCGGTACTGCCACAATTCTTTTACCGACTGCCCCAGCCAGGGGCTATTGACCGAGTGGGTCCAGGCGTAGTCGGTACTATTTGGAGGTTGAGGCATATAAATTCAAAACTAAGGGAAATGCTACACTAGGCAATAAAACTATTTGCCAATAGCTAAATTTTCAACGCCTTATAAAATTTAGCTTTTTACTGATGCCTTATTTTAAGAAGTTATCTTGAAATTAATAGGAATAAATTACTACTTTTAAGGATGTACATTTTAGAAGGTGCTGCCATTTTTTGATTTGCCTGGAGTTGTATAGGGACAGCTTATGAAATTTTTGGTAAAGTATTTCTTAAGTAACCTAGACATATTTTTTTTAACCAACAGGATTTTATTTCCAGTCAATCAGGAAAGCTTTTCAACAGCACATACTAAACTAAACTCTGTTTATTTATGGATACTACCGCCGTTAATGGCCAAGATACGCAAAATGCAATTGCGTTAGATTCCAGCCTGTTTGATACCCTGTTTAAAGTACGCAGTGGAGACTTTTCGGTACGGTTTCCGTCCGATCAAACCGGCCAGGCCGGCAAGTTCTTCGATACCCTCAATGAAATAATCGAAATGAACGAGTGCCTGGTCAGCGAAGTATCGGCGGCGGGCAAAGTAATTGGTAAAGAGGGTAAGCTTAGCCAGCGGGTAGAGTTACAGGGCGCCAAGGGCGGCTGGCATAGTTGCGTAAAGTCCATCAACCACCTTATTTCCGACTTGGTAACGCCTACCAAAGAAATTGCCGACGTAATTAGTGCGGTAAGTAAGGGTGACCTGAGCCGGGAAATGGAACTGCACGTAGACGGCAAAAAACTGCGCGGCGAGTTCCTGCTGATTGCCAAGGAGGTTAACAGCATGGTGAAGCAGCTAAACGTATTTACCGAAGAGGTAACCCGCGTAGCGCTGGAGGTAGGCAAAGAAGGAAAGCTAGGCGGCCAGGCCCGCGTGCGAGGTGTAGGTGGTACCTGGAAGGACCTGACTGACTCGGTAAACCAAATGGCCTCTAACCTAACCAATCAGGTACGAAGTATTGCCGAAGTAACCACGGCGGTAGCCAAGGGCGACCTTTCTAAAAAAATTACAGTAGACGTAAAAGGCGAAATACTTGAGCTGAAAAACACTATTAATACCATGGTGGATCAGCTAAACGCCTTTGGTGGCGAGGTAACCCGCGTGGCGCGCGAGGTAGGTACCGAAGGTAAACTGGGCGGCCAGGCCAACGTACCCGGCGTTGACGGTACTTGGAAGGATCTAACCGACTCGGTAAATAAAATGGCAAGCAACCTGACCAACCAGGTACGGAGCATTGCCGATGTAACCATAGCGGTAGCTAAAGGCGACCTTTCTAAAAAGATTTCAGTAGAAGCCCAGGGAGAAATTCGCGAGCTAAAGGATACTATTAACACCATGGTGGACCAGCTCAACTCCTTCGGTAGCGAGGTAACCCGTATGGCTTTGGAAGTAGGTAGCGAAGGAAAGCTCGGCGGCCAAGCTAACGTGCCCGGGGTCGACGGTACCTGGAAGGACCTGACCGACTCGGTAAACCAGATGGCCAGTAACCTAACCGGTCAGGTACGAAATATTGCCGAGGTAACAACCGCAGTGGCGAAAGGCGACCTTTCTAAGAAAATTTCAGTAGACGTAAAAGGCGAACTTCGCGAACTAAAGGACACCATCAATACCATGGTGGACCAGCTGAACGCCTTTGGTGGCGAGGTAACTCGGGTAGCGCGCGAGGTAGGTACCGAAGGAAAATTAGGTGGCCAGGCCAACGTACCCGGCGTTGAGGGTACCTGGAAAGATCTTACCGATTCAGTAAATAAAATGGCCAGTAACCTTACCGGCCAAATGCGGAACATAGCCAACGTAACCACGGCGGTGGCTAAGGGTGACCTTTCTAAAAAAATTACCGTAGAGGCCCAGGGCGAAATTCGCGAACTTAAGGACACCATTAACACCATGGTGGACCAGCTTAATGCCTTTGGTGGTGAGGTAACCCGCGTGGCCCGCGAGGTAGGTACGGAAGGAAAGCTGGGGGTGCAAGCGAACGTGCCCGGCGTAGGCGGTACCTGGAAGGATTTGACCGACTCGGTAAACCAAATGGCAAGCAACCTGACCAGCCAGATGCGAAATATTGCCGAGGTAACCACGGCGGTGGCGGAAGGCGACCTTTCTAAGAAAATTACCGTAGAGGCTCAGGGCGAAATAATGGAGCTGAAAGAAACCATTAATACGATGGTGGACCAGCTAAACGCCTTTGGTAGTGAGGTAACCCGCGTGGCCCTTGAAGTGGGTTCCGAAGGAAAGCTCGGTGGCCAAGCCAACGTACCCGGCGTTGATGGTACCTGGAAGGATTTGACCGACTCAGTAAACAAAATGGCCAGTAACCTAACCGGCCAGGTACGGAGCATTGCCGACGTAACCATAGCAGTAGCCAAGGGTGACCTTTCTAAGAAAATTTCGGTAGAAGCCCAGGGTGAAATTCGGGAGCTTAAGGATACCATCAACACCATGGTGGACCAGCTAAACTCCTTTGCCTCCGAGGTAACCAGGGTAGCGCTGGAAGTAGGTTCTGAGGGTAAACTTGGTGGCCAGGCCAACGTGCCCGGCGTAGGTGGTACCTGGAAGGACCTGACCGACTCCGTGAATAAAATGGGTAGTAACCTGACTGGTCAGGTACGGAATATTGCCGAAGTAACTACCGCGGTGGCCAACGGTGACCTGAGCCGCAAAATTACGGTAGACGTAAAAGGCGAGCTGCAGGAACTAAAAATAACCATCAATACCATGGTGGATCAGCTTCGGGCCTTTGCCTCCGAGGTAACCCGGGTGGCGCGAGAAGTAGGTACCGAAGGTAAGTTGGGTGGTCAGGCCAACGTACCGGGTGTAGGCGGAACCTGGAAGGACCTTACTGATTCGGTAAACCAGATGGCCAGTAACCTTACCGGCCAGGTACGCGATATTGCCGAGGTAGCTAATGCGGTTGCCAATGGCGATATGAGCCGCAAGATTACCACCGACGTACGCGGAGAAATGCTTCAGCTTAAAGAAACCCTGAACACCATGGTGGATCAGCTTCGGGCCTTTGCCTCCGAGGTAACCCGGGTGGCGCGCGAGGTAGGTACCGATGGTAAACTGGGTGGCCAGGCCTTTGTACCGGGCGTAGCGGGCATTTGGAAGGATTTGACCGACTCGGTAAACCAAATGACCGGTAACCTAACCAGCCAGGTGCGGAACATTGCCGAAGTAACCAAGGCAGTGGCCAGCGGCGACCTTTCTAAAACCGTACAAATTGATGTAAAAGGGGAGATTCTTGATCTGAAAAACACCATCAACACTATGGTGGAGCAGCTCAACTCCTTTGCAAACGAGGTAACCCGGGTAGCGCGAGAAGTGGGTACCGAGGGTATACTAGGTGGACAGGCGCAGGTAAAAGGCGTGGGCGGTACCTGGAAAGATTTGACCGACTCGGTAAACCAAATGGCCAACAACCTGACCGACCAAGTGCGGGGTATAGCCCTGATTGTAACCGCTATTGCCAACGGTGACCTTAAGCGTAAGCTAACGCTGGATGCCAAAGGCGAAATTGCTACCCTAGCCGATACCATTAACGAAATGACCGATACGCTCGGAACCTTTGCCGACCAGGTAACTTCCGTAGCCCGCGAGGTAGGGGCCGAAGGTAAGCTGGGCGGTCAGGCCAACGTACCGGGTGCTTTAGGTATCTGGAAGAACCTGACCGATAACGTAAACCAACTGGCCAATAACCTGACTACCCAGGTGCGAAGCATTGCCGATGTGGCCTCGGCGGTAACCAAAGGTGACCTT
>CAZDEY010000005.1:238916-301637 GCA_964504565.1 uncultured Roseivirgaceae bacterium
CATTAACGTAGAGGCCAAAGGCGAGGTAGAAGCCCTAAAGGATACCATTAACCAGATGACGGCCATACTACGGGAAACCACACTCCGTAACCAGGAGCAGGACTGGCTGAAATCGAACTTGGCGAAATTTAACCAGATGCTTCAGGGCCAGAAAGACCTGAATACTCTCTCGCAACTGGTGCTCTCCGAACTGGGTAGTGTAGTTTCGGCCCAGCAAGGGGCATTCTATATGCTGGAACAAAATGCTGAGGATGCTATTCTTCGCCTAATTGGTTCTTACGGGATCAAGGATAAAAAAGCAATGCAATATTGCCTGATTGGCGAAGGGCTGGTAGGGCAGTGTGCGGCAGACAAGGAAAAAATTCTTCTGACTAATGTACCTCAGGAATATATCACTATTAATTCCGGCTTGGGAGAAGCGAACGCAATTAGCGTAGTCGTATTGCCCATTCTGTTTGAAGATCAGGTAAAAGGCGTATTGGAACTAGCGTCCTTTGAAAACTTTAAGCAAGAGCACTTGTACTTCCTGGAGCAGCTTACCGAATCCATAGGTATTGTATTGAACAATATTGCGTCTAATAATCGTACCGAATTGCTGCTGGAGCAATCACAAACGCTGGCAGCCGAGCTTAAAGTACAGCAGGAAGAACTGAGCCGAACTAACGAGGAACTAGAAGAAAAAGCCCACCTGCTAGCCAAGCAAAAAGAAGAACTGGAACAGAAAAACAACGAGGTTGAAATTGCCCGGAAGAGCCTGGAAGAGCAGGCTGCGCAGTTAATGATCACCTCGAAGTACAAATCGGAATTTTTGGCCAATATGAGCCACGAGTTGCGTACGCCACTTAACTCACTTCTGATTTTATCGCACCAACTGGCCGAAAACCAGACCGGTAACCTTACCGATAAGCAGGTGCAGTACTCCAAAACCATTAACAGCTGCGGTAACGATCTGGTAAACCTTATTAATGATATCCTTGATCTTTCAAAAATTGAAAGTGGGGTGGTTACCGTAGATAATGCGCCGATTAGCTTTGATGAAATTGAGGAGTTTGTAGAGCTTACCTTCCGCCATATGGCCGATCATAGGAAAATCGACTTTAATATCAACATGGCAAATGATCTGCCGGAATATATTGAAACCGACTCCCAGCGCCTGAAGCAAATTCTTAAAAACCTGCTATCAAACTCATTTAAGTTTACCGAAAAAGGCAGTGTTGATTTAAAGATTTTTGTAGCGGATAAGAAGCGGAGGTTTAACAGTGGGGTACTAGATAAAGCCTCGCAGGTTATAGGGTTTGAAATTCACGATACCGGCATCGGTATTTCTAAAGAAAAACAACATATCATTTTTGAAGCCTTTCAGCAGGCCGAGGGTTCAACCAGCCGTAAGTTTGGCGGTACCGGCCTGGGGCTAAGCATTAGTAAAGGCCTTACCAGCTTACTGGGCGGGGCTATGGAACTGGAAAGTGAGTTAGGGCAGGGGAGTACATTTACCCTTTACCTTCCCCTAAACTACGATGCCCTCAGCGATCCGCAGGAAAGAGGGGGCGAGGAAAGTAGTGAGCGTGAATACACCCAGGTAATTGAAAGAGAAGAACCGAAAGTTAAAAACCAACCCGAAAAACAGCCTAAAGTAAAAGCTGCTAAAATTCCGGAAAAACGACTGAATCTTACCAAGGAATCGGCCTGGGAAGATGACCGGGCAATTATTAAAACCAAGGATAAGGTAATTCTCCTGATTATGGAGAACGCCAAGCTGCTGGAAAATATACGCGAAAAAGCCAAGGCCCACGGCTACAAGTACATAATTTCCGGTAAGGGCGGGGTAGTTCACGAGCTGATTAACAAGTACCGCCCGGTTTCCATAGTGCTGGATACCCAGTTGCCGGATCTGGATGGCTGGAAGGTGCTGGACCGCTTGAAAAACGATCTGGAAACCCGCAGCATACCAGTAACCCTTACCTCAGTTAAGAAGCAGGATAAACCCTTGGCCTATAAACTCGGGGCCTTTAACGTGCTAGGTCTTGAGCCAACTAAGGCTAAAGTAGATCAGTTGTTCGGCTATATTACGGAGTTTTTGAAGAAGAGCCGTCGCGATTTATTGGTTATTGAAGATTCCGCCGAAGACTTTTCTAGAATTGAAGAAGTTTTAAAGGGCGATGATGTTGAAATTGCCCACGCTAAATCTGGTAAAGAGGCCCTTGAACATATCAAGAAAAAGAAATTTGATACCATAATTTTGGATCTGCGCCTGCCCGATATGAGCGGCTTCGAGCTGGTTAATCAGTTGGAAAAGGATATTCCGCTGGAAGAAGTACCCTTAATTGTGTACTCAGCCAAGGATTTGACTAAGGAAGAAATGGTGAAGTTTAAGCAGGTTAGTAAGGGAATAATCCTGAAAACAGCTACCTCGCCGGAAAAACTACTCGACTTGGTTACTTTCTACCTACACCGTAGCATAAAGGTGCTATCCGAAGATACCCAGAAGATAATAAAGCAGACCCACCCCTCGGCCAGTATAATGATGGGCAAAAAAGTACTGATTGTTGATGATGACGTACGAAATATATTTGCCCTGGTAAGTGCACTGGAGGATTACGGCCTGGAAATGATTACGGCCGAAAGCGGTAAAACAGCAATTGACCTGTTGCACGAACACGATGACGTGGATATAGTGCTGATGGATATTATGATGCCGGAAATGGACGGCTACGAAACTATGCAGAACATTCGGCAGGAAAAGGATTTTAAAAATTTACCGATTATTGCCGTAACCGCTAAAGCTATGAAGGGCGACCGCGAAAAGTGCCTGGAGGCCGGAGCTTCCGATTATATTACCAAACCTCTGGATATGGGGCAATTGGTATCGTTAATGCGTATATGGCTGCACGAATCTGAATATTAAGCCGGGGAATAGCTATGAAAACCAAAGAGAAGAAACCTAAACTTTTGTTGGTAGACGACCGGCAAGAGAACCTGCTGGCCCTGGAAACCATACTGGGCGAGGAACCTTACGAACTGGTATTTGCCAGCTCCGGCCGTGAGGCCTTAAAGCGTTTGCTGGAAGATCATGATTACAACCTGATTCTGATGGATGTAATGATGCCCGAAATGGATGGTTTTGAAACTGCTGAGCTTATTTATCAGCGCGAAAAACTACGTAATATCCCCATCATCTTCCTGACGGCTATGGATTTGGAAGAGAATATTTACAAGGGCTACCGGGCCGGGGCAATAGACTACATTCGTAAGCCGGTTACGCCGGGTTTGCTTAGGGCTAAGGTTAGTGCGTTTGTAGAACTTAGCGTTAAAACCAACCGGTTGGTAGCCCAGGAAGAGGCTTTACGGAAAATTAACGAAGCACTGGAAAAGGAAGTTGCCGAACGTAAACATTCCGAAGAGCAGGTAAAAGAGCTTAACGCCACGCTGGAACAACGCCTGGCTGAACTGGAGAGCCTGGATGCTTTTGCCGCCGCCGTTTCGCACGACCTTATGTCGCCGCTGAACAATATTAAGGGCTTAAGCCAACTGCTTAAAGATACCCAGGGCGAAAAACTGGAAGGCTCGGGCAAGCGCACCTTAGATATGCTTTTGGCCAGTGCCGATAAAATGGCCAATCTTATTAAAAGTTTGCTGTTCTTTTCCCGCCAGGCCAACGCTGAAATTCATAAAAATCAGCAGAATATGAATGAGCTGGTGCAGGAGGTTTTGGAAGAGATGAAGTCTACTTCTAAAATTCCTATGCCAACCATAACCCTAAATATGCTACCCCAGGCTACCTGCGACGGTAATTTAATAAAACAGGTTTGGGTAAATTTTATATCGAATGCGGTTAAATACTCCCATAAAAAGCGCCAACCCGAAGTGTTAGTTGGTGCCCTGCCCGGCGAAGATGATAAGTTGGTATACTTTGTTCAGGATAATGGCGTAGGCTTCGATATGAAAAACTACGACAAGCTATTTAACCCGTTTAGGCGCCTGCACAAAGCCCAAGATTTTGAAGGAACCGGTATTGGCCTAACTTTAGTTAAGCGAATTGTAGAACGGCACGGCGGCATGGTCTGGGCCGAGTCGGAACCGGACAAAGGCTCAACCTTTTACTTTTGCCTGCCGGCGGAAGAGGTAGTAAGCAATCTGGCCTAAGAAATTACTAGGGCGTGTCTGAAAATTCGTAGCTTCCCGTGGTTGGTGTCCTCACCATGCCACGGCGGCCAACCCACTTTTCAGATCTTTAAAGACTGGTTCAAGATAGCTGATAGGTAGTTTATACATTCTTCATACACAGCCTAGGAGCGTAGTCTAGTATACCAATAATAGGGCTATAATAGCTTATTTACTCTAGTTTCAATGTGGAATTGTTCTAAATAAAAACAAGTTGTAGCTTTGTAGCTGAAATAAGGGTTATTAGTTACGGATTTGGCTGTGAACGGGGCTGAATCCATTGGAAATTTACATATATGAGTGAATTGTTGGTTATGGAAGGAGCTACGGAACCTACTACCTTAGCTCCGGATGCGCGTACTCTAGATCAGTTGAAACCAGGCGATCAGGCAACCATTACCAATATTAAATCATCGCACCTGACTATTAAACTACTGGAAATGGGCTTGCTGCCTGGCAAAGAAGTGCGGTTTAACTTTGCGGCACCCCTGGGCGATCCGATTGCGGTGCAGGTTAATGGATATACCCTATCGCTCCGGCTTGATGAAGCCTGCTTAATTGAATTGGCATGAGTAGTACCGAAGCCCCACTAAGCAAGGTGACCGTTCAGGCCGACCCAAACCGTATAGTTGCCGCATCTAACCTGAAAATTTCTTTAGCCGGAAACCCTAATTCGGGCAAAACTACCTTATTTAACTTACTTACGGGTTTAAACCAAAAAGTTGGTAACTATCCGGGCGTTACGGTAGAGCGAAAAAGCGGTAAACTAAAGTTGGCTAATGGTCAGGCCGCTTCCGTAACCGATTTGCCCGGTACCTATAGCATATACCCGCGCTCGGCCGATGAGCAAGTAGTAGCCGATATTCTGCTTAACCCGGCCGATGCCGACTATCCGGATGTAATTGTGGCGGTTGCCGATATGAGCAACCTGGAACGGAGCCTGTTACTGGTTTCGCAATTAATAGATTTAGGTCGGCCACTGGTGCTGGTACTCAATATGGCCGATATGGCTGGCCAGAAAGGTATTACGGTTGATGCTGAATTGCTTAGCGACCAACTTGGCAACGTGCCGGTTTTGACCATGAATGCCCGCAGCCGGCAGGGTTACCAACAATTGCTGGAACTACTTCAGCAACCGGTTCCGGCTCCGGAAAAATCTTTTTTTTCAGGCTACAACTTAGCCCCGGAGGCAATTTCAGAAACTAAACAAGCCCTAGGCCTGGCTAAGTATTATCAGGCATACTTGTATTTACAGCACGCCGAAACCCTTAGGTTTTTAAGCCCCAATCAGCGTAGGGTGTTAACTTCAATTGCCGGGCACGCCGGTTTACACGCTGAAAGTCTTCAGATTGAAGAAACCAAGGCCCGATACGGCCTAATTAGCACTTTACTTAATTATTCTGTAGCCGAGTCGGCCAAGAAAGCCACTACTAATTTTTCTGCAAAAATAGATGTTGTAGTTACGCATAAGGTAGGGGGGTACCTTATTTTCTTTGGGGTATTGCTGGTGGTCTTTCAGGCTATTTTTGCTTTAGCTGGCCTGCCAATGGATATCATCGATGGCTTATTCGCTACTTCTTCCGAATGGCTACAGGCAAATTTGCCCGATGGTATACTAACCCGCTTGTTGGTTGAAGGGATAATTCCCGGCATTGGGGGTATTGTAATTTTTGTGCCGCAAATAGCCATTTTATTTACCCTGATTGCCATTTTGGAGGAAACCGGCTATATGGCGCGGGTGGTTTTCCTTATGGATAAGCTTATGCGTAAAGTAGGGCTGAACGGCCGAAGCGTAGTGCCGCTGATTTCCGGGTTGGCGTGTGCGGTGCCGGCTATTATGGCTACCCGGGGTATTGATAACTGGAAGGATAGGCTTATAACCATTTTTGTTACGCCCTTTATGAGTTGTTCGGCCCGCTTGCCAGTCTATACTATACTTATTGCCTTGGTGGTTCCTAACGAGTTGGTTTGGGGCGTTTTTAACCTGCAAGGCTTGGCCCTAATGGGTATGTATATACTCGGATTTGTGGCGGCTATAGGTTCGGCTTTAATAATGAAGCTTATTATTAGGGCCGGGCGGAGTGGCTTTCTAATTATGGAGCTGCCTACCTACCGCTGGCCGCGTTGGGGCAACGTGTTTTATATGGTAGTGCAGAAGTCAAAAACTTTTGTATTTGAAGCAGGAAAAATAATTTTAGCGGTTTCAATAGTACTATGGGTGCTGGCCAGCTACGGGCCGGGTAATAAAATGGACGAGGCCGAAGCCCGGTACCGAAGTACCTACGCTGATGCTAATGACCGTGCCGAAAACGAAATAGCTTCGGTTAGGCTGGCAAATTCTTATGCCGGGCATCTGGGTCGCTTTATTGAGCCGGTAATTAAACCCCTAGGCTACGACTGGAAAATTGGTATTGCCCTGATTTCCTCCTTTGCTGCCCGAGAAGTTTTTGTAGGCACTATGGCAACGCTTTATAGCGTAGGGAGTGCCGCTGAGGACGAAGGTACCATTAAGCGCCGTATGAAGGCCGAGGTTAACCCGGAAACCGGCGGCCCCCGGTTTACCCTGGCGGTAGCGTTCAGCTTATTAGTATTTTACGCCTTCGCTATGCAGTGTGCCAGCACAGTAGCTATAGTGTATAAAGAAACTAATGGGTGGAAGTGGCCGTTACTACAGGTAATTTATATGACTGCCCTGGCCTGGCTGGGCGCATTTGTAGTGTATCAATCGCTAGCCTAATGCAAGAGTTAATCTTAATCCTTCTATTCTGCGCTGCCCTTCTTTATTTAGGCAGAATAGTATACCAGAGCTTTTTCAGCAGAAATTCCGATGCAGCCTGTACTAAAGGCTGCGCTAGTTGCTCGGCTTTTGATTTAGAGAATATTGAAAAAGATATAAATACCCGCTCCGAAAGTTACGGAGGCAACTAAGCGTAGGTGATTGGTGTCTATTCTATAAATATGACACTATGAATATAGTTAAAACTTGTCTTTGCCTAGGGGCGGTATTCTTAATCTTTTCCTGCGATGATGACCAGCCGGAATATCAAGAGGGTAGGTTGCCTATAACTGCATTCAACGTTCAGAGTAGTATGATCTTTATTAATCAGGTTATCGTTGATGTTCCCTTAAATGTACAAGCACCAGATGGATGTTGGTCGGATTTAAGTGTTGATTACGAAAATTTTCGGGAGAGTCACTATCGCGTAAGGGGATTGGGAAAGCTTGATCTTAAAGCAGATGCCTGTCCAGAGGTACTTATAACGCTGGATACCACTTTAGAAATTACACTCCCCGGCCCCGGAACGTATTATTTTGAGGCAAATCAAGCGCCCTTCGAGGTTCTATATGATACTTTAATTGTTGAATAGCTCGAATTCAATTCTTGGTGTGCTACGACCTTCGTAAAGGGAAGTCAGAAGACTCTACGGTACACATCACTACCTAAGTTTGCATTCCAGTCCGAGAAGCCCGAGTTGATGCCGTCGCTCCAGTGGCCCGAGCCCGGGGAGTTGCGGTAGCCGCCTCCGGAGCCGGGGCGGTAGGGACTATCTTCCAAATGGAGGATGGGGCCCGCTCCTCGCGCGTACGGTAGCCCGGCGGCAACAGCGGCAAATAGGTATCGCCCAGCGGATCGTTGAACCGGATAGGATTATTGCCCGCATAACTATACGGGCTATCGCCCGGGTATAGGTTGGCCTTCACATCCAAAGCCGTAAACCGGCCAATGGTCGCATCGTACTCCCGGTAGAAGGTAGAGTAGGTGCCGCTCAAGGGCTGTTGCTCGCTACCGGCGTTATAAATAACATTTTATTTATTATGCTAAACTTACCTTCTTAGATACTATAAACCCTCCCATACCAACAGAAGAATCAATAGTAGTTAGCAAATACTTTTGTTCATATATTAGGATTTTGTACTTATCTAATATTTCGTAATTCTCTACTATAGCAGGTAGTAGGCTTGCGGAATCATATATTTTAAAGTCATATAAAACATTTTGCATTTCAAATGAACTTAGCTCCCATCCAATAACTTCATCAAAATAAATTTGATGCTTTATATTATCATCAGTGATAATTTCTAAAGTCAGCCTGCTTTCAATTACGTCATTCTTAACCATGACCAACTCTGCGTCATGAAAATTTACATTAAGTTGTTTCATATATAAATTTCAATAAGCAATGCCTCTACCTTTCCCTCTTTTCTTATTTGGTGCTTGTGGACTAGGGTAAAACCATTCATGGATATGCGGAATTCCCTGTCCATGGTCATGATTCCAATCTATGTCTATATCAGGAGTGCCGTCTGGTGCATATATTCTTTCTTGCAATAATTCACCTGTATGGGGGTCAACCCTTTCTAATGTACCATCTGGTGGACCGACGTCGGGTAATGCATTTTTAGGCTTTCTTGCATTTAAGGTATGGATTACTTCGCCAACTTCGTCTTTATGCAAATAAATTACTGTGCCTGCAGCTATAGCAACCACTGTGTAACCTGCCCACTTCCATAACAGAGCATCGCTAGGTTCCAAAATAGAAATATCTAAAGCCATTAAAGTCAAGGATGCTTCGGCAGTAGCAACTAATCCTGCATTTTCATTTTGTGTATCTATCCGCTGCAGATAGGCTGGAGCAGCTACTACGTTCTGGGTATGCAAAACCTCTTTATTATCTACTCCAGCTATGCTCTCTCGGCATCCTCTGGTATAGCCTCTGCTTTCCGGGTACACCCACTCGTAGTTCTGCTGTATGAAGCGGTCGGCATCACCGTAGCTACTAAACAGGGTATAGCCGCCGGTGCTGCTCCAGTCCCCGCCGTACTGCGAGCTGTAGAGCCGGTTGATTACCCGGCCGATATCCTCCCAACTGGTATAACCGCCAGAGCTGGTTTGCTGGGGCGCGTAGTAGCCCGGAACTATTAATATGATTAAAATGGCTTTTCTACTGAAAAGTTTCTCTGCTAATTTTTAATCAGCTTTTAGATCTGTGGTTAGGCTGTGATTAGAATTAATATCTATAACATGAATACCTAACTGATATGAAATTATATATTTGATGGATTTTAAAACATCTTGTGAGTTAAAATTCCTAGCTTCATTACTTAATTTACGGAAATTAAGAGCTAAGAATTGTTCGGTGAATTCCTTTAAAGTTTGCTGTTTTTCAAAGCTTCTTAATCCCTTTCCTCGTAACCATTGACTAATATTGTGCTCTAATATAGGAAAGTACCACTCACTATTGTTTTTGCTTATATTTGAATATAGTTTATTGCGCGTTTGATGTGGAAATAGTTGATTCATTTGAATATTCAGACTATACGGAATTTTTAATTTTTCCTGGAGCAGAAAGTTTTTGATTTTATAAAAAGCAACTTGTGTTAAACACTTAGTCCCTTTTTCTTCAATTACTCTGCTAACTATATAATTATGAATATCACCGACAGTTACTAAATCCTTGGCTTCGTTATTATCAATTGCGATATCAAAGCTTCTTTCAACATGTTCTATAATTTCTATGATGTCTGACATGATTTATCAAATTATTTATTATACATTCCAACGGTTGTTGTTGCGCTTTGCCTCCAAACCTGACTAACGTCTTCATCGTTAGCGTACGCACTGTAGAGTTTATAAGACAAATCTATTATATCCCAAGCCATAAGTGCTGTGCCAACCCATGGAGTATATCTTCCTAATGCCTTGCCAAGCGAAATAGTTTTCGTCCATCTGAAATTATTAAATGGGTAGCCAGTTGGGGTAGGAATCCTAGGTATCTTAGTTTTTCCTACTGTTTTCATCCAAAATTGTGTAGCCCTTGATGATTTTGCACTGGCAGCAACACTTTTTTCTGTCGCTTTAGTTACAAATCGCTTCTCTACGGTGGGTCTCCCTGAATAAATCATTCCGGCACCGGTAATTTCCCTAGCAAGATTCCATTCATCATATCCTAATTTATTGTCAGGAATTAAAAACCCAGCCTGCATCATCTCCGCCGATTGTTGCGCTACTCTCTGCAAATAAACAGGACCCGCCTCTACTACCTGCGTATTTAGAACATCTTTGTTATCTACCCCGGCTATACTTTCTTTATATCCGCTATTGTAGCCCCTGCTTTCCGGGTACACCCACTGGTAGTTCTGCTGCAGGAAGCGGTCGGCATCTGAGTAGCTACTAAACATAGAATACCCGCCGGTGCTGCTCCAGTCCCCGCCGTAATGCGAGCTGTAAAGCCGATTAATAACCTGGCCAATATCCTCCCAACTGGTGTAGCCATCCGAGCTGCTTTGCATGGGCGAGTAATAGCCCGGTTGGTGCCAGGGGGAACCTCCACCGCCGCCGGCAATGCCGTTACCGTTCCAGAAGCTGGACAGGCTGGTGGCAATGCCCTGCTCGTTTAGCCAGGCAATGCGCTCGGTGGCAAAGTTGGTGTAGGGGTCGGCCGTATCCCCGTAGGGGTCATTGTAGCGCATAGGGTTGTTCAGGGCATAACTATATGGGCTATCGCCGGGGTATAGGCTGGCTTTTACATCCAAAGCCATGAACCGGCCTATACTGCTGTCGTACTCCCGGTAGAAGGTAGAGTAGGTGCCGCTCAGGGGCTGCTGCTCGCTGCCGGCGTTGTACATTAGCGGGTTTACGCCCCTATATGTGCTGCCCTGGTGCAGCATGCCAAAGGGATAGTAATTATTGCTCTGTACTATATAGCCCGCCTGGTGGGTTACGGCCAGCTCATCAAAGTGTACGGCCAGGGCATCATCGGTGCTGTTGCTTACCCATACCAGTATATAGCCCGCCTCCTCGGCTACCACTTCGGGCAGGCTTAGCAGTTGCTGCTGGCCGTTGGCACTGGCCGGCACCTGGCTAAAGCCCCCGCGCAGGTAATTGAACTGGGCATCAAACAGCATATAGTTTATATGCGCACTCAGGCCATCCTGGTTGCCGGCCGTGCTGCCCAGCGCCGCCAGGGCGGCCAGGCCGTTGCTAATGCCACCGGTAAAGGAGCTGCCCTCTTCCGGGCTAACATAATAACCGTCTACCAAGCCCACAAAAGTACCGTTGCCAATACTATTATAAGTAGTGGAGGCATTGTCAGGAGACTTCTCCTAGGCGGCCTCATATGCGCTCCTGCCCCGGTACTCGCCCGTATACGGTTGATCCCCTACCTTAGCCATCTCGTTGCGCCACCAGTTGTTTACGTACGAGCCGTAGATGCTACTACCCCCGCCACCGGTGGTGCTGATGTTCCAGGGGTCGTCAAAGCCGAGCATAGGGTTGTCATTCCCGCCCGTGGGGTCATTGTACACCACCGGGTTGTTGTGGCCGTACTTATATGGGGTTTCACTCAGGTACATACTAGCGCAGGGGTCTACGGCGTGGAATCTTCTTAGCGTAGGGCATAAGATATTGTTAATTTATTTTATTACGCTCTATATACTTAAATCAAATAATTTTAATAATATAAACATAATCATGCTTAATAGAAAAAATATCGGAATTAAATATTTAAAGTACTTAAAATTGGTTTCCTTATAGTTATAATCTCTGAGGTTAATTAAACCTAACCGTATAATTTCTCTTTTAATTAAAGGATAATTTTTGTATGCTTTTCTACTAAATGTAATTTTCTTATTATCATTAGTCCTTATATTTATACTCTCTTCTTCTCCAAATGCACCGATCGTTTTATATATCCAATATCCTTTAATATTATTTTTCATTATAAATAATCTCTTACCAAAGAACCACTTGATTATAATTTTATCACTATAAATGCATATCTTCTTGTATAAATTATTAAATAAATATAATTCTAATGCGATTACCGAAATAATTATTAAAATAATAATTATGTAGTTATTATTTATAGATGAATTATATATTTTCCATAAGAATCCAATTAGCATAAATAGCTGCACTATTAACACCATCAAGATTTCAAATGGGATTTTAGCAATTGATTTTCTTATAAGCTTATTGTTCATACGTATCATATAGATTGTAAGCGAATCTACCTGTAAAATATACTCCAGCTCCTACCGCTATAAACGGAGCGGCAGGACCAGTGGTAATTAATAAAGGTGCTAGCCCAACTGCTGTATCAGCAAAACCCCATACTAAACTACTACTAGAAAAATCGTTATTATAAACATCTATAGCTGTCAAGACCAAGCCTACACCGAACAATGGCTTTGCTAATGATTTAGACAGTGATTGAGCTACTTTTAAATCCTTAAACTTACTAATTACCTGAGGGTTTTTAATGCCGTTAAACCTTCCTGGAAATGCATTTCGTAAACCTGTTCTAGGATTAGACCTTATAGCCTTATTCAATTCATATTCACGATAATACTCATTAACTAACAAACTTGTCCCTATCAAATAACTTCCCACATTTGCTAACCCTGAGGTTTCTTGCCCAAATCCTGCTTGCGAATAACTATAATCCTTATTTCTTTCTAGTATATACTTAGTGAAGGTTACGGTAGCGTGTCCTGAGCCATCATCTGGGAATCCGCCCCCTACAACATCTACATACCATTCATCTACTGAGCCTACAAAGATTCCGTTTCCAACATTATTGTAGGTGGTAGACGCATTGTCCGGAGCTTTGTTCCAGGCTGCCTGATAGAGGTTGTAATCGCCAAAGTCATAGAGCATGCCGCCAATATCTACCGCCCCGTAGCCTAAGGCCCGGCGGTACATCTCGCTGCCGGTAGTAGCGTTCCAGTCCGAGAAGCCCGAGTTGATGCCGTCGCTCCAGTGGCCCGAGCCTGGGGAGTTGCGGTAGCCGCCCCCGCCTCCAGAGCCGGGGCGGTAGGGACTATCATTCCAAATTGAGGATGGGGCTCGCTCCTCGCGCGTGCGGTAGCCCGGCGGCAACAGCGGCATATAGGTATCGCCCAGCGGATCATTGAACCGGATGGGGTTGTTACTTGCATAATTATACGGGCTATCACCAGGATATAAGCCCGCCTTCACATCCAAAGCCATGAACCGGCCTATACTGCTGTCGTACTCCCGGTAGAAGGTAGAGTAGGTGCCGCTCAGGGGCTGCTGCTCGCTGCCGGCGTTGTACATTAGCGGGTTTACGCCCCTATATGTGCTGCCCTGGTGCAGCATGCCAAAGGGATAGTAATTATTGCTCTGTACTATATAGCCCGCCTGGTGGGTTACGGCCAGCTCATCAAAGTGTACGGCCAGGGCATCATCGGTGCTGTTGCTTACCCATACCAGTATATAGCCCGCCTCCTCGGCTACCACTTCGGGCAGGCTTAGCAGTTGCTGCTGGCCGTTGGCACTGGCCGGCACCTGGCTAAAGCCCCCGCGCAGGTAATTGAACTGGGCATCAAACAGCATATAGTTTATATGCGCACTCAGGCCATCCTGGTTGCCGGCCGTGCTGCCCAGCGCCGCCAGGGCTGCCAGGCCGTTGCTAACGCCGCCGGTAAAGGAGCTGCCCCCTTCCGGGCTGCCCCCGCCGGCACCACCGCCAAAGCCGGCGGCCAACGCCTGGGCCAGCAGGGCATCACCTAAGTTACTGGTGTTAGCCGGCTCGCCTTCGTAGTAGGCTACTACCTGGGCGTTTACCGTATCGCCGGCCTGCACCCTTAGGTTTATGGCCGGGCCTACCGGTTGCAGGTGGTTCAGGCGGGCGGCGTAGGTGCCCCCGGCCGTGGCATTGGCCGCCGCCATGGCGGTGCGCGTTTCGGGCAGGTTTACAAAGTACTGCTCTTCCCGGGCGGCCTCGCTAGCCTCCATGGTGGCCGTAAAGGCCAGGGCTTCCGGCTCGGGGTTCAGCGTAAGGCGCACGTTGCCCTGGTGGTCGGTTATGTAGTACTCGTAGCGCAGGCGGGCGGGGCCTTCCAGCGCGGTATTGTACACCCGCCCTTCGGCCTGGGCAAAGTAGTCCAGCACACGGCCGTTATACACCGCCCCCTTTACGTAGTGGGTAGTAAGCGTGGTATCGCCGGTATACACGCTGCGGCCCAGGCGCTCACCGGTAGCGCTGTAGGTGTAGGCCTCGTAGCGGCCGTCAGTATAGTCTACCCGGGCTACCTTGTTCAGCTCGTTGTAGCTGATCTGGCTAATGCCTTTGTTGGCATCCTGGGTCAGGTTACCGGCGGCATCGTAGCGGTAGTCGGTAGAGCTGCTGCTGGTGCCTGGCTCTTCAAATCCGCTGCCGGGCAGGGCCACATCGGCTACGCTTTCCAGCAGGTTGCTGTTGGCCTGGTAGCTGTAGCGCAGGCCGTCTACCTGCCGGCGGGCACCTTCCTGCCAGGCCCAGCGGTCCAGGTTGGTTATATTGCCCTGGGCATCGTAGCTTAGGTTGTGCACATCGAAACCGCCGGCCTGGGTATCGCCCCAGCTCGTGCGCTTGGCGCTGTAGTCGGCCTGGGTCAGGCGGCTCAGGCGGTCGTAGTCAAAGGTATACTTTTTGGTGGCCGCCCCGGCGCTGCCCTCCTTCCAGCTTACCGCCGCTATGTTGCCGTTGTAGCGGGCATTGGTATTTAAACCGGCAGTTTGGGTGTAGTGTAAGCTTAGGCCAAATAGGTCGTTGGTATCGTCGTTATGCTGGCCGGTGCTTAGCTCGGCCCCGTTTATGCTTTCCAGCCAGCCGCGTATTGTGTAGCGGTAGTCCAGGCTCTGCAGCCAGTGCCCATCGGCGTACTGGTGTATTTTCTTATCTACCTGCTGACCCAGGCCGTTGTACTCGTACTCGGCCACTACCTGCTCGGCATCGCTGTTATTTTGTTGTTTAATCCGTAGCGGGCGGCGCTGGCTATCGTATTCGTAAGTAGTTAGTACCCGCAGTACATCCTCGGGTGCCGGGCCGGTTTGCACCACCGAGAGGCGCTGCAGCACGCGCCCATCGTAGTGGTACACGCTGGTGCTGCGGTCGGCCAGTTCCGTAAGGTGCAGGGCGTTGTTGCTGCGCTGCTGTATCAGGCGGTAGTCCTCATCGTATAGGTAAACGCGCTGCTCAAAGTCGGCGGTGCCTAGTATACGGTGGTGGCTGGCGGTGAGCAGCCCCCGTACCTTTAAGGTTTGCTCACCTTCGCCAGCCAGGCCTTCGCTCTGGTAGGTAGTGTGGGCATCGGCACTGCCGTCGGCGTTAAAGTCGTAGTTATCATAGTAGTATACGTTTAGCACGGTGGCCGGCGCGGGCAGTACGGGGTACGCGCGGTTGGTGTAGTGGTACTGGTTGCCGGTTTGGGCCAGTTCGTAAAAATTGGCCTCGTTGGCAGCATCCAGCCCATCGGCCTCGGTTTGCAACTGGCTGCGGCTGCGGCTTTCGCCGTAGGTACCCTGTAGTATAGGGCGGCCGTAGTAGTCGTACTTCATAAAAAACCACCGGCCTTTGCTGCGCAGGTTGGCATCCTGCATCAGCACCGGGCGGTCGCGCTGGTCGTACACTACCTGGGTAAGGCCGGCATCGGGGTTCTTGCTCTCTATTACCCGGCCTAAATTATCGTAGGCGTAGGTGAACAGCAATTTTTGCAGGGCGGGGTTTTCAATTACATAATTGTTCTGGGCCTGCATATAATTAACCGCTTTGGGCGGCAGGCTGCAGTATACCCGGCCTAGCTCATCGTATACGGTATAGGTATCCAGGTATTCAGTAGCGCTTAGCAGCTTCCGGCTCAGGATGGCCTGCCCCAGGCTATTGGTAAAGGTTATGGCCACCAGGTCGCCCTCTTCGTTGGTCACTTGGTGCTTAAACAGGCTGTTGGCCGGGTATGTGCCCTGGTAAGCCCCGCCGGGCAGCCAGTTGCGTACGGCATCGGCGGCGGTGTTATAGCTGTAAGCAAACTGCTGGGTATGCCGGCCCAGTTGCCAAGGCTGGCCCGGGGCACCTTTTTCCAATAGGCGGGCCAGGGGCGAGGCTTCTACGCGGCTTTGGGCGTAGGGGTAGGCATCGTCGACCACCTTATCGCCAGCCCCGTTCTGGTAATAGGCTAGTTGGGCGGCTTGTATGCCAGGTTGGTAATTGCCGTTGGTAGTGGCCTCAAACGGCAGGTAGGCGGTAGCCACGGTGGTTTGGGCGTAGGTACTAAAGCTTACCAGGTCCTGCCCGTTGCTGCCGGCACCTAAGGCTATAGCCTGGGTAGTGCGGCCTAAACCATCGGTAAACGCTTTGCCCCGGCTAAGTTCAGCCGGGGGTAGCTGGGCAAGAGCGGCGGTATTGGTTACGCCTTCTTTAAGTATACTGTACTGCTGCACCCAGTTTTCGCTACCCGTAAGTTGGTGGCTGGCGGCAGCTACACTAAACGCACTTATAGGTACAGTAGCCTGGCCAATGCCGGCGCTACAACCGCTTAGTTTAATGCGTACCTGGCAATTTCGCAGGGCACTAAAATCTATCGCTGTCTTCTGGCCGGAACCGCCAATGGCTATCCAGTCGGTAGCGCCCTGCGGCCGGTACTCCCACTGGGCAATATCTTCGGCCTGCAAATTGGTGGTATCAACGCTTAGCGTGGTAAGTTCGCCGGCCTGTACGGTAGTTGGCACCTGCACTGGGGAAAGGGTTTCCAGGTATACGGTTAGTACGTTGGAGTAGCACACCATATCGGTAGCGGCCGGGTTGCGGAATACGGCCCGCACGGAGGTTATTGGGTTACTTAGGCCGGGCAACTGGTACTGCTCGTTGGTCGCAATAGTGCTAACGCCACGGGTCTGCCAGTTGCCGTTCCCCACCTTGGTTTCCCAACGCATTAACTCCCCGGTAAAGTACTGGGCATTAAGCAGTATCGGGCCGGGGCAGTAGGTAGTCAGGGTAGAATTGCTACCGGTTTCCGCAAAGCTAATATGTCCGGAAGCAGGAGCTGCCGGGCTTATTTCATCCATTGGGTCTGCTACTATAGTGGTGCCGCCGGCATCCCATACTTGCAGCCTACGGTTAGCGGCACTGCTGGTCCAGGTTACGGTTACTGTGGCAGCGTTATTAGGTCCGCTTATAACCCCGCCGCTAATAATCCAAATAATTTTTTTGTATGAACCGGTAGCAGTGTAGGAATAGTTTTGTTGCAGGCAAACCTCAGTAGGGCCGCTAATACTGGCAAAGCTGGACTTAAACCCTCGGTAAAACTGGGCTTGTAGGGGGGATAGACCACAACCTAATAGTAGTAACAGAGATAGAAATAATCGTTTCATTATTTTTGGCTGGAGGTAGTGGTTAGCGGCTATATTCGGTATGGGTAAGAATATTCCCGTTATTATCTTTAGTAGTTATCAGGCGGCCCAGGGCATCGTAATAATAGCGTTCGGAGTCGCCTTCACTGTCGGTTACACTGGTTAGCTGACCCTTTCTATTGTAACCTGAGTGAGAGTAGTGCGCCTTAGTAGGTATAAGTAAGAAGTCATCCAGATAAAACTGATCTACGGAGCTTACGCGGATGCCAACTTCCTGTCCCAGATAATTACCTAAATCAAGCTTCCGGACAAACCTTTTCCACTCATTGCTTTGGGGTTGCATGGTATGCGTTTGTTGTTCCAATACCTGGGCAAAGTCGCTGCTCAGTATTTGTATTTTCACCTGCACAGAAGCCGGGGTTTCAGTTCCGCCCAGATGCCAAAATGAAAGGTTGTAATTAGCATTTTCCGGCTGAAACAAGCCTCTGCAATTGCTTTCTTCATCTAACAAATTATTCATGTTTAACGACCGGGTGCCGGTATGGGCTATTGATGTATTGAAGCTTCCTCTAACATAACTGGTTTGATAGTAGGTGCAGCCTCTGTCATTTCCCGAATCAAAATTATCGTAAATAATCTCCGAGGCTTTAGCATAACTAGCCTCAAATACCGGCCTGCCACTTGGCTTATCGTATAGGGTAGTCAGGGCTGTTTTGCTGCGCCCTTGTGTGGTAAGCACCCGGCCTTGTTCAGAAATCTGCACAACTTCATTAACTAGCTTATAATTAGGACTATAGCTAAATGACGGATTTGTGGTACCGGCAATTGCTGCGGGGGCAAAGTCAGGCTGAGGTCCGCTTAGCGCGTAAGATTTAGCCAGGTACACCAGGGAATCTAACTGAGCGTAGGTAGTCAGGCCGGCCCCGGTCACTGTTTTATTCTGGCCCGGTAACTGTATTTCACTTACCTGTTCCACCAGCCAATTTTGGTTATTTTTCTGCAATTGCCATATAGCATTGGTGCTGGCATCGGCACTACTATCAGCCGCATAGTCAAACGCGTAGCTGCTTTTGGTGTAACGCCTTGTGCCACCGGCATCCGTTATGCTGCTTTCAATCGGCCGCAAATGTTTAGTGCCAAACAATACCGTAGAGCTTTGCGTGTTGCTATTGCCGGTGCCGGGTATATATTGGATGCTAATGGTTTGGTAAGGTAGCGTTACCCGGTTCACCGGAATGATATTTTTGCTATAGAGGTAGGAGTGGTCTACTACTTTACCTGATCCGGTACCGGCGTAGGTTAAAACCGGCTCAAAGCTCAGGGAGTATATTTCTTTTTCCCGAGTTTTTTGCCAGTCCTGGTACAGGTATTCGGTCTTTGTAACTAAATTTCCCTGCTCATCGTAATTATGTTCTTCCAGCAACTGGCCTTGTTTCTCAAAGGGCGGGTTAGCCCAAAATGGGTAGGCATAGCTGCCGGTGGAGTATAAGCCTAACTGGTAACTTCCGGCCGGCGAATTAGCGCGGGCAACTTTAAGTTCGGTAGCCGCCCATTCATTGGTTACACTCTGGGTTCCGTATTTTACCGGAATATTGTAGAAGAACTCGGTATGGCCAAACCCCGGCTTGCTTACGCCGGATCGGGTGTAGCGAACATTATTTCCGCCGCCGGGCGCCATGTTCCGGTCAGCCTGTAATAAAAAGTGAGTGTATATTTCGTCACCTGTTTTTTCATCTACCGTGGTAATACTATCTACCGCAGTAGGTATATAGTAGGCCGGCATATAGAGTAGCACGCCGCTGTTGTAGTAATTGTACTCTCTTACTATATCATTATTACTATCCAGTCCATCGTAGGTAATCCATTTTGCTATGCGCAAACCGCCGCCATTTATTAGTGTACCGCTAATTGAGTCGGTAAACTGGTTAGGCTCATATTGCAAATGGTGGGTAGCCCCCTGCGATGTAATTACTGATTTAATTGAACCGGCAAGCGCAGCGGCAAAATTCATGCGCCGGTCGTTGCCTTCTAAAATAATTTCCTCACCGGTATAGGCTGATGCCGGCAGGGGGTGGTTCCTATACTTATTGTATGAGCTTAGCCCGGGGTATATATAGAGTTGTGTATACGGCCTCTCATCGCCACTACCATTATAGTAGCCCCAATAATCGTACTGGTATGAATCCATGCTAGGAAAAGAAGTCTCGTAAGCATCTTCTTCCGTCGTACTTACATTTTCCAGGCCGTAGTAATTAAATTTTAGGGGTTCGTTAGCAATACTTTCGGAAGTGGAATTAAAGGCTGTTCTCCGTGCAAAGGCTGTACTCTGTACGGAGGAAAGGAATAATCGCTTCTGGGGCACTGCCAGGTTTTGCGTTGTATTTCTGGAGTCCGCTAATAGGTAAGTAAAATTTAGTTCTAATAGTTTTTCGCCGCCTCTGTACTTATTAATCTTAGCAATTTTTTGTCCTTTTTCATCTTCTCTATCGGTGTAAGACAGAGTTATTGAGTCTTGGGCAGAAACTATGCATTTAAGCTTTTTGGCGGTATAATTTGAAGACAGAGTATATAAATCTTCCCTTATCCCATTTCTAAAAATACGGTAGAAATCGTTACTGTATATGTTGATATCCCCCAATTTTGGTGCTGAATACGGTTTATTATCAAAACCTAAAGTTTCGTACTTAAACTTTATTTTGTTGCCACCAATGCTTCTAATTTGGTTTACTACCCAGGAAGTTGTAAAAGTAGTGGGCTGATCATAATAGCGAAGTTCGCGCTCATTTATCAGGTCATTATTGTGCCTGGTGTCAGCATCGGTATACTGAATATTGGCTGTGGAGCCTACGGATAAATAATACTTGATTCCATTGCTATCCGTAATGGTAAATCCACCTAGGTTTGTACTAATTAGGGTATTATCCCAAGTTGTTAAGGTGCTGTCAATAGTTGGTTCAATCACGACCTCCTGAGCGCTTAATAATTGTATATCTCCGTCATTATCAAAAACAAACTGACAATACACCGTGGGTAAGTTCACGGTAAAAATATCCGGTTCAGTATCCAATACATATCCCAGGCTATCCAGTGCCTGAAAAACATCATTCTCATGCGCCTGGCCGGTTCCTGACGGCCCGGCTATAAAATTTGGAATTTCGGTTCTTCTATCACTATATAACCAGCCTTTACGCTTATCCTCGGTAGTTCTGCCGTAGTAGTCGTCGGGCAAGCCATTAACAGTTCGAGAAATTCCTCCTACGGCATTAAGCTGCCAGCCCAAGCCAAAAGTACCATCGCCCATAGCTACGGGTATGCCGGCGGCGTTATAGCCCAGAGATAATGATACTGACAATGGGCCGTTTTGAACTGAAGTTAAAGGAACGGTAATGCGCCCGGTGCCGGACGTATTATCCACTGAAATCACCTGACTCCAGGAAAGATTAGCCAGCAATAACAGCATGCCGAGAAGCGCTGATTTTGTAATTGTTCTTTTCATGTAAATATTCTATTTTCTGATAGAATGAAGCTGATAAACCAAGCCTAATTCCACCGCAACCGGGCTTTTATATAGTTTAGGATATTTGTTGTGCAAAAGATTGAATGAGACGGCGTTCTGTATTACCAAAGATTTAGAAATATTGACTTTAGTAGTGGTGCCAACGAACCAAGCGGGCTGCCATTGATTTCCCCTAGAACTATTTTCAGAAGCCAGGCTTGTAGTAAATTGTTGATAGCGAAACTCTGAAAACAAGCCCGCAAACCGTACGATATTTGCTTGAATAATAGCTGAAAAGCTCCATATTGATCTTGGATTTGAGTTGGTAGATTGCTTAAGTTTAGGCCTGAACCTTAGCGAGGAGCCTAACGAGGCTACTTTGGAAAGCCGGTAAAATGCTCGGGGGCTAAGCTCAAATTCTGGGCTGTTTAAATCTATTAGCTGAACATTTAGCCCAATCATCCACCTACTACTCAAA
This sequence comes from uncultured Roseivirgaceae bacterium, assembly GCA_964504565.1. Taxonomy (GTDB): domain Bacteria; phylum Bacteroidota; class Bacteroidia; order Cytophagales; family Cyclobacteriaceae; genus Cesiribacter. Next base: position 260,184 of record CAZDEY010000005.1, read on the forward strand.
GAATCTGCTTTTAGTGAATTTTTACGTAGCGCGGTCTTTAAACTATCCGACCTGTTTACGCTGTGGTACTTACGCTTGAGTTGGGAGAGTTTCTCTTCGGCATTATTCAGGGCTTCGGTGTGCTTGGAAAGATGATTGTTGGCAACAAGTTTACCTAAAGATTTGGCAGAACTTTTGGCAGGGTTTGAATATGAGTCTGAGGCACCAACTGCCCCGAACTCCTTAAGCTCTTCCGAAGTGAAAAGCTGTTCCTACAGCGTATTTTTATCAGCCTGGAGCCGGCTTATGTCTATTCCTTCGGCAGAGCCTTTCTCTTCCAAGTAACTTACCGCCCGCTGCTCCAGCAAGCTATCGGGCTGTTGGGTATATTGTGCTAACTGGCTGCTGTCGAGCTGAGGAAGGCCGTCAAGTTCATCGCCAAATTGTACCTCTTGGAAAGTATTGTCAAAGGGCCCTGGTAAGCTTCTGGCTTCTGGGAGTTGGGTAAGACTGCCAAGCTCGGCTATGTTGCCCAGTTCTGTTCTAACTAGCTTGTCTCCGGGCAGCGTTAAATCAGGATAAAGCCGGCGGAGGTTAGCTTGCTCGGAAGTAGGAAGTTGGTCTATCCGAGAGTTTAATTTGCTGTTAATCCTTTGTTGATGGTGGTGCAGGATATTGTTAACGTACTGACTATCGTTACATTGAGTCGTACTTACGTGAAGTTTATTAACAAAATCAACTTTCAACTGACTTAGGGAGTCTAGCTCATGGTGAACAGTAGCCAGGCTATCGATGGGAAATGCGGTGGTCTGTGCGCTCAGCAGGCTATCTGTGTTATTAATTATACCCTCGGTAGCTTGTTGAGCTAAGGCCGCTGGTCTCAAGGCTAAGACTACTAAACCTACCAAGCCGCTCACAAGTAGTTTAATAAGGGATGAGTACATGAGGGTTAAGAGACTAACGAATCATAAATGTAAAAAAAAGTGTAAGATTAACCTCAAAATTTAACAATTAAAATTTGTTTTTATACTTATCGGTCTTATTATACATCATGCCGCAAGATTCCCTAGTCTGTATGCATCCCTAGTCGGTATGCATCCTGCACTGCACCTCACCCCCTTAGAAATTAGGCACTCAGTTCTCTTAAGGGAATGGTATACCAGAGCTCTTCTCAGCAAAAATTCCGATGCGGCCTGTACTAAAGGCTGTGCCAGTTGCAGTATTATTGATATTGAAAAGATTGAAAAAGATATAAATGCCCGCTCCGAAAGTTACGTAGGCAACTAAGCGTAGGTGATTGGTGTCTATTCTATAAATATGACACTATGAATATAGTTAAAACTTGTCTTTGCCTAGGGGCGGTATTCTTAATCTTTTCCTGCGATGATGACCAGCCGGAATATCAAGAGGGTGATTTGCCTATAACTGCTCTTTCGGTAAACCACCTTCCTGAAAATATTAACGAAGTGCTAGTTGAAATTCCGATTAAGGTGCAGGCCCCAAGCGGATGTTGGCAGGGCTTGAGAGCTGACTACCAAAACTATAAAGAAAAATATTATAGATTTACCGGCTACGGTTCTTACAATGTTAGCGCTCAGCTTTGTCCTACAGTAATCGTAGAATTCGATACTACCTTAACTTTGAAATTACCTGGCTCAGGTACCTACTATTTTGAAGCAAATCAAGCTCCTTTTGAGGTTCTATACGATACTATTAAAATAGAATAGTTTGAATAGCAATCCTGGGTTTTCTACGACCTTTGCCTAAAATGAAAAATCCTATTAGCATTTACTGAAAGGCTTATATATACTTGGGGGCGCGATCATATGCTCTATTCAGTAGTTATAAATATTATAGCAAAATTACCTTCTATTTAAAAGAGCACAAAAAAGCCGGTCAGCGTATGCTAAGCGGCTTGTGTGACCTTGCGGGGCGCGTAGCCTTAGGATTCAAACCGGGCCACGGAGGCCGTGCCACTGAGGCTGCGCCGCAGAGGCCTGAAACCTCCTGAGCCGTAGGCTGCGCGCCCCGGGCTGCGCGCCCCGGGCTGCGCGCCCCGATCAGGTGCTCTATTCAGCTTACGCAGCCCGGTGGCCGGCGCTCCGGTGTGCGACACCCGGTTGAGCTACAAGGCCGAATTTCTTAAGTATAATTTTGTCAGCACAAAATAGTAACACAAAAAAGCCGCTCAGCGTAAGCTAAGCGGCTTGTGTGACCTTGTCAGGATTCAAACCTGAAACCTCCTGAGCCGTAATCAGGTGCTCTATTCAGTTGAGCTACAAGGCCATTCCCTCCGTTTGGGAATGCAAACTTAAGGAGCTTTTTTTAAATCTCAAATCTTCCGGAGAAATAAATGCTAATAAAAATGTTTTAACTTTGCCCCGTAGTAAGCGTAATGGGTAATTGCCCCTTGCAAACCTGCAAACCCTATGTACAAATTAAGGTTGCTTGTACGTTGGCTGTTCATACATATTCCTATATTCAATAAGTTGATTATGAAATCATTTGTAGCCCTGTTAGCGGGACTATTTTTTACCAGTTCGGTTTTAGCTCAGGATACCCCACCGGCCGGGGCCCAAACCAACCCCTCCAAGAGCAAATTAAGCAAAGAAACTTTTCAGCCCGATGTAAAGGGTGATCTGTTATTTGCCGTCGGCCTAAACGCCTTCTCTAATGCACCTGAAGTGGCCAGCTTAAGTAACTGGGGCTCCAAAAGCGTTAATTTATACTATTTATACGATTTTAACCTGGGAAATACCGGTTTCTCTTTTCACCCTGGCTTTGGTCTGGCTTTTGAGAAATATGCCTGGGAAAACCCAGTTAATCTTCAGCAAAATATTGACGCTACCGGTAGTGGTGGGGCGCCGGCTATTGAACTTGTGCCGGTTACTGAAATTGTAGCTATACCGGACGGCTCTGATTATGAACTTCGCAAATCTAAACTGGCTGCCACCTATCTGGATGTGCCGCTGGAGTTTAGCTACGCTTTTAAGAAAGATAATCCGAGAGCTGGCTTTAAAATTGTGGTAGGCGGCCGGGCCGGTTTGCTGTTAGGCAACCACACCAAAGTTAAATATCGGGTATCGGATGATACAAGAAAGTATAAACTAGCCCAGGACTATAACCTGAATCCCTTCCGCTACAGTGCCCATACCCGGGTAGGCTACGGAGGTTTCAATCTGTACTTCGAGTACCAACTTTCCGAAGTATTTGATGCCGGCGATGAGCCTACTATCAATATTGGAAACAACAATGCCGGCGACGGCGTAGTGCTGGAAGGTATTAATAACTGGCGAGTTGGCTTAGCTATTGATTTGTTCTAGACTAGTAATAAAGACTTTTCAAAAACCAGTGCCGATGCACTGGTTTTTTTATTTTACCTTAATTGGGGATCAAGTAGAAAAACTGATTTAGTTCACTGAAATAAACGAACCAATTAATAGTGATACATTAATTGTTAAAATTTCAAATCAATAGTGGCTTTCTACTAACCACTTAAAACTTACAGCCACTTCCCTAAAGTCAATCAGTTTAATCTATTATATTTACAATAGTATAGAGCCAAATTATACATGACCCTTACTCAGCTTTCCTACATATTGGCGGTAGATACCCACCAGCAGTTTGGTTTGGCGGCCAAAGCCTGCGGAATAAGCCAGCCTACCCTGAGTATGCAAATACAGAAGCTGGAAGATGAGTTGGGCCTGCGGATATTTGACCGGAGCCGCAAGCCGGTAGTAGCTACCGAAGCCGGCGAGCTTTACATAGCTCAGGCTAAGAAGGTTCTTCTGGAAAGCCACAAACTACAAGATTTAGTAAGCCAACTCAAAGGAACCCTGCAGGGAACATTAAAAATTGGCATTATACCAACCCTGGCTCCGTACTTACTGCCCTATGCTGCCGGGGAGTTTGCGCGTACCTACCCCGATATTCGCTTTCAGGTTGAAGAACTTACTACCGAAAAAATAATAGCTAGCCTAAAATCGGATAAGCTGGATGCCGGTATTCTGGTAACTCCGCTGGATGATGATTCCATAAAAGAAAAGCCTCTTTTTTATGAAGAAATTTACTTATACGTAAATCCTGAACACGAATTAAGCTCATTAGCGGAAGCTTCCTTACAAGATTTAGCCCAACCTAATATGTGGTTGCTCTCGTCGGGCCACTGCTTTCGGCACCAGATGCTCAATTTATGTTCCAGGCACCCGGAGGCCGATAGTTTGCCCTTCAAGTTTGAAGGTGGCTCGCTGGAAACCTTAAGGCGATTAGTAGATACCGAAGGTGGCTTTACCCTGCTGCCCGAACTGGCTACCCAAGAGTTAAACGAAGAACAACAGGACAATTTGCGGCGCTTAGCCTCGCCCCGACCGCTACGCGAAGTAAGCCTGGTGCATGCCCGAACGCAGGCCAAAAGCCGAATGCTGGAAGCCTTACAGGAAATAATTTTGCAACATTTACCGGCCAGCCTGCAGAAAGCCGAGCGGGGCGTAGTAGTAAAGTGGAAATGAAATATTCTTTGTTCAAATAAACCTAATTATCAGAAACTTTGCTTCCGACAAGCGGGTTTCCAATCTAAAGCGTAAATTTGCACCCGAAATACTAAACTTATGCCTACTATACTGTTAGGAATCGGATTTGTAGCCTTGTTCTTTGTGCTGATGTCGGTACGGCTGATATTCATTAAGGACGGTAAATTTAAAGGAACCTGTGCCTCGCAGAGCCCTTTTTTGAACAAGGAAGGGGGTACTTGCGGTTACTGTGGCAAACAAGTTGGTGAAGGTGAGTGCGGACGCACCGATGAAGCCGAAACTAACGAAGTAGAGAAGGTAATGGCTCGGTTTAGTTAATTCAATCCGACAAGAAATAATTTTTAGTCAATATGGCCGGGCAGGAGCTTTTGCAGCAATAAATATAGTAGCTTTTTCTACCTTTGCCGGTCATACTAAACGCAGGTTTTTGTGGCGCTTATAAAATCAATATCGGGAATTAGAGGAACTATTGGCGGGGCACCGGGCGAGGGGCTTACTCCAGTTGATACTGTACTGTTTGCAGCGGCTTTTGGTAGCTGGGTAAAGGATAAAACCGGTAATTCTAAAATAATAATAGGCCGAGATGCCCGCCCTTCCGGCGAAATGGTATCCAAGTTGGTAACGGCTACCTTGCAAGGCTTAGGCCTGGATGTGGTTGATTTAGGCTTAAGCACTACCCCAACCGTAGAAATGGCTGTACCGGCCGAGGGTGCTGGGGGTGGTATTATACTGACTGCCAGCCACAACCCTGTGCAGTGGAATGCCCTGAAATTGCTTAATGATAAAGGAGAGTTTATTTCGGGTGAAGATGGGGCCGAGGTTCTCTATATTGCTGAAAACCAAAACTTTGATTTTGCCGAAGTTAAAGATTTAGGGAGCTATCAGCTAAAGGAAAAAGAGTACTTAAACTATCACATAAAAAAAATACTTGAACTGCCGCTGGTAGATGTAAAAGCTATCCGTAATGCTAAGTTTTCGGTAGTGGTTGATGCGGTGAACAGTTCGGGCGGTATAGCTGTGCCGCTTTTGCTTAAAGAATTAGGCGTATTTGCTATTCGCGAAATGTACTGCGAACCCCACGGCAACTTTCCCCATAACCCTGAGCCGCTACCTGAGCATCTAAAGGATATTTGCAGCGAAATGAAGAAGGGCCAGTACGACTTGGGTATTGTGGTTGACCCCGATGTAGACCGGCTAGCTTTAGTTAGTGACGATGGGGAACCCTTTGGCGAGGAATATACGCTGGTGGCCGTTGCCGACTATATTTTAGGTGAATTAGGCGGCGGTAATACGGTTAGCAATTTAAGTAGCAGCCGCGCCCTGCGCGATGTTACCGAAAAACATAACGGAACCTATACCGCGGCTGCCGTAGGCGAGGTTAACGTGGTTAATAAAATGAAGGAAACCAATGCGGTTATTGGCGGCGAAGGTAACGGCGGAATAATTTACCCGGAGTTACATTACGGCCGCGATGCATTGGTAGGTATAGCCCTTTTCCTGAGTCATTTGGCTAAATACGGTAAGCCGGCCGCTATGCTTCGCCGTAAGTACCCCAACTATCATATCAGTAAAAATAAAATTGAACTGACCCCGGAAATTGATGTGGACTTTATTCTGGATGAAATTCAGAACCGTTATAGCAAGCAGCCAATAAATACCATTGACGGAGTTAAAATTGAGTTTGACCACGAGTGGGTTCACCTGCGCAAGAGTAATACCGAACCAATTATCCGGATCTATTCCGAATCGGCCACGCAGTCTACGGCCGAGCATTTGGCAAAGAAAATAATTTCTGATATAAAAGAAATTATTAGTACTAAGGTAGAAGAATAGCATGAACGTATACCTGGATAATGCAGCAACCACCCGGCTAGACCCCGAGGTGTTTGACGCTATGAAGCCCCATCTGTTAAATGAGTGGGGAAACCCCTCTTCTATACACCGGCACGGACGTGCGGCCCGGGCAGCGGTAGAAAAAGCCCGGCGTAAAGTAGCTGAATTGCTGAATACCAGTCCGGCCGAAATATTCTTTACCAGTGGGGGCACCGAGGCAGATAATACGGCACTGCGCTGCAATGTAGAAAGTTGCGGAGTTCAAAATATAATTACCTCGCCGGTAGAGCACCACGCTGTGCTGCATACTGCCGAAAAACTGGCTAAAAGTGGGCTGGTTAAGTTACATTTGTTGGACGTTGATAGAGACGGCAATCCTGACTTAGCTCAGTTAGAAGAAATTCTAAAGACTCATAAGAATAGTCTGGTAACCTTAATGCACGCCAATAATGAAATTGGAAATTTGTTGGATATTGACCGGGTAGGCAGCCTGTGTAAAGAGTTTGGAGCTATATTTCATTCTGATACGGTACAGACAGTTGGGCACTATTCTCACGATTTGCAAAAACTTTTTATCCAGCATATAGTAGGATCGGCGCATAAATTTCATGGCCCTAAGGGGGCGGGTTTCTTGTATATAAATGGCGATCATAAAATTTGTCCGTTGGTATACGGCGGCTCGCAGGAGCGCAATATGCGCGGGGGCACCGAAAATGTAGCCGGTATAGCTGGTTTGGCTACCGCCCTGGAAATTGCCTACCGCGATATGAGCGAACACCAAACCTATATTCAAGGTTTAAAGGATAGAATGATTGGCGGGCTTAAAAATGCCGTGCCGGGAGTTGAATTTAACGGAAACCCTACGGTGCCGGAGCGAAGCCTCTATACTGTCCTTAACGTAAGTTTGCCCCCCACCGATGATAATGAGATGCTGCTATTCAACTTGGATATCGGGGGCATATCGGCATCCGGTGGCAGTGCCTGCACCAGCGGCTCTCAGGTAGGCTCGCACGTATTGCAGGCCTTAAAGGTTGATAGCCAGCGCGGGGCAGTACGATTTTCGTTTAGTAAGTATAATACTCCGGAAGAAATTGATTATACTGTACAGAAGCTAGCTGAGCTGTATTAAGCAATTGCACTTCTGGCCAGGCCCTGCGCACTGCATAAGGCTTAAATAGTTCTTTTATGTTAAATGTTCCTGCTATGGCAGTATCGTCATCTATAATACCGGCTAATCGCCGCCATCTGCTTCAGGTAATGTGTTCAGCGCCTGATTTTGATGAGAATACCCCGGAGTTTTACGAGGAAAACAATATTGAGCCTCCAATGACTTTGCAGGCCGTGCTTATTGATACCCGCTTTATACAGGCTATAGAAAAGTGCGAGCACGGCGAAGATCAGTGCCACATTATGATGCAAGACGGTACTCAATATCACGCCTCCGTACCATACGAAATCGTACTAAAGTTTCTGAAAGAAAAAGAAGGGGCCGTAATTACTGATTTAACTGACTATAGTTTCTAACTAATAGTCTTACTTCCTTATCAAACAAATTGGTATACCGTTGTATATATGGACTTAAGGTTAGGTAATAACTTGAGAAAGGGTCATTTTTAGCTATCACTCACATTTAGTAGGTTAGTATAATTTAAAGTTTATAGCATTCCTAATGCAGAGTACTCTCTCAACTGTATAATATAACAGGCAGAGAAAAGCTATAGAGCTTAATTAAAAGTATACGGTGAAGAAAGTTATTTGGCTTATTCTGTTGATTCAACTACTAAGCTTTGACTGCTTACAGGCACAACACCGGGCGTTTAAAAATTTTACTGAAGAGGATGGCTTACCGTCCTCAACTGTCTACTCAGTATTTGAAGATAGCCAAGGATATATCTGGATAGCCACTGACAATGGCGTTTCTAGGTATAATGGGTATGAATTTGAAAATTTCAATACTAAGGACGGGTTAGCTGATTACGAGATATTTGACTTTTTTGAAGATTCAAAATCTAGAATTTGGTTTTATGCCCATAACGGCAAATTATCCTACTACCACCAAGCTAAATTCTATAACGAGATTAATGAACCATCTTTAAAAATTGATGATAGTGGTTCATTTGTAAGTGATATTGCTGAAGATGCATCCGGAACTATCTGGATTTCATTACTTGAAGGAGGAGTCTACTCGTATAATTCTGAAAATACCCTTCAAAAAAGAATTTCGGTGGAGCCTTACGATCAAATAAATGGATTTTTCCCAGTAGGTCATGATGAATTCGTAATGCTGTATCGAGATGGTGCGGTATATTTTTCCAATATACACGAAAATATCACTGAAACTGATAGAGTTTCTATTGAGGGTGCCGCTAAGGTCGATTTTTTTTACCTGGTTAAGAATTCTAAAGCCGAAATTTTAGCTAATAATATTATCTACTTCAATGTTCAGAGTATACTGTATAGTTTTGATATAAAAAAAAAGAAATTTAAGAAAGTATACGGATCTAGAAATAATGATAACTATGAGCTTATATATAACGTAATTAAAATTGATAATGATCTTTGGGTATGTACAGCTAAAGGAGCCTTTATTCAGGGTAATAATGTAAAGAACGATATATTAAATGAGTTAATTAATTTTAGTATTTTATCAATTACCAAAGATTCAAATGGTAATTATTGGATTGCTACTAAAAGTAAAGGGCTCTTGTTTTTTCCGAAAAACCCGGTGTACATTCTTACTAGTAATCATGGTTTAACCAATAATAGCATTAAATGGATCAATAGCAAAATAGATCAGAATCTGTGGGCTGGCGATTACATGAATAATGTAAATAAGATTAACATCACTAAGAATTTAGATATAGAAATTACCGAAGTAGAGAATACAAACTATAATAAGATTGAAGTAATTGATGACGTCTTTTTTGGGTGTAATCGTTACAGTTTGATAAGAAAGTCTGGCCGTCAGATAGATACATTATATTTACCTTGCAAAGATTTCGTAATTAGTGAACCTCATAAAACAATTCATATAGCTTCTCCAACAGGCTATTTTACCTTTACCCAACAGGAAGTAGCCGCCCAGGCCGGAGAAAGTATAGAGCGGGTCAATAGGTTTATAAAGAATAAAAAAATAGACAAACGAGTAATAAACCTGCTGCTAGATAGCCAAGGGAACATTTGGTTAGTTACGATCAACGGGCTTTTTGTAATAGCAAAAGGCTCTCATGTGGTTAAAGAAATTGAATCGTTAGCAGGTATTGGTATAAATAATATCTCAGATACTCCTTTTGGAGGGGTTATGCTGGCTACTAAAGGCTACGGTCTTGTATTTTTGAATAGCGACGAAAAGGTTCACTATCTTAATAAAAGCAACGGACTTAGTAATGACTCCTATTGGTCGGTTAAAATAGATGATAGCAAAACTATTTGGGCAGGTTCTAATTCTGGTTTGGACCAGATTGTTGGATTCCCGGATTCTGTAAAGGTCAGTAATTTTAATCAGGAAGATGGGCTAAGCTCTAATGTAATCTATGATATAGATATCAGAAACGATACCTTATGGGCAGCTACCGGGTCAGGAATAAATTTTTTTGACCTTAATAAAATTGATCTGAACAATACAGTTCCGCCTACTTATATAGAAAAATTTAAAGCAAATAACATAGTTTACTCCACCATTAGTCCAATTGCTTTAAGCTATACAACTAAGGAAATTTTGATTCAGTACATTGGGGTTTCACCGGCGTCAAGCAAAAACTTATCCTATCGTTACCGTCTCACCAATAGTTCGCCCTGGGTGTATACGCCCAACCGCTCCGTTAACCTTTCATCTTTAAGTCCGGGCGCGTATTCATTTGAGGTTAGTGCTAAAAATAAAAGTAGTGAGTGGAGTAAACCGGCCGTTGTGAATTTTAAAATTGAACCTCCGTTCTGGAACACAAAGCTATTTTACTTTTTGGCCGGGCTAACCACGCTGGCATTTTTATGGTTGGGTAATAGCAAATTTAATCAGCGTAAGGAGGCCAAACGGTTGCAGGAAGAACGATTGATAGAGTCTGAATTAAAATCACTTAAGGCTCAAATTAACCCCCATTTCTTATCTAATGCTCTTAATTCTATACAAGGTAAAATTTTTACCGATGAGCCAGAGCTGGCTCACACCTATCTGGTTAAATTGGGCCGGCTAACCCGTCAGATACTAGACTACTCCGATGTAAATTTTGTAGGGCTGGACGAAGAAATTGAGTTAATTGAGAATTATCTGGACATTGAGCGGTTGAAAACCGGCGATAAGTTTACCTATGAAATTCATGTTGATACTGGTATAAATAGAACTATGGTAGAGGTGCCCACCATGGTGGTTCAGCCGTTTTTGGAAAATGCAATTTGGCATGGTTTTATTAACCAGGAGGCAGAAAACAAGCTAAGCATTAGGTTTGAACTAGAAGGAAACGGTTCTATTTTAATAGTTATTGCTGATAACGGCATTGGCCGCGAAGCTTCAAAAGTCAGAACCAGAAAAACCCATGAGTCTATGGGCAATAAACTTGTAATAGAGCGCTTAAACGCACTAAATTATTATCGCTCTGGCAAAATAAGTTTTCGGGTTGAGGATGCTGAAGTAGGTACCGGCACCGTAGTTAAAATTACTATTCCGCAAAATTAATGAGTCAGGAAATTACGTGCATTATTGTAGATGATGAACAGGGGGCAAGAACAACCTTAAAAGCTATGCTGGATAAGTTTTGCCCGGAAGTAAATTGCCTACGGGAGCTTGGCCAGGTTGATGAAGCCTTAGAGTTTATCTACAAAGAAGAACCTGATATAATATTTTTGGATATTGAAATGCCGGGCAAAAGTGGGCTGGAATTGGCAAACCTTATAAGCGAAACATCATCCAAGGTAATTTTTACTACGGCCTACAGTAAGTATGCGTTAAACGCTATAAAAGCTTCGGCCTTCGAGTACTTGCTTAAGCCTCTGGATGTGGCCGAACTTAGAACTGCTATTCAGAAATTCAAGAAAAGTACTCTAGCCACTGAGGTAAAAAATGGTATTACTGCCAGCCGTAGAATTGCTATACCTTCTAATGAAGGGTTTGAGTTGGTAGATATAGAGAAAATTATCTACTGCGAGGCATCTAGTAATTATACTACAATTATCCTTAATAACAATAAAGCCTATTTAGCCAGTAAAACCCTAAAGGAGTACGAAGAATTGCTGCCGGTAAATACATTCTGCCGCGTACACCAAAAGTATCTGGTGAATATGAGCTACGTAGAAAAGTTTATAAAAGGGCGCGGGGGCGAGCTGATACTAAGCAATGGTAAAATTATTCCGGTTTCTCAGAATAAGCGTTCTAATATCTATAACTACATAGTTAAGTAGTTTAAAGTTACTTACTTACCGGCTTAAACTATTAATGCTTAAATACTCACAAATTTAACGGTCTGGCTAAATCAACCGTCCTAAATACTCAATCTCGGCATCGTATAAGGGTAAATTAGTCTACTTTTATACTACCAATTGTATAAATAATAAGAATTATCGTTTGGGTAAAACCTTAAGCTTATGGGTTAAGGCTTTACTGCTTACCCTTAACCAGTTGCGGGAAGCAAATAATACATTTAGGGTGCTATTCATTTTATTTAAGTTGGAAAAATGTATTTGATGCACCTAACCGTCATTTGCTGTCCTTGAGAATACCATGGGTATTTCTTAGTAAAAAAGCCTTAGCTAGTCTGAGGCTTTTTTTATTTGAAATTGATAGAACGGCAAAATTATTTTAGTATGCATGCAGAATAAATTTTTGTGTACTTTATATGCCCGAAATCGCTAGCGAATCATCCTATCTTAAGGTTGGCTCAAATACCATTCACATTAAAACATTCTTGCCTAACAACTCTCTGCAAGGAGAAAAACCGGCAGTTTTAGCCATACACGGCTCCGTTGAAGATGGCCGAATATTTTACTCCAAATCGGGTAGGGGGCTGGCGCCGTGGCTGGCCGAGCAAGGTTATAAAGTATACGTGCCCGATTTAAGCGGCCGGGGCCAAAGTACGCCCAAGGTAAAAAACGGTGGCGGTGGCGATCAGCAGGAATTTCTCACTAAAGATTTGCCGGCTATTATTGAGTATGTGCAGCAACATAGTGGTGCAAATTCTCAGCATTGGCTGGCGCACTCTTGGGGCGGGGTGCAGTTTTTAGCCTACCTGGCCAAGCATATACCTAAGGCTGAAGTTAAATCAATGGTGTTTTTTGGTAGTAAGCGCCATATTGCCACCCGCAGCTTGCGCAAGTGGTTAATGGTAGATTTAGCCTGGGTGCGCTTAGGTGAATACTTGGTAAAAAAGTATGGGTACCTACCGGCAATTAAGTATAAAATGGGTTCTCAGAATGAGCACGGTGAATTATACCGCCAAACCCGCCATTGGGTACTAAACCCCGAGTGGAAAGACGCGGGCCAAAATTTTGATTATGCCGAAGCGCTGCAGGCTAAACAATTAGCACCAACCTTACTGCTTACCGGAGCCCACGATTGGGTACTTGGTAACCCCAAAGATGTAGCCCGCCTGAAACGGGAAATGGGTGATGGCTTGGAGCATCAGTTACAGGTTTACGGAAAAGAGTATAACCATAGCCATAACTACGGTCATATAGATCTTTTGACCAGCTCCAGTGCAGTAAAGGAAGTTTTTCCGAATGTGCTGGAGTGGTTTCAACGGTATGAAAAATAGTAGAACCTTACCCAGTATAATTCTTCCAATATAAATTCTTAAAAAAGTAGCCGTAAGCCTAATTCCCCCGTATACCTAGCAGTAAAAATTGCTAAGATTTACTCTTGGCGTTTATAACATTTTAGGAGGTTCGGTACTTCCTAAAATAAAACCCATCAGCTACATGAAAGTACAGGAAGAATTTCAGCCAACTAAGTATAAAGAGTACGATATTGACCTACAACGGCACGGGGTTATTCTGGATGAAACCGAAAATCATTTTGAAAACGAAGGAGTATTTAACCCGGCTATTATCAGGGAAGAAGACGGTACCATACGGGTATACTACCGGGCAGTAAGTACCGGTAATTTTTCCACGGTAGGCTATGCCGAACTTAGCGACCCGCTAACGGTAAGTAAACGCTGGACCAAACCCCTGTACACCCCGCAAGATGCCAGCGAACGCCACGGAGTAGAAGACCCCAGGGTGGCTAAAATTGATGAGGTATACTATATGACCTACACCGCCTACGATGGCTTTAATGCCTTGGGCGCCCTGGCAACCTCTACCGATGGCCTTAATTTTCAGCGCCAGGGCTTTGTAACCCCCAATATAGATTTGGTACATATGGAAATGCTGATGCATCAGTGCCAACTTCCTATTGATGAGAAATATTACTGGCACGTGGAGCTGCTGCATAAGCGCGAGCCCGTACCCGATAAAGTTCTGGTTTGGGATAAGGATGTGGTGTATTTTCCTAGAAAAATAGGGGGTAAATTTACGGTTTTGCACCGCATTTGGCCCGGCATTCAGGTGGTGCAGTTTAATAAAATTGAAGAACTAACCAGCAAATTTTGGGAAGAGTACTTTTGTAATTTTGCCAAGTACATTGTGCTCGACCCGCACGATGTGTATAACAGCCATATTGGGGCCGGTTGCGTGCCCTTAGAAACGCCCGAAGGCTGGTTAATGATTTACCACGGCGTAGAAAAAAGCAAAGACGGGCACAAGCGCGTTTACCATGCCGCCGCCGCCCTGCTCGATTTGGAAGACCCTACCAAAGTTATTAATAAACTGGAACTCCCGCTTTTTTCGCCCGACGAAAATTATGAGCAAATTGGGTATGTAAATAACGTCGTTTTTCCCACCGGTCTCGTACAAGAAGGTGAGCGTTTGTATATCTACTACGGAGCCAGCGATAGTAAAATAGCGGTAGCCTCCTTAAGTTTACCAAAGCTCATGAAACTATTGGCAAAGTAATGATTGTTAATTAGTTATAGTTGATTTTTTGAGGAGTTAAAATTTTCTTCACCTAAGTTATGATACTTTTTTTAAGCTCTTACCCGCCCCGCGAGTGCGGCATAGCTACGTTCACCCAAGATTTACTTGCTGCTATAAAACAGCAGTTCAACCATACCGATTCTACCTTTGGTATTTGTGCTCTTGAAGAAGAGCGGGCCGAAAAACGATTGTATCCCGACGAAGTAGTGTATACGCTTAAAACTTCTTCAGTAGAAGAGTGTAAAGCTATGGCCGAAACCATAAATAATGACGACCGGGTTACTATGGTTTGCATTCAGCACGAGTTTGGTTTATTCGGTCCGGATTGGGGAAAGAACCTAATCCCGTTTCTCAAGAATCTGGAAAAGTCAGTGGTGGTGGTGCTGCATACGGTTTTGCCTAAGCCCGACGAGCAGCTACGCCAGGTTATGGACAAAATAGCCCTTTATACCGACAGGCTAGTAACTATGACGGACCACTCGGCTAAAATTCTACAGGAAGAGTATAATATACCCCAAGGAAAGTTAGATGTAATACCCCACGGTACGCACCTTACTCCGTGGCCTAACCGCGAGGAGTTAAAAGCTAAACATAATTTACAAGGCAAGCTGGTACTTTCAACTTTTGGGTTGCTAAGCAGTAATAAAGGTATTGAAAATGCCGTAGCCGCGCTGGAAGAAATTAGTCAGCAGCACCCGGAAGTGGTATATCTTATTTTGGGAAGAACCCATCCGGAAGTAGTTAAGCACGAAGGCGAACGTTACCGCATTAAGCTCAAAGATATGATTATAAAGCGGGGCCTGCAGAAGCACGTACGCTTTGTAAACCGTTATCTGGACTTGAACGAGCTGCTGGAATACCTAAGCCTTACAGATGTTTACCTATTTACCAGCAAAGACCCGCACCAGGCCGTAAGTGGTACTTTCACCTACGCTATGAGTTGCGGTTGCGCTATGGTTTCTACCAAAATACCTATGGCGCAGGAAATGCTGAAGGAAAATATGGGCTTTCTGGTCGATTTTGACAGCCCCGAACAAATTGCGCAGGCTACTAAGCGTATTTTAGGCGATAAGGAATTGCTCTACCATATGGGCCGTAATGCCTACCACGGAACCCGTAATACGGCCTGGCCCAACGTAGCGGTTAGCTACTTCAATACATTTAAAGAGGTATGGCCGGAAAACCTTAACCTGGATTTTGCCTTGCCCCAAATGAAGCTGGACCATATGCAGCGTATGACCAGTGACATCGGCATGTACCAGTTTGCTAATATTGGTGAGCCCGACCCGCAACACGGCTATACGCTGGATGATAACGCCCGGGCGCTAATTGCTGCTACCAACTATTTTGCCCAAACCGGCGATAAGCGTGCGCTCAAGCTTATGATGAGCTACTTACAGGTAGTAAAAATGTGCCAGCAAGCCGACGGTAGCTTCATTAACTACCTGGATACGGCGGGCCAACCAACTGCTCAGAATAAGGAGGTTAACCTGGAAGATTCTTCGATGCGGGCGGTATGGGCACTTGGCAGTTTGCTAAGCCACTACGAAACCCTGCCTAGCGCATTTTGTAACCTGGCCGAGCAGCTTATACAAGGGGCTATTCCGCATATTGAAAAGGTTGACTCGCCCCGCGCCCGCGCCTTTGCCATTAAGGGGCTATACTGCTATAATCAGATTCATGAATTAGATAGCATTACCAACCTGATTGATAAGCTGGCTACCGGCCTTCAGGATAAGTTTAACGGTGTTGCCGATGATAAATGGCAGTGGTTTGAGCCGTACCTTACCTACGCCAACAGTTTACTTTCCGAAGGTATATTGTACGGTTACCTGGCTACCGGCAAGCCTGAATTTAAAGATATTGCCATTCGCTCGTTTGACTTCTTGTGTGAATTCTTGTTTATAGATGATAGAATAAAAGTAATTTCTAACCAGGGATGGTTAGTTAAGGGTGAAGAACAATTTGGTTACGGCGAGCAGCCTATTGATGTGTGCTATACTATTGTGGCTTTAGATATATTCTATAAAGAAACCAAAAACCCGGAGTATCTGGAAAAGATGCGAACCGCTTTTACCTGGTATTTAGGAAATAACCATTTGGGCCAGGTACTATATAATGGCGCTGCCGGTAGTTGCTACGATGGCTTAGAGAAAGACCACGTAAATCAAAACCAGGGGGCAGAAAGCACTGTGTGCTACCTAATAAGCCGTTTGGTTATGGAGAAATACAAAAATGTACCGCTTACCGAGAACAAACCGATTAAAACCCTGGCCGTGGGCCGCGGCTACGAATTTACGGTTGATCGAGAGTCGGTACGCCGGCCGGCTAGTGAACGAAAGCAACGAGTGGCTAAATAATTTACCTATTGAACTCTACAGACTAAGACCATTTCATTTTTGAGATGGTCTTTTTTGCCTTAGGGTTGATATGCTAAAAATCATTCTAATTAATCCAATAGCTAGCCAGTAGTAAATTGAAAAGATGGCTAACCAAGCCAAGTAGATAAGTATTTCCAGCCAAATTGCCGCAAATAAATTATTTTCTAAATAAGCTCACTGAATTAAATTCCAATCATCCCAAATTATATAGGGAATGTAGATAAGGGTACAGATAATTAATAGATAGAAATATATCTTTCTATATCGCATAAGACATAAAAGGTTCAGCAACTAGGTTACTACAAGTAACCTAGTTGCTTTCTAATAGCTACTTCCCTCTAAGTTTAGCTATTATCTTCATTACCAATACGGCACTTGCGCCTACTATCAACCCAACCAGAAATTCACCTAAAATACCGGGTAAAAACTCAACCAAGTGATGGATATATTCGATGTTGTGGACAAAAATTCCGCCGGCAACTAAAATCATAGCAATAGTACCCAAAACCCCCAACCCTCTAATTATATACGGCAAAACATTAACTAGCGCCCGGCCTACCTTGTCCGAAAAGCTATCGTCCCGGTCGTTTAGGTTAATTAGTTTCAACCCAAAATCGTCCATTCGCACTAGTAAGGCTACCAAGCCGTATACCCCAATGGTAGCAATTATGGCTACCACCGTAACCACCGGAATTTGAATTTTAAGGGGTTGGTCGGCAACAGAACTCAGCGCTATTATGATGATCTCGACCGACAGAATAAAGTCAATTAAGATGGCTGACTTAATTTTATCCTTTTCCAACGCTAGTATCTCCTCCTTGGTCATATCGACCTTAGTTTTTACGGTGCCTTTCGGCTTGCGATGAAAGAGGTATTCGTAAATTTTTTCGGCTCCTTCGTAGGCTAAATACAAGCCTCCTACAAACAAAATAGGTACAATAACTCCCGGCAAAAATGCGCTGAGCAAAAATGCGGCCGGTAAAATTATAAGTTTATTAAGAAAAGAGCCTTTGGTAATTTGCCACAGTACCGGAATTTCACGAGCCGATACAAAACCCGAAGCTTTCTCGGCGTTAACGGCCAGGTCATCGGCCAGCAGACCACCGGTTTTCTTGGTAGCAATTTTGCTCATGCTGGCAACATCGTCCATCAGAACAGCTATATCATCAAAAAGGGCAAAAAATCCGGAGGCCATAGGAGGGGAGGTTTAGGCTAAATTATTTAAGGTCTTATTAGGTTAAACAGTAAATAAGCACTACTTATCTACAATTTTTCCGCTTTTAAAGAATTGAATCCATTTTTCTTTTTGTTCATCGGAGATCGCCTTCTCTTTAACAGCTCTAAAATTTATATAAAGAGCCTCCTGGCCTCGAATAATATAATAGAGCTGAGATTCCGGCGTTTTGTCATTATTAAAACGTGGTGCTTCAATAGTAAAAAGTATCCAAGGGTGTTCGGCAGTTTCATCCTTTTCAATAAATGTTAATTTAGCTTTAGGAGCGTTTTGCTTAGCCTGATCGTACATCATGTTCATTGCCTTTTCCATTGGTAGGTTTTTCACGCCTTTGGCTGACATCATGCTTCCAAATTCAGTCCAGTTATCCAGGGTTTCGTCGGCGTGAATTAATTCCAGCATTACCATGCTCTCATCTTCCTGCCTGCTACCAACTTTCCAGTTTTCTTCTTCCGGCCAATGAAGCATTAAAGATTCACCTGGGCTTTGCTCTTTCCCACAGAATTGACTCAGGTATTCAGCCGCCCGGGGATCGCCAATTTCTTTTGCCTGCTGAAAATCCTTGCACGCTCCTTCTATATTTTCAGTCTGAGCCCTTATTTGCCCTCGAAGTGTAAGGGCATTTGGAAAGGAAGGGTTTAGTTCGATTGTCTTATCTAAGTCAGGTAGGGCTTCTTTATATTTTTGTTCACTTACGTAAACGGTAGCCCGGCTGTAATAGGCACTTGTATTTTTAGAATCTAATTGTAAGGTTCTGTCAAAATCTGACTTGGCTGCCTTAAAATCCTTTAAGGCCAACTGGCAAATTCCTCGGTTAAGGTAAGCATCGATATTGCTTTGGTCAGCATTAATAGCCTTGCTATAATGGCTTATTGCCTCCGTGAAATCTTGTTGTTTATGGGCTGCTATTCCCATCTCTAAATAATCGTTAGAACTTTGGCTATGCGCAGTAAAGCAGCTAATACAAATTAGAAGGGTAAGAAGGTATTTCATGGTAGGGTACCGTTTCATAATTAACCAACCAAAGATAATAAATATATACTCTGGCTCAACTGCATCCTAAATCCACTCTTAGTCTTTAAATCTTTTATAAGTTGAACATACTAAAGCCTTTTGCCGAACCAACTTATTAAAGCGGCATTCAGCTCATCTTTTTTACCGGTGAATTTGTGGTCGGTTTTAAATTCTTTTAGGGTAAAGTTGTAGTTTATCTTTTCCAATTCTGCGGCTAGTTTGTGCGCTTGGTTGGGGTTCACGTTTTCATCATTTGTACCGCACAGAATCAGGAGGCTGGAGTTTTTGTCTAGCTCATCAGCCCAGTATACTGCGGAACGCTTTTTAAGTTCCTGCTCCCGGTTTTCTAAAAAATTAGGAATGAGCCGGGCGCATACGCTTTCCATCTCCGGCCGTTCCTCCAGTAGGGGAGCCAGGTCGGTAGGGCCATTGCCTACCACGGCGGTTTTAATATAATCGGTACACTGCAGGGCCAGGTAGGTCATCATGCCGCCGCGCGACCAGCCCAACATACCTATTCTATTGGCATTAGCTTTGGGCAGCTCATGGGCAGTTTTTGCCAGGTCCAGCACATCGTTAATATCGCGGCCGCCAAATTCATCGGTTTCGCCGCGGTAGCAGGAGGCTAAAATAACGTAGCCTTCACTTGCTAATTTTGCCGAAGTGGTGAGAAGTGAAAAGAGGGTACTGAACTTAGCATCGTTACCGGTTTTTTTATTGCCGCCCCGATTAAAAAGTACAACCGGAAACACACCTTCGGCTTTCGGCTCGGCTATAATGCCGTTTATTAATAGGGAGTCGCTTTTATAGGTGATAGCGAAGAAATCCAGTTTATCCAGATAGGCATATTCCTTCTTGAGGGCACCGTTTTCAATTAGCTTACTCCAGATAGGTTCAATATCTGAAAGCTCAAACGCCCGTTTGCTAAGCAATTCGCCATCACTTAGGTATTGGCCCCCTTCAATTTCAGCGGGGGAAAGTTCCGCGCCCAACGCAGTGCCATTTAGGCTTTCGGCTCGCTGGTGGGCTAGGTAGTATTTGTATGCAATATTGCCGCCTACGAATAAAACCGGGATGGTAATTAGTACGGCTAGGCTAAGAGCGGCTTTTCTTAGAATTTTCATTTACTAAATTGATTATTGACTTAGCAGAAGCTAAAAATCAAACTAGTAAATGCAGCTAGGATATAAAGACAGATTTATAAGGGCGGCGGTATGGTTTTGTGGGAGGGGTATTAGATAAACAATTGCTGTGCCCAGAAGGCATTAGGGAGTGTATGGTAAATACATACTGTGTTTATGATAAATAATTAATATATAATGATGATCCATATACCTAAACTTATAATTAAAGTTGACACACTATTTTAATTTTTCCCCTTTCCTTTTTTGGTACTCATAAAAGCAATAATTGGAAGGGACGTCATAATAATGCCAATAACAATGCGCTTCCACAGAAAGGTCCAAGAATTATATTCTCGAATTACAATGCCGGTCATGATCCAGTATGCCCAAAAGCCTAGAAGGAGGACTGAAAATAATTTTCCTAAAGAGTTCATTTTTGACCTTACTTCAATATTATGGTTACCACCCCTTATTTCAATTTCACCATATATTACCGGGTGAAAAATTCCAACCCAATGATTGTATGACCAATCTTTAAATCCTTTATTACTAATACTTCCACTTAATCCATCATTATCTCGCCTTAAAAAGGTTATTAAATGATTCCAAGGTATATCCTCTATTGTATTTAATATTGCTTTCTAACACCTTAAAAGCTCTTTTAATAGCTTTCATATTTTTACTATACTGACGAAGTTACTAAGAGCCGAAGTTTAGGTTGTGCGTTGGAATAGTGCGACTATGGCTTCTTAAATAATGTTATGTTCATTTATCTTCCTCCCTGCACTTTTGAAATAGTTTCACGAACCACATTGATTTTTGGTGGAAATGCTTCAACTTTTCTGTCACAGTCTACAAGCCAAAGTTCGGACTGCCCACAATTAGGCACAGAAGAGACCCACCCTTGTGGGTTTGCTGTTCCTTCACCACATTGTCCGATTTGGGTAAACTGTTTTTCTTCTATACCATCCCCATTATAATCAAAGCTTCCATCGCCACGATGTACTGTGAAAAAATTTTTCTGACCTGGATACGCATCAGGGTTTGAGTCATAAGGATCTTCATTATTATCTACATATCCCTCGGGTCTACTTTCTCTTCTTGTATAATTTGTTTTTAATCCAAAGCCATCTCCATCACTATCTTGAAACCAAATTTTCAAGTCCGTTTGTCTTTCCTGAATCTGCTTGAAGACTTGTCTCTGTTCAATAGTTGCATCTTGCCATTGATTAATCACATCATCAGTTATATATGTGGGGAAAGTACTTAATATTGTCTGTAGAATAATCTCTCTTCCAGGACTTTCCTTCCTGAAAAGTTTTTCATTATTTACTGTAATATATTTTAAAAATTCCAGTCTATATGTTTGTTCTTGACTATCTTTTTTGAATTCAAAATCTTTATTTCTCATTATTTTATCAAAATCAGAATTCTGCTCTAGTAATTGTTTGTCATTGAAAATTTTCTCTTCATTCATTTTCAACTGATCTTTTGAGATTGTAATTGCAGCATAGGATATCATTGCTGAAACAACAACTCCAAGTATAGAGACGATACTGCCTAAATTTTTATTAAAAAATCGCGCATCATTCTTTAATCTTGCTTGTTCAAGCTCTAGCTTTTTAAAATCGATTGATAGTCTTTTGGTCTCAATATCTCTATCAGCCATAGCATTTAACTAATTGATCATAGCGGTTTGGGTATGGTGCGTGTCCCGCAGGGCATGCACTATACCCGTTATTGTGGCTAATTCTTTATTTTAAGTTTTCTATATAGTCTTTCACACCTTCAAATGAAATCTTTAAGTCCATTCCACCAAAGAAACTCAAGTACCGGTATGCGGCACTTTCATATGATACCTTAGTCCCATCCTTTGGAACAATGACTTTATCAGGATTTTCTCTGTCATAAAGGACAACTCGAATTTTCGCGTTTCTCTTTACATTCCTAAAAAGGAGTTGTCTGAACTCAAAGTCTGCCATAGGGAACGAGTAGCCTATAAATACCAATTCATCAGCTTCCGAGATTTCAACTCCTGAATTTCGCCAAATAAGCTTTGTTTGGAAGTTACTTAAGTCTTTTATAAAGGTTGGCATTAGTAGCATTGTTCTTAAAAGTGGAGGCTTGTATTCGTTGCTGATATGCTCTCGACTGCAGTATCTACATGCCTTATGTCTAAAAACGCCATAGTCTATAACTCGTTGATAGAAGTCTATATAGATTCGTTGACATTTTGGACAATGAAGCCAATTTATCGAACCATGAATCTTTAAAAGCTTTACAATGAACTTTCCTTCGGCAAGTGCTTTTAGTCCTGGGGTAATTGTAGGGTCATTCTTTAAAGAACTCACATAGCAGTTATAGTCAATTACGCCCTTGGGCTTTTTTTCATCTAATAATTGTTTTCTAAATGCATTGTCAAGTAGAATATCCCAATTGGTTGTGATTACTGATACAGGGTCGTTCTTTCTATAATTATTTGCTCGAATCCTACTTTTGTCGATTATGTATTGGGCAAATTTTTCAATGTACTCTGGTTTTTTGGATAAGGTTGATTTTGCTTTCAGCGCGAGGATAAGAATTGCGTCTAAGGATTGACGTAGGTTTAAAAGTTCTTCTGGTGGAAAGGTTCTGAACGTTGAGTTTTCTACAATTGATCTATCAAGAGGGGTATAAATGTCTTCTAGTTGAAGCAGATATTCCGAGTCACTAGTAATTCCGAATTCTGTTTCTAAGAAACGCAGGAGTTGTCTTTGTGTCTCATATAGATTGTAAAGCGTTAAGTCGTAGGCTTCTGAATCAGACTTTTGCGGCTCAAAGATTTCTTTAGTCAAGTCATATTGAGAAGGAAGCCCTGCGGCTACTGAGAATCCTGCTCCTAATATGAATACTTGTTTCTTCATTTTTTAATTAGCCACAACATCCGTATAACAACAATTGCTGTTATCCTCCTAAATATAGGAAATAACAGCAATTG
Organism: uncultured Roseivirgaceae bacterium; assembly: GCA_964504565.1. Taxonomy (GTDB): domain Bacteria; phylum Bacteroidota; class Bacteroidia; order Cytophagales; family Cyclobacteriaceae; genus Cesiribacter. Next base: position 283,256 of record CAZDEY010000005.1, read on the forward strand.
TTGTTATATCTATTATATCATTGGCCGCTATTGCTCCATCAAGAAGGCTTTAATAAATTCATCTAGGTCACCATCTAACACATTCTGAACATCGTTGCGTTCTACGCCGGTGCGGGCATCTTTTACCAGTTTGTAGGGGTGCAATACGTAGTTTCGGATTTGGCTGCCGAAGTCAATCCGCTTTTTGCCGCTTTCAATTTTGTCGCGCTCGGCATTGCGCTTTTCTACCTCTTGCTGGTACAGGCGGCTCTTAAGCATCTTAAGCGCCTTGTCGCGGTTTTGGTGCTGGCTGCGCTCCTGCTGACACTCCACAATTATGCCCGAGGGGGCGTGGCGTACGCGCACCGCGGTTTCTACCTTATTTACGTTCTGGCCGCCGGCGCCCCCGGCCCTAAAAGTATCCCAACTGAGGTCGCTGGGGTTAATTTCAATCTCAATGGTATCGTCAACCACCGGGTAGGCAAATACCGAGGCGAAAGAGGTGTGGCGCCGCCCGCCACTATCGAAGGGCGATATGCGTACCAGGCGGTGTACGCCTATTTCACTCTTTAGGTAACCGTAGGCAAAATCGCCTTCTATTTCCAGTGTAGCACTTTTTATACCGGCCGCCTCGCCCGCGTTGTTATTTACCTCGCGCACGGTAAATCCACTTTTTTCGCCCCACATTATGTACATGCGCATGAGCATCTCGGCCCAGTCCTGGCTTTCGGTGCCGCCCGCGCCGGAGTTTATTTCAATCATGGCGTTGAGCTGGTCTTCCTCGCCGCTTAGCATCTTCTTAAACTCTACCTCGTCCAAGGCTTCTTCTACCTTCTTAAGCTCCCGGTCAACTTCTTCTTCCGAGCCTTCGCCCATTTCTAAAAACTCGTAGAGCGTACTAAGGTCATCTACCTTCTCCTGAAGATTGTCGTAACTATCGGTCCATACCTTCATAGAACGGATTTCTTTCATTACCGCCTCGGCGGCTTTGGGGTCATCCCAAAAATCGGGGGCTACGGACTTTTCCTGTAGTTTGGCTATTTCTTCTTTCTTGGCATCGTAGTCAAAGATACCTCCTTAAGGCCGAGCTGCGCGCCTTCACGTCTTTCAGTTGGTCTGAAGTCATGTCTGTTTATGTGGTGAATTTGTGAATTACTGAGTTGGTGAGTTAGTATATGGTATATAGTATTTGGATTCTATATTCTTACGTTCTCTATATAACCTAAGCAAATATACTGGATTAGCTAGGAAAAGCGAAAGGCAGCTAATTAGCCGCCTTTACTTTAATATATTATAGTGAATAGCCAAAAGTACTATATCCCAAATACCATATACTCTATACTACTTCTTCTTACTATTCTCTCGTAGTCGTTTTATTCCGCCGGTTATGCCGTAGCCTAAGCCTATAATTACAAAGCCAAGGGTGGCAATCAGCACCGCCGGAATCTTTCTCATACTTATACTTTGTATATCCAGCCCCATTTATCTTCCAGGCGGCCGGTTTTAATATCATCTAATGCTTTAAACACTTTTTTAGAGAAATTATTGCTGTTAACCTCCGGTAAGGTGTACTGCTTTTCGCCAATTCCAATTTTAGCTATGTTGGCAATAGTAGCGGCAGTACCGGTACCAAAGGCTTCCTGCAAGCGGCCTTGCTGAATGGCTTCTTCCACCTCCTTTACCGAAATACGGCGCTCTTCTACTTTTATGCCCCAATCGCGGGCCAGGGTAAGTACGCTATCGCGGGTAATGCCAGCCAAAATGGTATCGCTGGTTGGCGTAGTAATTAAGGTATCATCAATCACGAACATCACGTTCATGGTACCGCTCTCCTCAATATACTGGTGGGTTTTAGCATCGGTCCATACTAACTGATGGTAGCCCTGCTGCTGGGCCTGGCGGGCGGGGAATAACGATGCAGCGTAGTTGCCGGCCGCTTTAGCCGCCCCGGTGCCGCCCTGTACGGCACGGCTGTAGTGGGTTTCAATTTTTACTTTAACCGGTTCGTTGTAGTAGCTGCCTACCGGGCAAGTAAATATCATAAACTGGTAAGTGTCCGATGCCCGGATGCCGATATAATCATCCATAGCAAACATAAACGGGCGGATATATAAGGCAGTGTTAGGCTTGCTAGGTACCCAATCCTGATCCAGGCGAAGCAGTTCGCTGAGGCCGTTCATAAAGGCTTCTTCCGGCAATTGAGCCATGCACATCCGCTCGGCCGATTTGTTCAGGCGACGGAAGTTATCTAACGGACGGAATATAAGTATTTCACCCTTATCGTTACGGTAGGCCTTCATGCCTTCAAAAATGCTTTGCCCATAGTGTATAGCCGAGTTGGCCGGGCTTAGCTGCATAGGCTGGTAGGGTACAATGCGAGCCTCGCCCCATTCACCGTTTTTATAATTTGCTACGTACATATGGTCGGAAAAAACCCGGCCAAACGGAATGTTATCGAAATCAACCTGGTTTATTCGGCTTTTTTCAACTTGTTCAATAGCAATATCTAGGGTATCAATCATATTAGGAAATATTATTCTGAAAACGATTGAATTAGCCAAATAAGGCTAATTTCAGCCTTTACAATATAGCGAAAAACCCAAATTTTGACAAACGCTCGTTAGCCAGATTTGGTATGGCCTATAAGTTGCGTTTTGTATAATTACGAGTTTTAGGAGGTCTGGCGCGGCTGCCAGCTTACTTCTTCGGCACCTAGTTCCTGGCCTATAGCCCGGGCGTACACAAAAAGGTAATCGGAGAGTCGGTTCAGGTACGATAATATTACGGAATCGAGCGGCTCATGTTCGTGCAGGTGAACTACCAGGCGCTCGGCACGGCGGCACACGCAGCGGGCAATATGCGCCTGCGATACCGTAGGGTGCCCTCCGGGTAAAATAAAATTTTTTAAAGCCGGTAATTTTTTTTCTAACTGATCAATAGCTTCTTCCAAATTAGCGGTATCCTCTTCCGAATATTGGGGTAAGTGGCGTATATTTTTGCCCGGCGCTGTAGCCAAATGCGAGCCGATTGTAAACAGCCTATCCTGTATAGTATACAGAAAGTTTCTTCGTTCTTCGTTCTTATCCAGGTCGCGGAGCAATCCTATCCAACTATTTAGCTCATCTAAACTACCGTAGGCTTCCAGTCGTAAGTGGTTTTTGGCTACCCGGGTGCCGCCTAATAGCGCCGTAGTTCCGGCATCGCCGGTTTTAGTATATACCTTCATTATTAATTACTGATTTAGTGAGTTGGCGAATTGGTGAATTCTAAATCTATAACCGGCGGCGGGGGTTGTGGTTTCTGAGTTAGAAGTTAGAAGTTAGAAGTTAGAAGTTAGAAGTTAGAAGTTAGAAGTTAGAAGCCGCCGCGCGGAATCAAGATATAAGAGGCTTGAAATAAATATTCCATATACAAATCAGCATATTACCTCATCGGTATATTAAATCGCCAATTCACCATATTACAACCTCACCAATTCACCAACGTCATCCTGAACTTGTTTCAGGACACTAATTCACTAATTGATTAGCGACTGTTGGATTGGCGTTTATCGTGTCGGTTTCTACCAGGCCATCGCGTAGGCGTACTATGCGGTGGGCGTAGTGGGCAATATCGTCCTCGTGGGTTACCATAATTATGGTGTTGCCGCTCTGGTGCAGGCGGTGAAACAAGTCCATAATATCGTAGCTGGTTTTGGTATCCAGGTTACCGGTAGGTTCGTCGGCCAAAATTATACTGGGGTCGTTTACCAGGGCGCGGGCAATGGCTACCCGCTGGCGCTGACCGCCGGAAAGTTCATTAGGTTTATGGTAGGCTCTATCGCCCAGGCCTACACTTTCCAGCGCGGCATAGGCTTTATCCTCGCGTTCGCTTTTGCTATAACCGGCGTAAATTAGCGGCAGGGCTACATTGTCCAGCGAGCTTTGGCGGGGTAGTAAGTTAAATGTTTGAAAAACGAAGCCAATTTCTTTGTTGCGGATTTCGGCCAGTTCATCCTCGCTCAGGCGGCTAACATCGTGCCCGTTTAGTATATACTGGCCTTCGGTGGGGGTATCTAAGCAACCAATAATATTCATGAAAGTAGATTTGCCACTGCCCGAGGGCCCCATAAACGCTACATATTCTCCCCGGTTTACATTAATAGATACCGATTTAAGGGCTTCTACTAGCTCGGTGCCCATTCGGTAGGTTTTCTTGATATCGCGCGTTAAAATTACTTCGTTCATAATAGGTAGGGCTAATAAAAAAAACCTTTTATAACCAGTATAAAAGGTTTCTCAAGGTGCAAAAGCGTTACGTATTTCTCAAGCAGCTTTACATAAACGGAACCAAAAGCGGATGGCAGGAGGCCAGGCTTAGTTTAGGTTTCCGGCAGTTAAGTGCTTAAGATAAGGGTTAATAGCTTTATTCTTTAAATAATCAATTTGTAGAACTTTGCCGCTTACCGGCTCGTACCAAATTTCCACAAATTCATCCTCAATCCGGTAAAGTGATATTTCCAGCTTGGTAAATTCTGACTTAGAAACATATATACCTTGGCTTAAAATAAGACGAGCTTTCTCATCTATAGTTAAGCTATCGAAATCTGTTATTTTCATTTTTAGGGCTCGGTTATAAATAAAAAATGGGTGCGCCGCAGCAGGCTCAGGTTCCGACCCTCTTCTCCTCAACTTCCGGAACTTAGTTAAGCTTACGCAAAGCCAATCCCGAAGGTTGAGAAATGATGGTTTCTTTGAAAAATACTATATCACCATTGAGTATTTGTTTCTAAACTATCGGCTATAGTGCGAAATGTTTGCTCAAACTCGCTAAATTCCATCTCCGGCATTAGTGGTCTAAGGTCGCTTAGGGTTTCTTCGCCGTAAGTATCTAGGCCTACCAATAAAGTTTGAACGGCGTAGGCCTGTAGTAGTGGTATTGAGTACTTATTAACGTCTAAGGACGAGCGAATTAGGTTGTAGGCTTCATCAGGTTGGTTTGCCTTGTTTAGTGCGTAGGCGTGCAGCAGTATAGCCTCGGTAGCAAACGGATTGTTCTTAGTTTTGGTAGCCAAAGTAGCCGCCGCGTTCTGATATTTCTTTTTATTTAGTGCAGTTGCCCACGGCCAGTCGTTTACTACTGCTTGGCCGTTGGCTGCCCGGGCCAGAGCAATGCGTTCTTTTAATGTAAGGCTTTGCTCAGCTTCCGGTATTCGCTGAAAGTAGCGTATTGCCCGTTCTAAATTTCCTGTAGCTAAGGCATTTTCAGCAATAAAATTCAGCGACTTAGCCAATGCTTCAGTATCATCTTCGGCCAGCTGGGCCAGCAAACCGTCAATTTCCGGCTCTATCAGGTTATGGTAACTTAAGCGCAATTTAGCCTCTGGTGAAATCAAATCGTCCGGTGCGCCGGCGCCCTGCTGCAAGCCAATGAGGGCAAGTTGCTTAAGCTGCTGAAATTTTGGGTTTAAGCTAGAGTCCGGCAGATATAGTAAAGTTTCTTTTGCGGCATTAATTTGGGCACCATCGGCCAAGGCTAGCGCCCGGTATATTCCGGCAGCTCTATAGCCCCGGTCCTGCGCGCTTTGGTACCAATCGGCGGCCAGCAGGGGGGCATTTTGCTCCATAGCCCATTGGCCCAGCACCATAGTATAAGTAACCGAATTAAATATGCTGCGATCGGCCAAATCCTGCATAATACTAAAGGCTCGGTCTATACGGCCGGCTTTGTAAAACAGCAGGGCCGCAGCACTACGCCATTGCTCTTCGTAGGGGCTGGCACCGGCAGCTTCGGCTCGTTGGTATACCTTATTGGCTAAGGCTGTATCGGCTTCGGCTTTTTGTAGGGCGTAGTTTAGTACCAAACTGGCATTTAGTGGAGATACGCTCGTCCAGATTGTATCGGGGAGTTCCGGCAGCGTAGTATTACTGTAGAGTTGTTGCTGGTTTAGCAGTGCTAGTAAATTTATCTTCCCGGCTAAGCCTTGGCTAGAATACGATGTGCTAAGGCTATCGGTGTTCAGCATAATTTTGCTCTGGGCCAGCAGGGCTAACTCATTAGCCTGGGCAACCTCTCGGGTTGTGCCATCCTGGGCGGCTACATTTAAAAAGTATATCGCTGAATCTACTGACTGCCATTGATAGTAACGTAACCCTAAATTATTGTAAAGCTGGCCGCTTTGCGGGTAATCTTTAACGGAAGCCCGCAGCAGGCTTACGGCATCGTAGGCCAAGTCGTTTTGCTGGTAAAGGTTGCTTAAATTGGCGTAGGCATAAGGCGAGCTTTCAATTTCCAGGGTTTTCTTCAAGAAAATTGATGCCGGAACCGGCCGGCCTTCCTTAATTGCCAGGCTGGCCAGGGCATAGTTTGCCCGGTGGTTGTTGTAGCTATAGGTGCTGGCATTGCGATAGAATTGCTGAGAAAACGCAGTATTGCCTTCAGCGTAGTATACATCGCCTACGGCATTATTGTACGCCGCCAGGGGAACGTAGTGCCAGTAGTTGCCTTGCAATAAGTAAAATGCAGCCGCTAAAATCAAACCTGCCAAGCGCGCAGTAAACAGGGGCATCACCGCCGGACGATATACTACCCTGTATACCGGCTGCCCTTGCCTAAGTAGGCCGTAGAAGTTTATAATTATATAAAGAATTAACGCTAGGCCGAAGCCAATATGAGTATGTAAAATGGCATCTTCAAGGGTTTTGAGCATAGGACTATTGGCGGTTGCGGCAGCGTAAGCCGTAGTAGATAAGCCTATAATTGCCAACCCCAGGAACAGAAAAATACCAAAAGGCTCCACCTGAATAATATTGCCCAGTACGGCGGCGCGCATTTTTAGGGTACGAATGGCCACTAGGCAGCTTATTGGCAAAATCCAGAACGGGCCTACGTAAAATAAGCCTAGCTCTAGCGTTCCGCGTTCTTCTAAGTAGTAAAGAACAAGGTTTAATAAGTAAATTCCGCAGAGTATCAGGAAGTGCTGAACGTTACGGTTATTGCCGGTGAAGTCATTTGTATTTTTGGTTACCAGGCTTAAAATGGCTACAATAATTTCCGGCGCAACTACCACGCATAAGCCTACGGAAATTGCCAGCCAGCCCAGTAACCCAAAATTCATAGCGTAAAGCACCGGCAACTTAACCTCGGAAAAATAGCCTAATACTCCGGCTACACTGGCGATAGCAATTGCAAATAAAACAACTCTTTGACTGAAACCGGCGTGCTGCCGAAAGGCGTGTAAGTAGTACGCCAATGGTAGGATTACGGCAAAAACCAAAGCGCTAGCCCAGTAGTCGTAATTTCCCAGAAATTCCAGGTTCCCTAACTTTAGCAGTAGTACAAAGCCCATAAAAGCGGCTAGCGAGGCCAGAAACCAAAACCGTTGCAGGGTGGTAAGCGCAGCCAGAATAATACTTAAACCCAGTAGGTTTAGAGCTAACGATAAATAAGCCGCCCATACATTAACCTTCAGCAGGCCGCCCCAGTAAATTTGCTTAACTACGTAGGTGTCAATTGCCGTTTGTATGGTAAGCAGGGGGTGCTCGTAGGCCGGAATTAAGGTAGGCAGCACCTGAAAGGCTGGGCGGTTTTCCCAACTAATTACCCAGCCTTCGCCGCCAATAAAGGCAACTACATAATAAAGAATGCTGCCCGCAACAACTGCCAGCAGCATCCATAAAATTAATGATAACGGCTTAGGCCAGTTTTTCCAGTAGGCCAGGTGGTTCATAGGTTTGGTTTAGTCTAAAACTTTGGGAACGCGAAAGTATTCGGTATTGTGCTTTGGGGCATTTTGCAGAGCTTTTTTTCTTTCCAATGCCTCCTTAGGCTCATCGGGCCGCAATACGTTTAACTCTTCTGTTATATGAATAAGCGGCTCAACTCCCTCGGTGTCAACCTCATTCAGCTTTTCTACCCAATCCAGAATTTTGCTCATATCGGCCATCATGGCTTCGGCTTTACCTTCTTCAAACTTCAGCCGGGCCAGGTGCGCAATCTTCTGTAAGGTTTCCAAATCTATCTTCATACTCCTTATTCCGCTGCTTTAATTCCTTGGCTATTACTGCTTGCACCCGGTTTTTTAGGCTGGGCAAATCTTCAATAGTTAACCCTTGGGTAGCAATAGCCTCGTGTACAATAAGTTCTACCCGGCGGGGGTATAGCAGGTACTTATCATCGTCGGGCAGTATAAACCAGTTGTACGGAATTGTGACCGGCAATATAGGAATTTGTTTTTCAATAGCCACGCGGAAGGGTCCATCCTTAAATTTTACCATGCACGGCGGGTTTGTAGTTAGTACGCCCCCTTCCGGAAACATTACCAGGCTATTGCCATCGTCTACGGCGCGCAGGCTATCCTGTAAGGCCCGGTAGCTATCTTTTCGGCTGCTACGGTCTACGGTTATGTGCAACCTTCTAAACATAAACCCAAACACCGGAATTTTGGCCAGGCTGCTTTTGCCTACAAAAATAAAGTGCAGGGGCAAGAAGCCCATCGTTACAATATCCAGTATGGAAAAGTGGTTGGCGCAAATTACATACTGCTGCTTTTTATTGAGCGGAACTTGGTACTGTACCCGCCAGGGTACCCCGCTCATGCCTAAAAAAAATACGGCCCAGAGGCGGTTAAGCGTTTTCATTAGGGGGTACCTAAGCGGCTTAACCCAGATTAATAGCAGGTAAAAGGGTAGGAGCAGAAGAAAGCCCAGGCCAAACATAGCCAGCGAGTAAGTTGAATATATGCGATGTAGCACTTTCTTCATGTGGCCTAAAAATAGTAACTAGTATGCAAGCAGACTATTTTTTAGCCGAAAAGATAATTGTATCAGTGGTTTAGGTAATGCAGAAAGGACTTTCTAATTCAGTGTTTCGCCACTATATTTGTATTTTCATTAGCCTGCTAACTCTTAAATGAGATAGCCTGAACTGAAACCAGTTTATAGAATTGGTTTTGGCGTCTTAATAAATTTATGAAGCAAGTTACGGTAAGTCAACCTAATCAAATTACGCTTTCGGCGGTTAGCCGGGTAATTTTACTGTTGCTCTGCCTAAACTTTGTTACCCTACATGTATATACCTGTTTGGAAACTACCTCGCCGGGCAGCACTGAATTGGTGGATGCCCCCGAGGCAGAAGATGAGCAGCAGAAACCAAAAAAGGAGCTAAAGGCGGATGAGAAAATTTTGTTTATAGTTGAAGAGCTTTCAGTTTTTTTATCTAGTACTGAGGAAGGGTTGGTTTTGCACCATAGTACTTTGGCTTCCGGCTACCAACGTTATGTAAGCCCGCCCCCTAAAGCGTAGGCTATTTGTTAACTTTATTCTCTCAAAACCGGCACAATTAGTCGGCTGGTTCGTTACCTAATTTTACCAAATTCTCACAATGGAAGCATCGGCTTCCGGGATTACCCCGGTTCAACGATTCTGGCGCCTTTTGGCACCCGACAAGAAAGAAATTACTAACGTTTATCTATACGCCATCTTTAATGGGTTGGTGAACCTGAGTTTACCCTTGGGTATTCAAGCTATCGTAAACTTAATTCAGGGCGGTCGCATAAGTGCCTCATGGATATTACTGGTAGCAATTGTTTTATTAGGAATTACAATTGCCGGTATCCTTCAAATTTTGCAAATACGGATTACGGAGCAGTTACAACGTAAGATTTTTGCCCGTTCGGCCTTTGAATTTGCTTACCGTATACCCCAAATAAAGCTAGAGGCACTATTCAAAGAGTACGCCCCGGAGCTAGTCAACCGCTTTTTCGATACGCTAACCGTGCAAAAAAGCCTCTCTAAGATCCTTATCGATTTTAGCCGGGCCACGCTACAGATTCTGTTCGGGATGGTACTGCTATCATTCTACCACCCGTTCTTTATTCTATTCAGCTTGTTTTTGCTGGTGTTCATGTATATAATTTTTAAGATTACCGCCCAGCGCGGCCTTAATACCAGTATACTGGAATCAAAGTATAAGTATAAGGTAGCCCACTGGCTAGAGGAGGTTGCCCGTACTAATACCTCGTTTAGGTTAACCGAGCCCGTACAATTGGCGCTTAGCCGTACCGACTATTTAACTAAAAACTATCTGAAGGCCCGCTCCAGCCACTTTAGTGTGCTTATTCAGCAGTACTCGCTGCTTATTGGGTTTAAGGTGATAATTGCCGCCGGTCTACTGGCCATTGGTGGGTACTTAGTAATGGATCAGCAAATGAACGTGGGGCAATTTGTAGCTGCGGAAATTATTATCCTACTTATTATGACCAGCGTAGAGAAGCTGATTACCAGCTTCGAGACTATCTACGATGCTTTAACAGCTCTTGAAAAAATTGGGCAGATTACCGACTTGCCGCTGATTCAGGAGACCGCCGTGGGTGACGACGATGCGAACGTAATGTACGGTAATGTTAAAATAGACGACGTAGGGCTGTCTTACCCGGGAAGTAACAATTTTTTGGTAGATCTTAGCCTGGAAATACCTATCGGCAGCCGTATTGCTATTCAGGATATTACCAATGAATACGGCGAAATGCTGTTTAATACCCTTGCCGGCCTATACCGCCCGGCCAAAGGTACCATTCTGATTGACGGCCGGGCGCAAAGTTCTTACGGCTCTAAAATCCTGCGCAAAGATATTGGATATTTGCCTAACAGCGACCAATTATTTTTAGGTACTATTCAAGAAAATATAACCGTAGGCCGGCCTTCGGTGTCGCGCGGTATGGTAGAGGAAATTGGCAACGATTTGGGGCTAGATGATTATGTAAACCGCCTGCCCGATGGGTATAATACTACCCTCTACCCCGGCGATTATACGCAGTTGCTAGGTGAACGAAAAAAAATTTTACTGGCGCGGGCACTCGTTCATCAGCCTAAAATTGTGCTATTGTATCAGCCTTTTCGTTATCTGAATAAAAAGGAGTCAGATACGCTGCGCAAACTATTGTTCAAACATCCTAATCAGACCATAATTGCCATAACGCAAGACCAGGAGTTTAGTCAAGCGGCTGATAAGTTTATAACGTTCAATTACGGTGGTAAGGTAACTATAGGGTCCTACCCGTATAAAAACCAGTAAATCACTAAATCCGACACTTACATGCTTAATATATCGCCTCAGAGTGGTGAAGTATACGTACCTAAGGAAAAATACGGTTCCCTGCAGGAAGTGGAACGTCCGGCTACCAAACGATTGTTTCTCAAGCTTTTCGGTATCTTCTTCGGTATATTCTTTGTAGTGCTGTTTCTGCCCTGGACGCAGAACGTACAGTCCCGTGGTCAGGTTACTACCCTTAGCCCCAACGAGCGGCCCCAAACCGTAAACTCGGTAATTGCCGGCCGTATTGAAGAGTGGTTTGTGCAGGAAGGTGAGTACGTAGAACGCGGGGATACAATTATGTTTATATCGGAAGTTAAAGATGACTACTTTGACCCTCAACTGATAGACAATACTGAACGCCAGCTAAATGCCAAGGAGGCCTCCGTAGTTTCGTACGCCAGCAAGGTAAACGCCCTGGAAAACCAAATTGCCGCCCTACAGGAAAACTTAACCCTAAAGCTGGAACAAGCCCGAAATAAGCTGCAGCAAGCCCGGTTAAAAACCCAGAGCGATAGTATAGAGTTTGAAGCCGCCAAGGTGAATACTGAAATTGCCCGCCAGCAGCTAGAGCGAATGGAGCAACTCTACGAAGAAGGCCTAAAATCGCTTACCGATTTAGAAAAGCGGCGGATGGACTTGCAAAAGGCTCAGGCCGATTTGCTTAGTAAAGAAAACAAATTATTGGCCAGCCAAAACGATATTATTAACGCTAAGGTTGAATTAAGCGCAATTCGCAGCGAATACCAAGATAAAATTGCCAAAGCCGAAAGCGATAAGTTCACTGCCCTTAGTAGTCAGTACGATACCGAGGTTGCCGTAAACAAATTGCAAAACACACTGCAAAACTACGAGGTGCGCCAGGGCTTCTACTATATAAGCGCGCCACAGAACGGTTATATAACCCAAGCCGTGCAGCAGGGTATTGGCGAAACAATTAAAGAAGGCGACCCGGTAGTTACTATTATGCCGGCCGATTATACCCTGGCCGTAGCCATGTACGTTGAGCCTATTAATCTACCACTTATTGAGCGGGGGCAAGAGGTACGGATCCAGTTTGATGGTTGGCCCGCCATTGTGTTTTCCGGTTGGCCCAATACTAGCTTTGGTACCTTTGGGGGCCGGGTTTTTGCTATAGATAATTTTGTGAGCGAGAACGGTTTGTACCGAGTTTTGGTGGAGCCCGACGAAAGCGACCATGAGTGGCCGGATGAACTGCGCGTAGGAGCCGGAGCCCGCACCATGAGCCTACTTAAAACCGTTCCGGTGGGGTACGAGCTATGGCGGCAAATTAATGGCTTCCCGCCCGACTATTACAAACCTCTTAACGAGGGAAATACCAAAGACGACAAGGAAAAGAAGAAGTAAACCAATGAAGAGGGTACTACTTTTAGTATGGATGGGCTGGATTGGCTTAGGGTATAGTGCGGTACAGGCGCAGGTACAACCGCCGGCGCAGCCTACCTCAGATACCACCGCCCTGATACTATCATACCAACAGTTTCAGGAGATTGTAAGCGAGCACCACCCGGTAGCCCTGCAAGCCGGGCTGCGTCCGCAACAAGCCGAGGCTCAACTGTTGGGTGCCAGGGGCGCCTTCGATCCCTATGCTTTTGGCAACTTTAATGAGAAGCAGTATGATGGGAAAAACTATTATTCATACACCACTGGCGGATTAAAAATACCTACTTGGTACGGAATTGAACTAAAAGCGCAGTACGATGAAACCACGGGGCTCTTTCATAATCTGGAAGAGGAAACCCCCGAAAACGGCTTGTTTTCCACCGGAGTTACCGTAGCGGTAGGGCAGGGAATGTTTATTGATGAGCGGCGGTTAGCCCTTCGGCAGGCTCAAATCTTTAATCGTAGCTCCCTTATTGAGCAGCAAACCCTAATTAATACAGTAATATACCAGGCTGCTCAGGCCTATTGGGAGTGGTTTGCCGCCTACCATAGTATAGGGGTTTACCAAAATGCGTTAGCCTTGGCCGAAACTCGGCGGCGGGCGGTTGTTCGGGGCGCTGCCCTGGGCGATAGGCCGTATATAGATACCTTAGAAGCGGGTATACAGGTGCAAAACCGGATGGCCGATTTAGTAGATGCCGAACTGGAATTTTCTAATGCCGGAGCTCGGCTATCGGTATATTTATGGGCCGAAGGAGGCTTACCCTTGGAGCTTACCGAACAGGCGGTGCCTCAGGGACTGGGAGATGTAGCTTTGATAGAAGCTGAGGCAGTTCCTACCCTGGCAGTGCTGGACTCAGCCATAGGATTTCACCCCGACTTTGCCCTGGCTCAGTTCAAAATTGAGCAATTGCAACTAGAACGGCGCTGGAAGTTGGAGCAGCTTAAGCCTCGTTTGAATATAAATTATAATTTCTTAACGGCCGGTTTTGCCGGCGAAGCGGTCGATAATTACAGCCCTAACAATTACAAATGGGGAGTTGACTTTGCCTTTCCGCTACTTTTGCGTAAAGCGCGGGGTGGGCTTAGGTTTACTAACCTGAAAATTAGAGACGCCCAGCTAGATGCCCAGTTTAAACAGCAGCAACTTTTTGCTAAAGCGCAAACTAGCTTCAACGATTGGGTAATCGGGGCTGATCAGGCCGTGCGTTACGAGCGAATAGCGGATGACTATCAACGCTTAGTAGAAGCCGAACAACGCCTGTTTGATGCCGGGGAAAGTAGCTTATTTCTAGTGAACTCTCGCGAAAACAAGTTTGTGGAGGCGCAGGTAAAATACATTAGTATGGTAGCCAAATACCGTAAGGCCGAAGTAGGCACCCAATTTGCGCTAGGGCAGTTAGAGTAATTGAGGTCAGCTAAGATGTAGCTGACCTCTTACAATGATTTAGATTAGAATCTGTAATAAATTTATATAGCACTAGCAGGTGCAAGTTTAAAGTTAAAACTGATTGCATCGCTTTCCCAAGTTTCTGCTTGGTTTGTAGTTGTATCATAAGACTTGGCTTTAATGAAACTTCGGGAACCACTCAGATTGGCTGAGGCCTCAGTATTAATGTATAGCCGTTCCTGTATCTTGAATGATAATCCAATAAATGGTCTGAGTTTGCCGCCTATAGAATTGCGAATCATTTTAGTGTCAAAGTCAGGATAGATATTCTTGTTTATACTTTTAAAATAACTAAATGCTATGTCTGCGCCATAGTTCACGAATAACTTGGGCGTGATGTCGCTTCTGCGCTCTAGCCCAAACGAAGGAACTATACTTTGGCTTTGGTTTTCTTCTTCATCATGTTCATTATAAAAAGAGTAGGAGGTACTTAAACCATAACGCTTCCAAATATTACTATTGGGTTGTCGAGTTTTAACCATAAAATCAAATGGTCCACCTTCTGAATTGAAAATTTGATCGAAGATAAACTCCGTGCTAAAACCAATCTCATGGTTTAAAGAATCACTCTGAGCTTTTGAATTGGTAAGGATTGCACAGAATAATGATACGAGAATTAAAAATCTCTTTTTCATTTACTTGATAATTTTGGTTGATAAAAATTATCAAGCTGCAATAGAAATGCCAATATTGTTACGAAACCGGATTAATTTTGTCCTGAATAGATTTTTTCCGGCGCTTATCCCACCATACGTAGGCGGCAAAACCTAGTATACTTACTACTGAAGCCCAAATTAGGCCGGTTTTTAGGCGGTCATTTTCTTCGCCCAACCAAGCTATAAAAATAGTGAGCGGGGTTATCCCTAAAAGTGTGGCACCAATAAAACGCCAGTAGCCCATACGAAGCATGCCGGCCACAAAGCTAATAGCATCGTTACTCAGGAAGGGGGCCAGGCGGGTTACTATAATGGCCCAGAATCCGTAATCGTCAATAAAGCCTTCAACTTCCTTCTGGCCCTTAGGACCCAAAATTTTGCCTACTACCGGCGGCCCTAAGTACGCCCCAATAAAGTACCCCACGCTGCTGGCGCAAAATACAGCGACCAAAATTATAACGGAGCCCCACACCGGCCCAAATGCTAGCACCGATACCACCATAAGCAAGGGTGTCGGTATTACCAGCAAGAACATCTGGGCAATCATGGCTACTACAATAACCAGCGGTCCAAACCAGCCAAACTGATCTACCCAAGCCTCAATCCGGGCCTGATCGTCGCTGGTAAGTACCGTCCAGGCTTCGGCCAAGCCTTCTTTAATTCCGGGTACTAAAAAATAAGCCAGCACCAGTACGCCTATAATACCCAATGAAAACCAGAGCGGGGCCTTGCTTTTCTTTACACTTTCAATGGGCGGGTCAGTAGCTAAAAAGCCTTCGGTAGGGTCGGGGGTATGCCGGTGCAGGCCAGGCCGTATCTGGTTGTGAAATTTTTGCACCGGCCGGCGGTGCCTCAATTTAGAATTATTTCGATGGGTAGGCGCTTTACTCATTGCAAATTAAATAACCGCCTACTAAGCAATTAGTTGTTCTTAGCTAACAGTTAGTTAGCTAGAAGATACACAAAAATAAGGTTTCAGCTTAAATCAGTGGGAAGTTAGGCTTGTACTTGGCGGCAAACCGGGGGGTGAGTAAGTCGGAAATTAGATTATTATTATTAACTCTAACTCCTACAACAGAATAGTACAAATGAAGGATTACTGAGGGAACTCCTTGGCTAGTGCTGGACAGTGGTTATCTTAATAAAGCTATTTTAAATATTTACCCTTCCAGAGCGTAACTCGACTTCTGGCCGCGCGGCCTACGCCGCGCCGCGTAGGCCAATAACGACTAACTTAATAGTTCATTGATCAAGGTGGTTAGGGCATGTTTAGTAGATATACAAGCAAATTGTGACCTTAAGTAATATTAAAGGCTAAATCCAATCATGGTTTGCCTTATGAGTTTAACATTGTTACGTACATCTTATCTATTGAACATACAGATAATTGTACGTATAATATTATAGTGCTTGGTTAGGTAGCTATCAGTATCTTGTTAAATACAATATCATAGAATGTATTGTTGTTTAGCGTAAATTGTTAAATCTGCTGTAATTTATAATAATGTTTTAACTTTAATCTGATATACCTTATAACTAATTGTTCATACTTAGTAAATCAGTATAAAAATCACTAAATAATCTTGGGTATATAATTGTTTGTAAATAAAAAATATATGGGGCTGTGAATAAATACAGCCCCATATATAATCATACTTTAGTGTTAGTAACTTACCGTATTAGGGTAAATTATATGAGGTGCCATACTCACTTTAGCGTTGCGGCTGGCTCCATAATATTCACTATAGCTACGGTTTTTCTCTATGGTATAAAAAGAGTCTACGTAATCGTCATCGTCAGACCAGAAGCTGGCAGGTACCGCCTTAATAATTTCGGCACCTAAAGTGCCTAAAGCGGTAATCCAAGGCTGTCCGGCAAGGGTGCCGGCCTGACCAATTGCACTAGCTATTGAGGATGCTAAATTTTGATAATTATGTCCGCTGTCTTTCTCAAATAATTGAACGTTAGCTGCCTGATACTGGTGATCGTTCCAGATAATCATAATCTGGTTAGGATAATAATCTTTATCGTCATGATCCAGGTATTCCATCGGAATGGCAACTATCTGAGGGTCATTGTTTGAGTTTCTAATGCTGGATACCAGTGCATATATTTCAGCGCCGCCTTTAGTCCAGGGCTCTTTATCGTCTTTAAGTCTTATCTTGTTAAGCTTAGTAGTGTATAGTGGCTCGTTAGCAATTGCCATGCGTTGTTCAGCGTTTTGATTTAAGCTGGCATCTTGTAAGCCGGCTTCTACTAGCTTTTTGTTTATATACTCAACCTCAAGCTTCATTGATTCTTTTCCGTAGGTTTCAACTACCAGCACGGGAACTTCAGGAGCTTTATACGCATCAAGGTATACAACCTCTCCTGACAAGGTAAATGCTTTTACTTTATCGTAAGTACCTTCTTCGCCTTCAGGTGAATACGTAACCAGCAATTGTCCGGCCTCGATATTTTCACTTGGGGTATGAAGCCATATTTCAGGCATTACTATAGAAGTGTGGTTAGCACTTAGCTCCTCAGCTTGTTTGTCTAATTCGCGCAGGTTATTTGTGGCGGTATTTCTAAAATTTTTGCCCTCAAGCTTATCCAGTAGAAATTCTAGCTTTATACCGGTTGGGTTTTCCTGTAGGGTAGTAAGAACCTCGGCCTGATAGCTATCCTGATTAAGTAGCTCAATTAAATCTTGGGCTATATCTTCTTTAAGAAGAGTAACCTGCTGCTCCTCGGTAACCGAAGGTGTAATTTCCTCGTCATTAGATTGGCAGGAAAAGCCAAATAGTAATGCAAACGCTGCAGGTAGGTAAAGAATTTTCTTCATGTTAGTTAATGATAAATTGATTTTGGTTTGATGATTGGTTTAGCTATAGCTGAAGTGTTAACAGTAGTAAATATATATGGTATTAATTTAGATATCATTACTTACGTATTAAAATTTTATAAAATTCTAGAAACATATTTTTCATAATTTAAGTTTGAATTGATAATAAATGTTAACTTATACTAACCGTTATGCTAATGTTTTTAATAAATTTAATTAATTCTTTAATCACGGATGAAGTAAAAGTCTATCTGGGTACGGCTATTGTATGATTTAGGTGTTAGAAGGTAATATTTAGAAGCTATATTATATTCGATATATAAACAATAGTGCGGTTTAAATCGAACATTTTTAGTCAGGAGGTCATGTATTGAAAGTCGCTGCCCACGCGACCCGGGCCGGAGCCGAGCGAGGGAATAAACGGGCGGGTATTTTACAGGATAGCTTCTATTATAATAGTATTGTGCCAATTCAAGTGCATTGTTAAGAGGGAGCTTATACTTAGTTTTTTTAGAGGTAAGTTACCCACACTTAAAATGTTGGCTGTGTAGCTGTGCAGCCACTACTTACGTAGTTGATTTTATGCTCAGCTAATATAATAATATTGGTAAGGGGTAAAACTCTCTGAAATGCTTTAGTGTCATTGCTGTCTTTGTTGGTTGGGCAGGGATAGGCTCTATGAGAATAATTCTATATCTTCAGGCTTTCCGCCCTAACATTTTAGGTAGCTATACAGACTGGATTAAGTTTATCGACTTATAACTAAATAATGATATAGGAGGAAAGTAATTGGTAGAGACTTGCTGATATCTACCCAGCCTGGATTTACCTTCATATCCTTCGTATAAATTTATGGTTGAACTGCTATATGCTATGGAGTTGTCTAGAACCTATCTCAGAAATGAAATAATGGCTACGGTTTAGTTCTAATTATTGCGGCCTACGTGGCCCGGCCTACGTGGCCCGGCCTACGCGGCCCGGCCTACGCGGCCCGGCCTA
>CAZDEY010000006.1:0-7635 GCA_964504565.1 uncultured Roseivirgaceae bacterium
CTTTGCCTTCTTCTAACCTATACAGCAAACTAAACGGAAAGTCCAACTGGTTTTTGGTAAGTACCTGGCCGGCAGTCCGGAATACATCGGCGGCGGTTTCGGCATTAGCCAAACGTTCGCCCAACTGGCGGGTGGTGGTAAGGCGCCGCTTGCTTAGCACCTCCACGGTAGTATCCAGAATAGCGTGAAAAACGCCCTCCACCGCGCCGCTTTCCCCCCGAATAGGACTGAACGACATGGTATAGTAGCGCTCCAGCGGCACTCCCTGGCGTTTGGTTACCAGCAGAGCATTTTCTACGTAGCTGGGCCGCCCTTCAAAAGTAGCTTCAAAAAAACCCTTAATACCGTCCCAGGTATCGGGCCAGTTATTAGGTACGGTATTGCCTAGTACCTGCGGGTGGCGGTCAATGGCAATGGGTATATAGGCATCGTTGTAGAATTGCACCAGTTCCGGCCCCCAAATAATAGAAAGGGGCATGGTGGCGTTCAGGCATATACTTAGCGAGGTTTTAAGGCTTTGGGGCCAGTTCTCCAGACTACCCAGGGGGGTTTTGTGCCAGGCAAATTTCTGGATAAGCTCGCCGGTTTCGCCACCATTGGCTAAAAAATCAAACGAAGAAGAAGTTGTGGTATATGCGGGGGCAGATTTGTCGGTTTTCATTAACTAGTACGGGCGGTAGCTGGCCAGGCAACAATTAATTTTACTATTGTAACGCTGCAGGTAAGAGAAGGTTAGTGGCAAAAGCATAAGCTTAAACAGCTTACTACCAAAGTTAACCTACAAGAATACTATAATGATAGGGTTTGGGGAAAAACTTAAGCCTTTATTTACCTGATTGAATATCATAAAACCGTACTGATACCGGAGCGCAAAATTTCTATTTTTCAGAGTTTCCAATACTAAACTACCAGAAGGAAATAGTAGGGAACTTGCGGCTTTTTTTGGCTACTGAACGGTATTCTTTTCTATTATTGGTCAGAAATATTTATGTACCTTTAGCGGTAGGCATTTACTTAGTTAAGTTATTTATTTTTGTCCTGTTTTTTTATGTCCTCATCTTCTGCTTCCCCCTCCGGTCAACCCGAAACTACGGCTGCATCGCCGGGCTTTTTGCAGGGCGGCGGCGAAACCGGCGAGCTAATTCGTAACTACAATTGGGAGGCTACCCCCCTGGGCAAACCCGAAACCTGGCCTAATAGCTTAAAAACAGTAATTCGCATTATGCTTACGTCGGAACAACCCATCTGGATTGGCTGGGGGCCCGACTTGATAAAATTCTACAACGACCCCTACCGCGCCATTTTGGGCGGCAAACACCCCTGGGCCCTGGGCAAGCCACTTTCGGCCGTATGGCAGGATATATGGGAGGCTATTGATCCGCTTCTGCAAAAAGTTATGCAGCAGAACGAAGGTACCTACGACGAAGGCCTGCTGCTGATTATGGAACGGCACGGCTACGCTGAAGAAGCCTACTTCACCTTTAGCTATAGCCCTATACCCGACGACACCGGAGGCGTAGGCGGGTTTTTTTGCGCTAACTTTGAAGATACCCAGCGAATTGTTGGGGCTCGCCAACTGGCCTTGTTACGCGACTTAGCCAGCCGTACCGTACAAGCCCGTACCCTGCCCGAACTGTACCAGGAAGTTTGCGCCAGTTTAGGCACCAACGCAAAGGATATACCCTTTGCCGTACTCTACCGCTTGGAAGACGACGGCCAGACCCTGCGGCGGGTAGGTACTACCGGCATCGACCCTAGCCACCCGGCAGCCGCTAGCCAAATAAACCTGAGCGAGGCGCAGTTTTTTCCGTTTAGCCCAGCGCTGCAGCGGGGTCAAACCCAACTAATAGAAGCACTGCCGGCAGCCTATCCAGATTTACCCACCGGCGACTGGGAGTTAGCGCCCAAGCAAGCCGCCGTAGTGCCGATTGCGCAGTCGGGCCACGCGGGTATGGCCGGGCTGCTGTTGGTGGGGTTAAACCCTCTACGCCCCTATAATACCGAATACGGCGCTTTCCTCAGCCTGATAGCCGGCCAACTGGCCGCCAATATTGCCGATGTACAAATTTTTGAGGAAGAACGCCGCCGCGCCGAGGTGCTGGCCGAACTAGACCGGGCCAAAACCGCCTTCTTCAGTAACGTTAGCCACGAATTTAGAACCCCGCTAACCTTAATGCTGGCCCCGCTAGAGGAGGTAATGGCCAGCCCAAGCCTGCCGGCTACCCAGCAGGAGCTACTACACGTGGCCTACCGCAATACGCAGCGCCTGCAAAAATTGGTTAATACCCTGCTCGAATTCTCGCGGATGGAAGCCGGACGGGCTCAGGCCAGTTACCAGCCTACTCAACTATGCCAATATACCATCGATTTGGCCAGCAACTTTCGCTCGGCTACCGAAAAAGCCGGCCTGAAACTACTGGTGGACTGCCCGCCCCTGCCCGAGCCGGTCTACGTAGATCGGGATATGTGGGAGAAAATTGTACTGAATCTGCTTTCCAATGCTTTTAAGCACACATTTGAAGGCGAGATTCGGGTGCAACTGCGCTGGCTGGGCAAGGCGGCCGAGCTTAGGGTAGAAGATACCGGCATTGGTATACCACCCGAACACCTGGAACACTTATTCGAACGATTTCACCGGGTGCCCGATGCCCGCTCGCGTACGCACGAGGGCAGCGGCATTGGTCTGGCCCTGGTGCATGAATTAGTTAAGCTGCATCAGGGTACTATTTCAGTAGAAAGTAACTTAAATGAGGGCACTAGCTTCCGGATAACCCTGCCGGCCGGTAGCCAACACCTGCCCGCCGAGCGAATAGCCACCGAAGAAAGTTCCGAATCGGCTACCAGCCAGGTACAGGCTTACCTAAATGAAGCCCTGCAGTGGCTACCTACTACCGAACCTCCGCCCCCCGCTCCGGCCGAAACCAAAAACCCACCCCAGGTTCAGGGTCGGGTGTTGCTGGCCGACGATAACGGCGATATGCGCCGCTACGTACAGCGCTTGCTTCAGGATCAGTTTGAGGTGCGGGCGGTAGCCAACGGCAAGGAGGCCCTAAGGCTAGCCGAGAAATGGGAACCTCACCTGGTTATTTCTGATGTAATGATGCCCGAGCTGGATGGCTTTGGCTTATTGCAGGCCATTCGGCAAAATCCTGAGCTGCTGCATATACCGGTAATTCTGCTCTCGGCCCGGGCTGGTGAAGAGGCGCGGGTAGAGGGCCTGCAAGCCGGAGCCGACGACTACCTGGTTAAACCCTTTAGCGCCAACGAATTGCTGGCCCGCACCAGCAGCTTACTCATTAGTAGCCGCCTACGACACGAGCGCAGCCAAATTATTCAGCAGGAGCGCCAGCGCTTATACGATTTACTTAATAACGTACCGGCGGCGGTGGGTATAGTTTCCGGCCCGGAGCTTCGGTACGAGTTTACCAACGCCCAGTACCGGCATATTTTGGGTATTGACCGCGAAACTGAGGGCCGCCCCCTGCTGGAGGTACTACCGGAAATAGAACCTGCACTATTGGCTATTATACAGAAGGTTGCCTTTACCGGCGAGCGCTTTACCGCCAACGAAATTGCCGTGGTGCTGGACTGGAAAGGTACCGGACAGCCATATACCAAATACTTTAATTTAATTTACGAGCCACTGTATGCCTTAGATAATAAACCTAACGGCCTAATTACGTTTGCTTTTGACGTTACCCAGCAGGTAGAGGCCCGCCGGCAGGTGGAAGAAAGCGAAGAAAAGTACCGCAGCCTCTTTACAATAATGGATCAGGGGTTTTGCATTATTGAAATTGAGTTTGACGAGAACGGTGAGGCTAAAAATTATACGTTTGTTGAAACCAACCCCAGCTTTGTTAAGCAGTCGGGCTTAACTGATGCTGTAGGTAAAACCGCCCGGGAGCTAATTCCCGGTATTGAAGAATACTGGTTTCAAATTTACGGTCATATAGCCCGTACGGGCGAATCGCGTAGCTTTGTGGAGGGCTCCGAAGCTATGGGCCGCTGGTTTGAGGTATACGCCTTTAGGTTAGGCGCGGAAAATTCGAATAGGGTAGCCATACTGTTTACCGACGTTAGCGAACGCCGCCGACAGGAAGAGGAAATGCTGAACAAAAACCAGCAGCTTACCCGCATTAATAACGATTTAGATAACTTTATTTACACCGCCAGCCACGACCTTAAAGTACCAATTAATAATATTGAAGGGTTAGTAAACCTGCTCAGTAAAGCTACCGACAGCACTCGCCCCGACGCTAAAGTACAAAACCTGCTAAATTTAATGCAGGCTTCCATTAATCGCTTTAAGGAAACCATTAAGGACCTGACCGAAGTAGCCAAGGTACAGAGCAGCGCCGAAGAAGACCAGGCCACGCTGGAGTTGGCCGATATGCTGGAGGAGGTTAAAATAAATATTCATACCCAAATAGAAGAAGCCCAGGCCACCATAACTTCTGATTTTAGTGAGGCGCCAACGGTTAACTTTTCTAAGAAAAACCTGCGCAGCATACTCTATAACCTGCTTTCAAACGCTATAAAATACCGTAGCCCCGAGCGCCCCGTGCACGTACACCTTAGCAGCACCCACCCCGACGCTAAGCATCTGCTGCTAAGCGTGCGCGATAATGGCCTGGGCATACCGGAAGATGATCAGGCGAAAGTATTTACCATGTTTAAGCGCCTGCACACCCACGTAGACGGCACCGGCATAGGCCTTAGTATAGTTAAGAAGATTATTGACAACCAGGGCGGCCGGATTGAAATTGCCAGCACCGTAGGCGAAGGCACTACCTTTAGCGTGTATTTGAAGCAGTAAGGTGGAGAGTTGATGAGGTGGTGGGTTAGTGGGTTGGTGGGTTAGTGAATTTATCTGTTCGGTATTTGTAATCCCGAACCTCCTATCGAAGGATTTGCAATCCGGTATAATATAATCGGCTTAGCCGGGTTAACTCTTTCGCTAAGTGCTTTACACTTTATTTATATAAGCTAACAAGAGATAACTTAAAATAGGTCAACCAACGTTATAAGCTCTATGCTAACAGTTAAGAGCGGCAGCCTACCGTTCATCATAATCCCCCCATATTCAGTTAACTAACCCTTGCATACCAGGCCTATCGATTGTATAATTAATCGCAGAAGATTACTCCTGCCGCCAACTCACCAATTCAGTAAATCACTAACTCACAACTTTTTAATATGAAGAGAAAAATTTTATTTCTGTTTACCTTACTGGCCCTGGCCGGAAGTGCCGCCTGGGCGCAGGAAAATTTGGGTTACCAAAAACCCCCGCAGGAAATTCTGGAGCTGGTAGAAGCCCCGCTGGCCCCGACCGTATCGGTAGATGATGCCGCCGAAAACATGCTGTTGCTCTACCGCGATGCCTACCAAACCATTACCGAACTAAGCGAACCCGAACTTCGGCTGGGTGGCCTGCGCATAAACCCGCAAACGAATATTGGTAGCCGTACCACCTACTTCAACAACCTGAAGCTGAAACGCACCAGCCTGAACGATGAGGCCCGACAGGTAACCGACCTACCCCAAAACCCGCGCCTATCCAACATTAGCTGGTCGCCCAGCCAGCAGAAGGTAGCCTTTACCCATACCACCGAAAAGGGGGTTGAATTGTGGATGCTGGACGTTGCCGCCGCCCAGGCCCGCCGCTTAACCGAAGCCCGGGTAAACGCCAATATGGGCACACCCTACACCTGGTTTAAAGATGGTAGCGCCCTGCTGGTGCGTATGCTGCCCACCGATCGCCAGTCGCTAATTAACACCACCGAAGCTACGCCCGAAGGCCCTACCGTAAGCGTAAGCAGCGGCGAAAAAGCCCAGAACCGCACCTACCAGGATTTGCTCAAAAACCCTAACGACGAGGCCAATTTCGAGCAACTGGCCCGCTCCGAAATATTTAAGGTAAGCCTGGAGGGGCAAGCTCAGCGCTGGTTGCCCGCCGCCCTATACAGCAGTCTCGATTTTTCGCCCGATGGCCGCTACGTGCTGGTAAATACCATTGAGCGGCCCTTCTCGTACCTGGTGCCCTACTACCGCTTCCCCAACCTGAGCAAGGTTTACGACCTTAGCGGCAAGTTGGTAACTACCGTTAACGAGGTGCCGCTGGATGAAGTGCGCCCCAAAGGCTTTATGGCCACGCGCGAAGGCCGCCGCAGTATGAACTGGCGCGCCGACCAGCCGGCCACCCTGTACTGGGCCGAGGCGCTGGACAAGGGCGACCCGGAAGTAGAGGTGGAGTACCGCGATGTAGTGTACCAACTGCCCGCCCCCTTTACCGGCCAACCGCAGGAACTGCTAAAAACCCTGAACCGCTACAGCTACATACAGTGGGGCGACGCCCAACACGCTATTGCCCACGATAGCTGGTGGAACAACCGCAATACTAAATCGTACTTGTTTAACCCCAGCCAGCCGGCCCAGCAGCCTAAGGTAATCAGCGACCGAAACTACCAGGATGTATACAGCGACCCCGGCAATTTTGTAACCACCCGAAATACGTATCACGAATCGGTTTTAGATATCAACGGCGGGAAGGTATACCTGCTGGGCGCCGGGTTTAGCGAGAAAGGCCAGTTTCCGTTCGTAGACGAGCTGGATTTGGCTACGCTGAAAACCAAGCGCCTGTACCAATCGCCCTATACCGATAAGCTGGAAAGTTTGCAGGAAGGTTTGGATATGAAGAAAGGAACCGTGCTGGTTCGCCTGGAAAGCCCGCAGGAGTACCCTAACTACTACATTCGCAACATAAAAAAGAAGAATGCGCTTACGCCGATAACTAATTTTGAAAACCCTTTCAAGAGCCTGCAGAACGTTCATAAGGAAGTTATTACCTATAAACGCCCCGACGGCCTAGAGTTAGATGCTACCCTGTACCTGCCCGTAGGTTACGATAGAGAGAAGAAGGAAAAAATGCCTATGATTATGTGGGCCTACCCCCGGGAGTTTAAAGATAAGGCCAGCGCCGGCCAAAATACTTCAAACCCCAACGAGTTCATTTATCCCTACTACGGCTCGCCGGTATACTGGGTAACCCGCGGCTACGTGGTGCTGGATGGCGCCGCTTTCCCTATAGTAGGCGAGGGCGAAACCGAACCTAACGACAGCTTCCGCGAGCAACTGGTAGCCAACGCCAAAGCGGCCATTGATGCCGTGGACGATATGGGCTATATCGATCGCAGCCGCGTAGGGGTGGGCGGCCACAGCTACGGCGCCTTTATGGTGGCCAACCTACTGAGCCACTCCGACCTGTTTGCCGCCGGCATTGCCCGCAGCGGAGCCTACAACCGTACGTTAACGCCCTTCGGCTTCCAGAGCGAGGAGCGCAGCTACTGGGATGCCCCCGACGTGTATAACAGTATGTCGCCTTTTATGCATGCTGACAAAATGGACGAACCCCTATTACTAATACACGGCGAGGCCGACAACAACAGCGGCACTTACCCCCTGCAGAGCGAGCGCTACTTTAACGCTCTTAAGGGCCTGGGCGCCACCGCCCGCCTGGTAATGCTGCCCAAGGAAAGCCACGGCTACCGCGCCAAAGAAAGCATACTGCACCTGCTATGGGAGCAAGACCAGTGGCTGGAGAAGTACGTAAAAAACCGCGAATTAAGCGGATTAAGG
>CAZDEY010000006.1:7645-19127 GCA_964504565.1 uncultured Roseivirgaceae bacterium
GGAGTTATCAGACCTCGACCTATTGTCTAGGAATTGGCATAGATTGCTTTTATTTTATCAGAAAATGGATTTCTTTCAGGAAGATTTAGCCTGAGGATACATAGAGTTAAGAGAGCCCGGCTATTATAGTCGGGCTTTTTATTAGTGAATTTATCCAGCCTGATTCTGTAACTAGAAGAACAGTTGGTGGTGAGCTTCCCCTCTTGAGAGGGGGCGGGGGGTGTGTTGAAAATCTATAATAAGCCTAGGAATCAATTTCCTTCTTGAGGCGCCCGGCAAGTGAGGGTTAAAAATCACTCGGCTACGCGCCCCGGGCCAGAGTCGAGCGACGGGACAGGAATATCAGCAGGACAGTTATTGGTGAGCTTCCCCTCTTGAGAGGGGTGGCCGAAGGCCGGGGTGTGTTGAGAGGTTATAGCACACCAAATCCTCTCATTACTATTCTCCTAACCAACAAATCCTATTCCCCCTCCGCCATACCAAAGCTAAAGGTAGTCCAGAAGCTTTCCCAGTCGGCCTTTTGGGTGTTGGCGGCGGGCACCATGTGCGTAGCGTGAATGAACCACTGCCCGGCCCGCTCCAGCTTAAACGAGCAGCGGCCCTGGCTGTCGGTGCGGGCGTACTGATGAATGGCTGGCTGATTGCCTATTCGGTTACGGGCGGTAATTACTTTGTTGGCCAGCGGCTTCCCCCTAAAAAATACCTGAACCGGAAGCCAACTGCCCAGGATTTGGGTAAAGGGATTTTCCAGCGGCACCAGCTCAAAGGTATGGCCTACTACGGTTCGGTAAAGCGTATCGTTAGGCTTAGGCGTACTCTGAATAAGCACCTTTAGGTAACGGGTGTAGGTTTCGCGCTACTCGGTTTTTGTAGAATCGTTGATTTGGATATTCTCAATATTATCAACCAGCAAATAGTCTTTAAACTCGGCCCTGCTCATGGTTATGTGGGCGTCCCTTCAAAACACTGATTACTGTTGATATTCACCTATCCATCGGAAAGCCGACCTCTCTACTACCTTGACGCCACCTACCCAAAATTGGACTATAAACTAGTATCACCTGGGTTTGCCAGCTATTATTTAGGTCGGTTTGGGAACTTCATATAGTTTGCCTGTAGTCCTTACCAAAATCTCAAGGTTGAGTGACGCGACCTGCAGGGAGCTACCTGCGCGGCGGCTATTCTTAGTACGCAATAAAAGGAATGAATAGGCTTAGTTCCGCTTTCTGTATGAAAGAACTACTAGTAACTAGCTGAAGAAAAGCGCTCGTTGCGCTTTCTTTAATAGAATAGATTTTTTAATAAAGCCGTGGATTAGATGTTGCAGTGTGTTTAAAATAGAATACTAGAAATACTCCAGCCTAGATTATACCCTTAGTTTTAGGATTCCCCTTGTCACTCACAGCATATACCAAAATTTATACACCCCATGTAATAAATTTAGTAGTATTAGTTCATTTGTAGACAAATTCGAAGATAAAATAGGCAGATTTTATATGAATATTATATTAAAATATAAGACAAAATTTATTTTAAGGAATAGTATTTTTTTTTGCTAAGATGTAACTACGAAGCATAAGTTGACCGGTAACTTAGTATTGATTGCCAGATATTTGTATTTAGAAGAGTTACCTTAATATGAAGAAGTTCAACTTAGTTACTTTAACCTTTACTTTAAGTCTGATCTTTTGTGGATTTGTTAATGCCCAAAACGGTCCGGCTGGTATAGGAAATTCAAGCGGCAGCGGAGGTCAGCCGGTTAACATTGTGTGGTTCGATGGATCACAAGTCAGCCAAGCTAACGGAAGCAATGTGCTGACCCTTACCGATTTATCCGGAACCGGCAATAACGCAACTCAGACAAATGGTACTTTGGCACCTATATTGCGTACGGGCATCCAGAACGGGCTTAATATTTTAGAGTTTAGCCAATCCGATAACCGTATTGTAGTGAACCCGGTAGCCAATATGGCCCAGGGCAATATAACCGCTACCGTAGTATACCGCAGCTCCGATACTAATGCCGGCCTGCTTTCCTACGCGGTGCCTGGCCAAAATAATGAGTATTTGTGGTTCCAAACCGGCGGATCAGTTAGAACCTACATCGGCGGCAGCGATGATAATACCGGCACCAACGGGGCTACCGGCAATTATGTAATTGCTACCCACACCTTCTCTAGCGCTACCGGTGCTACCAACTTTTACCTTAACGGTAACCAAACCCGTAACCAAACTGGGTTTCAAACCGGTACTTCTTTAGTAGCCGGTGGTTCATTGGCTATTGCCGGCGAACAAGATGCTGTGAATGGTGGCTACGATGCTGCTCAGGCCTTTAACGGTAATGTTGCCGAAATTATTCTATACCGCACTAACCTCTCAGATGCCCAACGCATTGTACTGGAAAACTACCTTAGTGCCAAATGGAACGTTAGCCTTAGCAGTAACGACTTCTACGCCGGCGATACCCCGGCCAATAATAACTACGATTTCTTTGTAAGCGGCATTGGCCAGAGCGGCGGCAGCCAGCTAAATTCGGGTGTTTCCGGAGGTCTGTACCTGGCCCCCGCCAATGGCACCTTAAATGCTAACGGTGAGTTTCTTTTGATGGGTAGGCAAAACAGCACCACTAATTCAGTGGTAACTAGCAATTTGGGTACTGGGGTAGCCGCCCGCTGGCAGCGCGATTGGTACCTAGATAAAACCGGTAGCTTAGACGCCGAACTAACCTTTGATTTTAGTGAAGGAATTAATGGTCAGTATCCTCAGGATGTGAATGGCTACGTGCTGCTACGCCGAAGCGGAACAACCTATTCTGTAGTTAACATCGCCAATGCTCAAAAAACCATTTCCGGCGATAAGTTAAGCTTTCAGGTAGCCGATGCTGCTCTTACTGACGGTTTCTATACTTTGGGAACAACCAATAATACTACCCATCCTTTAACCGGCTCGCCTAACCGCACTTGGTTCAGCTACGCCGACGGCAACTGGGATGACCCGGCAGTTTGGACGCTAGATGGTTCGGCAACCCCCTTGTACGATAACCCTGCTAATGAAACGCCCGGCGATTTTGATAATGTGGTAATTACCAACGGTAAGTCAATAATTATTCCTTCTTCATTAAATAACCTTTCGGCGGCCAGCCTGGAGGTAATCGGTCGTTTAAACGTTAGAGCAAGTAGCGGGCATAACTTCGGTACCATTAAGGGAAGGGGAATAATACAAATGCAAGGAGCCGGCGGGGTAGGTAACTTCCCGGCCGGCGATGCTACCGAATTTGCCGATGCTGCAACGGGTGGCACTGTAGAAATAACCAGCTCAGGTTTTGATATTGTTGAAGACCGTATCTGGAATAATCTAATTGTAAATGCCAGCGGCGCAACTATTCGCCTAAAGGCAAATGTAAGCCTTAACGGTAATTTACTTGTACGCCGCGGCACCCTTCAATTTGGCGATGCCGGATATACAACCGCTCACACCTTAACCGTTCGGGGCACCTCAACGGTGGTAGGCTTTGGTAGCTTTAGTGGCCAAATTAGTGTAGGTACCGGCAACGCCCGCCACCAGTGGGATGTTTACGGCAATGTTATCAACAATCAGGGTACTATACGCCTAACCAACCGCACCGCGGCCAGTTACAACAACGAGGCTACCAATGGTATTGTAGATATAAACTTCCTTAATAACCTTACCAACCAAACCCTAACCTGTAATGGCACTAGTGTTTTTTATAGGATTGAAGTTGATAAAGGTACCGACGAAACCTATAAACTAACTATTGAAGCGGACAACGCCGCTAATTTTGCGCTGTATGGCTACGCGAACGAAAATCACGCCAGCGTTGCGCAACTAACCAGTAATTCTAATGCCTTAGGTCTGCTACGCGGTACTGTAGTTATTGGCAATAATGTAACTATAAACCAGCTTAATAACAGTGGTAACTACAACATTAGTGAAGCCGCCCAATTATGGGTAGATGGTGGCTCGGTAACCAAAAGCGCCGGTACAGCTATTGTAGTTTATGGTATTGCTAAAGTGAGCAACGGTAGCCTTGCAGCCAATGTGGGCAGCGGCTTTACCCTGCGCGGCAACGGCACTGTTGATGTTAGCGGCGGTGCCCTGTACGCTAATCAAATAAGAACCTCGGTACTAGGGGTAGGTAATGAAGGAGGCTACACCCAAAGTGGCGGTGTGGCTTACATTAATGGTGTAGGAAACAACACTGACTACTATCCCTTTAACTTAACCTTTACCGGTAATGCCTTTAATATGTCGGGCGGTACCTTAAATGTGAAGCGCGGCACTAGTGGCGGGGGTATATTTATTAACTCCGATCCGGCCAACGTTAGCGTTACCGGCGGAACGGTTATATTGGAAACCGATAATAACACCAACTTTAAAATTACCAGCCGGGCTCCTTTCTTTAACCTGATACTACGCAACACCAGCGGATCAAATACTAGTTTTGATGTTAGTTCCGACAATGGGGTGGTTCCTGACGTAGCCGAATTAGTAGCTCAACCCTTGGTAGTTAAGCGCGACTTAATTATTGAAAGCGACGCTGTACTAAATCACAACGGTCAGTCGGTAACCATTGCCCGTAACTTCACCATTGAAGAAGATGCTACCTACCAATATAGTGGCGGGGCGCCTAACACTACCTTTTTAAGTGGCAATGAAAACGCTACACTTAACCTGCAAAACATTACCGGCGGGGGTAGTAACAACGAGCAGCGCTTCCATAACCTAGTGGTTAGCCGTAGCTCCGGAAGTACACTAACGATGGTAGCCAATTCTAATAAAAACGTTAATAACGATAACAGCAACTTGGTGCGGATTGACGGCGCATTCTCTTTGTTAGAGGGTACTGTAGATCACGGTATATACAGTATTCGCTTCTACGGCGACGTAACCAACTACGGAATTTTGGGGCTTTATACCCCCGGCGTTACTCCCCAAAATGCGCTACTAAAGTTCAGGCCGGAAAGCTTTACCATTCAAACCTCGGAGGATGCCCAGTTCGGTAACGTTCGCCTAAATAATACCAATAATATTCTTTCACTTAGCAATAACATCTATGTTAAGCGGATAGAATATCGTCACGGTCGTATAAATTTGGGTACTTACCGCTTAACCTTAGATGAGCTGGACATAAACCTGAACGGTGGCGAAACCAACGGCGGCATACTTTCGGTAGAAGATATGTTTATTACCAGTGGTAAGGCTAGTGATGGTGGTTTGCGACTATATGTACCCGCCTCGGCTACTAACGGCGCCACCTTTACCTTTCCGTTGGGCATAGGTTCAACCAATAATGCAGCAACCAGTAAATACACCCCCGCTCAGCTTACTGTGTATAATGTAAGCGACGACGGCTACATTCAGCTTAGCCTGGAAGATAGCCAACTGTTAACTACTGAAAATGGGGCCGGCAATATTCTGGATTACTACTGGCGCGTGCGCTACGATGGCTTCAGCAGCCTGCCTAGCGTAAAGTGGGATTTCACCTACAACAACCGCGATACCCATACCGGCAACCAACTGGTAGCCGGCGATAACTACGTATCGGGTAAAGTACTGGATAACTCACCCTTTACCCGTTCGTTTGAACCGGGCGTAATTAGCGGCACTAATACTATAACCTTTGATAACAATGGCGCTGCCCAAGGCTTTACCCTGGAAAATGCCAACTATACCGCCGGCGTACAGGCCCGCTTTGTAGGCGCCCCGCAAATATGGTATAACCGAAATAATAACCGTCAGAACTGGAACAACCAGGCTAAATGGACCCTAAACAGTAACGGTAGCGATGATGGTAATACCGGCTTTCCGGAAGCGGGCGATATCGTGTATATCCGCTCATTTGGCCAAGGTAATGATGATGGCTGGGTGAACGCTGACAGAAATATTAACATAGCCCAGTTAATTTTTGACGGATCTGCCGGCGGGTGGAGTCCCAGGCTATGGGTTACCGACCGTGATGCCATACTCAACCTAGGCAAAGTTTCGGGCGATGGTACTATTTACTTTGAAATAACCGATACGCAGCAGCAAACTATAACCGGTACCGATCTAGGCGAGTTCATAAATAACGATGATGCTGTAATTATATTAAAAGAAGATAATAATAGTACTAATACTATAGCTTTAATCCCTAACGGATTAACCGAATTTCCAAGCTTGAGAATAGAAGGCGATAATCAAGCATTCGATAATCGTACTATTAAGACTGCTGCCCCCATAACTATTTACAAAAACCTGTGGGTTGACTACGGTGGTACTTTTGCAGTAGCCCACGATGTAACCATACGGGGCGATTTACGCCACGGTAATGGTGGAGGAAACCGGGGTAAAATTTACCTGGCCAGTGACCGGGCAGTAACTTTTACCGTGGAAGATGACTTCCGCTACCAAGATAATGGGGTAGAACTACGTTTTGAAGTTGACAACTCCACTCCTTCCGGTTTAGTACACCGGGTGCGGGTTGGCGGAGATATAGACCTGCAAAGCAACGATTCTAACTCCTTACTGGATTTATTTAATGGCAATGCAGCCACCGATAATAATGCTGAACTAGAATTCTTTGGTAGCGGTGATGTTATCTTCAGCCGCGACAGAGAGCAGCTACCAGACCTGTACCGCATTATCATAAATAAGGATAACGGACTGGAAGATTCGATAACTGTAAACACCAATTTTGCCCTAAACGGACCTACTAATGGCCTTACTAAAGCATTGGAGTTACAGGCCGGCATGCTACGCCTTAACCAAGCTGATATTGACATTACGCTTAGCTCCGGCACCAGTAGCTATAGCATTCCTGAGGGTTCCGGTTTAGAAATTGCCCAGGGCGACATTCGCCTTACCGGTAACAACGTTGGCTTACTACTGGATGGAACGCTAAGAATAAGCGGCGGCAATGCGCTGTTCGCTTCCGGTACGGCTAATAACTTTATTGAGTACAGCACCACCGGTACCGCCACGCTGGAAGTTTCCGGCGGAGTGCTGCAGGTTGGCTCCCAGATACGCCGTGGCACATCTAGCACCTTGGGTGTACTACATTATACTCAGACCGGTGGTTCAGTAACTATTGGCGTTACCGATGCTCCGGAAGCCAGCCGCGCCATGTTTGAGGTACTGAACAGCGGAACCTTTATTCACACCGGCGGTTCGTTCACAATTTTGCGCCAAAACGGAGCTAACCCAACAGTAGCAGCCCTTTATCTGGAGCCAGCCATATCTAATACTACCGGTTCGGTTATAAACTTAGGCAACGCCAGTACACCCGCCGGGCAGGCTAACTTTGGTATAGATGCCGCAATTGAACTTGGCCAGTTGGTTCTGGGCGGAACCAATAGCCCTACCTATACCCTACCGGTTAGGCCGCTTACGGTTAGCAACTCTCTTACGCTTAGCGCCAACGCTACGCTAGATGCGCAAGGCCGTAATGTAACTATTGGTGAAAATTTTGTACACAATGGCACCTACCTGCCGGGCACCAACACCACAACCTTTAACGGCGATGCCAACCAAAGCATTTCCGGTACCGGCAGCGGTAACTTTTACAACCTAACGAAAGCGGGAAGCAATACCCTTTCGGCTAACAAGGCTTTTACTATAGGAAATGTATTTACTATTGAAGGCGGTGTATTTGCCGACAACGGTAATACCATAAACCTGCTGGGCAATATGGTTCATAACGGAACCCATACCAGTAGCGGCGGCAACGGTATAGTATTTAACGGTACCAGCCAGCAGCTTCTTCAGCGCAGCGCCGTGGGCACTAGTACTTTCGGAATTCTTACAATTAGCAACCCGGCTAATGTAATTGTGCCCGATGGCACTGGCTTTTCCTTTGTAATACAAGATAGGCTAAGGCTGGAAGAGGGCGTGCTGGATATTGGCGGCAATTTGCTGGAACTTACTGAGAACAGCCAGATTGAAGCGGTTAACCCGTTCTCAGCCACCAACATGATCCAGACTAATAGTTCGTTTACCGATAATGGCGTGCGCAAATACTTTAACCCAATAAGTAGTGCAACCACCTTTGTATTTCCGGTAGGCCAGGGCAAGTATACCCCGGTAACCCTAAACTGGAATAGCAGCAGTGCCGGTTCGCTGACCGTGCGCCCAGCTAATGAATTGCACCCTAGCGTTCTGGAAGATAATGAGGCCCCGGACCTTGAGATTGTTGACAATCAGAATGCCCTGAAATACCACTGGATTATTACCAGCAACGGCTTAAGCAATGTAAGCGGCAGTACTGTATTTGGCTTCGATAATGCCGATATTTTACTACAAGGTGGTACGGGCTATACAGTGGCTAACTATATACCGGCTCGCCTTCTGGCTAGCAGCACCACCTGGGATAAAGCCTACTCTCAGGCTGACTTCAACGAAGGCAGTTCTCAGATGACGTTTAACTTTGCCGCCGCCGCCGATGCCGGAATTAGTGGAGACTACACCGCCGGCGTAGGCGTAAATAACAGCGATGTAACTATAAACGGCGCCATTCCAGATGAGGTACCGATTTACGTAACTACGGCTACCGGCGGTAACTTTGCGGCCGAAAGCAGCTACGCCAGCTATACTGGTAGCTTCCCGGTCGGCGGACCGGTAGGTGGTATTCTGCAAGTAGCCGACGGAGCCAACCTTACGCTTACCAGCAACGGAGCCCGCCTGTTACGTACCGAAATTGGCGATGGGGCCACACTAGATGTAAGCACTACAACCAACCACCGACTGGGCACCGTTACCGGTACCGGTACGCTTAAGGTAAACAGCAGCACCATGCCAGCCGGCTACTACGTAGATTTCTTTACGTGTACAGGTGGCGGCCTTGAGTACAGCGGCTCAACCGACTATTCGGTGCTCGCTGGTATTCCTCAACTGCGCCGGGTTATATTTAGTGGTAGTGGCACCCGCGATTTGCCTAACAGCAACATTCTAATCTGTGAAGATTTAGAGGTGGATGGCCCTACAGTTACAAACGATTTTAGCCGAGAAATAACTGTACGGGAAGATGCGATTATGACCAACGGAACCTTTACGGTGGATAATGCCGGTGAACTCTTAATTGGCAATAACCTTGTTCTAAACGGCGGTACGCTGGAAGGGGGCACCAATGCTCAGATTACCGTTGGATTAAACATGGTACGCACTAGCGGCTTGTTCTTGGCGCAGGGGGCTACGGTAAACTTTGTAGCCAGCGGCACCCAGGCTATTAGTGGTAACTTTACCGGAACCAACAGTTTCTATCGCCTGAACCTAAACAAAACTTCCGGCAACCTGATTTTGGCTACCGCTAGTACCCCGCTAACCATTACCAACCGTTTAAGCCTGCAGAAAGGTATTTTGCAAACTAACGGAAATAGCCTAACGCTAAACGCTAGTGCCAGCATAAACGGAGGATCTGCCGCCAGCTACGTTTGGGGCGGACTCACTAAGCTTAATTTAGGAGCTAACCAAACCTTGTTATTCCCGGTAGGTAGCCAAACCCGCTATATGCCGGCCCAAATACAGGAAGATGCTACCGCTAATGCCGACTGGACCGTTTCTTACAGTTCTAGTAACGATAAAGCCGACAATGCCCTGGATACCGATAATGCTAATGGCTACGGTGAGCTGGAGTCAGTAAGTTCAATTGATAAATGGACCATAACCGGTGCTAACGGCACTAACATGCGCGCTTTAATTGGACTTCGCTACGGCAGCCATAATAACGTAACCGACAGAAATGATATAGTTGTAGCGCACTATAATACTGCTAACAATGAGTGGGTAAATAAGGGGGCCAGCCTTTCCGGTGGCTCTACCAATGCTGCCGGTTTTATAAACTCGCTGGAAACTACTTCCTTCAGTACTCAGGAATTCAGTATTGGCACTACGGGCGCGGCACCGCTACCGGTAGAATTCGGGGATCTGACTGCAAAATCGATTACCGATGGGGTTAAGTTGGACTGGTTTACCTATACCGAAACCAACAACAACTACTTTGAAGTGGAACACTCTACCGACGGTACTACTTTCAACGCAGTTGGTTTAGTAGAAGGTATGGGGAATACCGCTACGCAGACAAACTATAGCTTTACCCACCTCAACCCGGCTGAAGGCTTTAACTACTATCGCCTGAAGCAGGTTGACTACGACGGACAATTTGCCTATAGCCAAACGGTGCGGGCAATATATAGCTACGGAAGCCTGGGCAAATCGGTAGTGCTGTACCCTAACCCGGTACCTAGCAACCGCCAGCTAAACCTGCAAATAAGTGGTCACCAGGGTAGTGCCAAAGGTTTGGTAATGGTAACTACTACCAACGGTAAAAATGTATATGCAAACTCATTTACCACCGACACCCAGGGCTCTTACTTGCAGGGCATTACACTACCTGCTTACCTGCCGGCCGGCCTATATTTGGTAAGAGTTCAGGTAGGCAAGCATTTACAAACATTGAAGATTACTATTGAATAAACAGTAACGTATTTAGTTAACACTGAAAAGGGTACGAATTGATTTCGTACCCTTTTTTGTTGTTCCTAGCGCTCGGCTACCAGTTCCATACTTCTAACCATATTTAAAAATTCGGCCCGGTAGCCTTCGTCATCTTTGCCTTGGGCACCCTTACCCAATTTCAATACTGAGCTATAGCTGGCATCGTGGGCGTATTCTGACTGGTGCAGCAGCATACCAAACTGAGCTACCGCCGCCGAAAACCGAAAGTTTTCCGAGGTACTGGATTCCGGAACCGGCTTATCCGCCACTATATGGGTTAGTAGCTTGCTAGTTTCGCCATCGGGCTGCTTGTAGCGAAGTTTTACGGTTAACAGTTCGCCGTTTTTTATACCTTTAGCCTCCGGTTTAGGCTTATTATCTTGATACTTAAGCGCATCGACCGACCCTAAATATTCGGAGTTTTTTAGCGAGGCCGGAATTATTTCGTAGAGTGCCGTAACCGTATGGCCGGAGCCTAATTCACCGGCATCTTTTCTATCGTTATTAAAATCTTCGGCGGCCAACATACGGTTTTCGTACCCGATAAGGCGGTAGCCCTGTACGTAGCCCGGGTTAAATTCTAACTGGAGCTTTACATCTTTGGCGATAGTGAATAGCGTACCTCCGAACTCATTTACCAGGGTTTTCTTTGCTTCCAACAAGTTATCAATGTAAGCGTAGTTACCATTGCCTTTATCGGCCAGTACTTCCATACGGTTATCTTTATAATTACCGGTGCCGAAACCTAAAACCGTCAGAAATACCCCACTTTCGCGCTTCTTTTCGATTAACTTTTCCAGCGCATCGGGGCTACTAAGGCCAACGTTAAAATCGCCGTCGGTAGCCAGAATAACCCGGTTGTTGCCGCCTTCTATAAAGTTCTTTTCGGCTAACTCATACGCGCGCTTAATTCCGACACCGCCGGCAGTAGAGCCCCCGGCCTGCAAGCCTTCCAGCGCATCCAGAATTTTACCCTTTTCTGCGCCGGACGTTG
>CAZDEY010000006.1:19137-37685 GCA_964504565.1 uncultured Roseivirgaceae bacterium
CTACCCCGGCGGCTCCGGCATACACTACAATCGATACCTTATCTTCATCGCGTAACTGGTTCACCAGCATTTTAAAGCCGGATTTTAACAAAGGAAGTTTATTGGCGCTATTCATGGAACCCGATACATCTAGCAGAAACACTAAGTTGGAAGCCGGCAGGTTTTCGGTAGAAAAATTTTTACCCTGCAAGCCTATATGTAACAGTTGGTGGTCGCTATTCCAGGGGCAGGCCGAAAGCTCGGTATACACTGAAAAGGGATCGGAACCGGTGGGCTGCTCGTAATTGTAGTCGAAGTAATTAATCATCTCCTCAATTCGTACCGCAGCGGCCGGCGGTTTTTGGCCGTTCTGAATAAACCGCCGCACATTGCTATAGCTGGCCCGGTCAACATCTATGGAGAAGGTAGACAGTGGGTCTTCAGTAGCTTTTTTGAAACCGTTTTCTCCTACGGAAGCATACTCTTCGGTGTTGTAATTATGAAGTATGTCATACCCAATTGGCATACCGTATGACGGGGCCGTATGATTAAATGAAGCCTGCCCTTTAATTTTAATTCCAGTCGCTTGGCCTTGCAGAGATTGTCCAACCTCTTCTTGGTCAGCAATTTCAATAATCTCAGGGTTTGCTTCTGCTTTCTCATTCTTAACCCATTTAAGAGGTTGATCTAAAGTAATACTATCTTCGATTAAGACTACGTTAATAACTTTACGCTGGGCTACTTTTTCTTCTACCTCAAAACAACCTATATAGCTATAAACTAATATACTATTACTTTTGGGCACAGAAATAATATACTTGCCATCAATATCAGTAATTACCCCGTTTTTAGTGCCTTTAACTTGCACCACTGCCCCGGGCAAACCGGAGCCATCGGCAGCGTTGGTTACTGTTCCTTTTACTTCGTGCTGGGCATTACTCGGGGGTGACACCAGCCCTACCAGGAATAGGGTAAATACTATCAATTCAATATTTCGTTTCATATTCGGTAAATTTTTGGTTAGGAATACCGCCCGGAATTGGCCACTACCCGGCGGTTTCACTTAAGGGATGCTGCGGTTTACCAAAATCCATACGGGCTAGGAAAAAATTTTTAAATTGCTGAACTATTCAGCGCGGGTACCCCCCGCTTTGCCCTTAACTCAATGAAGTGGTTTCGTAGGTCAGAGAAGAAAGAACGGACTGATGAGGAATTACTTCGGCTTTACCAGGCTGAGGGCGATATGGCGCACCTGACCGATTTATACAATCGCTATATTCATCTAATTTACGGGGTATGCCTTAAGTACCTGCGCAACGAGCCGGACAGTCAGGATATGTGTATGCAGGTATACGAAAAGCTGCCTGCTGCCCTGAACAAGCAGGATATCCGAAATTTTGCCAGTTGGCTACACGTACTTACTAAAAATGAGTGCTTAATGAAACTGCGCTCGGCCGCCCACCGCAATCAGCAGAGCCAGACTTCACTTTCCGAAGAACCCAATATGGAATTGGCGTACTCTTTGCATCATATAGGTGAGGAAGACCACCTGGAGGATAATCTGGTTGCCCTGGAAAAAGCCCTAAAAGAATTGCCCCCGGAACAAGAACGCTGCATCCGGCTGTTTTACCTGGAACAGAAATGCTACAAAGAAATTAGCGAAACTACCGAATATAACCTCAAACAAGTAAAAAGCTACATCCAGAACGGCAAGCGTAACCTAAAGAAGCATCTGCAACAATTTAATGAAGAAGTTTAACCCCAATACGAACGAGCAAGCTACCGGCCACCTGAGGCCGGAAGAATTGCGCCGTTACCAGGCGGGTGAACTATCTAACGCCCAAATGCACCGGGTAGAAAAACACCTGCTGAATTGCGACTTGTGTAGTGATGCCCTGGAAGGCTTAAGCCAATTTAGCCCGGAGGCTAATGAGGCCGCCGTTGCCGAATTAAAAACCAGAATTGAGACCAAGCAGAAGTATTCGGGCGCGGCAGTATTCTGGCGAGTTGCGGCAGTAATTCTTCTATTTCTTATTAGCGGAAGTATTTATTTATTGGTAGATAAGGTAGAATCGGATGTTACGCCAATTGCTACCCTTAAAACCGAACCCGAGCAGGAACCACCAGCGCCAATAAAGAATGGCAATACTGATTCAGCGCCCGAAGCTATCATTAATGACTCAGCGGAAGCTAAACCTACGCCGGGTGAGCGTTCTTCAAGAATTCCTGAAGTACCTTCTGCTGTTGAAGAAGAAGCAATTACAGTTGCTAAGCAGCCCGAACCGGAAGTTATAGAGGTCCCTGATACGGAAGAGGTTGAGCAAAGTGTAAGCGTAGCCCCGCCACCTCCGGTCAACTCTCCGGCCAGGCAAGAGCGCTTTCAGAGTGCTGATTCTGATGTAGAAGAGCTGGCCATTGCCGGTTCTCTGGCCGACAAAGTAGAGGTAGAAGATCCTTCGCCTGATGCTAGTCTGGATATCGCTAACTCCTTACAGGGCACTACTGCCGGGGTTGATGTTAAAAAGAAATCCGAGGCTGCTTCAACTCATATCAAACTTAGGGGCATTTCCTCTATAGCAACCAATACCAGCCCGGGCCGGGTTATTAAAGGTAAGGTTATAAGCTCGGTTGACGGGGAGCCGCTGCCGGGCGTAGCCGTTCAGTGGGAAGGCAGTGCCTACGGCGTAACTACCAATGTAGAAGGTGAATATGAAATTACGCTTCCAACTACTAAAAACACTTCACTTACCTACAACTTCTACGGATATAATAGCTTAAACCTGGCAGTAAACGATACAACTACTATACTAATGGCTCGGCTGGAAGAGGATACGGAGACTTTGGACGAGGTAGTAGTTACGGCTTACGGTATTGAAAGAGAACAACAATCGTTAGGCTACTCAGTGCAAGCTGCTGATGCTGGAGAATTTCAAATTCCCCAACCGGTGAATGGCAAAAAAGCCTACGCCCAATACCTGGAGGAAAGTTTGAAGTATACGCCGGAAGCCCAAAAGGCTAAAGTGGAAGGTACAGTAAAGTTAAAACTAACCATTGGGCCCGGCGGAAGTATTGACGATATCGAAGTAAAAAAATCGCTAGGCTACGGACTAGATGAAGAAGGCATACGGTTGGTGAAAGAAGGCCCGGCCTGGCAACCCGCCCGCCAAAATGGTGTGCCGGTAGAGCATTCAGTAGTAGTAAAGGTTAGGTTTAAATTATCAGAATAAGCGGCTCCATATTTTTATACAATGAAAGTACAAAAATTACTGCTCCCCCTTCTCATGACTTGCTTATGCGCAATTATTAGTTCCTGCAGGTCCGATGAGAACCTGATAGGCAATTCCTTTAGCTGCCTGATCGACGGCGAACGGTTTATCCCCAAAAATACAGACTGGAAGGGTGGACCGGCCATTGAAGGTCAAATAAAAAGCGATACCTTGATTTTAACCGGGCGAAACAATGAAAACGGCAGTAATTCAGTCGGCCTCAGGGTTGTAAATTTTACTGGAAAAGGCCGCTACCCGTTGGATGATTCAGAAGCAAGCTACGGCCGCTACTATTCTTCCGAACATATGACCCAATATTTTACCCAAAGCATCCATACCGGCCTACTAATTATTGAACGCTACGAACCGAATGAGGGCGTAGTAGCAGGAAAATTTAGCTTCCAGGCTATTGATGGAAGTGGTTCGAGCATAGTTGAGGTAACGAAGGGAGAATTTACAATAGATTGCGCCGTTTTGGATTAAAGGAGCAGTTATATTACCTAACTAAGCACTTTAACTGCACCAGATTAACCCAACATTAATTCCGCTTTATAATTCGGGTGGTTTGGCTTTTATAATTTTGGCCGTAAACTCTAAGTAAATACAAGCCGGGCCGGGTAGCACCTAAGTCTACCTGCCGGGCAATAACTTGCTGATCGCTATCTGCCTGTAGGCTATAGCTGCCTACCTTTCTGCCGGCTACATCCAATACAACCAGTTCATATTCGCCGGCTTGCGGTGCGGTAAAGCTGAACGTAACCTCAGTACGGAATGGGTTAGGATAGGCCAGTAATTTTGTTTTTTGATCACTCGAATCACCGTTTTCTGCTTGTAAAAGCTGGTTTACATCAAAAGCGGTGCGGATTTTGGCCGGATCCTTAACTTCAATTTCCATAGCGTTCAAGAAACCGTAGCGGGCAAAATTTGCGGCCTCCAATTCAAGCTCAATTTTTCCCTGTTCGGGCCATATATCATAAATAGGCACGGTACGGCTGATATTGTATTCCGCATCTAAATAAACTGACTTATCACCGATCATAAACCGGGTAGATCCGCTTTCGCCGCCTTCAAAAGCCGATGAAGCAAAGAAGCGGAACGAGTACAACAACTCATCATTTAGCCCGTAAAATTGCATTTTGGCCCTGGTACCCACCTCGGTATAGTAGAAAGTCTTAATTACATTGTCGTGGTATATGCCTTTATCATCCGCATCCGGACCAAAGGGGTTATCACCGTCAAAATTGGTTTGCACCCGCAAATTAACCCCCGTGTTTTTAGTATCCTGATCCTCGAAGTTGTACCAAGTGTCACCGGTTACTGGCTTGCGATCAAGGTTATTCCAGGGGTCGCCCATGTTGAGGGTGAAGTTGGCATTAACCAAAATTTCTTCCTGAAGGGTTGCTTCTTTCACCATACTACTGAAATCCGATTGCTGCTGTCCTTTGGCCGTTCTAATCTTGAATTCGTAGCCTTTATTTCTCAATAAATTATTGACTAAGTGGCTTGTGGCATCAGCCGGGGCAGTTGTAATTAGCTGGTATTCCCCACTTGGCAACTCCCGCTGCCAAATTTCAAACCCGCCTTCCCCCTGGCTATTATCCTCCCAGCTTAGTTTTATAGCATTTACCGAGATTGCATGAGCCCTTACGCGTTCCGGGCGCATAATTGCTACCTTGCTGGTATATTCTTCAATTAATAGCGCAGTTAAATAGGCTCCTTTGGTAGCACTTTCATCGGCGGTCACTTCAACAATTAGTTCCCCATTTTCATTAGGTGAAAGGGCGTTGAGCTGCCCGGTTTTTTCAATATTATCCTGTACGGGCAGAGCCACAGTTTGGCCGTTCACAGTATAAAGAGTGCTTCCGTTATGGCTCTTGTAGATAGTAGATCCGAAGAATACCAAATTGTACTGTTTATCGGACTGTAGACCGGCCAGGGTAAGCTTGCCCGTATTGCCTTTTGGCGAGGTATAGGCCTCCAGCGCAACTTCGTTGGGAAAGCGCCGGTTGGCCGGGCCGGCTAAAGCACC
The DNA here is from genome assembly GCA_964504565.1 of uncultured Roseivirgaceae bacterium. GTDB lineage: Bacteria > Bacteroidota > Bacteroidia > Cytophagales > Cyclobacteriaceae > Cesiribacter. Next base: position 24,412 of record CAZDEY010000006.1, read on the forward strand.
CCAAGGTTTAACTGATGCCCAGCCGCTACCTACCGTTAGGCTGTAACCGGTTTCTTCACCCAACTCATTCAGCATATTTTCCAGCACCTTCCCTCCGTTTTGGCTGCTTACCGCCGCGGTGGTGTTCCAGGGAGCCGGGGCAGGCTGAGTGCCTAAATTTACGTAGGTAGTAATTTTTTGGCTATGCAGCACCTGTAAGGTAAACACCTTATCGGTTGCCAGCAGGCTATCGGTAAGGGTAAGTTGCAAATTTTGGTACAGGCCAATATCACTAGCCGCTGGTGAAGCTATTAATCGCCCGCCCCCATTAGTAATTTCTACCTTAAGAAAATCGGGGAAGAATTGGGTAGCGTAGCTCAAATCCATGCCATCCGGGTCGTAGGCTTCAAACTCAATTACGGTAGTATCCCCTTCGTACACTTTTATATAGTCGCTGAGGCCGGCCAGTACCGGTTCGGTATTTCCTATACTAAGTTCTACCTCTTCGCTCCATTCCGAATTTTGCTGACCCAATACAGCCCGCACTTGGTAACTGACACTTTCACCGGGCCGGTTATCTATAAATAGTTGGGCACCCGGCGCGGCGGTGCTGAGCTTTTTATACTCTTGGTTGCCGGCTTTCTTCCATATTTCGGTAGAATAATTTCCGGAGTTTTCCCAGCGTATAATTGCTTGCTTAGTTGAATTTTGGGTAGCACTTAGGCGGTAGGGTTTAGGCAAGGTAGTGCCGGGGGTAGTTAGTTGCAGAAGATTGCCCTGCCCATCGGTTTCCAGCAAATCCGATTCGCCCTGGCTAGTTATAGCTTTTAACGCATATTGGTACGTTTGGCCGCCTATAACACTTTTATCCTGAAAAGATTGCCCGCTGCTAGCACCTAACAGTGTATAAATGCCGTTTTCAGAGTTTTTCCTATAAACCTCCACCCTACTATTTTCGGCACTTAGCCACTGCAGTAGCACCCCGCTGGCCTCGGTAAGTTGCAAACTAGCCTGATTGGGAGTAGCAATAGTAGTTGAAGAAGGTTTTTCATCGGTAAACAGCGAATCGGCAATTGGCTGTAGTTCAAAGGAATTGCTTTTCCAGCGAACCAATAAGCTTTCTCCGGCTCCGTAGCTTTCAAAATAAACCACCTTTATAGGGTAAATTCCTGCCTTAAGCTCTATAGTACCGGAACGCTCCTGCTCGGCATGGGTATAATCGTTAAATACTAACTGGCGCCCGTTTAAGCTAAGCACGCTACCGTCTTTCGATTTGGTGTAGAAGGTATAAACCCCCGCTTTCGGCACCCTTAAACTTCCTTCGAAACTTATAGCAAAGGTGTCTTCAGTTTGGCTGGGCGATATAGTGAAGTTGGCAGTACGCCCACGCTTAATTACAGGCAGCAGGCTTATATCGTTTACGGTTGAAATTTCTCCTTCGTAGTACTGGTAGAACAAACCGTTGCGATACGTGCCGGCCGTAACCTGGTTGCTTGCTTCCGACAAGTTGCCTTGCTGATCGCGGGCCCGGACGGTAAACCGAAAATTCTTATGCTGAGGCAAACCCTGTAAAGTATAGTTCGTCTGCCGGGTGGAGGCAATTAATACCGTATCGTTGCCGTATAGTTCATAGGTAAGCCGGCCGTTGCTATCATCCCGGGCCGGGCTCCAGTACAAGCCAATACTGTTTAAGGTGGTGTTGCCTACCGCTAGGTTCTGAGGAATTGTAGGAGCTTGAGCATCGGCAAAGGTTTTCGCACTGGCGGTAGTATAGGCCGAACCACCACTATTATTTACGGCCCGCAATTGGTAATAGTATCGAACTCCGGCCTGTAATTCGCCTTCAGTGGCTTGCTGTTGGTTTATTCCTACCTGCTGGGCTAATTGCCAGGGACCATTTGGCCCGGTGCTCCGGTATAGTTCAAAGCCATTTTCGTTATTGCTATTATCTTGCCAGCTAAGGCTAATGGCCTGCGGCGCACGGGCAATTGCCTGTAGGTTAGTAGGGGCTTGCATATTACCCTCGGCATTGTAGGTAACCGCAACCGGGTTAGAATAGGCACTGGGGCAACCAAACTTTTCGGTAACCGATACGCTATAACTTCCGCCGCGGTCTACCACTATAGATTGAGTGGTAGCGCCGGTTGACCATAAATAGGCTTGCATGCCCGCCGGGGCGCTAAGGGTTACGGTCGATCGGCCGTCGGGTGAAGGCAGGGCAGTTGGGCCATCAGCCGTTATACTTGGTTTGGGCGAAGGGCCAATTCGTTTAATTTCCAGCGGATTAGACCAGCGCGACCACTGCCCCTGCCGCTTTAGCCTAACCGTATAACTTCCTAAGGCATTGAACGGAATTTCGTGGGTGCGAAGGCTAAGAAGTTGCCCATCTTTCTTCCATTCATAGTCTTCAAAACCGGCCTGAATGCCCATGATGCCCTGCACGGTTTCGCCTTCGCAAAAATTATACTTAAAACGCCGGGCGTGAATGTTCAGCAAAGAATTATTCTGAAGAAAGGGAAAGAAATCCTTATGCGAGTAGCTGGCCCACCAGGTTCCGTGGCCTAATTCCGGAAAAAAGTAGTACCGATAATTAGCCCCCGCATTTTCAAAAGCCGCTGCCACTATATTGCCTACAGTAGGCGACGGGTTAGAATCGCGCCCGCCCTGAGAATGCCAAACTGCTTTGTATTTAAGTATTTCCGCATCCTGCTGGGCGGTAGAAGCCCGGGCATACGACATTATCGAAGTTCCGGCGAATACCAGCGGGTTTTCCGTAGTTAACTTCCAGGCCATATCGGCCCCAGCCGAGTAGCCTTCGGTAGTAATTCTTAAGGGGTCTACCCGCAGGTTTTCTATTGCCCATTGCACAAAAGCCAAAACTTTAGGCTTCTCGTGGGGCGACCAAAACTCGCTTCGGGCCTGGGGCATCATTACAAAGCCGTTATACTTTCCGGCTTCCATTCCCTGCAAGTGGTTTCTGCCCCCTATTTTAAGCTGAAGGTTATTATCGGTGCCGTGCTGGCCCAAGCCATGAAAAAATACTACCAAAGGATAGGTTTCGGCCGAGTTCTGGTGATAGCCTTTAGGGTATAGCAAACGAAATGGCATACCATTTATAATGAAGGCTTTATAATCTTTAGTATCCCAATCGGTACCTACATTTGGGGTATAGCACCAAGGGTAAACTTTATTATCGGAAGGGGGTGCCATAGTACAATCCTGACCAAATATGCTGGTACCAGCTACAAAAGAAAGAAGGATAAGTAGAAAAAATTTTCTCATATAAATAGGCCTCATGAAAAAATAGCTGACAGTTTAGGCTGCCCAGCTCATGGGATATACGCCAAATACCAAAGGTTTGGCTTTAGCAAAGCTAAAAAGCCTTGGCCGCAAGCCAAAACATCTGCAATTAATTTTACATTAAATTGAATTGAATAATTTTCAGACGAAATTTGATATACGTTATAAAGCAACCCGGTGGTTCTTAATATAAAATTAATATACTTTTTTTCAGATTTCGAAAACCAAACCAGCAGTTTTCCCTTATATGTAATTGAATACCACAAAGCTACACACTGTTATTTTTTTCGACTACTCAATTTTATCAGGTATTCAATTCTATTCGCCACTCGTTTGATTTGGGCATTTAGCCTCTATCTGGAATAGGAATTTTTGGAGGTGTATACTTCTTTTTTTATCTAAATAAATGACCTATGTCAAACCAATCTACCCCTACTTTATCGTCGGGAGCTTTCGAGGCTAAAACCAGCCGTCGAAAATTTTTAATGTATTCCGGTGCCGGCCTGGCCGCTACCGGTTTGCTGCTATCCGGCTGTAGCGACGATGCCGGCGAAATGGCAGTTGAAAACCCCAGCTTACAACCCCCGGCAAATTTCCAGGCTATAAAAGATAGCAGCGGAAGTGTTAAGCTAAGCTGGAAAGACCAATCGAGCGGTGAAAGTGGCTACCGCGTTGAGCGTAGCTCTACCCCTAACGGAACCTTTACTCAAATTGGCGGCGATTTGCGGGCCAATACTACCTCGTTTACCGATGTAGGAGTAGGCTCGGCAACGGTATACTACCGCGTTCGGGCTTTCCAGGGCACTCAGGTTTCTGCTTATACCAACGTTATGAGCAGCAACAATATGGCGGCCACCGTATACTTAGGCGAAGGCGATATTGGCATACTAAACTATGCCTACGCGCTGGAACAACTGGAAGCTGCTTATTATATAATGGCCGTACAAAATTTTTATGGCGGTGCTTCCGATAACGAAATGCGTGTCCTGGATGATCTTAGAAAACACGAGGTAGCCCACCGAGATTTCTTTAAAGCAGCCCTTGGCGATGACGCTATTCCTGACCTAATGGTGGATTTTAGCTCTGTTGACTTTGGTAGCCGCATGAGTGTGCTAGGTACTGCCAAAGTTCTGGAAAACACCGGAGTATCGGCCTATAACGGAGCCGGCCCCCTGTTAATGAATACTGAATTCTTAACGCAAGCCGGTAAAATAGTATCGGTAGAGGCCCGCCACGCTGCAGTTATCAGCAACCTAATAGAGCCTAACTCTACTGCTTTCGTAGATGTAGTGGATGAGCAAGGTCTTGATTTATTTGCTCAACCTATGGAAGTGCTAATGGCAGCCGGTCCGTTTATTACTACCGAAATTGATGCCAGTGGCTTACCAACCGAAGAAGACGCCAGAAACCGTTAATCCTAAGAACACATTATTATGAACTTATTAAAATTAATAGAGTCGTTCGATACCGATCAGCGGACGGCCGAGGAGAAAGAAATTTACTTCTCAAGAAAAGATGCTTTCAAGAAATTAGGAAGCTTCGCTAAAAAAGCAACCTTTGCCTCCTTGCCGGTAGGCTTACTAACTGCTATGCCTAAGGTAGCATTTGCCGGCACCCAAGCGCATGATGTACTAAACTTTGCACTTACCTTAGAACACCTGGAATACCGCTTTTACCAAACTGCAATTGAGCGTGGAGTAATTCCGCCTATCGGAGGTGCGGATGACTTAGCTATATTTAAGGCCATTCGCGACGATGAAAAGGCGCACGTAGACCTGCTTAAGGCAGTAATTGAAAGTTTAGGAGAAGAGCCGGTAGAAGAACCCGAGTTCGATTTTACCGCCGGAGGTATCTTCCCCGATCCGTTCATTACTGGTACTGAAAACTATCAGGTATTTTTGGCCCTTTCTCAAGGTTTTGAAGATACCGGCGTACGAGCGTATAAAGGCCAGGCCGCCAATATTTACGGTAACTACGATTTATTAGCCGCTGCTTTACGTATACATTCGGTTGAGGCCCGCCATGCGGCTCAGGTACGCACCATGCGCGATAGAAAAGGCTGGATTACCATGGAAGATTACGACGGTATTGAAGGCTTTGGCGCCGCTACCCGCGCAATTTACCAGGGTGAAGAAAATACCGTACAGCTTGGTGTAGATGCTACTACCGTAACTTCGGTTCCGGACTTAGCAGTTGAAGAAAGTTGGGATGAAACCCTGACTAAGGATCAAGTACTTAACATTGCTGCGGCATTTATTGTAAGTTAATGAGCTGTTCATAGGGAAAACTGCTTCTCAAAAGTAAAGCCCCTTCGGTTGAAGGGGCTTTTTTTGTGAAAACATTTTAGTGCTGAATGCTCTATTATATCTTTAAGCCTAGAATTTAGTAGCTATGAAAAGAACCCTGATTGTAAACGCCGAAGTAGTAAACCGAGGCAAAGTTAAATGCCTGGATGTTTTAATTGAAGGCGAACGCATTGCCAAAATTGGCGCCGACCTGCAGCACGAACCCGCCGATACGGTAATTGAGGCCCAGGGTAAATATCTATTACCCGGATTAATTGACGATCAGGTACACTTTAGGGAGCCGGGCCTTACGCATAAGGGCAATATTTTTACCGAAAGCCGGGCTGCCGTAGCCGGTGGTATTACTAGTTATATGGAAATGCCCAATACCAAACCTCAGGCACTAACGCAGAAACTACTTCAGGATAAGTACGATATAGCGGCTAAAAACTCGCTGGCCAACTACAGCTTCTATATGGGTGCTGCCAACGATAACCTGGAAGAAGTTTTGAATACCAACGGACGAGATGTTTGCGGCGTCAAAATTTTTATGGGTTCTTCTACCGGTAATATGCTGGTAGATAATGAGCAAACGCTGGAAAACCTGTTTAGCCGCGTTCCCCTGCTCATGGCCACCCACTGCGAAGATGAAGCAACGGTTAGAGCCAACGAACAAAAGTTCCGGGAAAAGTACGGCGAGGACGTGCCCATAAGCTGCCACCCCGATATCAGAAGCACCGAGGCCTGTTACCTTAGCAGCAGCCGGGCGGTGGCCTTGGCCCAGAAACACGGGGCACAACTGCACGTGCTGCACATTAGTACGGCTAAAGAACTAGAGTTATTCCGGAACGATATTCCGCTAAAGGATAAAAAAATTACCGCCGAAGCCTGTATACACCACCTGTGGTTTAGTCGCGAAGATTACGATAAAAAAGGCACCCTTATAAAATGGAACCCGGCCGTAAAAGAAGCCAGTGACCGTGAGGCTATACGCCAGGCGGTAGTAGACGGTCGTATTGATGTAATGGCTACCGACCACGCCCCGCATACCACTGAAGAAAAACAAAACAGCTACTTTAACGCCCCCAGCGGAGGGCCATTAGTTCAGCATAGCTTAGTGGCCGCCTTGGAATTGCATAAACAAGGTGTATTTACCCTGCCGCAAGTAGTTGAAAAGCTCAGCCACAACCCAGCTATACTATTTCGTATTGAAGATAGAGGCTACGTAGAAGAAAGCCAATACGCCGATTTGGTACTGGTAGACATGAACCGCCCCTGGGAAGTTAGTGCGCACAACTTATTGTATAAATGCGGCTGGTCGCCTTTTGAGGGTACTACCTTTAGCAGCATGGTTACCCACACCTGGGTAAGCGGCCACTTGGCTTGGGAAAACGGCCAGCTAAACGAAGAAAAGATGGGACAGCGCCTATTGTTTAATCGAAAATAAGTATCTTGCAAAGCTAATTACTAAATGTAGAATTGTGAGGCTGTTAAAGTATTTTCTATTACTTCCCTTATTACAATTTGCCTGTCAGGCCACTGATGCAACCTCAAATTTGGATGAAGGCTATGCACTTATCGATGCTATGCAAAATATAGCCTTAAGTGTTCAGCTACCTCAAAAATTTGAAAATGCGGTTGTTAATGCTAATGATGAGGCAGTATATATGAAAGCACTAGACAGTACCACCTTACTGATTGCTGAATCTATAAGTTATCCTAAAGAAAAAATACTTATAAATTGCTACGCTAAGTCGCAGTTTGGTTCTAGCAACTACTATTCTTTTAGCAACTCAGTATTAGATAAAACAAATAAATTGCCGCAGCACATTCAAGATCGGTTTGATGGAGTCTTTAAATGTTATTCGGCCGACTATTTAAGCCAATTTCCAGCATCAAGTAAAGGAGTCGGTTTTCCGCATGAGGCATCAACCCAACTGGCAATGTTTTTCGAAATCAAGCTGTTAGAATAAGGCTGCAAAAGGAGCCAAAATTTTCCTACTAATACACTTGCACAACTAAAAACAGCCCCGTACATTTGCAATCCAATATGGTGATTGTAGCTCAGCTGGTTAGAGCGCCTGATTGTGGTTCAGGAGGTCGCCGGTTCGAACCCGGTCTTTCACCCTTAAAGCCTTAATCTTTTGCAGATTGAGGCTTTTTTCATTTCCGGGCTTTGCGTAAATTACAGGGTATAACGCTACCCAGCCCGGATGACAGAAGACAGATTTATGGCGTTGCCGCTTAAGCGGCGTATTCAGATGCTTTACTTCAGCGGAACCTTTGTGGTATCAATCCGCTACTACGGTTATAAGGTAAACCTCTACCTAATGCACGGCGGTTACTACGTTGAAGCCTTCTACAACCACAAACTAGACTGCATTGAGCGCATAGAACCCCTGGACCGCACCCACACCCGCATGAAATTCTACGCCGACCAGATAAATTTGCCGAAGGGCGTTGTTTAGCGAGTTGGTGATGTGGTGGGTTAGTGGGTTGGTGAGTTAGTTTGCATTACTTTAATTTTCAAATGAAATATACTTTTCCAGAAGAATACAAGCGAACCTATGTAGATAGAATGAGGAAATTTAGCTCGATTTATTATGGAGTGACCACATTATTGATTTTAGGGATCATAACTTATGCGTGGTACCCATTCACTCATCCTTTATTTTATATATTAACTTTGGCATTAACTTTAGTAATGTACATTGCTTGGAGGTACAGTATTAAGAAAGCCAAATCAACAGCAAGTACAGTTTATGAGTACAAGGAGGGTTTATTGACAATAAAAGCTAACGGTCATACAAAAAGAGTAATAAATCGGAGAGATATGATGAGATTAAGAAAAATTCAAAATGGATATAAGATAGAAACACACTCAGACCCTGCTTATATTTTAGAAGGAGTAAGTCACCTTGATAATCTAATAATAGACCTAAATATAAAAACTGTGTAATAGCCCTACCTTTCACCAACTCACCAACTCACCAACTCACCAACTCACGACCCTACAACCAAGCACCAGCCACCGTCATCCTGAACTTGTTTCAGGACACCAAAATCCTACTCCCCCGGCGCGTCGTCATCCTCTATGCCATCTTGTATAGTTTCGTTGGCTTCGTTTTCGGTGTTGCTATCCGGCTTAACCTTGGGTTGCTCCTGCTTTTCTTCCGGCTCGTAGCTTAGCTGAACGTATACCGGAAAATGGTCGCTGCCCATATAACTGCCCCGTTCCATTTTAATCAATTTCCAGTGGGGGCTGATGAAGATATGATCTAGCGGCCAGCGAAAAATAGGGTACTTAGCGTGGAAGGTATTGTAAAAACCCCGGCCCCGGCGCGGATCCAGAAAGCCGGTAACCTCCTGAAAAAGCTCAGTGGTTTCACTCCAGGCCACATCGTTAAAATCGCCGGCCACCACTACGCCCCCCGCTGCTTCGCGGGCTTCTTTGCCCAACATTATAATTTCAGCGTCGCGCTCGCGGCTGTCGCTGCTCTCACCAGGTACAGGCGGGCGCGGGTGAACGGTAAATACCGTAATCCACTCGCCGTTGCTTAACTGCAATTTGGTTTTAATTGAAGGAATATCCGGTTCCAGCAAATACCTGACTTTGGTATCCTTAAGCGGCAGCCGGGAGTATAAATGCATGCCGTAGGTATTGTCTAACGGTACGGGCACCCGGTAGGGAAACTGCTCTTCAATTGCTTTAAGGGCTTCCTGCCAGTTAGTATCCGATTCGGTAGTTACAAAAAGATCGGGCTTATACTTATTTACCTCATCAATCAGGGCCTGATAATCATTATTTTCTTGCAGCACGTTCGATATCAAAATGCGCAGAAAGGTAGTGTCGTTAGGGTCGACCTCGGAAGTAAGAACCTGCTTTTTACCTAAGGGGGTATAGGGTACAGCCTTATAGCCTTGCACCACTGCCACCACCAAAAACATCAGCATAAAAGTATAGCCGCGCTTGCGCTTCTTAAAATAAAAAATAAAGTACCAAATTAAGGCCACTAAGGCTATAAAGAAGGTTTGCAAACGCGGGTAATCAAACACCCGGATGAACCACTGCTCAAATGGTAATAGCGGAATAAGGGTGGCTCCTAGGGCTATGATAGCGAGTACCGAAAAAATTACCCGGGCAAGGTAGTGTAAATAGCGATTGCGCAAACCTTCTAAGTTAAAAGATAGAAATAGGGCTGATATGCGTTATACGCAACTTGCACTTTTTTGTTAAAATAGAAAAGGCTACCCAAACGAGTAGCCTTAGAATATTTTCAGTAAACGGGTTCTTTATTCCCAGAAGGAGGTTACAGCATTGCTAACTGCATCTTGTAGCAGGTCAGTTCCAATCAGGTTATCCATATCAAACTTATTAAATAAGTAGTGCAGGAAGGAAAACGAATAGCTGCTTTCTTCGGCTGCTTTGCTTTCGGTAGTTTTTTTGTCTTCGGCTTTTTTAGCCTCGCTACTTTGGGCAGGTTTAGTAGACTGAGCTTTCTTTTTCTCCGGTTTAGGCTGCTGGCTTGGCTCTTCACTGGTTTTATTATCTGCAGTAATACAGGTGGCCGTATGGTTTTTAGTACCCGGATCTTCCGCTGCGGCAAATACCAGGGAAGGCGCAGCCAGCATGGCAGAAGCCACTAAAACTGGTCCCAGGTATTTTTTTACGTTAAAAACTACAGCCATAACTGCGAGATTAAGTTGAAGTAAAGGTATAAAAAATTTTAACATTTCCGAATTTCGCCCCTAAATTCCTATGTTAAATATAGTTAACCTTGAGCTGTTAATCGGTTTATATACTTTAGATGCAACTTACCCCTAATTGGTTACAGGCATGAGCGAAATTTCTGCAGATTTATTTTTTAAGCTTGAATTGAGGGCCGGTACCGTGGTAAAAGCCGAACCTTTTCCGGAAGCAAAAAAGCCGGCTATAAAGCTCTGGATTGATTTGGGTGAGTTGGGGGTTAAAGCCAGTAGCGCCCAAATAACTGCGCATTATACACCGGAAGGTTTAGTGAATACCCAAGTGCTATGCGTAACAAATTTAGCTCCGCGCCGCATAGCCGGGTTTAAATCGGAAGTTTTAGTTACTGGTTTTGCCGATGAACAGGGCAGTATAATTTTGGCCCGGCCGGAGAAACCAGTTGCTAACGGTAGCCGCTTACATTAATTTGCCCGCATGCTGTTTAGTTCATTACCTAACTTACTTACCGGCACACTACTACAGGCCCCGGCTACCGACCAACCCGTATCGTACCTGCTTACCGATAGCCGCAAGTTAATATTTACCGAAGGTTCCCTGTTTTTTGCCCTAAAGGGGCGTCAGCAAAATGGTCATCATTACGTTAAGCAGGCATACACCCAAGGCATCCGTTTATTTATAGTGGAAGAAAGCCTAACGGAAGAACTGCCGGAAGCAGGGGTTATTTTAGTTAATAACTCGCTGGAAGCCTTACAAAACCTGGCTGCCTACCACCGCCGTCAGTTTCAGGTTCCTTTGGTGGCAATAACCGGCAGCAACGGTAAAACTATTATTAAAGAATGGCTGGCCAGTTTAACTCCCCCTAACCTGCCCGTAGTCCGAAGCCCTAAAAGCTATAACTCGCAATTGGGCGTGCCCCTATCGGTATGGCAACTGGAACCTCAGCACGAATTAGGGATATTTGAAGCCGGCATCTCGCAACCCGGCGAAATGGAAAAACTGGCACAAATACTCATGCCTACGCTGGGCATATTTACTAACCTGGGCAGCGCCCACGATGCCGGTTTTAGTAGTCCGGAAGAAAAGGTTAAAGAGAAAGCCCGCCTGTTTTCTAATTGCCCGCAACTAATTTATTGCGCCGACCACTCAATCCTGAATAAGCTGTTGCCCCGGCTTTTGCCCAATACCCGCCTAATTAGCTGGAGCAAAACTAAGCTGGAGCATAATACTATTCTGGTAGAAGAAAAAAGCCTGGATGCCGGAACCCAACTCACCCTGTATTTTGAGCAAGAAACCTTAAGTTATACCATACCTTTTAAAGACAAGGCCAGCCTGGAAAATATTACCCACTGCCTGGTTTGCCTGTTTACCCTAAATCTAGTTCATACCAACTTAACCGAACAACTCCGGAATTTACCCCAGCCCGCTATGCGGCTGGAAATGAAGCAGGGCGTACACGGCAGCATCCTGATTGACGATGCCTATAATAATGATTTAGCCGGGCTGGATGTAGCCCTGGGTTTTATGAATCAGCAGGAAACTCAAGGAAAAGCCCGGACAATTGTATTATCTGATTTACCCCAAACCGGCCGGCCCGATACGTCTTTATACAAAAATGTAGCCGCCCTGCTGAAAAACTACAAAATTGCCAAACTACTGGCTATAGGCCCTGCACTATTCAGCCACCAATCCTGCTTCGCCAAACTATCAGAAGCCCATTTTTGGATTTCTACCGAAGATTTTCTGGAAGGCAAGCCGGAAAAATGGATTCAGAATAACCTGGTGTTGCTAAAAGGTGCCCGAAGTTTTGGCTTTGAAAGGATAACCCGCCGGCTGGAGCAAAAAACCCACGGAACCGTACTGGAAATTGACCTGGATGCCCTGGCCCATAACCTCAACTTTTACCGCAGTAAACTAAAGCCCGGCGTAAAAACTATGGTGATGGTAAAAGCCTTTGCCTACGGGAGTGGTAGCCACGAGGTTGCCCGCCTGCTTCAGTTTCAGAAGGTAGATTACCTGGCCGTAGCCTATGCCGATGAAGGGGTAAGCCTACGCCAAGCCGGCATTACGCTGCCAATTATGGTAATGAACCCCTCGCCGGAAACCTTTAGTTCGCTGCTGGATTGTTCGCTAGAGCCTGAAATCTACAGCCTTTCCCAGTTAAAATCATTTGCCCAATTTCTACACTTAGCGGGTAAGCAGGCCAAAATTCACCTTAAAATTGATACCGGCATGCACCGCTTAGGCTTTAGTTTGCCCGAACTGCCTAAAATTATACCTATACTTACCGATAACCCCCAGTTGCAGGTAGCTTCTATTTTCAGCCATCTGGCCGGCTCCGATAGCCCGGAATTTGATGAGTTTAGCCACTCCCAGGCCGAAAAGCTACATTTGGCCTACCTACAAATAACCGATCAGGTAGCGACTAACCCAATTAAACACTTAGTAAACTCAGCCGGTATTTTGCGCTTTCCGGAGTACCAATTCGGTATGGTTAGGCTGGGTATAGGCTTGTACGGAGCGGATGCCGGCGGCACTAGTCAGCATGAACTTATGCCTATAAGCAAGTTATTAGCTACAGTTTCTCAGGTTAAAGAAATAGCTGCCGGCGAAACCGTAGGGTACAGCCGGGCTGGGCAAACTAATCGCGTAACCCAGGTAGCTACCCTATCTATTGGCTACGCCGATGGCTACGACCGGCGGTTCAGCAACGGCATTGGCTATGTGCTGATTAACGGACAAAAAGCCCCGGTTTTAGGTAAAGTTTGTATGGACATGACCATGGTAGACGCTACCGAAATTAAGGTGGAAGAGGGCGACGAGGCAGTACTATTTGGCCCGGAACTGCCCATAACTGAACTAGCCAAACAAATCGGGACAATACCCTACGAGATCCTCACCAACGTTAGCGAACGCGTAAAACGAGTATTTTACTCAGGATAATGTGGCGATGTGGCGATGTGGCGATGTGGCGATGTGGCGATGTGGCGATGTGGCGATGTGGC
>CAZDEY010000006.1:37785-47826 GCA_964504565.1 uncultured Roseivirgaceae bacterium
GATGTAAAGAAATTTAGATTCGTATGAATTGGTTTAATTTAAACTATAGACTTCACTAATTCAGTAATTCACTCATTCACTCCTTTACTTACCCTCCGCAGCCCATATTCCGGCGGAAGTTATCTTCGCCTTGTAAGCCTCCAAAATCCTGCTTATCATCATCGTCCCTGGTATCGGCTACCGTAGTTTCTTGCTTACTGGCAGCAGGCTTTTTTTCTTCCGAAGCTTTTTGAGCAACCGAATCTTTTTTAGTTTTTTTCTTGTTATCCATTAGTGTTTGGCAAATAATATTTTGGCTTAGGCTATTCCTGGTTTTAGGCAGCCTAACACAAAAACTGCCGAACGCTTTGAAAAGTTAAGGGCATAGCTGAAATTTGCCCAACTTTTGTATGAAAGTTAGAGAAAAGCAAAAACGCAGCGTAGCTGATCTTAAGCCCGGGGAAAAGGCTGTATTAGGCCAACCGGATGTCAGTTTTCTGCAATTGAAGTTATTAGAACTGGGCTGCCTGCCCGGAACTCCGGTACAGGTTAATCAGGGCGGCGATCCGCTTTGTATAACTGTGGGCAGCTATAAGTTATCTTTACGGGCGTGCGATGCCCGCTGCCTTACCCTGGCTGATTAAGCCAGTTAGTGTATGCCGGTAAAAACAAATCCGAAAATAGCTCTTATTGGAAACCCCAACGCTGGTAAAAGTAGTTTGTTTAATCAACTGACGGGCTTGCACCAGAAGGTAGGAAACTTTCCGGGGGTAACGGTTAATAAGCGAACCGGCACCGCCCAGCTAGACGATTACGTGCAGGCCCGCATACTGGATTTACCCGGTATTTACAGCCTCTACGGCACCTCGGACGAAGAACAGGTTGCCCTAGATGTGCTAAACAATGCTGATAGTACCTACCACCCCGACTTACTGGTTTTTATTGCCGATGGTGCTAATCTAAAGCGCAGCCTTTTATTATTTACTCAGGTAAAGGATTTAGGTATTCCGGTAGTACTGGCCCTAAATATGCTGGATTTAGCTAAAACCAGCGGTACCTTTATTAACCCTACGGCCTTAGGGTTACTACTTCAAACTAAAGTAATAGCTATAAACGCCCGCACCGGTCAAGGCCTGGAAGAGCTAAAATTTGCTCTAACCAACACCCAACCAAAAAATACGCCGCCTTTTTTTGATGTAACCGCTCTGGCTCCTAAACCAATTGCGGCTATACAAAAGCGGTTTCCGAACCTTAGCGTGTTTGGCGCCTATCAGGTTTTGCTTAGGGGCGAATACACCAACTGGCTCAACCCGGAGGATGTAAACTGGCTTAAAAATTTAAAACGGAAATACCACGTTAAAGCCGAAGCCTTGCAGGCTAAGGAAACTATTGCCCGCTACCAGCTAATTCACGAGGTGCTGGCTAAAGTTACCCGGCAACGGCGCGCCAATACGCTAACCCAGTGGCTTAACCAATTTGATAGGTTTCTGACCAAACCAAGTTGGGGCTACGCATTTCTATTGGTTTTGCTGTTTTTGGTCTTTCAACTGGTATTTGTGCTTGGCAATATACCTATGCCGGCTATAGAATCGGCTATTGCAGCAGTGGCAGCTTTTGTAGACAGTATTATGCCAAACTCCTGGGTCGGCAATCTTATACTTAAAACTGTAATTCCGGTGGTAGGAAGTTTATTACTCTTCATTCCTCACCTGACAATATTCTATACGCTGATAGCCCTATTGGAAGAAAGCGGTTATTTGAGCCGGGTAATGTTGCTTACCGATAAAGCCATGCGCCCCTTTGGTTTAACCGGTCGTAGTACTATACCCATGTTTTCAAATGCGGCCTGCTCGCAGCCGGCATTGCTTACCCAAGGTAACCTAAATTGGTACGACCGTACCCGCCAAATTTTCTTTGCTCCTTTGGTAAATTGCCAGCCGCGCTTTCCAGTGTATATACTACTAATTGGCTGGTTTGTACCGCAGGTTTTTATTGGCAGTATATTTAGCCTTCAAGGCCTAATTCTGTTGGGCATGATGGTGTTTAGCTTATTGGTTACGGTACTAACCGCCTGGCTATTGCGCTTGCTCCGTAAGCAGAAACCGGCCGATACCTTCCTGATGGAGCTACCCTACTTTACCCGCCCCTACTGGCGCGATATTCTGTATATAGTACAAGATAATGTGCGGGTTTTTAGCCAGCGTGTACTCAAAATAGGCTTGCCGGTAGCTATACTTCTTTGGGTTTTAATGAAGATTCCGCTGGAAGCTGATAGCCAAGCCGGTACTACTTCGGTAGGCCACTGGCTGGAAAACCGCATTGAGCCGCTGGTTGAACCCTTAGGCTTTGACGGTAAAATAGGCCTAGCGTTGGTTTGCTCATTTGCCAGCCGCGAGGCTTTTATAAATTATATGGCTACACTAAACAGCCTCAATACTAATGAATATAAATTAACCCGCCTCCAGCTTACCAAGTTGCAGGGTAGTGAATCCTTAGGTATTTATAGTTTAGCCACGGCATTTTCGCTTTTGGTATTTTTTGCTTTTGCTATGCAGTACTTTCATATGGCCGGTAGCCTAATTAAGCAACAGGCCAAATATTGGTGGGCTCCGCTAGTTCAGATAACCTATATGACGCTGCTGGCGTACGGTGCCGCTACCGCCGTGCATAGCCTATTTACTCCCTAAAAAAACGAACATTATTATCTACTTTTTAGGCTATACGTCTGGCAAACCCCCTATTAAGTAGTTTTCCGCTAAGCTTAAAATTATAACACATCCCAGGTACTCCTGCTGGTGCTTCATCGACCGACCGTAGCTGGATGCTGGTTTGTACCGATGATAGTGACCGCCTATTCAACAATAACAATAAAACAGCTCTAAACTACCTTTATTAAGCTGATTAGAATCAAAAAAAGAGAGGCGAATATAACCGCCTCTCTTTTTTATAGGGTCAAAACCTAGAATTATATACTGAGTCCGCGCTACTTATTAAAACCATGGTATTTGGCATCTCAGCTTTAAACCTGGCTTTTACCTTAGCTAAATATTCTTCAGAAAACTGATTATTGACTAGTATTAATTCTTTTAGATTTTTCAATTGAAATATTTCTTCAGGTAGTTCACTTATTTGACAACCCGCGAAACTTAATTCTTCAAGCTTCTGTAAATTTCCTATTGAACCTGGAATTGTAGTAATATTATGATCAGAGAGATAAATTTTTTCTGCATTTACCAATTTACCAATACCAACTGGAATACTATCTAAGGTAACTTTATGCTGAAAAGGATTAATCAACAATGATTTTACATGCTCTGGTTGCCTTAAGGCTTCCTCGAATGATGAACAATTATCACATTGCCCGACCGACTGTAGCGATAAAAAACAGAGAACTACTATTATAAAAGCTTTCATATTGACACTTTAATTTTATTATAAAGGAATATTCCCATGCTTTTTGCGCGGTAGTTTTACTGCTTTCTTTTCAAGCATCTTAAAGGCTCGGATTAACTTTTGGCGGGTTTCCGAAGGCTTAATCACCTCATCTACATAGCCCCGGTGGGCGGCGCGGTAGGGGTTAGCAAATTTTTGGGTATACTCATCTACCTTCTCCTCAAGTTTGGCCTCAGGGTCTTCAGAAGCCTGAATTTCCCGACGGAAGATGATTTCCGAGGCTCCTTTAGCCCCCATAACGGCAATTTCGGCCATGGGCCAGGCGTAGTTCATATCGGCTCCAATATGCTTGCTGTTCATTACATCATATGCGCCGCCGTAGGCTTTGCGGGTAATTACGGTTATGCGCGGCACGGTAGCCTCCGAAAAGGCGTAGAGCAATTTAGCTCCGTTGGTAATAATGGCGTTCCACTCCTGGTCGGTACCGGGCAAAAAGCCAGGCACATCTTCAAACACCAATAGCGGAATATTAAAGCAGTCGCAGAAGCGTACAAAACGAGCGGCTTTGGTACTAGCCTGAATATCCAATACACCGGCCAAAGAAGCAGGGTTATTCCCTACAATACCGATGCTTTTGCCAGCTAAGCGCGCAAAGCCTACCACAATATTTTCGGCAAAGTTCTTATGAACTTCCATAAAGCTTTCGCTGTCGGCTACCAGCTCAATAACCTCCCGAATATCGTAGGGCTGGTTGGGGTTTTCCGGAATTAAGGTATCTAAAGCCTCACGGGTTTCATTTTGTGGTTCGTAAGCCAGCGCAGGGGCATCTTCTTCGCAATTCTGAGGCATATAGCTCAGCAACTGCTTTATATTGTTTATACATTCAACCTCGTTGGCGCAGCTAAAGTGGGTAACGCCGCTCTTAGTGCTGTGGGTGCTGGCCCCGCCCAGTTCCTCGCTGGTTACATCTTCCTGGGTTACGGTTTTAACTACGTTGGGGCCGGTAACAAACATATAGCTGGTATTTTCAACCATCAATATGAAGTCGGTAATGGCCGGGCTGTATACGGCCCCGCCGGCGCAAGGTCCCATAACCGCCGAAATTTGCGGTACTACCCCGCTAGCCAAGGTATTACGATAGAAAATATCAGCGTAGCCACCCAGCGATACTACCCCCTCCTGAATACGTGCCCCGCCGGAATCGTTGAGGCCGATAACCGGCGCGCCGTTTTCCATGGCCAGGTCCATAATTCTAACAATCTTTTCGGCGTGGGCCTCGGCAAGGGAGCCCCCCAGAACGGTAAAATCCTGTGCAAAAACGTATACCATACGGCCGTTTACCGTGCCGTAACCGGTAATTACCCCATCGCCTAAAAAATGCTGCTGATCTAAGCCAAAGTCGCGGCTGCGGTGCATTACAAACTTGCCTAGTTCTTCAAACGAGCCTTCATCTAAGAACAAATGGATACGCTCGCGGGCGGTAAGTTTGCCTTTTTTGTGCTGGGCTGCAATGCGTTCGGTACCGCCGCCCTGCTCGGCTTCTTTATTTTTTTGGTCAAGAAGTTCGTACTTCTCGGCATGGGTAGGAAAGGTGTATTGGCGTTCAGTAGAATTCTTATCCGACATAGATACGTATGGTTTACTGCCAAATATAGACAAAAAAGAACAACGCCACTTAGTTTACACTAGGGCGTTGCGTATGTCATAGAATGATCTGACAGAATTTATCCTAAAGTTTTAGCTGCGGTTTGCTAGGCGTACACCTCGCTTATTACCTGGTCTATTTTTTGGCGGGTAAGCGGTTTGGTCAAGTAGCCGTTTACCCCTAAATCTTCGGCCCGGTCTAAATCGCGCTGGTTGCCGGATGACGATAAAATATAGACTTTTAGCTTATCAATAGGCCATGGGCCTTCTTCTTGTAATTTTTGAATCATATCAAAACCGGAAATACCCGGCATATTGATATCCAAAAACATGATGCAAGGGTTTTCCTTATTAGGTTGGCTAACGCTCATTTTGCTACGAATGTGCTGAATAGCGTCCTGCGCATTAGTAACCATCTGAACTTCTTCAGCTACTTCCATATCTTCCAACAGCATAGAATGCAGGCTATTGGTTATATCATCGTCGTCAACTAACAGAATACAAGTTATTTTTCGCATAAAAAATTAAAACAAGAAGCAGTCGCTAGCGGGTTTCTCTACAATATTATTAAAGTGAGAACTTATTTATATACTTTGGCGGAATAAAATAGTTTAACCACAAAATGCTTCCGGGCCGAACAATATTGGCGGCTAATATACTACATGATTGACAGGTTACGCGAATACGGCCGATTTTACTTAGTTCCTATAATTAGCGGGTTGTTACTTTTGGCAACTACCCTCTATATTTATTTTGAAGTAAGCCACCGAGTAGAACAACGCAACCAGGAGTTATTTAATATCCGAAGCACTGCTGCCCAGCGGGTTATTGAAAAACGGCTGTATGACTACATTCAAATTCTTAGGGGCGGCCAGGGCCTCTATAAAATTACCGATACAGTTACCCAGGCCGACTGGCACCGCTTCATAAACCTGCAAAAAATATCCGCCAACTACCCTGGTATATTAGGTATTGGTTTTAGCTCATTTGTAAGCCCCGAGGACTCAGCCAATTTTACCCAAAATATTAGAACTTCCGCCTATTCCGATTTTACCATATGGCCACCCGGTAATAGAACCCTCTATTCATCAATTATATACCTAGAGCCCCTAACCCCTACTAACCGTAAGGCTATAGGGTACGATATGTACAGCGAAGCCACCCGCCGAAAAGCCTTGGACCGGGCAATTGCCAACAACCAACCGGCCATGAGCGGGGCCATTCAGCTTGTGCAAGAAGAAGATGAACAGCAACAAAAAGGCTTCCTGATATATTTACCGGTTTATAAACAGTTAGACCCGGGAAGCACCACCAAAAAACGCCGCAGCCTGATTAAAGGTACCGTATACGCCGTTTTTAGGGCCGGCGATTTAATCAGCAATATTTTAGGCACCCGCTTTACCGAAATTGATGTAAAGGTGTACGATGGAACTGAGCCGGACTCCCTGGCGCTGCTTTTTGACAAAGAACCCAACTATACGTTAGCCGAGCAAAAAGACAACCTTAAAACCAGCAAAATTATTAATGTGGCCGGACAACCCTGGCTAATTAAAATTGGGGCATTGCCCGAGTTTGGCTACGACACCTCCTTTGCGCCCGTATTGCTTATTGGCGGCCTAATTATAAGCATTCTGCTCTCTTTTGTGATGGCATCAATGGCCGACGCCCGGCAATCAGCTTATTTAAAGCAAGTAATTACCGATAATGCTACCGCAGCAATTTTTATTCTGGATAAAAAAGGGCGGTGCACCTTTATGAACCCGGCAGCCGAATTGCTAACCGGCTACGAAAGCCAGGAGCTAGACGGCCAGGATTGGCACCAGTACCTACATTACCAGTATCCCGATGGCAGCTTCTTCCCAAAATCAGAAAGCAGCATATATAAAATCCTAAATTCCCGCAAATCCCTGTACAATCATGAGGATGTATTTTATAAGAAATCGGGCGAATCGTTTTACTCCAGTGTAAATAGCCAGCCGTTATTAGTAAAGGGCAACCTGATGGGGCATTTGCTAGAGCTGTACGATATAAGTGCTGAAAAAGAAGCCGAAGAAGCCCTGCACCAGAAAAACCAAATGCTGGAAACCCTTAATACCCTCGGCATAAATTTAAGTGCCGAACTGGAATTGAGCCGCTTGCTCCAGCGGGTAGTTAATGCTAGCACTCAATTAATTAGTGCTTCCAACAGCTCTCTGTTTTACTTCCATAGCAATAACGAGGTGCTGGAACACTACCCTGAAAACCCGGCTGTAGGCCCATTTCCAATACAAGTTAAAGATAAGCTAGCCGAATACGTTCTGGACCATTCCGGCATACTTTGGTCGGAAGATATGGAAGCCGACCCCAAATTAGCCCATTTAAGGCCGGCCAAAATCCGGAGCTTTTTGGCCGTGCCTATACGGTTACGGAGCGGTAAGGCCGTTGGCGTTATGTTTCTGGGACACCCCATGCCCAATGTATTTACCTCGGCCTCGGTAGAGTTTATCCGGGGCATTGCCGCCCAGGCCGGGGTAGCTATTGAAAATTCTCACCTATTCGAAAGCCTTAACCGAAGCAACCGCGAATTGGTAAGCACCAATAACGATCTGGATAATTTTGTTTACAGTGCCTCACACGACCTTAAGGCACCGGTGCTTAATATAGAAGGCTTAGTTATAGCCCTAGAGCGCAGCCAAAGTACTAATAACCCCGACCGGATTCAGAAGATTATGAGCTTGATCCGCGAATCGGTGGAACGGTTTAAGGGCACTATTCAGGCCTTGGCAGAAGTAGCTGAAACCAATAGAAATATAGATGATGAATTTAGGGCTATAGACCTAACCAAGAAGATAGAGTTAGTATTAGAAAGTATAAGCGATATGGTCAAGCAAAGCCAGGCAGTTATAGAAACTGACCTGAACTGCGAAGGACTGCGGTTTTCTCCGGCCTATACTATTAGCATTTTGCAAAACCTGATAACCAATGCTATTAAATACCGCCACCCTGAGCGTACGCCCCGTATTAAAATAAGCTGCCGGACCGAAAGTTCGTTTTATGTATTGGAGGTAGCCGATAACGGACTTGGCCTATCCAGTGAAAGTCAGAGCCGGATGTTTACTATGTTCAAACGATTTCACTCGCATGTGGAAGGATCCGGGGTTGGGTTGTATTTGGTAAGAAGGATTCTAGAGAATAACGGCGGTAAAATTGAAGTTGACAGTGTGGAAGGCGAAGGCTCAATTTTTAGGGTTTACTTCCCCAAAGGTTAATGTATTTCTACATTTTACTTAACGGTCACATTATAGGTTGTGTACAATTTCTACATTAACAGAAATAGTTAAGATTTCTGTATACAAATAGCATTTTGTAACGTTATAGAGCTATATAATTTAATAGAACAACAATTTTTTAACGTTATGAAAAAAGTAAAATCATCATATTTTAGCCTAAAGAGATTAGCCGCCCTTGCAGCCTGCGCCGGGGGTATGTTTATTGCCAACCCAGGTCAGGCTCAGGAACGTATGAACGTAACCAATACGGTAAATGAGGATTTTGGCAGTTACGATATGAATGGCGACCAGCGGTGGGATGCAACCGAATACCAAACGCGCATGCAAAGCAGCGATATCTACCGCAATTGGCAGGCCAACCCCAATGAGTTTACCCAAAATGACTTTGACCGCGGAATGTATCGACGTTGGGATGCCGATGGCGATGGCTATTTGAGTGCCGATGAGTACGCTACCGGCAACCAAGGTTGGGAAGCTGACTACGGCAATAATTTTGAAGCCTGGGATACCAATGCCGACCGTATGCTGGACGAAACCGAATATATGGACGGAATGGCAAACACTTCTATTTACAGCGACTGGGACACCGATGGCGACACCTATTTAAGCGAAGAAGAATTTAACAATGGCTTATACACCAGTTGGGATACCGACCGCGATAATTACCTGAGTGCCGATGAGTACAACAATGCTGATTACAACTCGTATAATAGCGATCGTAAGCTGGATATGGAAGACCAGGATGATATAATGGACGATGATCCGGAAGACAGCATGGATGACTAATGTGTTAAGGTAACTTCTCTATGTTGAAGCCTCTGCCCCTTTGGGTGGAGGCTTTTTTATTGCCTATAAAACCTAAGTTTTTTCTGATATATATCAGTTTTATCAGTGCCCTAGATCATGGTACTGTCACGGTAGCCCATCTACCTTTGGGTATACTAAATGAATAAGCATTATGAAAACTTCATTAGTAGTTGTACTGCTTAGCTGGCTACTGATGGTACCTGCTCTAGGCCAGAAACTTCAGCTAAATCCGCAGCAGAGCGAATTGGTTATATGCGGCACCTCTAACTTGCACGACTGGAGCATGAACGCCGACCAGCTTAGCGCTACGGCCACTGCCAACCTTAGCGGCCCCCAGCCCCAACTAACCGCCTTAAAGTTTAGCGTGCCCGTTACCGGCCTTAAAAGCGGCAATAGGGTAATGGATAAGAACACCCAAAAAGCCCTGGAAGCCGACGAGCACCCCCAAATATGGTTTCAGCTTAGCCGGGTAGAACGGGTGCAGATCCAAGACAAGGGCTACCTTCTGCAGGGCACCGGCCAATTGCATATTGCCGGCACCACCCGCCCGGTTACGCTGCAAGCCGAAGCATTCTTAACCGGATCTGCGAATGCTCAAAAACTTGTTTTGAGCGGCACCTTTCGACAAAACATGCGCGACTACGGTGTGGAACCGCCTACGGCCATTATGGGTACCCTGCGCACCGGCGAAATTATTGACATCAAGTTCAACTTTCTGTTTCAACCTATACCCTAACTCTTATAATTGCTATGAAACGCCTAACCACTCTAAGCCTTAGCCTGGCTCTGTTAAGTTCTACCGCTACCTACGCCCAGCTAGGGTCCCGCAGCGGCACCGGCGATCAGTCGCCCCGCGTGCTGCAATATTTCCGCCCCGCCGGTAAGGCCGGCCTCAATATGTTTGAAACCCCGAAGGCCGATACCGTAGCCTACGAGGGTCTGGAAGTGG
>CAZDEY010000006.1:47836-70320 GCA_964504565.1 uncultured Roseivirgaceae bacterium
TGGACCAAAGCAACCTGAACGGAGATTTAGTGGAACTGGCCAATAATTTTACCCTGCCCACGGCCAACCTGAACCTGGATGTGCAACTGGAAGAGGGTGTACGCCTGCACCTGCGTACCTACCTGAGCAGCCGCCACCACCCCGAAGCCTGGGTTAAGGGCGGCTACGTACAGATTGACGAGCTAAACTTTATCCGCGAGGGGTTCCTAAGCGGTTTTATGAACGTGGCCACCATTCGCTTCGGTATGGACGAGATTAACTACGGCGATATGCACTTTCGCCGCTCCGACAATGCCCGCTCTATTTACAACCCATTTGTAGCTAATTATATAATGGATGCCTTTACTACCGAGCCCTTCGCCGAACTTACGTTGCAACAGAGCGGCTGGCTGGGCGTGGCTGGTATCAGTAACGGCCGGCTAAATCAAAGCCCGGTAGAGGGCGACGGCGGCCTCGCGTTGTACGGCAAGCTGGGCTACGACAAGCAACTTAGCCCCGACTTCCGCCTGCGCCTGACCGGATCGGTATACCATAGCACCGAGGGCGGCACCCGAGACTACCTCTACGGCGGCGACCGGGCCGGCTCCCGCTACTACAAAGTACTGGAAGTTGCCGGCGAGGAGCGCCCGAGCGATTTTTTCCCCCGCTTCAACCCGGGCTTCAACTACCTGACCGCCCTGCAGTTTAACCCCTTCGTAAAGTACCAGGGCTTGGAGTTCTTTGGCATACTGGAACGCACCGTAAACGGTAACGATGCTGCAGGAGGCGATTTCAATCAGTACGGGGCGGAGCTTATATACCGTTTCGGCAGCAGCGAACAGCTTTACGTAGCCGGACGGTATAATTGGGTAGAAGGGCAGGCTACCGATACTAATACCGGAATAGAAATTAACCGGAGCGCCGCCGCCGCCGGATGGTTTATAACCCCTAACATGCTACTGAAAGCCGAGTACGTTAGCAGCTTCTACAACGGTACCGATTTTCTAAACCGGCAAAACCAGCCTGATATGCGCTTCTGGGATGCTGACTACAGCGGCTTTGTAGCCGAGGCGGTTATTAGTTTTTAATCAGAATATAAACTTAGTTTTAGCATAAACCCCCGGCCTAATTTAAGGCTGGGGGTTTAATTATTTTATTTTGTTATATCCATAATTTTAATAACTTTGATTTCACTCTTCTCTTTAATATGAAATATCTTTTACCCCTTACCCTGTTTAGTGTGATAGCAGTATCATGCGCCAATGATGAACCTGCTAATCCAACAACTAATGGTATAATCTTGAATAAAGTTTATACATCCAGTTATATTGAATCAGACACTGTTCGGTTGTTTACCAAGCAAGGTGAAGTTCTAGATAGTGAAGTTAAAGCTGATTATATGCAGCGACATAATCAGTTAGGCCAACTCACAGGCAACCCAAATCATCCTTACCGAAATAATATAGATATTAACGAAGTTCAGGTTAACATTCAATTTGAAAAAGATTCTGCAATAGTACAAACAAATTTTGTACCTATAGTTACCCCAACTACAAAGTATAGCTATAACGTAGTTAATGAATTTATTACGTTCAGGTCTCCAGATACACTTTCCGTTTCCAATGTGTTTGTGTTAGATTTTATTCCGGATATAATACTACATAATGCCTATTCTGAAATAGTTTCTGATCCACAGCGTGATGGAAAACATTTATACAAGTCTTTGGATGAGTATTATTCTTATACAATCAGTGAGAATAGATTACGTACCCCTCTCCTATATATTTCCTGGAATCTTAAAGATTACAGTTTTACAGGAGCTCCACTACCAACCATAAATGAGTTTGACGAACAATCATACCATAATTTAAACGAAGGTGACACAGTATTATTAAGGCAAGCTTATCTAATTCTTGAATAAAACAAAAACCCCCAGCCTAACCAAAAGCCGGGGGTTTTCTATTGTCTATCGTCTATAATCTATTGCCTTAAATCCGCGCGGCGGCCGCTCAAATCTAATTCTGCAACTCCACCTCGTTCAGGTTCAGGAACTCAATCTGGCGCTGGTCGTTTAGGGTTACGCCTATTACGTCGTCCTTGCTGATTTTGCCGGCCAAAATTTCTTTGCTCAGCGGGTTCAGGATTTCGCGCTGCATTACCCGCTTAAGCGGACGGGCACCAAAGGTTGGGTCGAAGCCTACCTCGCCCAGGTAATCCAGTACGTCGTCGCTGGCCTCCAGTTTTACACCGCCTTCTTCCAAGCGCTTCTGTATCTGGCGGAACTGAATATCCACAATCTGGCGGATAACCGCGCGGTTTAGCGGACGGAACATAATGATCTCATCAACCCGGTTCAGGAACTCGGGGCGAACCTGCTGTTTCAATTGCTCCAGCACTTCCTGCTTGGTGCTTTCCACAATTTCATCCTCGTTCAGCGGATTAATATCCTTGAACCGCTCCTGAATCAGGTGCGCACCCATGTTGGTGGTCATAATCACGATGGTGTTCTTGAAGTTGGCTACCCGGCCCTTATTGTCGGTCAGGCGGCCGTCGTCCAGTACCTGCAGCAGAATATTGAACACATCGGGGTGGGCCTTTTCAATTTCATCCAGCAAAATTACGCTGTAGGGCTTGCGGCGCACGGCCTCGGTTAGCTGGCCGCCCTCGTCGTAGCCAACGTAGCCCGGAGGGGCACCCACTAATCGGCTTACGGCGTGGCGCTCCTGGTACTCGCTCATATCAATGCGCACCATAGCGTTCTCATCGTTGAAGAGGTAGTCGGCCAGGGCTTTAGCCAGCTCGGTTTTACCTACGCCGGTAGTACCGGCAAATATAAAGCTACCGATGGGGCGTTTAGGGTCCTGCAAGCCGGCCCGGCTGCGGCGCACGGCGTCGCTAAGGGCGGCAATGGCTTCCTTCTGCCCGGCCACTTTTTTGCCTAGTTCGTCCTCCAGCTTTAGCAGTTTTTCGCGGTCGCTCTGCAGCATTTTGCTTACGGGAATGCCCGTCCAGCGCGCTACTACCTCGGCAATATCCTCGCTGTCAACTTCCTCCTTTATTAGGGTATTGCCGCGGTGCATTTCGGCTACGTCCAGTTTGGCTTTTTCCAGTTGCTCTTCGGCTTCGCGAATTTTGCCGTAGCGTAACTCGGCTACGCGGCCGTAGTCGCCGGCACGTTCGGCCTGCTCGGCCTCTATTTTGTAGCGCTCAATATCTTCTTTAAGCGAACGTATGCTCTGAACTACCTCCTTCTCACCTTCCCACTTAGCCTTAAGCTCGCTGCGTTTTTCGTTCAGCTCGGCCAGTTCGCGATTCAGGTTGCTTTCCTTGTCCACATCTTTCTCGCGCCGAATGGCTTCGCGCTCAATCTCTAGCTGCATAATGCGGCGGTTGAGCTCGTCCAGTTCTTCGGGCAGCGAGTCAATCTCCAGGCGTAATTTGGCCGCGGCTTCGTCCATTAGGTCAATAGCCTTATCGGGCAAGAAGCGGTCGCTGATATAGCGGTTGCTCAGCTCTACCGCCGCAATTACGGCATCATCCTTAATGCGCACCCCGTGGTGCAATTCGTACTTATCTTTTATACCGCGCAGAATGGAAATAGCATCCGGCACGTTAGGCTCATCTACAGTTACAGCCTGGAAGCGCCGTTCCAGCGCTTTATCCTTCTCTACGTACTTCTGGTACTCCTTCAGCGTAGTGGCGCCAATGGTGTGCAGCTCGCCCCGAGCCAGAGCAGGTTTTAGCAAGTTGGCGGCGTCCATAGCACCCTCGCCCCCACCACCGGCACCAATCAGGGTATGAATTTCATCAATGAAAAGAATAATTTCACCGTTGCTATCCTGCACTTCCTTAATTACGGCTTTTAGGCGCTCTTCAAATTCACCCTTGTACTTGGCACCGGCTACCAGCAGGCCCATATCCAGGCTTACCAATTGCTTGCTCTTTAGGTTTTCCGGTACATCGCCCTGTACAATACGCTGGGCCAAACCCTCTACAATAGCGGTTTTACCTACACCGGGCTCACCCAGAAGTATGGGGTTGTTTTTGGTACGGCGGCTCAAAATCTGCAGTACGCGGCGTATCTCCTCATCGCGACCGATTACGGGATCAATTTTGCCCTGCTTGGCCAGTTCGTTCAGGTTTTTGCTGTAGCGTTCCAAGCTTTTGTACTTAGCCTCGGCGTTGGGGTCGGTTACCTTGCTGCCACCGCGCAGTTCCTTTACGGCAGCTTTAAGGTCCTTCTCGCTTACGCCTAAATCTTTCAAAATTTTACCGGCGCGGTCGCCGCTATCCAGCAAACCCAGAATTATGTGCTCAATAGCAATAAATTCATCCCCGAAATCTTTCAGGTAGTTTTCGGCTTTGCGCAGGGCAGCGGCCGAGGCGTTGCTCAGGTAGGGCTGCTGGCCGCTTACTTTGGGGTAGCCCTTAATCAAATCGTCCAGTTGATTGTCGAGCTGCAGGCGGTTTACGCTGAGCTTCTTCAGCAGGTAAGGCACCACGTTCTCATCGACCGTGAGCAGGGCCTTAAGCAGGTGGCCGGGCTCAATAGCCTGCTGCTGGTTGCCAGTGGCTACCTCGGCAGCCTTCTGTATAGCCTCCTGCGCTTTTATAGTGTATTTCTCGAAGTTCATATATTGGTTGAAATCTTAGTTACAAATCTGTTTCGGGCTCAATTAATCAATTTGCACACCAAGCTAGTTGTTTGCGTTATTTCAAGACAAATTGGCATAATTAGGTTATATTTTTATGAATTTTCAGACATAATGGCTTAATTAGGCAGCGTATGAACTCTCCTGAATCTTCTCCTGACCTGGCCCGTTCCGCTTCCTGGCTAAAAAAGTTACAGACCGAAAGCTGGCAAGCCGAAATTCTGCTATCGGGATTAATAATTTACGCCCTGCTTCAGGCACCGGAGGCAATTGTACGGTTTCACCATTGGCTGGAGGTTAACTACCTATACAGCGGCGATGAGAAAAATGCCGCAGCCTTTGCTACCGTGGCCGTATACTGGCTTAGCGGCGGCTTTATTCTGCACCTGGTGCTGCGCGGCGTATGGGCCAGCTATATTGGGCTTAGCTACCTGTTTCCGGGCGGGGTTAGCGAGGAAGACGTACCGTTGACGCCGCGCTTTCACCGCTTTCTGCACCCGCTGGTAAAACCGGCCCGGCGCGTAGAGCAACTGGAAAATATTTGCAGCGGCTTATTTGGCCTGAGCTTTTACCTGTTCGTGTCGCTGGCAGGGCTTACCCTGTTCTACCTGGCGCTTAACGTATTCTTCTACGTAACCCACTTCTATGTAGAAAATATTACCGGCAACTGGTTCTTCCGGATAGGCATGATGGTTATTTTTGCGATTTGCCTGCTCTACCTGCTGGATTTTCTGACGCTGGGCCGTATGAAACGCTGGCGGTGGGTTGCGCCCTGGTACTACCCCATTTACCGCCTGGCCGGCTGGATTTTCCTGGCCCCGCTCTACCGCGATTTGTACTACCTGTTTATCGTTCACCTAAAGCGGCGGTACCTGGCTTTGGGTTTGGCGGCCTATACGCTTATTACCTTTTTCTTGTTTATTAGGGTTGAAACTCGGTATTTCCACAACATCCATCATAACCTACAGCTATTTCCCAGCTACTTAAAAAGTCCGACACTGCACCTTAGCAGCATGTACGACAGCAATAACGAAGAAGTACCGGTAAGCCAGGCCAGTATACAGGATGAGGTAATTCGGGACGGGCTGCTGAGGTTATCGTTTAGGCCCAACGTGCGCAACGACGAACGCAGCCTGAAGTACTGCCAGGATAAGCTGAAAGGTAGCACTCAGAAAATTAGCGGCCCGGACTGCCTAACCAGCTACTACCGGGTAGGACTAGATAGCACCGAACTGCCGCCGGTTAGCTGGCATTACTACTATTACGAGAGCCACGAAACTAAGCTCTACCGTACCTACCTTCGCGTAGATACCCTAAGCCCCGGCCCCCACCGGGTATGGATTAAAGTTGACGATAAACCGCTGGCGAGTATTCCGTTTTTTAAAAATTAGAAAATGACTCAGAGCAGTTCGTAGAGCTACAGTGTTTTTTAAAAAATAAGTATTAGCAGAACTGACTTCCTTTTCTAAATAAACATTGATAACTTCTAATACCCAAAAAGTTAAAGCATAACCAAATTGTAAGATAACCGTTAGCGTACAATTTTATAGAGTTCTATTACATATGTGAGTCAATTGGAAATATAAGTTCCGAAAATTAGTATTACTGTTTGGATCATCTCTAATAACAATTTAAAATTAGCTTATGCTATGTATTATCTACCTTATAGTATTATAATAATTCTATACAGAAACTACCCCGACACTTTACACTAATTAGCTACCGCTAAACCATATATCCTTTAAATTCTTTCAAAAATTCTATAATGATATTCAATTGCAATTTTTTATTGCTAATGATAACTAAATATTACACTACTAAATGCGCACATAAAATATCCAGACCGTCTATTTTTTCGAAGTCTCCGTCTTATAGCTGAACTTTACTTATCGGATTAGGCTAAATCCCACGGTTTAAACCTCTTCCGTTTGCTACTACCAAAACTACTCTGTATGATTAAACTGCTACGCACGGGGGGAATGCTCGTGGCTGCTGCTTTTTTAAGCTCAGCTACCTACGCCCAACAAGCTGGCTCGCCTTCGGCAACTATTGAATGTTGTGCCGACAAGCCAATTTGCGCGGGAGATAGTGCTAGCATATTTGTCAACCTGGCGGGTACTGCCCCCTATCAGTTTAGTTACACCGATGGCCGAAAATCTTATTCGGTAAGCACCGAGCAATCGGTATACGAACTTAAGGTTGCACCTACTACCACGCACCAGTATACCCTTAGAAGCATGCAGGATGCCACCGGCAGCGGTAGTGTTTGCGGTAGGGCAACCGTAGCGGTTAACCAGTGCGAAACACCAAAATCGGGAAAAGACTGCTCTAAAACTGGTTTTTCCACTGAAATTATTGAGCAGGAAACTACCGGAAGTTGTACGTCTTACACTATGGAAGTAAGTACCGCCGGCAACCGCTACGATCTTTCTCACTTTAGCATATCGGTTCCGTGTGGGGCTATTAGTAACGTTAGCAATAGTGAAGGATGGCCCATGGAGGTTGGTAATACTGACCCAACTACCGGCTTAACCGGCATTAAGGTTGACGAAATTAGTAATTGGGGCGAAGATGCCTCCGACAAGAGTTTTACCGTAAGCTTTACCCTCTGCGAGAACAGTTGTAGTGCTACCGGTCCGGCCTGTAGCTTTGTGGTAGCCTATAAAGCCGCTACCTGCGTTAATTACGATGTTACCGAGCCCCCCTACACCCCTATAGAAGGTGTTTTGGCGGCCGAAGATGCCAAATGTTTTGGTGCCGCTAGTGGCAATGTTTACCTGAACGTAGTAAACGGAGAAGCTCCTTACGCCTATCGCTGGAATACCGGAGCCACTACTAAAAATTTAGCAAATGTAGGCGCCGGAACTTATACAGTTACTATTACCGATGCTACCGGTGCCAGCCTCCAGCTTAGCGAAACCGTTGAGCAACCTACTGAATTATTAATTACCGGCAATGCTGATAATACTCAGTGCGGTGAAGCCGGCGGAAGCATTAGTACCAACGTAAGCGGAGGTACTGCCCCCTATTCATACTCCTGGAGCAATGGTTCTTCTTCTGCCAATATCTCTAATTTGGAAGCTGGAACATATACCCTTACCGTAAGCGATGCTAAAGGCTGTAGCCAAATTTCTTCTTACCAAATAGAAGACACCAGCACCCTGGAAATTACCATAGCCAATAACAGCAATTGCAGCGAAAGTTCACTTACCGCCTCGGTTAGCGGTGGCACTGCCCCATATACCTATAGCTGGAATACCGGTGCAACAACGGCATCTATCAGCCCAACTACTGCCGGAACGTATACCGTTACCGTATCCGATGCCGGCGGTTGTTCAACCTCAGCTTCGGCCGATGCTACTGCCGGTGGAACTCCTCCGGCTTTAGTTTATGAATACACCTCGCCAAGCTGCGGCGGCCAAACCGACGGCGCAATTTACATTGAAGTAAGTGGCGGTGAAGCCCCTTATACCATCACCTGGAGTAACGGCCAAACCGGAACCGATCTTACCGGAATTGGTGCCGGCAGTTATACAGTAGTTGTTACTGATGCCGCCGGTTGTAGCACCAGTCAAACTATTAACCTACCGGAAGGCCGGCCAATTAGTGTAGCCCTTTCCGAAGTGGTACATCCGGATTGCTTCAGTAATTATAGCTATCTGGAAGTATACGGCAGCGGCGGCACCGAGCCTTACACCTACGAATGGAGTAACGGCACCACCGGAAGTTATATTGAAGAAGTGTCCCCCGGCGTATATACAGTTACCGTAACTGATGCCAGTGGGTGCACTGCTACCCGTAGTTTTAATATTAACGCACCTAACGCTCCGCAGGTATCAATATCTGGCGGCTCGTGCGGCGATAGTACCTTAACGGCTAATGTAAGCGGCGGAACTGCCCCTTATACCTACCAGTGGAATACCGGCGACGGCAACGTAGTAATTACCGGAGCCGACGGCGAAACGTATACCGTTATGGTAACTGATGCCAACGGATGTACCAGCGAGGCTTCGGTAACCTTAGGTAACGTAGGCAACCCTCTCAGTATAAACTACACTACCGTGCCGGCAAGTTGCTATGGCCAGGCCGATGGCTCGATTGACATAACCGTAGAAGGCAGTAACGGCAGCCTGGATATTGTATGGAGCAACGGCAGCACTTCCGAAGACCTTGACGGCGTAACGGGCGGAACCTATACCGTAACCGTAACTGACTCTACCGGATGTTCCCTTTCGCAATCTATCAGTTTATCTCAGCCACAACCAATTAATATTAGCACCCTTTCGGTAGTAGATGTAAATTGTACCGGCCCGGGTAGCATAGCAGTAGTGGCTCAGAATGGTGAAGCCCCTTATACCTACCAGTGGAGCAACGGCCAAACCGGAAGCACGGCAACCGACCTAACTTCCGGCTACTATTCAGTTACCGTAACCGATGCCCGTGGATGTACCAACAGTCGTACCTACGTAATTCGTAATGCAGCCTCGCCTACCGTGGCTATCCGCAGCAGTGGTACTTGCGGTAGTGTAAGCCTGTTCGGTACAGTTTCCGGTGGCACTTACCCTTACACTTATACGTGGAATACCGGCTCTACCTCAGCTAGCATTACACCTGTTCAAAGCGGAACCTACACCTTGCGTATTACCGACGCTAACGGATGTACTGCCCAGGCCGCTTATGAGGTTACGGTTAACGATAACGCCCTGCAATTACAGGCCGATATACAGCATGTAAATTGCTACGGCAGCACCAATGGTTCTGCTTCTATTACAGCTAGCGGAGGCCAGTCTCCGTACACTTTTGACTGGAGCAACGGCTACAATGGTCAGATTGCCTCAAACTTAGCGGCGGGTACTTATTCGGTTCGGGTAACCGATGCCGCAGGATGCTACGATGTAATAGCGTTTGAGGTAACTGCTCCGGCCAGATCAATTAGTCTTCTCTTAGTAGATAATATTAACAGTGCTTGCGGAACAGCTAACGGTTTGCTGGAAGTAGAAGCCCAGGGCGGCACGGCCCCGTATACCTATAGCTGGAATACCGGCCAAGTTGGCCCTACCCTGCCAAATATTGCAAGCGGCAGCTACACCGTTAACGTAACCGACGCGGCAGGCTGTACTTATTCGGCTGGGTATACTGTTGAAGAAGAAGCCGGTTCAGTAGTTACCGCCTGGTTAGAAAACTGTCAGGATGAGCTGATTCAGTCCGGGGAAACCGTACAGATACCGGTAAAGATAACCGGCGACGGGCCCTATACCTTAGTGTATACCGACGGCCGCCAAACCTACTCTGTAGATGCTACCAGCAGTCCGGTAATGCTAAACCTAAGCCCCGGCACTACCTCAACCTACACGCTTACTAATATTAGCAATACCTGCGGCGAAGGCTCAGCTATGGGTTCGGTAACAGTGTACGTAGCCGATCCTAAGTTCAACGACTGCGGCGAGGGTTGCTTTACTACCAACATAGTTGAAGCAGAAACCAGCGGAAGCTGTACCACTTACACCCTGAAAGTAAACGGGGGCGGTAATTGCCGCTACGGACTAAGCCACTACGAGGTAGCTATAGCCTGCGGGAGGGTAAGCAATATGAGCAACAGCGGCGGCTGGCCCATGAGCGTAGGCCTAGACCCTACTTCCGGCGTGTACGGCATTAAGGTTGATAATATTGACGGCATTAAGAACAACGACAGCTTTACAGTAACTTACACAGTTTGTAGTACCGATGCTTGCGATGCGGCCGAAGGTGATCTTTGCGGGCAGTGGGTAGCTTACAAAGCCGGCACCTGCGTATACTACGGCCAGGCAAACCCGGCACTGCCGGCAACCGGCGGCGGGCCAATAGCTATAGGGGCAGCCCCCGAACTTATTGTGTTCCCTAATCCGGCGGGGTATACTCAGGAAATTACCCTGAAGGTGAAGCATATATTAATACCATCACCTACTAAAGTAATGGTACGCAAAGCAACCGGAAATGTAATTTGGCAAGGTACTACCCGGCTAGTAGGCAACTCAGAAAACACCGCTTACTACACTTTCCCTAGCCGCTTGGCCCCGGGCACTTACTTCATTTCAATTCAACTTTGGGATTACATGACAACTGACAAACTAATAGTTTATTAAAAATCTTCATTTTCCTTCCTGTCAAAAAGCCGGTTCCTTTTGGGGGTCGGCTTTTTATGTTATGAAAACATTACCTTAGGGCTAAGCTTTGTATCTTAGGGCAAAATTAATAATCGCCAATCCGTATTAGATTTTCTGACTATGGCAATTCCTTCTCCGTTAAACCTGCAAAAGTGGATTGAAGAAAACCGGCACCTGTTAAAACCACCGGTGGGTAATAAACAGGTGTATACCCAAACCCAGGATTTTATAGTAATGGTAGTGGGCGGCCCCAATAGCCGCAAAGACTTCCACCTAAACGATACCGAAGAACTCTTTTACCAACTGGAAGGCACCATTACCCTAAAAGTAATTGAAGACGGCCAGCCCAAAGATATTCAGATTGGACCCGGCGATATGTTTTTACTGCCCGGCGGCGTAGCCCACAGCCCCCGCCGCCCCGCCAATACTATTGGTTTAGTGGTAGAAAAAATTCGCCCTAAAGACAGCACCGATGGCTTTTTGTGGTACTGCGAAAACTGCGGCCACAAACTGCACGAAGAGTACGCCCAGGTTAGCGATATAGTAGAGCAACTCCCCAAAATAATGGACCGCTTCTGGAACAGCGACGAACTACGAACGTGCAATAATTGCGGAACCTATATGGAAGCACCGGCTACCGCCGAAATTAAGAATTAGAAGTGCACCTCACCCCAGCCCTCTCCAGCTAGGAGAGGGAGCAACCAGCATTCACACAAAGCTTCCCTCCTTTAGGAGGGACTGAGGGAGGTAAAATACCCAATACCATATACTCAATACCTATTACTAACCAACCTCTAGGCACCAACTCATGACTCAAAACTCACGACTAACCGACTATACTTACTCCGCCGAATGGGCGGCTGAGCAGGACCGCCAAGATCCGCTGGGGTCGTTCCGCGATCGATTTATTTTCCCGAAAGTTGATGGTAAAGAAGCCATTTACTTCTGCGGCAATTCGCTGGGCTTGCAACCTAAAAGCACCCGCGAGTACCTGAATAGAGAATTAAAAAAATGGGCCGAGTTTGCGGTAGACGGTCATTTTTACGCCGAAGAACCCTGGTATACCTACCATAAACACCTAACCAAACCGCTGGCTAATCTGGTAGGAGCGCAGGAAAACGAGGTAGTAGCCATGAACAACCTCAGTACCAATCTGCACCTGATGTTCGTAAGCTTTTATCGGCCTACTGCTACGCGCAATAAAATTATTATGGAAGCCGGCGCTTTCCCGTCCGATATGTATGCGCTGGAAAGCCAGGCCAAGCATCACGGCTTTAATCCGGATGAGGTAATTATTGAGGTAAAGCCCCGCCGCGGCGAACAGCTCATCCGCCACGAGGATATTCTTGCGGCCATTGAAGAAGCCGGCGATAGCCTGGCTATGGTTATTTTTGGCGGCCTGCAGTACTATACCGGCCAAGTTTTTAATATGGAAGACATTACCGCCGCCGCCCATAAGGTTGGTGCCTACTGCGGTTTCGATCTGGCCCACGCTATTGGTAATGTACCGCTAAAACTGCACCAGTGGAATGTAGACTTTGCCGTATGGTGTACCTACAAATACCTGAACAGCGGCCCCGGCAGCGTAGGCGGTGCCTACGTGCACCAAAAGCACGGCCTCGACCCCAATTTTCCGCGCTTTGCCGGCTGGTGGGGCTATAACGAAGAAAAGCGCTTCCAGATGACTAAGGGCTTTGACCCGGTACCGGGTGCCGAGGGCTGGATGTTGGCCAATAGTAATATACTGCCCCTGGCCGCCCAACGCGCCAGCCTCGATATGTTTGAGGAAGCCGGTTTTGCCCGTCTGCGCGAAAAGAGCCTGAAACTAACCGGCTACCTCGAGTGGATTCTGTGCGAAGCCATTGGCTGCCACGATATGGGCTTGGACATTATTTCACCGAGCAACCCGGAGGAGCGCGGCTGCCAACTGAGCCTGTACGTAAACCGCGGTGGTAAGCAAGTATTTGAGCAAATTAGCCTGGCCGGCGTAATTGGTGACTGGCGCGAGCCTAACGTAATTCGGATTGCCCCTACGCCCATGTACAATAGCTTTACCGATGTATACCGCTTTGGGCAAATACTGGAGCATGCCTTAGAAAGCGTAAACCAAATTACTGAATAACTTCTACTCCCGCCCCGCATGATTGATTTCGATAAAAAGTATAAGCAAAAAATAACCGTTTTAGGTGCCGGACTAGTAGGCGCACTGGCCGCCACTTTTTTAGCCAAGAAAGGCTACGAGGTACAACTGTTTGAGCAGCGGGGCGATATACGCAAGGTAAAACTGGCCGAGGGCCGCAGTATTAACCTGGCCGTAAGCACCCGGGGTTGGACGGCCCTAGAAATGCTGGGCATAGCCGACGAAGTACGCGAACACGTAGTGCCCATGCAAGGCCGCCAAATGCACCACCTGGATGGCGATACGCCCTTTCAACCCTACAGTGCCGAGGGCAAGG
Organism: uncultured Roseivirgaceae bacterium; assembly: GCA_964504565.1. Classification (GTDB taxonomy): domain Bacteria; phylum Bacteroidota; class Bacteroidia; order Cytophagales; family Cyclobacteriaceae; genus Cesiribacter. The sequence continues at coordinate 61,067 of CAZDEY010000006.1, forward strand.
CTATTTACTCGGTAAGCCGCGGCCGGCTAAACCAACTATTGGTAGATATTGCCGAGAAGAATGGGGTGCATCTGCACTTTAACCATAAGTGTACTTTTGTTGACTTGCAAAACGGCATTTGCTACTTTACCGTAGCCTCCGAGGAGGTAAACGATATGCTGGTAACCGCTGATTTGGTAGTGGGTGCCGATGGCGCGTTTTCTTCCGTGCGTAAGGCTATGCAGCGTACCGATAGGTTTGACTACTGCCAGAGCTATATTGACTGGGGCTATAAGGAACTTACCATACCGGCCAAAGCCCCCGGCGAGTGGGCACTAAACCCCAACGCCCTGCATATATGGCCGCGCGGCAACTTTATGCTGATTGCCCTGCCCAACCTGGACGGCAGCTTTACCTGCACCCTCTTCTTGCCGTTTGAGGGAGAAAAAAGCTTTGAACAACTGCCCGACCGCGCCACTACTCAAGCCTTTTTTGAGCGGGAATTCCCCGATGCGGTACCGCATATGCCAAACTTACTGCAGGAGTTTGAGAACAACCCCACCTCCTCTTTGGTAACCATTAGTTGCTGGCCCTGGAGCCGCTTTAGCAAGGCTGTACTGGTAGGCGACGCCTCGCACGCAGTGGTACCCTTTTACGGCCAGGGCATGAACGCCGGTTTTGAAGATGTGCGCGTACTGGTAGAACTAATTGACAAGCATGAAGGAAATTGGGAAACCCTACTGCCCGAATACCAAAATTTGCGCAAGCCCGATGCCGATGCTATACAGGAGTTGGCCATGGCCAATTTTGAAGAAATGCGCAGCCAGGTAGCCGACGACAACTTCTTGTTACGCAAGAAAATAGAAGCCGAACTGCACCGCCGCTACCCTGACCGCTGGACGCCCCTCTACAGCCTGGTAACCTTTAGCAACCAGCGCTACTCCGATGCCCTACGCCGCGGCAAACACCAAACCCACATTATGGACGGCGTAATGCAGCAGAGTAATTTAGAACAAAATTGGGAGAGCCTGGATTTTGCCGCTATTGTGGAGCAGTTGGAGAGGGATTGGGTGTAAGTGATGAAGTAGGTTTAACACTTTATCCGGCTTTATTAGCTATATAAAGCATCCTGGTGTGTTTATACGGATGTTGTAACGCATTTTAATGAAAGGATTACGAATAGATATAAAGAAAGTTCAACCTCGGACAGGTTCAAAGTGGATTGATTATCCTTTAATAGGAATATTGATTCTTATTGGGTTGTGTCTGCTGCCTTTGCTGATCGTTTCTTGGATTTTTAGAATTCTAATCAATCTTTTAAATCCGAATAAATTAATTCCATTCGAAAACAATTGGAACAGGATAATTACAGGAAATAATCAGTCTATTAGTTACAAATGGGTAAAAGTAGATGACATGCCAGAATACGTTTATAAATATTTTGACACTCAGCCTCTGCTCATGTTTAACACTAATCCCCACTTAGAATTTTTTGACGGGTACTTTACTGACTTCAAAGTGGAACGTGATGACGGGTTATTTATTCAAAAGGTAATTCGGAATGATGAAACGAAGGAAATAAAAGCATTGCCTCTTTACTTTTTTAATTATTCAACCTTGGACATAAAAGAAGTCAAGGATTTAAAAGGTTACGAGATAGATAGCAAAGGAAATCCTAACGACTTTCTGATTAGTGCGATTGGTGAAGAGGGAGAATTAGAAATAAGGTTAAGAAAAGAATAAAAACGCCATAGAACAATGTATATACAAAATAGGCGAAACTATTAAATTTAAAGGTATTAGCCCCGCTTCAAAATTTTAGCGACTCGATAAGTTTGAAACCCGTAATCGCCTACTTAGCATATACTCAATGTTAGCCGCAAATACTCACAATGGCAAGAGAATTACAGAAAGATATTAGGCTTACTAAATCACACAAAAAAGCCATATTCTCGAATATAACTTTTGATGGTTTAGAGATACTCTCATCAAAAATTATCGACTCCAAATTTTCAAATATTTATTTCAAGCACTCTAGGCTTAGTAGCGGTACAAAGTACATAAACTGCATTTTTGATAAATGTAAAATTGAAGGCAAGTATGCAACTTTAGGACACCGTTCAACTTTTCGTAATTGTACGTTTTTAGATTGCAATTTTATTGGACGCATGATCTTTATGGGAGCAATATTTATCGATTGTAAATTCTCCGGCGTTTTCAAAAACAATATTTTTATTGATGAAAAAAGATTGTTTAAGAAATTATATACATTTGAAGATTGTGACTTGAGCCATGTTAAATTTAATAACTCGACATTTAACGGAACAAGAACTTTCAAAAATTGTATACTGCCAGAAATATCTGCGGCCAACAATGTATAAAGCGGTATGCTAGTTGACGGTTGTTGGAGGGGCAAGTCCTCCTTCTGTTCGTAGTTTGAAACTACGAACCCCTATAAAAGTCAGTTTGCAACGGATAAAGCTTCAAGGAGAAATTTAATCGCAGTATAATTCTCTCCTTAGCCAATACACTTCATAACTATTGACTTCTAAATCTCAAAATATAGTATCACTTGTAAATAAGCTATTATTTACAATATTATTAATAGTTTCCTTTAATAAACTATTTTGCCAAGAAATTCCACCAGAGTTTTCTTCTTTAATCAAAGTTCCTATTACTGATTTCAAAGAACATTAATATGATTTTCCTAGTGAAATTTTAATTGACTCAACAGGTAAATATTTGGTAATTCTATATAATTCTAAACCTAGCTACCTAGAATTTTACGATCTGCAAAGCAACAAACTATTAAAGAGGATTAAATTAAGGGGTTGGATTCATTTTTTGATAGCTCAAATGATTACCTGTTTATATCACAAAATCTAAGCAAGAAATACTCTAAAATTAATGTTTCAGATTATAAGGTAAGTAAAATAAAATTAGAAGACCTCCCAACAAATCCCTTTAAGAGAATTAATTATGATGAAGAAATCGAATATCTTGAAAAAGACATTGTTCTTCGTAAACATGAATGGTACATTCTAAAATTTGATTATGATTATTTAGAAATATTTGTGAAAGATTGATAAGGCTCACATTGTAGCGTTGCGATAGCTAAACGCGTGCTTTTTCTATCTAAAAATACCCCCGCTCTATTTGTAGAGAAGTTTTATTATAATCTGTTACTCAGACCCGCCAGTCAACAGACTGACTTTTTCATAAGCGGATTGAAGTCAAAAAGACTTCAAACAGGTTTAGTGCTAGTTGTATCAACCCAAAGGTTAGTGTTCTCACCAACCCTACAACTACTGCGCTATCTGGCTCTCACAGCCTAATTCACACTTCTGGAAAGGGCATCGCGGGTGGTGGTATATTGGCTTATATATACACCTAATTCCAGGCCAAACTGGACATAATCAATCTGAAACATTTCCAGTTTCCAGGTTTTAAGCTGCCCGTTTGCCAATTTTAACTCCAGCTCCTGCCGATTTTCATATAAGCTTACGCAGGCAACTTCACTCCAATGGTAACGCTCAGGCTTATGCAGGTAGTAGGTAATAGTTGGTTCGCTAATTTCTAGTGTGAATAATCCGCTACGCAGATTACGATATAAATCTAAATTATCGCCAACCTATTACGAAGGCTACCGGAAGGAAGACAATAACGATTGATTTAACTTAAGCCGATACGCCCCAACTAATTAAATAGAGATGGTTGGCAAGAAGCCCTTAGTCATATCAGGCTGTGGTTTAGGTTAAATTCACCAAGTTTGGTTTAATACCGAATAAAAACAGTAATATCGGTAATTAGAATTTCGCAGGCAGAAAGTCTAATACTTGTTTCCTCCTATCCACATATCCTTACTACGGATTTTAAATGCTACTTCTTTAGATTACCATAACACGCTGTAAAAATCATTACACTTCCTAGCATACAAGTAAATATGCACCAAACCCCTCCCGTGCTATAGCCTAACCGTATGTAGGTAACATTGATAACAGGTGCTTTTTAGCCACAAACTACCTTCAATAAGTAGAATAATCTACACCTACATTACCCAACCGATTTTTACCTACCAACCGGTATACGGAGAGTAAAAACCTATAATTGGTAATAATTATCTTCTTTTCGTATAAATACAACCTAATACAGTACACAACTACCTGAGCAAGGGCTTATGGTGGGCATCTCCCTTCAGGCACCGGTATTTTTGTATAAAGAATAAATACCGAAAAGATAGAGGGATGATGAGATTGAAGATTTACCTGTGGGGATTACTCCAGATACTGTTAGCCGGCGGTGTACTGGCCGAGGGTTCCAAAAACCTAACCCCCAACTCCAGTGGAGGTAGTGCCAGCGGAACTAATGATTATGTAGGTTACCTCTTGCACGACGCGGGAACTAACTCCAACGGATTTTTATCGCCTAACGCTCCAGCTGATGAGAGAATGTACGTGATAGTAAAGCCGGGAGAGACTTTATACTTTGGAGTTCAGCGAGGGTACGCACTAACCGCGCAACCCGGTAACGAAGCTTTCGAAAATCGCCTGCGCATTCGTTTAAAGTACAGCAACGCAGGTACAACAACTTCATTATATTCAGTAATTTTAGATGAAGACGCAACTAATAGAAACCTGCTTGACATAAGTCAGGCTGGGGTAATAGACTCCTATGCTCAAGCTAGTGTAGGACCCAATCGCACAGGCGTTACCGGGGGATACGATCCGCTCAGCTGGACTAATAATACAGGCTCTACCGTATACCTGTGGGTAGAATTTACTAACCCCACCAATGGTGTTGCCGAATCAGATGCCGATTATATAAATAACCTCTCCTACTATAACTTATGGGATTTTACAGTTGTAGATGCAAATAACGTAGAGAAAACCGGACGTCTGTATTCCCAACAATGGGCATTTAGCACTTCAAACTTTGTAAACCGACTGGCCAGCACCTTTTCCTTTCAGGCTGCCATACCCGCAGTTGACGGTGGATACTACGTAAAGAAAGTTAACTACTTTGGAGCTAAGCCTTTTGAAGCAATTTATGTTGCCAACAGCACCGGCACCGACCCAAATGCGCACGCCGGCGGAACTGACTTCTATGATTGGAGAAAGAGCCAATCCAGTGCCGATGGCTTTAATTCGGCAGATATTTACCCAGAGTACCCCCTATTTATTAATAACCCAGATCAAGAATTTTATCCCTCAGCCAGCACTCAGGCAATAAGTACTGTTGCCTCCAATATATTTTGCGATGCTGGTGGCAATCCTAGAGTTGCGCTAAACCTGTTTAGTAGTAAGGCTGGCTACGGAGTTATTGTAATTGATTTAAATAAAGATGGGGTTCTTGATCCTGAAGACCGAGTGTTGGAGCAAGCCATAGCTGCCGGCAATAATTACTTTTACTGGGATGGGTTAGATGGAACAGGTACGCTGGTTCCGTCCGGTACTGAAATATTATTCACATTTAGAAGTAACGTAGGCCCGGTAAATTTTCCTACCTGGGATATGGAAAGCAATAATAATGGCATAACAGTACAAAAGGTGCGACCGGGCGTTAACGGTACTTACGAATACTTATATTATGACGACAGCAATCTTGACCCAGACATTGTAAATGTTGATCCTTTAACTCAGGTAGAAGGAAACAATAGTGCTGCCGGCGCTCATAAATGGCAGGATACTAGCGGAGATAACACCGGCGGGGGTAATACCCGAATTATGAATACATTCTCCTTCGGTTCTGTTCAATCGCAAACCATTACGTTTGATTTTATTCACGATTGTAACCCCGATTTTGATGGTGACGGCTATACCAACGATGTTGACGCCGATAATGATAATGATGGCCTAAGCGATACCGACGAGCTGAATGGCTTGGGCGACCCCTACGGCTTCGACGGAGCATCCACTACCGTATACCCTCGCTACCTCGACTTCTCTCTGGCCGGTTTTATCGATTACGATAACAATGGTATTGACGACCGCTACGATGCCGACGGCGACGGATTATTAAATATAAATGATACCGATAGCGACGGCGACGGCCTATGGGACGCCCGGGATGCTAATAACTATCGTAATCCTAACGGTAGATTTGGTGGGTATGATGATGCCACCGGTACCACTACCGGAGTAGACTCAGACGGAAACGGAATGGCTGACGGTGCAGAGGGCACTCCGGGTAGAGGAACAGTTGCGGGGGAATGGAATATTAATGATACTGATGGTGATGGTATTTTAGATTTTCTAGACCTTGACAGCGATAATGATGGAGTACTAGATTTTTATGAGGGAGATGCTAGTAGTGATTCTGGCGGCGGTAGAGATTATCGCGATACTGATGCCGACGGTGACGGTATTTATGATGTAATTGAAGCCGGCGGGTTAGATACCAATAATGATGGTCGCCTGGATAGCTTTGTTGACCTTAACCAGAATGGTTTGCACGATGGCTACGAAAGCCTGATGGGCGGAACTGATTTAGGCGACCCGGATTCAGACGGCGACGGAATTGTAAACCGATTGGATACCGATAGCGATAACGACGGCATACCGGACGCTACCGAAGGAAACGGAGATTTAGACGGCGATGGTGTCTACAACATAGTTGACCTGGATAGTGATAACGACGGCCTGTACGATGTATACGAGGCCGGCGGAACTGCCGGTGCTAATGCCCGCCTAAGCTCATTCACCGATGCCAATAACGATGGTATGGATGATGCAACTGCCGCCAGTCCACTACCACTTTATAATACAGACGGCAACGGCAACCCGGACTACTTGGATGTGGATAGCGATGGTGACGGTATTGTGGATGCCGTAGAAGCCGGCGCTCGCGATGCTAACGGGGATGGCCACCTGGAAGGTACGATTAACGAACGTGGTTTAGCCCAGAGCGTAGACCCAACCAGCGGAGGCCGCGCCCTTACCCCAACTAATACCGATGGCGATAGCCTGCCCGATTATCGCGATACGGATAGCGACGGTGATGGCTTCTTAGATGCAGTAGAAGGCTTTGACAATAACTACGACAATGCTGCCGACATAAGTGCTTCCGGCTCCGATACCGACGGTGATGGTCTGGACGATAGTTTTGATACCGATAATGGCGGAACAGCTTCTACCTTGCCTGATTTGGATGCGGACGGCCTACCGAACTACCAAGATACCGACGACGACGGTGATGGCACAAACTCCCTAGCTGAGGGTGTAGGTAGCGGCGTAGTACCCAATTATCTTGATAATCCCAGCAGCCAGTTCGTACTAAGGCGTAGTGGTGGCAGCCCGGCTGTACAAACCGGTAATGCCTGCTACACCCTAACCACTACTGCTACCGGTAACCGGGCGGCCGCCATTTGGTACAGCCAGCAGCATAATATGACCGAAGGCTTTGTAATTACTGCCAACCTTAACTTTGGTTCCCTAAATAATGAGGGAGAAGGTATAGCCTTTGTAATGCACCAGGACCCTAACGGCACTAACGCCTTAGGTGGTAGCGGAGCCGGTATTGGCTACAGTGGCATTAGATCGGCCGTAATTCTTGAGTTTGATACGGATGATGACGGAGGTACCGACCCTGCGAACGATCACGGTGCTTTCTTAACCTCTAACAATGCAGGTGCGCTGGCCCGCTACGGCACCCTTAATCTCGGAGAGCTTGAAGATGGGGAAGACCATGTTCTTTCGGTAACCTATAATGCATCTTCCGATATTGCTATCATTGAATTTGATGGTATACGTATGGGGGAAGTACCGAATTTAGGGGCCATATTCGGTAGAAACCCAATCTACTGGGGCTTTACCAGCGCAACCTCGAACGATGATGCTAACAACCAAAGCGTATGCGGCATAACCTACACTGTTGGTAGCTCAAACGACTCTGACGGGGACGGAATATCGGACGTGGATGATCCGGACGACGATGGTGATGGCATCTCGGATATAGCCGAAAGTTACGGCAGCGCCCCGGACGGCGATCATGACTTCGATGGGGTATACAACTTCGCTGATCCTGATTTTACCACCTGGGCAGATAGCAATGGTGATGGTATAAATGACCTGTTCGATATTGATTTGGATGGTATATTAAACCACTTAGACCTGGATAGCGATAATGACGGCATTCGGGATGAAGACGAACTAAATGCCGATACCGACGGCGACGGACGCCCGAACTATTTAGACACTGACTCGGACAACGACGGCATAGCCGATGCCATTGAAGCCGGGGGTGCCGATAGTAACGGTGACGGAATTATTGATGGTTTCTTCGATTACAATGATAATGGGTTGGCCGATATGCTGGACCCGGCCGAAGGAAACCCTTCTTTAAACCCCACTGACACCGATGGCGATAGTATAGCCGATTACCTGGATTTGGACAGTGATAACGACGGCATAGCCGATGCCTCGGAACTTTACCAAAATGATTTCGACCAGAATGGTCGGGTAGACTCGTTTACCGATGCTAATTATAACGGCTGGCACGATGGCCTGGAAGGCAATGCCATTAGCCTGAACGATATAGACGGAGACGGCCTGCCCAATCACTTAGATCTGGATTCCGATGGCGACAACGTTTCGGATCGGTTAGAAAATGGCGAATCTGACGCAGGCAATGATGGTGTAGCGGACTCGTTTACGGATAACGACGGAGACGGCTGGCACGACAACTACATTTATAATACCATAACCCTTAGCGATTGGGATGGCGACGGATCGTTTAACTTTGCCGATCTGGATAGTGATAATGACGGCATACTTGATGAACAAGAAGCGGTAAGCGATGCCGCGTACACGCCACCCACAATGCTTGGTGGTAAGGGTACTAGCACCGCCCGGGTTATGATGCCAAGCTTTACCGGAACTTTGGTTGATACCGATAGCGACGGAATTGCTGATATTTACGATGTTGATTCGGATAACGACGGAATATCCGATGCTGTAGAAGCTGGCGGTAACGATGAAAACGGCGATGGAATCATCGACAATTTCACCGATAACAGTGGAGATGATGGCTTGCACGATGCGCTGTCTACCAGTCCGCTGGCGGTAGCTGATACCGATAGCGACGGTGCCCACGATTTCCGCGATAGGGATTCGGACGGTGACGGCCAGGCCGACTGGGTTGAAGCCTACGATGCCGACGGCGATGGTGACTCTTTACCAGAGTACTTACAGTATTCAATTGACTACGCTGACTATACCGGCGACAATCCGTATGATAACGATTTAGATGCCGATAGTGATGGTATACCAGATTGGCTG
>CAZDEY010000006.1:70330-111013 GCA_964504565.1 uncultured Roseivirgaceae bacterium
GACGATGACGCTGACGGCCTTCCAAACTTCCAGGATCCGGATAATTCGTACTTCTTGGATGCTAATAATAACGGACTGGCCGATTTATACGATGCTGCATACGGCGGTGTGGAAGACAAGCCTAATAACGCTGGCTTTACCGATTCGGGGTCGGTAACAACACTGCCGGTAGAACTGGTAGCATTTGAAGCCTACGAGCAAAACGGAACGGTGGTAGTGTATTGGGAAACTGCCTCGGAAACCAACAGCAGCCACTACGTAGTACAGCGCAGTGCCGATGGCCTAAACTACTACGATATAGAAATGGTAGAAGCTGCCGGTAATAGCCAAACCAGCCTAACCTACCAGATTGTAGATCGCCAGCCACTGGCCGGCATGAGCTACTACCGCCTATTACAGGTTGATGTTGACGGCCAATCTGAGCTGTACGATCCGGTTCGGGTAGAAATTCAGGTAACCTGGGAGGCAGCCGTATATCCAAACCCGGCTATAGCCGGCCAAAAGGTTGAGCTTCGGGTGCAGTCGGAACAAGAGCAAAGTATAACGCTGGAAGTATACGATATGAATGGGACCCTACACTGGAGTGGCAACCGCCTGCTTAGTGGCGGAACCCAGCGCATTGAAATTCCGGCTAGAGTTACCCAGAAACCAGGCATGTACCTCATTAAGGTAACTAATCAGCTTAATCAACAAACGCTGAAATTTATCAGACACTAATAACTTTACATTACCCACTATCTTTTAAAGCCGGCCCTAGTTTTAGGGCCGGTTTTTTTTAGTGGAAGGTAAATAAATTACCAGTCTACATATCGAATTTCATCTTAGATCAGTAGCCGGAAAAGCACCAAAAGGTTTAGCATATTATGTATTATATCTTAGCCGATTAACTTGGACACACCTGAAATTCCCTTGATGTCTACTATCGTAGGCCGCCCTTCTAAGCGCATTAAATATAGTTTAATTAAGGTTCGCAGTTTATAAATAAGGAAGTCTGTACACGCCAGTTTCATTACCGTAAAACTCTAAACAACTTTCCTCAATAAATAAAAACCCACCGATAAAAGTTTACCGGTGGGTTTATCTAAAGAGTCTTGTACAAAATATTACTTAATCATTTGCAGTAACAAGCCTATACGGTTTTTAAGGTTACGGCGGTCAACTATAAAATCCAGGAAGCCGTGCTCCAGTACAAACTCCGAACTTTGAAAACCTTTAGGTAAATCTTTGCCAATAGTTTCTCTGATTACCCGTGGGCCGGCAAAACCAATTAGTGCGCCCGGCTCGGCAATATTAAAATCGCCCAGCATAGCAAAGGAGGCCGTTACGCCACCGGTAGTAGGGTCAGTTAGCAAAGAAATGTACGGAATTTTAGCCTCGTGCAGCTTAGCTAGCTTGGCCGAGGTTTTGGCCATTTGCATTAGCGAATAGCCCGCCTCCATCATACGCGCCCCACCCGACTTGCTAATCATAAGGAACGGTATTTTGTGTTGCAGAGAATAGTCAATAGCCCGGGCAATCTTCTCCCCCATTACCGAACCCATTGAGCCGCCAATGAAGTTAAAGTCCATACAGCCAATCACTATTTCCTGCTTTTGCAGCTTGCCTACGGCCGTACGTACCGCATCTTTAAGACCGGTTTTCTCCTGCGAGGCTTTTATGCGCTGAGGATAAGGTTTACTATCAGAAAACTTCAGTGGGTCGGCCGATGAAAGGTTTTCATCTAACTCCTTAAATTTATTATTATCAAACAGTATCTCGAAGTACTCCTTAGAGCCTATTCGGATATGATAATTTTCTTCCGGAACTACGTAGCAATTATCGCGCAACTCGCGCGTATGCACAATTTTACCGCCCGGCGATTTAAACCACAGGCCGTCCGGCGCTTCCTTTTTCGCCTCGGTGGGCGTTAGTATTCCTTTATCTTTTCGCTTAAACCAGGTCATAGGCTGTTCTCTTCCCTACAGAATCTAAATGAAAATAAACTTAGGCAATGGTAATGCTATCATCAAGGTATACATCCTGAATAGCATTTAGAATTTCTACGCCTTCGTTCATTGGGCGCTGAAATGCCTTTCTACCCAAAATTAAGCCCATACCGCCGGCCCGCTTGTTAATAACTGCTGTAGTTACTGCCTCAGTTTTGTCATTAGCACCAGAAGAAGCACCACCTGAGTTAATTAGGCCAATACGGCCCATATAGCAGTTAGCAACTTGGTAGCGGCAAAGGTCAATAGGATTATCGCTGCTTAGCTTATCGTACATAGCCTTATGCGTTTTACCAAATCCTATATTTTTGAAACCGCCGTTATTTTCCGGAAGTTTTTGTTTGATAATATCGGCCTGAATAGTTACTCCTAAGTGGTTGGCCTGACCGGTTAAGTCAGCGGCCATGTGATAGTCGGTGCCGTCTTTCTTAAAATCTTCGTTACGGGTATAGCACCAAAGAATGGTTGCCAGACCTAGCTCGTGGGCGCGCTCAAATGCTGCGGCAATCTCAATAAGCTGGCGGTTGCTTTCTGGGGCACCGAAATAAATGGTGGCTCCTACTGCCACTGCGCCCATATTCCAGGCTTCCTCAACCGTACCAAAAAGAACCTGATCGTGCTTATTGGGGTAGGTCATTAACTCGTTATGGTTAATTTTAACTACAAAAGGAATTTTATGAGCGTACTTACGCGCCACAATTCCTAATACCCCAAAGGTTGAAGCTACGGCATTACAACCGCCTTCAATAGCTAGTTTTACAATATTTTCCGGATCGAAGTAAGCCGAGTTAGGGCTGAACGAAGCGCCGGCGGTATGCTCAATACCCTGATCTACCGGCAAAATTGACGTATAGCCGGTGCCTGCTAAACGGCCGGAGTTGAATAATTGGCCTAAGCTACGCAGAACCTGAGGGCTACGGTTGCTTTGCGAGTAAATCCGATCAATTTGATCGGGGCCGGGCAAATGCAACTGGTCCTTGGTAATAGTTTTACATTCGTGCTGAAGCAGGCTTTCGCCTTCTTTTCCTAGTAGCTGTTCAATATTAGCTGCCATAAAAAATTATGTTGGGTAATAAGTTACTTTCTTACATGGGTACTTTTGCCTCACCTAACGACAAGGGAAAGCGCCCGCACTGTTCTACCTTTGAATTGTTGGCACAAGTTAATAAAGTTTCCTCCAGATGAACAAATTAACCCGTGCTACCGGGCTCTTATGTCTGGTTGGCACTTTTATACTCCTATCATCATGTAGCCAGACCGTTTATGTTAGACAGAACGGTACTACCTATAATGACTACGAGGCTATTAAGCATAGCAAGGTGGTCAACAAAACCAAACGCCCTAAGGTACGAAGCAAAAATTAATATTTGGTATTTACTACTCTTCTGATTTGCTTGATTCACAAAAGGCTGTTTTCTCTGAAGACAGCTTTTTGTCTTTTAAACCGGTTTGTTTCCCAGGTAAAACGGTTGCGGTGCCTTTGAGTTTAAATCAAAAGAAAAGCCCCAATCCGGATTTTCTTCAAAATTATTTTTAACTACCCTATTAATGCTGCCCAAAGTATTATCGGTTTTTACCACAAACTCAAGTATATGCAAAAATCCCCCCTCGGTAAACTGTACTTGCTTATAGGTTAACTCCACGCCTACTGCCTTTAACTGAAGCCGTACCCGCTCTAAATCTGCCAAGCTAAAATTTTTATTGAACCAGACTTCAACCTTGTTTTCAGTTTCATTGGGGTTGGTTAACCCTAACCAGCTTATTAATGCCCCGGCACTTCCTAAGCCAATTAATACCAACGCTAAAAATTTCTTCATAGGAATATATACGCCTGAACTGATTTACGGATATAGGCAACCTAATTATTCAAATTTAGTAGGGAAGCCGTATCTTGGGGGCCTATGTTAGAAAATCCTGACCTGAGTTTATTCTTTCAGCCGCTAGATGCCGCTTTCGTTTCATCTATTACATCTAACGATGCCTTTGGTAAGAGTGTAAGAATATATACCGATAGCTTTCCCGACCTGGAACAAGCCGATTTGGCTATAATTGGCATTACCGAAAACCGAGGAGCGGGCGAAAACAGCGGGGTTGACAAAGCAGCCGAAGCCGTTCGCAACAAATTATACAATTTAAAAAGGTTTGCCGGCAGTACGCTTAAAATAGTGGACTTAGGTAACCTGGAAAACGGCTATAACCTGGAGGAAACCTACCTACGCCTGCGCGAAGTATGCAGCATGCTGCTGAGCCAGAACGTACTGCCCATCATCATTGGCGGCTCGCACGATGTTTCCTACGGTCAGTACCTGGCTTATCAAGATTTAGAGAAATTGGTATCGGTTGTACACGTAGATGCCCGGCTGGATATGGAAGATGATGCTGACGCGCCAGCCAACCAGCGGCACGTACACAACTTGCTGGTTCACGAGCCTAATTTCTTGTTTAATTATGCCCTGCTGGGCTACCAAAGCTACCTTACCGACCCAACTTCTATTGGCTTGCTAGAACGACTCTACTTTGGTGCCCACCGCATAGGCGCCCTGCGCCACGATTTGCGCGAGGCCGAACCCTTGGTACGCGAAGCCGATTTGTTATCGTTTGATATAACCGCCATTAAGGGGTCCGACGCGCCGGCTAATAGCGAAGCCCAACCCTTTGGCCTAACCGGTGAAGAAGCCTGCCAGATTTGCTGGTACGCCGGTCTTAATGAAAAACTGAGCAGCATAGGCTTTTATGAAATAAATCCCAGCCTGGACGACCAGCGCGGTACCACGGCCGCTGTGGCAGCAACTATGATCTGGTATTTTGTTGAAGGCTTCTATAACCGAAAGGAAGAAAAAAGCTTTGCCGGCCAGGAGTATCAGCGATTTATAGTAAGCCTAAATGCCGAGCCGGAATCAATTACCTTTTTTAAAAGCCAACGCAGCGATAAGTGGTGGATGGAGGTGCCCCACCCTAACCAGGACATGAGCCGCTTCGGCCGCAATTTTATGGTACCCTGCAGCTATAACGATTACCTAACCGCCGCAGAAGGTGAAGTACCCGAGCGGTGGATTAATACCTTCAATAAGTTGTCTTAGGAAGTGGTGAGGTGGTGCTTGGTAGCTGGTAGCTGGTAGCTGGTAGCTGGTGGCTAGTGGCTAGTGGCTAGTGGCTAGTAAAATTAACTAAATCCAAAGGATCATAACTGTTAATTGATTAATGTGAAAGACAATTTAGTCAATGGACTGATTCTGATAGCAATTTTGCTGGAAGGAATTATTGTAAGATTTTCTTTGAGGTTATTACTGAGTTCCAGCGGATACGAGTTAGGGAAAACTGCGTTTGTTCACTTGATCAGTATGGGAATTGGCTTTTTGGCTTTAGCTTTTGGTATACTAGCTATTTGGAATTCAGATAAGAAACCAGCAAGACAAACATTACTTTGGATTGCCACTGGTACTGGATTAATACAGACCATTGTATGGTTGTTGTATATGTTAGAGTTTTAGACCTCACCCAACCCTCTCCTTTAAAGAGAGGGCTAATAAGCATTTTATAAAAAGGATGGTTTTTAATCTAGCTCCCTTCTCCTGGTAGGAGAAGGGCTGGGGATGAGGTCACTCCCTTATCCCCGGGTTTATCAACCTATCGTACTGGTCGTGGTAGCGCCAGATGGCCATTATAATGTCATACTCATTGGCTTCTTCCAGAAATTGGAGCGATGGGCGGCAAAATTCTAAGAATTTCTTTAGATCGCGGCCTTCTAGTCCGGTAAGTTTGGTTACAAATTCCTCGTCGAACCAGTACTCGAACAGCGCGTTATAATATTCCTTTCGGCGATCTTGCGCCTGAAGTTCTCTGATTCTTTCGCGCTGCTTGTGCTTTTTATTGAACAGATTGGCGAAGGCGGTTATGGCTCCCTCCAGGGCAGCGCCGTTGCCGGTATAGCCTAAGCCTACTTTCTGCTCCACCGGCTCGCGGCCACTAGGCTTTACCATTTCGTAGCCTATGTAAGGGTCGGCGCTGGGCTTAGGCGGGGCAAAGGTTTTATAGCCTTCACCAAAAACCGTAACCGATTTCATTACCCCAATGCGCTCGTACAACGGCATTACAAACCCTAGCTTCTCTAGATCAGTAACCGAAATAACGGTATCGCGGTAACCAATCATTCTGAATTCCAGGCTATCCATAGGCCTGGCTTTTACCTGAAACATGCCCTGCAAGTTGCTAACCGTACCGTAACCTTGCTGCTTATTTAGCACGTGTACGTGCGCCATCATCTGGTTACTATCGGCCGCAGCCACAATTAAGCCGTGCACAACACTTTCCTGCTGCGCATACGCCGAGCCGAACGAAGCTATAAATATGAATATGGAAATTAAAAGTATTCTCACTAATGCAAAGTAACGCAAAAAAGAGGCCAAAATGTTTATTAAAGGTTAGCGGCCGCCGCGCGGAGGCTAGATATGAGATGTGAGATGTGAGATATTAGATATAGGACGTAAGACATAGGACTGGAAGGATCTGCAATTTACTAACTCACTAATCCACCAACTCACCAACTAAATCAACCCTCTAGCCTTCAGTTCCAGGTATTTGTTTATGGTGTTTACGGTTAGTTGTTGCGGTGGGGTCAGTAAGGCCTGTATGCCGTGTTTTTGTAATTCTTTTACTATTTGCCGCTTCTCAAAGAGTAGTTTTTCTATAATAGTGCGGGTATATAGATCTTCGGTGGTGCCGGCCGGGGCTTGAGCGGCGGTTTTTAATTCTGAGTTTTCAAAGAATATAACTACCAGCAGGTGCTGATGGGCTAACTTTCTTAAATAAGGCAACTGCCGCTGCATACCCTGTAACGATTCAAAATTAGTAAACAGCAAGAGCAGGCTACGCTGTGGTAATTGATGTCTAACGTTCAGGTAAACCTGGCCAAAGTCCGACTCTTTAAACGCGGTTTTTTGGTTGTAAAGCTGCTCCATTATTAGCGACATCTGGCGGTTTCGGTTACTGGGTTTCAATAATGCCTGCACTTTATGCTGGAAACTCATCAGGCCAACTTTATCACCTTTTTTAAGGGCTATATTAGAAATTACCAGCGATGCATTTACGGCCCAGTCCAGCAGGCTCATTTCTTCAAAGGGCATATGCATAAGCCGGCCCTTATCTACCAGGCACATAACCTGCTGCGAGCGTTCGTCCTGATAGGTGTTTACCATTAACCTGCCGGCCCGGGCCGTAGCCCGCCAGTTTAGCGTACGGTAGTCATCGCCCTGCACGTACTCTTTTATTTGCTCAAACTCCTGGTTGTTGCCAATTCGCCTAATCTTCTTAATGCCGGCAATAGGTAAACTGGTAAACGCCAGCAACTCGTATTTATGCATTTGCAGAAAGGCCGGATAGACCGCTACCTCCTGCCCCTCCAGAAAAATAAACCGCCGTTTTAATAAGCCCAGAGGAGAAAGTGCGTATACGTTCAGCCGGCCGAAATGGTAGCTTCCTCGCCGCACCGGGCGCAAAAAGTACGTTATTGAACCGGTTTTGCCCGCTTCTAAATGCTCATTAAACTGTAGTTCCCGGGCCTGAAACTGATCCGGGGCTTCGTCCAGAATTTCCAGATTTACCGGAAAGCGGTAGCGGTTGCTTAATTCCAGCCGAACCGGGTTATCATCGCCATTAGAAAAGCGGTCGGCGGCATGGCGGCGGGCGGTTAGGCCGCTAACCCTAAAGAGCAGTAATACATCTAGCAGCAGCAAAATAGCCAACAGCAGCGTACCAATTTTGGCCACAGTAAACAGGCTAGTCAGCACAAAACCTGCCAGGGCTAAGGCTACTAAAACCAGCCCGGCAATCAGCAAGCGCCGGCTCAGGTATATGGATTTTATAACCTTCACTAGCGCGGCACTTCTACCTTGTCAATCAACTGCTGAATTACGTCGGCCACTTGTATTCCTTCCATTTCGCGTTCCGGCGTAAGCATAACCCGGTGGCGCAATACCGGCAGCAGTAAAAACTGCACATCTTCCGGGGTTACAAAATCGCGCCCCTGCAGGGCGGCGTAGGCCTTTCCGGCGTTAAGCAAGGCGACTGAAGCCCGGGGCGATGCGCCTAAATAGAAATCCGGGTGGTTACGGGTTTCGGCTACCAGTTTTACTATATACTGTAGCATATCGGGGCTAAGGTGTACCTGCTGGGCGGCCTGCTGGGCGGCGGCAATTTCCTGCGCACTCAGCACCGCTTCAATATCGGCGGTATGGTACAGGGCTTCCTGCTTATGGTGGCCTTCCAGCATTTTTACTTCCTCCTCAGGCGTAGGGTAGCCTACTTCAATTTTAAACAGGAAGCGGTCAAGCTGGGCTTCCGGCAGGCGGTAGGTACCCTCCTGCTCAATAGGGTTTTGGGTAGCCATAACCATATAAGGCTCGGCCATAGCGTAGGTATGCCCGTCCAGCGTAACCTGGCGTTCCTCCATTACCTCAAACAGGGCGGCCTGGGTTTTAGCCGGGGCCCGATTTATTTCGTCAATCAAAATCAGATTACTAAAGATAGGACCCCTCTTCAATTCAAAAGAAGAATCCTTCATATTGAAAACCGATGTACCCAATACATCCGATGGCATTAAATCGGGGGTGAACTGAATGCGGGAAAATTCGGTATTAACCGCTGAAGCCAGCAATTTAGTAGTAAGGGTTTTGGCTACGCCGGGCACACCTTCCAGCAGTACATGGCCTTTGGCAATTAGGGCTACCAGCAACAGTTCAATCATATCGGACTGGCCAATTATAACCCGCCCCATTTCCTGCCGTACTTTTTCGGCACTCTGCTGTAGGTGGCTTAGGTCTAATCTATTGGTGAAGGTGGGTTGGGTTTCCATAAGTTTCGGTAAGAAAGTTCTTTGAATTTATGCAGGCCGTAGCTTAGCGGTTCCATTTTTCCAGAACCGAGTTTACTTGCAGCAGCTCTTTTTCGCTAAGCCCGCCATTACTGTCTATAGTGTTTTCAATTTGATTTTTAATACTGAGCAACTGCTCAATTTCTTCTTCGCTGCGGCCGCTTTTACCCGCCAGGCGCGCTACCCACTCCTGATGGTAACGGCTGCTGTACACCGATATTCCGTAGCGTTCGCGCAGGCTTTCCATAAGGTAGGTTAGGCGCTTGCCGGCCAAGTCCAGATGATCTTTTTGGCGGTAGTATAGGCGGCCTAAGGAATCGGCAAATTGCAGGCTGGTATTGGCCGGAGGCAGCATAATAGGTATTGCCCGCTGCCTACGCTTAATTCCGAATAAAATGAAGGCAAACAAAAGGGTAATTCCTAAGTAGTACGCCCACCGCAAAGCCGGATTGCCTAGGATAAAGCGCAGCGGCGTTTGCGCTTCCATTCTTCCCATATGGTAATATTCGGTCCAGAATACGGGTTGGTCCGGCATATAACCTACCGCTAGTTCAGCAAAGTGCCGGGAACGGTCCGGAATTAAGTAGTAATTTGTAAATAACTTAGGCATGGTACTTACAATTACCTCACCATTACCCCACGGAATTCTGGCTAAAACCGGCCATTTGCCTTCAACTTTCGCTAAAACTTCGGCATTGGCGGGCAGGCTATCCCAGTAGGTCATATAATCGTTAGGTAGGGGTATAGCCGGAAGCTCTTTTTTGGTAAAGCTTACAGCTACGGAATCCTTATCCATTTTGCCTTCAAATGTATAATTGAACTCCCGCTTAATGCCTAGCGTATCCCAAAAACTACTAAGGCCGCGTTCGGAAGCTATAAGTGCCACCGAGCCTTCGGCAACCTTGTTCAGCAGGGCATCCGCATCTTCATCGGCCGGAGAAAAGCTACCGGACACTACTATAAAATTGTTCGCCCCGCGTAGCGAGTCAAGTTCGTAGAACGTAAGCGGCTCCACGGTCACCTCTTCCCCACTAAACCACTCGGGCAGAAATTTAGCCAGGGCGTAGGAGCCGTAGGGGTTTTTGTCTTGCCGGCTGTAAGTGGGCGTCCAGTTTATAGGTTTGGGCAGCAGTATTTCTACTACTATAAAAATTACCAAAGCCAGGGCCGGCCATATCCAGATTTTTTTTATCATGCAGCCACCTCCTTACCGGCGTTTAGTAAGTGGGTGTAGTGTTCTTCGGTAAATTGGGCTACAGTTTCGGTAGCCTCAAAATTGCCGTAATGCACGTACTCAAAACAGTAACCCAATTGCCGAAAATCGTCTTTCAGAATCTCGGAAGTCAGCTCGCGCTGGTAGTGCTTGTTGGTTTTGCCAGGCTCCCACCTTATCAATTCCTCATTGTTCAGAAACTTTAGGGAAGCCAGATAGTACAGGCGCACTACTTTGTGGAAATCGCGGGCTTGTTTAGCTTCCCTAACCTGCTGTTCAAAATCTATTTCGTGAATGTTTTCGGTAAGTTCAGCGGACGCTATACTTGGGTTGGCCTTGCCTTTACGAGTAGCTTGCCAAATTGTGCTGAAATCTACATTAAGCATTCGCAGAATAAAGAACAGCAACCCCAGCCCGGCAATGGTGTAGAGTATAAACCGGTAGGTTTCATACACCTGACCGGAGTTCAAATTGCTAAGAAATACTTCGGCCAGCCAGCGCTTAAATTGTTCCCACCAACTTAAAGTAGGTTGTTCCGCCTGAAGGTACAGATACGAAAAATCATCGTCGGCCTGTAGTTCTTGTGCTGTTTCGGTCCGGGCGGTACGGGTCTGCCAGGCTACCGAATCAGAGGTTTGAGCACTCAAATGCACTTTCGGCACAAGCAGCAGGCTTAGGAACAGCAAAATAAATTTAGTAGCGTTCTTCCTCATGGGCTGCGGCCAGCGGTGCCATATTATCAAAATCAGCTATTTTTTCCAGCAGGCCATGGGCGCCGTGCTTTTCCTTCAAGTTATAGTATTGGAGCGTAACGGCTACCATAATTATAGTTCCGCTAACTATATAGCTTAGGTACTGTATAGCCGTAGTTACCAAGGTGAAGATAGTAATTAAACCGGGCATAGCCCCCGTTTCAAAATTATCCACAGCAGTAAAGCCGTCGGTAATATGCATTGCCGCGCCTATACCTAATGCCAGCGACGGTAGAATAAATATGCTGGATATTACGGCACCAATTAAGCCCATAACGAGTATTAGGCCGCCGGTACTAAACCAATTTCCTTTCTGCAAAGAAAATACATAGCTAATTGCCGATGTGAGCGGTTTTTTATCTAAAAATACGGCTGGAAAAACCAGCGATAGTGTACCTATCACTATACAAAAAGCTCCGAAAAACATAATCACCCCAATAATGGCAAAAGCCGGATGAATAGCCATTAAACCTGCCATTAGAATACCAATAGGTAAAATTAGGCAGATGAAAGCTATAGCTGCCATAGCGCCAATAGCCATGCCAACCCCTATTACCTCAAAAGCTAAACTCCAGATAGTTTTAAGGGTATGCGCTACATCTAACTTAACCGAACCGGAACTTTGATAAACCTGTAGCTGACGCAAAATTATGGCATAAATTGCTCCGGTTATGGCAAAGGTGGAAATTATAGTAATGATATAGCCACCAAAAACCCCCATACCCAAACTCGGATTAATTGGGCCTACTGCATTAGGGTCGCCAACCCTGGACATAACCGCCTGCATACCGTAGTACTGTAGGGCGCTAACTACTAAAGCCACCAGCAATATAAGCGGGCCTACAACCATAAACTGGGTTTTGAACAGGTCTCGGCTGTTTTCTGAAATAAAAGCAAAGGTAGCGTTTACCTTCTGGCCAAAACTTCGGGCTTTCTTAAATTCTATTTTCATTTTTTACAATGTGAAAAGGGTAAACAATAAAATACCAAATTATAAATAGTGCCGAAGCACCAATAATAACTACTTTGCTCCAAACCGGCCACTCTGTAAGGCGGGTAACGTAACCTTCCAGAAAGGCGGCCACCAAAAATACCGGCACCAGGCCAATTACCATTTTGGCCCCGCGCAAGGCCCCGCGCTTAAACGACTCCAGCCGGGGGTACGTACCGGGGAACAGAATGCTATTGCCCATAACCAAGCCCGCCGCCCCGGCCAGCACTATGGCACTAATTTCCAGCGTACCGTGTATCCAGATAGTGAGGGCCGAATCGGCTAATAGGCCGTGCTGGTGAAAAAGGTACTGAAATGTGCCCAGCATAATTCCGTTTCTGAACAAAATAAAACCAGTGCCTAAAGAGGTAACTAAACCGGCCGCAAATGCAGTAAGTGAAACTCGAATGTTATTGTAAGCAATGGCAATAAACATGGTAAGCTTATCCTCATCTTTATACACGCCCATGGGGTCGCCGCTCTCAATATTTTCCAGAGTCATGTTTACGTAGGCATCCCCTAATATCAGGCGCGAGAAGGTTTCGTCGTGGTGGGTGCTGAGTACGCCCAAGGCTACCGAAACCAAAAAAATAACCGCCGACCACAGCACTGCCTTACGGGCCTGGTAGTACATTAGAGGCAGTTCTTTTATCCAGAATAATGCAAATCGTTCCCAGCTTTCGCGGCGGTTTCGATAAATTTCCTGGTGAGCCTGCCCGGTTAAATCGTTAAGGTAGGCAGTAACCTCGCTGTTAGGGTAATGGGTTTGGGCGTAGGCCAGATCGTCGGTTAGCTGAAGGAAGAGTTCGGCCATACGGTCGGGCGTAGTTTGCACCCGTTTGGCCTGAATATCTTCAAAAGCCTTCCAGCGTTCATTATTTATTTTGACAAATCTTGCCTGTCGCATACCTTTATAGAATAAGCAAGCTATAAATTTAACAAAAGTATGCAGAAAGTAGGTATTGATACCACGCAAAATGTGCGCTTATCTTACGAGCTGGGCGGTATAGGCGATAGAATTGCCGCTTATTTGCTAGATGGTGTATTAATTTTGGCTTACTACGTACTGGTATACTCCTTGGCTACTTACCTGCACGCTCCAACCTGGCTGCAAATTTTACTGGCAGTTCCTCCGTTTGCCTACCACCTGTTCTCTGAAGTTTTAATGAATGGCCAAAGCCTGGGCAAGCGGCAGTTGAACTTAAAAGTGGTAAAGCTCGACGGCAGCCAGCCCGATGTTGGCAACTATCTGCTTCGCTGGTTGCTCAGGCCAATAGATATGTGGCTTAGTGGTTCCATAGCCATTGTTACTATTTTATTTAGTAAGAAGGGGCAGCGCCTGGGCGATATTGCCGGCGGCACCACCGTGGTAAAATTTAGGCCGCGCAATGCTAATCTTAGAGATCAGGTGTACGCCCCACTGCAGCAACAGGAATATACGGTAACCTTTCCGCAGGCCGAGCGCTTAAACGACGAACAAATTTCTTTGATTAGAGAAACCCTAAAGATGTACCGTGAAACCGGAAATTCGAAGCCAGTACATATATTGGCGGGTAAAGTTTCTTCTATGTTAGGCGAAACCAACGGCTTGCCGGCGGTTACCTACTTGCATACCGTAGTAAAGGATTTTGAATACCTACATGCCCAAGCCTAATCGCCGCCGTTCCAGGCCAATCCTGATAGATTACGAAGTAGCTGGGGTAGGCCGCCGCATATCGGCTTTCCTGTTCGATTTTCTACTACTGCAACTGCCTTACCTGGCCCTTATAGCCTGGCTGCTGCTGGAAGCGTATATAAATAGCTTGCTGATAGCCCTGGTGCTGGCTTTGCCCGCTGTTTTGTACCATTTACTATGGGAGGTTTTGGCCGGCGGGCAAACCCCGGGCAAGCGGTTGGTTAAGCTAAAGGTAGTAAAGCTGGATGGCACCGAACCTTATTTTGAGCAGTACTTAGTACGTTGGGCC
Organism: uncultured Roseivirgaceae bacterium; assembly: GCA_964504565.1. Classification (GTDB taxonomy): domain Bacteria; phylum Bacteroidota; class Bacteroidia; order Cytophagales; family Cyclobacteriaceae; genus Cesiribacter. Next base: position 84,104 of record CAZDEY010000006.1, read on the forward strand.
TGCCGCCTGGTAGATATTGTACCCTACGGGGCGGTTGCCGTGCTTATGATTCTCTTTGCCGGAAAAGGCCAGCGCCTGGGCGATAAATTAGCTAATACTATAGTTGTGAAATACGACCCTACCGTGCTGGAGCAGCTTTTGGCCGATGAAGATGTACAAAATCACCAACTTGTCTACCCCGAAGCCAACCAACTTAGCCCGCATCAGGTAGCGCTAATCAGGAAAATTCTGGCGCAGTATCGCAAAACCGGCCAGGCCGGCCCGGTACAATCGCTGGCCGAGATGATTCAGCAAGAATTAAACCTAAACCAAGTAGAAGATAGCCCGGTAGCCTTTTTAACCCAACTAGGCCAGGATTTTGATTACCTAAAAGCAAAAAGTAATTAATTTGAATCTGGTGCCTGGTGCCTGGTGCTTGGTGCCTGGCCTAGGCGGCCTCGTGCCTGGTCCTGGCCTCAGCGCGGCCGCCGTTTGAATCCATTGTCTATTGTCTATTTTCTAACTTCTAACTTCTAACAATTGAACCAACTACCCCAGTATACCAAGCAACAATTAGCCCTACGTAACGGACAGGATAAGCCGGAGATTTGGTGTGCCTATAAGGGATATATTTATGATGTCAGTAAAAGCCGCCTCTGGCGCAACGGTAAACACTACGAGCACTGGGCCGGCCAAGATTTAACCGCCGAACTAGCCGACGCCCCACATACCGAACGGGTATTTGATAAGTTTGAACCGATAGGTAGGTTAATTTGATAATGTGATGATATGCTAATGTGATAATATGTTAATGTGATGATTTAGTGATTGGCTAACAAGGGTGAATTGATGAGCTGCAGGCTCTTCCAGTCATATGTCTTAAGTCTTATATCTTGGCTCTTGACTCTTGGCTCTTGACTCTTGACTCCGCACGGGTCTCTCCAGACCGGGTCTCGCCAGTCCGGGTCTCGCTAGACCGGCGGCCGCTTGACTCCATACGGTTCCATAGTCTAAAATCTATTGTCTCAAATCTCCAATCTAATTTTTAATTTCTAATTTTAATTCTTAATTAAAGGCATGATACTGGTAGCGGATAGCGGATCTTCTAAAACCGAATGGCGTTTTATTACCGAGGGTAAGGTTATTGCCAGCGCGCGAACAATTGGGTATAACCCTCACCACCAAACCAGTAACCAGATACTTAGCAGCCTGCAAATGGAACTGGCCCCGCAGATGCCGCCCCAGGCTCAAATTAGCACAATATATTTTTACGGCGCCGGCTGTAGTTCGCCTAAAAGCCTGGCCATAGTGCAGGAGGCTTTCTCCCAGTTTTTCCCCCATAGCACCACCGTAGTAGACCACGACCTTTTGGCAGCCGCCCGGGCCTTATGCAAAACCGAGGCGGGCATTGCCTGCATTTTAGGTACCGGCAGCAGTAGTTGCCTGTACAACGGGCAAGAGATTAGCGGCCACGTTCCGGCCCTGGGCTTTGTTTTAGGCGATGAGGGCAGCGGCAGCCACTTAGGTAAGCGCATAGTAAGCGACTACCTGCGGGGCGATATGCCCGAAGATTTGCGGACGCGCTTCAACCAGCTATACCGCCTAAATACCGAGGAAGTTCTGGACAGAATATACCGTAAACCCCTGCCTAAACCCTACCTAGCCAGTTTTACCCAGTTTATTGGCGAACACAAGCATCATGCTTACTGCCAAGAAGTACTACAGGATAATTTTGAGGAGTTTTTACGGATTAACGTTCTTAAGTACAACGGCCATCAGGAACTTCCGGTACACTTTGTAGGTTCGGTAGCCTACCATTTTCACGAAGAACTAAATAAAGCTTTACAAAAATTGAACCTCCGGTTAGGCACCATTTTGCAAACCCCAATAGATGGATTGGTGAAGTTTCATACTGTCTAGTTGTTCTTTGCTTACAGATAGAGATTTAAGATATTTTTTAATTCGCGGCGGCCTCCCATCCTAACGTTGTTCTTTGCTTACAGATAGAGATTTAAGATATTGTCCTTACCTACCAGCGTGTAGGGTAGTTTGTTGTTCTTTGCTTACAGATAGAGATTTAAGATATTTGAATCCCTAGATTTATTTAAAGCATGTAAGTTGTTCTTTGCTTACAGATAGAGATTTAAGATATTTTGCTCAACACTGGAAGCATCGGAGGCATCGTTGTTCTTTGCTTACAGATAGAGATTTAAGATATTTTTTCGGGCGGACATGAAGGCATGTAGTGTGTTGTTCTTTGCTTACAGATAGAGATTTAAGATATTCTTTGGAAGCACAGGAGTATGAAGGATTTGTTGTTCTTTGCTTACAGATAGAGATTTAAGATATTTTACACCTTTTAATTAAATCGTTATGAACAGTTGTTCTTTGCTTACAGATAGAGATTTAAGATATTAAACACAATTTTTTTACACACAAAAAATAAGTTGTTCTTTGCTTACAGATAGAGATTTAAGATATTAGGATTACCCATTTCTTATTGAAAATCAAAAACTTATACCCCATCTACCGGCATTAAACACCGGCCTGATGGGCTTTATTAAAACATTTGTAGCTGCTGGGGCGGGGCCAGCGCCGCTACCGATTTCTTTCCTTCAAAAATCTCCATCCGGCCAAATTGCTTGTCGGTTATGGTAAGTACGCCTATATTACCTTCCGGAGGCATCCACTTTTTTACCCTTTTTATATGTACCTCGGCATTCTCGCGGCTGGGGCAGTGGCGCAGGTAAATACTAAACTGAAACATGGCAAAGCCATCCTGCATTAACCTTTTACGAAAAGTAGTGTAGGCTTTGCGCTGCTTTTTACTTTCTGTCGGTAAATCAAAGAGTACTAATACCCACATAATCCGGTACTGGTTAAAACGCTCGTTCATACTCGGGCATATCGGGTAACTTCAGCTTCTTACGGTTGCCGGCAAAGCACTGCGCCAAACTGGCGGTAGTATGCTGCATAGCTACCATTAGGGGGCGGGTTTCTAGTTCCAGGCTTACATCCAGCGTTGGCAGTTGCAGCAACTCCCGTTTTATTATCGGACTAAGCTCTTGGCTAAGCCCATTATTGCTAATAACGCGGACTACCAGCAAATCCACAAAGGGGCGGTAGGGTTCCATTACATCGTCGGCCAGGCAGTAAGCGTTATACTTATTATGGTGGTGCAAGCCCCAGGCCGGCAGCATACCCGAACCTACTATTGAGCGAGCGGTTATAGCCCTAAGGATAGCGTAGCCATAATTTAGCAGGTTATTAGGCGGCTCGCCGCTACGCCCCCGATTAAAGGTTTTGGGCAGCCACCTACTAAACACCTTAGGCCAATAGTAAGCCGCGCCCCGCGCTTCCAAACCTCCGCTATCGCCCGGCTCAACCCGTTTGGCCCAGCGCAGTAGCGGGGCTTCGTTCTGGCTAACTTGCCTTAGCAACTCGGCCTGGTTAGCCAGTTTGGCTGAAATTAGTTGCTGCCATAAGGCATTTTTTCTCTCTTCTGAATAGCTTATTTGCCTACGCCAGTGAAGGTTCTGCAGTTGGTTTCCTTCAAAATTCAGGAACATACCCTGCGGCATGTGCTGGCTATTGCAGCTTACTACCGCTACATTGTTTTCCAGCAGGCGGCATAGTAAACTTTGTGAGAGGGTAATTTCCCGATGGTCAATTACCAATATGCCAATATCCTCAATAGGTACACTAATTTTCTCGTCTTTATCGGGCAGGTCAATTAATAACTGCTGTTGTTTGGTGCTGAGCCAGGCCGGGTTGCCGAAGTAAAGGGTGCGCTTAAGCATGGTGCACCACCTTCCCTAATGCATTCAATCTAATTTTAACCCCTTTTAAGTCTTTAAAGAGAGGCCACAATTTTAGAGGCTGAGGATCTTTGTCTACGTTCACATTCGCCAGCATGTGTTTAGCTAAGTACAGCCTACCGCCAGAGAATTTTACTACTTTATATAAACGCTCACTCACGTCTACTTCACTCTCCCAATCAATTTCCTCCGGCGTATGCTCGTACATAACTACCATATCGCCTTGGGTTAAGGCTACATATAAGGGTTTGCCGTTTAAACTTGGCGGATACACATCCTGCCCCTGGCTAGCGCGTTGAACGGCATCGAAGTACCGTATGGTAAGTTGCTCGCGAGTATTAGTTAGAGGGTCTTTATAAATTGCCATCACGTAGTTACTACCACTTTTAGCATATACGTCTCCTTTGCCCTCGTTCTGGTTTGGCCGAATAGGCACTACGGTATCTTCAGAGTACTTCTCATAAACCCGCACCTTCTTAATCGGTACTTTCTTATCTTTATTAGAAGGCATCAGTATTGGGTTTTCTGCCAGGTTGCTGAAGGCTTCCTTAGCCTTGCCGCCGTAGGCTTCCAGCCGTTCCATTAATACCTTGCGCACTACCGGGTCTACTACTTTTTGTATTTGCTTTTCATTGGCAAAACTATCTACACTTTTGCGCGTAACGTATACCTTCTTCCCCTGTGGGCCTTCGGCGTGAGGATAGTGTATAGCTCCGTACTGGGTTTCTTCGTGCAAGGCGCCGCGTGGGCCGCTGGTTATCGGCGTAAATTGCTTACCCCTGCTAGTTTTTATTTTACTCCGGCGGCGGCCTAGCAGGCGCTTGCGACTATAATGTACTACTAGTATATTTTCTACCGCTTCTTTTGCCTGCAGCCAGAAACTAGGCCAAGGCATTTCCGGAATTTGGTTATTTATTAAGCGGCCGTCACCATCCAGCGCGCTGTTTCGGCTAAGAAGGTTTATGTAGAAGCTGTTGGTAAGGGTCACTACTAAGGCATCAATTGCGTGGTGGCGGTGGTCGCCGCGTTCTTTTATATCCTTAGCCGTCAGTATGCGGTTTAAGCCCCAGCGTTTACGCAGCATGCTGGTTACCGAGCCGTTAGTAAATTCAACTTTTCTAAATACCTGCTTCAAGCGCGTTCCCAACTCTTTACCCACATAAGCCGTATTACGTAATTGCCGTTCTTTAAAATCGTCTGGTACGGTTTTCATAAGCAACCTTTCCTGCTTGCCTTTAGAAAAGCAACCTACCCGGGCACAGTAGGCTTCCCATTCGCTTCCACCTAACCGATTAAAATATTCATAGGGCAGTTGGTTGCCTTTTTCTTTGTTTACCGACCGCTCGCTAAGGGTTTTATTAGTAAAGCTGTTATCCAGGCTTAGGCTGTAGGGTACTATATGTTCTATCTCTATTTCCGGGCTAAAGAGTTTAGACAGGGGTATTAAGTTACCGGTATATACCGAACGTCGGTCGGCTTCCAGCCAGTGTCGGTATTTCATTAAATCGCCGGGCTTAATTCCTTTTCTAAAGTCCAGGTAATTATCTTCTTCGGCCAGGCCCATTTCAAGCCAAAGTTCGTACTTTAAAATTTCGCTACTCCAGGGGTACACCTCGCGGCCCAAGGCTTCGGTTAATATTTGCGCATAAACCTTTCGGGCTTCCTCCTTATCGCGCATGGCACGTCCTAAGGTTTCCCGTTTCTTTTTAGGCATTTTAAGTTCCCGGGCGGTTTCAATACGCACTACATCAGGCTTGCCGTATACGTCAATTATTTTATTAATCACCCGCTTGGCCTGGTTAATACTTTGCTGTACTACCGGGTTTCGTAATTCGTAGTTAATTAAATCCGGCACTTTGTCCAGCAGAGTTCTATCCGCTTCGTCTAGCGGCCGTTGACTATGATGAAAGCCAGCGTGCAGACAAGCCTCACTGTAACTAAGTCCTTCGCGCATATATGCTACTACTTCTTCCAGTGCTTTGTGGCTTAGGCTGCCGTAGTCCGGTTCAAAATGAACCTTCAGCAACTTATTTACTTGTTCAAGGCTTAGCTTTATCGTACCTAAGCTAGCATTACCTTCGCTTACTAAACCCCGTTCCAAATGCTGCCGAAGCCAATCTTCATCTTGGGCATGGTACAAGCTGTGCCAAATACGGTGCTGTTGTTCGGCAGACAGAGCTTCCCAAAACTTCTCGCCTAAAGCCTTTATAAGTTTTGCTCGGCTAACATTACCCGGAATTTGGTTAGGCAAGTCGTTAAATTCAATGTAGCGAGGTAAGCCTAGTACTCTCTTAAGCTGGGCGTGACTGAGCTTTTCCGACTGGTTTAGTTCGGCATAAGCTAAATCTTTTTCTTCCGGCAGCAACTCTCTATAGGTTCCATCTTCTTCTTTAATCTGCAGGTTGTCCAGCATTTGCCGCAGCCTGAACTCCTGAAACAAGAAGCCGGCTTTCGGCGCGCATTTTTTGTTGGGGTAGAAGTTACACTTAGCTACTAAGCCTTTTTGCGAACGCAGGGGACGTTGGTAAAAAATAACTTCCTGTTTAATTTGGTGATAGAGCGTGTTTTTGTTGTTCGAACCCGGCTCACCGGTTAATATCCTTGGATAAAATACTTTCTGCTTCTGCCAGATAGCGTCAAACTCCAGTTCGTACATGCTGCGGCTAGTATATCGGTTTCTTACTTTTTCTAGGAGGTGTTCCTGTCCGTTAGCACTTCGCCGATTATCTAATAACTGCCAAAAGTATTCCCCTAACGTTCGGGCACCGGTTTCCTGCATCTGCTGTTCCAGTTCCGATATGGCTGTTTTTACCTTTCCGGATTCCTTTTCGTCGGTCTGATCCTTTCGGTTGCTTTTAAAGCCGCGGTGTTTGTTTATATGCAAAAAAATCCGGCCCAAGTCGGGCAGGCCAACCTTTCCGTCTAGGGCTTTAGCCCTGAGCCAGTATACCTCTTCGTTAAACGATAGGGTATCCGGAATCATGGCTTGTTGCTTAAGCAACTGCTGAAGCTTATCGCGTCTAAGCTTGTAGCGCATTAGCCTACGGCGAGCCCCTCGCGCTGTTCGTCTGAAGATTTTTAGACTGCTCACCCCCAGTAGAACCTTTATTGACACCCATAGGAAATACGTAGCTGCCTATGTCAATTATTTCTTGGTTTGCTTCGTCAACTAATGCCCAGCCCAAAGAATTGGTGCCTACATCAAGTCCTAAAACTTTCATATAAAAATTATTGAGGTTAGAGGAAAATTTTTGTTACTTACTATCTATCTGTAAGCTTAGCACAATAACAGATTATTCTGTAGGTGCTAATCACCTGCCCCCGGTTCTTCCTGGGGCTTTTTAATTTATAAATATTATTAATATTACACAATATATATAACAAAAAGCCCAAGGTTTAAACCTTGGGCTTTCTGCTTGTAATAATTTTAATTATTCTACCCTCAACAAAAAAGCCGCTAAACAGCGGCTTCCGTAATTCTTATTGTTAGTAGCTATTAAACCACTATGGCCAAACCCAACAACTGACTGCTTACTTTAAGGCCGGTGCGGTTAATAGCCTCCTGGTTTAGTTCAAACCTTAACTTGCCGTCCTTGGTAATGAAGTTAATCATACCGCCTTTTTGGCTGTACCCCTCTTTTTCAGTTACTACCAACTGACCCTTGCCCGCTGCTTTAGCGGCGTAAATCTGGGCTTTATCACTCTCGTTTTCCGGCACAAAAATCAAATGGCAGGCATCGGCATCCGGGGGGCTCATAATCTTTTTTACAATGTAATTCTTGCCCGAACCCGATTTTGCTTTGGCCATTTTTTCAAATGCCTGCATAGCCTCACTATCCCCGCCAACTACGCCAATAAGTACGTTCTCGCCCTGAGACGGCCACTGGATATACTTGGTAAAGTTATATACAAATACGGTGTGGAAGGTGTAATCCTTTGCCTGCACGCCAAAACTAATCAGCATGCATACCATAAATAACCCTAGTAATCTTAAATTCTGACGCATATCTTGTTATTGCTACTTCCGTTTCAATTGCACCAAACTGTATTTGCTCTGCATGTGCAATTATTTAGTGCAAAGGAACGTAAACAATTTGACCGGTTTAGTTTGCTTTGCCCTAATATGTTACTTACAAGCCTTTGCCTAAAGATTAGGCATTCCGACACAAAAGTATCAATAAATATAATTATATCAACATATATTTTGAATATATCTGATAATTCTATCTAATTTCTATTTGCCGCGAGTTAACTATTACGAATTGTTCTTTCGCCAAGAATTAAAAATATTACCTCCAGACTCCAAATAATTATAAACTAAGTCCGGCTTCCTGCCTCATATATTCTTCCTTAAGTAGAGGGCAAATTTTATAGCGTTCGTCGTGGGTATCGTGCCACAGGGCTTCTAGTAATTCGTATACGTTAGACAAACCAATTTTTTGGCACCATTCAAATGGTCCCATCGGGTAGTTGGTTCCCAGCTTCATACCCAAATCAATATCCTGGCGGCTGGCGGTTCCTTCCTGCACGGTATAGTAAGCCTCATTAATTATCTGGCAGATAATACGCGGGGTTACCATACCCACCCTATCCTTGACTAAACGGTGCTCAATTCCCAGTTCTTGGCAAACTTCACCTATTCTACTCTCGTCCTCCGGGTTTAGCAGGCTAACTTCCAGTAAATCCCTATCCACAAAGGTTGGCAGCCCGTTAAAGCCTATCAGCTTAGCATCCGGAACCCCCAACTGGTTTACCAAGTCAGTTAAGCTATACTTAGGCACATTCAGAAAGAGCAGTAATTCATTATATTCATGGTAGAGCTGAATGCGCTCGGGGTCTTCATCTACCCAAAAATCAAATACCACCTGCTCACCGGCTTGCGGGGCAGTCTGGTTGTCCGCCGAATATCGTAGGCTATCCTTACGGCCAAAGCGGGCCTGGCACTCCTGTAAAATATACTCCGGACCGGTTATTAATATTTTCATAGCTAGAAAAAATCTCTGTAGTATTTATGAACCAAAATAGCCTCAATAGTTTGTATTGAAAGCGGGAAATCAGGAAGATTGCCCCAGTTAAACTAAAAAGTGCCGTATAAGCCAAAACTACTAATAATTTACCCAATGCAGAAAACAATTATCCGCAGCCAGAATGCCCCCGCCCCTATTGGCCCCTACAGCCAGGCCGTAAAAGCCGGCAATACCCTGTACGTTTCCGGCCAAATTGCCCTTGACCCTACCAGCGGCGAGCTAGTTAAGGGTAGCCTTACCGATGAAACCCGGCAGGTAATGAAGAACCTGGAGGCCGTATTGACCGAAGCCGGCAGTAGCTTTAGTCAGGTAGTTAAGTGCAGCATATTTTTAATGGATATGAACGACTTTGCCGTAGTAAACGAAGAGTACGGCAAATGGCTGGGCGAGCAACCACCGGCCCGGGAAACCGTTCAGGTAAGCGGCTTGCCTAAGGGGGTTCGGGTAGAAATTAGCTGTATAGCCTTATGCTAAGCTAAACCAGGCCTACTAAATGCGGGTATTCCCAATTCATCAGGAAACCATTGTACTGCCCTACCCGGTGCGGGAGGCCGAGGCGCGTTTGCAAGCCGCCCTGCAGGCACCCGATGATGGGGAATGGGGAATACCGCATATTAAGCGCCGCCAGGCACTGTTTACCGGTTATATTAACGACGGAATGTTTAGGTTAAGCCGTAGCATTCGCCGACCGGAAAGCTTTCTGCCCCTACTGAAAGGCTCTATTGAAGCTACCCGCACCGGCAGCATACTGTTTGTGCGCTACCAGCTATTTCCGGCCACGTTAGGGTACTTAGCGTTTTGGTCGGTGGTAGCTTTGGGCCTGGCCGGAATGTTTTTCGGTATTGCCCAAAATTATTTCTACGGAAGCCTGGCCGCGCTTATTGCTATAACCCAGTACGTAGTAGCCCTAAAAAACTTCAACCTACAACTAAAGCTAAGCCGGCAACTTCTGCAAGAAGTACTCTTTGATAGGTGAGGTAATGAAGTGGTGAGGTAGCGAAGGAGCGAATTACTGAATTGGTGCCCTGAAACAAGTTCAGGATGACGGTGCAAGGTTCCGCGCGGCGGATGCTTGGTTCTTGATTGTTAGTTCTTGACTCTTGACTCTTGGTTCCATTGTCCATCGTCCATTGTCCATCGTCCACCATCTAAATCCCCAATTCTTAATTCATAATTCTTAATTTTTAATTGAATACCCTACTTTTGCACCCAAAGCATAACCCTATGGATACCCCCGTTCGAGTAAGATTTGCCCCCAGCCCTACCGGGCCTTTACATATTGGCGGTGTGCGCACTGCCCTCTATAATTATTTGTACGCCCGCCAAACCGGCGGTACCCTTATTCTGCGGATAGAAGATACCGACCAAACCCGCTACGTGCCCGGCGCCGAAGAGTACATAAAAGAAGCACTTGAGTGGACCGGTATTGAGTTTGACGAAAGCCCCTGGAAGGGCGGCCCTTACGGTCCCTACCGCCAAAGCGAGCGCAAGCAAACCTACCTGGACTACGCCCAAAAGTTGGTAGAAGACGGCAACGCTTACTACGCCTTCGATACCCCGGAAGAACTGGATGCTATGCGCGAACGCCTAAGGACTGCCGGCGTAGCCATACCGCAGTACGATAGCATCAGCCGTATGCAAATGCAAAATTCGCTTACCCTTTCTAAAGAAGAAGTTGACGAGCGAATTGCCAAGGGCGAATCCTACGTAATCCGGGTTAAACTGCCCCGTAAGCACGAAATTCGCCTGAACGATATGGTGCGCGGCTGGGTAAATGTTAACAGCACTACGCTGGATGATAAGGTACTGGTTAAAGGCGATAGTATGCCTACTTACCACCTGGCCAATGTAGTTGACGATCACCTAATGAAAATTACCCACGTAATCCGGGGTGAAGAGTGGTTGCCCTCGGCGCCGCTGCACGTAATGCTGTACGAGTTTTTGGGTTGGCAAGATACTATGCCCCGTTTTGCCCACCTACCGCTACTGTTAAAGCCGGAAGGAAACGGCAAGCTAAGCAAACGCGATGCGGAACGGCACGGCTTCCCCATTTTTCCGCTAGCGTGGCAAGACCCCGAAACCGGCGAAACTGCCGCCGGCTTTAGAGAAGAAGGCTACCTAAACGATGCTATGGTAAACTTCCTGGCTTTTCTGGGCTGGAACCCCGGTAATAACGAGGAATTATTCACTATGGAAGAGCTTAAAAAAGCTTTCTCGATAGAACGAATAAATAAAGCCGGGGCTAAATTTGATATTGAAAAAGCCAAGTGGTACAACCAGCACTACCTGCGCCAACGTTCCGATGCGGAGCTGGCTGCAATGCTGAAAGAGCAATTGAAGGAGCATAGTATTAATTTTACCGATTCAACTGTAGAAAAAGTAGCGGCCGAGCTAAAAGAACGGGCTGTTTTTCCGGCCGATTTATACCGCGATGGCCTGGTTTATTTTGTACGCCCGCAGGTTTACGACCAAAAAGTAGCCAGCAAAAAATGGAATGAAGAAGCCACCGGAATAATTGAGCAATATGCCGAAGCTATAGCCAATGAAACCGGTTTATTGACTGCGGATAGGGCCAAAGAAATTTTGCAGGAAGTGCTGGACAGAAACAATGTGAAGTTAGGTCGCGTTATGCAAGCTATACGCCTGGCACTAACCGGCGCAGGTTCCGGCCCCGATTTAATGAATATGATGGCAATTTTGGGTAAGGAGGAAACCGCGGATAGGTTACGGTTGGCGTTGCAACAATTGCACGTTAATTCCTGATAATTATGGCTAAAAGAGCTTCTTCTAAATCTGGCAAAAAGCAGCCTAAAGTAAACCCCGAACTAGAGGGTTTTAATATAAAGATCGATACGTTTGGCGAGATCAGTACAACAATGAACATTGACAAGATCAATGAATTTCTGAATAAAAATGTTGACGATAAAAAACTCCGCGACCGCGATGATTTAGACTTCATTCAGGAAAAAAAGGCCGAAGAAGACGAGTTGGGTCTGGACGAAGAAGAAGGCGACTATGATATGGACAAGGACGAAGAAGAGTAGTGAATTGGTGAGTTAGTGGGCTAATGGGCTAATAAGCTAATAAGGATTTGTCATCAGAATATATTGTTCAAACCAGGCTCTGCTTTACTAAAGGCAGAGCTTTTTTATGAGCGGTAGCTCAAGGTAGTTCGTTTACTATTATTTTAACGAAATAGAGTAAGTTGGAAGTACAACAGCACATAACCTTACTTTCTAATTCGTAATTTGTAATTTCTAATTCGTAATTAAAAACATGGCTTCCCACCAAATAGATTACCGTATAATTGGCGACAGCATTCAGGTTGTAGAAATTGAGCTGGACCCTAACGAAACCGTAATAGCCGAAGCCGGCGCTATGCTGTACATGGAAGAGGGCATTCGGTTTGAAACTAAACTGGGCGACGGCTCCAACGCCGACAGTACTATTTTAGGCAAACTCTTTAAAGCCGGTACCCGCATGCTTACCGGCGAGTCCTTATTCATGACTCATTTCACCAATAGTGGGGGACGGCCTTCCGTGGGGCCAGGCGTTGGTGGCAAGGCCAAAGTAGCATTTTCGGCTCCCTACCCTGGGCACATTATGCCGGTGCAGCTAAGTAGTTTACATGGGGGCGAGCTTTTGGTACAAAAAGATGCCTTTTTATGCGCCGCCTTAGGCACCGAAATATCTATGGCCTTTAATAAGCGGTTAGGCAGCGGCTTGTTCGGGGGCGAAGGATTCATTCTGGAAAGGCTTCGGGGTGATGGGCTGGCCTTTATTCACGCCGGCGGTACTATTATAGAAAAGGAGCTTAAGGGCGATACCCTTCGGGTGGATACTGGCTGTATTGTAGGCTTTGAAAATACAATCGACTACAGTATAGAGCGGACCGGCGGCCTAAAGAGTATGATATTTGGCGGCGAAGGGCTGTTTTTGGCTACGCTCAGGGGCACCGGCAAAGTATGGCTACAGAGTATGCCGGTCAGGAAGCTTATTCAGGCCCTAATGCCATTCGGCACCAACAGCCGCAAAGGCAGTACGGGTTGGGGGCAAATTTTTGAAGACTAAAGTCCTTTAAAGATTATTATAATCTCAATCGTTTGAATAGGCTCAGCGACCGGAAAATTCTATATTAGCACCAGCAAATCAGAGCCAAATCTATGTATGCTTAAAATCGGACTAATACGCGAAGGGAAACAGCCTATTGACCGTCGGGTGCCTATTACCCCTACCCAAGCCAAATACATTAAAGAGCACTACCCTGAGTTAGACATTGTAGCCCAAGCCAGCAGCATCCGCAGTTTTGTTGATAAAGAATACGAAGACCAAGGAATTGAAGTGCGGAAAGAGATAGCCGACTGCGATGTACTTATGGGGGTTAAGGAAGTTCCGCTATACGAGCTAATTCCGAAAAAGACCTATTTCTTCTTTTCGCATACCATTAAGAAACAACCATTTAATCGTAAGCTTCTCCAAACCATATTACAAAAAAACATTAGGCTGGTAGACTACGAAAAGCTAACTAACAGCCGGGGCGAACGGGTGGTAGCCTTTGGCCGCTGGGCCGGTATAGTGGGAGCCTACAACGCCCTCTGGACTTGGGGCCGCCGCTACGGAACCTTCGATCTAAAGCGAGCCAACCAGTGCTTCGATTACGAAGACCTGAAGAAAGAGTATAGCAAGATTTCGCTTCCGCCTATTAAAATTGTGGTTACCGGCGGCGGCCGGGTAGCTAAAGGAGCCCTGGAAGTGCTGCACGATATGAACATTCATCAGGTTAGTCCGGAAGATATACTGCGTAAGGAATACAACGAACCGGTGTTTGCCCAGCTAAATAGCCGCCACTACAACAAACGCCGAGCCGGCGGCGGGTTTGAGGCTCAGGAGTTTTACCGGCAGCCCGAACAATACGACAGCGATTTTACCAAGTACAGCCGCATTGCCGATATGCTAATAGCTTGTGCCTACTGGTCTCCAGGGGCACCGGTTTTGTTCTCTAAAGAACAGATTGCTCAAGCAGAGTTTACAATTAAGGTAATTGCCGACGTAACTTGCGATATTGACGGCTCAATACCTTCTACTATAAAAGCCAGCACTATAAGCGAGCCTATTTATGATTACAACCCGATAACCCATTCGGTTGAAACACCCCTTAGCCATGACAGAAATATAACCGTAATGGCTATTGATAACCTGCCCTGCGAGCTTCCGCGCGATGCCAGCCAGGCCTTTGGCCGCGATTTACTGGAGCATGTAATCCCCTACTTAGCTACCAGCGACAGCGACGAAATGCTGAAGCGGGCCACCATTGCCGAAAACGGAAAACTAACCCAGGACTACGCTTACCTTCAGGGCTATGTGGAGGGGAAAGAGTAGCTTTCCGCTATTGCTGAGCGGATTATTTTTAATTGGCGGTAGTTTAATTTACGCCTTTAGCCGACCCAGTGCGTTACCGTTCCTAACCTATCAGCCGCTGCTTGTGGCACCGCAACTAAGCAACTACTTACCGGATGCCTGCTGGGCGGCCGCCTTTACTGCTGCCCTATGGCCTTGGGCATCTAGTAAAATAATTATAGCCATTTTCGTTTTGCTAGTAGCTTGTATTGTAGAAATTGCTCAGTACTACAATATATGGGGTGGTTACGCCGACGGGTGGGATATTATTGCCGGCTTGGCCGGAATTGCCGCTAGCTATTTAGTGTTAAAAGTATATGACAACCAAAAATAACCAATTCAATACATTAGCTTGGGGCCTCTGCACTGCCTTTTTTCTGCTGATTGCCTGGGCTACCAGTTTCGATGATAACGAGGAGGCTGAACTTCCTTTTTTAGCGGAAGCCTACGAAAACCATGTTACCCTAATTAATAAGAGCGGAGTAAAATACGATTCGCTAAACTTAATTTTAAACGGAATATATTCGATAGAAACTATTAGTGTTGATTCTTTAGGTGAAGTAGAGGTTAACTATAGCGAATTTCAGGATAAAACCGGCGAAACCAAACCTGCCGGCGAAACAGCCGATGTGCTGGAAATTTACCATGCCGTTAGCGCTAATTCGCTCAGTTACCCCAGGTATTCGAAAAATTACCTCCGCTTAAACTTGCGCGATTAAGGCCTTACCAGGCCCGGCCGATAAATAAGTTAATGGCAAAACCAGTATTAGTAAACGGCCAACCGCTAGTGCGGCCAATTCCGGCTATATACATTGAATCCCGTTCTTCTCTACGGTAAATATTGTGATACTTACCGCTAATAAAAACCAGTTCCGGACATAGTATAAGTTTACCAATTCTAGCACTATACCCATAAGCAAACTCAAAACCAACCACCCCGGTATTGGTAGTAGTTTCCAAAGAGTAATCCTGCTCGTACACCAAATCGTAGCTCCGGGATTTAGAATTTACATTGGCAGCTACTGAAAAAGGTATGGCGGTCCGGAAATATAATCCTAGACCGTCTTCGGGGCTAATATGGTAGCTTAGGCCCGGCTTTAGTACAAATGCCGCCAGCCGGTTATACCCATTATCAAATGGCAGCAAGCCGTAAAAGTACGAAGCCCCCAAGCGAGGAGCCCAGCGCTGGCTACCGCGCCGCCACGTTATAAACGCTTCGGCTTCTACGGCTTGCTGCCAGCCACTGTAATTATCTAGCTGAAGCAGTGCCGGCTTTACCATATCTACCCCGGCCCACCACTGCGGCATAGCCCGCGAGCTGCTGTCCTGCTCAAACCACCTGAGCTGGGCAATACCCAACTGCATCAGGCAGATATTAATTAACAACAATGCCAATAATAGCTTCATTAGTAGAAAAGTCAGTAATAAAGATTGGTTGTGAGGGGTAGGTAGTACGCTCAGGGTTTACGCTAACCGATTCAATTTGCAAAGCGGCGGGGCAGGTAGCATCGGAATAGCTTGCACTAAAGGTGTAGCGAAGGCTTATAGTATCGGCTTTCCCGTTCTGCTGAAATACAAACCTAACGCTCCGTTCGTTCAGCGGCAGCGGTAAGCGATAAATACCACCGTACTTTCGCCCGACCAATGCGGCATTAGAGCCTACTGCCGAAACCGAGGTAAAACTCGTATCAATAGGTTGCAGCGAGTCTGGGCCTCGGTAAAACCCAACCCCCACCTGAAGCAATTCCTGCTTACTCTCCCGGCAGTTCTCGGGATTTCTTCCGCACGAACCCCAAATCACCACGAGAACTAAAAGCCAAAAAATTCTCATAACCACCCCTTTTTAGTAAACAACCAAACCAGCGTACCGCTAATACCCAGCATCAGCACCCACACCGCCGGGTAACCCCACTCCCAGTGCAGTTCGGGCATCACGTCAAAGTTCATTCCGTATACACCTACAATAAAAGTTAACGGAATAAAGATGGTTGATATTACGGTGAGCAGCCGCATTACATCGTTTACGCGGGTACTTAGTGTGCTGTGGTAAAGGTCAATCATACCGGAGAGCAGATCCCTAAAACTCTCTACCGTATCGGCAATTTGCACCATGTGGTCGTACACATCGCGCAGGTATACCTGGGTTTCCTGCTTAATAAGGGTAGTATTAAAGCGTTCCATTTTATACATAACCTCACGCAGCGGCCATACCGCTCGCCAAATAGTCAGCATTTCGCGCTTAAGGTGGTAGGTAGCGTCAAAGTTTTCTTTAGAAGCATCTACCAGTAGTTTTTCTTCCAGCATGGCGGCCTCATCCCCAATAGATTCCAGCACCACAAAGTAGTTATCTACTATTGTATCGGTTAGGGCGTAGAAGAGGTAGTCGGCCCCGCTTTTTCTTATTAAGGGCCGGCCGCCGCGTAGGCGGGTACGAACGGGTTCAAACACATCGCCGGGGCGTTCCTGAAAACTTAGTACAAAGCCTTCTCCTAATATTAAACTCACCTGCTCCTGCACCAGGCAAGATTTTTCCTGATCGTAGGTCAGCATCCGCAGAACCATATAAATGTAGGTATCGTCAACCTCAATTTTAGGCCGTTGGTCGGGGTTTACAATATCTTCAATGGTAAGGGGGTGCAGCCCAAAATGCTTCCCTATTTTTTCTATGACGGCCGTATCGTGTACACCATCAATATTAAGCCAGATTTTATGCCCATTACGAGGGGTATTCAGAGCTTCTTCCAGCGTTTTGGGCCGGCTTTCCTTTAAGTCGGTTTCACCGTAGGTAAATAGGTGCATCCGCAGCGGACGGTCAGCCTCTACGCCGGTATACTCTACCGAGCCGGGCGGCAAGCCTACTTTACGGGCGCCTTTGCGCAGGTTACCGGCCAGGTTTCTAATAGAGCGAACCGCTTTTTGAGTAGAAGATTTTTGCTTTTTTCTGGCAGACATATATAGAAGGACTGAGGGACTGAATTAGCGAATTGGTGAATTACTGTCCTGAAACAAGCCTGCCCTGCCTACCGTCAGGCAGGCTGTCGGCAGATAGGTTCAGGCTGACATGGGTAAAATAATGAATCTGAAATACGTTTAAAAGTACGAAGTACCAACTTATCAGCAAATTACCACATCAGCATATTAACTCACTACTTCACACATAAAAAAGCGGCTAAGGAAAAACCCCAGCCGCTCAATTATTTTTCCGTATGGAGCTAACTTTATCCGTTCATCGATACCAGAAACTCCTCGTTGTCGCGGGTATTTTTCATTCGGTCCTGCAAGAATTCCATAGCCTCCTGGCTGTTCATATCACTCATAAACTTGCGCAGAATCCATACGCGCTGCAGAGCCTCTTTGTCCATCAATAGATCCTCGCGGCGGGTACCCGATGCCGGCACGTCAATAGATGGGTAAATTCGCTTGTTAGCCAACTTACGGTCAAGCTGCAACTCCATGTTACCGGTACCTTTAAATTCTTCAAAGATAACCTCATCCATTTTAGAACCGGTTTCAATAAGGGCGGTAGCTATAATGGTTAGTGAGCCACCATTTTCCACATTACGGGCCGCACCAAAGAAGCGCTTCGGCTTGTGCAGGGCGTTGGCATCTACACCACCGGAAAGTATTTTACCGGAGCTGGGCACTACAGTATTGTAAGCCCGGGCTAAACGGGTAATTGAGTCCAGTAGAATAACCACATCGTGGCCGCATTCTACCATACGCTTGGCCTTTTGCAGAATTATGGAAGCCACCTTAACGTGGCGTTCGGCCTGCTCATCGAAGGTTGAAGCTACCACCTCGGCGTTTACGCTGCGGGCCATATCGGTTACCTCCTCCGGACGTTCGTCAATTAAAAGAATAATCAGGTAACATTCCGGGTGGTTTTCGGCAATGGCATTGGCAATTTGTTTTAGCAGTACGGTTTTACCGGTTTTAGGCTGGGCTACAATCATACCGCGCTGGCCTTTACCTATTGGGGCAAACAGGTCCAGAATACGGGTACTCATGTTACTGGCCGTAGTGCTTAGGTTTAACTTTTCATTCGGAAAAAGCGGCGTAAGGTGCTCAAACCCAATACGGTCGCGTACTTCTTCCGGGGTTTTACCGTTAATAGTATCAACTCGTAGCAGGGCAAAATACTTCTCGCCGTCCTTAGGCGGGCGAATCTGCCCCTTAACCGTATCGCCGGTTTTAAGGTTGAATAGCTTTATTTGGGAAGGCGAAACGTAAATATCGTCCGGTGAGGCTAAATAATGGTAATCGCTGCTGCGTAAGAAGCCGTAGCCATCCTGCATAATTTCCAGTACGCCTTCGCTATCCACTACCCCGTCAAACTCCTTTACCGGGGCAGCCTGAGGCTCGCGCTGGTTCTGGTTGTTACGGCGGTTATCATTGTTCCGGTTATCATTACGGTCGTCGGAGTTGCGGTTGTTATTGCGATTATCGTTCCGATCGTTATTGCGATTGTCGTTTCTGTCATTAGAATTGCGATCATCGTTTCTACGATCATTTTTTTCAATGCGGTCGTTGGAACGCTCGTTACGCTCATCATTCCTATCATTGGCACGACCGTCCCCGGAAGTCCGGTCGCCGGGAGTCCGGTCCCCGGGAGTCCGGTCCCCGGGATTCCGGTCACCGGGATTCCGGTCGTCACGATCGTTGCGGTTGTTCCGGTTTTGGTTGCCCTTGTTATTGCGGTTATCCGGTTGCTCGGAACGCGGCTGATCACTATTTAGGTCGTCCTGATCAGATGAATCCGACTTAGCCATTCTCGGACGTTCGCCTGAACGTGAGTTATCGGAGTCGTCATCATTTTCTTCTACGGCTACCCGGCGGCGCGGCACTTTAACCTTGCGGTTATTATCGTCGTCATTGTCGGTTTTTTTCCCGCTTTTAGCTTCCGTCTTATCAGCTTTATCTTCGTGTTTGCTGTTATCGGCTTTTGCCTTTTGCTCTACCGGCTCGTTAGCCTGAGGGCTGGGGGCCGCTTCTTTTTTAGGCGATTTGGCCGCTTTGTCCCGGCTGGGTTTCTGATCGGAGGTTTTAGACTGGTTGTTTTTCTTCTCATCAGCTCCGGCATTTTCGGGGGCTATAGCCTGCTGATCCAGAATTTTGTAGATAAGTTCTTTTTTGGGCAGTTTTTTATATCCTTTAATGCCCATGTCTTCCGCAATTTCTTTTAACTCAGAAAGGAGGCGGAGGTTTAATTCTTCAATTTTATACATAAGAAGCGTACCTTAGAAACGGTAGGTGCATAACTAGGGGGATTGGAACAAGCCCCTTGGGTTGAAAATATATAGTAAATGGTTATTTCGTTAAACCAGTGTTAGGCTTATATAGGCTACGTTAAAGCAGTTTTTGCTAAGCACAACACCTAAAAGCTTTGTTTTTTTAGGCCGGAGAAACAATGCCCGGCCAGGAGGGTGTGCAATATTACTTACTCTCCCTGACTTTCACAAATTACCCTTCCGGATTTCTGCACTTGTAAAAAACCTGCAATCAAGCCCGGCTATGCAGAAATTTTGGCTAATTTTACGCGCCTGCACTTAATAAAGACTTGCAAAAACTATGTTACAAGTACCCTATATTCGCGCTAATCAGGATACCGTTATAACGGGACTACAAAAGAAAAGGTTTGCCGGAGCCGCCGAAGCCGTGGCCGAAGTTCTACGCCTGGACGAAGAACGCCGTTCTACCCAACTTAAACTAGACAATCAGTTAGCCGAACAAAACGCTGCCAGCAAAGAAATTGGTATGCTGATGCGCGAGGGTAAAAAGCAGGAAGCCGAAACCGCTAAGCAGCGGGTGCAGGAGTTAAAAGAAAGCAGCAAAACCCTACAAGAACAATTACAAACTGCCGAGCAGCAGCTTACCCAACTATTATATACCCTGCCTAATATTCCGCACCAGCGGGTACCAACCGGAAATGGCGCTGACGACAATGCAGTTGTAGAAGAAGGCGGAACCAAGCCAACCCTCTATACCGAAGCCAAACCGCACTGGGAGCTAATTCAGGAGTACGATCTTATAGATTTTGAGATGGGCAACAAAATTAGCGGCGCGGGCTTTCCGGTATACAAAGGCCAAGGAGCGCGCCTGCAGCGGGCCCTTATTAACTTTTTTCTGGATGAAGCCATAGCCGCCGGCTATACCGAATATATTCCGCCCCATTTGGTTAACGAGGCCAGCGGCTACGGCACCGGCCAGCTGCCCGATAAGGAAGGACAAATGTACCACGTTACGGCCGACAACCTCTACCTGATACCCACGGCGGAGGTACCTATTACCAATATTTTCCGCGACGTTATTCTGAAGGAAGAAGACTTTCCGGTTAAGTGCGTTGGCTATACGCCCTGTTTTCGGCGCGAGGCTGGTAGCTGGGGGGCGCACGTACGGGGCCTAAACCGTCTGCACCAATTTGATAAGGTGGAAATTGTACAGATTGCCCACCCCGATTCTAGTTACGATTTGCTGGAAGAAATGCGGGTGCATGCCACCGGTCTTCTTAAAAAACTTAACCTGCCCTACCGCACCCTCAACCTTTGCGGCGGCGATATGGGCTTTACCGCCGCCCTAACCTACGATTTGGAGGTGTGGAGTGCCGCCCAGGAACGCTGGTTGGAGGTAAGCTCGGTAAGTAATTTTGAAAGCTACCAGAGCAACCGCCTGAAACTTCGCTATAAGCCTACGGAGGGCAAGGGCAACCAACTGGCCCACACGCTAAACGGCAGCGCCCTGGCCCTGCCCCGCATACTGGCTGCCCTACTAGAAAACAACCAAACCGCAACCGGCATAGAAATCCCGGAGGTACTACATAGCTACTGCGGGTTTAGGAGGATTGAGAGGAGTTAGGATTCTGACTACAATTAGACAGCCCCAGGTTTAAACCTGGGGCTGTCTGTTTATAACCTGCCTCTTCAAAATTGTAATTCCGAAGCTTCGTTGTAGGATTTACAACCTGAGAGTAACTATTGCCCAGTGCCGCCGGAGGCTATAAAATTGCAATCACTCGGCTGGAGCCGAGCGACGGGTACTTAAATCAAACTATTCATTACCGAGGTTACTTAGAGTAACCTCGGTAATTTTCACCCATCCACGCCCAACAACTCGGCGGCTTGTTCTTCGGGCATCCATTCCAGTATATCGCCGGGCTGGCATTCCAGTACGCGGCAAATCTCGTCGAGTGTGGTAAAGCGAATGGCCTTGGCTTTGCCGGTTTTAAGTACGCTTAGGTTAGCCAGGGTTAAGCCCACCTGCTCGCTCAGCCAACTGAGGCTGCGTTTTCGCTTGGCCAGCATTACATCTAAATTTACAACTATGGCCATGCTTATACGGTAAGTTCAGCCTCTTGGTGTAATTGCACGCCTTGCCTATTCATATACGATAGCAGAAGGCAGCAAATACCCAACCATAGTAGGCCTTTGTGAAATGACAAGGTATAACCTTGCATTACAGTTAATCTAATCACGGTTTGGGTAATATACTCCAGCACCGGCACCAACAAAGCGGAAATCCCTAAAATCTCCAGATAAAATGTATTTTCAGCAATAAAAAAATTACGACATGAAATGGATTTAAGAATTTTCATTAAAGTGTACCACCATCCTACAATAGCTAAGCCTATTAAGCCGGACACTATTATCAGCGCAAGAAGTATCCAGGGCTGACTCACCTGTAAATTTTCCAGATATAATAACGTCCGATCATCCAAGTACCCCAAAAATTCGGGTAACCCCGCTTGCTTACCCTCTGAAAAAGGTACACACCCGTGAACCGTATAACTAAACGATACTGAAGCAATAGGAATTGCACCAAAAAATGCTGCCGGCAAAGCCAGAAATACCAATGAACTATACCGAGCAAACTTTATGCTATAGTTTATAATTTTTTCAGATGTCATTTTGAACTAATCTAAGGGTAATTTAAACCGTAAGTTCTACCTCCTGCTGCTGCCGAACGCCCTGCTGATTCATATAGGATAATAGGAAGCTGGTAACGGCAAACCAGAAGGGCGAGCCGGGCAATGTAATACCCAGCGGATAGATATGATTAGTGAAGTGGCTGAAAATAAAGCCCAGAATATATTGTGCAGCCCAAACCGAGGCAAAGAAGTAGCCCAGCGTACGCAGGCGTTTGGTATTAGCCTCTACAAACCAGTTGTTCAGCTTTAAATCGCGTACTATTTTTCTTACTAAATTAAAGGGTACGGTAAATAACCAGCACGCTAAGGTAGTGCCTAGCATAAACAGGCTTAGGCGAAGCGTAGAAAAATTGAGCCAGTTACTCAGGCTCGCTATCTCTTCTTCACCCAATTGCTTCTCAAAAAACCTTACCGAAATAAAGTGCGAGTCGATAGGAATACGCCCGGCCTGAGAGAAGCTAATCCAGGCTAGTACCAAAAATACTACGAAAGTAACTACTACCGTATAGTAGGTAGAGGCGGTTAATACCTTGGCAAGGGAAAGCACCAAATTTTTCATTGCGAAATTGATTTATCGCAATGATATATTAATTTATCGAAAAACGATAAATATTATCCGTTTTTATTTTTCTCTGATTTGTTGGCAAGGGGGTGAGTTGGTTCAGATATAGGCTTAACCGGGCCGGTCGCAGGTTTGCCCCCTTCCGCTACAACCTCGCTAACTTCACTATCGTGCCGCTTCATTATGGGGTAGGCTGTTAGGCCGTGCAGTATAGCGCTAATAAATATTACGGTAAGTACCGTGGCCCAAAGCCTATCGGGTTGGTTAAAGGTAAGGTGCCCGCCGGCGTAAGCCAGATAGTATATTGAGCCAATACCCCGTATGCCGTAAACTGAAATAATACGCTTCTGCCGCCCTTCCAACCCTAAGCCAAATAGCGATATATAAGCCGTTAGCGGACGTACCAACGCAATAAAAGCCACGGCAAATAGTACTACCGGCCAGTTTACGTAGGGAATAAACTGAGCCGTTAACCCGCCCATCAGCAATAATATAAGCGAGGCAATTACCCGTTCCAGGTTATCGGTAAAGCTGTGTAGAATGTCGTTGAAGTGATGTTTTTCTTCCTGCCTTCTAAAAACGTAGGCGGCTACAAATACCCCGATAAAGCCGTAGCCCCCCAGGTTTTCGGTAAGTCCGTAGGCAATAAACAAGATGCTAAGCGCCAAACCGGCCACGCCTTCCCAAGCCAGGGGTTTCTCGCGCGGGTAGTTAAAAATTACCTTGGCTAAGCCCCAGCCGGTGCCAATGCCTATAAGGGTGCCTACGGTAATTTTATACAACACAGCCTTCCAGGCCCATTCGCCCAGCCAACCCCAGCCCTGCGCCACTCCGTAGGTGCCGAACATAATAGCCAGGTAGGTAAACGGAAAGGCCAACCCATCGTTCAGGCCGGCTTCCGAGGTTAACCCAAAGCGGGTACGGTCGTTTTGCTTGCCCGGGGGGCCAACCTGAATATCGTTAGCCAGCACGGGATCAGTAGGAGCCAGCACCGCCCCCAATAACAAAGCCGCCGCCGGCGATAAGCCCAGCACCCACCAGCCCAATACCGCGCCCAGCGCAATGCTAAGCGGCATGGTAATAAGCAACAAGCGGCCGGTTATAAGCCAGTGGCGATTATCCAGCGGGGCATCCAGTTTTATACCCGCCCCCAGCAGCGAAATAATTACTACAAATTCCGATATCTTTTCCCAGATAATGCGGCCATTTTCCTGCAGCGGATCGGGGGCGGCGCTATCCAGAAAGTAAAATATAAGCGCCCCGACCAGAAGGTGTAGTACGGCCAGGGTAACGTTGCGCTTCACAATTACCTGGGGCAGCCAGGCGCTGAGAAACAGCGCAATACCGGCCCCCAGCATCAAGATTTCGTAACCCTCCAGGGCAAAAAGTTTCATAGGCAAGTAAACAGCTGCTTGTTTAACGCAGAACGGCCGGGCTGGTTAATAAAAAAGCCGACCAATAAGAAATTGTCCGGCTTTGCTTTAGGTTGAAGGAACGCTTACTTCCGAAAATTCCGGATGGTGCGCTCAATAATATCGCAGCACTCGTGCAGTTGCTCCTCGGTCATAACCAGGGGCGGCGCAAAGCGAATGATGTTGCCGTGCGTAGGTTTGGCCAGCAGGCCGTTCTCCTTCAGGGCCATGCAGATGTCCCAGGCGGTTGAGCTGTCTTCGGTATCGTTAATAACTACTGCATTCAGCAAACCGCGGCCACGCACCAAGCTTACTAGGTCACTGCTATCAACCAAACGTTGCATACGCTCGCGAAAAATTTTACCCAGGCGGCGGGCATTCTGCATTAGCTTTTCGTCCTTCACCACTTCTAGCGCCGCCATTGCTACCTTACAGGCCAACGGATTGCCGCCAAAAGTTGAGCCGTGCTGGCCGGGCTTAATTACCTCCATAATATGCCTGTCGGCCAGCACGGCCGATACCGGATAAACGCCGCCGCTAATGGCTTTGCCCAGAATTAGCATATCGGGTTTGGTGTAGGTTTCGGGTTGGCGCTGGCAGTGGTTCTCGCAGGTACAATTGCCGCAAACAGCCAATAAACTACCGGTACGGGCAATACCGGTTTGAATTTCATCGGCCATAAACAGCACGCCGGCCTCGCGGCAAGCCTCGGCTACCTGGCGCATATAGGTATCGGCCGGGGTGTATACGCCGGCTTCGCCCTGAATGGGTTCTACCAGGAAACCGGCGATATTTTTTTCTTCTTTCAGAACCTTTTTAAGGGCGTCAATATCATCGTAAGGAACCTTTACAAAACCCGGGGTGTAGGGTCCAAAGTTTTTGCGCGCGCCCTTATCATTACTGAACGATATAATGGTAGTGGTACGCCCGTGGAAGTTATTTTCGGCTACTATAATTTTGGCTTCATTTTCGGGTATGCCGCGCTTTTCGTAGGCGTACTTGCGGCAAATTTTAATGGCTGTCTCTACGGCTTCGGCTCCGGTATTCATAGGCAGCACCATATCGAAACCGAACAGCTCGGTTACATATTTTTCGTATTCGCCCAGCACATTATTATAAAAAGCGCGCGAGGTTAGCGTAAGCGTCTGGGCCTGCTCGGTAAGTGCCCCCACAATACGCGGGTGGCAGTGGCCCTGGTTCACGGCACTGTAAGCCGAAAGGAAATCGTAGTACTGCTTGCCCTCAACATCCCAAACATGAACCCCTTCACCTTTGGCCAGCACTACCGGCAGCGGATGGTAATTATGCGCGCCGTATTGGTCTTCTAGTTCAATGGCCTGCCGGCTGCTGGTGATTTTTAGGTCGTTAGTCATTAGTATTTAGTTGTTTGTTGTTCGTTGTTAGTTGTTGGTGCGTGGCTGGTGCCTAGTTTGGGTTCGGAATTTGGTATAAGGTATGTGGTATATAGTATATAGTATCTGGATCAATGTAAATTTATGTCTAGCATCTTATGTCTTATGTCCTAAGTCCTGATTCTTGATTCTTGATTCTTGACTCTTGACTCCTGACTCTTGACTCTAACATCTATCGTCCACTACCCAACTCTCCCAAAATATACCGATATTGCAATCGTTTTCAAATGTAGAAAAAGGGCGCTTGCTTCCCAAATGGCTGACAATTCTAGTTCTAAACCTAACCGACCCCAACCGCTGCCCCTGCAGCCCGGCGATTTTTATATGAATGAGCAGGGACTTATGGTGTTTACTGAGCAGTATCATATACGGCGAGGCTACTGCTGCGGCAGCGGTTGCCGGCACTGCCCATATGGTTTTATCAAAAGAAAAAGAGAATAGAGGTTTGCATAGGAAAACCTTTTTTCCGATATTTGCGAACTAATTCAAGAAGAATACGAGTTTAAGAACGCGATAGATCATGGCCAAAGTTTGTCAACTTACCGGAAAACGCCCTCGAGTAGGGAATAACGTGTCGCACGCTAATAATAAGACCAAGCGCCGCTTCAACCCAAATTTGCAGAAGAAGCGCTTTTACTTAGCGGACGAAGATCAGTGGATTACCCTGAAAGTATCAACCTCAGCAATCCGCACTATTAATAAAATTGGCCTTACGGCAGCGCTTAAAAAAGCCGCTAAAAAAGGGATATTGGTTTAAGCTGAAGAATACGAGATATTATGGCTAAGAAAGGTAACCGCATCCAGGTAATAATGGAATGCACCGAGCACAAAACTAGCGGTCTTCCCGGCACTTCGCGTTACATTACTACGAAGAACCGTAAAAATACGCCGGAACGTTTGGAGTTGAAGAAATTCAACCCCATCATGAAAAAAATGACTGTTCACAAAGAAATTAAATAACCATGGCTAAGAAGGTAGTTGCGACCCTAAAGAATAAAGATGCGAAAGGCTTTGCCAAAGTGGTTAAAGCAGTGAAGTCGCCGAAAACCGGAGCTTACACATTCAAAGAAGAAATTGTACCGGTTGATATGGTTAAAGACACACTTAAGTAGTCTTTATTAAAAATTCTTGTACAAGAGTCCCAAGCCTAGGTTTGGGACTTTTTTATTACCTCCCAGTATAAGGAGTAAATTACTGAAGGAATGAAGGAGTGAATTTTCATAGTTTGGTCAATCAGTGTAAACAGTTGAACCTTTTATTCCGGCTTCATTTCGTAATTTGTAATTCGTAATTTGTAATTTGTAGCCAGTTCGCCGTAGCGGTTTGTAATTTTTAATAAATCTTAATTCTATCATTCCTCAATTCTTTCATTGAATAACCTA
>CAZDEY010000006.1:111023-147085 GCA_964504565.1 uncultured Roseivirgaceae bacterium
TTCGATTTTTTAAAAGATAAACCGGAACAGAAACAGGAATCGCTGGATCGGGGACTGGAAAAAACCAAGGATACCTTCTTCTCGCGTCTGAGCAAAGCTGTAGTTGGTAAAGATAAGGTTGACGAAGAAGTGCTGGACGAACTGGAGGAAATCCTGATCTCCAGTGATGTAGGCGTAGGTACCACCGTTAAAATTATTGAGCGGATTGAAGAGCGCGTAGCCCGCGACAAATACGTTAGCACCGCCGAACTGGACGAAATTCTGCGCGAAGAAGTAGCTGCCCTGCTCTCCGAAAATAAATCGGATGATGTAAAGGACTTTAGCGTACCGCAAACTGTTAATAAACCCTACGTAATTTTGGTAGTGGGCGTAAACGGAGTAGGCAAAACTACCACTATTGGTAAATTAGCTGCTCAGTACAAAGGCCGGGGCCTAAACGTAGTGCTTGGCGCGGCCGATACCTTTAGAGCGGCGGCCGTAGATCAGCTTATTCTTTGGGGTGAACGGGTAGGCGTACCGGTAGTAAACCACGGCATGAACACCGACCCGGCCTCCGTAGCCTTTGATGCCGTTAAGCAAGCCAAGGAGCAAAATGCCGATGTGGTTATTATTGATACCGCCGGCCGCCTGCACAACAAGGTAAACCTGATGAACGAGCTATCTAAAATTAAGCGCGTAATCCAGAAGTTTGTACCCGAAGCCCCACACGATATTATGCTGGTACTGGATGGCAGCACCGGGCAAAACGCCGTAGTGCAGGCCCGTGAGTTTACCAAAGCTACCGATGTAAGCAGCCTTGCCATTACCAAATTAGATGGCACGGCTAAGGGCGGGGTAGTTATTGGCATTAGCGAAGAGTTTAAAATTCCGGTTCGCTACATAGGCGTAGGCGAAAAAGTTGGCGACCTGCAGGTATTTGACCGTAAGGCATTTGTGGATACGCTGTTTAAGCGCTGAGGGATGGCCGTAGTTTCGGATTTTTCACCTCAAGATTGGACTTTATCTCAAAATATTTATGCTACTGTTCGCTCCTGGCCTTTGGCTAGTAGCTAGCTAATACTCCATGGCCACTTAGCCGAGGTGGTTAGTAGGACTTGGTATTGGTCGTTAAAAAATCTGTTATGGTGTGACTTCCAGGCAGTCGGAGCTTAAAAGTTCTATAGTTAAAGTGTAGCCAAATCAAACTTAGGTAGTTGTAGCGAACTTTACGATATCGGTTCTTATTCAATAGCAAATCGGCTTTCCTGATTACCCTTCGTACGTATGATATTCGGTTACCGTCCAGTAGTAACAGTCTTTATCGTAAAATGAAAACTCCTTTTTTGTTGAATTAGAATTGACGTGAACCTCTTGCGCTACCGGCCAATTTATTTGTTCGAGATTCGCCCGGATTTTGCTCAATTTGTCCGTTTTATAATAGAGAATTAACCCATTGCCGGAAGGCATAGTAGGATTTTTCATGGTCGGATGGTCGTGCTCCCCCCACTTGTAAAGACAGATCAGAACTTCTCCGTTTTCGCCTTCGAGTACAGCAAAATCGTCCCCCCCGTGTTTTCTTATACAGCCGAAGATTGCTTGATACCATTCCGCACTCCTATTTACGTTTTTTACCGCTAATATTGGATCAAGTTTAGTCATAGGTTCCTTTATCTCTTTTAGCTTGTCGCTGATGGGTTCTTATAACACAAGTGGCGGATTAGGGTAGGTAACATTATCAGTTTACCTCGTGCTTGTTTGTTAAGGTAATTATTTTCTTTCTAACGGCACCGCCTATTTGAGTTAAGTGGTGTTGGTAATAGTTTTAATTTTTCCTCCAAATAGCCGGAAATCTAAAGAAAAATAACCGCCTCCACTTATTAGCAAGCTGATATAACCAATTAAATAGATAAAACTTTTTTCCTGAAAAATAAAACCTTTTCCACCATTAACTACCCAAGTGGCCACAATCATTGTAATTATTAATGGAACACAAACCCATCTGGTGAAGAACCCGATAATTAAAGATATAGAGCAAAACAATTCAGCAAATACAACTAAAGCTAAACTTGTCTCCGCTCCTAATCCGAGTGGGTCGGCAAATTCTGAGCTTATTTTATCAAAATGAATAAGTCTTGGATATCCGTGCAGATAAATCATTGAAATAGAAACACCAACCCGTAGTACAAGTAAACTGAAACTCACCGTTTTTGAAGAGGTAGTCTCAACCGATTTATTTAATAGTCCTATTGCTTTCATCTTTCTAATCTGAAAATTTTTGAAGGATGATATTTCTTGTACCTCTCAAAATGTTATTTTTATCTTTGGTGAGCGTAGTAATATTAGAAAGCCCACCATCTCTTTCTATCTTATCCAAATAAGATGATACTCTTGGGTCATCGGAAAACCACAAGCCAGTTAGCCAATATTCAGGATAATCAGGATGCTTAAGGGTATAGTGGATATGGGCAGGTTCTCCATCGTGGGTTTCATACGGAGCAGGACGTATAGTTTCAAATTCATACTTGCCGCTGGCATCTGTTTTCATCCACCCACGCAAATAACCGTGGTATTTTCCGTGCCCCTGTTCATTTCCTTTTTTCGGATAAATTCCCTCATTATTTGTATGGTAAACATACACAATAACATCCTTGGCCGGAGTTTTGCCATCTGGAAAATATACTGTACCAGAAATAATGAGCTTTTCTCCTGGTTCGCTTTTTGGTGGAATAATGGTTCTCCAAGACACATTTATTGGAGCTTCAAATGCTCCGCTCCAACTGGAATTATTCTGATCTGGAACCGATATTTCTAAATCCGATTTTTGCCTTTTAGCTGATTGAGAACAAGCATTAAATGAAAGCAGGATAACTACGAGATAAGTAGTTGGCAGGTGTTTGATAATAGTCATTACATTGAATTTAGCTGGTTTCAAAAGTCAACTAAATTCAATGTGTTAAAAATACAACTTGCAGTAAATAGGCTTAAAGGAGTGATTTTAATGCTTAGTGGTTGAGCAGCGCATTCCAATTCTGACGATAATGTCTGCTCAATCTAACAGAATGTTGGTTGGTAAGGATAGCATCGTAATCCCCATTTTTCCGGGATGAGATTTCTGTAACATGGTTTTTATTGACAATTGCCGAACGATGAACTCGAATAAAAATATCTGGGTCTAATAACTCTTCAAGTTTTTTTAAGCTCTCGTCGTGTAGAAATTTCTGGTTAATAGAAAATATAGCGGTGTATGGTCTGTCGGCTTGAATAGATAAGACTGTGGATACATTCAGTTTTGTTATTCGGGTACCGTTTTTTACAGCTATAAATTTTTGTTTTGTACCATCGTTATACTGATCCTTTTTTCTGTTTAGATAATCTGTAATAAAGGGCAGAAACATATACACGAGGATTGTGATATTGTGATATGTGATTGATTTGAAATAGCATTTTTAAGTATGGTTACAAATCGATGGGGTATCTCATATATAATATTACTTCCTAGAATAAAAATAAAAGAAAAAATGCATATATGTAATGCGCTCAGGACAAGCCCAGATACCAAAGCATAAAGAATTTTAGTTTTTGTTTCTTTAGACTTAATTCTCCCTTTAACATATTCAGCAAGTTTTATAAACGGAATAAAGAATAGCCAATAAATATTATAGAGCATCGTATCCGACCAATAAAAACCAGTCGATTTAAGTATTGAAAAAAGATAGTCTTGAAAAATTGTCAGCCCGTATATTACAACACAAAACAAGAATATTGCTCTAAAATTTGCATTAAATGATTTGCTAAGTTCTTGTATCGTCATCTTTCAAATTATTTCCAATGACTAACTAGATACCATTAAAAGCAGTACATTAGTCCAACAGACGCAAGATAACAGATTGCAACCAGCTTTCCAGCCCGACCAACTGAACACATAGGTGTTTTAGTTTTAGTTATTGTTGTGTGCTGTATTCTCTTTTTCAATTTCTCTTTCTATGTTTTTCTTCAGTTCAATTATATCATCATGGCTTATTTTCATGACATTATGTTGAAACTTTGGGGTTCTCAAACTTCTTGATTTGAAACTTTCAGGGTATACATCTGTCCATTGTAACCGAAATCGACTATAATCTTCCCATTCACTTGCAATTGCGTAGCCCCTTTGCACATCGAATGTGTTTTCTTTTTCACAATTCCCTTCCTTCACACATTTACAAAATTGTTTGAAGTTGCACAGAAAAATCCTCTGACACTTCCAGTTGTCAATCTCGTGACTATCGACCTTATTTTGTCTATATTCTTCTCCTTTGAAATTTATGGTTTTTAAAAATTCAGGTATGTGTTCTCCAAATTTTTCCAGCACCATTTTTTTCTTTCTTTTATCTCGCCAAGAATTATTTTCTTCTTTATCATTTGTTTTAGATATTATTACGTTCTTGTTACGAGGGTATCTTCTCAACGCTTCGATTAGATCAACTTTCTCCCCTACTTTGAAAAATCCTTTCAAGTAGTAAACATCAGTTTTTTTATGGTATCCGATAAAAATTATTTGGGTTCCTACTTTCACCCATTTTGCTCTTACTTGTGGCCTGCAAATCCCCCAAGTTGCAAATTCGTCTGAAAAAAAAGGGTCGTCTCCTAAATCTCTTATTTCTGTTGTAATATCATCAGCAGTATGGAATACAGATAAATAGTGGTTCATTTTTCTCTATTATAGTACACAACATCCGTATATCACCTACTAGTGGTTTATATCCTTTTTATATCAAGAGGTGGCTAAAGTTAATGAAAAATTTGCCTGCTTAATAGCTGGACTAAAAAAACGAATTCCATTTCTACTTTATTTACTAATAATTAAGCCGCCCAATAGCGTATCTACGCAGAAAGTTAGTCCAGCCTTTATATGATCTAAATATTTATAAATGTACTGGTACATGATAAAAAAAAGCACCTATTAATCATCTAATTAGCGATTAATAGGTGCTTAATAATCTATTGAGGTTTATTTCTCGTGAGCTATCTTTCTGATCTAATAACCATTAGCATTATTACTGTACTTCTGAATAGCCTCCTGAATATGGGCTATACGGTTCTCGGGGTTGGGGTGGGTGCTGAAGAATTCGGGCTGGCGGCTGCCCCCGCCGCTGGCTTCGGCTAGTATGCGCATAACCTCAATTAGCGCTTGGGGGTCGTAGCCACTTTCAACCATAAAACGTACGCCCAACTCATCGCTCTCCAGCTCATCGTCGCGGCCAAATTTCATATTTACTATCTTACCCACCATAGCGGCCATAGCCGCCGCCCCGGCGCTGGTGGGGTTCTGCGGGTCGTAGGTGGCAATTACGGCCGCGCCGGTTAAGCCCTCGGTAAGCTTAGCCTTGGCAACCTGCTCGGCCGAGTGGCGGCCCACCACATGCCCAATTTCGTGACCCAGTATTCCGGCTAGCTGATCTTTGGTAGTCAGTCGGTCGTACAGGGCATCGGTTATAAATATTTGGCCGCCGGGCAGGGCAAAGGCATTTACGGTATTGGGGTCGGCCAGCAAATGAAACTCAAAGCGGTAGGGTGTTTGCCCGGCAGCAGTGCTGCGTACTATCTGTTCGCCAATCTGGTCAACCAAAGCCTGTTTTTGCGGATCGGGATCCAGGCCGCCAAACTGCTGGGCCATTTGCGGGGCAGCCTGTAGGCCTAAGGCAATTTCCTGTTCGGGGGTCATGCTTACGCGTTGGGTTTCGCCGGTTATAGGGTTATCGGAACTGTTGCTAAAGTAGGTAATTAGCGAACCTACCACCAGCACCAGGGCAATTACCCAGCGCATTTTGCCGCCAGCTAAAGAGTAACGGGCCATATGTTTAAAAAATTTAGGATGTTAAAAAATAAGCTAGCCCCGGTGCGTAGCCCGGTTCTTAGGCAGTAAAACCTAAAATAGTAACGGCTTGTTTTAGACGATTACCTTATGCCGGAACCTCAAGGTGTACTAAAACTTAGTTGAGCAATAAGTATCCGTCAGGCAAACCAAGCTTATTGAATGATACGGTAATTTAAAACCAGATTCCCCTAGAATTCACTCCGCTACGCTGCGTAAATTCGAGGAATGACGGATTTAATATCGCCGTCATTCCCAGTCTACCGGCAGACAGGCCCGAATTTGTGTAGGGAAACGAAACAAATTATAGGGGAATCTGCCAATTCTATATGTATTGCACTCAACTGACACGATTTTGTTAAGAGTGCCTCCTTAATTCTTAGCCTCAGTAGTATGGAATTTAACTTATTAAAAGATATAGCCTTTCCTATAGTAAATGAACTGATAAGCAATTCATATCTCTAAGGTTTGGAGCCTGTTGGAATACGTAATTTTCTTAAACCTATTAATTACTTGCCACCCAACGGAATGCGGTACAGCAGGTAGTAACTAAAACCAACCTGCGAGTTATCGGAGGCGCGGCCGTAGCCCGGCACCTGGTAAAGCTGGGCTACATCATTATCGGTAAAGTGGGGGGCAAACTTTAGGCGGAGTTCGTAACCGGCAAAAAGTTGCTGCCATATCCGGGCTTGTATGCCAAACATAGCCTCCAGCCAGCCGCCCCTAAGGTTATTTTGCGACTGGCTAATAGAGGTGTTGCCGTAGATAGGGTCAACTACATTAGCACTGTAGGCCTCGCTAAACCAGCTACGGCCGTAGCCGGCACCCAGGTACAGCAGGTTCCCCTGATCGTCCTTCTTCAGCAGATTTCTTACCACCCCCAAACGCACGTAATTACCGGCGTGGGTATAGGTTGTACTATCCTGAACGCCCGTTTCGGAGCGGTTTATATCTAATAGTAAACCCCAGTCGCCAGCCTCAACGCGGGTATGCAGGTTAAGTAATTTTTTTTCTTTATTAGTGAAGTTCTGAATCCAGGGGTTTAGGTCTATCCCAACCCGCAGGGCGGTGATCCGGAAGGGCTCCTTTGCATCAACCGTATCAGCTTTTAGCGCGGCCGGCTTAAGCGTCTCCGGTTGTTGCGCCAACGCCTCAGCCGGTAGCACCAGGCTGCTAATGAGCAGCAACAGGCTAGTAATATATATAAATATCGGGCGTAGCACTAAAATCGGATAAATCGGTTCGTAAAACTTCTACGTCATCAAAAGTATGGCGGATAACTTCCAGGTTCTGGTAGTTAACATTTATTGGGCAATCGGGCGAAAGTAGCTGGTAACGGCGTTGGTAAGCTAATACCAAGCTATCGGTACGTCGCTGGGCTTCAAATACCAGAATAGTAGTATCGCTATTGGGGTTCAAGCCTAAACGAAATAAAGTAGTGAATCCCCGTCCCTCAGCAATAAGGGTATCGGCCGCCGAAATTGGGAACAGCACCAATGGGCTACCCCCCGATAAGTTAGGGGTTGTAATATTTTCAATCTCTACCGTATCGGCCGGCGGGGTAGTTAGCGAATCATTTCGAACTACAAATTGCAGGGCCACGCCATTGCTTCCACTTCCTATACACGCCTCGTCGGGTCGGCAGGCGTAGCCAATAAAACAGAGTATCGGCACTAAAAGCAAAAGCGTTTGGTTCTTCACAAAAACAAAGGTAGAAATTCAGCCCGGCTAGCGAAACCTATACTAGCGGAAAAATTGCTATTTTTGCCATTCATTTCAAAATAAATACCCGAAGGAGGACCGAAGCGTTGAAAACCAAAGCCCTTAAACAGAAAAAAGCCCAGGTTAATATTGTAACCCTTGGCTGCAGCAAAAACTTAGTTGATTCCGAGAACTTACTTACCCAGCTCAGGGGAAATAATATAATCGCCACCCACGAGGCCGATAACGATAATGCCAATGTAGTGGTAATTAACACCTGCGGCTTTATTGATAACGCTAAGCAGGAAAGTATAGATACCATTTTGCGCTACGTAGATGCTAAGGATGATGGCCTGGTAGAAAAGGTATACGTGACCGGCTGCCTTAGCCAACGCTATAAAGATGACCTGAAGCTGGAGATTCCGGAAGTTGATGCCTGGTTTGGTACCCGCGACCTTCCTCGCCTGCTAAAAACCCTAAAAGCCGACTATAAGCACGAGTTAGTAGGCGAACGCCTGCTTACTACCCACAACCACTACGCTTACCTTAAAATCAGCGAGGGTTGCGACCGGCCCTGCTCCTTTTGCGCTATTCCGCTTATGCGCGGCGGCCACCAAAGCCGCCCCATTGAAGAATTGGTGAAAGAAGCCAAACACTTGGCTAAAAACGGCGTTCGCGAACTCCTGCTAATCGCCCAGGACAGCACCTACTACGGCCTGGATTTATATAAGAAGCGTAACCTGGCCGAGCTTATGCAACACCTGGCCGATGTAGAGGGTATTGACTGGGTACGCCTGCACTACGCCTACCCCACCGGCTTTCCGCTGGATGTGCTAGATGTAATGCGCGAGCACCCCAACATCTGCAACTATCTGGATATACCCCTGCAGCACGGCAGCACCGATGTGCTTAAAATTATGCGCCGCGGCACCACCCGCGAGAAGCAGGAAGCCCTGATCCATACCATTCGTGATAAGGTGCCAGGTATAGCTATCCGAACTACCTTTATTGCCGGCCACCCCGGCGAGGGGGAGCGGGAGTTTGAAGAAATGCTGAGCTTTGCCGAACGGATGCGCTTTGAGCGCTTAGGCGTATTTACCTACAGTCACGAGGAAAGTACCCACGCCTACGGTATGGAAGATAAGCTTTCGGCCGAAGAAAAGCAGAACCGGGCCAACGCCCTAATGGAACTTCAGGAAAGTATTAGTGCCGAGATAAACGAAGCTAAAATTGGCCAGACCCTTCCGGTGCTTATTGATAAGCTGGAAAGCGGTTACTACGTAGGCCGCACCGAGCACGACAGCCCCGAGGTAGATAATGAAGTACTAATTGACGCCGGCGAGCACTACCTGCGCGTAGGCGACTTTATTCAGGCCAAAATTACCGACGCTACCGAATTTGATTTATACGCCGAGCCGATTGGGGATTAGACCGGAGACAGAAGACTTGAGATATGAGACAATTATTAAACGGCCCGTCGTAACGATTCTTAGTTTCTAAACCGGCTGTCGTTGAGGATTATAATATCTATTTCATAATTCTATATACCATATACTATATACTTTGTACTAAATACTAACTACCAATTAATCCTCATGATTAAAGACTCACCAATTACTACCTTAACCGACGTAGACAACCTACTACAAGCCATTGCCCGGCAGGATTGGAAGACAGTGGAGGCCGGGTTTAATAATAGTACACAGTGCCGCTACCTTAAATTTCGTACCGATTTAAGCGATATTGACCACCCTAAAGTATGGATTGATAAGGTGGAAGATATTCATAGGGGTGGGTTACTGGGCAGTGCCGTGCACGGCGGCATAATTTCGGCTATTAGCGACCTAACCGTAGGCCTCTTGGCACTACACCTAATGACCGAAGGCCCGGCCGGTACCGCCCGTTTATCTATTGACTATATACGGCCGCTGGTTGCCCAACAGGTTCAGGCGGTGGCTTCAGTTGAATATGAAACTAAGCGCCGGGTGTTTGGGGTAGTTAAGGTTATGAACGAGGAGGGTACAATTTGTGCCCTGGCCCACGGCGAAATTCAGCGCTCGCGCTACGAAAATAAGCGTCCGGCTTAGAACTTAAACCAGTGCCAGCGGGTGCTTGCTGTTTATTAAATGTGAAATTTCCCATCCTACTTAGAACTTAAACCAGTGCCAGCGGGTGCCGTGCTTACTGAACTCTACCGCCGGGGCAGGAAATTTAAAAATATTCAGGGCCGGGGCTATAATAGTCCAGGCTTTTCCTTTTATAGGCAGGCGGGTAAAATCAACATCCGGCGCCAGGTAGTACTGCCGGTAGCGGTCGATTTGGGAGTAGTTGTATGCTATATCGTTTAACTGCCATGCATTATTAAAACCGCCCAATAGCCCTTCTACCCCGTAGCCGGCCGAAACATTCAGCCACTTCGGAAATTTGCTTTCTTCCGGCATAAATGAATATACGTTGGCCGATACCCAGTAGGTTGATCGGTTATAGTCCTTTAGCATTTTCTCCGCCCAGGTTTCACCAAACAAATTATCAACCCGTGCCTGTACCGCCCTATCGTTGGGGTAATTAGTAGCACCGGAAGAAAATTTTAGCCAAAGGCGCTGTTCCTGCCAGGCTAGTTGCTGAAAACCGGCCAAGCCTATGCCGGCCGTATTAGCCACCAAATCCGTCCAGCTAGCGCCCCACTTTTCCGAGAAACCGTCCAACACTTCAATGCCGGCCATGCTTACCCAGCTAAAGCCCATAGCCATCCAGGCCGACTTTTCTTGCGAGTAACCAGCAAACCGGTAGGCCGGGTACATCATGCCGGTAATAAAGTAACCGGTAAACGCGTGGCCGGCCTTATCGGCCTGCAGCCACTCCTGGCTATCGTTAAAGAAATGAAAACTTCCCCGTTGGTACTGGCTATACCAAGCCTGATTAAGGCCAACAAACGTAGCACTCATAAGGCCAACCGAAGTGCCATGTACCAGCCGGCGGTTTAGTTTTAATTGGGAAGAATAGCCGGTAGTATCATAACCAGAACCTGACTGGGCGTATAAACCAGGTAGACTAAGCAGGCTTAGCAATGCCGGCATCCAACACTTTCTCATGTTAATAAAACAGCCTTCTAGTAGCTTTCTTACCATTTCTAATTCAAAAATACTCTATAAAACGGGGCTATTACAAATTTTAGTACTTTAGGCTCCTATCCGGAATTAATTCCCAATCGGTTATTTTAGCCCCCAGCTATTTCTTTATCTTTAAGTAATTATTTAAGCAGAAGAACTATGGAGGAATATATAGCCGGTTTGTGGAACGATAATTTTATGCCCCACGGCCATTGCTATTTCTGGGAGCCGGGCATACTGTGGTCGCACGCCATTTCCGATAGCATAATTGCCCTGGCCTACTTTTTTATTCCGCTCAGCTTAGTAAAAATAGTAAGAGCCCGGAAAGAAGATGATTTCAGCTATATGTGGATGCTGGTACTCTTCGCCATTTTTATTTTGGGTTGCGGGGCCACCCACGTTATGGATGTAATTAATATATGGGAACCATTCTATAAAATTGATTCGGCCCTTAGAATAATTACTGCCCTGGCTTCAATTGGAACGGCCCTTATGCTATTTCGGATAACCCCTAAACTAATAATGGTGCCCAGTGCCCGCCGGTGGAAGGAACTAAATGAGGAACTAACTGCGCTGAACGAGTCGCTGGAAGAAAAAGTGCAGGAGCGCACCCGTGAGTTGGAAGATCTGGCCGAACGCTATCGTTTCATGGCCGATAGCATTCCGCAAATTGTTTGGACGGCCGACGGTGAGGGCACTACCGTATTTCTGAATAAGCGCTGGTACGAGTATACTGGTATGGAGGAAGGCACTATCGGCAACCAAACCGACTGGGTGCATCCGGAAGACCTGCCCCAGGTAATGGAGAAATTAGAAACTGCCTATGCCGAAGGCCGCCAGTTTGAAACCAAACTTCGCATTCGGGATAAACATAATGTATACCGCTGGCACCTGAGCCGTTCGGCACCTATGCGTAACCAGGATGGCGAGGTAATAAAATGGTTTGGTTCCTCTACTAACATTCACGATCAGGTTGAACAGAACGAGCACTTACAGCGCGTAAATGAAGAATTGGACACTTTTGTTTACACCGCCTCGCACGATTTAAAAGCCCCAATTCATAATCTGGAAGGCTTACTCTCTATTAAGCGGCAAAAGTTTCCGGCCGGCAACCCCCAGGCCGAAAAGCTAGAAATTATGATGCTGCGCTCGGTAGAACGCCTACGATCCGTTATTATGGATTTAGCCGATGTGGACCGTATGATGCGCGGTCAGCTAGACGAAGCCCACTGGGTTAACCTGCCGCAACTGATTGAAGAATTTAAGGCCGCCAATATTTATATGTTGGAAGAAAGCGGCGCTGAAATAACTACGGACTTCTCCAGCGACGAAGTACTTACCCTTTCGCGTAAGCAAATGCGCACACTGCTGGACAACCTGCTCTCTAACAGTATAAATTACCGTAACCCCGAGGTTAAGTGCTTAATAAAAGTAAGTGTAAGCGAGTCCGATGATTACTATCGCTTAACGGTAGAGGACAATGGGCTGGGTATTCCGGCCGATCAGCAGGAGAAGGTGTTTAAAATGTTTCAGCGCTACCATACCCACATAAAAGGTACCGGAGCCGGTTTGTATATAATAAAAACCCTGGTTGAGAAGGTAAAAGGAAACATAAAGCTGGAAAGTGCTGAAGATATAGGCACAACCATTACAATTGATCTGCCAAAGGTAAAATAATACAAACTTTAAAATTACCTTACAATGAGCCTAAGGTAAGGTTCTTGAGCTAATTCCTGGTTTTAATACAAGAAAAAGGTAGTAATTTTGGGCTCCAAATTTTAACTTTTTAAGGGTGAGCGAGCAAATATTATTGTGGGGTGTGTTTGGCGTATTGGTAGTAGCTGCCCTGGCCTTAGATTTAGGAGTCTTCCATAAGAAAGCTCATCAACCAACATTTAAAGAATCTTTGGCCTGGACTATGGTGTGGGTTGCTTTAAGCTTATGCTTTGCCGCAATTCTCTACTTTGTACACGAGGCTGAAGCACCCGGAAGTGGGGATAATATTTCACTAACCTTCCTTAACGGCTATATAATAGAAAAGAGCCTGAGCCTGGATAACATATTTGTAATGGCTCTGGTATTTCGCTATTTCCAGATTCCGGGCAAGTACCAGCATACGGTTTTGTACTGGGGCATAGTTGGTGCGGTGGTGTTTAGAGGCCTAGTAATTTTAGCCGGGGCTACCCTATTTGCTCATATCAGCTGGATTCATTACATATTCGGTGCAGTGCTGCTGTACTCGGCCTACAAAATGTTTACGGAGGTTGAGGAAGAAGAAAATCTGGAAAACAGCAAGCTAGTTAAATGGATCAGCAAAATTATGCCGCTGACTACGGAAGCCGCACCAAACCGCTTCTTGGTAAAGCAAAACGGCATTTGGCACATGACGCCCCTGCTACTAAGTTTACTGGTAGTAGAAGTAACCGACGTAGTTTTTGCCATAGATTCGGTACCGGCAATTTTCTCTTTCACTCAGGATTTCTTTCTGGTGTTCAGCTCTAATATATTTGCTATTTTAGGCCTACGCAGCATGTACTTTGTATTGGCCGCCGGGCTAGATAAGTTTCGCTATCTGAAAGTATCGCTGGTTGTTATATTAGCCTACGTAGGCACCAAATTAATGCTTCATAGTTACTTTGAAATTCCGGCTTGGGCATCGCTAACCCTAATTTTAACATCACTTAGCGCCGGCATTGGAGTAAGCCTATACCTTAACCAGCGCGAAGAGAAAGCCCACGAGTTAAAACGGAATGCCGGTTAAGCAATAATAAAATATCAAACATTTTATAGGGTCAGTATAATTACTGACCTTTTTTTTGGCGTAGACGCAATCTATAGAATAGCTTACCAGCAAGAATGTACCTCAAATAAATTCCACAAAAAAACCCCACTCCTCAGTAAGAAGTGGGGTAAAAAAAAGCTCCTCAGCCTACGCGACCCGACTTGCGCGACCCGGCCTACGCGGCTCAGCCTGGGCTCGAACGCCACGGGGCGCCCCGCAGGGACCCTCTGGTTAACAGCCAGATGCTCTAAGCATCCGCGGCGCGTAGGCCGGGGTGCGCATCCTTTGCTGCTAGGAATCTTTGTATAATTGTCTTAAATAAAAAACCCCATTCCTTAGTAAGAAGTGGGGTAAAAAAGCTCCTCAGCCTGGGCTCGAACCAGGGACCCTCTGATTAACAGTCAGATGCTCTAACCAACTGAGCTACTGAGGAATTTATATGACCTTCTGAGTAACAGCCAGATGCTATAAGCATCCGGGGCGCGCAGCCTGAGCTACTGAGGAAGGTCTGTTCCCGTTGTTTGGGAATGCAATATTACGGACTTATTTAACTTACCGCAACCCTCCGGCTAAAAAAATTTATTGAATTACCAGCAAATAATATAGGTACAGTACGGTAAAGCCACTTAAGTATATAATTCCCAGCCAGGTAAGCAGCCGCATACCCCATTTAGGCTGATAAGTTTTTTTAACTTCAGGCGATCGAATAACCTTATAATTAAGCACTGCAATAACCGGAGCTATAATAAAGGATAGTATAGTAGCGTAGTCAACCAGGGTGGTAAGATTAGCCGTAAGGAAAAAAATTATTACCGCCGAGCCGAGCGCAATTCCCACTAGCAAATATTGGTACAAGCTTTCCCCCTTCTGCCGGGGGCGGTTCTGTTGGTTGCTCAGTAGGCGAATAGTTTCCTGCATAGCCCGGCTGTACCCATCCAGAACGGTAATTACGGTACTTAGCATAACCGTAGCGGCCGCAACTGCTATTATATAATATATCCACGAGCCTACGGCCTGGGTATATAAACTTATTAACTGCCCGGCAAAGCCTACCGAACTTTCGGAAAGCTCTACGTTTTGCCCGTACATGAGCAGGGCTCCTAAAGTAAGAAAACACAAGGCCAGACCGGCACTTAGCCAATACCCAATATTAAATTCCGAAAGGGTTTCTTTTAGACTGGGGTGATAACCGGTTTGCCGGATTTTCTCTACGGTCCACAAACTATTCCAGGCGCTAAGGTCTACGGCAGTCGGCATCCAGCCCATCAGGGCAATTAAGAAAGGAAGGCTGGTTAAGCTAAATACTTCCGTAGATTCAGTGTTTAGGCTTCGGCTTGGCATAGCCCCGCTTCCCCAATCAAGTAATAAAACTACGGTAGCAAATACCGTGGTTAACGTTAAAACTATGGCCAGTACTTTAAGGGCGTTATCCAGCAAACCGAACTTACCGGCCGCTAAAATTACCGTACAAAACAGCAGAATACCCCCGGCTACGTAAGGTGCGGAGCCGGCCGGCAAACCAAACAACTGCCCAAACAACCCGGCACATACAAAAGTAACCGCCGCCGCTACCGAAAACATACTTATAAGCGATAGACCAAAGTATAAATACAACGCCCACTTACCCTGCTTCCGGTAACCCCATAAAATGCTATGACCGGTGGCGCAGGCATACCGGCTGCCGTATTCGAAAAACGGAAACTTTAGCACGTTGGCTAAAATAATTACCAGTAGCATATCGAAGCCGAACAGCGCTCCGGCTCTTGTACTCTGCACTAAATGCGATACCCCAATAGCACAACTGGCAAAAAGAATTCCCGGCCCCACTACCTGACTTATATACGCCATAAGCCCGGCCGAGCGCCGAGTGCCTAATTGGCCGGATTGCAAAACCTCATTCTTCGGTGGCATAAATTAAGATAGGCTTTATTTACCCGTTCAATATACCGGATTATACCGTAATATGACAAGCTGACAGATTTGCCGCTCAATTACTTAGCGTTTACGGGCACAACTTTCGTTAAAAAACGTTAATTCTGTACGGCGCCGGCTTACATCAGCGTTATCTGTATGATTTTTGAAGGTACTCCGGTGAAATAAAGTACAACAAACCACTAGCTATAATGAACAACAAAAACTTATTCTTCAGCATGATGCTGGCCGCCCTGATAGGAGGCTTGGTTGCAATTGCTGCTTTCTGGCTTATTCAGCCCAAAATGATGATCCAAGGCGAACCGGTATCGGCTAACAGCCCGGCTCGACTAACCAATTATTACAACCCCGGTACTATAGCCGTACCCGAAGGCCTTAATTTTATTACCGCTGCCGAAGTTGCCACGCCGGCCGTAGTCCACATACGGTCTACTTACAATGCCAGTGCCACCTCCAATAGGCCCCAAGGTAATTACCGCCACCCGTTCGAAGATATGTTTCCGGATCTATTCGGCAACCCGGGCGGACAACGCAGTATGCCTGGCCCCCGCGGTTCCAGCGGCTCCGGCGTAATTATGAGCGGCGATGGCTACATAGTTACCAACAACCACGTAATTGATAATGCCGATGAAATTGAAGTTGTTTTGAATGACAATCGCAGCTATAAAGCGGAATTAATCGGCACCGACCCCAATACCGATATTGCTCTACTGAAAATTGAGCCTAACGAAGAGCTGCCTTTCCTAAGTTACGGCAACTCCGATGCCGTGCGCGTAGGTGAGTGGGTTTTAGCCGTGGGCAATCCGTTTGACCTTACCAGTACGGTTACCGCCGGTATAGTTTCTGCTAAAACCCGAAGCATTGGTATACTGGCCCGCAGCAATACCAACGCCCGGGGCATAAATACTGCTATAGAATCATTCATCCAGACGGATGCGGCCGTAAACCCGGGTAATAGCGGCGGCGCTTTGGTAAACCTTAAAGGAGAATTAATTGGAATTAATACTGCTATAGCCTCTAACACCGGAAGTTACGCCGGGTATAGCTTTGCCGTGCCTACTACTTTGGTAAGAAAAATTGTAGAAGACTTAAAAGAATACGGTGTAGTGCAGCGGGCCCTGTTAGGGGTTAATATTCAGGATGTATCGGCTAGCTTATCCGAGGCTGAAGATTTAGGCACTACCCGGGGGGTTTATATTTCTAATGTAAACGAAGGCAGTGCCGCCGACGAAGCCGGCCTAGAGAAGGGCGATGTAATTCTAGAAATTAATGGCAAGAACGTAAATTCAGTATCGGCCTTGCAGGAATCTATTGCCCGAAACCGCCCCGGCGATGAAGTTGAGGTTACCTTTCTGCGTAGCGGCCGCACCCGCAAGCTACCGGTTACCCTAAAAAACAGCATGGGTACCACCCGAATGTTAACCAGCAATTCTAACCTGGAAATTGGCGGCGCAGTACTCGGTAAGGTTTCTGGCCCGGAATTAAGCAAGCTAGGGTTAGAAGGCGGAGTTAAAGTTGAAAAGCTGGGCAACGGAAAATTAAAAGACGCTAAAGTCCGCGAAGGATTTATTATAACCTCTATCGATAATCAAAAGATAGAAAGCATTGAAGATGTAACCCAAATATTAAGTAGCAAACGCAACCAGGGCACCCTAATTGAAGGGATATATCCCAACGGAGAAAAAGCCTACTACGGCCTACCCTGGTAAAAGACCCTCTTCATACAAAAAGCCGCTTCAGCATTCTGGAGCGGTTTTTTTATATATTGAAGTGGGAATGTGGGGAATTAGCAAAGTACCGGGTGCTTAGTGCTCAGTAGCTGGCTTGGCCTGGGCGGCTTCGTTGTTGGTATATATTATATAGTATTTGGTATTTGGATGTTTCAGATAGATACATCCCAAATCTATTGCCTCCCATCTGAATTGTAAATCGTAATTCGTAATTCGTAATTCGTAATTAAAAAATTACCTTTGTTGCTGCAACCGTTTGAAGAATAATCAATTACCAATATGAGCAACTCTCAAGTAGATATTAAGGCTATTCTGAATGAATTCACCATTGAAGCTAGCAATAACGCTGCCTCCACCGGGCAAAACTGGTTTGGTAGCGGCTCCCAAGAAATAACCTCCTACTCTCCGGTAGATGGCAAAGAAATTGCCAAAGTAAAGGCCGGCACCGAAGCCGATTACGAAAAGATTGTAGAAACTGCCCAGAAAGCATTTGAAGAGTGGAGAACCTGGCCGGCCCCAAAGCGAGGTGAGGTAGTGCGTCAGTTTGGCGAGGAACTTCGTAACCACAAGCAGCATTTGGGCGAGCTGGTAAGCTACGAAATGGGCAAAAGCCTGCAGGAAGGCTTGGGCGAAGTGCAGGAAATGATTGATATCTGTGATTTTGCCGTAGGCTTAAGCCGTCAGTTGCACGGCCTAACTATGCATAGCGAGCGGCCTAGCCACCGCATGTACGAGCAATACCATCCGCTCGGCATAATTGGTATAATCTCCGCCTTTAATTTTCCGGTAGCAGTCTGGAGCTGGAACACCGCCCTGGCCTGGGTTTGCGGTGATGTGTGTATCTGGAAGCCATCGGAGAAAACCCCATTAACCGGGGTAGCCTGCCAGCACATC
The DNA here is from genome assembly GCA_964504565.1 of uncultured Roseivirgaceae bacterium. GTDB lineage: Bacteria > Bacteroidota > Bacteroidia > Cytophagales > Cyclobacteriaceae > Cesiribacter. The sequence continues at coordinate 129,006 of CAZDEY010000006.1, forward strand.
TGGCAAAAAGTAGCTAAAGCTAATGAAGTTCCGGAAGGCGTTAGTTGCCTCATCCAGGGCGACTACCGTATCGGCGAGCTGTTAAGCAACGATAAGCGCGTTCCCCTAGTATCGGCTACTGGTTCTACCCGTATGGGCAAAAAAGTTGGGGAGGCCGTCGGCCGCCGGTTAGGCCGTAGCTTGCTGGAGTTAGGTGGTAACAATGCTATAATTATAACTAAAGATGCCGACCTTAAAATTGCCATACCGGCAGCCCTTTTCGGTGCGGTGGGCACGGCCGGCCAGCGTTGTACCTCAACGCGTCGCCTAATTATTCATGAAGATATTTACGATACGGTAAAGAATAAGCTAAAAGAAGCTTACGAGCAGCTACGCATTGGTAACCCGCTAGACCAGAACAACCACGTAGGTCCGCTTATTGATACCCACGCTGTAGAAATGTATAATGATACCCGTAAAAAGGTTATTGAGCAGGGCGGCACCGAAGTTGTAGGCGGCGGCGTACTGGAAGGGACAGGCTACGAAAGCGGTTGCTACGTTAAGCCGGCTATTTACGAAGCCGAAAACGAGTTTGAAATTGTTCAACACGAAACATTTGCCCCTATTCTTTACCTAATGAAGTACCGCAATTTCCAAGAAGCTATTGCCAAACAAAACGGTGTACCTCAGGGCTTATCTTCTTCCATTATTACTAACAATTTACGCGAAGCCGAAACATTTCTCAGCCACGCGGGTTCGGATTGCGGAATAGCTAACGTAAACATTGGCACTAGCGGAGCCGAAATTGGCGGAGCTTTTGGTGGGGAGAAGGAAACCGGTGGTGGCCGCGAAAGTGGTTCCGATGCTTGGAAGATTTATATGCGCCGACAGACTAACACTATTAACTATAGTACAGAGCTACCGTTAGCGCAGGGAATTAAATTTGACTTGTAAAACAATAATGTTTGAAAAAGTATTTTATAGATGCTAATTTTATTGTACTATTAAGCTGTAAACTATCGAATGCGTCAGCTATTTCGGTACAAGCAAGTAACCTTTTTTAGATTATGCCCGAAAAAAGTACCCCTAGGTATAGTGCTGTAATGCTTATTGATGATAATGAGATTGACAACCTCATTAATCATAAGATGATTGAAGCGAGTAATATCACAACCAAGATATTTACCCACACCGGAGCCAAAAGCGCTATTGAATTTTTAAAGAATATTGAAAAGCTCGAGAGTGCCGGTGCGCCTATACTGCCTGACCTGATCTTTCTGGACATTGATATGCCCTTGATGGACGGTTTCCAGTTCCTTGATGAATTCGATAAGCTATCGGATGTTACCAAAGGAAAGTGCAAAATTATTATGTTGACTTCCTCAATTAACCCGCAAGATGTTAACCGCTCTAAAAAATACGACTACGTTAAAAAGTATATAAACAAACCGCTTACCCAGGAAAACCTGGAGAAGCTTAACGTTTAAGTTTTTACCACTTAGGTATATCCTACACGGCCTACCCAAACGGCCCAACCTAAGCCCTTCAGCAGCCGCTAGCAAACCACTGGCGGCTGCTCTGTTTTATAAAACCCTCTCCTAGTAGGAGAGGGCAGGGTGAGGTCATAAAAAAACCTGCCTCCGGTAAGGGGCAGGTTAAAAATGAATAGGATAAAATCTATAGGTTCGCTAGCTTCTCAAGAAGAATTTCGTCAAAACGAACTAGTTTGGTTGGCGAGAAGTAAGGCGGATCGAGCAACCTCATTTTATCGGCCAACTGCTTAACCTTTTCGTACTTATTACGCTTGCTCTCCGATATACTAATCTTCATTATTTTAGTGAAGTACAGGATATGCTCGCAGGTTTCTTTCCCTAATAGGCGAATTTGGCGCTGAATAGAGTTGATAAGCTGGTTAAATAAATCATAATCCGCTTGCAGGCAGTACTGCAGGGCCAACAAGGTCTTTATTTCAAGCTGGGCGTAGGGGTATTTTTTCAGGCTTACATCATTAAGCAGCTTGTTAATCCAACGGGCGGCCTCGTCGTATTTTTCGGCGTAGTAGCAGCTTAAGGCGCGGTATACAACATAAGTTATGTACTTAGGAATATCGTCCGTATCTACATCAAAATCCTGGAACAGGGCATCGTTTTCCTCGTACATCAGCTCCGGATTGTTCATACGAAGGTGACGCTCAATTTTGGTGAGCAGGAATTGTGGCGGATACGTAAATAAGCTATAGTTGCTCATTAAGTGCCCGGCCGATTCGTTCACTTCTTCAAAGTAATTCTCGGCCTTGCGGAATACCTTATAGTAATTATAATATTCCAGACGAAGGTACTCATACACCAGCTTCAGGTGGTAATAGATAGTATCCAGGTGGTACATTTCGAAGATTGACTGCATACGGTCCAGCACATCTTCAATAGGTTCCAGATCCTGGTCAAGGTCTTCATCGCGTATCACAAACAGGCGATGAAATACATTCATACAGCTTTGGTAGATATACAGGCGGTGCGAGTCGTACAGTTTACATACGTTTTGCATCTCCTGGGTAAGTAGCGAAAGCTCAAGTTTCTCAATATCGCCACCGCTTAAGGTATATTCGCCGTATTTTTTAAAGTAATTAGTCAGTAAATCCTCGGCCTTATCAACCGCCAGCATATACGCTACGTGCTGGTTATATAGCTGCGAATACGAGAAATGATCGGGCGTATTCACGTGCATTTTCTTAAGGCTTTTGTACACCACCGTCAGCTCATTGGCCAGGTCGTAGTCCTGAAGCTCCTTTTCCAGCTTTTTGAGGGTAGCAATGGCTATGGCTCGCTTCTTGGTAAAAATTACCTCGTTTATATTGGCAACTTTCTTCAAGATGTCCGTACGAGGGTTTTCCATCTGCTGCAGCAGGTACTCCTCAATTTTCTGGTTTAGGCGTGAACGGAGTGTATAATACGCATTGGTATTCACCTCCAGTTCGTCCATAACTTTGTTATCCGACACGGACTTCTCGCGCATGGCTTTAAGCAAATACGCCGATTTTTCGGCGCTGCTATCCATTAAGGAGTCGTATATGTTGGTATAATCGGCATCCGAAAGCTGTTTGATGATATTCTTAAGCTTGGCCATAAATGTAGCTATATAGGGTAGTACTTCTGCTGGTTATAAAATGATCCTGTAGAAGTAAAGGTAAACTTGAGTTTAAAACTTACAACCGCTGAATTTAAAAAAATTCTCTTCAAATGTTAAAATTTTTTAGTCAATTCCAGCATAAATAGCCCCATCTTTCTAGGATTTGTCTAACTATGTATACTTTTCAACCATTCCGGAAGCGTCTTTTTGCCAAGTTTAGGGGCAACTTCCGGCTGGGTGCTTACTTTGTAAAAGAATTCCAGCTTATCGTACAAGGTAGTAGCCAACAATGGAAAGGGCAGCATGCCTAAAGAAGCCAGCCACCTCGGAACTGCTACCAGGGTTGCTTCCGGCACGGCCAGTTTTATAATCATTTCGTTAATTTCGGCGCGGGTATAAACCTCAGGCCCTCCGGCGGGCAACTCTTCCGGCCCGTCTTCAATATTTTCAGCAATTAGTTGGCCTAAATCGGCCGGGTGAATGGGGTTCGTTTTCCAGTGGCCATCGCCTAACTGAGGCAGTATTTTAGTTTTTTGAGCCAGCTTTACTAAGTTCATAAAGCCGGTGAATAAGCCAACCGGTTGCACTATAGTGTATGATAATCCGCTATGCCTAACCCGCTCCGCAAACTGATGGTGCACGCGAGGCACTTCAGCGTATTGGTTTTTTTCGGCATCGTACATACTTACGTAAACAAACCGCTTTACATTAGCTTTTAGGGCCTCGGTTAATACATTAGCATTGCCCAGCACATCCACCTTCTGAAATCCATCGGAGCTAGTATCAAAAATATTCAGGCTGTTGCCTAGGGCTGAACATACAATATCCATTCCTTCGGCTATACCGTAAATTTGATCGGCTTCGGCAGCATTGCCAATCCGTTGCTCGTCGGTATAGCTTTCAGCTTCTTTTTGTTCTTGAGCATTAAGGCAAAGCCCCCGAACAAAATATCCCATTTTCTGTAATTGCTTGCCAATTTCTGAGCCTAAGGCCCCACCGGCCCCAACTAGTAAAACTTTAGCTTTGCTGCCTTTATTTTCCATATTTCAGTATAAACTTCAGAAAGCTAAAGTATGTTGGGTAACCACTTCAGACTTAAAATACAAATACCTATTTTGCGGCTATGCACCTACCGGAACGCAGCCAGCGGTTTAAACTTAACCCCCTACGCAACAGCATACAGCGTTTAATAGCTGCCGTGCTACTACTGCTTGTAAGCATGATAGTTGGGGTGGTAGGTTTTATGCTTATTGAAGGCTACCAGCTTACCGAGGCTTTCTACATGATGGTTATAACTATTGCCACGGTAGGCTTTCAGGAGGTACGCCCTTTAAGCGAGATGGGCCGGATATTCACCAGCTTTTACATAATTTTTAACTTAGGAGTAGCCGCTTACGCGGTTGGCGTTTTTACCACCTATCTGTTTGAGGGCGAACTACAGCGAATTTTCCAGAATATTATTACCAATCGGGAAGTTAACCGAATGAAAGACCACATTATACTTTGCGGTTTTGGCCGAAACGGCATGAAGGCCGCCGAAGAACTTAATAAAAGCAACCGGAAGTTTGTAATTATAGAGTCCGACCCGGAGGTTATTAATGCTTACCACAGCGATAGCCGCTACCAATTTATTTTGGGCGATGCCACGGTAGACGATGTATTGCTTAATGCCGGCATACAGCGGGCTGGCACAATAATTACCACCTTACCCCGCGATGCTGAAAGTGTTTTTATAAGCCTGACTGCCCGGGAGCTAAACCCCGGCATCTACATTATAGCCCGCGCCACCGACGAGAAAACCGAGAAAAAACTGTACCGCGCCGGGGCCAGCCGCGTAGTGTTGCCCGATGCCCTAGGCGGCCTGCATATGGCCCACCTGGTTACTAAGCCCTACGTAATTGAGTTTTTGGATATGCTCAATGGCGTAGGCGAACACAAATTAGGCCTGGAGGAACTACGCTACGCCAGCCTGAAAAGCCAGTACCGCAACAAAACCGTGCGCGAGCTGGACATCAGGAATAAAACCGGGGCTACGGTAATTGCTATTAAGGATAATGTGCGGGGTTTTATATTTAACCCCAACCCGCAGGATATACTTGGCCAGGACGATATCCTGATAATTTTAGGCAGCGAAGGCGACTTAAAGCGGTTTAGGTTGGAGTATATGGGGTAGAAAATCTGGCGGTGAAACCATAACTCATTTATATGAAAAAAACCATTTTATTAAGTATAACTATCTTATCAGTTCTGTATGCTGAATGGGCACACGCCCAGTTTATGAAATGCGATACCCTGGTAAGATACGATAATTACACTGGACTAGAAAAGAAGTTTACACCAACTAATTGGGGTTTAGGGGTTACGTTAGGCTTTACTCACTATAAATACCAACCTAAAACCGCATATTACCTCGGCAACCATAACGGAGCAAACTTTAAACTTCAAGCCCTTTATAGAAATTTTGTTCTAGCATTTGACTTTCGTCCTGCTACTATTGAACTAAACAATCCGGTACAGTATGGTGAGCAAATAATTACACCAAACGCAGATTTCAACGTTATAAAAACCGATATAACGCTGGGGTACTATATAGCGTTGCCCCACAAATTTGGGTTAGAGCCGCAGGTTGGTACAGTAAATACCAGGTTCATAGTTATTAATGAAGATGAGTTAAACGAAAGTTTTGATCTTCCCTCGGTTAGAGGATTAACTACCGGGCTTTCGGTATACAAGTTTTTTCAGTTTAAAGGTTGCGGAGATTATTACGGTTTTTATGTAAATGCTAATTATAACCACGCTGATTACACCAGATTAAATCAGAATATGGGGAAGAATTTTATTGGGGTGGAAGTCGGCATAGCTACGCGCGGCTTATTCTTCAGGAAAGTAAAAGGCCAAATTCCCAGACTGCAAAGAGAAGGGCGTACTATGAAAAATTTCCACAAAATAGCCAACCACTCCCCCACCCCAAAAACCGCTTAACCCAAAGCTATTTTTTTCCTGCGCCAAAGCCTATACCTTAGTATTAATAGATTTAAGATGTGAGACTTTAGATATGAGATTAAAATCTAAAGCCAGTTAACACCTTAATACTAACTACTTAATACTTTGTACTAAAAAAGCATGACTAGGCGCACGGTATACTGGCTTTGCCAAATTGGGGGGTGGTCGCTGTACTGCATCATCAATTTGTTCTTTCTGCTGCTGGGCAAAGATATTAGTGCTAACTACTACTTATTTGTGCTGCTCAGCACCGCTTACCTGCTAGTTTTTTCGCACCTGTTCCGCCTCTATATTCATAAGCGCGATTGGCTGCACCTTTCTACCGGTAAGCTGCTTCCCCGCCTATTAATGGGCATTTTAGTAATAAGTGTTCTCACTAACTTATTTCAGGCTAATACCAACATAGTCCTGCGCGGCTCGTTTTCGGCCTTTAACCTTACCCAATCGGTGCTGGATATTCTTACCAATCTGGTACTGTTCAGCCTCTGGACGTTCATCTACATTGGTTACCACTACGTAGAGCGCTATAATGCTACCCTGAAGTACGAGGCAGCTATTAACGAAATGACCCTGAACCGCCTAAAGAGTCAGCTTAACCCGCATTTTATGTTTAATGCCCTTAACAGCATTAGGGCATTGGTAGATGAAGAACCGGCCAAAGCCAAAGAAGCTATTACCCAGATGAGCAATATTTTGCGCAACAGCCTGGTGATGGACAAGCGCAAACTGGTTCCGTTTAAAGATGAGCTGCAAACCGTTAAGGATTATCTGGCTTTAGAAACCATCCGTTTCGAGGAACGCCTGCAGAGCCATATTACCGTAGACCCCGAGGCCGAAGATTTTCCTATACCGCCCATGATGCTGCAAACCTTGGTGGAAAACGGCATTAAGCACGGCATCAGTAATTTAATTGAGGGCGGAATATTGCAGCTAGTAGCCTACGAGAAAGATAACCTGCTGCACGTGGATATACGCAACAGCGGCCAATATGTAAACGGCAAAGCCAGCAGTAAAGCTAAAAGTACCGGACTTGGCTTAGCCAATACCCGCCAACGCTTGCGGCTGCTCTACGGCGAGCGGGCAACTTTCAAGATCAAGAACTTCGACCAAAATACCGTTCTCACCCAATTAATACTACCTAAACTGAACTAAGTATGATACGCACCCTTATAGTTGACGACGAACGCCTGGCCCGCAAAGAACTAAAAAGCCTGCTGGCTGACTACCATGAAATTGAGGTAGTAGAAGAGGCTATGAACGCCGATGATGCCTACCAGAAAATAGAAGAACTCAGCCCGGATTTGCTGTTTCTGGATATACAAATGCCTGGAAAAACCGGCTTCGAACTTTTGGAAATGCTGGACTCGGCCCCTATGGTGGTATTTACCACCGCTTACGATGAGTACGCTATTAAGGCATTTGACGTTAACGCGTTGGACTACGTAATTAAGCCAATTCAGCAAGACCGCCTACGCGATGCTATTGAGAAAGTAAAAACGCGCTTTGCGGCTGATTCCAGCAAAAAAGATAAAAAGACCGGTACCGACGCTGCCGAGGAAAAGAGCGAAAAACTAGGCCCCAACGATCAGGTATTTGTAAAGGACGGCGATAAGTGCTGGTTTGTGCGCCTAAGCAAAGTACGCTTATTTGAAAGCGACGGCAACTACATAAAGGTTTACTTCGATGGTCACCGCCCCATGATCCACAAAAGCCTGAACGCGCTGGACGAACGACTGGACGATAAAGTATTCTTCCGGGCTAACCGCAAACACATGATTAACCTAAACTGGGTAGATAACATTGAACCCTGGTTCAACGGCGGCTTAATGGTTACCCTGCAAGGAGGCGAGAAGGTAGAAGTAAGCCGCCGCCAAGCCACCCGCTTCAAAGAAATGATGAGCCTTTAAAAATTGGTGAATTACCGAAGGAGTGAAGGACCGAATTGGTGAGTTAGTGAATTGATGAATTAGTTGCTAGTTTCGGGCTTGGCTGATTTTGCTTCCTGACGGTAAACAGCATCAGCTAATTCGTAATTATTAATTCGTAATTAATTAAATGGTTAAGCCCGAAGTTCAGAAGTACTTTCAGGATAATGTTGTGCAATACCAAAAAACTGCTGAAACCCTGGCAGCGGCGGTGTTGCGCTGGTCGTGGTTGCGGGCGGTGTACTTTATAGTAGTGGCCGGGCTGGTGTTGTATTTTGCCAATCAGCGTATGGGCTTGGGCGTAGTTGGCAGCCTGGCCCTGGGAGCCATAGGTTTTGTAGGGCTTATAGTCAGGCATAACCACCTTAAAAAGCAGCGCAATCTCTATCAGCAACTGCACCTTATAAATCAGGAGGAACTTGACCGCCAAGAGCATCACTTTACCGATTTGCCGGATGGGGCAGAGTTTAAGCATCCCTTCCACCCCTACGCCAAAGACTTAGATATTTTCGGGAAGCATTCCCTATTTCAGTACTTAAACCGCACCTCAACCCCCGGCGGGCAGGCTCGTTTGGCTCATTATTTGAAGCAGGCCGCCCCGGCCGAAGTGGTTCTTCAGCGACAGGCTGCCGCGCAGGAGCTAGCCGGCGCGCCGGAATGGCGGCAGCAATTTGCGGCGCAGGGCCGTATGTTCCCCAAAAAACCCGATAGCCTCGGGGCGTTCTATGAATGGTTGAATGCTCCCAACAAAGTATTAAATGCCAAATGGCCGTGGGCTGCCTTAGCTACTTTGCCGGCAGTTTCGGTGGTTATAATCGTTATGGCATCATTTGGCATGCTTACTTGGAGTTGGCTTTGGCTACCGGTTATACTAAACGGCATAATTTTAAGCCGAGTAATTCCGCTTTCGCGAGCTGCCCATAAAGCTACCGAACCGGCGCTGGGTACCTTAAAAACTCTGGCCAGCAGTTCAAAACTTATTGAACAGAAAGAGTGGTCATCATCTTTGCTAAAATCATTAAAAGAAGAATTAAGCAGCGAAGATAAAAAGCTGGCCTCCCAGCAAATAGGTCTCCTAAGTAGCATACTTACCGGCCTGGAGTCGCAAAACAATGCGTTCTATTTTATGCTGAATTTCCTGTTTCTGCAAGATCTGTACTGGCTGCTCCGGGCCGAACGCTGGCGGGCGCTGCAGCAAACTTCTATTGAACGCTGGTTTGGAGCCATGTTTGAGTGGGAAGCCCTAAATAGCTTGGCTGGATTAGCTTTTGCCGAACCCCACTGGAGCTGGCCGCAGTTAGCTACCGGCGAGGCCCACTTCGATGCTGAAGAATTAGGCCACCCCCTACTTACAGAGGGGCGCGTTACCAATAACTTCAAATTAATTGGCAACGGGCAGGCCGTTTTAATTACCGGTTCCAATATGGCGGGCAAGAGTACCTTTTTAAGAACCGTAGGAATAAATATTGTACTAGCCCTGGCCGGGGCTCCGGTTTGCGCTCGTCGGCTTAGCCTATCACCCATGCAGGTATTTACCAGTATGCGTACCGAAGATAACCTGGAAGAAAGCGTAAGCTCATTCTACGCCGAACTGCAGCGCCTGCAGCAACTTTTGGCTATAATTAAAGCGGACGAAAAGGTAGATTCCGATTTACCTATTCCGGATTCGGTGCAAACCGATCTGCCGGTATTATACTTTTTAGATGAAATTCTCAAAGGAACCAATAGCGAAGACCGACATCGGGGTGCTGCGGCCCTAATCCGGCAACTACAGAACTTAGGCGCTACCGGCCTGGTTTCCACCCACGATCTGGTACTGGGGCAAGCCGCCGAACAAACCGGTTTGCAGAATTACAGCTTTAATAGTGTGGTGGAAGGCGATCAAATTCACTTCAACTACAAATTAGAACCCGGCATATGCACCAGCTTCAACGCCACCGCCCTTATGAAAAAAATGGGAATAGAAGTTTAGGGTTTGGTGCCTGGTGGCTCGTGCTTAGTGCTTGGTAATTACTCGTTAATTATTCTGTCGAAACATCTATGGAAATTCCCTATTTTATCTTTCACTAACAGCCAATAACCACTATGCAAAACCAGCCACCAGCCACGAGGCACCAGGCACCAACCATAATCGGCTTGATGTCCGGCACTTCGTTGGATGGAATTGACTTGGCGGCCTGCCAGTTTTTCACTGATGAGGCCGGAAGATGGTCTTATAAGGTGCTGGCGGCTGACACCTACAAATACCCGACTGAATGGGAGCAGCGGCTCCGAAACGCTATGTCGCTATCGGGCCTGGAGCTTAGTTTATTAGATAGGGGATTAGGCAAGTTTTTAGGGGAGCAGGTAAGGGGATTTGTAACGAAGCACAGTATAAATGCCGACTGGGTAGCCTCGCACGGCCATACCGTTTTCCATCAGCCGGAAAAAGGACTGAGCCTGCAAATTGGGCACGGCTATAGCCTGATGGCCGCCGCCGGATTGCCTGTTATTTCTGATTTCAGAAGCCTGGACGTAGCTTTAGGCGGACAGGGCGCACCCTTAGTACCCATTGGCGATGCCTTACTTTACAGCCAGTATAAATATTGCCTGAACTTGGGAGGTATCGCTAATATTTCATTCGAAAATGGCGGCAAACGTATAGCCTACGATATATGCCCGGCTAATGGCGTTTTAAACTGGCTGGCGCAGAAAGAAGGTAAAGCCTACGATGCCGATGGGGCAATGGCCGCTTCCGGAAAAGTTATTCCTGAATTGCTGCAAGAACTTAATTCGCTACCCTTTTACGCATTGCCGGCGCCCAAAAGTCTGGGCTTTGAGTGGGTAGAAGCTAACATCCTGCCGTTATTAAATAGATTCCAACGTTACTCTACCGCTGATTTGAGTCAGACTTTCTGCCAGCATATGGCAGTTCAAATTAGACAGGCTATCGACAAAAATATGGTAACTACAGCCGGCAAGATTCTGGTAACCGGCGGCGGTGCCCATCATATAGAGTTCATCAATATTTTGCGGAAGGAGTTAGATAAACTATCAGTTGAGGTTGTAATTCCGGATAGGCAGACTATTGAGTTTAAAGAAGCTATAGTTTTTGCATTTCTTGGCCACCTTAGACTTACCCGACAAACCAACAGCCTAAAAACAGTTACCGGAGCCAGCCGAAACAGCATCGGCGGAGCAATTTATAGTGAAAGAGTTTATTAAGTTTCTGTCGCTCGGCTACGCGCCCCGGACTCCTGCTGAGTGACTAGCTAATTCGTAGAATTCCTGGGCGGGTAGTGTCGGCTGCAGATATTCCTCAAGGCAAAACCCCAAATCAGTTCACCATCAAAGTACCATTAACCTTTTATTAGCCTTTATTTCTCCGGCAGATTTTCTAATTTTACCGCCAATGCTACCAAAACGGTTCATCGGCGATAAAAACTATTTGTTACGCGAGGCGCAGGCTAACCTGCAAAACCGCTTAATGGTATACCTATGCGCGCAATTGCGCCGGGGCTACAGCCGGCAGTTTAATCCGCTAGGGTTGCAAGACCGGGTAACCGTAAAAATCAGCCAGACCCAACCGGCCTACCAAAACCTGGAAGGTTTATACGAAACCCTGGCCACCATTTATCGCTACACCCATCGTGACAATCAGTTGCCTCTACTTTTCTGCGGAAAAAGCCATACCGAAGTATATGGTTTGGAGTGGAGCAACTGGTTCATGCAACAGTGCAAGCAACTTTGCCGGCAGCCAGCGTTTATTAAATTAGGCTTAGGGCTGACTTTTCTAAATCCTCAGCTAGGTAATAACTTGGCCGAACTACGCATACGCCAGTATGTGCAGGAAATTTGGGGCTTGAAAGTACACAAGCGCTGGGGCTTACGGGTGGCAATTTAAAATTGTGTCAAATTTTAAATTTATACCAACTCTAACCTTAAGCCTGCTTTTTGCTTTTTCGTGTGACAACAAATCTAATGTCTGCATAAGCAAGAAAATGATAACCTGCTGTGAATCTTCTTACTTTTCAGATACTTTTGAGACTTTAGAACAACTTGAGAACGAATTAGCACTTTTACCAAATCTTTTGAAATCAAAGGATACTCAGAGCTATATTCAACTTATTCAGAATATTAATCAAAGTGATGTAAGTAAAGAATTGGTTGATAGGCTTAGTATCGGGAAACCGGCATTTTACTCACCGGGAAGACTAGGCTCAATCGTTAGTTGTATTAAAAGACCTCAAATTAACGCAACCATTAATCAAGAAAGTAAGTTTGTAAGCTTTTTGTTGCCATTATTGAGCACAGAATTTGACCGAAACAAAATACTTAACAGCATAATAAGGTTTAATAAAGCCCATAAAATTCATAATTGTAAGCTCAATAGACTCATGTTATTATATGCCATAGGTCACGTGCAGAGCGAACTTACTTGAGAATATTTAAGCTTTTTCATTGGCCTATATGTGTCCTAATAGATCAACAACACGTATTTAAGCCTAGAGATAGAAAACTGTTAATCAAAAACTTACGCTCATTCCAAAGGTATAGCTGTAGTATGCTTTATCTCGGTCATTACAAAAAAGCTTTGCACGTGGCCGATGTGTTCAATAGTCGCTAATTCATCTACCAAAAATTTCTGATAGGCATCCATATTGGGCACCGCAATTTTCAAGATATAATCCGAACCGCCGGCCACGTAGTAGCATTCCATAACCTGAGGCAGCGGCCTAATTTTTTCTTCAAATTTCTTTAGCTGGTGCTTGGCGTGCTCCTTTAGGCTGATTTGCGCCATTACAATTAACCCCTGCCCTAGCTTAGTGGTATCAAGTAGAGCTACGTACTGCTTTATATACCCTTGCTTCTCTAAGCGCTTCACCCGTTCGTAAACCGGGGTTACCGTTAAACCCAACTCCTGAGCCAATTCCTTATTGGTTAAGCGGGTGTTTTGCTGAAGCAGGTTCAGGATTTTGATGTCCGTTTTATCTAAAGATTCCAATAGATAATTTTTCTAATTCAAGTATAACTCAAGGCTCTAAATTAGATATATTTTCTTCCTGTCTAGCGAATAGTAGTTTTATTTTCTTACATATTCACCTTATCAGGAAATATCTTCAACTTATTGGAAAGATTAGCGTGATATGGATTACAACAGTATGAGACCGGAAAGCTTAATGATGAGCTACGGATATAAGCCTGAGCTTTCGGAAGGGGCCATAAAATGCCCAATATTTCAGACCTCTACTTTCGTTTTTAAGAAGGCTGAAGAAGGTAAAGCCTTTTTTCAGGTCGCCTACGGACAGAGGAAGCAGGAGGAAGGAGAACAATTGGGCTTAATTTACAGTCGCCTCAATAACCCCGACCTGGAAATTCTGGAAGACCGCCTGACCCTCTGGGATAAGGCCGAAGCCTGTGCGGTATTCGAAAGCGGTATGTCGGCCATCAGTACTACCCTGATGGAGTTCTTACGCCCCGGCGACCTTCTGCTTTTCAGCACCCCGGTCTACGGCGGCTCCGATCACTTTATTCACCATGTGCTTACGCGCTTCGGCATCAACATAATGCCGTTCACTGCCGGGGAATCTAAGGAAGATTTAATTAAGCGTATTGAGGGAAGTGGCAATGCCGACAAATTAGCTATGGTTTACGTAGAAAGCCCGGCAAACCCAACCAATGCCCTGTTCGATATTGAGGCCTGCGCGGAAGTTGCGAAACACTTCTCAACCGAAGAGCGGCAAGTAGTTACCGCGGTAGATAACACCTATATGGGTCCGCTGTGGCAGCACCCGCTAAAGCATGGTGCTGATCTGGTAATTTATAGCGCCACTAAATATATAGGCGGCCATTCCGACGTGGTTGCCGGAGCTTGTTTGGGTAGTAAAGCGCTAATTACCCGCGTAAAAGGGTTACGTACCTTTATGGGCAACATGGCCGGCCCCTGGACGGCCTGGTTACTTATGCGCAGCCTGGAAACCCTAAAGGTGCGTATGGAACAGCAGGCCCGCAATGCGGCTCAGGTAGCTGAGTTCTTAAAAAATCACCCAAAAATTGAAAAGGTATATTACCTGGGTTTTCTGGAAGATAATGATCCGCAGAAAGAGATATTTAAGCGCCAGCTAAGCTCGGCCGGAGCTATGCTTTCTTTTGATGTAAGAGGCGGTGAAGCCGAGGCCTTTAAATTTCTGAATGCCCTGAAGCTGATAAAATTGGCCGTTAGCCTGGGTTCAACCGAAAGCCTGGCTCAGCACCCCTACTCCATGACCCACGCCGACGTAAGCCAAGACGACAAAAACCGCCTGGGCCTTACCGAAAAAATGGTACGCTTATCAGTAGGCGTAGAGTATCACAAAGATATAATTTGGGATATTCAGCATGCTTTGGAGGTGGTTTAGCCTTGATTTGGAAAAATTAATAGCTCAAGGTTTAAACCTTGAGCTATTAAAATGCTATGAGAATAAAATCAGGAACTCCACCGATCAAATTTGATATTCAGGGCTTTTTCAAATTCCCGAAGCTTTATGGTCTGGTTGGCGGCTAATAGCACTATTGAACTACCGGTTTCCCCGGCCCGGCCAGTACGGCCGCTGCGGTGGGTATAACTCTCGGTGGTTTCCGGTAAACTGTAGTGGATTACGTAGGCCAGGTTGTTGATATCCAGGCCGCGGGCGGCTACATCAGTAGCAATCAGCACATCAAATTCGCGGCGGTTTTTAAAGGCGCGCATTACCGTGTCGCGTTCCGATTGCTGCAAATCGCCGTGCAATTCTCCGGACGGAACGTTTTTGGCTTTTAACTGCGCAGCCAGCGTATGGCACTGCTTTTTAGTCTGACAAAAAATAATTCCTCGGGTCTCGGTTTGGTCCTTCTCAAAATTGCTTAAAAGATCGAGTATGGCCTGTAGCTTTTCTTTTTCCGGTACCATATACTGATAGTGCGATATGGTTTTGCTCACCTTCATCTGCTGGGCAACCTTGATAACCGGAGCATCTTTGTGTAGGTACTTCCCTATTAATTTCTCAACCTCCCCTTCTAAAGTAGCCGAGAATAACCAAGTTTGCTGTAGGTAGGGCAGTTGGCTAATAATATTATCTACTTCCGATTGAAAGCCCATTTTCAGAATTTCGTCGGCTTCATCCAGCACTAGAGTCATAACTTCGTGTAGAGAAACCGCTTTTCTTTCCAGCAAATCTAGCAGACGACCGGGCGTAGCAACTATAATTTGCGAGGGACGCTGCAAACGTTGTATCTGCTGATTAATAGGCGCACCGCCATACACCGCTTCGGTAAATACTTTAACGCCGTACTTAGTAAAGCGGAACAACTGCTTGGCTACCTGCTGGCAAAGTTCGCGCGTGGGGGTAATTACCAAAGCTTGTACCTGAGAATTTTCAGGATCAACCTTGTGAAGTAGCGGTAAACCAAAAGCCGCAGTTTTGCCGGTGCCTGTTTGGGCCTGGGCTACCAAATCGGTAGTTTTTTTAAGTAGCAAGGGTATACAACGCTCCTGAATTTCAGTAGGCTGCTTTAGCCCTAGTTCATCTAATGCTGGTTTAAATGAGGAAGCAACGCCTAAGTCCTGAAAGTTTGCCATATTCATTAAGTAAGAAAGCCTGTACTTTGGTTTTAGTACAGGCTTTATATAGTAGCCTTGCTAGGAATCGAACCTAGATCTAGAGTTTAGGAAACTCCTATTCTATCCATTGAACTACAAGGCCAAAAATTTACCCAATTCATTAATCAGTTCCGGCAAGAATCGAACCGCGCCGCGTAGGCTTGCATCTAGAGTTTAGGAAGCTTCCCGCCGCGGCGCGGTATTCTATCCATTGAACTACGGGACCAATATTTCATTGGGCTTCAAAAATAGAGAAGTTAAGCGGTTGTGCCAAATTTCCTATTCCACCTCCTCGTCTTCTGGATCAGGAAAGTATACATACTCATCTTCCAGGAAGTTGGGGTAAATTTGGCGGTGAATAGCTTTAACCTGTTCGTATACCTTTCTCCTTAATTCCGAAACGTTCTTCTTCTTCAGGGCCGAAATATATACGTGGTCTACCACCGACTCGCCTTCGTAGGCTTGGTCTTCCAATTCAGCTTGCTCTTCGGCAGTTAGCGCATCAATTTTATTATAAACCATAAGTACCGGCTTATCGCCGGCCCCAATTTCAGCCAGGGTATCTTGTACAACCTCCATTTGTTCGTAGTGATTTTCGTGGCTTACATCAACTACGTGAACCAACAAATCGGCCTCGCGCACCTCATCCAACGTGCTTTTAAAGCATTCAACCAAGGTGTGAGGAAGTTTTCGGATGAACCCAACCGTATCGGTCAATAAAAACGGTATGCGCTCAATTACTACTTTGCGTACCGTTGAGTCTACTGTTGCAAACAATTTATCTTCTGCAAACACATCAGATTTAGAAAGCAACTGCATTAGGGTACTTTTACCCACATTGGTATATCCTACCAAGGCTACGCGAGCCATACGCTCACGGCCTTTACGCTGGGTTTGGCTCTGCTTATCTATTTTATCTAGCTTATCGCGGTACTGGGCAATTTTGTCGCGTACAATCCGGCGGTCGGTTTCCAACTCCTTTTCACCCGGGCCCCGCATACCAATACCACCCTTTTGCTTGCTAAGGTGCGTCCACATACGGGTTAGGCGGGGCAGTAAATACTGATACTGGGCCAATTCCACCTGGGCTTTGGCTTGGGCAGTTTGGGCTCTAAGGCTGAAAATATTCAGAATTAGTAAGCTTCGGTCCAGAATTTTCACTTTAAGCTCGTGTTCCAGGTTTCGCACCTGCGAGGGGGAAAGATCATCGTCAAAAATAACCATATCGGCCTCCTTAGCCTGCACAAATTCCCTGATATCTTCCAGCTTGCCTTTACCTACAAAGGTGCGTACATCGGGCTTATCTAGCTTTTGGGTGAACGTGCCGATAGTTTCGGCACCGGAGGTTTGAGCCAAAAAGGCCAATTCATCCAGGTATTCTTCGGTTTGTTCGGTGCTCTGCCTGCCGGTAGTTAGTGCAACCAGAACGGCTTTTTCGGGCACCGGGGCGGTAGAGAAAGTTTTCGTCATATAATAATTAGTACGTAAGCGAACCTTAATAACAGCTATGAGGCAACCAGGGTTCTCTCGCCGCTAAATTAGAAGGAATATTCTTCAGGAAAGAGCAGAACTTTTATAATTTTGCAAATTAGGGTGTGTACCAAGTAAAATTATAACGGTACACATAGTCCTGAGCATGAAGAAGGTTGCCATTGTAATTAATACTTCCTGGAATATATATAACTTCCGGATGAACCTGCTGAAGGCTTTACAAGCCGATGGTATGCAGATTTACGCAATTGCACCCCCCGATGCATATTCTAAAAAATTAGAGGAAGCCGGGTTTACCTACGTTCCGGTAAAAATGCAAAGCACCGGTGCTAATCCGTTTAACGAGTTAGGTGTAATACACGAATTGTATCATGCTTACCGAAAAATTAAACCGGATGTAGTCCTGCACTATACTATAAAACCTAACTTGTACGGTTCGGTGGTAGCCCGCATGTTGGGCATACCCTGCATAAATAATGTCAGTGGTTTAGGCACTGCTTTTTTGCAAGATAATCTGGTTGCCAAAATTGCCCGTAAGCTCTACCGCTTTGCCTTTAGAACCCCGGAAAAAGTATTTTTTCAAAATAGCGACGACCGAAGAATTTTTGTAAAGTTTGGTTTGGTAAAGCCTGAAGTCACTGAGGTAATTCCCGGTTCCGGCGTAGATACGGCGCGCTTCTCGCCCAATGGCCACTATAAGCAGGAAGAGTTTGTTTTCTTAATGATTTCGCGGGTGCTGTACGACAAAGGTGTGGTAGAATACGCCGAGGCTATACGTCAGCTAAAAAATAAAGGTATACACGCCAAGTTTCAGCTATTGGGGGCTACCGACCCCGGCCACCGTAGCGGCATTCCTATTAGCGAGCTAAAAAGCTGGCAAAACGAAGGGCTTATTGACTATATAGGCACGGCTGATGATGTGCTGCCGGTTATCCGCAAGGCCGATTGCGTAGTATTGC
>CAZDEY010000006.1:147095-187151 GCA_964504565.1 uncultured Roseivirgaceae bacterium
ACCCTTTTAGAAGCAGCCAGCGTAGGTAAGCCCCTGATTGCTACCGATGTGCCTGGCTGTAACAATGTAGTAGTGCACGGTAAAAACGGGTATCTGTGCAAAGCAAAAGACAGCCAAGACTTAGCCAGCAAGCTTTTTAGTATGTATAACCTGCCTAATAGCGAACGCCTGGATATGGGCAAAGAAAGCCGGTTGATTGCCGAACAGAAATTTGACGAAAAATTTGTTATTGACCGCTACCGCGATACAATTAAAGAACTTATATCTTCTTCAATTCAAGAATAACTAATGGAAGCTAAGTACCCCGCAATAAAAGGTTTAGTAGAAGTAAGCCCCCGAATATTTCCGGATGATAGGGGAATTTTTTTTGAAAGCTACCACTCTAAACGCCTGAAAGAATTAGGCATTAAAGATAATTTTGTACAGGATAATGAATCCTTTTCGCATAAAGGCGTACTGCGCGGCATACACTTTCAAAATTCGCCCAGTAAGCAGTCTAAGTTAATCCGGGTTATTTCAGGTAAAATTCTGGATGTAGCGGTAGACTTAAGGCCCGACTCTCCCACCTTTGGCCAACATTACAGCACCATATTGGATGGGGTAAGCCACAAAATGTTTTATATACCGGAAGGTTTCGGCCACGGTTTTGTAGCCCTGGAGGACACCATTTTGTTATACAAGTGCAACGACTACTACGATAAAGCCGCCGAGGGTGGTATTCTTTGGAACGATCCGGTGCTAAATATTGATTGGGGTATTGACAACCCCAAAGTATCGGAAAAAGACCAGCAGTTGCCTACCTTAGCGGAGTATAAGAAAACACTTTAGTAGTGAGAACCCCCATTTATTTTTTATTGCTGCCGGTTATACTAGGCGCCTGTAGTATCTATAAACAGGATGTCATGTTTCAGACTGAAGACGGATCGCTGCCCGCACTTTCGGCTGAAGTTAATGCCATTGAAAAAAATTACGTAATTCAGCCTAATGACTTTTTGCAAGTTGAAGTGTATACCAACAGTGGCGAAAGGTTAATTGACCCCGATTTTCAGCTAATAAAAGAACTTGGCCTAAACCAAAACATGAACCAGCGGCCCACCCCGCGCTATCTGGTACAAACTAACGGCCAAGTTAGGCTTCCCATGATTGGTAGTGTGGAATTAGCCGGCCTAACCCTTCAGCAGTCCGACTCACTACTTCAGCTGGCCTATAGCGAGTTTTACAAAGATCCGTACGTACTTACCCGCTACGATAATAAGCGGGTAATAGTATTAGGCGCAACCGGGGGTCAGGTAATTCCAATTTTAAATGAGCAGACTAATATGCTGGAGGTGTTAGCTTTGGCCGGAGGTATTGCCACACGGGGCAAAGCCTCTAACATTCGTCTTATCCGGGGCGACCTAAGCAACCCTCAGGTTCAGGTTATTGATCTTTCAACTATTGAAGGAATGCAGACTGCCTCATTAAATGTGCAATCCGGCGATATTATTTACGTAGAACCTATAAGAAGGGTACTTCCGGAAACTATTCGCGATATTGGACCGCTTGTGGGAGTGTTATCTAATATAATTACCTTAGTTGTAGTTATTATAACAGTAAATAACAACCAGTAAGGCATTAATTAGCTACCAGTGAAGCAGGAGGCATACTATATTGAGGACAGCCAGCACCCAGACCCAAGGGAAACCTTTGATTCTGATTCGCCGGATTTTGATTTAAATAAGCTTTTTTCCATTCTAAAAAGCAGTTTACCCTATATTATTGCTATTCTGCTCATTTCTAATTTAGCAGCTTATTTGGTAGTTCGTTATACTAAGCCTTTATACGAATCTAGTTCTCAGTTACAGTTAGATATTGAAAGCCAGGGCGAGGTATTTGGGTTTGCCGCACCCGAAATTGAAGGTTCCGCCCGCAATATCAATTCAATGTCCGAAGAGATTGAATTGATAAAAAGCCGGCTTTTTCTGGAAAAAGCTACTGATGTATTGGATTTAGATGTTTCTTATTACACCCAAGGTAATATTCTGGATGACGAAAAATTCCGGACTTCTCCGTTTAAGGTAAAGTACCTGGTTAAAAGCAATGAAGCTTTCGGCAGAAAGTTTTACCTAAAATTTTCCTCCAATAAAAATTATACGCTTACTTATAATCAGGGGGAAGATGAGCAATCATTCGAAGGGAAATTAAACCAGACACTTGAGCTGCCTTTTTTATCGTTGCAAGTAACTTCGGATAATGATAGTCGCAGCAGCCTCCCTAACGATCCTCACTATTTCATTATCCATAGTACCGAAAACCAGATTAATTATTTAAGGGATAATCTGGCGGTTACGGTACTTAAACCCGAAGCTAAAACCATTCAGTTATCGTTTTCTGATTTTAATGCCTATAAAGCCCGCACTATAGTTGACGGCTTGAGTAATTTATACCTGGCCTACACCCAAGAGGAAAAATCGCAGGCCAATAATAAACGAATACAGTACCTTAACGACCAAATTGATACCACCCAGGCTAAACTAGAGAATTACGAGGCTTATTTTGAAGACTTTACCATAAATAATAGATCTACCGACTTAGGCAGCGACTTAAATAAAGCCATTCTTTTACTTACCGAAGTTGATAGCCAGCGCACGCAGTTACGTAACCGCTTGGGCGATTTAAATACCCTTTCTAACCGCATACAGGAAGATGAAACCTATTACGCCTTATCGCTGCTTTCCGGCAACGATGAGTTTATAACGACCGATATACCTGAGCTGGTAAAAGAACTAAACGAACTTACGGGCGAGGCTGAGGTATTAGAACAAAGCCAAAATAAGAATACCTACGCCGTACAGCTAAAGCAAACTCAAATAAAGGTTCTAAAAGAAGATATCCTAAAATCACTAAACTCCTTAATAAAAGAAACCCAGTCCGAATTGCTTTCTCTTGGCAACCGCTACCGAGAGCTGCAAAGCACTTTTGTGCAACTACCGGCCAAAAATACCGAATACGGAAAATCGCGCCGCAACTACGATCAGCTACTGGGCTTCTTACTGACGCTGCAAGAAAAAAAGATTGAGTTTGAGATAGCTAATGCCGGTACTACTACCGATTTTAAAATTTTAAGCTCCGCCAGTATGCCAGCCTCCCCTATTTCGCCCAATAAATGGATTATTCAGGCTATAGGTATGGCTTTAGGTTTAGTATTAAGCTTAGTATTTATAGGGGCCCGCTACACACTCGATAATAAAATAACCGCCGTTTCCGATATTGAAAACCAAACCTCGGTGCCGGTTTTAGGGGCGGCTCCGCAGGCGCGCAAAAAATTTGAAACCGCCCGCATGATTATTGATAATAATCCTAAATCGGCCTTTAGCGAAGCCTTACGGGCAGTGCGTACTAATATGGAGTTTATGGGGGCCCGCCAAAACAACCAAATTCTTTCAATAACTTCTACAGTTAGCGGCGAGGGTAAAACATTTGTAACCGTTAACTTGGCCGGAATTATTGCGCTGAGCAAAAAGAAGGTAGTAGTTTTGGACTTAGATATGCGCAAACCTAAAGTGCATTTGGCATTTGAAGGCGAAAACAGTACGCACGGCACCAGTACCATACTTATTGGCAAGCATTCGCTAGAGGAGTGCATACGCAAAACCAGCATTTCAACACTAGACTATATACCAGCCGGGCCAACTCCGCCCAACCCTTCAGAATTAGTTATGAACAGCGATTTTGATAAGCTTCTGGCTGAACTCAAAAAGCGGTACGATGTAATTCTAATGGATACTCCGCCGGTTGGCCTGGTTACCGATGGCATACTAATTATGAAAAAGGCCGATCTGCCCATTTACGTATTCCGGGCCGGTTATTCGCACAAAAATTACGTTAAAAACCTCAACCGACTTTCAACAGTTAATAAGTTCACAAATTTGGCGGCCATACTTAACGGCGTAGGTAAACACAGGGGCTACGGTGCTTATGGCTATGGCTACGGTTATGGCGGTGGGTATTATCAGGAATCTTAGATTTTAGTAAGCAGTGTGGAATCCTTTCAAGAAAAAAAGCAATAGAAGTTCGGTGCTTCCTGTTAAGGCCGATATGCACTCGCACCTGCTACCCGACCTGGACGACGGCGTATCTACCATTGAGGAGTCAGTTAATTTATTAAAGCAGTTTGAGGCCCTGGGCTACGAAACGGTAGTAACTACCCCACATATTCTCAGCGATTTTTACCCTAATACTCCCACCGGCATAAGGCAAAAATTAGAACAAGTGCGGGCAGCAGCCAAGCAAGCCGGCCTGAAAATCAGGATAGAAGCAGCTGCGGAATACTACCTAGACGAGGTTTTTTACGCCAGCCTTAAAGCCGAAGGCGAAGAATTTCTGACGTTTGGCAACAACTATATACTATTTGAAACCGGCTTTGTAAACCGGCCGGCCATTTTGCTAGAAGCAGTATTTCTGATGAAAAGCCGCGGTATGCAACCCGTATTTGCCCACCCGGAACGCTACGAATACCTTCAACGCGACTACAAATTAGCCGCCGAACTGGTTGAACGGGGGGCGCAACTGCAAATTAATATAAACTCCCTGTTTGGTTACTACTCCCCTATGGCTAAAAAAGCAGCCCAGAAGCTTATAGATGACCAATTAGTTAGCTGGATAGGAACCGATTGCCACAACCAAAAGCATTTTGATTACCTCAAGGAATCAATTAAAGAGCCTTACTATGAGAAACTAATGGCTCTGAACCTATTAAACAACCAGCTTCTTTAAGCATGAGGGTTTTCCTGACCGGAGCTACCGGACTATTAGGCTCGCATACTGCAAAATTTCTTCTTGCTAAGGGTTGCAAAATAAAGGCTTCTTTACGCCCCGGTTCCCATACTTACGGGCTAGCCTCCTGGAAAGAGGAAGTAGAATGGGTAGAGGGCAGCTTGCTCGATCCGCTATTCTTGCACAGTACTTTAAACGACTGCCAGGCAGTAGTTCATTGCGCCGGGCAGGTTTCCTTTGATCGGCGGGATAGAGAAGCTTTGTATACCAATAATGTGTTGGTTACCGAATCAGTAGTGAATGGGGCTTTAGAAGCTAACATAGAAAAGTTTGTTTATATAAGCTCAGTGGCTGCCCTGGGTCGGCTCCGCCATAAATCAGTAGTTAACGAAGATGCGAAGTGGGAAGATTCTGATCTGAATACCTACTACGCCAAAACTAAACACTGGGCCGAACAGGAAGTATGGCGCGCCGAAGCCGAAGGTTTACCTATAGTAGTACTTAACCCTTCGGTTATTATAGGAAGCCACGCTCAGGAGCGGTCTAGTAGCAAGTTATTAAGCTACCTAAAAGACGAACCAAAATTTTACCCTTCCGGTAAACTCAATTGGGTAGGGGTTGAAAACGTGACCGAAGCTATTTACAAAGCTCTCACCACCAATGATTTTAACAGCAATCGGTATATAATTTCGGCTGGATCAGTAAGTTACCAAGAATTTTTTAGGGTACTTGCCGACAAAGTAGATAAACGGGCACCCTATATTGAGGCAAAATTCTACACTATGGCTCTAGCTTATTACCTGAAACAGATAGAGGGCTTATTCCGAGAAAAAGAGAATTTACTGACCAAAGAAACTTTAAAATTAATCAAAACTAATATCGAATTTGAAAATTCTAAGTCAACAAATGATTTAGGCATAGAATACCATTCGCTAGACTACACAATAAATTCAGCAATTTTTGGGAAATAGTACCCAATCCCTAAAAATTTACTATTACATTACGCTTCCTGTTATTCTTGGCTCAGTTTGTGTTATTTAGTTGCTGAGAAATAAGAAACGATTTTAGAAGAGAACAGGATGGCAGAGAATTATCAGAGAAGGCAGGAAGAAAAGGCTTTACTACAAAGATTTGAAGAAGTAGCGCAGGACAATGGCTTCTCTTATTTTGAGGTAGAGGAATTTGAAACTATAGTTAAATACTATATAAAGAAAAGCCAGTGGAAGCAGGCAATTAATGCGTGCAAAATGGCTGCCGATCAATTTCCCCTCGCTATTGAAATTATTGGCCTTAAAATACAGATACTAACCCGCCTGCAGCGCTACGACGAAGCCTTGGAGGTTGCTGAGCAAGCCGAGGCTATTCAGCCAACCGATGCCGAGGTAATGAGCCTAAAAGCCAATGTGCTAACCCTTTGCGGCCAGCACGATGATGCCATAGCTTTATACGAACGTTCTCTCCTTTTCTCTGCCGATCGTGATGAAGTTTACTATAATATAGGCTTAGTATACCAAAGTACCGGCCGTTACGAAGAAGCTATTGAAGCTTATCAGCAAGCTATTGAGTCCAACCTTCACCACGAAAATGCCCTTTACGAACTAGCTTACTGCCTGGATGTAACCGGCAAGCTGGAAAGTAGCCTAAGTTACTACCAGAAATTTATAGACCACGACCCCTTTTCTTTCTACGCCTGGTACAATATTGGTATCATTTACAACAAACTTGGCCAGTACGATGAGGCTATAGAAGCCTACGAATTTGCCATTGCCATCAATGATAAATTTGCCTCGGCGCACTTTAACTTGGGTAATACCTTAATGAATACCGGGCGTTACCAAGATGCCCTGGAAGCCTACAAGAATACCCATAAGCACGAGGGACCCAGCGCCGATACCTATACCTGCATTGCTACGGCCTACGAAAAATTAGAACAGTTTGATCAGGCTATCCGCTATTACCAAAAAGCTACTCGGGCCGATAACACCTGCGACCGGGCCTGGTACGGAGTAGGTATTTGCTTATGCAAGCAGGATCGTCACTTTGAGGCCGTATACTTCTTTAGCAAAGCCCTTAAAAATGATGAGGAAAACGGCCGTTACTGGCAAGCGTTAGCCGAAGCCGAATTTAAAAGCGGCAACACCATGTCGGCATTTGAGGCTTACAGCAATGCCAGCCAGCACTCCGCCGGCAATGTTAACGTATGGCTAGACTGGTCGGCCGCTTACTACGAGATTGGCGAATTTGAGAAGGGCGTAGTTATACTTAAAGCCGGCCTGGAAGAGCTTCCGGACAATGCCGAAATCCACTACCGTATAGCAATTCACTTAATTGCCGGAGGCAAATATAAAGAAGCCTTTAACTTTCTAGAAAATGCATTAATTTTGGACTTCGAAAAACATACCATTCTTTTTGATTTCTTTAAAAAACCGGAAATTCAAAAAGCACTTGGTAAGATAATCGAACAGTACCGAAACTAGATTGCGCATGAATTATGAGTTAAGCCTCCTGCCGGAGCGCACTCAAAAGCCCCGGGACTATGGCTTTACCATGGCTATGGACAAAGGGTTAAGCCTACGAGAAACCGAAGATTTCTTAAGTGTTGCCAGCGAATACGTTGATGTAGTCAAACTAGGCTGGGCCACTTCTTTTGTAACCCCCCGCCTGGATGAGAAGTTAAAACTTTACAAAGCGGCTGGTATACCCGTATACTTCGGCGGCACTTTGTTTGAGGCCTTCATTGTTAGAAACCAGTTTGAAGATTACCGCCGAACGCTAGATAAGTACCAAATGGAGTTTGCCGAAGTATCGGACGGCTCAATAGAACTGAACCACGAAGAAAAGTGCAAGTACATTAGTGACCTTAGTAAACAGGTAACCGTACTTTCGGAAGTAGGCTCAAAGGATGCCGACAAAATTATTCCCCCTTATAAATGGATAAACCTGATGCGGGCCGAACTGGAGGCTGGTGCCTTTAAAGTAATTGGCGAAGCTCGCGAGGGCGGTAACGTAGGGTTGTTCCGAAGCAGCGGCGAGGTACGTTCAGGTTTGGTGGAAGAAATTCTTACCCAAATTCCGTTTGAAAAAATTATATGGGAAGCCCCCCAAAAAGCCCAGCAAGTATGGTTTATAAAACTTTTGGGGGCTAACGTAAACCTGGGCAACATTGCTCCTAACGAGGTAATTCCTCTGGAAACCATCCGGTTAGGTCTGCGAGGCGATACCTTCAACCACTTTCTGGATCAGTTATCCAAATAACATTAAAGCCCGTTGAGCGGGCTTTTTTTAGCTCCTATTTAGTATACTTGTAGTTTGCACCGCAAAGTAAGCCGTTATGCGTACACTTAAAGATTATTTTTTGCTTTACCTAAAAGGTATAGGCATGGGGGCGGCCGATATGGTGCCTGGTGTTTCCGGAGGTACGGTTGCCTTTATAACTGGTATTTACGAAGAACTGATTGATAGTATAAGCGCTTTTAACGTAGATGCCTTTCAACTGCTAAAAGCCGGCCGCTTGCCTGAATTCTGGAAGCATATTAACGGTACCTTTCTGCTGGTACTGCTTAGCGGCATAGGTACCAGCCTAATAGTACTGGCTAAGCTAATTATCTACCTGCTGAATACCTACTCTATTCCGCTCTGGTCGTTCTTCTTTGGCCTAATAGTTATTTCCTCGGTTTTAGTACTTAAGGAAATAAAAACCTGGAAGCCGCGCGTGATTATTGCGGGTTTGGCGGGTATTGCTATTGCCTATACGGTAACCGTGCTAAGCCCCGCCCAAACACCGGAAGCGCTTTGGTTTATTTTTATTTGCGGAGCCCTGGCCATCTGCGCCATGATTCTACCGGGTATATCCGGAGCCTTTATTCTACTGTTGCTGGTTAAGTACGAGTACATTGTTAGCGCACTTACTAATTTTAACCTGCCGGTTATACTAGTATTCGGTACGGGTTGCGTAGTGGGCCTGCTTAGCTTTTCGCGCGTGGTAAGTTGGTTGTTGGACAAATTTTACAACACCGCCGTTGCCCTACTAGCCGGCTTTATGATAGGTTCTTTAAATAAAGTTTGGCCCTGGAAGGTTGTAAAAGAATACTACATAAACAGCCACGGCGAGCAGAAACCATTGGTTACTCAAAGTGTAAGCCCGGCAGCTTATGCCGAAGCAACCGGGCTTGCCCCGGAAGTTTTACTGGCCCTGCTTTTTGCAATGGTAGGAATTCTGATGGTGGTTATACTCGAAAAAATTTCCCATCATAAAGTAAGCCCTAATTAGCATGCTCAGGTACGGGCTCATAGGTAAAACTTTACAGCATAGCTTTTCTAAAACCTACTTTAGCGAGAAGTTCAGGGCAAGTAATATATCCCATCTGTATAGCTACGAGAATTACGAACTGCCTACCATTGCCCAGTTCCCCGAATTACTGGCCAATCAACCCAACATCCGAGGGCTGAACGTAACAATTCCCTATAAACAAGCAATCATTCCTTTTCTGGATGAATTGGATAGCAAAGCTGAAAAAATTGGCGCAGTTAATACTATCCGGTTTTCTAATGGAAAGCTAATAGGCTATAATACCGATATTGTTGGGTTTAAACAATCATTAATCAATTGGTTGCCAGCCAATACCCTAAGCCAGATAAAGGCCCTTATTTTAGGTACCGGTGGTGCCAGCCAGGCCGTTCAAGTTGCACTAAGCGAATTGGCTGAGGCTAGCTTTACGTTAGTAAGTCGCCAAAAAAAGCCTGATATAATAAGTTACAGTGAATTAAAGCAGCATCCGGAATACCTTCAGGACTTCAATTTAATTGTTAATACCAGCCCATTGGGAACTTACCCCGATACCGATAACGCACCGGACATACCCTACAAACACCTGAGCAGCCAGCATTACCTGTACGACCTGGTTTATAATCCGGCTACTACTTTATTCATGAAAAAAGGCACCCAACAAGGTGCCTTAGTAAAAAACGGATATCAGATGCTGGAACTACAGGCCGAAGCAGCCTGGCGTATATGGCAATCCGATAGTTAGTTAATTTTTAAGCGGCAAAGCTTTATAATGTTGCACGGCTTCTTGCAAATTGTCGCACGCCAAGCGGCTAAACTGCAATATATGCGTAAGAATATCAGTTGAATACCCCCCGCTACCGTGCGCCCGCTGCTGTTTATCTTTTTGGTACGATTCATCAGCCATTTTTTTATGAGGGGCTCTAAAGCTCTTCATTAATTGACCTAACCGGGCAATTCCGTTTATAGAATCCATACCTTCTTCAGTTCTGTAGGTCTGGTTGATTGCCCACTCAGTTACAATATCGTACAGTGCCGGTTGCCTACGTTGTTGGGTGTACGTATCGCGCAGAAACGGTAATATATACGGTACGTAGGTTTCCTTAAACTCATTGTACATTGGGTCGGTTACCAGGCTACTCCAAAGCAGGTGGTCGTACACAAACATTGGCATTTCTACCGCCCCCGGCCCTAAATAAATTTTATCGTGTAAATTAATCGGATCGAAGTAAAGCCTTAGTTCATTGGCAAAATACTCAGTAGAAACGTTTTTGCGGGCATGGATTACACCACCCACAACTTTCTGATAGCAATCCGCTACTATGGCACAATGCCGCGCAAAGTCCGGGCTGTCAACCGGGCAGGTCAGCAAAAATTGCACCTCGTAAATGGCCTTCAGCAGAGGGTTCATCGACATCCGCACACTTTCAATCAGGTGGTCCTCGTCGGTAGTGCCAGTATAGGTTCTACGGCGAAATCCTTCCGGGTTCCAACTGGTGTAGTGCAAAAGGGTATCACGCGGGGGCATACCGGTTTTACTTCCCAGTACATCCAGCACATAATCTAATTCCGGAACAGCCTCTACCGGCTCCTGCTTGTGGCGTTTCATAGAACCTAGCAAGATCCCAAAATCCCGCATAGCGGCACAGGCCTCGTAGTAGTCAAACGCATCAAGCTTATCCGGATGCGGCAGCAACTCGTAGCAAAGCCGGCGCAGTGCTTCCACATCTCGGTTCCGGTTCATATCCGGAACTTGGTTAATTAAACGGTCTGCCTTTAGAGGGTCCAGGCCAGCAATATGATTGTCGTCGCTCTCCTGCTGCTTATCCACTGCGGGCAATTCTGGGCTCAGGTAGAATTGCTTACTCATAGCGAAATACTATTTATTTATTAAAGACTTAATAATTAAGCCCTTAACAAAAATAAGAAAATTATACTGGAAATCGCAACTATTTTTGCAACCACTCGTAGGCCGCTGGATATGATCCAAAGGTATCAATGGTCATATTCCCGTATTTTTGCTGGGTATTAACCTTCTTTACGGTAGCCTGTGCAAAAACATCTTCGGCAACTTTAACCGCAATTTTAGTTAAACCTAAGCTTTCTACTTTGGCAAACCACTCGCCGGTAAGGTAATCTTGCACCGATTTAGAAAGAACTTTCAAATGGGTATGGTCACTCAAATGGTTCTTAACTTCGTGCTTCTTAATGAATTCGTTCATAAGCTCACACCCTTCTTTGGTCTGATCTAAGGTTAAGAAACCTTTCCACTGGGCAACAATAACCTTTTTGGCAGAATCGTAAGAAATTTCGCAGTACGGCTTGTTAAGTAAAACCTGGGTATCCGCTGTAATCATAATACTAATAGTTTAATGTGATTGAGTTTAATCGGTTCTTTAACGCAGTGAAGTTAGAACTTGGTTCCGGTAAGAAGGTTGTGAAGTTACTTTAATAGGTACATTTAATAGGTGTAGCTATAACTCCATTGCATTTTAAGGAGTTCGGTTAGAAACAATGCAAAATCTGCATTAAATCTATATTTTTGTATAAATTTTTAGGCTAACCTGCGTATAGGTCATCAGGGTATACATAGAAATTGCACTAAATGGACTTTCAACTTACATCGGAATACGAACCTACCGGCGATCAGCCCCAGGCTATTGCGCAATTAGTCAGCGGGTTAAACCAGGGTGAACTATACCAAACCCTACTGGGGGTTACCGGTTCGGGCAAAACTTTTACCATGGCTAACGTGGTGGCTACCCTCAACCGGCCCACTATAGTTTTAAGCCACAACAAAACCCTGGCCGCCCAGCTTTACGGTGAGTTCAAGCAATTCTTCCCCAATAATGCCGTAGAGTACTTTATAAGTTACTACGACTATTACCAACCTGAGGCTTACATAGCTACCTCTAATACCTATATTGAAAAGGATCTTTCTATAAACGAAGAAATTGACAAGCTCCGGCTTAGTGCTACCTCATCGCTACTAAGTGGCCGGCGCGATGTGCTGGTAGTTGCCTCGGTAAGTTGCATTTACGGCATGGGCAACCCGGAAGATTTTGCCCGTAATGTTATTAAAGTGCAGGAAGGCGACCGCATACCCCGCTCTCAATTCCTTTTTGCCTTGGTAGATATTTTATATAGCCGCACCGAGGGCGAATTTAAACGCGGTAACTTTAGAGTAAAGGGCGATACGGTTGATATCTTCGTAGCCTACGCCGATTTTGCCTACCGCCTTATTTTTTGGGGCGACGAAATTGAATCCATTCAGCGTATTGACCCAGTTACCGGCTCTAAAATCAGCGAGGAAAAACTAATTACCATCTACCCGGCCAACCTGTTTGTTACCGGCAAAGATGTGCAGCAAAAGGCAATACACGAAATTCAGTTTGATATGGTAAATCAAGTTGAATTGTTTGAAAAGGAAAAGCGCTACTTGGAAGCTCAGCGAATTAAAGAACGCACCGAATTTGATCTGGAAATGATTCGCGAACTGGGCTACTGTAGTGGTATAGAGAACTACAGTCGCTATTTTGATCGCCGCCAGCCCGGTGGACGCCCCTTCTGCCTGTTGGATTATTTTCCGGATGATTACCTGATGATTATTGACGAGAGCCACGTAACCGTGCCGCAAGTAAGAGCTATGTGGGGCGGCGACCGGGCCCGCAAAATTAGTTTGGTGGACTACGGCTTTCGCCTGCCCAGCGCTATGGATAATCGACCGCTTACCTTTAACGAGTTTGAAGAACTTCAGAACCAAACTGTATACGTAAGCGCCACCCCTAGCGAGTACGAACTAAGGAAATCTGAAGGCGTGGTGGTAGAGCAAATTATACGCCCGACCGGTCTGCTAGATCCTAAAATTGAAGTTCGACCCAGCTTAAACCAAATTGATGATCTACTGCACGAGGTTGATTTACGCATTCAGCGCAGCGAGCGGGTATTAGTAACCACGCTTACCAAACGAATGGCCGAGGAGCTAACCAAGTATATGGAACGGGCCGGAGTTAAGTGCCGCTACATCCACTCCGAAATTCAGGCGCTGGAACGGGTAGAAATTCTGCGCGATTTACGTTTAGGGGAATTTGATGTGTTAGTTGGCGTTAACTTGCTACGGGAAGGTTTGGACTTACCGGAAGTATCGCTGGTAGCTATTCTGGATGCGGATAAAGAAGGGTTTTTGCGCAATGAACGCAGCCTGGTGCAGACTATAGGCCGGGCCGCGCGTAATGCCGATGGCCGGGTAATTATGTACGCCGATAAGGTGACCGATTCAATGCAGGTGGCTATAGATGAAACCGAGCGCCGCCGGGCTATTCAGATGGAATACAACGAGGAGCACGGTATTACCCCGAGAACTGTACTGAAAAGCCGGGAAAAGATTATGGAGCAAACCTCCGTTGCCGATGTAAACCGCAAGAAGGATAGCAAACAAAGAAAAATGTACGCCGGCCCGGACGAAGGTGCCAGCTCGCTAGCCGCCGATCCGGTAATAGCCTATATGAAGGCCGATCAGTTGGCTAAATTGGTAAAAGAAACCCAGCGCAAAATGGAAAAAGCCGCCAAGGAACTGGATTTTATGGAAGCCGCCCGCCTTCGCGATGAGTTGATGGAACTGCAAAAGCTTCAGAAGGAAAAAGGTGAAGCCCAGAAAACAAAGGTATAAGGTACAGGCTTATTTCTAGAACTGCTTTTCTATATGAAACACTACCTTCTCTCCGGTCTGTTGTTTTTGCTGACGCCCCTCGGTTTAGATGCCCAAGTTGTTAAATCGGGTACGCGCAGCGTATACGGCTACGCCGATTTGTACCGAACCAACCAACCCGGTACCGTACAACAGTTTCAGTTAGGCATGGAGGTAGGCTATCAGGTAAATAGCCGAATAAGCTTTAATGGCGGCTTCGATTTTTGGTCGGGCCAAAGTACGCCCTGGTTGGTTTTAGGCAACCGCTTTACCCCCTTCGATAAAGCGTTTATTCGCTACCGGGCCCTAATTGGCCGCGAAGCTGAAGTAGCCTTGGGCCTAGGCTACCAGCAACCAATTAGCGAACGCTGGTTGCTTTCATTAATGACCGACTACTACCTAAGCCAGCACCAACTAGGCCTACGGTTTGGCATAGGCTACCGCTGGCGCGACCGGGAAGCTTTAGATCCGGCCGGAAGTTGAGATTCTGAATAGACCTGTAAGGTTTTAAAAACCTTACAGGTCTAGAAATTAATATTAGACTTTTTCTGCTTTCTTTTTCTCAGCAAAATCCAGTTCAACCTGCGTAGCCAGCAAATCATCCAAGGTTTCGCGGCGGCGGATTAGGTGGGTTTTTCCTTTGTAAATAAGCACCTCGGCCGGACGCAGGCGGCTGTTGTAGTTAGAAGCCATCGAAAACCCGTAGGCCCCGGCGTTCTTGATAGCTATAATATCGCCTTCGCGCAGTTCGTTTAGCTTTCTGTCCCAGCCTAAGGTATCGGTCTCGCATATATACCCTACAACCGAATACACCCGGGGCGTACCTTCCGGATTACTAATATTCAGCATATCGTGGTAGGCATCGTATAATGTGGGGCGCATTAGGTGGTTCATGCCGCTATTTACGCCGGCAAAAACTGTAGCGGGCGTAGTTTTAATTACGTTGGTGGTTACTAACAGATAGCCGCTTTCACTAACTAAATACTTACCGGGTTCAAACCATATTTCCGGCTCGCTACCGTAGTCCTTGGCAAAATCTTTTAGGGCTTCACCTAGGCGCTGACCTACGCTTTCAACATCGGTAGTTGGGTCCCCTTCGCGATACGCTACTTTAAAACCGCTGCCAAAGTCCAGGAACTGCAGGCCCTCAAACTCGCGAGCGGCATCAAAAATAATTTGGGCCCCGCGTAAAAATACTTCGGCATCCAGAATATCGGAGCCGGTATGTACGTGCAGGCCTACTACATTTATACGATTAGTTTTAATTACCCGCTGCAAATGGCGCATCTGCAGCACCGATATACCAAATTTACTATCAATATGCCCGGTAGAAATTTTATGGTGACCGCCCGCCATTACGTGCGGGTTCAAGCGTATGCAACAGGGTACTGAGTTACCGTACTCGTGGCCGAACTGCTCCAGAATACTGATGTTATCAATATTAATCATGACCCCTAGTTCTACGGCTTCTTTAATTTCATCAAAAGAAACACAGTTAGGGGTATACAGAATTTCCTCGGGCTTGTACCCAGCGCGCAAACCAATATGGGCTTCTTGAATAGAAACTACATCCAGCCCTACACCCTGGCTGCGCATAAATTTTAGGATAGAAATATTAGTAAGCGCCTTGGCGGCGTATTTAAAGCGCACCTTCATTCCCTTAAACGCTCCGGAAAGCTGTTTAAGTTGTTTTTCTATTTTCTCAGCATCGTACAAATAAAGAGGCGTACCAAATTGCTCGCACAACTCAAGCACGGGCACCCCCTGAATAGAATAGGAATTATTTTGCCGCTCCATGCGCTCTTAAAAAGTTTTAGTGAGCCATAAAGGTACTACCGAAAAACTGCCCGTGGAAATTTTTTATAAGGCATTAAAAATAGAAAGCTGCCCCGCGTAGGCCAGGCAGCTTTCCTGTGTGTAAGAGGATAACCTAAATCGACAACCTTATTCTTTAGGCCATTTAGTATTTATACCTTTAGTAAGAAAAAGGTAATCTTAGTTTATAATAATTTTTTCTTGCCAGATTTCATTTCCTTGCTTAAACCGCAGAATGTAGGTTCCATATAAGCTAGCCGGAAGTTCCAATTCTTCGGTTAGTGTACCATCTTTTGGCATAAATTTTTTCCTGAACACCTCTTTTCCCTGCATATCGGTAATTTGCAAGCTTAGTGGTTCATTGCTTAAGTCAGCATAAGAAATGGTAAGTTGGCTAGAGGTTGGGTTAGGAAATACCCAATTTTTCCGGCTGTTATTTTCTTTTATTTCATCTGACGATAGCAAACGCGCAGTTTCAGTTTCTTTAGCGTACTTAAGTACTATAATTTTATGAGCTTCAGCTAACTCTATTTTCCGTTCTTCCAGAAGTTGCTTTACTTCTTCATCTAATTCGCTTAAATGGTGAAAATCTTCGGTCTGAAAAATCTCAATATTTTTAAGCTTACCGCCCCACTCCTGCCTAAACTTGCGAATAGTTTGCTGTAGGCTATCGCTTTGCAGGCTTAGTACTTGTATATGTAAAGAAGAATCGGCAAAATCGGATTCCAAGGCTTTAATCCGGGCCATTAGTGCGCTATCGCCCACCCCGTTTAGCATAAAGTGGCGAAATCGGTTAC
This sequence comes from uncultured Roseivirgaceae bacterium, assembly GCA_964504565.1. Lineage (GTDB taxonomy): Bacteria > Bacteroidota > Bacteroidia > Cytophagales > Cyclobacteriaceae > Cesiribacter. The sequence goes on from CAZDEY010000006.1 coordinate 163,435, forward strand.
CCTTAGCTGGAAAATCTTCGGTAAATTCAATTTCCAAGTTTTTAAGTATACCTCTAAGCTTAAAGGGTGCCTCTAGAGAATCTTTCAAAAATTCGCGATGTAAATTATACGAATACACTTGTTTCTCACCTTCGGGGCTTATGCGCTCTATTTTTATATAGCCCTTTCTAGGTTGCGAATCGGTTGGAATTTGAGAAAATACGGGCGAGATTAGTAAAAACAAACCCACTGCCCCACTGAAAAAATACCTCATATCATTCTGAATTTTAAGTTGTTGCAACTTATCTATTCTGGCTGTTAACAAGTGTTAATGCTGAGTTAAGCATTGTTAAATAAGGTTAAAGCCAGCATATTCAGCTAGTAAGCCCGTATCTTAGTAGTGAAGTTATGAGTCAGCGTAAAATTATACTGCTTTCAGCCTTAATGAGCTTTGCCCTGCTGGGGCTTATTTACTTTCAGGTACACTGGGTAAAAAATGCCCTAAAACTGCAGGAAGAAGAGTTTGGCCAACAGGTTAGAGATGTTTTAAGCGAGGTTTCGGCAAAAATAGAAAACGAAGAAATTTTGCTTTCGGTAAAAAAGACCGAGGAACCGCTTATCGATATAAGCTCTATAACCTTTACCATTACCAATGACCCACCGGATAAAGAACTCCGGCCAAAGCAAGGATTAAAATTAAATGGAGTTGCTATACAAGGTCTTTCGGTAGATAGCATTAAACAGGTTATTGCCTTAAGTGACCAGACCCGTCAATTACTAAAGTCTAAACATACTGAAGAATTGGCCCGGCGGTTGGACCAACAATTTAACCGATTACAAAACAGCCCTAAACTTCTGTATAAATCTCTAGAAAAAAAGTCATTAGGTATAGAAAACCGCCTAGACTCGGCACAGGTAGATACCCTATTGGCCCAAGCTTTCGCTGATAAACGTATTGATGCCGATTACCAATGGCAGGTGGCTAAAATTAAGGATAAAGAACCCATTTTCGGCCAGCCTATCGCATCAGTTAACAATACAGTATATCAGGAAGCCTTATTTCCCAGCGATATTTTTAATTCAGAAACTATGCTCCGGGTAGCTATACCGCACCAGAAACGCTACGTACTAGGGCAAATTGGCTTACCGCTGGCTTCCTCGGCCCTGCTGATGCTTACGGTAATGGGTTGTTTTGCCTACGCGGTGCAAACCATAGTCCGGCAGAAAAAGCTTAGCGAAATGAAAACCGACTTCATAAACAATATGACCCATGAGCTAAAAACACCGATTGCTACGGTAGGCATGGCTTGTGAGGCATTAAACGACCCCGACCTAGCCGGTCAGCCAAACATTCAGCAGCGGTATTTGGGAATTATTGGCCAGGAGAATAAACGATTGGCGCAGCAGGTGGAAAAAGTACTGCAAATTTCGCGGCTGGAGCGTAGCCAGATAAGCCTAAAACCAGAAGAGTTAGACGTACACCAGCTACTCAGCAAGCTGGCCGATACCTACCAACTACAATTACCCGGGCCTGACCAGCTACAACTGCAACTTCATGCCGAACAGGCTACCCTACTGGCCGACCCCATGCACCTAAATAGTATTTTTGGCAATTTGCTAGACAACGCCATTAAGTATTCCGGTGATTTGCCCCTTATAAAAATTACCAGCCGGAACGTAAGCCTAAACCAGCAACCGGCCCTGCAGGTTGTAATTACCGATAACGGAATTGGCATAGCCCGCGAGAACCTAAACCGCATTTTCGACAAATTTTACCGGGTGCCAACCGGAAATATCCATAATGTAAAAGGTTTTGGCTTGGGTTTAGCCTTTGTAAAATATAGCGTAGAAGCCCACCACGGCACTATACGGGTAGATAGCAAACTTGAGCAGGGCAGTACCTTTACCGTAACCTTACCATTAACCCAACCTACTCATGACTAAGCGCTTGCTTTTGGTAGAAGATGACCCCAACCTGGGGCAAATTTTGCAAGAATATCTACAGGCTAAGGGCTACGCTACAACCTTAGTTACCAACGGGCAGCAAGCCTGGGAAACGTACCAGCAAACCGCTTTCGATTTATGCCTGCTGGATGTAATGTTGCCCAAAATGGACGGGTTTACCCTGGCCGAAAAAATCCGGAAAAACGATCAGCAAACTCCTATTATTTTCCTGACCGCCAAAAGCCTGAAAGAAGATACCCTGCAGGGCCTACGTATTGGGGCCGACGACTATCTGACCAAGCCCTTTAGCCTGGAGGAATTACTACTGCGCATACAGGCCATTCTCCGGCGCATCCAAAACACTGAAGTTCCCGAAAATAAAATTGATGAACCTATAACCATAGGGCAGTTTCAGCTACACCCGCAAAGCCAGGAATTGGTATACTCCGGCGAAGAACCGGTTTCGCTCACGGCTAAGGAATCGCAGCTTTTGTATATGCTTGGCAGTAAAATAGGTACTGTACTGGATAGATCGGAAGCCTTGAAGGCTATTTGGCACGATGACAGTTACTTTAATGCACGCAGTATGGATGTATACATTACTAAACTTCGTAAGCGATTACGGAAGGATAAGAGCTTACAGATTATAAGCGTACGGGGCGAGGGGTATAAGCTTGTAGTTTTACCAAACTTTACCTAAATTCGGGAACCCCGGATCAGCCCACACGCTATTTTGAGCCGTAATCGGTTATTTTTTCCAAACCAGATGTGACTTCTCCGGTTGTACCACCTATCAAATGCTGAATTTTTTATGATAAAGATTGTACCTTCTATTGCTGTAATGAACCGGCAATGCGTACACGTTGATAAAGCCAATTTCAATAAAGTTACCCGCTACGATGTAAACCCGGTGGAGGTAGCCCAGCGGTTCAAAGACCACGGTATTGACCAGATCCATATGGTTGATTTGGACGGAGCCCGCCGCGGCCACCCGGTTAACTATGAGATTTTGGAAACCGTAGCCGGCCACGCTAATATTGATGTAGATTTTTCCGGCGGTATTACCACTGACGGCGATATTAGCAAAGCTTACGAATACGGAGCTAAATATATAACCGCGGCCAGTATTGCGGTAAGCAATCCTAAGCAATTTGCCAGTTGGATAATCTCGTACGGCCGGGAAAAAATTACCTTAGGAGCCGATGCCCTGGACGGAAAAATCCAGATACGGGGTTGGCAAAAAAATACCGAAATAGACATATTTGACCATATTGGGCATTTTTATGACCGGGGCTTGAAGTATGTAAAAACTACCGATATTTCGCGCGACGGCGATATGGAAGGTCCGGCTTTCGATCTGTATAAGGAACTTATAGCTCGTTTCCCCGGAATTTGTATACTAGCCAGCGGTGGCGTTAGCTCAGTGCAGGATATTGAGAAACTACAGGATATTGGCGTATGGGGTGTAATTTTCAATAAAGCCTTCTACGAAGATAAAATTTCTCTAAAGGACATTGAAAAGTTTACCCAGCACACGGCTAGCTCCTAAATTTATAAAAGCCCGCAGGTGCGGGCTTTCTTATTATTCTACTGATTGAAAATTAAGTATAAGTTCCGCGCTTCCTCCTACCGGCACTTCTTCTAAACCATACTGGTACGCTAGCAAAAAACCAACCAGGTCAAGGTTGAGGCTCTTTTGCAATACCATACGTTCCCCATCTAGTTTAACTACATTAACATCTTGCAATTCAATAAGGGAAGCCAGCTCTTCCGGTATACCAAACGCCTCGGCCGAAAAGTTACCGCCTAAGGTTATTACGGTACCCTCACTATTCATCAGCCAGGTATACCCTTCGGTATCAACGTCGCGTTCAGCCAGGCAACTGCCTTCTGTTGGAACAACGGCTAAACTTCCGCCTTCCATAAACTGAAGGGTAAAATTGTTTTGGCAGCCTAGTTGTTCTTCGGTAAGTGGCAAAGTACCGGTTAAGGGATAGGTTACCCCTTCGTAGGTTAAAAGTAAATCGGCATTAACAGTACTTTCGTTCAGTTGCCAGTTGCCGCTGGTCAGTAAAATATTCGGGCTGGCCGGCTCGGCAGCATCATCTTTTTTAGAGCAAGCCTGGCTAATTAGCAGTAAACTCAGTAGGGCGGGTAAAAATTGTTTCATTTGGTTAAGTAGATTGAGATTATTGTTAAGATATAGAGAATTAAAAACTATCAGTAACTATTTGTTTAGCAATAAACTGCAACTGACTATTAAGCTTATGCTGTATATAATTTTATATAAAATTAGTTAATAAAGGTATAAATCTCAGCGTTATCTACCTTAAAATAACAATTAAAAAAAGCGCGCCCAATAGGCACGCCTTTCTGGTTGTATCTGATTTGCTATCGTCTTATTTAACCACCTTAATCGTTACCCGGCGGTTACGCTGACGTCCTTGCGGAGTTTCGTTGCTGGCTATAGGTTCGGCCTCTCCCTTGCCTTTAGCCTGCATACGGCGCTCAGCTAATCCGGCCTGGGCCAGAAATTTTTCGGCTGAGAGCGCCCGGTTCTCCGATAATTTCTGATTGTACTGTGGGCTACCTATGGCATCGGTATGGCCGGTAAGTTCTACCTGCACCTCGCCCTGCGTATATTTCTCAAATAACTCCCGCATTTTTTCCTGAGCCTCGCCACTAAGTTCGTAGCTATCAAAAGCAAAATAAATACTGATGGTTAGCGGGTACACATCTTCTACCACAATTGCCTCCTTGCGACTATCGCTTAAATCGGCCATGCTGTTGTCTTGCTCGGTAGGCTGTAGCTCTTCTATTTCTTCTTTGCTTAGCTCCTGAAACACAATGGGAACTTCAGCTTTTTTAAGCGTATCCGGCTCGCTTAGAAGTTTAGTTTCGAACAGGTCGGCCAGGCCGCCGTTACGGTTACTGGTAAAAAAAGCGGTGCTATCATTGGCTATCATCAAGCCGGCATCAAAGCCCTTACTGTTTATTTGCTTGCCCAGGTTTTGGGGCTTGCTCCAGTTAAACCAACCATCACCTACGCGTTTACTCACGTAAATATCGGAGTCGCCGTAGCCGCCGTGGCCGTTACTGGCAAAGTAGAGGTACTGCTTATCGCCCGAAAGGTAAGGGGTAATTTCGAAGCCTATAGAATTAAGGGTATGCCCCATATGCTGAAGTTCACTCCAGCCGCCGTCTTCGGTTCTAAGGCTTACGTAAAGGTCTTCATCGGCACCTTTGGGTAATTCCCGGCCTTGCATACTAACAATCATTACTTGGGCATCGGGGCTTACGTAGGCACTATAGAAAAAATCTTCCTTTTTAAGTTTAGGAATATCCATTTCCTCTGGGAAGCCCCAGTGATTACCACTACGCTTGGCTACGCTAACACCCGGCAAAACGCTATTTCTTAGCTTATAACTGTTAAGCAGGTAGACCTCGTCGCCGGATTGGTTAAAGCCTAGCACGGCATTATTTCCCTTATTGTTTAGGCTAATCAGGGAGTTTTTGGCTTCCTGCCAGGTTCCATCGGCATTGCGGTTGCTGTACCATATATCGTGGCCGCTAAATTTTCCGCCGGTATTTCCTTCCGAAAGAACCCGCACAAAAAATAGGGAGTTTCCGTCGGCCGAAAGCATGGGCAGGGTTTCTTCAGCCGTAGAATTTACTGCTTTGGACATTAACCGGGGCTGGGCAAAATACTGGTCCTGAGCATTAAGGGTCAGGCCACTGAACAGAGCCAGCAGCAGGGTATATAGTAAATTTGTTTTCATGGTGGTTGCGAAGAAAAGTTGGTTACCAGAAATAAGGGCGGTGATTTTCGCGGTTACGGAATCGGAAGCCTAACACTACCTCGTGGCCGCTACCGAACTGATTCTGCATATCCGAAATGTTATGCTCGAAGGCGTAGGCTACCGAGAACCTATTAGATATTTCCGCCCCCAGCAATACAGCATAGGCCTGCTTATTTTTGTAGGAACCTCCAATCCAGTACGAGTTATCGTACACAACTTTTACGTTCCCAAAAAATTCGGCAGAATTAAGGTTATTGTAATTGGCTACCAGCCCGGGTCGGAGCTGAACGTCAGGGCTAAGCGAGAAATTATACCCCAACTGCCCGCTGTAGTTCTTATAAACTGTTTTATCGGCCAATACATCGTCACTGTTAAAGTTGGCCAGTATTAATTGGCTGGCAGCAAAACCAAGGTAGTACTGCTCGGAATACAGCGTTAAGCCTACATTAGCATCAAGCTGGTTTTTAGCTATTCCGCCAGCCTCCAGGGCGTCCCGTACCGGGTCAACTTTTTCCCAATCCCGATCGTGGTAATCTCGGCCCCCAATTCTGAAACTTTGGTAACCCAGCCCTATACCGGTACTTAACGTAAGTTTGCGGCTTACCGGAATATGATAGGCATAGGATGCTTTGCCGGTGTAGTTAATAAAATCTCCGTCGTCGTCGGTAGCTAAATAGGCCCCTAAACCGTGGCGTTGCATACGCTTGCGGTAAGCTTCTTCGGTTTCCTGCTCGGTATAGGCTTCCGGCTCGCTAATTCTTATTGAGTTTTGTCTAATGTCAGGTTGGTAGAAACTACCATTAAAGCTTAAGGTGCTTTGTACCTGGCCAAATTCTTCATCCCGTACATAACGACCGCCTAACCTTAGCATCCACGATTTCTCAATACCGGAGAGTGCCGGGTTGATGGCATGAGGATTTAAGAAATAGTTATTAAACTGAAAGTTAGTTTCCGGGCGTTGCTGGCTAAATCCGATTACCGAAACCAGCATCAATATGGTTATTATAAATAGCTTTTTCATCTTGATAGTCAGGTTTAGCGTACTACGGTTAGTTTGCCGGTTATTTCAAACTCTTCCGGCTGCTCAATTATTTCTACTGTATCCTCGTGTTCTTCAGGAATTTCTATTTCGTTAGGCACCACTTTCAGTCGATAGTAATAAGTACCATCCGGCACTATATTTCCTTTATAGGTACCGTCCCATTCCTGGTAGTTTTGGTTAGAGGTACTGAACAGGGTAATTCCCCGGCTATCAAATACTTCCAGTTGAAATTCTTTATAGTCATCCAAACCCAGAATAATCCACTTATCGTTGGCACCATCGCCGTTCGGGGTTATTAGGTCGGGTATATCGGGTGAGTATTGGTATACTGTCAGGAAAAGCTTGTGAACTACCTTATTATTGTTTACTCCAAAATACGGAGCCGTAGGGCTTGCTGCCTTTACTGAATCTTCTGAAGTAATGTAATTTTCTATGGCTCGGTCGGCCAATTCAATAACCACTTCCTGGGCGCCTGCCTTATATTGATCAAAGTAAAGGGTTAGCTGCCACTGATCATTACCTAAATAATTAAATTCGCTAGTAGTAAATGTACTTTCACCAATTAGCACATTAGCTGATTTTATTCTCAGCGATAAATTTTCGGAGGCAGTTTCTTCATCAGAAACCTCGAAAATAAAGCTGGCTTGCTGCTTACCTACATAAAAGTTGGCTGCTTCCGGCCCACTAATTGTTGGCTCATCGTTAAAATCAACCACATAGAAGGTACGAGTTGCATTACTTGCTGCTGCAGCCCCGTTGCTATCCTCACCACTCCAGCTTATAGTATGTTTTTCACCTAAGGCGGCTTCGGGTACGTTACTAGTAAAAAACATATCACCTAACCACTCCGGCGCCCCCTCTAAGTAAGTTGTAGTTACGTAATCGTTATCATCAACATCACTAAAAAGTCTGCTTACATCAACTCCAAAGCTTTCGTTAACCATCGCAAACGACGATTTATGGGAGCTACTTGGTGCATCGTTTACCGAATTAACCGTAACATCTAGGGTTTGCTCGTAGGTTTGGTTATCGGCATCAGTAGCCGTAATATCTATCGAAGCCCCACCGTTTTCGTCAGCGTTGGAGACAAGCTTAACCTTAATTCTACCATCAGCTTCTATAATGGATGAACTAAGGATTGAATTGTTGTCTTTCGCACTGAACGTAAAGTCAATAGCCTCATCGGCCGGCTGGCCAGGTATAATTTCTACATAGTACGTTCCGAAATCCTCGTCTAAGGTAACTGGGTTCTCAGCCAGGGTAAAGTAGGGCGGATCGTTAACCGGAGTAATTGTGATTACAACCTCATAAGGTTCGGAGTTAGCATTACCATCATTAGCTATAATGGTTACGGTAACTTCGCCATTTTTATCCTGAATTGAATTAGCGCTTAAAACTCCGGTAGTTTCGTTTATATCAACATCAATGATACCTGATTCCGAAACATCAGCAATTGTGTAGGTGTAGTTTTCGTCTACTTCATCTTCCGGCTGGTTAGCTGGCGTTAGTTGCAGGGTTTGCTCCCCTTCAAAATCTTCTTCCAGCACCCACGGGTTTGTTTCGGCGGTAATTTCCGGAGCATCGTTTACCGGGGTAATTACTAAAGTAAAGCTCTGGGTATAGGTATTATTCTCTACACTGCCGTCATTAGCCGTTACGGTAAAGGTAAATGGTGTTGCCTGGTTTTTATTTTCTACGGAAGTGAAAGTAAGCTCGCCGGTAGCAGCATTTAGGCTTAAGTTAACAAAATCAACGCTAGCAGGCTCTACGCTAAAGGTAACGTCGCTCAGCTCGTTATCTACATCGGCCAGGTTAATTACGTTTATCTTGCGGTCGCCGGTAAAGTCTTCTTCCAGTACCAGTTCGGTAACATCTAGCTCAAACTGCGGGGCATCGTTAACGCCCACTACAGTTACTACCAAATCTTCGCTGGCGCTAACAGCTTCGTCGTTATTAGAAGTTTCCTGGCTTACCGCGCGCACCTGTAGGGTAAAACTACCTACGAAATCCGGGGCCGGGCTAATAGTGAGTGTATTTTTCTCGGCTGGCGAAACAGTCCATACGCCGGCCGTTTCAGTACCGGCCGAAAGGCTGGCCCCGGTTGGTACATTCTCGATTAAATAACGGTCAATAATTTCCGAGCCATCGGTATCCTGCACATCAGCCATAAATTCTAAAGCAATCGGGCTGTCTTCGTTTCCGGAAGCCGGCTCGGTAGTTACAATAGGCTGGTCGGCTACTGCAATTATAGTTACGGTAATATCCTTACTGCTGGCAAAACCGGCCTCGTCGGTTACCGTTACGGTAATAGTTGCCTGGCCACTGGCATTAGCTACCGGTGTGGCTACCATACTACGGTTTGCACCAGCGCCGCTCAGGCTAATTCCTTCGGTAGAGATTAGTAAGCTGTTGTTAGAAGTGGCAGTAACCATTAAATCACCGGCACTAGAAACTAAATCGCTTACGGTAATGGCCACGGCCTCGGTAGCTACATCTTCATCCGTATTAATCGAAGCCGGCATAGTTATTTGTGGAGCCGAATTATCTACCTTAAAGGTTCGACTGGTGCCGGCCGGGGCTAAATTTCCTACGTTATCGGCGGCACTGCCGGCAGCTATGGTTATACCCAGGCTTCCGTCGCCAGTAATATTGCTTATAGTTACCGTGCGTACGTTGCCGGTTCCACTTACGCTAACATCGCCATTGGCGGTACCGGTTTTATTCAAAGATATTTGTAATTCAGTAAGAAGAATAACTGTAGCCCCGCTATAGGTTACCGTATAAGTAACCGGTCCGCTGGCAGTCAAATCCGCAGAAGGATTACTAATAACCAGATAAGGAGCTTCGCTGTCTTCAACCGTTATGGTAAAGCTACAGGTAGATTCGTTACCTTCGGCATCTACGGCTTTAAAGGTATTTACCGTGCTACCGCTTGGGAAGAAAGCCCCGCTGGCTAAACCGGCAGTCTGGGTAATGGTAATATTACCTTCGGCCGAACAATTATCTACAGCGGTAATTTCGTTAAACTCTACAGTGGCCCCGTTTCGGCCCGATTCAGCTTCTTTAACTATATCATCAGCACAAGCCAGCACCGGACCGCTATCGTCTACTACGGTTACGGTAAAGCCACAGGTGGTGGTATTGCCGTATCCATCGGTAACTTCAAACTCATTATAAGTATCGCCTTTAGGGAAGGTTGAGCCGGAGGCTAAGCCCCGGGTTTGCCGGATGGTAGCCCCGCTACAGTTATCCGAGAAGGGTACAGTATAGTTAACTAGGGCCGAACACTTGTCAATATCGGCTCCAACCAGCATATCGGCCGGGCAATTTACTACCGGGGGCGAATTGTCCGTAACGGTAACCTCCATAGTACAGGTACCTATGTTGCCGGCTATATCCTCAATTTGCCATACTACCTGGGTAGTACCCACCGGGTAGGTTGAGCTGGCATTGGCACTACCGGTTTTACTGTTTCTTACCTTAGTTACCGGGCCAATATTATCGGAATACTCCGGGGTGGGTATGGTTAGATAAGCCTCGCAGGAAGAACCGGTAGCCGAGGCAACTATAGGTGCCGGACAACTTACTTGCGGCACGGTATTATCAACGGTAACTTCATTGCTTGGCCCGGCACCGGCGGCGGTATTTCCGGCATTATCTACGGCGGTACCGCCATTTATAGTTATGCTCAGGTACCCATCGCCGGAAATATCAATAATTCTTACCGTTCTTTGCGAGGTACCCTCACCGCTAATTTCAACCTGGCCGGTGGCCGTGCCGGTGCTGTTAACGGTAACATCGGCCGGGCTTAAGGTAATTTCGTCAATTCCGCTGGTAGCATCCGAGTACGAAACTATATAAGTAACCGGGCTAATTTGGGTATAGGGGTAGCTAGGGCCGGCAATCTGGATGCGCGGCGCGGTATTATCTACGGTATAGTACCTACCAAAGGAATAGCTATCGCGCAGGGCTACTCCGTTTAGGCTTACTATAGTATTGTTATTAAGTTGGTCTATTTTAAGGAAGCCATCGCCCTGCACATTGGTCAGGTTTACGCGGTATCTGTCCGGGCTAATTTCTTCAACGCCGGAAATTGTGGCCGTAGCGGTATTAGAAGAAGCAATCTTGAAATCAGCGGCATCTACGCCGGTTACGCCTTCGTTAAAAATAACTATGAAACTTACCGTACTACTGTTAGTAGAGCTGCTACCCTCCAGGTTAATTGTTTGAACCGATGGAACTGAAAAGGTTTGGAAATTCCGGATTTGGCCGTAGCTGGTTCCCGCACTATTCTGGCTAACTAGGCGATAGTAATAGGTTGTACTGGCCGAAAGCCCGCTAAGGGTATGAGAGTAACTATACGTTCCGGTTCCGGCTGCAACATTTTGCACTCCGTTTGCTTCAGTAGCCCCAATATTTGGCATTGAGGGCGAAGTGCTATACTGAACCCCAACTTTGGTATCTAGGCCATTATCCATAGTTTCCCCGGTTAAGGTTACACTAACTTCGGAGAGCACGGTGGCACTGCCGGTTGCAGCAATAGGGGCTTCATCCACATTTTCCAGGGCTATGGTGACGCTGCGGCTAACACTTTCTTCAGTAGCCTGGCCGGCATTTGCCGTAACCGTAAAATCCAGGCTAAAACTTGGTATGGTTTCGTAATCCAGAGCTAACGAATTGGCTACCATTAGCATACCCGAAGCCTCATCAACTTCAAATGCTTCGTTGGTATTGCCGCTATTCAGTACAAATTTAAGTGCCGGGTTGCCAGTCAGAGAACCGGCATCAACTTGGCCTATGGTGCTTCCGTTGGGCAAATTTTCTTTGATAGAAAAGTTTTGCGCCGATGCGCCACTAGCGCACAGTATGGTTAAGGCGATAGACAGGAAAGCTACTGACCGCCCTAAGGCGAGGGTAAATCCTTTCTTTGGTAAAGAGTTCATAAGGTAACTGTCAGCTAAGCGACTTTAGGCCGCCTATTAAATTTTCAGATGGTAACGAAATACAAAGGTAATGGCCGAAACTTATTTCTCAACTGATTTCAGAAAAAATTTTTCTTTTCTTATAAAAAATGTACCTATTTCAATAATGAAATCATGTTAGAAAAGTAATGAATAAGCTAATAGGTAAACTTTAGGGTAATTGAGCACGAGCTTTCACCCATAAAGCAGTAGCATGTACCAATTTCCGCGATATTTATTTCGGCGATCTATTCCATTGAATTTGGAATATTTTTAAATGGAAAATATGGATTTGCACACGAGCATATAGTTAATAATGAGCAATTTAGCTACCCTAAATAATGATAAGGCAGGTATTATAATCACCTTAATGCCATAGCTCTTTTAAACTAGAAATGGAGAAAGCTACTACCTTATAGCTAAACTTTAACAAGAATAGTATAATGTACAGTTTTTCAGCATTTTATACTATTTATATTTTTGCCAACTCGCTGAGCGATAACCTAATTTGCCAGTAGGGTACTGCCCCGCCTAAGCTATCATAAATGGGCTTCAGGCCGGACTCCCCTTCCTGAGCATCTACTACTACTTTAACTGTACTGACAATTGCGGCCGGCAACCAGGGGCGTAGGCTTTCTATTTTTCGCTGCTCGTACAGGGCAGCTATGTGCGAGTATATGGTTTCTACCTTAACGTTGCGCTGCTCAGCAACCTGATCGGGGCTATGGCCTTCGGTGAGTAGCCTTAGCGTAACCAGGTGGGTACTTCCTTCCTTAGCCTCTTGCGTTAGTTTTTGTTGGCTTCTGTATTTAAGTATTTCGTTTATAAAATCCTGCCCGTAGCATTCCCACTTCTGACGGCCAACCCCGTTTATACGCAGCATGGCCGGCTCGGTAAGCGGTTGCTGCTCAGCCATCTCGCGCAAACTCTTATCGCTAAATATTACATAAGGCGGCACTCCGGACTGTTCGGCCAGCATTTTTCTTAGGCTGCGCAACTGCTCAAATAACTGAGGATCGTACTCCTGGGTAGTTTTAGGCTTGGCTTTTAGGGCAGGTGGCTCCTCGGCCTTATATAAACCTACCGGTTTGCCCTCAAACAAAACCGCTTTACTGCGTTCATTTAATTTTAGCTTAGCCTTTTGGTCGTAGGCAACATCTAGCAGGCCGCTGTTAATTATTTGCACTAAATAGTTGCGCCAATCGGCCACCGAGGTTGTTTTACCGGCTCCGTAGGTTTTTATTTTGAAGAGTCCTTTCTGCCGTATTTCGTCCGTATCAGCCCCGCGCAATACATCAATAAGTAAACTTAACCCTAACTCTTCCTTAGCCCGCACTACGGCTGACAGGGCCTTTTGGGCCAGTACCGTACCATCCATTTCGGTACGGGGCTGGGCGCACACATCGCAATTGCCGCAACCTTCTTCCAGCACTTCGCCAAAGTACGCCAGCAGAATACGGCGGCGGCAAAACTGGGCTTCGGCGTACTGCTGCAGCCGTTCCAGCTTGGCTTCCTGGAGTTTACGCCGCTCGTCAGTTAAATCTTCCAGCATGCCGCGCTGTTTAATCACGTCACCAAACGAATAAAAAAGCAGGGTATCGGCCGGTTCTCCGTCACGGCCGGCGCGGCCAATTTCCTGGTAATAGCTTTCTATGTTTTTAGGCAGGTTGTAATGAATTACCCAGCGAACGTTGCTTTTGTCTATACCCATACCAAAAGCTATTGTAGCGCAAACCACCTGGATATCATCCTTCAGAAATGCTTCCTGAGTGGTTCTTCGTTCGGCGGCTGATAAGGCAGCGTGGTAGGGCTTGGCCTTGTAGCCGGCTTCGGCCAATCGTTCGGCCAGGGTTTCGCAACTGCGACGGCTTAGGCAATACACTATACCGGGCTGAAACGGCCGTTCACCCAGAAAATCCTTAATTACCTGCACCCGCTTTTGCGCCGGCAGTACGGTTAGGCTCAGGTTGGGCCTATCAAAAGAAGCAATCAGAACTTTGGGTTGCTGTAGCTTTAATTGCTCAACTATATCTTTTCGGGTGAGGCTATCGGCCGTAGCCGTGAGGGCAATAGTAGGCACACCAGGCAGCAACTGTTTTATGGTAGCCAGCTGAGTATACTCCGGCCTAAAATCGTGCCCCCAAAAGCTTACGCAGTGGGCCTCGTCTACCGCTAATAAAGTTACAGTTAATGTTTTTAGTAAGGATTGAAACTGAGAACTCAGCAGTTTTTCCGGAGAAACATAAAGAAGCTTAAGCTTACCGCTACCGGCCTTTCGCTCAATTTCCGATTGTTCCTGCCAGTTTTGGGTACTGTTTAAATAGGCTGCCTCTACTCCATTAGCCTTTAAAGCCTCTACCTGGTCGTGCATTAGGGCAATTAGGGGCGAAATTACCAGCGTAATTCCCGGTAGGTAAAGGGCCGGCACCTGATAGCACAGCGATTTGCCGCCGCCGGTGGGCATAAGCACTAATACATCTTTACCATCTAACACAGCATTGATAGCCTGTTGTTGTTGTTGCCTAAACTGGCTATAACCAAAGTACTGCTGTAAAATTTGCTGCAGCCGTTGTTGCCGTGCGGTTTTATTATCCATTTCTGCCCTTACCTAACTTCCTTTAAAAAAGAAAGCCTAATTACTAAACCTTAAACCCGGTTACTATCGTATGAGAAACTAAGCACTAACCAATTAGCTTATAAAATTACGAAAGCCAAATTTGTTGCCCAACCCGGATATGCTAATTTATTTCGTAAACACTAAATAGGTTAGTTATTTTGTTGTTACATCACTTTTTTAAACTCTTATGCTTCAGCTTATATTATACGGAATAGCTTATCTGGGCTTGGTATACTTTATGATAGTTCTGCTAAAAGGCGGCGACCGGCCTTTACCCGGCAAAGGTGGCGATGATGGCGGAATTTCTATAAATAACCTGCCCGATCTGGACGACCTACCCCCAGGAATTACGCTGTCGGACGGTTCGTTGCCCCGCCGCCGTACTACTCGAGTATAGTGGAATAATTAGAAATTCTGAATTAGAAATTGGTTGGTGATGGTGATGATTGACTGCAACTGTTGGCAACACCCTGAATTCCTTATTTTTTAATAATAAATTAAGCTAAAACGCATCCTTAAAGTAAGTTATATGAGGTTCCTGGCTGCTTAGTTGCACCGAAACTATATCGAAGCGGATGGGGCCCAGCCAGTTTTGTTCTACTATAAAGGCTTCGGCACCTTCTTGTATTTTTTCTATTTTCTTATCCGCAACTGCTTCCTCTGGGTAGCCAAAACGGGGGTTGCCCCGGCGGGCTTTAACTTCAACAAAAACCAGGCAATTACCGTCTTGCATTATCAGGTCTATTTCAGAGCGTTTGTATCGGTAATTTCGGGCTCGTAGGTGTAAACCGGCATTTAATAAATACTGCAATGCTAAATCTTCGCCTAATTTTCCGGTGGCTTGGGTATCGTTCAAAATAAATTCTTATAACTTTAAGCCCTACAAGCATAGTTAAGTTAATATGCTACAGAAGTAACTTGCTTTTTTAAAACTGGTTATTTCCGATGTATCTTTTTGAAGACAACCTAAAACTATATACCTACCAAACTTTTTTGCCGCTATGGACAAAATGAAAACCCTAGTTGAGAATTTTTCGGCCCAGCTTCGCGATGCAATTAAAATTGGCCAGCAGGCAAAAGTTAGCCCGGCTAAAGCTGAAATACGTAATATAGTAATTGCCGGCCTAGGCGGCTCCGGCATTGGCGGCAGTGTAGTAGCCTCCCTGCTAAAAGACGATTTAAAAGTACCGGTAACCGTATGTAAAGATTACGATATTCCGGCTTTTACTAACGAGCATACCTTATTTGTAGCTTCTAGTTTTAGTGGCAATACCGAAGAAACCGTAAGCGCGCTGGAAAAAGCCCTAAAGGCCGGCGCGCAATGCGTAACCGTAACCAGCGGCGGCACTATTGGCAAAATGGCCAAAGAGAACGGAATGGATGTAATAAACATTCCGGGTGAAAGCAAAAGCCCGCGGGCCAATATTGGCTACTCGGTGGTGCAGCTACTGTATATGCTAAACTACAAAGGCCTTATCACTAACAACTTTGAGGGGCAGGTAAGCAACCTGGCCGATTTGCTGGACAAGGAAGAAGCTGACATTAAAGCCCGCGCTGAAAAACTGGCCAACGGCATGAAGGGATATCTGCCGATTTTATACGCCGACAGCCGTATATACCCAGTGGCCGTGCGTATTCAGCAGCAGATAAACGAAAACGGCAAGCATTTTTGCCACGTGAACGAGTTTCCGGAAATGAACCACAATGAGCTGGTAGGCTGGGAACACCCCGAGCAGGTGCTTAGCGATAGCAAAGTTTATTTTCTGCTAACCAGCTACGACAACCCCCGGGTACGCGAACGCTTTAAGGTTTGCCACGAAATATTTAGCCAAAAAGCGGCCAACGTTACCAACATTGAAGCTAAAGGCAATACCTTGTTAGAACAGTGCTTCTACCTAATTCATTTGACCGATTGGGTAAGCTACTTCCTGGCCCAGGCCAATTCGGTAGATCCGTTTCCAGTAGCGGTTATCGATCACCTGAAGAACGAGTTGAGTAAAGTTTAGAAAGATTTGAGAGGTGAGATGTGAGATTTGAGAATGTTGAATAATCTATGGGCAAAGTCTCTAATCTCACTTCTCATATCTCCCATCTAAATTCATGAATCCTAATATCAACAAAGAGGTTATTCTGCAGAACCTGGGCCTGATGGATTATAAGCAGGCCTGGGATTATCAGGAAAAGTTATTTAAGGAAATTATAGACTTAAAAATAGCCAACCGTAAGCTACCGCCCCATCAGCAACAGTCCACACCTAACTACTTGTTATTGGTAGAACATCCGCATGTATACACTTTAGGCAAAAGCGGCAAACCCGAGCATTTATTACTGGATGAGGAGGGCTTGGAAAAGGCTGAGGCCAGCTACTACCCAATTAACCGCGGGGGCGATATTACCTACCACGGTCCGGGCCAGTTGGTAGCTTACCCCCTATTCGATCTTGAAAATTTCTTTACCGATATACATAAGTACCTACGGTTTCTGGAAGAAGCTGTAATTGATACTATTGATGAGTATGGTTTAAGTGGTGGCCGTATTGACGGGCTAACCGGCGTATGGATCGATTGGGAAAAGCAGGAAGACCCCCGGAAAATTTGTGCTATGGGCGTTAAAAGCAGCCGCTGGGTAACTATGCATGGCTTAGCGCTTAACGTAAATACCCAGCTCGACTATTTTAAAAACATAATTCCTTGCGGTATTGATGACAAAGCTGTAACCAGCATGCAGGCTGAGCTTAAAAATCCGCTAGATTTAAATGAAGTACAGAATAGGCTGATCTACCATTTAAGCCGCATATTTGGGTTTAAAGTGGTAACTGGCTTATAGCTGATACTTGAAAGAAATTATTTTTCATCCATTTCAATCTCCACGGTTTTCTCCACTATAGAATGGATAACGCTATCTAACTGTTGGGTAGTTGATTTTAGGTAATTAAACCATTCTCTATTTTCTAAACTGAGCTGATTTTGGTTTATAAGCTGAGTTATACCCAGTATGGTAGCTACCGGTCGGCGTATTTCGTGGCTATAGAGGCGGGCTATTTCGCTAAGGCGTTCGTATTGCCGCTGCAGCTTATCAATATTAGTAGAGTTAAAGGCTACGCCGATAAGCTTACCATCGGTAGCGTAAACCGGATAATAGCGTACCTGAAACCACAACACCAAATCATCCCTAAAATTGAGTTTAACTTTTACTTCCTGGGTTTCGCCGGTCATGGCTAGGGCAAAATTTTGTTTAAACTCGTCAACGGTGCCGGGCAGTATATAATCCAACACGCTTTGGCCTACCTCTAAATTGCGGCCGTAAATTTGGCGGGTAGTTTCTAAGGCAGCTTTGTTGTAGGAAAGAATATTCAGGTCGGGGCCAATAAGCATATTAAAGTCCGAGGTACTGTCCATTATGGCCCGTAACTTATCTTCCGATTCGCGAATATTTTCTTCAACCTTCTTTTTTTCAGTGATATCCTTCAGAATCAGCGTTACCGAGTTACCTTCGGTAGCATACAGCGTAATTTCGTACCAGGCCCTGTGTTTGGGAAAATATTCCTCTAGGCGCAGGGCTGACGTTAACTCCTTGGCATCGGCCAGGGCGTGTTCCAGAACCCCGCTCTTCGTATTGCCGAACCAATCCCAGAAACTGCCCCCCAATAGCTCACCGGAATCGGCATTCAACAACTTTTGCGTAGCGTAATTAGTACGGGCTATGTTAAGCGAAGAATCAAGAATTAAAAACGAGTTAGGCAGATTATCGATTATGGTTTCAATTTGCCGAGCGTAAGCCCGGGCCTGCAAGTGGGCTTTCTCGCTTTCACTAACATCGTAGCCAATGCATACATACGCTGTTCCGTTATTTTCCTGACCGTGAACCCGGGTAACTTCCCAGTAGGTCCATAAGTCTTCTTTTCGCTCGGTAGTTTTTTTAACCAGAATTGTTTCAATATCGCCGGGCTTATCGCAGCAAAGGCTCAACACCTCGCGCATACGGCAGGCATCTTCCGGACTGTTGGCAATCGAAATATCTTTACCTATAAACTCATCGGATATAAATGAAAAACGCTGGGCAAACCGTTGGTTCACGTAGGTATAAATGCCATTATTGTCTAAACCAACCAGATAAATTGTTGGTGACTCAGCTAAGTGCTTAAATAGGCTACTTTGAAGACTGAATCCGTTCATGCGCCAAAACGAGGAGATAATTCATCTTCAATATACTACTTTAGACTATATTTCTTAGTATAATTTTAATTATAAATTGAATTATACTTAACCTTAGCTACTCATAGTATTCCAAATTAGCGGTTTCCTGAACAATCTGGTGAATTACTGCATCTAGCTCCTGGGTGGCGGTTCGCATATGTTCAAACCAGCTACGGTTTTCGGCAGTAAGCTGATCTATCTTAATTAATTGAAATAAACCCAAGATAGTAGCTACCGGTCGGCGTATTTGGTGGCTATGGTGGTGGGCAACATCGGTTAGAGCATTAAGCATACGCTGCTGCCTATCAATATTGCTGGAATTAAACGATACGCCTATAATTTCACCATTGGCATCGTAGGCGGGAAAGTACTTGGAATGAAACCAGATTTTTTGGTTGGTAGGAAAGCTAATTTGTACAATTTCTTCGGAACGCATACCGGAAAGAGCCCTTTTAACGTGGCCGTAAAAATTCTCCTTAGTTCCTTCTACAATAAACTGATCGAAGTTCTCACCTATTTTAAGGCTTCGGCCGTACAGGTCTTTTATGCTGTTTTTGGCTTCATCGTTAAAGGAAAGAATCTCCAGATCAGGCGCCAGCAACATATTAATATCGGAGGTGCTATTAATCATAGCATCCAGCCGCGACCGCATCTCCAGAGCTTCGGTATGGGCCGGATTTAAACTGGTACCAAAGTACTGCACACCTGAATTACCGTACGGCAAGGCCACCACTTCCCACGTACAAGGTTTAGAAATTGTACCGTCGGCGGCAATTAAGCTAAACGTAACGCTAAAAACTTCTTTAGGCTGTTGGGCGCATTTTTTCAGCAAACGCTCAAACTCATCGCGTTCACCGTAGGGTATATAGTCAACCAAAGTTTTATGGCTCACGTCCGGGTGGCCTAACTGCTGCAAAATTGACGGATTGGTAAATACAACCTTTGCCTCCTCGTCCAACACAAAACTGAGGCCATTTTTATGCTTGAAAACTAATTGGTCTTTAGTCAAAAATTGTAGATTTAAACGTACCGTTTAAGCTTAACTAAAAACTAATTGAAATTGGTTTAACTATTTTTACTACTGTTTTCATATACCAATTTGCCGTCTTTATTCCACTCCCGGTAAATATAAGGCTGGAAGTCTCTTTCCCACGGGCTGTTAGGGTACCGCAACTCGCGCTTACGTTTGGCCCGGGGGCCGGGGTAGTATTCCGTCCAGATACCTACGCGCTCGTTGTGCTGATATTCGCCTTTTACAGCCACTTGGCCGTCTTCAAAAAATAAAAAGTAATTACCTTCTTTCTGGCCATACTCAATTGGTACTACCTCTTTAAGCTTGGTAGCCTGGCGGTCAAAGTATTCAATTTCGCTTTCCTTGGGCCAGCCTTTATAGTACTTCTCTTTACTATCTAAAACGTAGTAATCGTACATTTTTCGGTAGGTGGTCCAGCGGCCGGTTTTGGCTCCTTTATAGAATATGCCTTCCTCCAGCACCTGGCCATCGCGGCTTACTTTGTAGGGTCCGTGCAGTAGCATACCTTTATCGGCCGTGGGGTTGCCACCCCGCTTTACGCTTTTGCTTTTGTACTCGTACCAGTAAATATCGCGCACGTAAGGGTCGGGGTCTTCCCAGCTTTTTAGCAAATAGAAAAGTTCTATTTTTTCGCTATTGCCGTAGCCGCTACGGGCAAACGCCTTACGGGTTTTTATATCGAAGAATACGTTTTTCTTCTTCTTTTTTTCCTTGGGCTTATCTTCTTCCTCGTCGTCGTCTTGCAGCTTAATGCTGAGGGGCTTATCAATAGTAAGCAGGCTACTATCGGTGGCTGACACGGCCGTAGTATCGGCTGCCGGGGTACCGGCCACCGGGGCGCCGGCCACCTGGGCGTTAAGGCTACCGACGGCAGAAATGAATAAGATAAATATTAAGCAAAAACGCATAATTAACCCTTTAACGCCAAGGTACAGCTTTTATGGTATTGGTTGGTAATTAGTAGTTGGTAGCCAGTAGTTAGTATAAAGTTTATTTAGTTTTTAGCGTATCAACTTCGGCATTTGCTGGTTTGGCAAACTGGGCATCGTTCGGTTGGGTACCGCTAAGTTGAATAGCCTCTATATTAATTTTGTAACGCAAATCGCCAATAGTATCACCGGCAAATTTGTGCCCTTCCATTACCGTAGGCAGCCAAAGCCCGTCAACCCTGGTCCACTCCGGATAAAGTAGGCAATTATAATTTTCAGTTTTCTCGCCACTAAAGTAGGTAACTGTATAAAGTAAAGCCTCTAACTGGTAGGTTTCAGGGTTAAAGTGCGCAATGTAAAAATCACCGGGCGAATCGCCCACTCCGGCCTCGTAGCTAACCTTCAAGGCCCGGTAGTTTTTGCCATTTAAAGTGCTTTCCCCTAAATCTTCGTAAACAATACCTTCATCGGCCAGCACAAACGGAATTGCAAAAAAATAAAACACCAAATTATGGTAAAAGCGGGGCGAAAGCTCACCGAATGCTGCAATATCCGGGCTTACCCAAACCTCCTTTCCATCCATACCTAGGGTGTAGTTGTCAGCCTCTATGCGTACCTGGCGGCTATGCAGGTTTACCAGATGAGTTTCTTGCCGCTGGCCGCCCAGGCTAGAATATATCTGGTACTGCAGGCTGCCCTGTTGTTGCCAATTAGCCAATCCGCCGTGGGCTTCCAGGGCTTTTTGCATTATGTCGGGTAATTGCCGTTGCGCCGCAATTTCGGTAGAATCGTCCGTGGCCTCTTCCTGCTTAGGGCTGGGGTTGCAGGTAAAAAGGAAGATGCTCATTAAAAGTATGTATACGAGATTGCTTTGCATTATTTACTAGTTAGTTATTTAATTTTAGGTGAAAGCTACAAGCATAAATTCAAGAATAAAAACCCAATGTTACAGAAGCAATAAACGCAGCTATAAGGGTAAGCAGTACTTAACTAACTTCATCCTTTACGGTTTTTTTCCAATAAATAAATAGTAGCTACTCCCAGAGTATATGCCAGCATATCCAACCACTCAAATGAAACCCCTATGACGGTTCGGGCGGTATTATTATTTCCCAAACCCAAAAGTTCAACTACGTTTAGGTACTGCATTACCTCTACTGCGTAGGCAAATAGCAATACGCCTATACAGGCCCACTTCACAGGCAAATCAAAAAAGCTCATTACAAAACAGTACACTAGCATTACTACCAGATAATCGCCAAAGTAGGGCCGGATAAATCCATCGCGTACGTACAGGGCAATTACTACTTCAATTACAAACAGAATAACGGCTAACAGGAGGTACTTTTTGCGAAAACGGAACATTGGCATAAGTCTGTAAAATATCAATATCGGTATAAGCCGGCGGTTTTTAAAGCAGGCAAATCAAACAACTTGCAGCTAGGTTAACTTTATAAGATACGCTAGATTAGCTAAAAATACTGAAGTTATGTTTTACCACCGCTTAGGCCAAATTCCGCCCAAACGCCATACCCAGTTTCGCCAGCCCGATGGTTCGCTCTACGCCGAAGAATTGGTAAGTAGCCGGGGCTTTTCCGGTATATACTCTAATTTGTACCACCGCACCCCGCCTACCAAAGTAAAAGAGGTAGGTAAGCCTACCCCCTTCGGTACCAAAATAAACGAGAAATACCCCCTGCTGCAAACCCACCTGAAAACCCATAGGCTGGGCCAAACCGGCACCGATTTTTTAGAGGGAAGAAGAATTTTGCTGAAGAACCGCGAGGTTGGCATTGGTGTATGCAACTTGCCCGCCGGCTATAAAATGGACTACTTCTATAAAAACGCCGAGGCCGATGAGGTGCTGTACGTACACGATGGTGAAGGTACGTTAATTAGCCAATTTGGCCGGCTGCCGTATAAAAAAGGAGACTATGTGGTAATACCGCGTACTACTATATACCAATTAGAGTTTAAGAACGATGGTGAAATGGTACGCTTGCTAGTGGTGGAGGCAGCAAACCCAATAGAAACCCCTCAGCGCTACCGCAATGAGTTAGGACAATTAGAGGAGCATAGCCCCTTCTGCGAGCGCGACATACACCCGCCCCGCGAACTAGCTCAAGCCAAAGAAGCCCAGGAGTATTTAGTAAAAATTAAGAAAGGCGGTTTTCTGCACCATTATACTTACGGACACAGCCCAGTAGATGTAGTAGGTTGGGACGGCTACTTGTATCCGTATACCTTCAGTATATACGATTTTGAGCCGATAACCGGCCGTATACACCAGCCGCCGCCGGTACACCAAACCTTCCACAGCGATGGCTTTGTAATTTGCTCGTTTGTGCCGCGCCTGTTCGACTACCACCCGCAAAGTATACCGGCGCCCTACAACCACAGCAATATTGATAGCGACGAGGTGCTGTTTTACGCCGAAGGTGAGTTTATGAGCCGTAAGGGTATAGATAGAGGAAGCTTTACCCTACACCCCGGCGGCCTGCCCCACGGCCCGCACCCCGGCACGGTAGAAAAGAGCATTGGAGCCAAAGAAACCCACGAATACGCCGTAATGATTGATACCTTCAAACCCCTATACCTAACCGAAGAAGCCATGGAGTTTGTAGACGAAAACTACCCTATGAGCTGGACGCATTAGTTGGTGAGTTGGTGAGTTGAGGTAATTTTGTAAAGTAATAAGTTGTTTAAAAAATTTGACTTCGGTAATCAATAATTCGCTACCTCACTACCTCACTACCTCACTACCTCACTACCTCACTACCTCACTACCTCACTACCTAAAATATGAACGTAAAAGAAGCTTACCGACATTGGTCGGGGCAGTACGATACGAACAAGAACTTGACCCGGGATCTAGAGGGCTTAGCCAAACGCGAAATTTTGGGTAACTGCTCGTTCAAGCACGTTTTAGAAATTGGGTGTGGCACGGGTAAGAATACTCAGTGGCTGGCTGAACACGCCCAGTCGGTTACGGCGGTAGATCTATCGGAGGAAATGCTGGCTATTGCCCGGCAGAAAGTTCCATCTTCTAAAGTAACGTTTAAGCAAACCAATATTCTGGAACCTTGGCAGTTTGCCGATAAGCCCTACGACTTAGTAACCTTTAGCCTGGTACTGGAGCATATACAAGAGTTGAAGCCAATTTTTAGGAAAGCCGGCAAAGTATTAAAGCCCGGCGGTTTGGTTTATGTGGGCGAG
>CAZDEY010000006.1:187161-221360 GCA_964504565.1 uncultured Roseivirgaceae bacterium
TCCATTTAAGCAATATTCTGGCACTAAGGCACGCTACCAAACCGCTAGCGGCGAACAAGTAGTAGAATGCTATACGCACAATGTATCAGAATTTATTAGCGCGGCTACCGCTGAAGGTTTTCAGTTTGAAGAAATTAGGGAATATTTCGACGAGAATGACCAATCGCAAATTCCACGAATTCTAAGCTTAGTGTTCAGGAAAAAGTAAAAGCGAACTCTGGTAGGGTTCGCTTGTTTATATAACTCGAAGCTAGTTTTAGTTCTTAGCCAGCTTTTGCTTTAACTCATTATAGTAAGCTACAGTTCTTATCATGTCGTCTCGCCTTCTTAAATCAAACTTATTTTCTTGTAAGAAAGCTTGTATCTGTGGCCCCTGGTCGCGCATTAGCTTTTCCAGCTCTTCGGTCTGAGCTTTTTTAAATCTAACATCCGGCCGGTCTAGGGCAGTTGGCTCGTTATAGTCCTGAATTTCACTTTTAGGGCTTACAATGTATAAGGTTTCGTAAGGCATTAGGATAGTAAAGCTGTCATTCCGGAACCGGTTGTGCCAACTGGGTATGTAGGTACCCCGGTACACAAATGGACCATTGTTAGCCGTACGGGTCTGGGTTCGTATTTCGGTTTTGCTTAGTACCGACAAATATGCTCCTTCGTAAAGGGCTTCAAAAAAGAGCATAATATCATTGGGGTTACCTATCGGGCTGTAGGGCAAAGAATAAAAGGAGCGGTCGCGGCGAAGTTGCGGATCGTAAAAGTTGAAGCGGATAATCTGATTGGCATTATAGGAGTAAGTTCGTCCGTTAACTTTAATCTGGAGCAGCCCGTTCTCATAATCAGAATAATAGCTTAACTCGCCCTGAATTATATCACCCTGCTCCAACTCAACCGAGCCGTTAAACCATAAGTCTTGCTCAAGCTGGGCATTTGCCGGGTGGCTAATTAGCCCCAGTATAAACAGAAACGTAAGAAAAAAGTAGCTTTTAAACACCATGATACCCTTATATTTACTTTGAAACAGTTATTTAGCAAAAATAATGCCCCAGCGGGTCGCAATTATCCTACTTTCACAACTATAACTATATTTAGGTAAATGGAAGATACAAAAAAGTCAGATAACAACGCCGTAGTTGTTGTATTTTCCATCTATCAATTTCGCCGAAGGCAAATATTATGGGCTTTTACCCAAATGGGCTTATCGTTCCGTTTTTTGAACAGTAAACACCTACGCTTTGGTTACATGCTGGGAACCGGAAGCGGCCGGGGCTTCAGCATTTGGCCCAACTGGCAACGTTACGCCACCCTAACTGTACATACGAATTTGGAAGAGGCTAAAGTTTACCTTCAGACCAATAACTTCACAAAAAAATTACAAAACCGTTCAATAACAACCCAACGTTACGTCCTACAACCGGTTCAGAGCCACGGTAATTGGGGCGGCAAAAACCCCTTCTGCCCCCTGGCCGAACCATTTAATCCTTCTGAAAAAGTAGGAGTACTTACGCGGGCTACCATTCGCTTCGCTAAGTTATACGATTTTTGGCGCCACGTACCCGCCGTAAGCCAATCGACTGCCGAAGCACCGGGCTTAGCCTACCAGCTAGGAATTGGCGAGTGGCCTATAGTACAACAGGCTACTTTTAGTTTGTGGGAAAATGAGGAAGCAGTAAAAAACTTTGCCTACCGCATGCAGCAGCACAAACAAGTAGTTAGCCGCACCCGCCAGCGCCAATGGTATAGCGAGGAACTCTTTGCCCGATTCAGGATATTAGATAGCGAGGTAGTGAGTTAATTTGCTGATGCGGTGATGTGGTAATTGGTTCCTGGTGCCTAGTGCATGGTGCCTGGTGCTTGGCCAGGCGGCCCCGTGCTTGGTAGTTTATGACACATGAATTGTAAATTATATCTTAGGTCTTATGTCAAACGTCCTATATCTTGGTTCTTGATTCTTGATTCTTGACTCTTGACTCTTAGCTCCTCACGGCGGCCGGTTACTTACAAATTCAATTGTCCATAATCTATCGTCTAAAATCGAATTTCTTACCTTTGCAATTCACTACTTCACTCATTTAGTCCTTCACTCCTTCATTTCATGTCTAAAAAAGCGGCTAAGGAAACTCCTTTAATGAAGCAGTACAACGCTATAAAGGCGAAGTACCCCGGGGCCTTATTGCTATTTAGGGTAGGCGATTTTTATGAAACCTTCGGCGAAGATGCCGAAACCGCCAGCAAGGTTCTGAATATTGTACTGACCAAACGGGCTAACGGTGCCGCCTCGGAAATAGCCCTGGCCGGCTTTCCGCACCACAGCCTGGATAATTACCTACCCCGGCTGGTAAGGGCCGGTCACCGGGTAGCCATTTGCGATCAGCTGGAAGACCCCAAAGACGTTAAGGGCATTGTAAAGCGCGGGGTCACCGAACTGGTAACGCCCGGCCTCAGCTTTCATGATAACGTGCTGGACGGCAAAAAGAACAACTACTTGGCAGCCATTCACTTTACCAAAGATAGTTTAGGAATAGCTTTTCTAGATTTAAGTACCGGCGAGTTTATGGTAGCCGAAGGTTCGGCGGCGTACCTTGATAAACTTTTGCAAGGCCTGCAACCCAGCGAAATTATTTATAGCAAAAATTGCCGTAAAGCCTACAGCGAACACTTTCCCCAGCACCAATTCTCTAGCTATACCCCGGAAGATTGGGTTTTTCAGTACGATTACGCTTACGAACAGCTTACCGAACATTTTGATACCCAAAGCTTAAAAGGGTTTGGCGTAGAAGAATTAAAGGCCGGAACCGTAGCTGCCGGGGCAGTACTATTTTACCTTAAAGCCACCGAACATAACGAAACCAAGCACATTAGCAAACTTGCCCGACTGGCCGAAGATGGCCACGTTTGGCTAGATCCCTTTACCATCCGCAACCTGGAGCTGGTCTATCCGCAGCAACCCGACGGCATACCGCTAATTCAGGTACTGGACCAGACCCAAACCCCTATGGGTGCCCGTTTGCTGCGCCGCTGGCTGGTAATGCCGCTCAAAGAATTAAAAGGTATTCAGGAAAGGCTTTCAGTAGTGGAAACTTTTACTAAAGACGCGGCTCTACTTCAGCAAGTAACCGAATTACTTAAGCCTATTGGCGATCTGGAACGCCTAATTTCTAAAGTAGCCGTAGGCCGCATTAATCCGCGAGAATTGCTTCAGTTAAAGAAAGCATTACGCCAACTTGGGCCCATTAAAGGATTGTTATCGGTTGCGGAGGTAGAACCGCTGAAGCGCCTGGGCGATAGGCTGAACCCCTGCCAACACCTTCTGGAAAGAATTGAAAAAGAGCTTCAGGATGAAGTACCGTTAGCAACCAACCAGGGCGGTATAATGCGCAATGGTATTGATGAGCGACTGGACCACCTGCGAAAAATAGCCTTTAGCGGCAAAGACTTTTTACTGCAAATTCAGCAGCGCGAAGCCGAAAATACCGGCATTAGCAGCCTAAAAATTGCTTACAATAAAGTTTTCGGCTACTACCTAGAGGTGAGTAACACCCACAAAAGCAAAGTACCTGCCGAGTGGATTCGTAAACAAACCCTGGTGAATGCCGAACGCTACGTAACCCAGGAACTAAAAGAATACGAAGAGCAAATACTTAATGCTGAAGGTGAAATAAATACTATTGAACAGCGCTTGTTTACCGATTTGGTGACGGCAGCCATTGAATACGTAGAACCTATTCAGCAAAATGCCCGCTTATTGGCTACGGTAGATTGCCTGGCTGGTTTTGCCCAGGTTGCTCAGGTTAATAACTATACCAAACCTACGGTAGACGACAGCCGCGTAATTGACATAAGCCAGGGCCGCCACCCGGTAATTGAACGCCAACTTCCGGCCGATGCCCCCTACGTACCCAATAACACCCTGCTAGACCCCGATGAGCAGCAAGTAATGATTATAACCGGCCCTAACATGGCAGGTAAATCGGCTTTGCTGCGGCAAACGGCACTTATTGTGCTGATGGCCCAGATGGGTTGCTTTGTGCCGGCCGAGGCGGCGCGTATCGGTGTAGTCGATAAGGTGTTTACCCGCGTGGGTGCCAGCGATAACCTGGCCCGGGGCGAAAGTACCTTTATGGTAGAGATGACCGAAACGGCCTCCATCCTAAATAACCTGAGCCCCCGCAGCTTGGTACTGATGGACGAAATTGGCCGCGGCACCAGTACCTACGATGGCATTAGTATAGCCTGGAGCATAGTAGAATACCTGCACAACCTGGAGGAGGAACGACCCAAAACCCTATTTGCCACGCACTACCACGAGCTTAACCAGCTAGCCGAAGATTTTGACAGGGTGAAGAATTTTAATGTGAGCGTAAAGGAAGCCGGGGGCAAAATAATTTTTATGCGTACCCTAAAGCCGGGCGGCAGCAAGCACAGCTTTGGTATACACGTAGCGCAACTGGCCGGAATGCCTAACCGGGTGGTACTGCGCGCCGGAGAAATTATGCACCACCTGGAAGGTGACCAAAAACGCTACCAGCACCAGAAACAAATAGAAAGCATACCCAAAAACGAGTACCAGCTAAGCCTGTTTGAGGTTGACCCGCGCTTTAAAGAAGTAGAGCAGCTTCTAACTACGCTGGACATCAATACTATTTCGCCGGTTGAAGCCCTATTGAAGCTCAATGAGATTAAGCTAAAAATGGAGAAGAAGTAAGCTTAAGTGGCTGGCCGGAGCAGCTCGGTGCTTGGTAATAAGGAACATTATTTAGATATCCTTCGAGCATACATCACGTTTATATTAGAGTTAAATTCGCTATATTACTATTATGAAGCGCTTGACAATTGACATACCAGAAGATAAATACCATTTTGTATTGGAGCTAATGCAAAATTTAGGCTTCGCCAAAGTCCAGGAAGATGATTTGTACATATCTGAAGAAAATAAACGCATAGTTTTAGAGCGAATAGCCAATTCTAAATCTGAAGATTTGATACCTTGGGAAGAAGCTAAAAAGCAGCTACGTTATAAGTAATATTAACTTTAGCTATGAAGTTCGAGGTTGTACTAGAACCAATCGCTATTCAAGATATACAGGAAGCTACAGACTACTATGATTCAATGCAGGTAGGGCTAGGCAAAAAGTTTCAGGATAGTATAGACAACAAATTGCTTTCGTTACAAATAAACCCCTTTTATCAAATTCGCTACCAAAATGTCCGCTGTTTGCCTTTATCTAAGTTTCCTTATACTCTACATTTTACAATACACGAGAAACAGTCGCTGGTAATTATACGAGCTGTATTCCATCAGCAAGAAAATCCCGATGGCTGGAAGCAACCTGTAGTTTTTAAAGCTTCTCATTACTCACATTAACTTAAAAGCTGTTTTACTAAATTGGGTAGCATTAGCCCAGAACATCCTTTAAGCTTTACAGTTCCTTAGTTTTG
Source organism: uncultured Roseivirgaceae bacterium (assembly GCA_964504565.1). Taxonomy (GTDB): domain Bacteria; phylum Bacteroidota; class Bacteroidia; order Cytophagales; family Cyclobacteriaceae; genus Cesiribacter. Next base: position 192,595 of record CAZDEY010000006.1, read on the forward strand.
AGAGCACTGTGCTGTTGACTTCTAATATGAACCCTAGCTTCAACTATAAATTACTGAATCTACAACTTAACCGCTATACTTTTTGGCTAGCACTAGTAACGAGCCTGGTAGTTTTACCCCTATCATTGGAAGCCCAATCGCTAAAGAAATTAAATAAAAAGGGTACTAAGCTTTACGAACGCGGCGATGTATTAGGCTCGCTCTACTACTACCAACTAGCCGACAGCCTATACCCTGATAATGCGGAAGTTAACCTAATGCTGGGCAAACTTACGCTGGAAACCACCAAGCGGGCTTCGGCCCTGCCTTACCTGGAAAAAGCCGAAAAACTACAGCCTTCCCTCTCCAAGGAAATGGACTTGTTAAAAGCCCGGGCTCACCAGTACCGCTACGAATTTGACTTAGCTAAAACCTACTACGAAGCTTACTTGCGTAACCACCCTAAGCAACAGCGGCAAATTACCGAGGCCCTTATAAACCTGGCCGAAGCCCGGGAACTACGCGCCAACCCCGGCTTGGTAAAAATTGAGAACCTGGGTCCTAAAATAAACTCTGCCGGCTACGATTACGCCCCGCTTATTACCTCTGATGAATCGCAATTAATTTTTACTTCTACCCGATCGCAGGCTGAAAGCCAGAAAAAGAAGTACGCTAATTTTGAAGAAATCTACCTCTTGTACAATACCGCCGATGGCTGGACAGAACCCGAAAAGATAAGCCGATCGGTAAACCGCTTTTACAACGATGCCGCAGCCGGCCTCTCGCCCGATGGTAAGTACTTGGTACTATTTAGGTTAGATAATGGCGGCGATTTATACCTTAGCCAGGCAATGCGCGAGAAATGGTCGGAGCCCGAGTGGTTACCCCAACCGATAAACAGCCGCTACCGTGAACCATCGGCCAGCATAACCAACGATGGTAAGCGAATTTATTTTTCCAGTGATAGGCCCAATGGGCGCGGCGGGCTGGATATTTACTACAGCGACCGGCTGCCCGACGGTAGCTGGGGGCCGGCGCACAACCTAGGGGCGGCCATTAACACCGAAGGCGATGAGGATGCGCCCTTCATTCACCCCGATGGGCAAACCCTGTATTTTAGCTCCGACGGGCAGGGCGGCTTAGGAGGGTTCGATATCTTCTCTAGCCAACTAAAAGACGGCCGTTGGCAGCCGCCAGCTAATATGGGCTACCCAATAAACACCTCGGCTAACGAGTACGAGTTGGTAGTAACCGGCGATAAACGCCACGCCTACTATTCGCTGGACAATAAAACTGGCCAGGGCGAAGGTGATATTTATAGAATTACCTTTTTGGATGAGGCTGAGTAACGAGCGAAAGTAGTTGACTAAAATATATCCAGAAATCAGCCTAGTATTAAGAAGTTTGCCGCAACGTAGTAGGTTGGCCCATGTAAGCTTTCTTATTTATATCTAAGGGCATTGGGTTGCCCGCTTAACTCGGCGTAACGCTCCAGCACCTTAAGGCCCAGCAAATCTTCCATCTGCGGATCAAGAAACCGGGCTACGTGGGCTTTGGCGTTTCTAATTATCTCTTCGGCTTCGGCGGGGTTTTCGGTATAGTAGGCCATTTTTTCCTTTATGTCCGAAAAATCACGCTTAATTTCTACGTAATGCTTGCCGGGCTGTAGCGTACCCTCCATAAACCAGCTTTCGTTGCTAGGCTGTGGCATTAAGCTTAGCGAGTTAGATGACATAATCCACTTTAAGCTGGTGGCTACATCGTGCCCCTCGGGGCAGAAGATAAATTTAGATTTTAGCTGCTCATTTATTGATAGAAAGCCTTTTTGCCAGGGTACTTGTTCTATTTTCTTTTTATGAGGAATTTGCCCAACATCGCAGCCGGGCTCGTTCCAGAATTTTTGTACAAACTCTTTACGATAGGCCGTATGCGCTACGCCGCGCCATACCAGCAAATCGTTCTTTTCCCGGAAGTTTAGGGTATCGGTAGCCCACTGAAAATGCCGGCGCTTATCCAACTTAAATAGTACCGAATGCTGGTTGTTTTCGCCTACGGGCCGGGCTTTAAAAATGGTTGGGTACGGGTTTATATGGGTTTCGTCGCCAAAATGGTAGGCAAACCTAAAGTGGGGCGAAAAGTAGTGTAAAAACTCCTTTAGATCGAGAAAGTACTCCGTGCCTTTTTTTCGTTTGAAATCTTTTTTGGCTACCGCCTGCGCGGGCAACTCAAACTCAGGCTGGGGCTTGCAGTAGTAGGTAAGGCGTTCCTGCAACTCCTGCTGGTTGCACTGTTGCTCAAACGCCCGAAGCTGGTAATACTTTTGGCGAAAGTAAGCCGACGGCAGCGTATTATACCCAAAACGTTTAATAAAGTAAAACAGCTTTACAGCCATAGTGCAGCGTTAGTAATTAGCAGCCTCAAGCTAATAATTTAATTTCGGTAGAGGAAATTTGATTTATTTGGCTTGCGTAACCATTTTATACTTACAGTTGCTGCGAATACAACGTATACTATATTTATTAATAGCTATTTTTTCAATCTGAACGTTTGGCTAAGTTGGCGAAAAATCTCTAATTTCTCTCCGCTATCCTCTTTAGAAAAGCCATTTATTATAAAGTGCCTATCGGTATCAAAAAGGGTTAGTGAATAGTTAAGCAAATCAACACCATCTTCCTTTTTGCTATATCCTATTACTTCAAAACCCGTAAGGCCATCAACTTCAATCGCATTTATCTGAGCTATTTCTACATCATCTTTGCCCGGTTTTTTTATAGCCCTTATTGCTCTCTCCCGCTGATTGTCTGATTCTACCTGAAAGGGCATAACCAAAACCATATAGCTTGCTTCCTCATCTGGTCCGCTAGGATAATTTCCACTACTATTAAATAGTGCACCGGTCTGCATCACTGTTGATGCAAAAGAAAGAGGAGTGCCATTAGTATCCAAACTAAAAACCAGCCCATCCATTGGATCAATTTCTTTATTGGGCTGGTAAAGAAATGAGAGCATGGTTCTCTCGAACTTCGAAGATAAAGTTTTGTCTTCTTCAATCGGGTAACCTGCCATTACCGCGATACTTATTTTCTCATTACCGTATAGCAGCACCCAGCCAATCATAGGAATTGCTTCAGCCTCCGGTCTTCTAATTGCTGAATTGCCGATTTACTGCTGATTTCAACTTTATATAGTTTAGCCTGAAATCCATTCATCAATAAATCCTTTTCTATTAAAAGTCCACTACCTTCTGAAGGCAAATCTTTAGTTACCATAGGCAAATATTCACTATAGCCTATTGGTAATTCAGTTATGTTAATACCGGCACCTATTGTCGTATTTTCTAAACCAGTGAAATTCGTAGCTATTTTGTACGAGTCATCAGGCTTAATTAAGGCGTAAAGTGTGCCTGGCAGCTCAGTATGTTCAGCGGTTAATTTATTATTAATAGTATGGGTTTGCCCAAAAACTTCGAGGCTAATAAGAGTAAGCAAAAGAAAGATTAATTTTCTCATACGGTTTAATATACTAATCGCAGTTATATTTTTGATGTATGATAGATAAATATAGCTCTATAGTTTGGGAAGGCTAAAATAACCATTTAAAAATAGTAACCGCCCCAACAACTCCCGAAATAATCGCAAACACTAAAATAGCTATACAACCCGCTGGTATTATTTTATCTACTAAAGATGATGATGAAATTTCTTCATTCACCTCTTGGTAGTCTTCAGGAATAATTTCTATATACTGAACAACTGTTTCGCCTTGGATCCAATCCTCGGGATAATCTACAGTAATTATTGGTTTTTTAGCCTCCTTTAAAACTTGATCACTATTTTTAGATGCAGTTAATAATTGTACTGCAAAAAGTTCAAGACCACTTCGGTTAGCCTTGGCGTAGCTTTCTTCAGGGCCACCACCATATCTATTAATCTCGAAAATCGCCCCTTCATTTGAATTAGATATTTCAAGTTGCGAGATGATTCTTTCCAATTCTTCTTTATCTTGTGCCATTTTTAAAGATAAGGTTTCTAACCGTGCCAACTCCAGGCTTCAATATTTATCTCTATTCTGTAAATACCGTAGTTTCTTTTTAGCCAAGTCAGAATTTGTTTTGCATGGCAATAGACTTTGTATTGGTCATTTTCACGACAATAGATGTAGGTTTCCTCACCCTGAATCAGGTACAGGTAAAAGTATTCGTGTACGCCTTTAATCAATAACTTATCGTAATCCTTATCCTTAACTCGTTGATCAAACACTTTAAACTTGATCTTGGGCATTAGGAAATTTTTATAATTTGCTATCAAGCTATGATTCTAAGCTAAATCTTTAAATACAGCAAGCCTTTACTACTAGCATAATTTCACAAAAAAAATTGTTACCCATAAGTATTTTCATTCGGAGAAGTCTTTCACTTTGTGTAGTAGAAGTCACACAAATAAGATTATATACTATAATCTGCTCCTCTTAAAGTACCAATTATTTGCTATCTCCCTTCGTACTATTATTTTTTAAAAGATTTTTATTTAGGAAACTATACTCAAAATCGTCAGAAATAGCAAAGCATTCATACCCATTTTTACTTAAGTAGGCTAATGTGTCTTCTAATAATTTAGCACCTTCTTCAAAAAACCTTTCATGAAATTCCACCAAAATCTGACCAAATTGAATTTTGATAAAATCAAGATTTTTTAGTACTTCAAATTCGCTACCTTCTATGTCCATTTTCAGGATATCTACAAAGGTATGCCCATGTTCAGCAGCAAAACTTTCAATAGATCGCATTTCAACTTCTATCTCATCTTTATTAGTATCACTATCTAAATTTACTGTGGCATACGAAACGGAATGATTTTTAGGAAAGTACATTTTTTCCTTACCATCCCTATTACTAATTCCAATCGGAAAAAACTTGAAATTGTCAGGTGTTTGTTGATTGGAAAGCCATTCTATAGATAAAGGTGTAGGGTCAAAGGCATAAATCTGACAATTTTTACATTTTTTTAATACCAAATTATCAAAAGAGATGTCTTTACCAATTCCACAAGAATAAACTAAAATATTACTCTTGTTATTTAGTATCTTCTCACAAACAAAAAACCCTCCGTATTCACTACCGTACCATCTTTTATAGCTATTACCTGCAATTTTAAGCTTAGTTAGTTTAATCTTTTCTTTTAATTTTCTTTTCTTCCTCTCTATAAACTTCATAATATATAGGCTGTTTTAGTTCCTCCGCTAGTTAAGTTAATGCATAAAAATGGTTCGGCCGTTACAAATATACCCTTTCATTTTAATAGAGCATATTGATCATGCTATTAGTTTATCCAGATTTTGTTGACTTAATTAATTCACACACCAGAATGGGGATTGTCTACCAATTCATGATTTAGATACGTAGGCTAATAGCATTTCAATACAGCTTGAAGGCTTACGAACGGCAAGTAGGCATGCGTATTGCTACCGCTACGCGCTAGCCTTAAAGAACTATATGGCCAATAAGCCCTTTCTCTATAGCGCGTTGCGCAGCCTAACGCGTGATTATGTTTAAACTTCTACTCAGAATTTATCGTGAACTATAGAGGAGCATAAGGACAAGCACGCGTTTAGCTATCGCAATGCGCGCTATTAGGGTGAGTAGAAAAGGAAGAAGGCTACTTATATAGCAGCGCAAGAAACTATTCTAACGAATTTGCCTTATTTGAAATTGATTACTTGGACTAAACAATAAGAAGGTGTAGTTACAAACTACACCTATGTGGGGTTAATTCCATATTTTATTTATCCAATTCCGCAAACTTAGTAGCCACTTCTGTCTTAACACGCAAAGCATTAGTATTATACGTACTCAATCTAGAATTTAAAAGCGAAAAACTTCTTTGTACAGCTCGTTTTATATCAGATATATGCCCCTGTGATCCTTTAATTGATTGGAGATAGTTCTTAATATTATCTATAGAAGAAGCACTTGATGGCCTCTGCACACCAGATTGACTGAGTACAGATTCAAAATCAGTGTATTCGCTTCTTACATTTTCTATGATCACTGTTAAATCATCTTTTAAACTTTGATCAAGAGATGAGTTTAATATTGATGTTCTTACACCATCTATATCAGATTTTAATTGAGCAAGATCAGAATCAAAAACTAAAGCATATTGCCTTTGCACAGGCTCATTATTGCAATTTATAATAGCATCAATTAATGTATTTTTCGAAAGTGATTCTAGCGCCCCAAGATCATCATAAAATTGAGAAGTTCTTGCTGTTATACCTGAAAGGACAGAGAGTGACTGCGCATCATTCGACATGGCATTAGCTATACCTACAACATAATCCTGAACTGCATCTACTTTTTTATTAAAATCTTCTTTATCATATTTTATTTTAGATGAATTACCAGAATTTTGTACTTCCTTAATACCATCTACAACACGAGGAAGTAAAACCCCACCAATTGCATCTATAATCTGCAAAGTTTGTGAGTGGGTCGAATTCCAAGACAATAAAATGCCCATTGTTAATAGATAAATTTTTTTCATAAGTTTTAGGTTAATTGTTAGTCAAATCAATAATTTCAGGATATTTATTCTTTAAATATTTAGACAACTCACTAAAATCCTCATATGCTATTTTCAAAAATACATTACACTCATTAATTAGAGTGGGCAACATATATTGATTTTTTTTAAATATATTATTCCAATCTTCTAATTGCTTATCCGAACTACCTTCAAATGTATAATTTGTTAAAATCGAGACAACTCTATCATTACAATAATCATTTAAATATTTATGAATAATATCATATTTCCCTAAAAGTGTTGCAAGTAAAGGTGATATATCAGTACTTATTCTAGTTACTATTAGACTATCTATACTTTTAATAAATTTAGCCCTATCACCTAAAAAAGTTAAAATTTTAGTATTAGCTTCATAATCTTGTGTATACGTTAGTACATTAGATAAGCCATCCAAGAGCTGGATCACTTTTCTGATTTCCAATAAATTAATAAATATATTATGTATTCTATCTCTATCTATAACGATTCTCACTAGTTCATCCCCATATTTAGATTTAATAGTTTGCAATTCTAGTGCTGTAGGCGGCTTATAGTCTAATATTGATTCAAACAGTTCTCTATCATAATTATCAATTATGTTCATAAAAACAGGAATATAACTTCCTACATCCACTTCTATATTTTTTATTTCAAAATTATCTAATTTAGAAGAATAAAGTTCCAACGATGAAAATTCCATTCTTCTATTACTATATTCCTCGATTTCGGTACTATCTGAACGGATAACTTGAGAGGTACATGATATACTAGATAATACTAACATTATACCAAAAATAACTTTACGCCTCATGCAATTATTATATTAATTTCTTTATTTCAACTAAATATAATAACTTAATAATTGCATACAATATATTAAGGTTAAAATATTAAAAAACCCACCTTCTTACGAAAGCGGGTTTTTATTAATTAAGAATTAATTAAATTATTCAACACCAAGCATATCAGCACTTCTATGAATAAAGTCCGTTAGGCTTTGGCCTTGGAGTAGGCCCTGACCTAGCAGTGCCAGATCGTAAGCTTGTTTGGCCAGTTTTTGCTGCTGCTCTTCGCCCTCGGCTTTTAGTATGCGGCCAGTTAGCGGGTGGTTAGCGTTCACGGTTACGGTATACATATCCGGCATTTGGCCCATCATCATGCCCTGCATACCTTGCATATCCTTCATGCGGCGCATAAACTCCGGCATGGTCAGGGTCACCGGCATTTCGTCGGGGCTCTGGGCGGCTACGGTCACGGTGCGGCTCTTGTCATTAATGGCGCCTTCAAACAGGGTCTTCACCTTTTCTTCTTCGTCTTTGCTTAGTACGCTTTCCAGCGCCTCGTCCTTTTCAATCAGCTTATCGGCGGTGTCGGCGTCTACGCGCTTCAGGCTGGTTTTCTCCAGCTTCTGCTCCAGCGTACCAATAAAGTGGTTGTCAATGGGGCTATCGAACAAAATTACATCGTAGCCCTTGCGCTTGGCGGCCTCGGTAAAGGTGTGCTGCTTGCTGGCATCGGTAGTGTATAGCCAAACCTGCTGCTCGTTCTTATCGGTCTGGTTGCCTTTTACGTGCTCGGCGTATTCTTCCAGCGTAAAGAATTTGCCTTCCAGGTTCTTCACCAACGCTACGCCCTTCACGCGGTCGTAGAACTTATCGTCGGTCATCATGCCGTACTTTACAAACAGGCCAATATCATCCCACTTGTTTTCGTAGGCGCTGCGGTCGTTTTTGTATAGCTCCTGTAGTTTGTCGGCTACTTTTTTGGTAATGTGGCTGTTAATTTTCTTTACGTTGCCATCGGCCTGCAGAAAGCTGCGGCTTACGTTCAGCGGAATATCCGGGCTGTCGATAACGCCGTGCAGGAGTTGTAAGAATTCCGGCACTATATCCTTAACCTCGTCGGTAATAAATACCTGGCGGCTGTAGAGCTGAATTTTGTTCTTATGCAGCTCAAAATCGTTCTGCAGCTTCGGGAAGTACAGAATACCGGTCAAGTTAAACGGATAGTCAACGTTCAGGTGAATCCAGAACAGCGGATCGGGGCCAAAGGGGTACAGCTCTTTGTAGAAGGCCAGATAATCTTCGTCCTTTAGTTCGCTGGTTGGCTTGGTCCAGAGTGGTTTGGTTTCGTTAATCTGCTCAGGGCCCTTTTTGCTTTTGTTGCCGTCTTTATCTTCGGTTTCTTCGTTACCATCAAAAAATACCGGAATGGGCAGGAATTTGCCGTATTTCTCTAAGATAGACCGTAAACGATACGGCTCTAGAAACTCCTGGCTGTCTTCATTTACGTGCAGGATAATATCGGTGCCGCGGCTGTCTTTCTGGGCTTCGGTAATTTCAAACTCGGTGCTGCCGGTGCAAATCCAGCGGGCGGGCTCGGTGCCTTCTTGGTAGCTTTTGGTGATGATTTCTACCTTATCGGCCACCATAAAGGCACTGTAGAACCCTAAGCCAAAATGTCCGATAATCTGCTTCGGGTCACCTTTATCTTTGTACTTTTCTACAAACTCGGTAGCGCCGCTAAAAGCAATCTGGTTAATATACTTCTTAATTTCCTCGGCCGTCATGCCGATACCGTTGTCGCTAACGGTAATAGTTTTGGCTTCTTTGTTTAGCGTTACGGTTACGGCCAGCTCGCCCTGTTCGCTTTGGTTTTCACCCAGTTGCGTAAGTTTTTCCAGCTTTTGGCACGCATCCACGCCATTGCTTACCAGCTCCCGCAAGAAGATCTCATGATCGGAGTAGAGAAACTTCTTAATAATGGGAAAAATGTTCTCGGTATGTATCGAAATACTGCCTTTCTCCTGCATTTTTATATAATGTTTAAGGTTTTACAGTTGATTCTGGCACAAGCTTTTCAAAAACTATTCCACGCCCTTAATTTCTCATCAATTCCGCCACTTTGTCAGAGGTGTACTGTCTCAGCCTAATCTTAGTTTTTTGAGAGTAGGTTAAATCGTTATTTCGTAGATGGAAAACCCGGCTAATTAGCTACCCCGGGTGCCTCTATGCAAGATATTAGTTTCTCTATATTCCACAGAATTAGCAATTTAGGCGTTAAAGACGACTACCCGCTAGGCAAAGCCCGCTATATACGGTTGGTAAATCAGCTGAGCATATTTGTAGCGGTAGTGGCCTTGGCTTTTGTCTTCTTTACCTACGAGGGCGAACCTAAAATTATGCGCGTTATAGAGATGCTCGCGCCTTTAATCTTAGGTTCGGTTCCTCTGCTTAACAAAGCCGGCCGGCATCACCTGGCCCGTACGGTTTTGTATATTGAAATCAATGTGTACTGTTTTTTCACTTCTCTGCTCATGGGCAGCAGTAGCGGCGAACATTTGTACTTTATCCCGGTAATATTCGGAACTGCCCTTGTCTTTGATCTTAGAAAATGGAAGCAACTTCTGTTAGTAGTTGCGGTTCCGGTTAGTTTGCTGGTGGTTTTATACTTTTCGCAGGATATCTACGCTGCTCCTGGCCGGTCCAACAGCCTCTGGACGGCTGCCTATACCTCAAATTTAATTGTTAGCGTTTTATCCGGTTTTGTACTGGCTCTATTTTATTATTGGATCACCTTTCAGCAGCAACGCGACCTTAAAAACGCACTTAAGCAACAAGCTGAGCTTAATAAAGCCCTAAGTGAAAAGGAACGGAGCCTTCAGCAAAACCTAAACTATTCGGATATATTGCTGGCCAACCTTAAAACCAGTAAGAACCATTTTCAGGCGCTAATACAAAATGCTGCCGATATTATCTGCATTACCGATGAACGGGGCACTATTAAATACCTCACGCCCTCGTTTTACCGCCTTACCGGTTACACCCCGCAGGATACCCGCAACAAAACCGTGTTTGAGTTTATTCATCCGGAAGATTTAAACCATAGTATTGAGCGGGTACAAAGCCGAATTGCCGGAACCTCAACCGAAAATACTTTTGAATTTAGGTACCGCAAGGCCGATGGCAGCTATTTATACTTAGAAGCCAACGGTACCAACCAGCTAGACAATCCCGATATTAACGGCTTGGTAATAAATGCCCGCGATGTTACCGACAGAAGCCTATACCAGCAACAACTGGAGCGCAACGAGCGCAATATACGGTCTATACTAGAGCATAATTCCAGCGTAATCTGGATGGTAGATACCGACTACCGTCTGCTAGACTGTAACCGGGCCTTTTTACAAATGATGAAGCTAATCTACGGAAAAGAAATGCGCTGCGGCCAGCGTTTCCGGGATGTGCTGCCCGAAGAAGAACTACCTGCCTGGCGCGAACGCTACGAAACGGCGCGTGCCGGCAATGTTGCCGAGTTTATTATAACCGTTCCCTTGCAAGGAGAAGAACAAACCTACCAACTACGTATATACCCTATTTTTAATGAAGGTATAGTAGATCGGTTTACGATATTTGCCGAAGATATAACAGCTCAGCAGGAAGCACAGGATGCCCTGGTAAACGCTAAGGAAAAAGCGGAAGAAGCCAGTAGGCTAAAGGCTCAGTTTGTAAGTACAATCAGCCACGAGTTGCGCACCCCTATGAACGCAATTTTAGGCATGACCCACCTGCTTATGCAGGAAAGCCCCCGCCCCGACCAGAAGGAAAACCTGAGATTGTTAAAGTTTTCGGCCGAAAACATGCTGAACCTGGTAAACGATGTTCTGGATTTTAGCCGGTACGAATCGGGCCGGGTAGAGCTGGAAAAAACCTGCTTCAACGTGCTGGAATTAGCCCGGAACTTAACGGACAGTTTGCAGCCGGTAGCTAAAAAGCAACAGGTCCGCCTTAGGTTTATTTGCCTGGATAAACTTCCCGCCTACGTTTTGGGCGATCCGGCCCGGCTGGCGCAGATACTAACCAACCTACTAAGTAATGCCCTGAAATTTAGCAGAGAAGGCGAAGTAACTTTCCATTTGGGGTTGGTTAAGAAAAATAAAAATAGCGTAATGCTAAACTTTAGTGTGCAAGATACCGGTATAGGTATTGCGGAAGATAAGCTGGAAACAATTTTTGAAAGCTTTACCCAGGCCGAGGCCAGCACTACCCGCAAATACGGCGGTACTGGTTTAGGTTTAGCTATTACGCGCAAGCTGCTGAAAATGCACAATAGCCGTATTAACGTAGTTAGTAAACCAGGCGAAGGGTCAACCTTCTCCTTCACTATAGAATATAAGATCGAAGAGCCAAATACTGAGATTATGATACCTAGTACTTCTGTTGATGGCATGCTTGAGGCCGAGAACATCCATTTACTTCTGATAGAGGACAACCCGCTTAACCGCTTTGTAACTGAAAAATTCCTGACCCGCTGGGGTATTAGCTTTAGCGTAGCCGAAACCGGCAACGAGGCCCTTAAGTTGCTTGAAAAGGAGGTATTTAATTTGGTTTTAATGGATCTGCAATTACCGGATATTGACGGCTACGAAATTACCCGCCGCCTGCGCACGGGCAATACCACCAATAAACACGTGCCGGTAATGGCAATGTCCGCCTCAACCGAACCGCACATCCAGGCCAAAGCATTTGCTGCGGGCATGCAAGAGTACCTGATTAAACCGTTTAACCCGGATAACTTCCGCCAGCGCATTCAGCAACTGGCAGTTGCAACTGATATCAATAAACTGAAAATATAATTGCCGATTTATTCGGCCGGCTCTATACGGTAAGCCCTGGCTTATTCGGAATATTTTCCAAATAAACCAGGGCTAACTTATTTGTAGTAAGCAAGAATCTTTGCAATGTTTACTCCCTAGTAATGCCTACTTTCAGTCTAGCTATTCTGTAATTATTGTTTTAAAACCAGTACTAAAGCTATTGAACCTGGCCATAACCGCACTTTTTCACTTACCTAATGGCTACGCTGTACCTTAGCCGGAACTCCCCAAGCTACACAATTAGCTGGTAAATCTTTATTTACTAAAGAAGCTGCCCCAACTACAGTATTTGAACCAATAGTGATATTCTGTACCAGCGTAGCTCCAATTCCTACGGTACTCAACCGGCCTATTGTACAATTACCGGCCAGGGTTGTCCGGGGTGCCAGGCTACTAAACTCATGCACAACACAGTCGTGGTCTACCGATGCCGCAGTGTTTATAAGCGCGCCCCGGCCAATATTGACCCCGGCATTCACTATAGCTCCAGCCATAATTACTGTACCTTCAGCTATACTCGCCTGCTTGCTAACTATAGCTTTGGGGTGAATAATTGTAGCCGAAACCAAATCGGGTTTGGTCTTTAGCAATAAGTTAAAGACCGAAGAGCGTAGGAGGTTATCGCCTATAGCCACTACAAAACCCTCAATTTTAATTTCCAGCAGTATGCGTATAAGGTTTTCTTCGGAACCTAAAACCGGATAGCCGCAAAAGTTGGTTCCGGCCGGCAGGTTCTTATCTAACCAGCCCAGCATTCGGTACTTATTCTGCTCGTGCAGGGCATCCAGCACAACCTTGCCGTGCCCGGATGCCCCAACTAGTACTATATTCATCATAAAAAAGGCAGCCTTTATAGCTGCCTCTAAAATAGTAAAATGATTGCTTAGCGGAACCGCTCAGCCGAACGAACCAGCATTTCATCCTTGCGAATAAATCGGTTAGCTAGCATATTCAGTATCAGGGCTACCAGCGGAATGTAGAAGCCGGGCAGATAATTACCTTCACCATCGGCAACCAGCCACTCATCGCCTCTTATACTGGCTAAAAGCACCGAAACCAAATACCCGCCAATTAGCAGCGAGTTTAGGGCATTTAGCTTAATTTGATTAAGCCGCTTCCGAAAGCTAAAAGTAGATAATATAGCTACTACCATAGATAGGCCGGCCAGTAAAGCAGCGTACCACAAACTCTCCGTACGTAGTACCTCACCTACGGCATCATACTCAGTACCGGAAAATTTATAATGGGTAATTGCCAAATTGCTTACCCGAACAGCCTCTTCCATACCGTAACTCACTTTTTCCCAAATGGGAAAAATAAAAGTTAAACCCATAGCTACGGCGGCCAAAAGCAGAAATATAGATTGTATACGTTGAATCATGGTGTAGAACCTGTAAATTGCGCGCAAGGTACCAATTTTTCGGGCAATTAGCCTAGTCTCATACACACAAATCAACCTTTGCGCTACTTACTCAATATTACTTACAACGGCACTAATTATCACGGCTGGCAAATGCAGAATAACGCCCAGAGCGTGCAGCAAGTAGTAGAATCGGCCCTAAGCCGTTTGCTACGTCAGCCTATACGAATTACCGGCAGCGGCCGCACCGATACCGGCGTACACGCCCGCCAGCAGCCGGCCCACTTTGATACTGAACAGGAATTAGATTGTGAGTTGATACGGTTTAGGTTAAATAAAATGCTTCCGCCGGATATAGCCATTAGTAGTTTAGCACCGGTTTCTGATGATTTTCATGCCCGGTTCAGTGCTATTCGCCGCCGCTACGCTTACCATATTTGCCGCAAAAAAGACCCGTTTCGGCAAAACCTGTGCTATGTATTTAGCAAGCCGCTAAACGTTGAAGCTATGAATGAGGCCGCCCGCTTACTGCTTAAGTGGGATGACTTTGAGTGCTTTAGTAGGGTACATACCGATGTAAAGCACTTTAGGTGCAATGTAACCGAAGCCCGCTGGCTGGAAGATGGCGATGAACTGGTATTTTATATAACCGCCAATCGTTTTCTGCGCAATATGGTGCGGGCAATTGTAGGCACCCTGATGGACGTTGGCGAAGGAAAAACCAGTCTGGAAGAAGTTCAGCAAATACTGGAAAGCCGCAAGCGCAGCCAGGCCGGCCGCAGCGCCCCGGCGCAGGGCTTGTACCTGATTGAAGTAGCGTATTGATAAAATAAAATTAGATACCGGTGTTTGAACCATACGGATGAGAGGTATAATTTTAGCGGAACCTTATCTTTCTAGTTATGAAAAAATTAGCATTGGTATGCTGGGCAATAATCTTTACCTCTTCGGTATACGGCCAAGGCCCTAAACTTACCGCCGACTTAGCCATTGGTTTACATAATGATAGTAAGGTAATTGGAGCGGGCGGCTTGCTAAATTTAGCCTATACCCGAACAAAAAGCCCGGAGTCTATTGTAAGCCACGGTCCCCGCCTGGGTATTGGTTATTTTGTTCAAGCGGCAGATGATGTGCGTGATGCCCGCTACCTGGTAGTTCAGCCAGGCTACCAGCTTTCGGTACACATAGTAAAGGCCAGGCGCTTGGGTGTTAGCTTTAACCCCTACGCCAGCCTGGTATTTACCGCCGGCCGCAAAGAAGCAGGAGGTGAATTTCGGTTACCGGAAGAAAATTTTCGCAACTTTTATCCTACCGCCGGCCTGGACCTATCGATGGAATTTGGATCGCCGGAAGGTTGGGCATTTCGTTTGGTACCCTTAGGATTTCAATTGGGTAGTTCCGAAGCTTTAATGATTTATGCCGCCGCGGGCTTGCGGCTAAATTTGTAATACGCAAAACTTTTAAACAGTGGAATTACCCTATTACGCAGTAATTTTTAGTTCAATAAGAACTGAAGGAGATAAGGGCTACGAGGCTATGGCTAAGCGTATGGTAGATTTAGCCAGCCGGCAAGAAGGTTTTCTCGGAGTTGAAAGTGCCAGGAATGAAGTAGGCATAACCGTGTCGTACTGGAGTAGCTTGGAAGCTATTAAGGCCTGGAAAGAGAACGCTTACCACCTACTAGCCCAAGACTTAGGTAAAACTAAGTGGTATAAAAATTATAAAGTGCGCATTGCTAAGGTAGAACGGGAGTACAATTTTTGAAAAAAATTAATCATCTTCAATGGCAGCTAAACAACCCTACTGCCGCCTCCTCAAAAAAGGGCCAAACCGTACCACAATCCAGGCCACTAAAATCAGAATAAATACCCAGCTTGGAATTTGTCCTCTCAACAGGGTTTCGTTCAGCACCAGTAACAGCACGGCTACCAATAGAAAAATAAATGCGGTATAATTAGGCTTCATGGTATCTTAAGCCTGAAGTTCAGCAATAACCGTACGGCCGCCTTTAGTTTTGTCGCCAATATTTACGGTTACCTTAGCATTGACTGGCAATAAAATATCGACGCGGGAGCCAAACTTAATAAACCCAAACTCGCCGCCCTGTTCAATTTTCTGCCCTTCCTCTACGTACCAGCGAATACGGCGGGCTAAGGCACCGGCAATCTGTCGGAATAAAACCTCTACCCCGGCCTTGGTTTCTACCACTACCGTAGTACGCTCATTATCGGTGCTGCTTTTGGGGTGCCAGGCTACCAGGTATTTGCCCGGGTGGTATTTAAAATATTTAATAAGTCCGCTTACCGGGCTACGGTTTACGTGCACGTTTACCGGCGACATAAATATGCTAATCTGCTTGCGCGTTCCGTGAAAATATTCTTCTTCCTGCACATCATCAATCACTACCACTTTACCATCGGCCGGGGCCAGAATATGGGTATCGTCTTGCTTAATAGTTATGCGCGGATTACGGAAAAACTGGAGGATAAGCAGGTAAAAAATTACGCTTACAATTATAAATACTCCGTGAATTACCGGGCTACTAGGGTAGAAATAAACTACGGCCAGGTTAATGGCTAAAAGTATAATAAAAAGTACCACCAATAGGGTACGGCCTTCCTTATGTATAGTCATGGTTGAAAAAAACTACTGGGCTTGCGGCTGCAATATACGCCAAACCTTTACTTATAAACAAAAGGCCGGCCAACGGGTGGGTTGGCCGGCCTTATATTTCTATAATAGCCTTAGCTAACTAATTGTTTTAGAAGCCACCGCGGAATTTGTACGTCTTGGCCACTTTATCAATAGCTACTATATAGGCCGCAATACGCATACTAACGTTGTATTCCTGCGAGGTGCTATACACTTTATCAAAAGCATCCTTCATAATCCTGTCGGAGCGGCGGTTAACTCGCTCGGCGGTCCACTTATAGCCCAAACGGTTTTGTACCCACTCGAAGTAGCTTACGGTTACCCCACCGGCGTTGGCCAGAATATCGGGTACTACCATTATACCTTTATCGTTAATTATAGAGTCGGCGCGGCTACCGGTAGGGCCGTTAGCCCCTTCTACAATAAGTTTGGCCTTAATACGATCGGCGTTTTCTACGGTAATTACATCTTCCATAGCGGCGGGCACCAGCACATCTACCTCCAGTTCCATCAGGTCTTCGGCATTAGCAAGCTTTTCACCGCCGGCAAAGCCTTCCATAGAACCCTTATTATTCATACGGTGCTCAATAGCCGCATGAATATCCAAGCCTTTCGGATTGTAGTAAGCCCCGCTCAAATCGGATATAGCCACAATTTTAACACCCCGCTCTTCTAATAATAAAGCGGCAAAAGAGCCTACGTTACCAAAACCCTGCACCGCGCAAGTTGCCTGATACGGATTAATTTTAAGCTTCTCCATAGCTGCCAGGGCACTAACCATTACGCCACGGCCGGTAGCCTCGGTACGGCCCAGCGAGCCGCCCAGTACCAGGGGTTTACCCGTAACTACGGCGTTGGTAGTTTGGCCAACCGAACGCGAGTATTCGTCCATAAGCCAAGCCATTTCCTGCGGGCCGGTGCCCATATCGGGGGCCGGTATGTCGCGGTCGGGGCCGAATATGTCCATCATGGCTTTAGTATAGGCGCGGGTTAGGCGTTCAACCTCGCCGCTGCTCATTTGGCGCGGGTTACATTTAATACCGCCCTTAGCACCACCGTAGGGTATATCTACCACGGCGCACTTCCAGGTCATCCAGGCGGCTAGGGCCTTTACTTCGTCCAGGTGCACGCCCATATCGTAGCGGATGCCACCTTTAGAAGGGCCCAGAATAGTGGAGTGAATTACGCGGTAGCCTTCAAATACCTGAATGGTACCGTCGTCCATAGTAACCGGCAGGTTTACAATTACTTGCTTAGCCGGCGCTTTTAGTACATCATACACTTCATCGTCGAGGCCCAGGTGCTGGGCAGCCGTGTGAAACCTCGACATCATGCTTTCAAAAGGGTTCTCCTTATCTTTAATCGGAGCCGGTTCAATGTACGCCATAAAAAGTAGTGCTATATGGTTGCTGGAAGCGCGGGGCGGTAAAAGTTTCGGTGTGGCCTATGCTGTACCGGCCGCCGGGCAATCCGTTAATTTCAAGGTAAATGTAGAAAGAAGTACAGGATTTGAAAATATTTTTCCTCTAAAGGATTCAGTATAATCTTCAGTTAAACATTACCTCGCTAAAATCTTAGAAGTACAACCACCGAAACGTTCAATCGTTTGCAGAAAGTTGGAATTAGTGAAGTGGCGAGGCGGCGAATTGGTGAGGTGTTTGGGAGACGATAGATTATGGACAATTGACTATAGAATTCTCAGGCTGATTTTCTCGGGTGCTTTGGCCAAGGGTTTGAAACGCTATTCTCGACCTCAAGCTCAATGAGTTATTTCAGCGGATTTTAAATCCTTCAGTTTATACTTATACTTGGAAGTTGTAACTTATAAAGCAGAACAGCATGAAACAGCTTGAGAAAATTTCGGAATGTATAATTCACATATCTTTTAAAATGTCTGTTTGGCTGATTGAGAAGTTTCATGATATGGAAGTCTATGACGAACAGCTTGAAGAACTGCGTCATCTTGAACAAGGAACTTTAGGGAGAGAAATTGCGAACTGCTTAGATAAACATAATTTACGTTTAGTTCCTCATTATGAATCGCATGATTTAAAACATTCACTTCTTGATTTTCAAATGACTCCAACTGATGAGATTCGAATGCAGGCTTTTATGATTGGAAATGGAAACCTATCAATTCCAAGCATCGCAATTTTTTTATTTGGATTTATACTCTTGCCAACTAAGTGGATACAATTCGCAAAAGACTTTCGAATGGGTTTTAACTCAAAATCAATAAAGCACTGGACAATTGATGCATACGCGGAACAAGATTTGGAAAGTCTGAGGCGTAAGGTCATCCTAACCAACAAAAAAACTTTAAATATGGATTCACTTACGAAAAAAGTAGTTTACGCTGCATCACTGTTTTCAATGTTTGTTGGTGGAATTGGAATGATTTACTGTCTTCCCTTTCTCTTCTCATCTGTTATAGAAGATTTAGTGGGAGCTGGATTTCCTTTTATTGGAGGAGCTATCCTATTCATGGCTGGGTTAATCAGTCTTTCTATTCGAACTAAACAAGTAAAGACGAGCTGCAACAGACATAAAAATCAATATGTGAACTGAGTCCTTTGATATGATCTTGTAAAATAGAAACTTCAGTGGTTCTAATAAATGGGTACATACTCATTTTCATAGGCCGGTAAATAGGTACACTTTGTAAAAGCACCAGAGAAACCAAAGACCGAGTGGCGATCTACTCAATACTAATCCTACCCAAGCGCGAAAGTTAACTTCCTACTTCAAATCAGGTCACAAAACTAAGTTTCGCGCCAGCCTAAATGCTAGCGGCTCGTACCAATTCCGCAAACTCATGACCGCGCGGCAGCCGCGCAAGACAAACCTAAAAATCATTCCGCAGCAACACCAAGTAAATCAGGATAAACGGTACCGACAGCAACAGGCCGTCGAACCTATCCAGGAAGCCGCCGTGGCCGGGTATGGTGGTGCCGCTATCTTTTATAGCAATACTGCGCTTAAACAGGCTTTCTACCAAATCGCCGTAGGTGGCGGTAATAACCGTAATGCCGCCCACAATCAGCCACTCCCATATGGTCAGGTCGCGGTAAAAGTAACTGATAGCCAGTACCATTAGCCCGGCAGTAATGGCCCCACCTATGCTGCCCTCCCAACTTTTCTTGGGCGATACCCGCTCAAAAAGCTTGGTCTTGCCAAAATTGGTGCCGGCAAAATAGGCTCCGGTATCACTGGCCCAGATTATCAGCATAAGGCCCAACACAATTTGGTAGCTGTAAATACCATCCAGTAATACGCATACGTGCAGAAGCGAAAAGGGAACGGCTACGTATATTATTCCCAAAAATGTAAAAGCAATATTGGTAAAAGGTTTCTTTTCTTCCCGCTTATATAATTTTATAAAGAAACTGAGCGAAGCCAGCGGAAACATAATAAAAATGTACTGATACGTTATCAGGTCGGCCATAAATAGGAAGGTTACCGTGTACAGTACCATGCCGGTAAACGTACCCCAGAACTTCAGCGGAAAAATACCATCCAGGCCTACCAGTTTGTAGAACTCCAGCAATGTAAACATGCAGAGTACAAAAAATGCTACAAAGTAGGTCCACTCGCTATACCACGATGCCCAAACAATAGCGGCCGCTCCTATAGTGCCGGCAATTACCCGTTGCGTTAAATTACTGTATCTATTCAAACGTGATATCATTCTCAATAATTTTTAAGGCGGTCAATACCTTATCAGCCGGCACTCTTACTTCGTGGGGTCCGTCCAGTACCCTATAACTGCTGTCGGTTTTGTTTACTACTACGGCCGGCACCTCATGGTTTAAAAGAACATCCCGCACTATTTGGGCCTGATGCTCTAACTTACTCTTAAACACGCTGCTCCACGTACTCATGCTTAACCCGTTTATTAAAATATTGGTAAAATGCTACGCTTGCAGCTACTCCAACTACTAAACATACTAAAATTGACGTTAGAGGCAAAGCTTCGGTACTTTCCATATTGTAATCTAAAACACCGCTAGAAGCCAGATAGGCTAGTAACAGGGTTAATCCATTATTAATAAAATGGCCTAGTATAGGCATAACCAAACTACCCGACCAGTAAAACAGGTAGCCAAACAGAATCCCTAATGCCATTCGCGGTAGCAAACCAAAAAACTGAAAATGAAACAATGAAAAGAAAAGGGCCGATAGCCAGATGCCAACGTGAGCATTGCGAAAAATTTTCCCTAGCACCGGTTGCAGCAGCCCTCTAAATAATAATTCCTCACCTACGGCTGCCAGCACGGCCATCACTAGTAAAGCCAGTAAAAAATCCCCTATACTCTCAAACTCTATTAGTTTACGGGTTATGCGGGCGGCCTGTTCCTCAAGACCCCGCGCCCACTGTTCAAAGCCCTGCATACCGGCAGGCAACTCCAGGGTAGCGTTCCACTCAATTAATGGGCTGTTTACCGCCATAAAGCATACGGTAATAACTGCCGCCAGCCCTAACGGAATTATTGTAGCCTGGGGTCGGTTAAGCAGGTTACTAAGCGAACCCCCGGGTTGATTAGGGTTGCCCCAGTGGTATAAGTACAGTACGGGGCCAACCACAAAGCCAAAAAAAGATGAAAACCCCTGTAGCAGATACACGATAGCTTTGCTGTTGGGGTGGCTAAAATTATGAAGTATTAAGGGTACTTCTGGCAGAGATACGGAGTATAGGGCCGCTGCCAGCACCATACCAACAAACTGACCAATAAACATGGCCGCTAAAAAGTAGGCAACTATTAATAGTAGATGTTGCCAGGCAGGCCGCTCGCGATGTACTTGTAAGGAATTAGTGGTTTCCACTGGCTTAGTAAGCATAATAAACCTTAAATTTACGCTAAAATAACAGATTGCAAATTGGTTAAGATAGGAAAGCTGGAGTTAGGGAAGTTTCCGCTGTTGTTAGCACCCATGGAAGATGTGAGCGATCCGCCCTTCCGCGCGGTGTGCAAAGCCAACGGCGCGGACTTAATGTATACTGAATTTATTGCAGCTGAGGGGCTTATCCGCCACGCCGACAAATCGGTACAGAAACTGGATATATACGATTACGAGCGCCCCATAGGCATTCAGATTTTTGGTGAAAATATTGAAAGTATGCGCCAGGCCGCAGCTATTGCCGAAGCGGCCGATCCTGAAATTGTAGATATTAATTACGGCTGTCCGGTTAAGAAAGTAGCCTGCAAAGGTGCCGGCGCCGGCATATTGCTGGATATACCCAAAATGGTGGAAATGACCGCTGAAATTGTGAAGCGTGTAAATAAGCCGGTTACCGTAAAAACCCGTCTGGGTTGGGATACCAGCACCATTAAAATTATGGAAGTAGCCGAGCGTCTGCAGGATGTAGGCATACAGGCGCTGAGCATTCACGGTCGCACGCGCCAGCAAATGTACAAAGGCACCGCCGATTGGACCTGGATTGGCGAGGTTAAGAACAACCCCCGCATTACTATACCAATCTTCGGCAATGGCGATATAGACTCGCCCGAAAAAGCAATCGACTACTGGAAAAAGTACGGTGTGGACGGCGTAATGATTGGCCGCGCCGCCATTGGCTACCCTTGGATCTTCCGCGAAATAAAACACTACGAAGCTACCGGCGAACTGCTGCCCCCACCTACCATGGAGGAGCGTATAACCACGGCTAAAGATCACTTAAAGTTTTCGGTAGAATGGAAAGGCGAGAAAGTTGGCATTTACGAAATGCGCCGCCATTATACTAATTATTTCCGGGGCTTGCCTAACTTTAAGCCGTACCGCACCCGGTTGGTAGAAAGTGAAAGCTACGACGAACTCCTGACCATTCTGGATGAAATTGCGTACACCTTCGCTAATGCCTACCAAAACGTCCCTGCCTAGTAATATTTCAGAAAATAAAACTGAAAGCCCAGCCGTAGCCGCCGCGCCGGAAGCCCCTGCCGGCAGTAGTACCGGCGATGCAGCTATACCGCTGGCCGCCTGGGGTATGCTGTTGGCAGTTAGCTTTATATGGGGCAATTCCTTTATTCTTATTAAGAAAGGCTTACTGGCCTACGCCCCCGGCGAAGTTGGAGCCCTGCGCATAATTTTTGCCGCATTGGCGCTTTCGCCCATTGCTATCCGGCACGTTGGTAAGTTAAACGGGCGGCAGCGCGGGCTGCTGCTGGTTATTGGGTTAGTAGGCTCGTTTATACCGGCTTTTTTGTTTGCGCTGGCCCAAACCCGGCTGGCCTCGGGCGTAACCGGAATACTTAACGCTCTTACGCCGCTATTTACGGTGCTGGTAGGGGCGCTGTTTTTTAGTCAGAAGTTTACCCGCCGCAACGGTATTGGGCTGGCCATAAGCTTTATCGGCACCATTGTACTGAGCCTGGCCCGGGCCGGCGGGCAACTCAGCGGCTTCAATGCCTACGCCCTGCTGGTGGTGGGCGCTACCTTCTGCTACGGCCTCAACCTAAACTTGATTAAAAATTACCTGGGCGGACTGCGTCCGGTAGTAATTACCGGCGTTAGCTTGCTGCTGGTGCTGCCGGCGGCGGCGGTATTCCTTTTCGGCTTTACCGATTTTATTGAGCACTACCAGACCCAACCTACGGCGGGCTGGTCGTTGGCAGCGGTGGCTGCTTTGGGCGTGCTGGGTACGGCGGTAGCACTCATCATCTTTAATAAATTGGTGCAGCAAACCACAGCCATGTTTGCTTCGTTTGCCACCTACATTATACCCATAGTGGCGGTAGTGGTTGGTATGCTGGATGGTGAGGAACTGCTGCCCCTGCACTACGCCGGCATGGCCGGTATAATTTTAGGCGTATACATTGCCAACCGAAAGCGAAAACCAAGTTTGCCGGCGGGCCGTTAATACTAGGCATTTATTAGCCCGGTATGTCAGAAAAACAAGAACCCGTACGCGTAGCCGTATTCGATTTAAACCAAACCGTATACTACCCCAGCAGCAAGGGGGAATTCTTCAAGTACATATGCTATAAGAAGAACTATAAAATCTTGAACATCTTTCAGCTTAGCCTCTGGAAAGCCCTAAGCAAGGTACGCCTGATTGACCAGACTAATTTTAAGGAAAACTTTTTCAATTATCTGGATAACATTCCGCCCGATAAGGTAAACGAGTACGCCGCCGAATTTTGGAGTATTGAGTACCCCAAACACTTCAACCCCAAACTACTCAAGCGGCAGGAGCAACTACGAAAGGAGGGCGTACAGATAGTATATATTAGCGGCGCGCTGGATGTGTACGTTAAACCGCTGTTCGAAAACCATATTGAGGTAGACTGGTGGGCCAGCACCAAAACCGAGTATAAGAACGGCACCTACAAACTTAAGGGCAAAGCCTGCAAAGACGAAGAAAAAACCCGCCTGCTTGAAGAACACTACGGCAACCGCCCCTTCCGCCTGGTAGAAACCTACAGCGACCAGGAAGAAGACCTCTTCAAACTAGCCGACAAAGCCTTTCTGGTAAAAGACGGCAAAATTGTACCGTGGGAAGGTGAGAAGTAGCGAATTGGCAAGTTATTTTAGAGACAATAGACAATAGACAATAGACTATAAACAATAGATTATCCCAGCTTTAACATCCAGCCTCAATTCGTAATTCGTAATTCGTAATTACCCATGTATCCTCCCCCAATTCATCAGGAAGCTAATTTTGCTAATGCGGTGCTTACCATTAAAACCTTTCCGCTGGCTACCTGCATTACGGTGCACCAGGGCGAAGCCTTGGTTACGCATCTTCCACTTATATACCATACTGATGAAAGTTGTTTTGGTTACCTCATTGGCCACCTGGATCGGCACAATCCGCAGGCGCAGTATTTAAACGAGGGGCGGGAAAACATGCAGGCAATATTTCACGGGCCGGATACCTATATATCGCCTACGCGATACAGCACACCCCAACTGCCTACCTGGAATTACATAAAGGTTCACGTAAGTGGGCCGGTTACTATTTTGGGGGAAGACGAAACCAAGCAGTCGCTGATTACCATGACCGATCTGATGGAAACCAACCAACTAAACGGAAAGGCACCCGGCGATAGCGAGGAAAGGTTTATTTTACGGGAAGATGATAATAGGATGGCTAAGCTGCTGCCGCATATTTTAGGTTTTAAACTAAAAATTGAGCGTTGGGAGGGTAAATACAAGCTATCGCAGGATAAGAACGCCACCGACCGCGCCGGTGCCCGTGAAGCCTTGGCTCACAGTGCCCAAACCCGACTAGAGGGTTACTTGGATAACATTTACGCGCAGCACCAGAACCAGCAGAAGTGATAGTAGTTCGTGCCTCATCTATTCTTTGAAAGCAATTCAAAGGCCGACAAAATAAATTTGACCTTGCCGGTACCAATCCGGCGGTAGCTACTGTATATTGGTAGAGTAAACAGCAACCGTAGGGTTTTTCCTGTTTGCATCACTAGGGTGAAGGCCTGTCGCAACTTTTTACTAAAGCACATAGTAGTACTACCGCTGGTGGTGCTCGGCATTGGCCTTTTCTCAGTCCCGCTTCTCTCTAATTCTTCTACCGCCCACAGTCCCAGTACTGCTACGCAGGAAAAACTGGATATTGAGTTGGCTCCGGTTGGGGTTGCTTGGCAGGCCGCTTCGGTTTACCAATTTGGGGGGCCACTCACCAAAACCTCAGAAAACGAACGCTCGGTTTACCCACCTGCCAGGCCCCTACAGTTTAAGCACCTGCTGGCTACCCAACAGCCGGTTGGCTCTTTTAGGCAGTTCCGGACCTTTGGTTTACCCAGCTACGCCATTGGCTACCCTTTTCACGCATTCTGGTAAAGCTCAGCAGTAGATTCCTCGCGGTTCTATTTCTGTTTCAGTTAAAATTTAATTTACCATGGATGCACTAACCCTGGGCATTGGCTTGCTGGCTATAGCGGCCTGTATTCTGCCCTTTATACTAATTTCCCGAGCTAATAAAAAACACGATCAACAGCTCAGGGATACCCTGCTTAAGTTGGCCAATCAGCACGGCCTTACCGTAACCGAATACGACATCTGGCACCACAACATTATTGGCCTGGATGCTAACCGCCGAACGCTGCTAATTCACCGTGCTACCGAAACCACCGTTCAGGATCAGGTTATCAGGTTAGATAATGTAAAGCAATGCCGAAAGGTGGAAGAACACCATAGTCGCCAGGAAGACGGACAATTAGTTAAAATACCAACCCATTTAGGCTTGGAGCTTAGCCTGAAGCAGTCGCCGCCAGCCGTTATATACATTTCCTTTTACGAAGAAGCAGAGGGCCATTTCCTGAATGGCGAAGGCCCCCTGCTGCAAAAGTGGCATCAGCGAATTACTCAGTTGCTGCCTAGTTATAAGTTGGCCGCCTAAGGTTACAGCTTGGTTTTAAGTTGGAAGTAAGAAGAGCAAGGTTAGAACCTTGCTCTTTGCTTTACTTCTTGCCCTTAAATTTAGCCAAAGCCTCACGGGTAAAATCTGACAGCACCAGCCGACCGCTGATGGCGGCGCGTTCGGTTAGTAATTTATCCCAGTTTTCGGTGCCTTGCCAGAATACTTCTTTTATAGCTTTTAATGCCTCGGGGTTATAACTGGCCAGCTTATCAGCTATACGGACTACGGCTTCGTCCAGTGCAGTAGTATCTTCTACTACTTCGGTATACAAGCCTTTTTGGGCAGCCCATTCGGCACTGCGGAACTCGCTGGCATCCAGTGCCAGTTCATTAAAGGCAGCGGTACCCAACTTACGCTCGCAGGCCGGGCCTACCACAAACGGACCAATTCCAATAGCCAACTCGCTGAGCTTAACTGCCGCGTGTTTAGTTGCAATGCAGTAGTCGGTAGAAGCGGCCACGCCAACGCCCCCGCCAATAGCCTTACCCTGCACGCGACCAATGATAATCTTTCCGCAGGTGCGCGCGGCGTTAATTACCTTAGCAAAGCCGGAGAAAAACTCCAGACCCTGCTCCTTGTTTTCAATAGCCAGTAGTTCATCAAAGCTGGCTCCGGCACAAAACGTACGGTCGCCGCCGCTTTTAAGCACTAGTACTCTAGCCTCGGCCTTTTGCCCTAAATCTCTAATAGCTTGGGCAAGCTCGGTAAGCAATTTACCCGGCAGCGAGTTATGCGCTGGATGAAAAAAAGTAACGGTAGTCACGCCATTATCAGCAATAGCTACATCAACCGTTCCTTGTTCGGTTATGGATTGGGTTGTCATATAGTTTATTAATTTGTAGGAAATTTGAGAATTATAAGGTCTCTTCTTACTAGTTAGTGAGCCACACACCGCGCGGCGGCCGCCCCCGGCTACGCCGACCCCTCAATTGCCGTGCGCCTCCAAAGGGGAAAGCTTAGCATCGCCTTCACACAATAAGTTAAAATTCATCAATCTTTCAATAACAGTTATTGGCCTCTGGCCACCCCTACGCCAGCGAGGTTCTGGCACTCCCCTCTTGAGAGGGGTAGGGGTGTGTAGCCTGCTTGCCTTAAAGAACAGTCAGTTATTAAATATTTTTGACGTAAAAGTTCAGGTGTCCAATTATCAAACTTACAGCTAGTGGGGTTTAGAGTCATTTATGGTTTTCCTCAAACTCCTCAATATAAATCGAGATAGTTCTTAAAACGTTGTTGATATCCTTCATTACTTCCTCATCACAAAACCTCAGAACGCATAAACCTACAGCTTCTAATTCTGAAGTTTTGGCTTCATCCTTAGTTACTACCTCCTCAAAAGTATGGCTTCTACCATCCAGTTCAATAACCAGATCCATTTCCGCACAGTAAAAATCAGCGATGTAATTTAGTAAAGGTTTCTGGCGATGAAAGTCATAGCCGTACATTTGCTTGTTCTTCAAGTATTGCCAAAGCCTAATTTCGCTTTGGGTACTATCATTCCGTAACTTCCGCGCCAGCTCTTTTAGCTTAGGGTTGTAGGGAATGATTTTGCGCTTCATTTTGAGGTCTTCCTTTTAAGTTGACTGGCCACATACCCCGGCCTGCGCCCACCCCTCTCTAGAGGGGATACTTACCAATTGCTTTAACCTATATAACTATAAACATTTCAAGTCTTCATTAACAGTTTTTGGCTTTTAGCCCCCCTTCAAACGGTGGAGTTTTGGCATTCCCCTCTTGAGAGGGGCTAGGGGTGTGTTGGCCCGGTTACTTTTAAAATAGAATACCAATTAAAAGGAACCAAGCAGTAAACACCAACCACCAGCCACCAACCTACTCCTGCTCTTTCTTCTTTACCATTGTTAAAATAGTGGCTACAGCTACGGTTTCGTCTTCCAAATCGGTAACGTCAACCAGCCAGCGGACTATACCCTTGGCTACGTCTACTTCGTCGCGCTTTTCCTGGCTAATCTTTTCTTTGCAGGTTAGCTGCACCCCGATGGTCATGCCGGGGTATACCGGTTTGGTAAAGCGGCATTCATCCAGGCCGTAATTTAAAAGCACCGGCCCTTTGCGCGGGTCAACAAACATACCGGCGGCCTTGCTCAGGATGTAGTATCCGTGGGCTACGCGGCCTTCAAACAGGGTGCCGTCCAGCGAGGTGGCATCTACGTGGGCGTAGAAGTTGTCGCCGCTTACGTTAGCGAAGTTGGCAATATCGGCTTCAGTTACGGTATGGCGGTGCGTGGTGTAAGTTTCGCCAATTTCCAGTTCCTCAAAATAGCGCTGGAAGGGGTGCTTATCGTACTCTACCTTCTTAGCGCCCTGCTGGTATACGCCGGTTACAGCGGTCATCATGGTTGGGGAACCCTGTATGGCGGTGCGCTGCATATAGTGGGCTACGCCGCGCTTGCCGCCCATTTCTTCGCCCCCGCCGGCCCGGCCCGGTCCACCATGCACCAGCATCGGCATAGGCGAGCCGTGGCCGGTGCTTTCCTTGGCCATATCTTCGCTAATTACCAGAATACGGCCGTGGTTGGTGGCCGCGCCCAGTACAAACTTTTCGGCGGTTTCGGGCTTGCCAGTCGCTACCGAGCATACCAAAGAGCCCTTACCCTTATTGGCTAATTCAATGGCCTCGTCCAGATCATGGTAAGGCATCAGGGTACTTACCGGGCCAAAGGCTTCTACCTCGTGGCTCTCGGTAAATTTGTGCGGGTCTTTGTTCAGCAGCACAATAGGGGAAATAAAGGCTCCCTTGCTGCGGTCGGCGCCCAGCACCTCAAACTCATCGAGGTTGCCGTAGACAATGGGTGTGTTTTTAGCCAGTTGCTCTACGCGCTCGCGTACTTCCTTCACCTGACTGCGCCCGGCCAACGCGCCCATGCGTACGCCCTCGGTTTGCGGATTGCCGATAGTGGTTTTTGCCAGTTCCTTACCCAAGGCAATCTGTACATCTTCTAACACATTTTCGGGTACAATTACGCGGCGAATAGCGGTACACTTCTGGCCGCACTTTACGGTCATTTCTTTGCGAACTTCCTTAATAAACAGGTCGAACTCGGCAGTGCCGGGGGTAGCGTCCGGGGCCAGAATAGCGCTGTTTAGCGAGTCGGCCTCCATATTGAAGGGCACACTCTCCTGCAGCAGACGCGGGTGCGATTTCAGCATGCGGCC
>CAZDEY010000006.1:221372-284845 GCA_964504565.1 uncultured Roseivirgaceae bacterium
GAGCCGGTAAAGGTAATTACATCCTGGTGAGTAACGTGGTCGAGTATGCCGTTGGCCGAGCCGCACAGCAACTGCAGGCTACCTTCCGGCAGTATGCCCGACTTCACAATTTCCTTTACTACCTCCTCGGTCAGGTAGGCGGTTAGCGTAGCGGGTTTCACCACCGCCGGCACACCGGCCAGCAGGTTCACGGCAATTTTTTCCAGCATACCCCAAACCGGAAAATTAAAGGCGTTAATGTGCACGGCCACGCCCTCTTTAGGTACCATTATGTGGTGGCCCATAAAGCTGCCGCCCTTGCTGAGGCCTACCGGGTCGCCGTCTACGTAGAAGGGCTTATCGGGAAACTGGCGGCGCAGCGAGGCGTTGGCAAACAGGTTACCGATGCCGCCCTCAATGTCAATCCAGCTATCAACGCGGGTTGCGCCGGTGCGGTAGCTTATTTCGTAGAAGCGCTCCTTGTGCTCCATCAGATGCAAGGCCAGCGATTTTAGCATCAGGCCCCGCTCCTGAAAAGTCATTTTGCGAAGTTTGGGGTTGCCTACGCGGCGGCCGTACTCCAGCACCTCGCTAAAATCGATACCCTCGGTGCTGGCGGTGGCTATAGTTTCGCCAGTAACGGCGTCGTAAAGTTCTTTATGCTTACCCGAGCCAGCTACCCACTGGCCCTGTACGTAATTTTCTAGTTGTTTCATTATGTATTAGTTGTTCGTTGCTAGTTGTTTGTTGTTGGTTTGTGGCTAGTCCTTAGTGCCTGATGCTTAGTTTTTAGTGTATTTAACAGTTGGTGGGGCTTCGTTGGGATTTACCTCTATTACTTTGCCATCTTTATATTGAATAATTGGGGTGCCTTTTCGCTTCTTAAATTCGATCATCCTTTGATAGGCTAATTCCAATCCTGATATAATTTTATCTCTATTTTGAAATTTGCTGTTTTTCATATCCATTCCGAATTGCATTATATGTTGATTCTTCAACTATTTCTATTTCAATTTTATTTCCAATGGCTAAAATTTGATAGGCCTCACCTGAATTTTCTATCAGCATCCATTCATCTACAATTTCTCTGTAAAGATTGAAAAAATTGGATAGTCCCTTTTCGTATCTTCTTACTATTACGTCAGTGGGTATATTATGACCTCCTTCGGCAACCCTGACTTTAACCCTTTCTACTGCCATTTGCGGCGAAGGAAGGTACAAAAACAACAGCGTTACATAATAGTCTTGTTCCTGAGCTTTGGATACCAGTTGCTTGTAGCTTCGGGTAGAAAGGGTGGTTTCGATAGCAAAGTTTTTGCCTTGTTTCAATAAATATTGAATACGCTCCAGCATTAGCCTACCGGCCTGAATACCGGCCGATTCGGGGTTGAATGGAGAAAGGCCGCGGGCAATTTCGTCAGCATTTACAAATTCTCTACAGTTTAAGATTTCCGGCAGAATGGTGTACGAGGCAGTAGTTTTACCCGCCCCGTTACAGCCCGAAATTATGTAGAGGTGTTTCATTTAGAAGAATACGTATTTGAAGTGTTATAAAGCATTGATTTTAAAGTTATGTTGCCCATTAGTTCAACGCATTCCCCTCTTGAGAGGGGCTAGGGGTGTGTTGGTTCGCTATATTTCAGAATAGGCAGTTCTTTATTATAATACGGGCTAACACACCCCGGCCTGCGGCCACCCCTCTCAAGAGGGGAAGCCCACTCTCAACCTGCAGCATCATATTTCAATAAATACCATTCATTTTTAATCTCAATTGTCTTTCCTCTCATTCCACGTCTCGTACATTCTATCCTGAACTTTCCGGTCTTTGGGGATTTCGCGGAGGGGTTCGCAGGCTTTTAGGGTTTCGTGGCAGTCGGCGGGTAGGCCCATATAGACGTGCGTGCCTTCGGTTTTCCATTTTAGCATATCGTCGCTTACCTCGCGGATAATCTTATGCGGATT
Organism: uncultured Roseivirgaceae bacterium; assembly: GCA_964504565.1. GTDB lineage: Bacteria > Bacteroidota > Bacteroidia > Cytophagales > Cyclobacteriaceae > Cesiribacter. The sequence continues at coordinate 223,314 of CAZDEY010000006.1, forward strand.
GCCTACTACCAAACTGCGGCGCGGTATTTGGGTATCGGCTTTTACAAAGCTGAGGGCGCCAATAATGCTTTCGTCGCCAATTTCGGACCGGTCCATTACCACGGCATTCATGCCTACCAGTACGTTTCGGCCAATGTCAGCACCGTGAATGATAGCGCCGTGGCCAATATGGGCCATTTCACGCAGGTACATGGTGGTGCCGGGGAATACGTGTACCGTACAGTTTTCCTGCACATTGCAGTTATCTTCAATAATGATCTGCCCCCAATCGCCCCGAATGGCCGCCCCCGGGCCAATGTATACGTTTTTGCCAATAATAACATTGCCGGTAACCGCCGCCTGCGGGTGTACAAAGGCGGTTTCGTGCACTACGGGTATAAAGCCTTTGAAGGAGTATATCATACCTTTTCAATAATTACCGCGAAACCCTGCCCTACGCCCACGCACATGGTTACCAGGGCATAGCGCTTGTTTTGCTCGTGTAATTCTATAGCCGCCGAATTTAGGATTCTGGCGCCAGTCATGCCTAGGGGGTGGCCAATAGCTATAGCACCGCCATTGGGGTTTATACGCGAGTCATCATCGGCTAGGCCCAACGCGCGGGTGCAGGCTAGGGCCTGACTGGCAAAAGCTTCGTTTAGTTCAATTATATCGATATCGTTGAGGCTGAGGCCGGCTTTTTTAAGGGCCTGCTGGGTAGCCGGCACCGGGCCAATGCCCATATAGCGCGGCTCCACCCCGGCAACGCCCATACTCACTAGGCGGGCTTTCGGGGTTAAATTATGGGTTTTTATACCTTCTTCGGAAGCTAACAACAGGGCAGCCGCCCCGTCGTTCAGGCCCGAGGCGTTACCGGCGGTTACGCTGCCGTCCTTCTTAAAAGCGGGGCGCAATTTGGCTAAGGCCTCCAGGGTTGTATCGGGGCGCAAAAATTCGTCGTGCTCAAATACCAGATTGTCCTGCTTGCGGCGGGGTATACGCACCGGTATAATTTCTTTGGCTAAACGACCACTTTGTTGGGCCTTAGCAGCTTTTTGTTGACTCCAGAGGGCAAATTTATCCTGATCTTCGCGGCTAATATTTTCTCTTTCGGCCAGATTTTCGGCCGTATTTCCCATACCGTCGGTACCGTACAGCTCTTCCATTTTGGGGTTCACGAACCGCCAGCCAAAGGAGCTATCAAACATCTGGCTGTCGCGCCCGTAGGCCTGGCTGGCTTTGGAAATTACCAGCGGGCCGCGCGTCATGTTTTCTACGCCGCCGGCTACGTATACCTCGCCGTCGCCCACCTGTATGGCCCGCCCGGCCGATACGGCGGCGGAGAGCCCCGAGGCGCAAAGGCGGTTTACGGTTTCGCCGGGTACGCTCCAGGGCAAACCGGCCAGCAGCGCCGACATACGGGCTACGTTGCGGTTATCTTCGCCGGCCTGGTTGGCGCAACCCAGAATAACATCGGCGATGGCGGCGGGGTCCAGGCCGGAGTTTCGCTTAAGCAGGTCAGCAATTACCTGGGCGGCCATATCGTCGGGCCGAACGGGGGCCAGGGTGCCGCCAAAGTTTCCGATGGGGGTGCGTATTCCGTCAATTATATAAGCTTGGTTCATGGTCTAGGTTTTGAAGTGGTGAGGTGGTGAATTAGTGAAGTGGAATTCTGTTTACTTCAAACAGCTCCTGAAACAAGTTCAGGACGACTGCTTAGTTTTAATCCACATAAGTTTCTTTTATTACTTGCTTCAGCGTTGTTATCTCGGCAGGTTTTAGTTGACCAAGAGTTTTTATAATTCGTTGCTTATCTATAGTTCTCAACTGATCTATGACCACCCACCCATTTTGGCGGTTATGCTGAACCTTAACGCGGGTAGGGTAAGGGTGCGACTTAGTCGTCATAGGAGCTACAGTTAGGTTGCGCAGTTGGTGGTTGATTTCATTAGGCGAAATAATTACGCAGGGGCGGGTTTTATTAATTTCGCTGCCTACGGTGGGGTCCAGATTAACCAGCACAATAGTATACTGATCGTACATTAATCTTCTAGGTTTTCGTCCGGAAATACATCGTCGATTAGTAATTCATCTTCTTGGCGCTCATGCATTTGCTTAAAGGCCTCAGCCCAGCCTTCTCGTACTTGCGCTACCGGCCGTAGCACTATTTGGTCGTCTTCCAAAATCATTTCAACCTTATCTTTAATTTGGTATCGTTCTAGTATGGTTTTAGACAGCCTTAACCCCTTAGAATTGCCTATTTGAATTACCGAAAGTTGCATATGAGAATAACTTTAATGTAAACACAATGTAATTACAATCTTATTCTGAAACAAAGTTTTTATCATATAGGTTTTTCGGTTCGGTAGGCGGTGCCTTTAAACTGGGCTACTAGTTCTTCTCTTTGATTTTTTATGCTGATGCTGTAGTGGCTTATTTTTCTTTTTAGGCTTACTTCTTGGGCTTCTACAGTTAATATATCGCCTTCTTTGCCGGGTTCAATATAATCTATGGTTACGCTGAGGGCTACGCTGAGGCGGCCGTAGCTGTTGCAGGCAAAAGCTAAAGCGCTGTCGGCGGCGGCAAAGCTTACTCCGCCGTGCAGGGTACCAAAACCATTAAGCATTTCCGGCCGGATGATGAAGTGTAATTTGCAGTAACCGGCATCTACTTCGTCAACCTTTATTCCGAGCCACTTGGTAAAGGCATCTTTGGCCAGCATGCGGCCTAGTACGGCTTCGGCGGTTTGCTTGGGGGTTGGTTGTATGTTAGGTTCTTCGTGGTTCATTTGGCTTATTGTTCTTTTCTCTTGACAGAAAAGAACCAAAAGGTCAAGGCTGTGAATAAATTGCTAAATTTTGCTTCTCTTCACTAAAACTTTCAAAACCGCACCGGCGGCCCGGTCGCTGCGCTCAAACATGAAAGTTTCTTAGCGCTCCGTTCTCCAAAATTCTTGACGCAATTTCTTCAAGGCCGGATATTTCTAAATTCCTTAATTATAAATTATAAATTTTCAAGGATTACCGACCCTTGAACTCTGGCTTACGTTTCTCCAAAAATGCCTTCACCCCTTCCTGGTAGTCTTCGGTTTTGCCGGCTTTCAGTTGGTAGGCGCCTTCCTGGGCTAATTGCTCCCTTAGGGTATTGCTGAAGCTTTGGTTTAGTAATTGCTTGGTGTACGCTAAGCCTTTGGTAGGCATAGCAGCCATCTTTTGGGCAAGCTTTTCAACTTCCTCCCTAAAGCTTTCATCCGGAAATACTTTATAGAGCATGCCCATCTGCAGGGCTTCATGGGCGCTTACTTTATCGCCGGTCATCATAAGGGCGCTGGCACGCTGCATACCAATGAGGCGGGGCAGAAAGTAGGTTCCGGCGCTATCAGGTATCAGGCCAATTTTGCTGAAGGCCTGAATGAAAGCGGCCGATTCGGTAGCTACTACAATATCGCAGGCCAGGGCAATGTTGGCTCCGGCACCGGCGGCTACCCCGTTTACGGCGGCAATTACCGGCTTCTCCAACTGGCGTATCAGCTCGATGATGGGGTTGTAATGCTTATCTACGATATCGGCAATGCCGGGGGCGTTGGGGTCAACCACCTCGGCCAAATCCTGCCCGGCACTAAAGGCTTTGCCGGTACCGGTTAGTACCACGGCGCGCACTTCAGGGTTATTTTGGCACTCCTTTAGTTTCTCCTGCACCGCCAGGGCCAGTTCTTTATTAAAGCTGTTAAAAACCTCGGGGCGGTTTAGGGTTAAGGTAGCTACGCCGTTTTGGAGGGAGTATTTTAGTGAGTCTTGAGTCATGTGTCTTGAGTCGTGAGTCTTTTTTGGTTGTTGGTTGTTCGTTGTTGGATTGAGGGTTACAAGTTGGATGCGGGGCTTCCCCTCTAGAGAGGGGTGACGAGCAAAGCGAGGCGGGGTGTGTTGGCCCGCTAATTTTTCAGAAAAAGGCAGTTCTTAATACGATACAGGCCAACACACCCCCGGCTATCGCCGACCCCTCTCTAGAGGGGAATGTCGAACGCCACTGTCTTATGCTTAATAATCAACTCACCCATTCGGTAATTCGCTAATTCACCCATTATCACCTGTGGCATTTAAAGTAGTCGAAGGGTTCCAGGCAGTCGTTGCACTGGTAGAGGGCTTTGCAACTGGTGCTGCCGAACTGGCTTACCAAGTGGGTGTTTTCCGATTTACAGTGCGGGCAGCGGATGTCGGGCTCTTCGCCGAAGAGGGAAAGTACGTGACCGGTTGCCTGGGGTGGGGCTATGCCATACTCTTCTAACTTTTGTCGGCCTACTTCGCTTAGCCAGTCGGTGTTCCAGGCCGGGCTGAGTTGGTTCTTTATTTCTACTTCTTCAAAGCCCAATTCCTTCAGCTTAATGCGAATTTCTAAACCAATGGCACTCATGGCCGGGCAGCCGGAGTAGGTAGGGGTTATGGTTACCACAACTTTTTCGCCCTGCCTTTCAACCTTCCGCAAAATTCCTAAATCTTCAATAGTAATTACCGGAATTTCGGGATCGGTTATGGGGGCCAACTCCTGCCAAATATCTTCTTCGCTAAGCTTTTGGGTATCTACCATTTTTGTCCGGGATAGGCGCGTTGCAGGTACTGAAGTTCGGCCAGAATATAGCCCAAATGCTCGCTGTGGCGGCCTTCTTTGCCGCCCTGCTGCATAAAGGCATTTTGGGGTATGTCCAGCGTAGCCTCGCTCATTACTTTCTGGTGGTGGGCCTCGGCTTGCTTCTGTACTGCCTGATACTGAGGAATAAGGCCCTGTTCCTGCAGTTTCCGCTCGGTAGCGGTTGGCTCAAATAATTCCTGGCTGTACGGCCACAGGTCTTCTACCGCCGATTCCATGCGCTGCTTGCTTTCTTCGGTGCCATCGCCCAGGCGAATCACCCACTCGCTGCTCCATTTTATATGGTAAGCCGCCTCCTTTACCGATTTTTCGGCAATGGCGGCCAATTGGGTATCGGGGCTTTTTTGCAGTTCCAGCAAGTAGAAGTAGTGAAAGCTATCGAACAGAAACTGGCGAAAGATGGTGGCGGCAAAATCGCCGTTGGGCTGCTCTACCAGCAGAGGGTTTCGGTACTCTACCGCCTGCCGTAAGTAAGCCAAGTCATCCTCATCGCGACCCTGATCTTCCAAAACGGCGGCGTACTGGTAGTAGCTACGGGCCTCGCCCAGCAAATCCAGGGCAATATTGCTCAGGGCCAGGTCTTGCTCCAGCACGGGTCCGTGCCCGCACCACTCCGAGAGCCGGTGGGCCAAAATAAGGCTGGTGTCGGCCAGTTGGAGGGTATACTTAAAAAGTGCCTGCTGCAGCTCGGGGGCGTAGTCGGGTTTGGTAATGGCGGTTTCTTGCATTACATATGTTTTATTTTTTCGGGCACCTCGTAAAACGTAGGGTGCCGGTATACTTTATCGTTGGCGGGGTCGAAGAAGGCGGTGCTTTCCTCGGGGTTGCTGGCGTGAATATGACTACTTTCCACTACCCAAATGCTGACACCCTCGGTGCGGCGAGTGTATACGTCGCGGGCGTTTTGCATAGCCATTTCGGCATCGGCGGCGTGCAGGCTGCCCACATGCTTGTGGTCCAGGCCTTGCTTGCTTCTTATAAATACCTCCCAAAGAGGCCATTCTTTTTTGTTCATACTGTCTTCTTTAATGTACTTTTGTCTTACCACAAAAGTACCAAAAAGGCAAGGCTGTGAATTGATAGCTAAATTTTGGCTTCCTACGCTGAAAGATTTTTAACTCGCTTCGCTCAAACAGAAAAATCTTTTTAATCGCTACAGAAGCTAAAATTCTTAACGCTATCACTTCAAGGCCGTACTACCAGAATTTATACGGTAGGTACGTTTTAATTACTGTATCTGTAACCACTCTCTTGTTCGTACACTCGCCTCTTCATTTGTAAAAAACTTTCCAGCCCGAATCTCTCGTTGCGCTTCTTCAATAGCTTTTCGCTTTCAAGACTAGGTGGAAATTCTTAATTCCTTAATTATTCATTATTAATTGCAAGTTGGCTAGGCCACTTGCTTCCGTTTAGCTCGTTTTTCGGCATGGGCGTTGGCGGCGTCGCGTACCCATTCGCCTTTCTCCCAAGCTTCTACGCGGGTTTGCAAACGGGTTTTATTTAGCGGGCCGTTGCCTTTTACCACGTTCCAGAATTCTTCCCAGTTTACCTCGCCAAACTCGTAGTGGCCGGTAGCTTCGTTCCACTTTAGTTTTTCATCCGGAACCTTTAGGCCTAAAAATTCGGCTTGGGGTACCATCATATCCACAAATTTTTGGCGAAGCTCGTCGTTAGTGAAGCGTTTAATACGCCACTTCATACTTTGCTCGGTATTGGGGCTGTCTTCGTCGCGCGGACCAAACATCATAAGGGTTGGCCACCACCAGCGGTTAAAGGCTTCCTGCGCCATAGCTTTTTGTTCGTCGGAGCCTTCGCACAGGGTTTGCATAATCTCGAAGCCCTGGCGTTGGTGGAAGCTCTCTTCCTTACATACCCGCACCATGGCCCGGGCGTAGGGGCCGTAGCTGGTACGGCACAGCGGCACTTGGTTTAGTATGGCGGCCCCATCTACCAACCAACCAATAGCACCAATATCGGCCCAGCTCAGGGTAGGGTAGTTAAAAATGCTGCTATACTTAGCTTTGCCGGAGTGCAAATCGGCGTACATTTGGTCGCGGCTGGCACCCAGGGTTTCGGCGGCGCTGTAGAGGTACAGGCCGTGGCCGGCTTCATCCTGCACCTTAGCCAGTAATATGGCTTTGCGCTTCAGGCTGGGGGCGCGGGTAATCCAATTGCCTTCGGGCAGCATTCCTACAATTTCGGAGTGGGCGTGCTGCGAAATTTGGCGGATTAGGGTTTTGCGGTAGGCCTCGGGCATCCAGTCCTTCGGCTCAATTCTTATATCCTTATCTATACGCTCCTGAAATTCCCTTTCCAGTTGCTGAGTATCGGGTTGATTTTTAACTGTTTCCATATCTTTATAACCGTATCAATCGATTGCGGGTTTCTTTCTTTTATTTAATCTACAGGTTGAAACCGCGCGGCGGCCGCCTATAGCTAATTATTATCAATCTCTTAGCCTAGGGTTTAAACCCTAGGCTATATCAATTTGAATTCTTACTGATCAAAATCCACCACCACTTTCTCCGTTAACGGGCGGGCCTGGCAGGTTAAAACGTAACCAGCAGCCACTTCGTTTTCTTCCAGGCTGTAGTTTACGTCCATTTCTACCTTACCTTCCATTACCCGGGCGCGACAGGTGCTGCACATACCGCCTTTGCAACTGTAGGGTAAATCGGCGCCGGCTTCCTGGGCTTCGTCCAGTATGGTATTGCCGTAGTAGCTCATATCCAGCAGGAGCTTATTGCCGTCTAGTATTACTTCTACCCGGCTCTTCTTATCATCTTCTTCAGAAATGCCATCCGGACGCTGCTTTTTACCGGCGGTTGGGTTGGCCGTGCCGAAGAGTTCAAAGTGAATCTTTTTCTTGTCCAGCCCGGCCGCCTCCAGGGTTTGCTGCACGGATTTTATCATAGCCTCGGGGCCACAAATAAAGCTTTCGTCAATGCCCGAGGCATCAATTACGGTGCTAAGTAGGGTGTTCATCTTCTCCTTATCAATCCGGCCGAAGAACAGTTCGGTATCGCCATGTTCGCGGCTCAGGATATGGTATACCCGAAAGCGGTTAAGGTGCTGGTTTTTCAGTCCTTCAATTTCTTCTTTAAATATAATAGAGTTGCGCCCGCGGTTACCGTATACCAGCGTTACCCGGCTATCTGGCTCGGTGCGCAGTACGGTTTTAATTATTGAAATAACCGGCGTTATACCGCTACCGGCCGCTACCATAAGGTATTCTTTTTGGTGCTGCGGATTAAGCTCGGCAACAAATTTACCCATGGGCGGCATTACTTCCAGCTCCTCGCCTACCTTAAGGCCATCTAGGGCGTGGCTGCTGAAGCGGCCCTCGGGTACGCGCTTAATGGCTACCTTCCACTCCCCTTCCAGCGGACTGCTGCACAACGAGTACGACCGTCGCAGTTCCTCGCCGTTAAGCTCGCGCCGAAAGGTAAGGTACTGGCCGGGCACGTAGGTAAAGGTATCGTGCAGCGCCTCGGGCACATCCAGCGTCAGCGATACACAATCAGGCGTCTCGCGGGTTATCTTCTTTATTTTTACTTTATGAAATTTAGTCATTTGGTAGCTGGTAGCTGGTAGCTGGTAGTTAGTACAAAGTATATAGTATATGGAGGATCCTATGTCTTGATTCCTGACTCTTGATTCTTGACTCTTTCTTCCCCCTCCAATCCTTTCATCAGAAAATTAATAATGTCGGCCTCCAGGGTTTGGGCGGAAAGTTGGCGGCCGGGTCGGTACCACAGTTCTACCCAGCGTACGGCAGAAAGCAACGTGAATAGGGCTACTGTAGGATTGCCGGCTTGCAGTTCACCCCGTTCCATACCTTCTTTAATAAGGTTGGCAAAGCGGCCTTCGTAGTCTTTGCGAACAGCAACAAACTCGCCACGCTGGGGTTCGGGCAGGTACTTCCAGTCGTGGTTGGCTACGCTTACCTCCGGGCCCTGCTCCAGCATTAACCGGATATGCAGGCTTAGCAGCGCCCGCACCTTGGTTACGTAGGTGGTAGGTTGCTGCTCAATTTCGCTAAGTTGGCTTACGTAGGTATTGGCTACGCTAAAACACAATAGCTCCAGAATTTCGTGCTTAGAGCGGATGTAGTTGTACATACTGGCCGCTTCCATACCCACCCGCTCGGCTAACTCGCGCATTGAGGTGCCGCCGTAGCCCTTCTGCTTGAAAAGCTTAGCCGCCTCCTGCAATATTAGGGCGCGCCGTTGCTGCTGGGTAGCTTCTTTAGCCATGGTTAGCAAATATAATCACCACATATTAAACTAACAAACGTTAGTTAGAAGTATTAGTTTAGGTTAATATTAATTCGGGGTTAAATCTTTATGTTTATTTGGAATAAATCTAAACAGACTCTAGTTTTGCCCCGGTCAAATCAATCTAACCTATACTAATAGATTTACTGAAATGAAGTTTCGTATAACCTACGCTTTGGCAGCTGCCGCCCTGTTTTCCGCCTGCGACGATGACGTTGATCCGGTGCAGCCTCAGCCCGAAGTTCCTACTACGTATACCTTTGCCAACGTTGACTACAGCGGCCAAACCGCCCGTATTCAGCTTCTCGATAGCCTAGAGATGTACGGCAAGGCCGGCACTACTACCGATATTACCTACAGCGACCTGGAAGCTATTTACCAGAACACCAGCCAGTTATTTGGCACTACTAAGAACATCAAAGAAAAAACCGTAACCGACTTTCAGGATGAGGTAGACGCCTTGTTTGTGGAACTGGATAACCTGAGCAACGACGACGTACGCGACAGCAACAGAAAGGGAGATTACCTAGTAGCGAACGACGGCCGCGAACCCGTGCAGATCTTAATTAAAGGTTTAATGGGCGCACTGCTATACAACCAAGCCACCGCTGTGTACTTAGGCGAAGACAAAATGGACGTGGATAATACCACTGTGGTAGAAGGCAAAGGCACCGCAATGCAGCATCACTGGGACGAGGCCTTTGGTTACTTTGGCGCTCCGGCCAATTTTCCGGCTAACGAGGGGGCCGGCGGTATGTACTGGGCCAGCTACGCGCAAAAACGCGCTTCGGTATTTGATGTGCGCCAGGAAATAATGAACGCCTTTATTGCCGGTCGCCACGCAATTAACCAAAACGATATGGCCGCCCGCGATGAGGCCATTGCCACTATCCGGACCAACTGGGAGAAATTGGTAGCCGCCAACGTAGTGCACTACATTAACGGAGTAATAGCTGAGTTACCAGCCGAGGCCGAAACTATTGATATGGCGCAGAGTGCCAAGCTGTACCACGCCTGGTCCGAAGCTAAAGGTTTTGCCTACGGCCTAAAGTATAGCCCGGAAAACAGCACAATTTCTGACGCTCAGGTTACCGAACTGATGAACAACCTGGGTGCCAGCCCAACTACTACCACCCGTGCCAAGTTGCAGGATGCCAACGCCCTACTTCAGCAGGTATATGGTTTTACTGCTCAGCAAATGAGCCAACTGTAATTACGGTATGCTAAAGCGTTATTTTGTGCCCTTAGTTCTGGGCCTCAGCATTACAGCCTGTACCGAAGATAGCGATACCGGCACTCGGGTTAATTTTGCAATTAAATTGGTGCCAGGAAAAAACCGCCGCTATGCAAGCGAATTACAGTACTAACCTGATTGTGCCCAGCTACCAACAACTGGCTAGCGAAAGCGCTACCCTGGAACAGGCCGTAAATACCTTTTCCCAGAGCCCTACCGAAGCCAGCCTGCAAGCGGCCCAAGCGGCTACCCTTAGCGCCTGGTCGGCTTTTCAGCGTACGATTGCCTACAATGCTATGGGCCCGGCCTTCGATGTTAACCTTACTACGCAACTGGGCTATTTTCCTACCCGAAGCTCGGCTATTGAAGCCCGTATAGCCGAGGGTAGCTGGGATTTCAGCAGACTATACGCCGAGGAATACAAAGGTTTTGCAGCGCTGGATTACCTGCTATTCGGCTACGATGCGGACGGCAACGGCAACAGCGAAAGCAACCAAGCGGCCCGCCCCGGCACCGCGGCCGAGGTGTTAACTTGGTATACTACGCACAGCCAGGCGGCTACCCGTAAGCAGTACGTGCAGCAAGTAGCGGCCGATATAGCCGACCTTAGCCAGGAGGTGTATAATGAGTGGCAGGCCGAAGACGGTAATTTTGCCGCAACCTTTGCCGAAAATACCAGCACCGGGGCCGGTTCGTCGGTTAGCCTGTTGGTGAACAGCTACATTGTTGGCTACGAGTGGGTAAAGCGGCATAAGCTGTTTTTTCCCTTAGGCGGAAGGTCCGGTCAGGTAGCACCCGGTTCGGTAGAAGCTTTGTACAGCCGGCAATCGCTTACTTTATTGGAAGAAGTTACCGACCATCTAGAGGAAGCCTTTACCGGGGCCGACGGCCTGGGCCTAGATGATTACCTGAAAGCCCACTTTGATGCCGGCAATACCCAGGTTAATTACGCCCAGGAAATGAACACGGTATTTGATACCAACCAGGCGGAAGTAGCCAAAATTTCCGTACCGCTGCAGGAAGCCCTAGAAACAAATAAAGCTGCCGTACAGTCGGCTTACGACCAGTACCAGTCGGCGGTGGCTACCCTAAAAGTAGATATTACCAGTGTGTTGGGCGTAGGCCTGACCTTTACCGATAATGACGGCGATTAATCGCGTATACCATAAAACCATAACCCGATTAACGGCTGGGGTGCCTATTGCGCCCTTAGCCGTTTTTCGTGTTATATACGGGGCACTGATGCTCTTTGCTACCCTACGCTTCCTTACCAAAGGCTGGGTAAGCGAGTTGTACCTTCAGCCCCAATTTTTCTTTCATTACTACGGCTTAAGTTTTGTAAAGCCCCTTACTACTTACGGCCTGCCCGATTGGCTCACCTACGCCGTTTTTATTGCCATGGCAGTAGCCGCATTAGGTATACTGCTGGGCTACTACTACCGCGTTTCGGCGCTTAGTTTTGCCCTGCTGTTCACCTATACCGAACTGTGGGATGCCAGCAACTACCTTAACCACTACTACTTTGTAAGCCTGCTCAGCTTCTTATTGGTGCTGCTGCCGGCCCACCGCGCCTTTTCGCTGGATGTTAGAAGAAAACCTCAATTAGCGGCCGAAAGCGTTCCGTTCTGGACCGTTTTTGTACTGCAACTGCAACTAGGCATTGTGTACTTTATGGCCGGCGTAGCCAAAATTCACCCCGATTGGCTACTGGAGGCCCAACCGCTGCGCCTGTGGCTGGCAGCACACAGCAATTTTCCGCTGCTGGGTAGTTTGTTTACTTATACCTGGGTGGCCTACTTTTTTAGTTGGTTCGGCCTGGTGTACGACCTTAGTATTCCCTTCTGGCTAAGCCACGCCAAAACCCGGCCGCTGGCCTATACCGCAGTTGTGGCATTTCACGTACTTACCTGGCTGCTGTTCCCTATTGGAGTATTCCCCTGGGTTATGATTGGCCTAACGCTTATCTACTTTCCGGCCCCATTTCATCAGCGTATACTGCAACTTTTGGCTTACCGGCCCAAGCTCGCTACCTTTGCACCTTCGGCCGAAAAAATGCGAATACCGAAGCTGCTCGGGCCGGCGCTGGTAGTGTTTTTTGCTTTTCAATTGGTATTTCCGTTTCGGTACCTAGCCTACCCCGGCAACTTATTCTGGACCGAACAGGGCTACCGCTTTAGCTGGCGCGTAATGCTGATGGAAAAAGTAGGTATGGCTCAGTTTACCGTAGTAGATCGGCAAAGCGGAAAAGCAGTAGAGGTAAATAACCGGCAATATTTAACCCCTCGGCAGGAAAAAATGATGGCTACCCAGCCCGACTTTATGCTTCAGTACACCCACTTTCTGGCTCGGGAATACCAAACCGCTGCCGGCCCGGCCCCGGCAGTGTACGTAGAAAGTTACGTAGCGCTGAACGGCCACCGCAGCCAACGCTTCGTGCCCCAAGACCTCGATTTAACTACGCTGGAAGATAGCTGGGCACCTAAAACCTGGTTACTTCCCTTCTCCAACAACTCAAAAACCAGCCAATATGCCGTTCAGTAAATTGCTATCCGGCATACTCCTGCTGGTGCTGTTAACTATTACGGCAGCCTCGGCGCAGGTGGCTACGCTAAGCGGGCTGGTAAGCAGCGCTGATAACGAAGAGGCCTTGGCCGGCGCTACCGTTCTACTGGCTAATACCCCTTTTCTAACCGAAACCAATGCGCAGGGTAAGTTCAGGTTAGAAGTGCCCTACGGCAACTACGTGCTACAGGTATTTTACGAAGGTCTTTCTACCTACAAAAAACAGATAGTAATAAACGCGCCTGAAATTAACCTCAATATTGGTTTAAATCCGCTGGAAGAAGTTCTGAACGCCGTGGAGGTTACCGGCTCAACTCAGGCCGAGGGTGGTTTGCAGCACCTGAATGCCGTGGAAGGTACCGCTATTTACGAGGCTAAAAAGAGTGAAGTAATTACCCTAAACAGTATTACGGCCAACCTGGCTACCAACAACAGCCGGCAGGTATACGCCAAAGTGCCCGGCCTCAATATTTGGGAAAGCGACGGCGCCGGTCTGCAACTGGGTATTGGCGGACGCGGCCTCAGCCCCGACCGTACCAGCAACTTCAATACCCGCCAAAACGGTTACGACATTAGCCCCGATGCCCTGGGCTACCCCGAAAGCTACTATACGCCCCCCCTGGAAGCGGTAGAAAAAATTCAGTTGGTACGCGGGGCGGCCTCATTGCAGTACGGTCCGCAGTTTGGCGGTATGCTTAATTTTGTAATGAAGAAGGGACCGGAAAACGATCCTTTTGAGCTTACCGCCCGGCAAACGCTAGGCTCTTTTGGCCTTAGCAACTCGTTTGTGAGCGTGGGCGGCACCAAGGAGCGCGTAAACTACTACAACTATTTGCAATACAAACGGGGCAACGGCTGGCGGCCCAACTCGGAGTTCGAGAGCAAATCGGCCTTCTTCGATTTGAATATGCAGCTTACCGACAAGTTTTTTCTGTGCCTGGAATATACGCATACCGACTATCTGGCTCAGCAACCCGGCGGCCTTACCGATGCCCAGTTTGCGCAGGATCCGCGCCGGAGCTTCCGCAGCCGCAACTGGTTTGCCATTGACTGGAACCTGATGGCCGTATTAATGGAGTATAAGTTTAGCCCCCGAACTAAAGTAGAAGCCAAAAATTTTGCTCTGATTGCCGAACGCCAGGCCTTGGGCGACCTGGACCCTATTGACCGGCCGGTAGGCGAAACCCGCAAACTGTTCGACGATGACTACCGCACCCTGGGCAGCGAGGTACGCTTGCTGCACAACTATACTTTAGGGCAGCAACCCGCCGTAGTGGTGGTGGGCGGCAGGGCTTACCGCGGCCAAACCCTAAAGCGCCAGAGCGAGGCCCCCGGCGGTAGCGAGGCTAATTTTAGCTTTTTGAACTCTGACTCGTTACGGGTAAACCATACCTTCCCCAATACCAATTTTTCGTTTTTTGCCGAGAATATTTTTAACCTGACCGATAAGCTTAGCGTAGTACCGGGCTTTCGTTACGAGTGGATTAATACCGAAGTGGAAGGGCAGTATTTGGCAACGAAGGATACTGTAATTAACGGGGTGTTTACCGAAAAACCGGTATTTATAGGCGATACGCTAAACAGTAGCCGCAGCGTGCTGCTGGGGGGTTTAGGTATAAGTTACCGAATCAACAATTACTTTGAGGCCTACAGTAACTTCTCGCGCAATTACCGGCCAATCAATTTTTCCGATTTACGCACCATTAACCCTAACGAAAAGCCCGACCCTACCATAACCGACGAAACCGGCTTTAACTGGGATGTTGGCTTCAGGGGCGGCAACCGCCGGTTCAGCATTGATGCCAGCCTGTTTTACCTTTCTTACCAAAACCGTATTGGCTGGACGCTCACCAAAAATGCTAATGGTTCGGTAGCCCGCCAGCGCACCAACATTGGCGACGCCGCAATAGTGGGCCTAGAGGCGGTAGCCGAAACCGATTTGTTGCAGTGGTTCCGGGCCAAGCCTAAAAACGCGCTGGAGGCGTACCTAAACCTGGGCCTAACTCGCGGCCGCTACACCCGCCTGAACCAGGAAGTAGACGGCCAAAGCAGCATTTCTAACCTTAAAATTGGCAATGCCGTAGAGCTTATACCGGAGGTTAACCTAAAAACCGGCTTGCAGTACCGTAGCGAGGCGTTTAAAATTGCTTACCAGTTTGCCTACCTGAGCCAGCAGTATACTGATGCCCTGAATACGTTTGTGGAACCGGGCACGCCGCCCAGCGCTACGGCCGGTTCGGTGTTTGGGCAAATTCCGGCCTACTGGGTTATGGACCTAAGCAGTAGCTACACCTGGCAGTGGCTTACGTTAGAGGGCGGCGTTAATAACCTTACTAATAATATGTACTTTACCCGCCGCGCCAGTGCCTACCCCGGCCCGGGCATAATACCGGCCGATGGGCGGAACCTTTATGTAAGTTTACAGGTAAAGCTATAGTAGAAGCGTTTCGCTTTTCTAGTTTTTCCGTTCTATATTTGGTACTGATTTTTAAGCAATAAGCCCTTCAGCATTATGAGCAACGACGGTGTTGTTACTGTATATCAACCCCTGCTGCTTTCCATTGCTCACCGTATGGTGAAAAATTTAATGGATGCGGAAGATATTGTGCAGGATACTTTTTTGAAATTTCTGAGCCAGCCGCGCGAATCTATCGAGAACGTGAAGGCTTATTTGGTACGTTCGGTAATTAACAACTGCATTAATCACCTTAAGAAGCTAAAGCAAAACGCCGAGGAACTGCTGGACCCGATTTTTCATTCGGAGTGGCTTAGCCAGCTCGACGACCGCATTCAGCATATTGAGTGGGAGCACGAACTAAGCTCGGCCGTGCGGGTAGTTATGGAAAAGTTGGAACCTAACGAGCGGGTAGTTTACATGTTTCGCGAGGTGTTTAACTTTGACTACGCCGAGATTTCGGAAATAGTAGAGAAGAAGAAGGATAACTGCCGCCAGTTATTTTGCCGCGCCAAGCAAAAAATGCAGGAAGAAAAGAGCCGCTTCTCAGTTTCTTTAGAGCAGCACAAACAAACTTTTCAGGCTTTCGTTAATTCATGCCACGCCGGTTCTTTTCCCGAGCTTATGAGCTCGCTTAAGGAAGAAGTTAGCCGCAAGTTTAGCGACTAACCCGCCGGCTCCCGCCCGCTTAGGCCGGGCCAATACCTATTTTTTTATGAAGAAATTCGATACGCAGGAAATCAACCAACTGATTGCCCACCGCCGTTCTATATATCCTAAAATGTTTAGCGGCAAGCCGGTAGACGATGCCATAGTGGAACAAATGCTGGAAAACGCTAACTGGGCCCCTACCCACGCCCGCACCGAGCCCTGGCGCTTTACCGTATTTTGCGGTGAGGGCTTGCAGAAACTGGCCGATTTCCAGAGCAATTTGTATAAGCAGCTAAGCCAGGCCGAAGGTACCTACGACGAAAGTAAATTTACCAAGCTAGCCCAACGCCCGCTGGAGTGTTCGCACGTAATTAGCCTGGGTATGGCCCGCCACCCCAAGCAAAAAGTACCCGAAATTGAAGAAGTGGAAGCGGTGGCCTGTGCCGTACAAAATATGTGGCTTACCGCCAGTGCCTACGGAGTAGGTTGCTACTGGGGTAGCGGCGGCATTACGTACCAACCTCAAGCACTACCTTTTTTTGAGCTGGAGCCTACGGATAAACTGCTGGGCTTTCTGTATATAGGCATGCCTAAGGGCGTATGGCCCGACGGCCGGCGCAGTGCTATTGACCAGAAAGTACGCTGGGTGCGTTAGTTGTTAATTCTGATGCCGTTATCGGCAGAGCCTGAGCCGGCCTTACTTACCGGCGGGCGGTTTTCTATATCGCTAGACTTTTTTTTTATTTGAGGAAGTTCAAGCTTTACGGTAGTGCCTTTATCCACCTCACTGTCGATATACATTTTTCCTTCAAGCCTGTCTACGGTTTGTTTTACTATATACATGCCTAATCCGGAGCCTTCGCTTTTGTCGGTTGCCCGGTAAAACATATTGCATATTTTATCCAGGTGCTCGCGCATAATGCCAATGCCGTTATCGGCTATAGAAAGAATGGCCTTATCATTCTTGTTTTCAACTTCTATGTTAACTTCCGGTTTCTCCTTGTGCGTATCGGCGTATTTAACAGCGTTACCTAATAAGTTATTCAGCACAATATTTAAGCGTATCGGGTCACTAATGAAGTCTACATCATCGCAATTGTAACTAATATTGAAGTTTATTCTAGAATAATTAGTGAGGTATTTTACTTGTTCCTGACAATCGGTAATCATTTTCTTCCAATCAATAACTTTGGTATCCAACTCCGAGCGGCTGGTTTTGGCAAAGGTGAGCATTGATTTTACGAAGTTATCCAGCTTATTTATCCGGTTTTCAATATAGCCTAAATATTCAGGAATTTTTGACGCATCAGTTTCTTGCTTAACTAATTGCAACAACCCTAAAACTGAAGTTAGTGGCGCGCGCAAATCATGCGAGGTTTTGAACATGATCTGGTCAAGTTCGTAATTTCTATCGGAAAGCTCGTCTACAACCTTTTCCAGTTCCTTTTTCTTGGATTTTAATTTCTTATTAGCCTTGGATAACTCGGAACGTTTATCTTCCAGCTCCTTATTGTTATGTTCAAGTTTTTGGTTTAACCTCAAGGTTTCTTCCAGCAATTTCTTGTTCTGCCGGGCTTGGCTTACCCTATCGGTTATATCTATAAAGTAGCCGCCTACGGAATTAACACTACCCTGCCGGTCTTTGATTGGAAAAATAATGTTGTAGATGTGGAATACCTTGCCATCAGGCTTATACTCTTCAGTAAACATTAGTACTTGCCGGCTTTCTAGTACTTGCCCCACGTGTTCTTTCAGCCGCTCGTATAGCACATCCGAAACTACCCCCTTCATGCTACTTATAGTACCGCCATAGGGGTTCATAAACTCATGAAAGGCCGTGTTGGCTAATTCAATATTAAGTTCAGCATCCACAATAAATACCGGAATGGGGGCGTAGTGCATAAAGTCCGATAATACCCGAATGGCATTTTTTATTTTATTAGCCTCGGTTTTGCCAGAAAGGGCGTTCGGTTGCTTATCCTGAAGAAATACGGCTACCCAATTAACTTTCTGGTTACGGTCGGGCAAGGGTACGTGGTGAAGAATAAAACCCGGCTGGCCGGCTTGCAAATTAGCAACTTTAGCAACTGCCTGCTGAACGGTAGCCTCGCCATGAAGTGCCAAATTTTTTACTTTATTGGTAGGTTCTTGTACTGAATAAAATAGCTCTTCTATGTTTTTACCAATACAGTCCTTTTTAGAAAGACCAGTCTTTTCCTGTAGACAGTCATTCCACTCCATTACGTATCCTTTATCGTCGTAAAGAAGCATAGCAAGGTCATTAGCGTTGCTTAAACACTCCACTAAAGCGTTACCATCTATGCGGGAGAATGTCATCTAAAAAATCTTATAGCCAGGAGAAACTACCAAAACCGTAATAAATTTCGGTATTAGGTTTGGTCTCAGTATAATTATATATAAAAAAACTACTATATAAAAGGAATTTACTGTATTAACCTAAACAAATTTAAAATGTTGCATGCATAACAAAAAAGCTCATATTTGCATATGAGCTTTAATTAGAATTTACAGAACGAATCAATTATTGCCTTAAATAAATATTACTACTGATGGTTTCCAACGCTAGTTTTTGCCTAGTGCTAGAGGCTAATTTTCCCACATTAGCTTCCCATTGGTAGCCTACTATTGGATAATCTTTTTTGGCAGAAGTTTTTTCTAGGGGTAAATTTGAATATAATTCTCCGGTTACTGATTTAAGCGAAACTTGCCCGGCCCTATCCTTTGGCCACGTATAATCTATAAATCCGCTTATCGATTTAAGGGAAGTACTGCCTAGTAAATTGGCAGCTACTATATCGGCACTTATAGTTTTTAATTCAATTGCCTGGCTTTGGGGCACCAAAATTTCAAATTCTACCTTTAAGCAAATGCCGTAACCGCCATCCCTATCTCCTGAATAATACCACCGACTGCCATCGCAACTGTCGCTTTGCATTATCACCGCAGTGGCCTTATCTTTATCCAGTTCGGTTTTAAGCTCTAGTTGGTTGCCCCGCTCCTGCTTAGTAATTGAAAACGCATCATTATTTTGGCCGCTGTTAATCTGTACGTTGGTTTTAATTACCAACTCCTGACCGGCATAGCCTTTAATATCGATGTTGCTAGCGTGTTGCAGGTCTAAAATTATCTTTTGCCCTTCATTTACCTTATAACTATACTCTTGCTGTTTGCTACTTTGCCCAACCACTATAGCTGGTAATAAAAGTAGTGTTAATACTAATTTTTCCATAGCTGCTATTTTTTGCGAAGGTAAATATTGCTGCTGGTGGCTCGTATGGTAAAGTTAGCCCCGCCGCCGTTGGCGGTTGCTTTAATAGATCGTCCGGGAAAATCATTATAAGAACGGAAATATACTTTAGGTTCTTCGCCATCTTCGCTAGAAGTAGAATATGAGTAAGCATAGGCCTTCGCTTTATCTTCTGATTTATCGCCTCCGTTTTTAATATTTTTAGCTAGCGAAAGATCCATATCAGTAAATACCTCACCGGAGATAGATGACAGAGCAAAATTCACTTTAGAGGAAGCCGGCATAGTAACATCTACATCGCCGCTTATAACGTTAATAGAACTTGGCCCGGTTTGACTAAAACTGCTGAACTCGACGTTTATATCGCCGCTGGTTGAATTTACTATTACCGGCCCTGCCACATTCTTGAGCACCACATCCGCATTTTTACTCTTTACCTCAATTTCCCCTTTGACACCTTCTACAACTATATCGCCACCGCCGCCCCAGTTCATTTGTTCTATACTTAAACGCACCCCGGCCGGTACTTTAACTATATACTCTCCGCTCTGGCGGCTGGCTTCTTTTATTGAATAGCCGCCATCAATTTTCTCTACCTGAAGCCCAATATTGGTATTATCCATAGCAGTATTATAGAGCGGCCTTAAGCCTTTGGCGCGTTCAGGCGGTGCTTCGTAATCAGTTGCCTGAATAAGTAACTCCGAGCCGCTGTAACCAATTACACGAACCTCGCTTTTATGAGCTTGAATCACAACTCGGTCATTAGCGCCTATTTTCTGTTTGTACTCTTGCGTCCAAGCCGGTAGGCTTATTAGCAGCAGAGCAATTATGGATATGGTTTTCATATTTTTTTCTTGTTTTTGGTGGAGTAAACCCCTGGTAGTTAATCTATAGTAGAATCGCGATACTTTCTTGTAACTGTTGTTTCACTATGGGCTGCAGGCTATCTAATTCCAGCATTTCTTCCATTACTGGCAAGGCAGCTTTTTCCTGCATACCGGTTAGGCCGACAATCAGCATAAGCTGAACGTTAGGGTCGGTTTGCAAACCCAGCGACCTGGCCAAGGCCTGCCTTACCAAAGGATTATCCTGATACTTTAACAGGGCTTCGGCGGCGGCCAGGCGCACATTCACGTTATCATCGAAGTGCAGGGTTTGAATTAGGGCCAGCAGTAGCTCATTACTTACCTGATTAGCCGGAACTTGCGCCGCATTATTTACCAGTTGTAACCTTTCGCCGGTGGTTATATTGCTGGCAAGCATCTGCTTTACCGCTTCCACCTCCTGCCTTAAAGCCACCAGTTCCGTACTGGATGGATTTGCTGGTTGAGTAGTAGTTATTGCAGTATCTTTCTGACTAAGACTTCCCGCCCCGTAGCCAATAATTAGTAAGGCTACCGCAGCCGCTACTTTCCATACCGTTGGCCATAGGCTTTTACCCGGGTTGAGCGTATGGTTAGTGTCCGCTTTTATCTTTTTAAGATATTCCGGCATTGCCATTGCCAAATCATTTACGGTTTGGCTTGACTGTACTTGTTTTTCTTTAGAATACCAGCCTAAAATTTGGGCTTCAACCAGTAAATCGGCCGGAAGCCTATCTCCGGCAGCCAATATCTCATCTTTTAACCGACGTTCTTCAGCTAAGGTGGTTTGCCCCTCGTAGTAGCGCTCCAGCAGCGCCCTTATATCATCCCAGTTGTTCATAATTGTTCACCTTATTATAGTTTTCCCGCATACTTTTTCTGGCCCGGCTAAGGGCAGTGCGTATAGCGTTAATTTGCATGCCGGTTACTTCCTGAATTTCCTCGAAAGAAAGCTCCTCAACCTCCCTCAGCCGCATAAGCCACTGCTGTTGCTCGGGTAGCTTACGCATAAGCTCAACTAGTACGGCCTCCGCATCATTTGCTTCGGCTTGCTGTGCCGGTGTAGCCTCGGTTGCTTCGTAAAAACCGCTTTCATCTATAGTATGCTGGTATTTATGCTTCTTACTCCGATGTCTATCCAGACAGGTATTTCTAAGCGTTCGCAGGGCGTAGGCTTCTACGTTGTGGCAAAGCGGCAACTTTTCCTTTTGCTGCCATAGCCGTAGCATACTTTCCTGCACCATATCTTCGGCATCCTGCTCGGTAGGCATAAACCACCGGGCCAGCCTATACATGCGGTCTTTAGTGGGTAGTACTTTGGTTTTGAAGAGTTCCAGTTCCATGGATACTAGCAAGACGAGTAAGCCGAGGCGGCATTACAGCTAGGCTGAAAATAATTGAAAAAAATATTAAAAATGCTACTCAGTTAATTGCAAACGCACAAAAAAGCCCTGACTATCCGTAGCCAAGGCTTAGCAAATTTAATAGGTAGCTACTTACTTCTTTCTTATATACACATTGCCGTTCAGGCTTTTTATATAGATTTCGGGGCCGCCGCCGTTTACGGTTCCTTGCACCCACTCGTCTATTTTAACCTGGTACATACCGTCGGCCGAGGTAGACTGGCTCCGGGTGGTTTCGCGCTTCATTTTCATATCAAAGTCAGTATAAATTTCGCCGAACTGCGATTTTGCCTTTACCGAAAATTTAGCCTGAGGCGGCAGGTTTAGCTTAATTTTACCATTCAGGTTAGTGAAGCTCAGTACTTCGTTGCCGGTAAGCTGGGCAAAATCAGCTTCAACATTGCCGTTTAGAGTATTTACGGCGGCCGAACCGGCAATATCTTTCAGGTAGATGGAGCCGTTTAAGTTGCTAATATCCAGCTCGCCGCGCACGCCGGTAACTTTAATAGTACCGTCGTTTACGGTTTTAAGGCTAAGCGAAAAGTTCTTGGGAACCAAAATACTCAGGTCGGCGGCCCGCATAAAGGAAGTTACTTTTACGGTTACATCATTATTATCTTCCTGAATCTCCAGCCCCATAGAATTATTTGATACTCGCTTCATGCCGTCCACCTCGTCCGGGGCCTGTCGGTTAGGCCGGCCGGTAATGTTGCTGTAGCGAACCACTACCTCCTTGCCGGAATAAGCTTCTACCTCTATACTACCCTGCAGGGTTTGTACGCTCAACCTACCCGGCTGGCCGGGTTTGCTTAGCGGTATGGCAACCTGATCGTCGCCCTGGGCCAGACTTGCTTCACTTAGCAAAAGTGGTGCAAGTAGCAGTAGGCTCCATTTTATATATTTTTTCATTTCTTACCTTTTTTTAAGTAAATACTTCCGTTCACGGTGTTCACCTCTACCTTAGGGCCTTCGGCATTACCAATTTTTACCAGGCTGTTGGCCCCTATCTTCACTATATCATTCTTCTTTTTACTGATATCCGTACCTAGCGAGTAGTCGTAATCAGTATAGAATTCGCCGTGCAGGCTGGCGTACTTTACACTTCCGTTAAAATCAGTAGGGTATTCCAAGTGAACCTCGCCGTTTACCGTATTGAATTTGGTATTTTGGGCTGGCGTTTTATTGCTCTGCACCCATATATCGCCGTTTACTGTATTAGCTTCTACCTCGCTGTTTACATTCTCTACCCGCACGTGCCCATTTATATTATTGGCGTGTATGGGACCGTTTAGCTGAGTTAATTTTACATCACCTTTATTTATGGTTGAAGCTTTTACGGTGAGGTTGTTCGGTACTTTTACGGTAATGTCGTAGTGAGCCTCTATCCCATCATTTCGGCCGTTATTGCGGCTGTTTACATTATACGACCAGCCGTAGTCTTTCTTTTTCACTTCTACCCCGGGGCCGTCTAAGTAAATAAGCGTATAGTTTCTATCCTGAATAAGCTTGAGCTGATATTCCTGATCTTTTCGCTTTTCAACAGCCGACACTTGTATTTCGGTACCGCTATAGCCCAGCACGTTTACTGCACCGTTTATATTCATTATTTCTAGGTGATAGTCCGAACTATTGGCCGGTACACTTTCACTAAGCTTTACTGTATTTTGGGCTTGGGCAATACTCCCCGCTAGTAGAAGCGTAAGCACCAGATAGTTTATTTTTTTCATGATGGTCTATATTAAAGTTTGAAGGGTTCTTTCCAGTTGCTGTTCGGCCGAACGGTCCAGAGTTTTATCCTTTAGTAATTCTTGCAGGGGTTCAATAGCCCGCTTCTCCTGTATAGCCGCCAGTTCATCGGCCAGGGCTATGAGTACCAGCGGGGAGTCTTGCCGAGAAAGTGAGCGTACCAGACCTTCGCGTACCTGGGCGTGCTTGGTATGCTTGTGCAATACTTCTATAGCCGCCAGGCGCACATTTACGCTAGGGTCGCTATTTAAGGTTTTAAACAGTGCCTCAATAAGTTGCTGATCGGCATTAGGCAACTCCTGGCTTACATTCACTGCCTTTAAGCGTTCGGTAGCCGACTGGCTTTCCAGCTTGCTCAGCAGCATAGTTTGCTGAAGATCGGACACCTGGGTTTGTAACTGGCTAATCTGGTTCTGGTACGGCTCAATCGGCCTAAGCATATAGCCGCCAACCAAGCCCAGTAGTAATAACATACCAGCCGCCGCTAACTGACCGAACGAAATGTGACTTTCGGTAAACCAGTTTTGTATACTACTCCACAAGCCTGGTTTACGTTCCTGGGCTTCTGCATCGGCCAGCATAGCGTAAAAATTATTGCGTAGCTGAGCAGTAGGTTCCGGAGCCGGGCTTTGGCTAACGGCTTGGCTAAAGCTTCGGTAAGCTTCCAGGTCTTCCTGCTTTAATTCACCGGTGGCCAGTAGCTTAGTTAGCTGCTGATGTTCTGCTTCACTCAACTGGTTTTGTGCCCAGCCTTCAACTAAATATCCATATTGCTCATCAATCATTTCGTTACCTCCTTATCTAGTTTCAAGTATACTTGCTTTAGCTCCTGCATTGCCCGGAATACCTTAATTCGCGCATTATTTTCGGTACAACCCCACAGCTCGGCAATTTCCTTATGCTTCATGCCCTGTAGTTTACTGAGAGTTATAAGTTCTCGCTTTTCACCGTCTAAGCCATTTAGTGCCTGCTGCAGCATGTCCAGTTCCTCCTCCCGGTCGGTATCGTGCGGGTTTTCACTGAATTTCAGCTTATCCTGCTCACCGGAAATATCCTCTTGATACCCTCGTTTTTTATTCCGTCGCCAATGGTCATTTACCACGTTTCGGGCCAAGTGAAACATCCAGGCTGAAAAGGCTCCCCGCCCGGCAAAAGTGGCTTTGTACTTCAGTATGCGCTCAAATACTACCTGGGTTAAATCTTCTCCTAAATCAGCATCGCCGGTAAGCCGGTAAAAGTAGGCGTACAACTGCTTATGGTAGCGTTCAAACAACAGGCCCAGGCAAGAAAGCTTACCGGCTTGCACCTGTTCCATAAGGTGGTTGTCGCTTAGCGAGGCTGTAGAAGAGGGCTTCTGCATAGTTGTCCAGGAAAACTCCGAAAAACTGCCGGCGTTACAGGAAAGTCAGAAAAAATTTCAAACTTAAGAATCTTAAGTTACCGTAAATAAACCAGACT
This sequence comes from uncultured Roseivirgaceae bacterium, assembly GCA_964504565.1. GTDB lineage: Bacteria > Bacteroidota > Bacteroidia > Cytophagales > Cyclobacteriaceae > Cesiribacter. The sequence goes on from CAZDEY010000006.1 coordinate 247,854, forward strand.
ATGCAGGCCGTACTAGTAAAGAATCAGCAGTTAGTTATTGGAGAATACCCCAAACCTAAACCGGGCCCCCACGAGGCACTTATTGAGGTAGCCGCCGCCGGCGTTAACCGGGCCGATACGCTGCAACGACAGGGAAAATACCCACCTCCGCGCGGGGCCAGCAGCCTTTTAGGGCTGGAGGTTGCCGGAACTGTAGTTGAATTAGGCAGTAAAGTCCGTACGCTAAAGAAGGGCGATAAAGTTATGGGCTTGCTGCCGGGCGGCGGGTATGCCCAGTACGCGGTAATGGCCGAAGGTTTAGCCCTGCCCGTACCCGCAGGAATGGAGTTTACCGAAGCTGCCGCCATACCGGAGGTATTTTTAACCGCCTGGCAGGCTTTAGTTTGGTTAGCCAAGCTGGAGGAAGGGGAAACTGTACTAATTCATGCCGGGGCCAGCGGGGTAGGCACGGCCACCATACAACTTGCCAAAGCTAAAGGAGCCCAGGTTATAGTAACTGCCAGCAAGCCCAAACATAAGCTCTGTAAGCAATTAGGCGCAACCTACGCTATTGACTATAAAACCCAAAATTGGGCCGAGCGGGTAAGCTACCTGACCCAGGGCAGGGGGGCGAATGTAATAATTGATTTTATAGCCGCCGACTATTGGCAGGATAACCTACAAAGCCTAACTACCGACGGTCGTTTGGTTATGCTGGCGTTGCTTGGCGGGCATAAGATAGAAGGAAGCCTGGCTCCCATTCTCCAGAAAAGGTTAAGTATACTGGGTAGCACCCTACGCTCCCGCTCGGTAGAGTACCAAAGCAGACTTACTGAGGATTTAGCCCGGTTTCTATTACCAAAATTGGAAGACGGCAGCATTAAACCGGTTATAGATACCATTTTGCCGTGGCAGGAGGTTGCCGAAGCCCACCGAAAAATTGAAGCTAACGGAAACGCCGGAAAGATTGTCTTAGATTTTAATTTAACAATTTAAGTTAGCCGCAGTTAGTACTTGAGTTTCAACTATTTTTTAGAATTATGAAAAGATATTTTTTAGCAATTGGGTTACTAAGTTTTGTAGGTTTCACCGCTTGTGATAGTGACCGCCGCGTGGCCGACGGCGAAGGCTATAATGATACTACTGAAGTAGCCGATAATAACGGCAATATGGCCAGCAACGACCTTGATGATGAGGCCGAAGAATTTATGACTAAAGCTGCCCTGAGCGGCATGACGGAGGTTGAGCTAAGCAAGTTAGCGCAGGAAAAAGGCACCAGAGCTGAGGTTAAAGAATTTGGCCAAATGATGGTAAACGACCATAGTGCCGCTAACCAAAAACTTAAAGGCATTGCCCAAAGCTTAAACTATACCTTACCCGCCCAACTTGATGAGGACCACCAGGAAAAAATTAATAAGCTACAAGAACTAAGCGGGGCGGAGTTTGACCAGGAATACGTAAACATGATGGTAGAGGCTCATAATAAGGATATTAATTTATTTGAGGATATGGAAGATGATATTGATAACGCCCAACTCAAGCAATTCATTAGCACTACCTTACCCACCCTACGTCAGCACGATCAGCGGATCAACGAGATTCATGATATGATGAAATAAATGGTATATTGAACTATAAATGAAAGGCCGGAGAATTATTTCCGGCCTTTTTTTATGCTTCTACCAAGTGCTGGTTTTCCAGTTGTAATTTGGCTTGTTGATCTTCTTCCTGATAATGAACAATACGGTTGATCATTCCTTTAAAAATAAACAAATGGAATGGCCATACGGAGTACCAGTATAATCTTCCTAATAAACCTTTTGGCCTAAAGGTAGCGGTTTGCAAAAGCTCCGGATCCTGGCCTTCGCATTCCTTTATACAAAATTCTAACCAGGCTTCGCCCGGAAGTTTCATTTCGGCGTAAAGTAATAACCTGCCTTTCATTTTATCGGCAACCAAAACCCGCCAAAAATCTAAGGCATCGCCGGCACCTATTTGATTGGGGCTTCGGCGGCCCCGGCGCAGGCCTACCCCACCTACCAGCTTATCCAGCCAGCCTCGTAGTTTCCATAGCCGGTTCCAGTAGTACCAACCCCGGTTACCACCTATTTGCCATAAATTATTTACTACCTGCGGCCTAAGCGTTGGTTTAAACTCAACCGATTTTTTGTCTACAAAACAGCCGTGGGTTGGCACCTGCACGTATTCCTGCAATCGGCCGGTTATCCGGTTACTCATTACGGCATCTTTCCAGCTACTGATAACCTCGTTCTGTTCAATTTTAGCAAATGCCTTTTTAACTGCAGTTTTGTAGGAATAAAGTTTCTGAGGAATAATATCTCGGATGCGCTTATCTTTCTGAATTACCTCATTATGCATACTATCCACTAAATTGCGAGCTAATGCAAATGAGGTTGAGGTAACCAGGTACAGCCAGTAGCTGCTGAGGCGCGGCGTCATAACCGGCACGGTTATTATATAGCGTTTCAGTCCCCGGGCTTCGGCAAACTGCAGCATCATTTGCCTATAGGTAAGAATATTTGGCCCGCCAATATCAAAGGTTTGACCTATGGCCTCCTGGCACAAGAGCACTCCTTTCAAGTACTGTAGCACATTGTGAACCCCTATTGGCTGACATTTGGTTTCTATCCATTTTGGGGCAATCATAACTGGTAGCTTTTCCACCAAATCACGAATTATTTCGAAGGATGAGCTACCGGAACCTATAATTATTGCCGCCCGCAGTACCGTAACCGGAACTTCACCTTCGGCCAGCACATCTTCTACATGCAAACGCGACTGCAAATGCTCGGATAGTTCTTTGTCTTCGTCGTTAGATATGCCGCTAAGGTATATAATTTGCTTAGCCTGGGTTTTATTAACTGCCTGCTGAAAATTACGGGCGCTATTTTCTTCCTTTTTCTGAAAATTACCATGGCCGCCGCTCATGCTATGCACCAGGTAGTAGGCGGCGTCTATATCTTCAGGAATTTTATTCAGCGAATCTTCATCTAGTAGGTCGGCCTCTATAACCTCAACTTTCCCTTGCAGATCGTCTTCTAAAACCAGCCGCCCGGCATCGCGTACCAGACAAACCACCTGGGCTCCATCGTTAACCAGTACCGGCAACAAACGGCGGCCAATATACCCGGTAGCTCCTGTCAGTAAAATTTTCATAGGTAATTTTACGGGCTTAACCAGCCGCAGGTTAGGCCTTAGAGCATATCTTGTAGAATTATTACCGATTTAAACTCCACAGAATCGCGTAAAATTTTCAGCCTTAACTTACGGCCGTCGCGTCGTTTAGAGTAGCCGTAAATATCCTGTAGGGTCAGGTACTTGGCTTTGCGGCCATTTACTTGTAATAGAATATCTCCTTCCTGAATACCGGCCTGCTCTCCGGTAGAATTTGGCCGCACATCAATTACTTTAAATTGGTGCAGGTTTTCATCGTCAACTTCTAACGACAAACCGGTCTTGGTAAATATGAAATCATCACTATGGCCATTGCCACGCTGCAAATACAACTTGTTATTGGGGTAGTCAATATAGGTTATAAACCTCCGGAGGAATTCGCCACCTATAGTACCGTCCCGTTCTACTTCCAGGTTGCTTATTGAGTAGCTCTCTTCTAAAGGAAAAGAGGCTAGTACATCCTCGAAATGGTAACGCCCCAGGCTCATACCGGAAATCCGGCCAATATCGCCTGAGATAACCCCCAATAGGCCCCGGCCTAAGTTACCGCTGATAGTAGAATCCGGCAGGCTTACGCAAGCCTGATCGTTATGCAGTAGCAAGGCATGGCTAGCCCCCGTGTCCAGCAATAAATTAAGCTGATGCTCGGTTTGGTCTGCTCCGGTTACTTTTGCTTCCAGATAAGGTTTGTCGGCTTCTATCGTGAGATCAAAATCATCAAAGCCCCGGGGTTTAGCAAAAGCTTCCGGCTTTATTAGGGTCAGTTCCAGCTTATCATAATCAATTTTAACTACAAAATCCTTAAATACTGTCAGGCCAATAATGCCGTGTACGGGCATGCCTAATTGTTTGGTTAGTTGTAGGTAATCTTCTTCTAAAACCAATACCGAAGGCACGTTAAACACCACTTCGTTTAGGCCCAGGGTTACATTAGGTGCAACGTAGGCCTCTACCGGTAGTTCGTTTCCGGCCCCGCGCAGGGTAAATTTTCTTGAGTATTCTACATGAAGCGCATCACTATAGAAGCGGTCGGTAATAATTGGGGTTTTAACCCCGGTATCCAGCAAAAAATTTAGGGGTAACAAATTATTTAGCCGAATAGGAACAATAATAAGATTATTAACCGATTGAAATGGTAGTGAGATATGGGATTTATCGGAAAGGACCTTGGGGGCAAAATCAAATAGTACATACTTATTTGTATCGGTAGCATTTTGGGCTATCGCGAAACGAGCGCCGATCTGGCTCAGCAGAATAAATATGGCTAGAAGCACTCTCACCAACTTAATAACTCTAAACCTAATTTTGTATAGTAAATTACTATCTATATATCAAAGCTGAAAGGATTAAAGTTCTTTTTGCAGAATATAATTTCGATTACTTGACTAACCACCAATTTACTATCCTTTCTCTAAGTTATGGAGATTTGGAGTTATTTTTTAGGAGAATATAAGTAATTGAGCTGGGTAGTAGGTAACCCAAAAGCATATACTACTAACATGCATACCCTGTACTAAATATAATTGAATGCATCAGGCTTGCGACAAAAACTATGTATTATAAATATAACTGACATATCGTCTATAGCTACATCGGTGCTTATAGTACAATAATTAATTATTTTAATGCAGTTATGATTGGGAATTGAATTTAATTCTTTTTATTTTTACTTAAATATTACACGGGTAATCAAGCATAATGAATAAGACTATCTCCTCCGCCATGCAAAGAAACCTGAAACAGAGTTTTACGGAAGTATTTACCTATTTTACCAAAGAGCAAACGGCTACCGATCAGCAAACCGCTTGTTTATACAAATGGGGCCGTCAGTTAGGTATTACGCCTAGCGAGTTGCGCGAATTTCAGGAAAGCAATACTACGTATGCCTACCAATATTCCACTACTGAGGCTATAGGTTTCGCCTACGATTTGGTTTGCCTGGTATATATGGATGAGGTAGTTGAAGACTCGGAATTAAAACTGGCTACCCATTTTGCTGAAAATGTATTGGGGCTTAAGCCCCACGTGGTAAACAACCTGCTTAAAGCGTTAATTACCGCCCAACTAGAAAGCATTCCTAACGAGGAACTAAGAGGCGATATTACCATTCACCCGGAGGTATACGTATAGTTTAGGCTATAGGGCAATTAACCCTTCAACACTTTCTGCTTCCTTATAAATCTTAATTATAGCATCGCTGGAGTTAGCCATTATGCTTACCGTCAGGCTAGTGTAATTACCCTTACTCGACCTTTTTTCAGTAATCTCCGATCCGGGAAATAAATCCCGGATTTTTTGTTCCTGCCCATCCGGCACTATGAACTTAAAAGTATACAGGCTTGGCCAGGTATATTGGTTATCTAGTTTTTCCTTAAAGCCTATATAAAAATCTGCTGGTTTCTGCTTAGCCATAGTATTTCTGCTGATAGTAAATAACCTAAAAGCCCCCCTGCTTTGTTGCCGCGGACCGGGCAAAAATAAACCCCGAAATGCCTTCCGGGGTTTTATATTTTAAGAACGCTGGCTCTTAATAGAACTTATAACGCTTATCCTCTATTTCGGCTTTTTCTTTAATAGCCTCGGTAATCATATAGCCGGTGCGGTTGCGGCGGCGCTGCTCAACCTGCGTACGGGTAGCAGCGTAGTCAGCTATTTCGGTAGGTTCGGTTTTAGCAATAGTTTTAACTACAACTACACCCTGCTGGGTTTCCAAAGGCTTAGAAGTACTTCCCTCTTTTAAACCAAACGCTGCACCTACTACTTCCGGAGCGTACCCAACTGAAGCTATAGAGTAGCTGCTGGGTTTAAGATCGCTGGCGGTGTATACGTTAGCTTCAGAACCATAGGCCGAGGCTATTTCCTCTAAGGTACCGCTTAGCTTGGCTAACTTATCTTTAATTATTTCAGCTTTTTTCTCGTTTTTAACCGCAGCGGTCAGTTCTGAGCGAACCCCCTCAATACTAGCCTTACCTTTTTCTGATTTTCCGGTTAGTACGGCTACTAAATACCCTCCTTCAACCTCTTCTACCTCCGAAATATCTCCGGTTCCGGTATCATCGTTATAAGCCCACATTACCAGCGGACGTACGTTAGAAAGATTAGCTATGTTATTATCATTCTGGCCGATGCTGGGTGCCGTCTGAACGGTAAGCGAATCGCGCTTAGCTAGTTCATCAAAAGATTTCTCATTGTCAACGTCAGAGGCGAACCGCTGGGCTTTAATATACGCATCGTTCTGGGTTTGCTCACCGGCGGTAAGCTCAGTTTCTAAACGGGCAATTTTATACAGTTGGTTAGACTTAGGCTCAGTTACCTTTATGATATGATAACCATAGCGGCTTTCTACCAAACGGTTAATTAAACCGGCTTCGGTACGCTCAAAAACAGCATCGTTAAAGGTAGGTACCATCTGGCCTTCGGCAAAATACCCTAAATCGCCACCGCGGGCACCAGATCCCGGGTCATCACTATTTTCTTTGGCTAAAGCAGCAAAATCTTCGCCTTTGTTGGCGCGGGCTAAAATATCCTGGGCTTTTTTCTTAGCCTCAGCTTTCTCTTCGTCAGAGGCAGTTTCGGCGGCAGCTATTAGTATATGGCTGGCTTTGGCGCGGTAAACCGAATCTTCTACTATATCACTTGCCTTGTATAAAATTGACTTTCCATCCTGAGTGAATGGGCCGTATACTTCGCCCTCCTTCATAATTGGGGCTATGTTTTGCAATTGCGGAGGTAGTTGGTCTAAACCGTAGCTACCAAAGGCACGGCCGCCATCGCTATTATTTAGCGCAAATAGTGAATCGTTTTTGGTGTTGGCGAAATCGTCGCGCAGCTTACGTAGTTCCGAATTAAACTGCTCACGGTCTACGTCAGACGGCTCAATAGGGAAGAAAACGTATTTAATGCTACGGTTGGCATCCGACTGATAACGAGACTTATGATCGTCTAAATAAGCCTGTAAATCACTATCGGTTATATTTATGGCCGAATCGCTAACTGAGAAGTACGGGATATATAAATACTGAATTTCGGCTACAGCATTTTGGTTGCGGTACTCCTGCTTAGCCGCAGCGGTAGTTACGTAGTCGGTTTTAAGTAGCAGGTTCTCGTATTTAATACGCTGACGAGCCTGGCGCTGGCCGGCTTCAATGGCCGCTAACTGACGAGGATCGATTTGCTGGAGGGCGGCTACCAATTGGTTTTTGTCAAACTCGCCGGTCTCCGGGTTGGTGAATTGCTGCCTGATAGACGGATCGATGTTATTACCCTGTACTATATCAACCAGTTCGTCGTCGCTAACTACTATCCCTAAATCCTCGTACTCCTCGGCAAAGGCTTTTTCTGCTATAAGGGCATCCCAGGCCTGCATACGAATAGAGTTGCGCTGGGCATCGGTTAGCGGGGCTTGGGTTTGCGATTGGTAACGACTGGTCAGTTGGTCAACCATATCGTTGTATTCATCAAGAGTAACTTCCTGACCGGCAATTTCACCTATGCTACGGTCGGGTTGGGTAAGTATTGAGTTAGGGCCAAATGCATCTGCCAGTACAAAGGCAGCGATTGACAGGCCAATTAGCACAAGTACTAATACGCCAAATTGTTCTCTTATCTTATTAATTACAGCCATTATTCAACATTTAAAAGAGGCGCAAATTAACCAGTTTACCGCTTAAAATCAAAATATTACCTAAAGCGAATTATAATCGGCTATCGGTAGGATTTTCACGAATAGTTAAACGAACAGTTTCCAGCCGGTTGCCTTGTACGGCAACTATAGTAAATGCGAAAGGCCCGATAATAACCTCTTCGTTTAGTTCGGGTATATCTTCGTGTTCGCTTAATATAAGCCCGCTAAGGGTATCATAGTCGCCTTCGGGCAAATTCCAGCCGTATTTATCGTTTAGGTAATCCACATCCAGCCGGGCACTCAGGCGCCAGGTGTTCGACAGAATTTGTTGCTCTTCCAGGTCTTCCTCGTCGTGTTCATCCTGAATTTCGCCGAAAATCTGCTCTATAATATCTTCAATACTTACTATACCCGAGGTTCCGCCAAATTCATCTACTACCAGGGCCAAACTCTTCCGTTCGGTTATAAACTGAATCATCAGTTCATTAGCCAGCATGGTTTCGGGCACTATAATTATTGGGGTGAGTATTGACTGGATATCCTTTGGCTTCTTAAATAGCTCTAACTGGTGGCAATAGCCAATAATATCGTCGATGGATTCTTTGTAGACCAGAATTTTGGAGTGACCGGATTTTATAAACTCTTCCTTTAGGGCATCAATACCATCCTCCTGCTCAATAGCCACTATTTCGGTCCGGGGCATCATACACTCGCGCACCTTTATAGTTTTAAACTCCAGGGCATTATTGAAAATCTTGGCATCTACCAGTTCTTCTTCCGGGTTTTCTATTGGGCGGGCTACGTAGCGTTGAATAAAATTATTCAGGTCCGTAAGCTGGAATACCGGCTTATCTTCCTCGTATTTCTGCTTTAATATATTCGTGATAAACCACTTAGAGCCGCCAATTACCACGTATACTACGCCGCCCATAAGCCAGTAGATAAACTTCATGGGGTAGGCTAGTTTATGCAGCAGCCAGTTAGGGTTAAGCAGAAACACGCTTTTGGGTGTAAACTCGGCGGTTACCAGTACAATTATGGTGGAAGCTATGGTTTGCAGCACCAATACCAGGGTATCTTTTAGCTCCGGCTGCAAACTATCGCCTAAAGCCCGTGAAATTGGGGCATCCAGAGCCAAGGCCATAAAGTAACCATATACTACCAGAGCAATAGTATTGCCTATAAGCGTAGTACCAATAAAGCGCGATGGGTTATCTACAAACTCGGCCAATATACGACCGCTGGCTAAGCCTTTTTTACGTTCCAACTCAATCTGCAGCTTATCGGCCGATACAAAGGCAATTTCCATTCCGGAGAAAAATGCACTAAAAATTAGTGAACCAAGAATAAATGCCAGTAAACTAAAATCCATACTATCGCTTCTTTGCCTTATTACGCTTCTTGGCCGGTAAATTGTTTTCCTTAGCCTGCTCCTCTTCGCGAATTTGGGCTTTTACGTAGCCAAAGCCAATATAACACGCCAAAAAAAGCATAAGCCACCAGTAGGCAAATTCAATGCCTACCGCAATAAGTTCGTACACAAATATAACCAAAAAGGCTACCGCTGCCGATATGAGTAGTACGGATAAAGTTTGCTTATTCATTAGGTAAGTTGGGACTGGGTAAATTAGGCTGGGGCTGGGTACTATCCGGGCTGCTTAGCGGTTCTTCTTCGCCTAATTCAATTTCGGCTTCCGGTTTCAGTATTTCGTAGGTACTAAAATCCTGGGCGGCTTCCAAACCCTGCCCCCGCAGGGTATCGGTTCCCTGGGCTATCAGTACTTTGGCTTTGGTATACACTTTTTCTTCCGGTGGCGACCAGTGCAGCGTATCGGTATAGAGCTCGTTCTGGTCTTTCTTGCTCTTAATTTCTACCTGACCAACGGCGGTATAGCGGTCCTGTTCGCGAAAGTAGTAGCCTCTATCGGCTTCCAAGGTTGATGAAATTGTTCCGTCTTTTTCGAAGAACTCCACAAATATACCCTCCGGAAACTCGCGGTTACCGTTCTCATATTCATACTGCTTAGCGGCCTGCACACGAATAACCACTATGGCCGAATCACTATAGAGTATTTCTACGCTATCGGCTTCTATCAGCGGTCCGGTGTAGGCTTCTCCTTCATCTTGTTCTTCTTCAGCCGCCTTGCGAGAACAAGAAACCAGGGAAATTATGGCCAGTAGAAAAAGGATTTTCTTCATGCTACAGCAAAAATAAAAAAAGCGGCCAATTGCAGCCGCTTCTTTCTAATCTTATATAGTTCTTAGTCGCGCGTGCGCACTACGGTGTTAGCACCAATCCAGCAACCAGTATTTACGGTTTGCCCCACTTCCACGTCATCAGTATCAAAAACTTCTTCTTTAGAAGGGAACTGCGACTTAGCCCGGTTCATACCGGCCGAATCACCGGCTTTTTGGTACATATCGTAGGCCGCCAGGAAGATAAAGCGGTCTTTAGCACGGCTTTCCTGCTTATAGCACTCCGTAGAGTTCATGTACATATTACCAATGCGGCTGTAGGCATCGCTGGCTAAACTAGCGTCGGCACTGGCTGCTTCATAATAAAGCGAGCGAGCCTCGGACTTACGGCCGGCGCTGGCCGCCAAACTGGCTTTCAGCATAATTACTTTAGCTTTATCAGCATCGGTTTTAGCTAAATCAATAGCTTGGTTAGTCAGTTCTGAAACCCGGGCATTATTACCGTTGCTTAGGTAACGCTGAATCAGGTAGTAAGAAACGTCAAAGGTTGGCGAATCGTTATAGATGGTTTCCATTGACATCAGGTAGTACTTGCTATCGGTACACTTACCTAAACGAAGCATCTTATACAAGTTTTTGGCAACGTCTACGTCATTAGGGCTCTCATCTAGTTTGCTGCCAAATTTTTCTTCTATAAAGCTACAGTCTAGTTCATCGCCTAAAATCTTATACAGAAGGTCATCAGAATAAGCACGGTAGCTATTTATATTATCGGTATAGTTTTTAAGCGATTCGTCAGCCAGGGCATTATCGTACGATTCATTAACGTAGTCGTAATACTGCATTACTTCCTCTACGGTCATTAAATCGGGGTTATTGGCCCGGTTAGAGTAAATAGAAGCCATTAGGCCCGGCGCTACGGTCCAGTATATTTTGCCCTTGTTCAGGTCGGCGTCTTTTTTTACTACTTCGTAAAGTTGCTTAGCCCGTTTAGGGTTAGAAACAAAATATTTGTAAGCATAGATAGCCTTACGGTCGGCATTAGCGGCTTCATCGCCAAAGTACTTTACCCGTAGGTCGTACAGGGTCATTACTGAATCCTGAAAGATCAATTGCTTGGCCGGGTCGGTTTCTTTTTCAGCCAGTTTATCGTAAATCTCAACCCCGTTTATATAGATAGAAGGATTAAGGTCAGGAGTATTTTTCAGCAACCAGCTAAGGTTATTGGCCGCATCGCGAAACTCGCCCCGGCTTTTGCTATCGGTATAGCGGGCAACCTTAGCCCGAGCAATTTGCTCCTGCTTTTCGTTTTTAGGGAACTTCCACTTTGGGTCATTGGCGGTTCCCTGAGCCATTGCGCCAACCGCAGCTCCCAGCCACAATACAGCGCCCAATACTACGCTTTTATTCATCATTATATTTGTACTCATGTTAGTCAATTTTTCGCTTTATAAACCAGCGTTGGTTAAAGTTAACTCCTAGCCCTACTCTAAAGAAACGTTCCTGAATCAGGTTATTTTCGGTAGTGCCTCGCTGGCCTACGGTAAATAACATTTTTATGGAACCTACTTCTCTAGGAAAAGTTGACAAACCAACTGGTAATACTGCGCCAAAATTTATGCCAAACTCATTTATCTGGTCGCCATTAACTGCAAAAGGCTCTCTACCCAACTGTAAACCAGCCATATAAGATATTCTATTATAATATTTTACCGACGTATAATCCGGCATCCAGGTTCCGCTAAAGTTAAAACGGTAGCCTTGCTGCCCTTCGGATGTATAGATTCCGGTTTCGTTATTTACGCGGCTGCCGAAGTCTTTCCAGTTCTGCAGGCGAGCGTTGGCCTCTATGGCAAAGTGGTTCCGGTATTCATAGCCTAAGCCAAAGTGGTAGGTAGAGGGTAGCTTAAAATTTCTATCCTCATTTTCGGCTATAAATAAGGTGTCGGATATTAGGGGACCTCCAATGCTTTGTGCCCGGCCGGCTATACTAAAAAGTTCCGAAGATACGTTGGAGGCGGCATCGTAGGTAAAGGCAGCGTTTATAAAGCGCTTATCGGATACGGGTTGGCGCAAAGCAATACTACCCGACCAGGTTACATCCGAAAAGTTATTGCGGATAAGCAGTTTGGATACGGAAGTGTTGGCTGGTATGGTATCCTGGGTAGGATCGGCATACAAATTTTCTTCAATACTCCCGAACAGATAACGGCCTTTAATGCCTACCATAAGGGTGTTTGTAATTTTTACACCGGTACCGGCGTACACCTCGGTTAAACCGCCATCGCCTAAAATATTGTAGGTTATATCGGTATCAGGTCCGGCCACTACGTCATCGCGGCGTATGTTGTAGCTTACTGTGCTATAAGGGCGGGTACCAAAGCTAAAGCCCATTTTGTTAAATACCAGCGGAAAGCTTATGCTTAGGTAATCAAACCCGCCGCTGGTGGTCCGGGCATTTTCTATATCGGTAGAAAAGCGGCGCGACTCCAGGCTAAGGCCGGCTGCTACGGTAGTAAAATAGCTATTACGGGCTAACAAGGCGGGGTGCTCAGCGGTAAGTATGCTATCCAAGCCCACGCCGGTTAACTTAGAAACCCGGTGGGGCGATTGGTTATTAATAGTACCTAATCCCATAAAAGAATAAGGTGACTGGCCGGTTTGCGCATAGCCTATGCCCGCAATCATCAGGAAACAGCCTGCCAGCAGAACAAGTTTTTTATTGAGCATTATGCAGTAAAATCTCATTAAGTCCGTATAGGACTAATTTTGGGAGTACAAAGATGGATGGTTTTACCCGCTTTTCAAAAATTTTTGTATCCCCTCCGCACAGAATAACCTGCAAATCAGTGTACTGCTCAGTATAACGCAGAATTGTTCCTTCTATTTCAGCCCAGGTTCCATTTATTGCCCCGCTTTGCAGGCATTCCGCAGTTGATTTTCCTACCAATTCGGGAATTTCCGCCGGTACTTCGCTTAGGGGCAGGCGAGCCGTAAGCCGGTGCATAGCTTCCAAGCGCATGTTTACCCCCGGCGAAATAGCTCCGCCTTCGTAAATTCCCTCGGCACTTACAAATTCGGTAGTCAGGCAGGTGCCGGCATCAAAAATCAGCAAGTTTTCACCCGGAAAAAGTGCCCAAGCCCCCACGGCAGCGGCAATTCTATCGGCACCTAGTGTTTCGGGCGTACCGTAATTATTCCGAAGAGGAATAGATAGTTCTCTAGTCAATTCATAGACCGGGCAGTATGTCTCAACATCCTTAACCAGTTCTTCATTATGCTTATTAACCGAACTTAGTATAGCAGCCGTAGCCTTCCACGCTTTGGCATACTTCAATACTTCTACCGAGTCTGACAAAACCCTATCCTCTACCAATTCGCGCCCCTTGAACAGCGCAATTTTAGTTCGGGTATTGCCAATATCTATAATTAGGTTCATAAGTTGGTGGGTTGATGCGTTGGTGAGTTAGTGGGTTGGTACAAGGTATATGGTATATGGTACAAAGCGGCGGCCAAGTAGTTATTTGGTCCAGAGAGTTGTAAGTGTCTTCTACGTCTATTGTCCATTGTCCATTGTCTATAATCTTGATTCCTGGCTCTTGACTCTTGACTCTTGGTTCTTGGTTCCAATCTCACTAACTGACCAAATTTCTAAACGGCCCGCCGTCGCGGTTTTAATTTCTAATTCATAATTTCTAATTTCTAATTACCCCGCTACCTTTGTTTCAACCTTTATCTACTATGTCTCAATCTAGTTCAGTACTTAATCAGAAAATTGGCGTGTTGGGCGGCGGCCAGTTGGGTCGTATGCTTATTCAGTCGGCCATAAACCTAAACCTGGAACTGCATATGCTGGATCCCGACCCGCAGGCCCCCTGCTGCCAGATTGCGGCTTCCTTTACCACCGGCAAGTTAACCGATTACCAAACAGTTGTAAACTGGGGCAAAAATTTCGATATAATAACGATTGAAATTGAAAACGTTAATGTTGAGGCGCTACTGGAACTGGAACGGCAGGGCAAACGTGTGTATCCGCAACCGCATATAATAAAGCTAATTCAGGATAAGCGTACGCAGAAGCAATTTCATAAGGATAAGGGTATACCTACGGCGGACTTTCACCTTACCGAAAATGCGGAATCGGTACGGCAGTATACCAATTTTTTACCGGCCGTACACAAATTGGGCACCGAGGGCTACGACGGTCGCGGGGTGCAAATGCTGCGCACCGAAGCCGATTTACCCAAGGCATTTGATAAGCCCGGCGTGCTAGAGAAGCTGGTAGATTTTGAAAAGGAACTGGCAGTAATAATTGCCCGTAACGAATTGGGGCAGGAAGTAGCCTACCCGCCGGTAGAAATGGTATTTCACCCGGAGCATAATTTGGTAGAATTCTTACTTAGCCCGGCCAGAATTGCGCCCGATTTAGCCGAGAAGGCCAAAGCCGTTGCCCTAAAAGTTGGCCGGGAACTAGGCATAGTAGGCATACTGGCGGTAGAAATGTTCTTGACTCCGGAAGGAGAAATTCTGGTAAACGAAGTGGCCCCGCGGCCCCACAATAGTGGCCATCACTCAATAGAGGCCAACGGCTGCAGCCAGTACGAACAACACCTGCGGGCCATTTTAAACCTGCCCCTGGGCAATACCGATACTACGGCTACGGCCGCTATGGCCAATATTTTAGGAGAGGCTGGTTATACCGGACCGGCGCGGTATAAAGGCTTGCAGGAGGTACTGCAGGAACCCAATGTATACATTCACCTGTACGGAAAAACTACCACCAAACCTTTCCGGAAAATGGGCCACGTAACTATTACCGCCACCAAAGGCGAAAGCAGCGAAGCACTTCTAAACCGGGCCAAGCAAATTAAAGAAACACTAAAGGTAGTGAGCGATTAAAAAACGGATAAGGGTTAGAATACAAAAATCATTAAGCATTGAAAACCAAATATTTAATGCTGTTAATCAAAAATTCATTCAATTACAGTTGGTATGAGCAAGAATAAACCCCTGGTTGGAATTATTATGGGCAGCCAGAGCGATATGCCCGTTATGCAGGAAGCCGCCCAGATGCTGGAAAAGTTTGGTGTGCCCTACGAAATTAGTATAGTTTCGGCGCACCGTACGCCCCTGCGCATGGTGGAGTACGCCCAAACCGCCCGGAAGCGGGGCTTGCAGGCCATAGTAGCCGGCGCCGGCGGGGCCGCTCACCTGCCCGGTATGGTAGCCAGCCTTACCAGCCTGCCGGTTATTGGCGTGCCGGTTAAAAGCCGCAATTCTATAGATGGTTGGGATAGCGTACTAAGTATACTGCAAATGCCCGGCGGCGTACCGGTAGCTACTGTAGCACTGGATGGTGCCAAAAACGCCGGCATACTGGCCGCCCAAATAGTAGGCGCTACCGATAAGGCCGTAGCCCAAAAGCTGGATGCCTTTAAGGAAGAGATGCGCGAAAAAGTAGAAGAAAGTGCTGCTAAGGTAGAGGAGCAGGGAATCCGCGGGAAAATTGGGTTTTAAAAGCAGGGGCCGGAAGTTTTACTTAGCAATTCTATAAAAATTAACCCCCGACCATTACCGACCGGGGGTTTTTATTGGTGCCTGAACCTACCCCTTAAACTAAGTACTTCGGCGTGAAGAGGATTGCCAGATAGGCCAGGACTTAGTACGTTACTTCTTACTAAAATCTTGTTAGTCTGCCAGTTAAGGGTAGTACAAACATACAATGCAGAACCCGTATCGCCAAACTGTTTAGAATAATTTCAAATAATTTAATCTTGGGGTAACCGCTTAGCAACGTAACTAATCCCTTAGGTTAGCCTATCTTAAACGCCCTACCGGCAAAGCCCTTACGAGATTACTGGTGCCGGCTGCCTCTTACACTTAGGTTTAAGTGCCCGGCTTGCCTCCGGCCGGTTTTGCTTCTTTTCTTTATTACGGCGGCCCCACCAAATTATAGTGCCGGTTATAGGCAGGCTGGCTCCAAATAGCCCGATAATGAAGGCCAAAATTTGGGTTGGCCAGCCGCCAATAGTTCCCATATGAATTTTAAGGGCTCCTTCCATTATATCCTGATTTTGCTCAAACTCGGCTATCTGTGGCTTATCTAGCTGCTTGCCAGTATACCGGTCCAGTACTTTATTGTCGCCGTAGAGGTGCAGAAAGCGGTCGTCGGTATCCAGCAGTACGTACTGCGTGGTGGCCGAATCGGAGCGCAAAGCCATTAAGGTAAACTTATAACCGGCGGGGTAGGTGCGCTCAAATTCTTCGTACATGGCCTGCAGGCTTACAAAAGGCTTTCCTTCCTGCCGGTCGGCCTCCGGCACCTCTTGGCCAACCAACTCCGGATTGCCTCCAAAGGCTGCCACAATCGGCTTTTCAATCCAGTCGAACGACATAATGAGGCCGGTAAGTACACTGATTAGCAGAAACCAGCAAGCGTAAAAGCCGTACACCCGGTGCAAGTCGTGGTTAATACGTTTTGGCGAGGCCGGATATTTAGGCTTGAAAGCCGAGCGGGCTTTATTTTTAGAAGTAGGCCACCAGAGAATTAGTCCAAAAATTAGTTCCACCAGAAAAATAAGCGAGCATATACGAATAATCCACAACCCAAACTCGCCTAACAGCAACTGGCTATGAAAATGCGCCACTACAAATGCCCAGTTAGCACTGCTGGCATCCTCGCCAACAATGGCGCCGGTATACGGATTTAAGAAAGTAAGCTTAAGCACCATATCTTCCGGCCCATCGCCGGTGGGTATACCGCTCACAACATCAAAGGCGCGGGTTGGGTCGTTGTAGGTGTTAATCCAGAAGTAGCGCTCTTGCGGAAATGCAGCTTTATAAGTCGCTACCAGTTCATCTACCGGTAGGCGTTTGGTTTGGGCTTCTACATATAAATGCTCCTGATTATAGGCGTGCATTATTTCTTCGGCAAATACAAACAACGCCCCCGAAATGCACAAAAGGCAAACCACCAGGCCCGAAGAAAGGCCCAGCCACAAGTGGATATTTCGTACAACCTTCTTCATAGTAAAGACTACTAGGAATGAATGAAATAAAATAGCCCGGCCTTGGCTTAGTACCTAAAGGCCGGGCTTCAACATTAAAATTTAACTATTTGCTGCGGCTGACCGCCAATAACCGTTATTACTCTGGCAGATGTGCCCGTAGCGGGATTATAACTGTAATAGTAGGCTTTTTTACCTTCGGCTTCCTCGTCGCTAGCCTCTTGGTTTTCAACTATAAAATAAGGCTTACCGTTAAAAATAGCCGGACCGTGAATCGACTTCCAGTAGCCGGAAGGAATATCTTCGATTTTGGTTAATTGCTTGGTAGCTAAGTCAATTTCGTAGGCGTCGTAGGTTTTTTCTTCCATCCCGGCCCAGCTAATATCAATGTTGTTGCTGAACATTTTCACGTACATTTTGCCGTTTAGTATACCGCCGCCCAAGGCCATATTCGGTCCGTTAAAATCTTGTAGGGAGTTAATGTTCCAGCTATCGTCAAAATCGGTTTCATTATTTTTTATTCTGAAAACACGGAAGTTTGGTCCTTCGGCATCGTTAAAGTTCCCGATAAAGCCGGCCAGATAAAGGTCGCCGATTTCGTCTATTTGTACATAGTTGGTGTTTTTCATGCCGTAGCCCAATAGCTTAAAATCATCAAACGTGATAATTTTATCCAGCTTGTCGGTAGCAACGTCTACCACGGCAACGTAGGTTCGGTCAATCACCTGGTTGCCATTGGCGTTAGTAAAGAATACCTCAGTAAAAAACTTACCGCCGCGCTCAATCATAAAGCCGCCAATGCTGGTAGCGGCTACCCCCTGTAACTCGCCTTTAATAGCATTTATTTGGTCAGTAAAATCTATAGCCCCGGTTCGCAGCATAGTTTCCGGGTTAAAGATTTGCAGTTGAGTTTGACTCAGGTTGTTGTTGGAGTAGTAGCCCTTGGTAGCGTTTATAAAGCCAAATTGGTTACCACCCGCATATTGGCCCTGGGTAGGCAAAAAGCCGGCATCGTTAAATCGGCTATCGGCACCCAATACGTATTTTTGTATGCCGGGTTCGCCGGCCGGGTTAGAGGTATGGTACACCGCCCCGTTAAAGCTTATACCAGCTGAACGGGTGCTACCCAACTGCACCACGTTAGTTAGTTGCGATACGTTAATTTCGCCGGTAGGCATCTCGTCAAATGGCACCAGTATACCACTCTGGTCTGTGGCATCGGTTACAATAAACATGGCGTAGTTTTCTCCTTCTAAGGGCGTAACTGCTTCGTCGTCGGCGCAAGCTGTAAATATTGTAGCAGCACTAAGTAGTAGCAGCGATTGCTGTAGAAACTTCATGGTAACTTTTATTAAAGTGTATAGGTTAGTTTTAATCGATAATTCCTAAGGGGTTTTTGTATCCTGAACCGGTCGTACAAATCGGCATTTAGTACATTATTCACCTGAACATTTACAAAGAGCGGCAGCTTAGTTAGTTTGTGGGTAAGGCCAACATCTACCTGGTGCTGAGTAGGTATCATTGTTGAAATTACCTTACTATCGCGCTCAAACACTGCTGGCTCAACTAAGCGATTAGGGGCAGGCGATAACCAGTACTGCTCCACATAAGCGTAATTGGCGTATGCGTTTAGGTTAAGTGGTAGCCCCAGCAGTTTTTTAATCTCTTTTGAAAGACCAACATTGGAGAAAAAGTACGGGATGTTAGGGGTGCGTATACCTTCTTTGGAATCGTTGGTATTTACCCGACGCAGGTCCTGATAGGTAACGGCCAGGCTAGCCCGGATACCGTGGGAAAAATTACCGCGAAAGGACAATTCGGCTCCTTTGGTAAGTTGGGTGTCGGTATTTTCGTTTCGGGTAGTAATTAAATTTTGAATTACCGGCTGAATAAACCCTACCGTATTGCGGTAAAAGAGGTTTAACTCCGAGAAAATTGTTTTAGCCCGATTTAAATTTGTGCTAAAGCCCAGGTTAAGGTTAGTACTGCGCTCGGGCTCCAGTTCCGGGTTGCTCAGAATAAACAAGTTGTCACCGAAGTACTCTTCGGCTTCCGGCAGTCGGGTAGTTTGTTCAAACGAAAGACGGGCGTAGGTCCAATTACCAAAGCTATACTTTACCGAATTGCCCAGGCCCCAGGAGGTATGCGTGCGTAGGGCCGGTGGTTCGTGATCCCACTGGGTAGAAGTTTTACTAGTTAGGTAGAAATGCTTTATCGTAGCCTCGTTTTCCAGCTTGCCGCTTAGCAACGTAAAGCCTAGCCCTAAGCCGGAAACTAGTTTGGCGTAGTCGGAGGGAATGGTAATGGGTTGAATGCCGGTAATCGGGTGCAGTGCGGCGTAGGGGTCCGAGCCAACCCGGTGGCGGCTGTTGTAGGTTGAGCTGGCTTTTATACGCACCCTATTGCTTAGCTGGTAGGAAAAAAGGCCCCGGCCTACTATATAATCTTCGTCAATACGCTGGTCGCTCTTCGGGCCACCTAACTCACCCCCGGCCAAATTGGGCTGATCGGGGTTTTGGCGGTTTCCATACCAGTTATAGGTAAAATCGGCCAGATCCTGCAGATTTTCCTGCCGGCGGCTGTAGGCTCCAAACAGGCTAAACTCCAGCTGATCGGTAATAGCTTTTTGGTATTCTAGTGAAAGAATTTTATTGGTTTCAAACGCCCGAGCTTCACCAAATGCCTGGTTGATAGAAATACCGTGCTGCAGCTCCTTTTCGTAGTTAAAGTAGGCCAGTTCCAGATTGAACAAATCGGCCCAGCGGGCATTTTGCAACCCTATTACGCCCTGCACAAATTGCGACTGTACGGCATCATGAAAGCGATTAACCTGCTCCGTATAAGATTCTTGGGTTTCAGGAACTCTAAATGGTGCATCAAATGCGTAATCATTATCGGAGTACAAGGCATAGGCGCTTAAACCCAGGTGAAATTTGGTGTTAGGAACCAGGTAATTGGTACTGATTGTACCGATGTGGGAGTTAAAAGATCCTAACTCGTAGGTAGCTGTCAAGTGGTTTTGTTCGTGTTCGCGCGTGGTAATATTTACAGCGCCGCCCAATGCATCGGCTCCCAGTTCAATGGGCAGTACGCCTTTGTAAATTTCTACGTTTGAAATAAGGCCGGTAGGCACTAGGTGGAGTTGAAATGCTTGGCCCAGATAATCGGTAGGAATACCATTTTTAAAGAAGCGAATAGCATTGCCCTGTAGGCCGTTGATGTTGACCTCGGTTTCGCTGGCTACCCCCGCTGTTTGCCGGACCTTAACCCCAGCCGTCAGATTAATAAGCTGTGGCAAGGAGTTAGATTGCTGCACTACCTGTTCAACGTCTATAACTTCTATTTTTATCGGCTCTTCGCGCTTCTGAGCAGCCTCCGTCTTGCCCGTTACCACTACCTCATCTAATTGCTCGGAATCCTCTTCCAAGCTAAAGTTAAGTTTTAGCTGCTGGCCGGCACTTAGCTGCACCGGCTTCACCTGCCGCTGATAGCCAATACCCGATACCTGCACTTGGTAGCTACCGGGTTTAAGGTTAGCTATAGTGTATTGACCCTGGGCGTCGGTAGCCGCACCCTGAACCGTACCCACCAGCACTACTGTGATACCGGGCAGGCTCTGCCCCTGCGCATCGCTAACGGTGCCACTAAGCTGGGCAGTTTGGGCTATAGCACTTAGGCTGGCTATAAAAATAAGGGTAAAAAGAGAGAACCGCACGCCGCTATTTTTATTCGGTCTAATTAAGTAGCGGCAAACCTAGTATTAATTTGAAGATTACAAAAATTATTTAGATTAATTTTAAATAAAGAAAATATGATAGTAGAAATCAGGCTTTGGATCCGCCAAGTCAGTTCAAATCCTCCTCCTCCAGTTCAAATAGCTGCTCTACGGATTGCTGCAGGGTGCGCGCCAATTTAAGCGCCAGTACGGTGGTGGGTACGTAGCGGCCGCGCTCAATAGAGTTTATAGTTTGCCGCGATACGCCCGCGGCCTCGGCCAGGGCTTCCTGGGTTAAGCCGGCTTGGGTGCGAGCTACTTTTACATGGTTACGCATTGGCCCGGTATACTAAGTAGTAAAACCTGATTACGTAAATAACGAACGGCATCCCCAAGTTAAAAATCATGACCCACAGAAAATCGTCGGAGTAAAATAGCAGGGTGCTGAGAATGAGTAAGCCGCCGTGCAGGTAAAATGCCCATAGGCAGGCATCAAGCCGCAGCCGCTGGGTGTATTCGTCTTCTACCTTTAGGCGAGCAAACCCAATAAAAAACAGCGCCAGAATAAGCCCAATGTAGGCCAGTTCGTTCGTAAAATTTTCGGTTCCGGCAGTAAAGAAATCGGAATCTGAGCGCTGATACAGATCCAGAAAAGCAAATTCGTATTCATAAAAAATTACTAAATACGTTACTACCGCACTGGGGAGTAACAACAACCAACCAATTAGCCGGTAGCGGCGGGGCAACAAAATAATTCTAGACATATATGTAAACTTTACTTTACATCAAACGTAAAGCAAAGATTACATAAAGTCAAGTAGGCTTTACAAATACTTTATCTTATCTAATGCTACCCTTATACAGGCTATACAACACTTTAAGCTATACAAGATAAGTTTGGATATATACTGAAAGTACTTCTATATTATCCTTTTCGATAAAGTGAAAAAGCAGATTCCCCTATAGTTCTCTCGAACTCGGGGAATGACGGGGTGGAAGTGCTGACTCTCCTTAATATTTATAAGCTAGGTGGTAACGGCAAAACCCGCCCGTCATTCCCTGAATTGGCGCAGCGGAGCGGAGCTAATTCTAAGGGAATCTGTTTGTGACTAATACTGCCTAATTATCCCCCCACAATTAAATCTATAATCGAACCTATCAAAGTTTCTAGACATTTTCTTACCTAATTCGGTTATACCGAGTAAAAGAATGTACTATGAAAGGTGGGTACGTTTATAACCTGACCAATAAAAATAATACCGTACTCTACACCGGCGTCACCAGTAACCTGCACGCGAGAGTTTGGGAGCACCGCGAAGGTATATATGCTGGATTTACTAAACGTTACAATTGCACCAAGTTGGTTTATTGGGAGTTTCTTAATGACGTTAAATCGGCCATTCACCGGGAAAAACGGCTCAAGAAGTATACCCGAGCCCAGAAAGAAAAGTTGGTAACCCAACTTAACCCCAGTTGGACAGATTTATTTGATGCTGTTGAAGATATGCAGTAACGTATATGCTAAGTTGTTATAGCGAAAAATCAACCTTAGACAACTTCAGCCTTTATATAATTAACAGATTTCCCTAGAGTTCTATCGAACTCGGGGAATGACGGCAAAACCCGCCCGTCATTCCCTGCCTACCGTCAGGCAGGCCTGAATTGGCGCAGCGCAAGCGGAGCTAATTATAAGGGAATCTGGGTATACAATGCAGCGGTGCTAAATTTAATAGATTCCCCTAGGATTCTTAACGCTCCGCTAAATCCGGGTAATGACGTTGAACAAAAAAGCACTTCGCTATAACAACCTACCGAATACCTCTTCCAGCTTGGTTACGCCGGTTACTTTTATAGTATACTGCTCGGTTTTAATGCCCTTTAGGCCGTACTTGCTTACGTAAATTTCTTCAAACCCTAGCTTGTCGGCCTCGCTAATGCGGTTTTCCATACGGTTAACGGCCCGTACCTCGCCACCCAGGCCTACCTCACCGGCAAAGGCTATACGGCTATTTACCGGCACATCTTTCAGCGAAGAAATAAGCGAAGCGCATACGGCCAAATCAATTGCCGGATCTTCTACTTTAATGCCGCCCGCAATATTCAGGAATACATCGTGCACGCCTAAGCGGAAGCCGCCGCGCTTTTCCAGCACGGCCAGCAGCATTTGCAGGCGTTTGGCATCGTAGCCGGTGCTGCTTCGTTGCGGGGTACCGTATGTGGCCGGGCTTACCAAACTCTGAATTTCAATCAGCAGTGGGCGATTGCCCTCCAGCGTAGCGCCAATGGTAACGCCGCCTACTTCTTCCTCGCGCTGGCTAATTAGTATTTCGCTAGGGTTGCTTACCTGCCGCAGGCCGTCGCCCATCATTTCGTAAATACCAATTTCGCTGGTAGAACCAAAGCGGTTTTTGGTGGTGCGCAGTATACGGTAACTCATATGGCGGTCGCCCTCAAACTGCAGTACCGTATCTACCATATGCTCCAGCACCTTAGGGCCCGCCAGTGAGCCTTCTTTAGTAATATGCCCAATTAAGAAAACCGGAACCTGGGTTTCTTTGGCAAACTTCATTACCTCGCCGGTACTTTCGCGCACCTGGCTCACGCTGCCCGCCGCCGACTCTACCCTACTGGTTTGCAGGGTTTGTATAGAATCCAAAATAACCATTTGGGGCTGTAGTTCCTTAATTTGGGTAAAGATATTTTCCAGATTAGTTTCGGGCAGAATGTAGCAGTTTTCGCTATTGGTAGCCATACGGTCGGCGCGCATTTTAATCTGCTGCTCGCTTTCTTCGCCGCTTACATAGAGCACCTTTACACCGGCTAAAGAAGTAGCAATTTGCAGCATTAAAGTACTTTTACCAATGCCCGGTTCGCCCCCAATAAGTACCAGCGAGCCCGGCACTATGCCGCCGCCCAGTACACGATTAAGTTCGCCATCGTTAGTAATATAGCGTTGCTGTTTGCTGAAGGTAATATTGGGTAGCGCCTGGGGTTGGGTACTGCGGCTATAGGTGCTACCGGTGCCGGTATCGCGCCAGGTTTGGGTGGGTTTATCGGTACTCTTCTGAACTACTTCTTCTACGTAAGTATTCCATTTATGACAAGAGGGGCATTTGCCAATCCATTTTGGTGACTGCGCCCCACATTCCTGACAGAAATAGCTGGTTTTTACTTTAGCCAATACGCTTTTGTTTAATGCAATAAACCTATCTCAAATCTTCTTCCTAAACAAAAAACGGCCGGTATTAGTGCAAAAAAAGGCACCCAATCAGGTGCCTCTTAGTAGGTAGTTAAAGTTGGAAATGGAATTAGTTAGTGGCTACGTAGCGGTCCAGCTGGCGCATTTGCTTGGCGTCGTAGCCGTATATGTCTTTGGCAAAAGTTACCCGGCCACTCTCCTCGTCAACCCAGGCGGTGCGGTAATCTATTCGCACCGGTACTTTCTTAGTTAAGCGCACATTTTCCGGGCTCGGCTGGTGCATCATTCCTTCAACCTCTTCGCGGCTTAACCCTTGGTCTTGTAACAGATAGTAAGCTAAATCTACTGGTTTTTCTACTCTTATACAACCATGACTAAAATCGCGTTCGGCCCGTTCGAATAAAGATTCGGTGGGGGTATCGTGCAGGTATATATTCATGCTGTTAGGAAAGATGAATTTGACTGTACCCAAGGCATTACCTGGGCCGGGCTGCTGCACAAAACGGTAAGGAAAGTTTTCCGTATCTACCGAATTCCAGTCAATGCTGTAAGCATTTAATTCCGGGGCGTTCTCATCCCACCCTTGGTAAGCCTTAAAATTACGGCTGCGTAAATAGCCGGGGTTCTTTTTTAAAATTGGCAGGATTTCTCCCGTAGCTATGCTATTTGGTACGGTCCAGGTAGGGCTAAACGAAATATACTCCATGGAATCAGTAAAAACCGGGGTAGTATTTTCGTAAGCCGTACCTACAATTACCTTCATAGGCATGGCAATTTCACCGCCCTCGTATACGTACATCATAAACTGAGGAATATTTACCACAATATGGCGGCCTTCCATTTTTT
Organism: uncultured Roseivirgaceae bacterium; assembly: GCA_964504565.1. Lineage (GTDB taxonomy): Bacteria > Bacteroidota > Bacteroidia > Cytophagales > Cyclobacteriaceae > Cesiribacter. The sequence goes on from CAZDEY010000006.1 coordinate 272,615, forward strand.
CCGAGAACCAACGTAGGCGTTCCAAGTTCAACTGGATCTGATCAATACGTTTTTGCAGCGACATATTGAGCATACTAAGCGTATTGCCCCCTACTACACCATCAGGCTCCAATCCGTTAGTGGTTTGATAGAATTTTACTGCCTTGTATAAGGTGCTATCGTATACTACCCCTGTGGTATCAATTTTATCGGTCAGGTAGCCATCGGAGGCCAGGCGCCGCTTTAAGGTAGCTACGTACTGAGTGCTATCGCCAACTTCCAACTTTATATCGGCCGGCAGTTCGGGCCACTCGCCCCGGGTATTCAGCATATCCTGATAGCGCTTCAGGGCTTTCTTAAGCAAAGCATACTGAGGGTCCTGAGGTTTTAGTTCTTCTAAAGATTCGGTTATGGCATTGTCGTCAAGTGCCTGGGTTAGTACCTTGCCCAAGTCGCGCTCTTTAAGCTTAATTTTCCAGAGTTCATCGTAGCGGCTAGGGTCAACGCGGCCGTGCATAAGGTCGGAGGCATACTTTAAATAAGCTGCAGTAAACTCCCGATCCAGCCTGGCCACTTCTTTAATTCCGTTATCGGCGGCATGGTCGCTTTCTAGCTTCTGCACAAGTTCGGTAAGTTCCTGGTAACGGTATTCAGCCGGATTAAGACCTTCAGCCGGGGCGGCTTCTAAAGCTTTTAGAAAATCACGAGCATTCTCGGTTATGCCGTCTTCATTTACCCAGCCCGGTTCGTAGTTATTGTTTCTATAGAAGTCTTTAAGCTCATCGGCTCGGAGGCGGGCTAGCTGTAGGTCCTGCAATTCTTTTCCTATCTGGATGCTATCCAGCATATCTTCGCTAATGGTAGCTCTTACTTCCTCTACTGAGTAGTCGTCGTTGCCAAAGTAGCCTTTATTTTTATCGCCGGAGCTACAAGCAAGCGTTGCCAGTAGCACCGTGCCGGTCAGTAAATAACCAGCTTGTTTAATTATCAAATTCATGTTGTAATTGATTGGTAGTTTCAGCCCTATAATTGCCGGAGTAGCAACTTGGCTGCAACGGTGTTTGCAGTTACCAATACGCACAATCAGCGGCTGGGGTTACTACGCTGGCAACAGTTAAGGATTACTTGGCTACGAATAGGCCGTATTCAGGATGTAAATGTACCGTAGGCTTTAATTCTGGTAGAAATACCAAGTAACGGGCAGGCTAAGGTAACGCTTATTTAGCTGAAGGAAGCTTTGTCTGATTATTCTTCGATCAAGCTAAGTAGAACTCCATAAAAAAAGCCCGTAGCTAACTGCTCCGGGCTTAACATTAATATAAAATCTTTTATTCGGAGGCCAGTGCCTCAGCTCCACCTACAATCTCCAGAATCTCTTTGGTAATTGCGGCCTGACGGGTACGGTTATACATCAATTTCAGATCTTTAAGCAGCTCACCGGCATTGTCGGTTGCTTTGTCCATAGCGGTCATACGCGCGCCGTGTTCCGAAGCGTTCGACTCAAGGAGCATTTTGTAGAACTGCACCTTAATTGATTTAGGTATAAGCTCGGTTACAATTTCTTCCTTAGAAGGCTCAAAAATGTAATCGATACTAGTAGCAGTGGCTTCTTCTTCAGTCTGTTCGGCCGGTTCAATCGGAAGTAGCTGATTAGCCCTTACAATCTGGGTAGCCACGTTCTTAAATTCGTTGTACACTACTACAACCTTATCGTACTCACCGGCGGCAAAGCTGTTCATGGCAAACTCGGCTGCCTCACGAGCATTTTCAAAGGTAAGGCGACTAAATATATCGCCAAAGCCCTGCTTAACCGCCAGTTCGCGGCGCTTATAGTAGTCAGCGGCTTTTTTACCAACCGGCATCACGGTTAAGTTGCCTGAAGCAACGTACTCGCGGTACTCCCCTTCTACCAACAATCTAACCTGACGGAAAATATTGGTATTGAAAGCCCCGCACAACCCACGGTCCGAAGTTACCGGAATAATAAGTACCCGGTTAACCGGACGAACCTCAGCGTAGGGGCTGTTAGCCTCGCTGCTGCTTACATTCTGCAGAATTTCGTTCAGCTTTTGCGCGTAAGGCCGCATTTGCATAATAGCATCCTGAGCCCGGCGCAATTTAGCCGCCGCCACCATTTTCATGGCTTTAGTTATTTGCTGCGTTGAGCTTACCGAGGCTATGCGGTTCTTTACTTCCTTTAAATTTGGCATGCTTGCGTATGCTACTAATGAAATCCTGAGTTTATCTCAGAATCTGTATACTATTAACCTATACTCTTTAATTGCCTACTTGGCGTAACGGCCGGCTAGTTCTTTAGCAACCTGAGCCAGCGTATCAGTAATTTCATCGCTATACTTACCATCGCGAATGGCATCTAGCGTACCGCTGTGCTGAGCATCAAGTAAGGTTAGGTACTCCTTCTCAAATTCTTTCACCCGCTCAACCGGCACTTTATCCATATAGCCTTTGGTAGAAGCAAAGATAATCGCTACCTGGTCTTCAACTGATACCGGAGAGTACTGGGCCTGCTTAAGAATTTCCAGGTTACGACGGCCCCGCTCAATGGTACGCTTAGTAGCCGCATCAAGGTCGGAACCAAACTTGGCAAATGCCTCTAGTTCGCGGAACTGAGCCTGGTCCAGCTTAAGCGTACCGGCAACTTTTTTCATAGGCTTAATCTGGGCCGAACCACCTACGCGGCTTACCGAGATACCTACGTTAATTGCCGGGCGAATACCGGAGTTGAAAAGGTTAGTCTCCAGGAATATCTGACCGTCGGTAATGGAAATTACGTTGGTTGGAATATACGCCGAAACGTCACCGGCTTGGGTTTCAATGATAGGAAGTGCCGTTAGTGAACCACCACCTTTAACCATATGCTTAATGCTTTCTGGAAGGTCGTTCATTTCAGAAGCAATTTTATCGCTACCGTTTACTTTTGCAGCGCGCTCTAATAAGCGGCTGTGTAGGTAGAATACGTCACCAGGGTAAGCCTCACGGCCGGGAGGACGACGAAGAAGTAGCGAAACCTCGCGGTATGCAACGGCCTGCTTAGAAAGGTCATCGTAAATTACCAGCGCCGGACGGCCCGTATCGCGGAAGAACTCACCGATAGCCGCACCGGTAAACGGAGCAAAGAACTGCATTGGCGATGGATCGGCCGCAGTAGAAGCTACTACGGTAGTGTAATCCATAGCGCCACCTTTTTCAAGGGCGGCAACTACCTGAGCAACCGTTGATGCTTTTTGTCCACAGGCAACGTAGATACAGTAAACCGGCTCGCCTTTCTCGTAGAACTCGCGCTGGTTCAGAATAGTATCAATAGCTACGGCAGTTTTACCAGTCTGGCGGTCACCAATAATAAGTTCACGCTGTCCCCGGCCAATCGGAATCATAGAGTCGATTGCCTTGATACCAGTTTGAAGTGGCTCGTTTACCGGCTGGCGGTAAATCACACCCGGAGCTTTACGCTCAATAGGCATATCGTACAGCTCGCCTTCAACCGGGCCTTTACCGTCAATTGGTTCGGCCAGGGTATTAACCACGCGGCCAACTAAGCCTTCTCCAACTTTAATTGAGGCAATTTTGCCAGTACGCTTTACCGTATCTCCTTCCCGAATATTGCTGAACTCACCTAAAAGTACGGCACCAACATTATCTTCCTCCAGGTTAAGTACCATGCCGGTAACGTTACCCGGAAATTCCAGTAGTTCACCGGACTGGGCCTTGGTTAGGCCGTAAATACGGGCAACACCGTCACCTACCTGAAGTACGGTACCTACTTCTTCCAATTCAGCTTCGGTACGGAAGCCGGAAAGTTGTTCACGTAATATTGCGGAAACTTCGTCTGGTCTTACTTCTGCCATGACAGCTTTGTTTTAAGTATTAATTAGCGGATTAAGCGTTAAAGCCTATTCCGGTTTAAATTTCTTTAACGTATTGGTTTTTGGTAAGCTCAGCCTCAAGCTCGGTAAGCTTGCTGCTTAAGCTCTCATCAATCTGGCGGTCGCCCACCCGTAGTACGTAGCCACCAATTAAGCTACGGTCTATTTTTTCTTTAAGCTCTACCTGGTTACCGGTAATGTTGGCAACAATCTGGCGAAACTGACTACGCAGTTCATCGGTAAGCGGCATGGTTGTAGTAACCTCGGCCTGGCTAATACCTTTGTACGCGCGGTACTGCTGCATAAACTCGTTAGCCACTGAAACCAGAATAGGCTCCCGGTTTTTGCGGCTAATTATTTTAAAGAACTCCATAGAAAGTCGGGTCATTTTACTGCCGAACAATTTCTGAAGTATAGTTTGCTTCTTATCGCTATTAACTATTGGGTTTTTAAGAAGAAGCTCAAATTCACGACTTTCCTTGGCCGTATCCTGCAGCAGCTTCATATCCTGCTGAACAGCTTCCAGCTCGCCCCGTTCGTTGGCTAGTTCCAGTAGCGACTTTGCGTAACGCGATGCAACTCTGCTATCTGACATCCTTCTTAATTTACGTTTACTTCCCGTACGTAATTTTCAACTAAAGCCTGCTGGGCCTGCGGGTTAGTAAGCTCGTGGCGAAGTAGCTTCTCAGCAATTTCTACTGAAAGCTCGGCCACCTTTTGCTTAACCTCGGCCATGGCCGCTTGCTTTTCATTATTGATAGCCAGGCGGGCATCTTCTAGCTGGCGGGTAGCCTGCTTTTGGGCTTCAGCCTTGGCTTCCTCAATCATACGCTTGCCGGCTTCGTTAGCTTCGCGAATAATCTTTTCACGCTCGGCTCGGGCTTCGTCCAGAAGTTTTTCGTTCTCGTTCTTCAGGTTAGCCATTTCGGTCTTAGCGTTCTCAGCCGCCCGAATGCTCTCCTCAATAAAATCCTCGCGCTGGCGCAAGCCTTCCATTATAGGCTTCCAGGCTACACTACGAAGAATTAACAGAACAATGATAAACGTTATGGCCGTCCAGACAATAAGACCAATACCGGGGTTAACTAATTCCATGATTTTCTAAAAGGGGTTAGAAATCGTTTTTCCTTTAGTTTCTTTTCTCTCTCGCTATTCAAGAAGAAGTAAAAACCGGCCCCACCCTAGCGGTAGTAGCCGGTAGTTTTTCTTTAGATCGCAGCTACGTTAAGTGCAATAAGCAGACATACTACCACACCGAAAAGGGCAACACCCTCAATAAGTGCAGCAGCAATAATCATTGCAGTCTGGATACGGCCACCAGCCTCGGGCTGACGAGCGATTGATTCCATAGCCTGACCACCGATGCGGCCGATACCTAAACCAGCGCCTAACGCAACTAGTCCAGCACCAATACCAGCGCCCATTACGGCAAGTCCTACGTTCAATAAAATAGCGAACAACATAGTAAATTGATTATAAATAAAAGAAAAACAGTTTCTGGTTTAGTATAATGCTTTATCTCCTTCGTGCGCTTCCTCGTGGTGTTCTTCTACTGCGCCGCCAAAGTACATGGCCGCCAGCATAGTAAAGATGTAGGCCTGCAGCAAGGCCACAAACAACTCCAGGAAGTACATAAACGTGGCGAACGCCACACTAATGGGGCTAACCGCAACGCTCTGGAATATAAAGATTAGTGCAAATAAACTCAGGATAATAATGTGACCCGCCGTAATGTTGGCAAACAGACGAATCATTAGGGAGAACGGCTTAGTGAAGATACCAATGAACTCAACTATCGGCATGATTGGCAATACCGTTTTAAGCCACCACGGCACCCCGGGCGTATTAAATATATGGCCCCAGTAATGCTTGTTACCGCTAAAGGTAGTAATAAGGAATACTATTAGGGAAAGAACCAAGGTTACCGCGATATTGCCGGTTACGTTAGCCGCACCGGGTAGCAAACCTAATAGGTTGTTTATCCAGATAAAGAAGAAAATAGTAAGCAGAAACGGCATGTAACGCGCGTACTTAGGGCCAACGTTTGGCTTAGCAATATCGTCGCGCACAAATACAATAATAGGCTCCAGAAAGCTTTGCAGACCCCGAGGAGCGGCAATTGAGTTCTTTTTATAGCGGCCGGCAATTGAGCTGAAAACTATCAGCATAATTAGCGCACTTAGTAGCATAGAAGCTACGTTTTTAGTGATAGAAAAGTCTAACACCTTGCCTCCGTCGGCGCGAACTATATGGTCGTGTTCCAGTAAATAGCCTTCGTAGGGAATTGGCTCGTGGGCCTCATTGTAGAAGTTGGAAGATGAGAAAACATCCAGGCCAAGATCGGATGAATAAACAATTACCGGAAGAAAGAGCGTGCCGTAGTGGCCATCAAAGAAGTGCCAGCTGTGCGAATCGGCAATGTGGTGCAGAATCATATCGCCGGGCTTAAATACCTCCTCTTCGTGGGTAGCGGCTTCTACATGCTCGGGTTCGTCAATAACCTCTTTAATGTGGTCAGGCTCATTTATAACTTCTTGCGCGTAACCTAATGATGGCCCAAATAGCCCAATTGCGAAAGCAGAAATAAAGAACGTGGTTGTCAGTAATTTGGCAGCCGTTTGGGCTGTATCAACTATCTTCATGTTGGCGGTCTTCCAAATGCGGCCGCAAGTTAGTGATAAGGGAAGTAATTTCAAATATCTGAAAACACAAATAGAGAACGAAGAACACCCCAACGAAGGCCAAAGGTGCGCTAATACCCACCAGAACTACTACAACTATATAAATTATCGCGGCAAAAAACCGGATTATCATGCCTACAAAGAAGAATGTATTGAATTGCTTAGGATATTTATTTGCCCCCCAAATAGTAAGCGAGCTGGTACCCAACGTAAGCAAAAACAAGAATAGCAGACTCCAGTCCGCTAAAGGGTGCATAAGGTTGGGCGCAGCCAGGCGTATAACCCATATTAATATGTATAAACCAACTGTAAGTAACAGCAACCGAACTAGGTGAGGCTTCAATCCTTTCATGTAAGTTTAGCTTATTCCCGGGTTAGCCCTTTTATGGTCAGGTACAAACTTGCACCCACCGCAATAAGGGTAAGGGTCAGCAAAAATACGGGAAATTTCATTTCCAGCCATTTATCTAGCTGCATACCCCCAAAAACCCCGGCGCATATAACCGCCGCCATCTGAAAGGCCAGGCCCGAGTACTTTAAGTAAGCATTAAGCTGTTTTGGCTGCTTTTGGGGCGTTTTCGGTTGGTTTGGCGCTGCTGGCTTCTTGTCCATTTACGTTATTGGTGAATTTAATTTCCTTGGTGTCAACGCCCATTTTACAACCCCCGTTAAATATGGCACCGGCTTCAACCGACATTTTATTGGTAACTATATCGCCGTCAATTTTGGCCGATGGCTTAAGAATTAGAAGCTCGGTTACCTGCACGGTGCCGGTTACTTGCCCCTCAATATCGGCATTTTGCGCCAGCACATCGCCGTCAATATACGAGCTTGGCCCCAGTACTAATTTATTTTTAGTGCGGATGTTGCCCTTAATTTTACCGTCAATTCTAAGGTTGCCCATCGCTTCAATATCGCCAACTATTACCGTACCGTTGTTAATATTGTTGTTGGAATTAGTTAATTGCTCTTCCGACACCTTTTTTTCTTGTTTATTATTGAACATGGCTGGTTAATATTTTCAGTTAATTTAAAACGAAACAAATTCTTCGGCATTAATCGGGTTTCCGTTGTACCATACCTCAAAATGTAAGTGCGGTCCGGTAGTCAGTTCGCCGCTATTGCCGATTATTGCAATAATTTCGCCGGCTCTTACGTAATCGCCGGCCTGTTTTAGCAGCGCCGAGTTATGCTTATATAAGGTAACCACATTGGCCCGGTGCTGTATAGCTATAACGTATCCTTCTTTGGGCGTCCAGTTAGAAAACAAAACTGTACCGTCTGCTGCAGTTTTTACCGGTTCATCGGGTCGGGATACCAAATCAACCCCTAAGTGTCCTATCTTGTTATCGTACGGTGACGAGACAATACCGTTGCTTAGCGGCGATACAAAAAATATTTCCTGCATCTCGCTCATGGAGTTGCTTAGCAACAGCCTGTCATCCAGCCCACTACCTTCAAACTCCGATCTAAGCGCCGAGTCAACATCGGCCATCTGGTTAAGATCGGTTTCGCGGGCACTTTCGGCTAAACGGCTTCCGGCTTCGCCGCCGCTGGTTGGTATAGTATCGCTGCTTATATCGCCGGTAACTATTTGCTGAATTGAGGCTATAAAAGCTTCTTTTCTATCTACCTCCGCGGCCAGGCTATCTACCGCCATACTGAGTTCCAGCACTTGCCGGTTAGCCTCCACCTCGGCGTAGCGCGGGTCCATCCAGGCTTTTAGCAAGGTAGTAACCAGGTACAGGCTAATCAGAAGCATTATTAAAAACACCGCTACTAAAAATATAATACCTTTGGCATAGGTAAAACTTAAGGTTGTACGCTCGGCGAAGTTTTCCTCGTTACGTAAAATTAGTAAGTAACGATTAGAGAGCCACTCCGAGAATGTTTTGCGGTTTTTCAAGAGTGCTTACAGTTAATTTTTTGTAAAATTACGGCAAATCTAAATCTTATACCGAATTGTACTTACCTAATGTACCAATTTTATAAATATTGTCGTTGAAATACCATAAAAAAGATAAATACTTGCTAAAGTTCCGTTTAGAACACTTATTTAAGCTAGGCCTATTTTGGGTTGGAATTGTACTTCTTGTAGCCTGCTCGCCGGAGAACAACAGCTTTTTAGGTCGCAGGTGGCATAATGTAACCGGCTACTACAACTCGTATTTTCTGGCCGAACAGCGCCTACAGGAAGTTCAGGCTCAGCTTCTGGAAGGGCAGGACCGAAACTTTTACCAAATTTTGCCGCTCTACCCTCAGTTCGATACCACCGCCGCCGCTCAGTATACCGAGCAGATTGCCGAGGTAATTAAACTGGCTTCTATTTCTATAGATCGGCACAAAAAAAGTAATTGGGTTGACGATAGCTACTTAGTTATTGGCAAAGCCCGCTTTTATGCCCGCGAGTTTGCCGAGGCTACCGAAACCTTTAAGTACGTTAACACCAAAAGCGAAGACGATGAAGTGCGACACGAAGCCCTAATTTGGCTCATGCGCACCTTTATGGATAACGCTGAATTGAATAACGCCCGGGCCGTAGCCGATTACCTTCGCAAAGAAAAACTTAATAAAGATAACCTTAGAGAGTACAGCAAGGCTTTGGCGCACTACTACTACCTGCGCAATGACTACGCCCAAATGGCCGCCTACCTAACCGAAACTGCCAAGCGCAGCAATAATAAAGAAGGACGGGCACGGTTATACTTCACCCTGGGACAAATTTACCAGATGCTCGGCCAGGACGATATAGCCTATACAGCCTACCAGCGCAGCCTAAGGAGTAACCCTGATTACGAACTTAGCTTCTACGCCCGCCTAAACTCCGCCCAAGTGGCCGATTTAGCCCAAGAAAACGATGAGCGGAAGATTCGGAAGTATTTTGCTAAGCTTCTTAAGGATAAAAAGAATGTTGAGTACCGCGATAAAATTTACTACGAAATAGGAAATTTTGAAGCCCGCCAAGAGAATTACCAGGCAGCGCTGGATAACTATAAGCTTTCAATAGCCACCAGCGTAAATAACCCCCGCCAAAAAAGTTTTGGCTACCGCAAGCTGGCCGAAGCCTACTACGATAGCGCTAACTACCGCCTGAGCAAAATTTATTACGATAGTGTTTCTACCACTACCCCCAATGATGAGCAAGATTATACCCTACTTCAGGAGCGGCAAAAAGTAATGGCCGATTTGGTAGATCAGTTAAATACTATTGAGGAAAAAGACAGCCTGCTTTCGTTAGCGGCCATGGACAGTACCCAGCTTTTGGCAGTATTTAACCAGATAATTGAACAGGAGGAAGCCCAGCTGGAAGCCCAGCGCTTACAGGCTGAACGCGATGCTGCCCGAGCCAGCCGCATAACCCAAACTAATGTAGTGACGGGCTTCAATACCATACAGGATAATTTTGGCCTGAGCGGTGAGCAAGCCGCCGGTAAGTGGTACTTCTACAACCAATCGCTGGTTGGCATTGGCCAGGCCGAATTTGTGAAGAACTGGGGCAACCGGGCGCTGGAAGATAACTGGCGCTTAGGCAGCAACAGCCGCAATAATACCGATGTGATTACCCAGCAGCAGGCGCAGGCTACTTTTGAAGAAAACCAGCAGGTACAAGGCCAGGAAGAACTGGTTGCCGCCCGCCGAAATGAGTTTTTTGCCAGCCTGCCCACCGACGACAACGCCCGGCTAATGGCGCAGCGCGATATTGAAGTAGCCTACTATAATCTGGGCAATATCTTCAACTTTAATTTAAAGGAATATACGCCTTCGGTAACTACGTACTCAACCCTACTGGACCGCTACCCCCAAACCGAGTATAGCCCGGAGGTACTCTTCAACTTATACCGCCTATATATTACTGTTCCTGATTCGGTAAGGGCCCAGCAGGTTAAAGAAAAACTGATAGCTGATTTTCCGCTTAGCTCCTACGCTCAGATTTTAAAGAACCCCAATTGGCAGGAAGAAAACGACCAAGCTACCGCTTACCTTAAAACCTTGTATGCCCAGGCCTATCAATTGCAGAAACAAGAGCAGTACCCGCAGTCCGATAGTGTGCTTACCATTGGGCTAAACCAGCACCCCGGTAATTCGTTTGCCGACCACTTACACCTGTTACGTGCAATTAATACCGGACATTTGCAGAGCACCCAGGCTTACCAAGACAGCCTAACGAGCTTTATAGAAACCTACCCCGAAAGTACGCTTACCCCTTACGCCCAAGAACTGTTGAAAGCCAGCCAAAATTTCGGGGCCAATACGGCCGAAAAAGCCGGTGATGCCTACTCGCAAAATTTTGAGCAGCCGCACTATTTTATAATGCTTTATAAGAATGATAAAACCATAGCCAATAACTTACTGCAGGAGTTTGATGCATACAATCAGAACTTGCAAATTGAACTAAATACTACCAATATTTTATTGAATAAAGAGCGGGCATTAGTATTTGTAAGCCCTTTTGACGGCCGTAGCAGTTCAGTTCAGTACCTTAGGGAGCTGGAAAGAAGCGGGGTTTTCCGAATGGGGTTTGAGGAAGCCCGACTGCAGCCTTTGGTAATCTCTAAGGAGAATTTTGAAATTTTATATAAGAGTAAAAATGTAGAAGGGTATATTACCTTCTTTAATAAGTATTATAACTAGTATGGCACAGGAGAAAAAGCCGGTGAAAAAGAAGGCCAAAAGTAAGCCAACTTGGGGCTCCAGAATATCTAAATGGGTAATTATTGGCTTATGGGTCCTGTTTGTGGGGTTTGCCATAGGTTTACCCCTGTTTATATATTCGGTTAGCGAAGATTTTATGGGGCTGTACGGCCCTATGCCGGGCTTCAAAAGCCTGGAGAACCCCGAAAATGATTTGAGTAGTGAGCTCTATAGCGCCGATGGGCAGCTTATGGGCAAGTACTACCGCCAAAACCGAGTCAACTCTACTTTCGATGAGCTTTCGCCCAACCTGGTGCAGGCCCTAATTTCTATTGAAGATGCCCGCTTTGAGCAGCACGCCGGCATTGACCCGGAGAGCATGGGCCGGGTAGCCTACGGGGTAGTTAAATACGCCGTTTCGGGCAACCGCGAAAGCCTGGCCGGCGGTGGTAGTACCCTTTCGCAGCAGTTAGCTAAAAACCTGTTCAAACTCCGCCGCGACGATCAGTTTGAAGGCAAACTTCAGGATTTAGGCATTAGGCAACTAGATATGCTGATAACCAAAACTAAGGAGTGGTTAACAGCAGTGCGGCTAGAACGGGCCTATACTAAAAAAGAAATTCTGGCTATGTACCTGAATACCGTAGAATTTGGCAGTAACTCCTACGGTATTAAAACGGCCTCGCAAACCTTCTTCGATAAAGCCCCCAGTGAACTGAATATACAGGAGGCGGCCGTTTTAGCCGGGGTAGTGCAGGCTCCTACCCGCCTTAACCCGGTATACTATCCGGAGAACTCCATACTGAAGCGCAATACGGTAATCAATAAAATGGCCGAGCACAACTATATTACCCAAGCGCAGGCCGATAGCATTAAAGAACTTCCTATTGCCCTGGAATATAGCGTGGAAAACCAAAGCCAGGGCTTAGCCCCCTATTTCCGGTCGGCTATAAAAGACTTTTTGCATAGCTGGACCCGCGAGCACGGCTACGATCTTTACGAAGACGGTCTGAAGATTTATACCACCTTGGACTCGCGCATGCAGAAGTACGCCG
>CAZDEY010000007.1:0-12896 GCA_964504565.1 uncultured Roseivirgaceae bacterium
TAGCACATTAGCACATTAGCACATTAGCACATTAGCACATTAGCACATTAGCACACCAACCCACTATCTAACTAACCCACCAACCCCCTAACTATGAATTCTTTCGGTACACTGTTCAGGATTACAACTTTTGGCGAAAGCCACGGGCCGGCTATTGGGGTGGTAATTGATGGTTGCCCGGCAGGATTATATTTAGATATTGAAGCTATACAGTACGAGATGCAGCGCCGCCGCCCCGGGCAAAGCAAGCTTACTACCCAGCGGCAAGAGGCCGATACAGTAACTATTTTAAGTGGGGTCTTTGAAGAAAAAACTACCGGCCAGCCTATTGCTTTGCTAATTGAAAATACCAACCAGCGTAGTAAAGACTATAGCCATATAGCCAAACAATTCCGCCCCAGCCACGCCGACTACACCTACCACGCCAAATGGGGCCACCGCGATTATAGAGGTGGAGGTCGGAGCAGTGCGCGCGAAACTGCTGCCCGTGTAGCTGCCGGGGCGGTGGCCAAGCAGTTGCTGTGGCACTGGGGTATAGAAGTACGGGCCTGGGTAAGTGCGGTAGGCGAACTTGAGCTGCAAACCCCCTACCAGAAGCTAGATTTAACTATAGCCGAAGACAACCCGGTGCGCTGCCCCGATGCTGAAATGGCGCAAAAAATGGCTGATTATATTGATTCCGTACGGAAAGATAGAGATACCGTGGGTGGCGTGGTCAGTGCCGTAATCAGCGGCGTGCCGGCCGGTTTGGGCGAGCCGGTTTTTGGTAAACTTCATGCCCAATTAGGAGGGGCCATGCTGGGGATAAACGCCGTAAAGGGCTTTGAGTACGGCAGTGGTTTTGCCGGAACTACTATGCGGGGCAGCCAACACAACGATTCCTTCTATTCGGAAGAAGATACTATTAGAACTAAAACCAACAGGAGCGGGGGCATTCAGGGCGGTATAAGCAACGGCGAGGATATTTACTTTAGGGTGGCCTTTAAGCCGGTAGCTACCATTATGCAAAACCAGGAAAGTATTGATGAAGATGGTGAGCCGGTAACTGTAGAAGGAAAGGGACGCCACGATCCCTGCGTAGTTCCCCGGGCCGTGCCTATAGTAGAAGCAATGGCTGCCCTGGTAATTGCCGACGCCTATCTTCTAAATCGCAATAGTAAACTTTAGAAGCCTCCCAACTTTTATAAAGTAGGCAGAAAAGCCTAACTTGGGGAGTAATTAGTATTTATATGAAGAGGATTCCGCTGCATATTCAGATAGTTCTGGGTTTAGTGTTAGGATTGGGTTTTGGCTTGGTTAGCATATACGGAGGTATACCGGCCAGTTTCACCATTAACTGGATAAAGCCGATTGGCGAAATATTTATTCGGGCCCTGAAAATGATAGCCGTACCCTTAGTGCTGGCCTCCTTAATTGTGGGGGTAGCCAACCTGGGCGATATAAGTAAGCTAAGCCGTATTGGGGGAAAAACCATTCTTATTTACCTTATAACTACCACTATAGCTACCTCAATAGGTTTGGTAGCGGTTAATTTGCTTCAGCCAGGCAAAGTTCTCCCAACGGAAACCCGCGATGAACTAATGTCGCTTTACGCCTCCGATGCCGGCAGCAAAGAGCAAACCGTAGCGGATGTAAAGGGTCGTTCGCCCCTGCAGCCATTAGTAGATATGGTACCGGAAAATGTGGTAGAAGCGGCTGGTACTAACGCCGGTATGCTTCAGGTAGTATTCTTTGCCATAATAGTGGGTATAGCTTTACTAAAAATCCCGCGCGAAAAGGGTGAAACCGTAGTGCGATTTTTTGATGGCCTGAACGATGTAATCATTAAGATTGTGGAGTTTATTATGCTATTGGCACCCTACGGGGTTTTTGCGTTAATGGCATCTTTATTAATAGAAATTGCCGGCGATAACCCGGGCCGGGCCATGGAACTGTTAGGTGCCTTAGGCTGGTACACCTTAACCGTACTGATTGGCCTGGCGGCTATGGTGCTGGCAGTCTACCCCCTTCTGTTCAAGCTGTTCACTAAAGTTAAGTACGGCAGGTTTTTCCAGGGAATGCGGCCAGCCCAGCTACTGGCATTTAGTACCAGCAGTAGCTCGGCTACGTTGCCGGTAACTATGCGGCAGGTTGAAGAAGAATTAGGCGTTAGCGAAGAGGTTAGCTCATTCGTACTTCCGCTCGGCGCAACTATTAATATGGATGGAACCAGTCTGTACCAAAGCGTAGCGGCCGTATTTATTGCCCAAGCACTGGGTATGGGGCTAGATTTGGGCCAGCAGCTTATGATTGTGCTTACGGCAACCTTAGCCTCCATTGGCTCGGCCGGCGTACCGGGGGCCGGTTTGGTAATGCTCATAATTGTGCTGGAAGCTATTGGCGTGCCGGCCGCCGGTATAGCCCTAATTATTGCCCCGGACCGGCTGCTGGATATGTGCCGTACGGTGGTAAACGTAACCGGTGATGCCTCAGTAGCTATGGTAGTAGCCAGCACCGAAGGTGAAACGCCCGGCGCCCCCCGCCCGCAGGCGGAAAAAGCACCGATTGTAGCATAGGAAATAAAAAAAGCGTTACCGAAACCCGGTAGCGCTTTTTGCTATATCCAATCTCCAATCCTAAATCGTTACTCTACTACTAACACCATTTTGTGGGGTTTACTTGGGTGTCCGTCGTTACCATCCGGCGTTTTAGCTTCAATTGCCTGGATAGATGACTCGCCACCGCCCCTAAATACTTGTAGTTGAATCATATATACCGAAGCTCCGGCAATATAACCGGCCAAGGCCAGTAGGCTGATTTTACGTAGGTACCAGCCAAACGGAATTTTCTCCATACCCATTACCGCTACCCCAGCGGCCGAGCCGATTATCAGCACACTACCGCCGGTGCCGGCGCAGTAGGCTAGAAACTCCCAGAATGAGTGGTCGGTAGCAAAACTGCCGCCGTACATGCGCATCATGGCCGCCACCAGGGGCACATTATCAACTATTGAGCTAAATAGGCCAACTAAGAAGTTAATCAGGTAAAAGTTGCCTACTTCTTCGCTAAGGAAGGTGGCAGCGCTAGCCAACTGACCAGCCGACTGCATAGCACCCACACTTAATAATATACCTAAAAAGAACAGCACCGTAGCGGAATCTACCTTTTTAAGGGCCGAAAGTACCGAGTACTTATTCTTTACGTGTTCTTCCTTACGCTTATGGATAATTTCAATAACCGTCCAGAGTACGCCTAAGCCAAGCAATACGCCCATATAAGGCGGCAAATGAGTAATAGTTTTAAATACGGGTACAAAAACCAACGAAGCAACTCCCAGAATTAATACAATCCTGCGCTCAAACACGCTGGTGTCGCGGTCAGCTTCGTGTAGCGGAATTTGCTCGTCGCTGGCAACTGCCGGCCGTTTTTCTATAGTACCTTTTTTAGTAAGGCTCAGGTAAATAAGGGGTATCAACAGGCAGGCCACGCTAGGCAGAAATAAGGTCTGGATGATATTGCCGGTGGTAACCTGGCCGCCAATCCATAGCATGGTAGTGGTAACATCGCCAATTGGGGTAAAGGCTCCTCCGGCATTGGCTGCCACCACTACTATCCCTGCAAAGAAGAAGCGTTCCTGTTTGTCCGGAACCAGTTTTCTAAGGAAAGAAACCAATACAATAGTAGCGGTTAAATTGTCTAGAATGGAGGAAAGAAAGAAAGCTAACAGAGCAATAATCCAGAATAACTTGCGCTGGCTGTTGGTTTGTATCCGACTTACTATAACATCAAAACCATCGTGCATATCAATAATTTCCACAATGGTCATGGCCGCTAGCAGAAAGAATAGAATAGCCGAAATTTCGCTGAGGTGGTGGGTCAATTGTTCTACAACCGGTTCTACATCTACGGCATTCAAGGCAAATACCGTCCAGCAAAGTACGCCGGCTACTAAGGCGGTTGCAGCCTTATTTATATGCAGATTGTGTTCCAGCGTTATTAGCGCATAGCCAATCACAAAAATTACTACTATCCAAATCATACTCCTTCATTAATAAACTTCCTCTACAAAAATACACTGCGGAGTTTCCGTATTGGGTTGAAAGCGAAGGGATTACTTACAGATATTATAATTTGTGAAATAGCGGCCAAAAAGCCTGTGAAAAGGCTGATATAGCCTAAATTTATAGTAAATAAACTGGGCGAAATGTATATATATAATGGCTTTATTTAGGTGAATAGGAAATTCATTACGTACTAGTAGCCTAACCGTTCAAAAAGGAAGACAATTGGTTCTTAACGTTTAGAGACCGACCTTTGTACTAATTGAAGGAACCATAAACTCAGGATTGAGATTCTTTACTAAAGATTAAAGACATGCAAGCAAATACAACTCAGCCGGTTCGGCTGTATATGGAAGCCAACCCTAACCCTAACAGCTTAAAGTTTGTAGCCGACCGTATGCTGTTACAAGCTGGCGATTCCCTGGATTTTCCGGATAAGGAAGCGGCTCAAGCCTCGCCGCTGGCAACTAAGCTCTTTGAGCTACCCTACGTAGAGCGGGTATTTTTCATGAGCAACTTTGTAACGGTTACCAAAAATGAGCAAACCGAGTGGGGGGAAGTACAACAAGAGGTTAAGCTGCTTATTCAGAACTACCTGGAAAGTGGGGAGCCGCTGATAACCAAGCCGGTAACTACTGCCCAGCGAATACCAACTGAAAACGATACTGATGCTGAGCGTAAAATTAAGGAGGTGCTAGACGAGTACATTCGCCCGGCAGTAGAGGGCGATGGCGGGGCTATTCAGTTTCATAGCTTCGAAAACGGTGTAGTAAAAGTTCTGCTGCAGGGTGCCTGTAGTGGTTGCCCCTCTTCTACCATAACCCTGAAGGCCGGTATTGAGAGGCTGCTCAAACATGAGGTGCCTGGTGTAGAGAGTGTAGAGGCCGAGGGGGTGTAATTGATATATTCTAAAAACAAAATAACCGCTCTTATATACAAGAGCGGTTATTTTTATAAAGATCAGTGAATTACTGACCCATAGTAGTCATATCGTTGAAGTTACCTGAGAATGATCCGTTTAGCTCTTTATCGTCGGCTAAATCTAAATCATATGTTACTGTATAGTTAGTACCGCTTCCATCTAAAGTAATAGAACCTCCGGTTACGTCTAATTGGTCAGATGAAGAAGTAGCCGCGTTGGAAACCATAGCAGTAATTAGGAAGTACTGCGCATCTTCGGCAGTTTGATCGGTTTTAAATTCAAACGTTCCGGTTTTGAACTCTTCACCAGGAGAAGAAAATTCAGTCTGTAAAGATAGGTTTTCTTCGGTAGTGGCAGTTGATACCATTAATCCCATTGTGTGACGGGTATTATCGGTGTTTGAACCTTTAGAGGTAATTGAAGCAGTTTGTGAAGAAAGGGTATAGCTTTTTCCGTCAACTGTAACTTGGTTAGAAGGGCTTGCTTCATCATCGCTTCCACAAGAGGCTAAGGTAAGTAGGCCGAACATAGCAGCCATCATAGATAACTTTTTCATACAATTGTTTAGTTATAATATTTAAGTTGTTACAAAAGTAGGGCTCAGATGTAACAGTAGTCAATAGCGCGTAATATATTATGTTATTTTAGCTGTTACTATTTTTTTATATGTCTGATATTCAGGTCTTATTAATTTAGACGGAGCAAAGCCAGTACGTAATTGATTTGTTAGTTTTCCGGTAAAAGTTAACCCGTTGGTATAAACAGTATATTTGCTATTCTATATAAAGTCGTTTAGCCGCTCCTTCCATGAATAAAAAACTTTCGTTAGAAGAACTAAATCGCCTGAGTGCCGAAGAATTTACCGAAGCCCCCAAACACCCTATAGTGTTGGTTTTAGATAATGTGCGGAGTTTAAGTAACGTAGGTTCGGCCTTTCGCACGGCCGATTCTTTTGCCTTGGAGAAAATATACCTGTGCGGCATTACCGGCCAACCACCCCACCGCGAAATCCATAAAACAGCGCTGGGTGCCCAGGAAACTGTAAGCTGGGAGTATAATAAATCAGTAACATACGTTTGCGAGCAATTGAAAATGGAAGGCTACACCGTTTTAGCGGTCGAACAGGCGGAAGGCAGCACCCCTCTGCAGGATTTTAAGCCTGAGAAGGGTGCAAAATACGCCTTGGTATTTGGTAATGAGGTTAGCGGAGTGGACCAAAAAATTGTTACCGAATCCGATGCCTGTCTGGAAATACCGCAGTGGGGCACCAAGCACTCATTAAACGTAGCGGTGAGTATGGGCGTGGTAATCTGGAGCCTGCTGGAAAAAGAAATGGCAATGAAGTAACTTTAACAACTTCCTTATAGCCCATACGTTTAACAAGCTAATTAATTTTTTAAGCTATGATGAAGCAAATTATTGGCTTGCTGCTGGCTGTATTTTTATCAGCTACCGCATTTGGCCAATTAGTTAAAAAAGAAATGCTGGTTATTGCCGGCGAAACCCTTAATAAATCGGCTAAATCTACCCCAAGTAAATTATTTATAGGGGAAGATATGCTAATGCTAAGAACTGGCACCAAAGCCAAAGCCGGGCATACCGTTTTATTTGACGCTGATAAGGAAGTACTCTACTACGTAAACCACGATGAAAAAGAAATAACCGAAATTTCTAAAAAAGACGTCGAGCAAATAACTGCGGGCCTAGCCAATGCCAGCGCTGAAGTAAACAAGCAACTGGCCGGCCTACCCGCCGATCAGCGGGCAGCCGTTGAAAAGCAAATGAAAGCTGTATTAGCCTCTAGCGGGGGTGCTACCGAATTTACGACCGGCGATAAAGGCCAGGTAAGCGGTTGGGAATGCCAAAGCTACCTAAGCCAGGAAGACGAACAGAAGCGGGCTGAGATATGCTTTGCTACCTACACCGCCCTGGGATACGATGCCGACGATTTTGAGGTAATGCAAAAACTATTTGATTTTACCGAGCCGGCCTACAGTACCTTACAGAGGCTATATCCGGACTATGCCAACCTGTTTAACCCCAGCGTGGTTGATTTTAAGCGGGGATTGCCGGTGCGCTCGGTTCAGTATGATAGCGGTGGCCAGCCTGAGTCTACCACTACTCTTAAATCTATAGAAGAAGTGGCCCTGGACGAGGATGAATTTAAATTACCGAAAAATTACAGTAAAAAGAATATTAGCGGAATAGTGCGCTAAACCATTATTCTGGAAATAAAAACGGGCAGTAGCTAACCAGCTACTGCCTTTTTAGTTACTATTTTACAGGCAGTATATGCCGTATTAAAAGAAAAACGATTTTTTAAAGTAGATATACACTTTTATGAAAGTATTACTGGCCGGTTCCCACGGAAAAGTTGGGCAAATACTAGTAAAAAAACTGGTTGAAAAAGGGCACGAGGTAAAAGCCATGATCCGCGATAAGGACCAGAAAGACGAGATGAAAAAGCTGGGTGCCGAGCCCGTAATTTCCGACTTGGAAAAAGACACCGAATTTCCGCTGGAGCATATTGATGTGGTGATGTTTGCTGCCGGCAGCGGCCCCGATACCAGCGATGAAAAAACAGTAGCTGTAGACCAAAAAGGGGCAATAAAACTGATTGAAGCAGCGTACCGAAGCAAAGTTCAGCGATTTGTAATGCTTAGTTCAGTAGGCGCCCATGACCCAAATGCCGGCCCGGATAAAATGCACACCTACCTAAAAGCCAAGCACGAAGCCGACAAGGAACTTAAGTTTAGTAGTTTGCTGTACACGGTTATTCGCCCGGTGCAACTTACCGATGATAAAGGAACCGGTAAAGTTTGCGCCGCTATTGAACTGGAAAACCGCAAAGCCAAAATTCCGCGCGAAGACGTAGCCGAAGTAATGGCCGCCTGCCTGGACCACGCCCATACTGAAAACAAAGTTTTTGAACTAAGCAGTGGTAGCACTCCAATTCACGAGGCATTGGTAAATTTGCCCTTATCGCAATAAAGCATTACCAATAGCTTAAATACCCGGCCCGCTATATATGGCGGGCTATTTTTTTGTTGTTTTTTTGAAGTGAATTTGGTACAAGGTATAGTATTAGGCCAGGCGCAAACAATTATTTCCGGCCTTAAAATGTTATGTTTGTAGCCCTAGGTTTCAGCCTTTCTATATGAATTATATAAAAAAGATATACTGCTTACTGCTGCCGGTTTTACTGTTGTTGTTCGCCAATATAGCTAACGCCCAACTGCAGGCCCCGCCTAGCTGGCAAGTAGTGGCTACGCCCAGCCAGGCTAAGTTAGGCGAGGTAGTAACCCTAACCATAAAGGCCGCCGTACCTCCGCAATGGTATATGTACAGCAGTGATTTTGACCCGGAGCTCGGTCCCACAGTAACCACCTTTGTATTTGAAAAAGATGCCTCCTATGAATTGGTTGGCGGGGTTAAGGCTGTTAAACCAAAAAAGAAGTATGACGAGCTCTGGGAAGGAGAATATACTTATTTTATTGGTACTGCCACCTTTACCCAGCAGGTAAAAGTATTAGCTTCCGACCCTAAGATTCAAATCACGGCCGATTACCAGATTTGCTCCGACGTAAGCGGGCAATGCATACCCTACGAAACCGATTTGCCCCGGCCATCCATTAGGGTAAACGTAGTGGAAGGAAAAGGAGCCGATCAGAAAATTCAGCCGCCTAAAGAAAGTAAAAAAGTAATTCAGGAAAACCCGCCCAAAACTGAACCTAAGCAAGCTAAGCCTGAAAAAAGTGCCTCTGAAACCGCCGAAAGCCCATTGGCAAATAATACACCGGAGTTAGTTGCCGAACGTACTAATGTCCCAAAAAATGCTGATGAAAGCCTGGAGAATACCGATGTAAACCGTGAGCCAACCAAGCTATCCGTAGGCAAGGTTATCGGTGAAGAAAATGGTATACCGGTAGTAGAATACGAAGCCTTTGCCAACCCCTACGGAACCAGCACCGGAAGTAACAAAAACAAGGGGTTGTGGGCACTGTTTATTATAGCCTTCGGGGCCGGCTTAATTGCCCTGCTAACGCCCTGCATTTACCCTATGATTCCGCTTACGGTAACCTACTTTCTTAAAATGAGCGAGAAACGATCTGGCAGTGGGGTAGGCTACGCAGTTTTCTACGGCCTTTGTATAATTGCTATATACGTACTGCTGGGTATAGTATTTGCTAAAATATTCGGGGCGGACTACGCTAATGAACTGAGCACCCACTGGCTGCCAAACCTTATTTTCTCATTCGTTTTCCTACTGTTTGCGCTAAGTTTTTTTGGTTTATTCGATATAACCCTGCCGAATAGCTTCATTAATAATATTGACCGCCAAGCCGATAGGGGCGGGCTTATTGGAGTATTTTTTATGGCATTTGCGCTGGTTCTTATCGGCTTTAGCTGCACCGGTCCCATTGTAGGTTCCATTCTTATAGAAACCGTTGACGGGGTGGGCTGGAGGTCTATTGTTTCCATGCTGGGTTTTTCTTTAGCGTTTGCCCTGCCGTTTACCTTGTTTGCCGTATTTCCGGGTTGGCTGAGTGCCCTACCCAAAAGCGGCGGCTGGCTAAATAGCGTAAAGGTGGTTTTGGGTTTTCTAGAATTAGCCCTGGCCCTGAAATTTTTAAGCGTAGCCGACCAGGCCTACCACTGGGGCTTGTTGGATAGGGAAGTGTATATAGCCTTTTGGGTAGTTATTTTTGCTATGCTGGGCTTCTACTTACTAGGCAAGTTGCGCCTGCCGCACGATAGCCCGCAAGAGACCGTTTCGGTATTTCGTTTGATAATGGCGGTAGTGGTATTTGGCTTTGTAATTTACCTGATACCCGGTTTGGTTGGGGCGCCGCTAAAGGCTTTGGCCGGCTACTTGCCGCCTATGAGTACCCATGATTTTAACGTAGTTGCCCTAATTGAAGGTGAACAAAAATCAGATTTGCCGGAGGTGTGCGAGGAACCTAAATACGCCTCAAAGTTACATTTGCCCCACGGCCTAAGCGGCTACTTCGATTACGAACAAGCCCTGGCCTGCGCCCGCGCCGAGGGAAAGCCCCTCTTTATAGATTTTACCGGGCACGGTTGCGTAAACTGCCGCGAAATGGAGGCTAATGTATGGAGCGACCCGGCCGTACTGCGCCGCCTGCAGCAAGATTACGTAGTGGTTGCTTTGTACGTTGACGAAAAAGAAGAACTGCCTCAGGAAGATTGGTACGTAAGTGCCTACGATGAGCGGGTTAAAAAAACCATTGGCAAGCAAAACCTGGATTTTATGATTCAGCGGCTAAATGCCAATGCCCAGCCGTACTACACCCTGGTTGATCCGACTACCGAAACGCTACTAACTGCTCCGAAAGATTATGACCTCAGTGTTCAGAATTTTGTGGACTTTTTAGATACGGGCAAACAGCGGTTTAAGGAAGAAACCGGCCTGGCAACTAACTAGGTTTATTTTTAACCGCCAACGTATTATGATCGTCTATTTTACGAAAGGTAAAGGAAGCATACTGCTGTAAGAGCTGTTTAACCTCATCAATTCCGCTGTGCTTATCTTCGTATATAATTTCCAGTGAAGCCATTCGTTCAATAAAACTACTAGCGCCGCGTATAACTGCTTCTTCCATTCCTTCAACATCCAACTTCATAATAACCCGTTGGTGGTTACTAATTACCGAAGGGTTTAGTGCGTTATCCAGTGTCTTAATTTCCAACGTTGGCAGGTTCTGCGCCTCGCCTTCTACAAAATGGCTGGAGCCGGTTTCCCTTAAATCTATACTAAACGGTACTTTAGCCTCTTTGGCTCCCAGGCCAAAATTGTAGGCCGTAAGCTTATCTTCAACCTTATTTAACCCGATATTCTGCTTTATACAGGCATAGTTTGCCGGCACGGGTTCAAAGGCAAAGCTATGTTTGCCCAAGCGGGCCAGCCAAATGCTGTATTCGCCTATACAAGCCCCTACATCTACAAAAACATCAAACTCGCTAAGTTTGCTTAGAAGGTATTTACGAATTTCCGATTCGTAGTAAAAGTTAATAAACTGAAAATCGATTGTACCCTTACGTACGGCAAAGGTGCCGAGGCGAGATTTGGCTATCCGGTCCTTGGCTTCGCGTTTCCCTCCTAGCAAAAAGCGAAATGCCGAAAGCAAGCTATGCCAGTCACCCTGGCGAATGTATTCTCTTAAGTAAGCAAGGTATAATTTGTATTTCCTACCCGAGGTAATAGTAGGCTGATAGGCTTTAACTTCGGCCATAGCAAAAAATTAAATAGATAAGTAAAAAATAGGTTAGGCAGGCAATGTTAATAACTAATACATTAAATATAAGAATTAAAACCTATTATACTTAAAATGAACTATGGTTTGGATAGCATTAGCCGCTTTTGGGGCCTCCTTACTAACTTTTTTCTCGGGCTTTGGTCTGGGTACGCTGTTACTGGCAGTTACGGCAGTCTTTTTTCCTCTGGAAGTAGCCGTAGTGTTAACAGCTATTGTACATATGGCTAACAACCTGTTTAAAATAGGCCTTGTAGGAAAATGGGTTAATAAGAAGGTGCTACTATGGTTTGGTGCTGCAGCCGTTCCGCTGGCGGTGGTGGGGGCTTTGGTGCTGGGTGCTTTGGAAGACAGTAGGCCAATTTTGGTGTATACCCTAAGTGAAAATACTTTTGAAATAAGCTGGCTGGGTATAATTATAGGGTTACTGCTGATACTTTTTGCGTTGTTGGATGAGCTTCCCCTCTGGAAGAAACTACCGGAAAATAATCTTACCCTGCTAAGCGGCGGCGTACTGAGCGGCTTTTTCGGTGGTCTTAGCGGACATCAGGGGGCCTTGCGCAGTTTATTTCTGGTACACGCCGGACTTACTAAAGAAGCCTATATTGCTACCGGCACGGCTATAGCGTTACTAATAGATGCGGTTCGAATTCCAACCTACTTTTCCGAGGGCTTACTGCTAAATGCTTCCCATATACCAACTTTAATAGCTGCTGTACTATCGGCCTTAGCAGGGGCGGTAAGTGGCCGTTATGTGCTTACCAAGATCACCATTAAAGTAGTGCAACGTATTGTGCTGGTATTGCTTGTAGTTATGGGGTTATTGCTGATAGCTGGAATAGTGTAAAGAATTACGAATTACGAATTACATTTCACTATCAGTCTATACCCTAAGTATAAACGTATTACCAAGTCACCAACCCACTAACCCACCAACGTCATCCTGAACTTGTTTCAGGACACCAACCCACCAACTCTCTACCCCACCACCTAAAACGGCAGTTTGCTTAAATCTACATTGCCGCCACTTAGTATAATGCCTATCTGCTTACCCGCTACTTCTTCCTTAGCTTTTCTGATGGCCGCTAAGGGTACTGCGCCGGAGGGTTCAACAACCAATTTCATTCGTTCCCATATAAAGCGCATTGCTGCAATTATTTCTTCATCGGTTACCGGTATAATTCTATCAACTCCGGAGGCTATAATTTCCCAGTTTAATTCGCCTACGGAGGTTAATAAACCGTCGGCTATGGTGTTGGGGCCGGTTTGGGGCAGCAATTGGCCTTCTTTCCAGCTTCGGTAAGCATCGTCGGCTCCGGCCGGTTCACCGGCCCAAACCTGGGTTTTAGGGCTAAAGTATTGGGCAGCCAGTATACTGCCACTAAGTAGCCCACCGCCGCCCACCGGGGTAATCAGTATATCTAAAGGTTGCTCCAGTTCGTCAAAAAATTCTATAGCTGCCGTAGCCTGTCCGGCAATTACCCGTTGGTTGTTATACGGGTGCACAAAGGTTGCTCCGGTTTTCTGAACAATTTCTTCCAAAGTGCTTTCTCGTGCCTGTAGAGTGGGTTTGCAAAAGTAAACCTGAGCTCCGTAACCTTTAACAGCCGCTACTTTTACCTCAGGAGCAGTTTCCGGCATTACAATATGCGCGGGTAT
>CAZDEY010000007.1:12906-16863 GCA_964504565.1 uncultured Roseivirgaceae bacterium
CCAGGGGTAGTGCTTGGGGCTGGTTGCCGCTGCTGTGGGTGGCTACTCCTTTGGTTTTTTCTTTGGCCGAAAGGCTTAGCACCGCATTGGCTGCCCCCCGCATTTTAAAGGCTCCAACCCGCTGCAGGTTTTCGCACTTAAAAAATACCTGCGCATTAAGCTCCTTATTTAATTGCCGCGAGCTCAGTACCGGCGTACGGTGTACCAAGGGCTTTATACGCTGGTAGGTTTCTTCTAAAATTTGGCGCGAAAGGATAGGTTGCATACAAAATTTGGTAAGCCAGAGGTATAAAAAAGCAAATTAGGTTAAGCCGGCTTAACTTCCAATTAATCGTAATTTTACAATTAAAGGCTAATGTTAAGTTAGTGTTAACACTTAATCCAGGGTTTAATAATTATGTAAAGATAAGGAAGCGATGGGGTTAAACTAAAAGTGCTCCTTTGCAATTGGAAATACACTTAACTAATTCAATTTCCTTTGCATGAAAACTTTTAATTCTAAATTTTTAGCGTTGGTGTTAGCCGGAGGGTTGGCTTTTACTGCGTGTGACGATGACAGTCCTGTAACTCCTGAGGACAATGATGTTGAAATTACTGGCTTGCCCGCAACAGCATCCATTGCCAACCTAGGTACGCTAGGTCCAGTTACAGTTACTATTACGGCTGGTGACGGTTTAGATGAAATTGTAGTGACTAAAGATGGTCAGAATCTTGAAACTGTCGATTACGATGGCGAAACAAGTGCTACTTACAATCTATCTTACACGGCTGTTGAAGCTGATGCTGACAAGAATATTGTATTCACAATAAGAGCAGTTGATGAAGATGGTGATAGCGAAACGGCTACGCATGTATTAAGTGTTGGTGCTGCTCCAGCTGCTACTTACTCTTTCAGAGATATATCAGAAGATCGCGATGGGGTAAGCTATTCGCAAACTGAGGTGTCTGGAACAATAAACCAAGACGTAACTTTCACAAACGATAAAGTTTGGGTATTAAATGGTAGAGTAATAGTAGGCGCTGGTTCTACTCTTACCATTGAGGAAGGCACAATTATCAAAGGTCGTGCTGGTCAAGGTGCTTTAGCTTCTGTACTATTAGTAGCTCGTAACGCTATGATCATGGCTGAGGGCACTGCTGAAAACCCAATTGTATTTACTTCTTATAGCGACGATATTAATGTTGGCGAATTTGATAGTAAAAATATGGACCTTGTTGTTGATCGTGGATTATGGGGCGGTGTACTTATTTTAGGTAATGCACCTATTTCTGCTGATGCTGCTGAGGTACAAATTGAGGGTATTCCAGTTTCGGTAACTGAGGGATTATACGGTGGCTCTACCTCTGACGATAATTCAGGTGTATTCAAATATGTATCTATCCGTTACACTGGTACTCAGCTTTCTCAAGGAAACGAACTGCAAGGCTTAACTCTTGGTGGGGTAGGTTCTGGTACAACCATAGATAATGTGGAGTCAATAAACAGCAATGATGACGGTATAGAAATATTTGGTGGTACTGTGAATCTTACTAACATCCTAATTTGGGGACAGGATGATGACGGTTATGATATTGATCAAGGATGGAGCGGTACTATCGATAACTTTGTATTCATTGGCGGTGCTGGTGACCATCCTCTAGAAATAGATGGCCCTGAAGGCAGTGCCAACGGAAAAGGAACTCTTATGAATGGTTCAATTAGAGGTGTTGCTGAAAGCGAGTTTGGTGATCTTCGTGACGGTGCTCAAATTAAGCTAATGAATATCTACTTTTTTGATTTTAAGTCTGGAGCTGATTTAGAGTTAGATGCTGACGGTGCTGATGATCCTAACGATAACACAAAATCTTTGAGTAACAACCCATCTAACTCAGATAACTACGTTAACGATGTCATAGAATTTTCAGGGTTACAGTTCCAAGAGACTCCCAATAATGGTGGAACTAATTTTACTTTGTCTAATGTTTTCGTTGACAAATTTAGCCTAGCTCCAAATACTGGCAATTTTGATCCAAATGATAGTAGGACTGATGCTGATGCTAAAAATCAGGCTGCTGCTAATGTAGCTAAATTTGCTAATGCTCAATATAATAATATGGTAGTAACTAGTGCTACAGTTGGTGCAGATCTAACTCCTTTCTCTTGGACACTTGCAGAGATGAAAGATCAGCTAGCTGCTTTCCCTACTATTCAATAATCATCCTCTTCACATTTTAGTGAATATAGTTGCTCAGGAAGAATATTTCTTTCTGGGCAACTTTCTATTTAAATTCAAAAATAATTAATAAGTGAAAGCTTTATCTTTAAGTCTGTTATTAACTCTGTTAGGTTTTAACCTACTAATTGCTCAAGAGTTAGGTACAGTACGTGGAACAGTAATTGATAATGAGACCGGTGAAACCCTAATTGGGGTTGCGGTGGCCATTGAGGGGACAAGCACAGGAGCAGCAACTGACCTAGATGGAGATTTTTCATTTAAAGTAGAAGCCGGTTCATACACAGTAAAAGCCTCATACTTGGGGTATGAGTCTGTTATTATAAACGGTGTTAATGTTACAGCTGGCGAGGTAACTGTCTTAGGGAATATTCGAATGGGAGAATCCTCTGAGCAGCTAGAGGAAGTAGTTGTTACTGCTGAAATAATTCGATCCTCTGAAGCTGGTTTACAAACTCTTAAGCGAAAATCTGCAAATCTTATTGATGGTATATCTTCAGAATCATTTGCTCGCTTAGGTGATAGCGATGCGGCTGGTGCAGTAAGTCGTGTGCCAGGGGTTTCTATTCAGGGGGGGCAGTATGTATATGTTAGAGGGTTAGGCGATCGTTATACTAAGACTATAATGAACGGTTTGGAAGTACCAGGTCTGGATCCAGATAGGAACTCTCTTCAAATCGATATTTTCCCTACTAACTTAATTGACAATATAGTTGTATATAAGACATTTACCCCTGAATTATCAGCAGATTTTGTTGGAGGTACTGTAAATCTAGAAACGAAAGCCTTTCCCGATCAGAAAACTACAACCATTTCTGTAGGGACGGCCTATAATCCTTCAATGCACCTCCGGAATGATTTTTTAAGTGGCAATAGAAGTAGTACAGATTTCTTAGGCTTTGACGATGGTATGCGTGATTTGCCCTATGATAATATAGCCAATGAACAATTAGTTTTTGAAAGATCCAGAGGTAATGAAGTGGCAGAAGTTACCCGCCGCTTCGACCCTACGCTTCGCGGAGATAAAATGCGTAATTTGCCAAACATAGGTTTAGGTTTTTCGACTGGAAATCAAATAAAGGGGGATCGCCTAACTTTCGGCTATAATGCAGCTTTAAACTACGCTAAGAACACTAATTTTTATAGTGATGCCCAAGATAATTACTATGCTAAGAAAACAGGAGATGCAGAATACCAATTACAACCAGCTTCTCGAATCAATGGTCCAATATCAGAAAGCGAAGCTCAACTAAGTGCTTTACTTACTGGTGCTGTAAAGTCCGCAAATTCTAAATATTCTCTCAATATTATTCATATCCAGAACGGAGTAGAACGTGCTGCTGATAGGGTGAGAATAAATTCACTATATAATTCTAATACTTCTTATGTTGATAACCTAGAATATACTGAACGCTTTTTAACCAACGCTTCTTTATTAGGCGAGCACAAAATACTAGGGCAAAACCTAAATATAGATTGGAGTGTAGGCGGAACCATGTCTGCTATAAATGATAAAGATGCACGTATAACCGCTTTTACTTTAGAAAACGACGAACTAGAGATTAATCCTCAGGAAGGCGGTGAGCCTCAACGGATCTGGAGAAGTCTCGATGAAAAGAACGGTAATGCTAAACTAGATATATCGAAAGAAGATATAGATTTCGTAGGAATTAAAACAAAAGTAAGTTTAGGTGCTAGTTATATCTACAAAACTAGAAGCTACAATATTCAGGATTTCTCACTT
>CAZDEY010000007.1:16873-39150 GCA_964504565.1 uncultured Roseivirgaceae bacterium
TGTAACTCGTGCGCCTGAAGGCTCAGAGTATCGAGATTTTAACGGTGATGCAAATAACATTTTGTTGGAAGATAATTTGTATGATCCTAATGTGGATAGGGGGGTGTTTTACTTTAGTAATACATCACTATCAAATGCTTATGACGGTAACATTAATAACTTAGGAGGGTATATTTCTGGTGAGTTTGCATTTACTGATAAGATTAAAGCAATTGTTGGAGGCAGGGTAGAAAACTATAATCAATATTATACCGGAAGAAATCAAGCTGCTAATACCCCGGATAACCCTGATGGAATTATATATGATAATGAAAATGTATTAAGTTCAACTAAATTTTTTCCATCCGCCAGCTTAAATTTAGCAACCTCAGAGCTTTCTAACCTACGTTTATCGTACGCTAAAACTATTGCTAGACCTTCTTTTAAAGAAAAATCAAACGTAGAAATAATTGACGTAATTTCAGGAAGGGGCTTTGTAGGCAATATTGATTTGATAGAAACTGACATCCAAAATTATGATATCCGTTGGGAAGGTTTTTGGGAGAGAGCCCAAACAATTAGTATTGGCGCCTTCTATAAGACTTTTAGAAACCCAATTGAACTAGTAAGGCAAACTGCTGACGTTACTCAAATTAGGCCTGAGAACGTAGGTGATGCTTATATAGTAGGGGTGGAGTTAGAAACTAGAAAAGATTTTAACTTTATTTCTCCGTTTATGCAACGTTTTTCATTAGTAACCAACCTTACACTTACTCAAGCAGAAGTGGAAAGAAACGCTGAAGAGTTAGCAGGTAAAGAAGAGTTTCTTAAGGAAGGCGAAGAGTTAGAAACTAAGCGCGACTTTGTTGGGCAAGCACCATACATTCTGAATACTTCAATCAACTATGTAGACTTTGAGAGTGGATTAGAAGGTAGTATTGCGTATAATGTTCAAGGTTCCACCTTAGCTGTAGTAGGGGCTAACCGAGCGCCTGATACTTATACCGTTCCATTTAATAGTCTTAACTTTACACTCTCAAAAAGATTCGGTGAAGGACAGAGGAATAAAATAGGAGCAAAGGTTACTAATATTTTGGATGATGATAAGGAACAAATTTTTACCTCTTTTAGGAGTGATGATTTCTTAGAATATTTTAGAAGCCCCGGTAGAACATTTGGCCTAAGTTATTCGCGAACGTTTTAATTCTCAAACCCCTCCCATAACCGGAGGGGTTTTTTTTATTTAACCTTTGTTCTGTTCAGTAGTTATTTGGCCAGATATATCGTACATGTAATTTGCGATTGTTATGAGATAGAGTACTAATCTCATACATCTTCCATATACACTTTAAGCAATCTATTTTCTCTCGAAAACGTAGCTAGTACTTTATTCGAAATGGCAGAAAGTCCCAGCTTTTGGTAGCATATTTAATGTGTATATATTAAAACAAGCTTGTCGAAATTAATAGTTTCAAACTTATTAATAATCAAAGATGGACATATATTTATTGAATTTTCATGAATTAAACAAATAATTATGTTCTATAATTCATAATTTGGTATATGTTATAACAATTAATATATAGATAATATATGCTTAACTGATCCTACATTTTTATTAGGCAATTTAGGAGTACAACTAAACTAATCATTATGATAAGAAAACTATGGATTTTTGTTGTGGTAATAGCCTTTTCCGCAGCATGTGAGATTGAAGATGTTGATAAGTCTGAAAACGAAGGCTTTGAACTAATTGAGTTGGTAGAAACAAATGAGGTAGTACGGAAACTGTTGGCAATGGGCTTTAAGCATGAGGCAATTCAGGATATTAGTTCACACTATCTTGTAGAAGGCGATATACTTTTTTCAAAAGATATTGAAGATTACAAAGTGCCTAAGAATGCTCAATACAGAACAAATTATTTGGTGGACGATCAGTATGTTGTAATTAAAGTTGGAGTTGATCCATCAATACCATTTTCAGGGGTTGATGATTGGAGGTCAGAAATATATCAAGCATTACAAGATTGGAGTAATATAATTGACTGTAAGATATTTTTTGTTAGTTATAATGACAATCCAGATATATTAATTAGAGCGAGTAATGTTACAGATAACTTGCCAAATAATGTAATTGCCGCAGCTGGTTTTCCGTTCCTAAATGGAAAACCATACAGTGAAATTATTATTAACCTAAATTTTAGCAATAATAAAACAGTTTCTACTGGCAGCAAACGCTATAATATGGTTCACGAGCTTGGACATTGTATTGGCTTTAGGCATACAAACTGGCAAATTAGAGGAGAATCAAGTGGTAGTGTAGGTGCTGTATGGGTGCCTGGCACACCTACTGGATCTGATGCTAGTTCAGTTATGAATGCAGGCACAGCTAATAATACTTGGAATGGTTTTTCTCCATATGATATGAGTGCTGTAAAATATTTATATCCCGAAGATAATTGTTCGTTAGGATTGGCAGGTCCGGCAGAGGGAGATTGTGCATACAAAGTGCCTGATGAAGAAGAGACAAGGAAAACATATAGTGTCTTCGTAATAGGAGGTTCTAGTCCAGCAGGAACTGGTTTTTGGTCAGTAACCGGTAGCGAGATAGAAATAGTTTCTTATACGACAAGTAGTTGCAAAATTAGAGTTAAGTCTAACATAACTAATTGGCCAGCTACAGGAACTGTAAATTATATTAAAGGAAGTTGTGTTACGCCTTACAGTGTAGTTCTTGATAATTGCATAGATAATTCTTATACAGATTGAGAAATCTCTTGAACCCCTCCCATAACCGGAGGGGTTTTTTTATTTAACCTTTGTTCTGTTCAGTAGTTATTTTGCCAGATATGGCATATAAAGTAGTAATTAGTGGCGGCTCCGGCTTGGTTGGCACCCGCCTAACCCAGCTTCTGCAACAATTAGGGTATCAGGTAGCCCACCTTAGCCGCTCAGTAAAAGAAAATGACGGCGTTCAGTACTATCTCTGGGATATGGAAACCGGACAAATAGAACCCGGCGCCCTGGACAATGCAACCGCTATAATTAACCTGGCCGGCGCCGGCGTGGCCGACCACCGCTGGACACCTAGGTATAAACAAGAAATACTAAACAGCCGGGTAGCCGGTACCGACCTTTTGGTACGCCAAATGGCCAACATGAAGCAAAAGCCCGATGTATTCATATCGGCCTCGGCAGTAGGCTACTACGGCGAAAATGCCGGTAATCAATACCACACCGAGGATTCGGAACCGGGTGAAGATTTTCTGGCCCAGGTCTGCCACGCTTGGGAAGACGCCGCCCTTAAAGCCGAAGCCCAGCATAACATACGCACCGTAATTCCGCGCATAGGCATAGTGCTTACTCCTAAGGGCGGGGTGCTAAAAGAAATGCACCTTCCTTTCCGTTTAGGCTTAGGGGCGCCCTTGGGTAGCGGAGATCAGGTTATGAGCTGGATTCACCTGGATGACCTGTGCTACATAATTATAATGATGATGCAGGAAGAAAACTTTAGAGGTGTATACAATGCCGTGGCCCCGCAGCCGCTTAGCAATAAAGATTTTTCGGTACAGTTAGCTGAGGTTATGCAAAAGCCGTTTTTTGCCCCCAAAATTCCATCCATTGCAATAAAAACTGCCTTAGGTAGTCAGCGAGCCGCTATAGCATTGGGGGGTCAAAAAGTGTCTTCGAAAAAAGTAGAAGAAGCCGGCTACGTTTTCCGTTATCCGCACCTAACCCCGGCCTTACACAACCTACTCCGGAAGTAGGTGCTTGACCGGTAAGCTATTTTGTGCTACCTTGCCCGGCTTTTGCACTAAAATTTTTAGATATATAATTAATTGTTATGGCGAAGAAAAGCTCCAACGGACAGGATAACCAAGAAAAAGCCACAAATACTGATAAGCAAGTAGATAACAACCCTATTACGCAAAAAACTGCTCCTAAAAAGCAACATAAAACTGTAGTAGCGGAAGAAACCAGTGCTGAAACCGCTCACAAAGAAAAAATTGCCAAAGATGGTCATCCGCACCATCCTATTGATAAAGGTGCCGCAAAGAAAAAACGCAAGGCCAATATACCACCGGTAAGCCCCAACGAAGATCAGGAGGTGGTAACTAAAACCAATGACTCTGAGGATGAGCATCTGATCCGCAAAGCATTTGTAGACCGCGACTGGAACGAAATTCGCAGCTCCAACAGCTGGGCTATTTTCAAGGTAATGTCGGAGTTTGTAGAAGCGTTCGAGAAACTGGCCAAAATAGGACCGTGCGTTTCTATTTTTGGTTCGGCCCGTACTAAAGAAGACCATAAGTACTACAAGATGGCCGAAGAAATTGCGGCTAAACTGGTACGCCACGGCTACGGTGTAATAACCGGCGGTGGCCCGGGTATTATGGAAGCTGGTAATAAAGGTGCGTATAACGAAGGCGGTAAATCGGTAGGTTTAAACATTGTGCTTCCGTTCGAGCAATTCGATAACCCCTATATAGATGCTGACAAACTTATAACTTTCGATCACTTCTTTGTGCGCAAGGTAATGTTTGTAAAGTACGCCCAGGGCTTTATTGTAATGCCAGGTGGGTTTGGTACTATGGATGAACTCTTTGAGGCTTTAACTCTAATTCAAACCAAAAAAATCGGCCGTTTCCCCATTGTATTGGTAGGTAGCAGCTACTGGAAAGGCCTTTTCGACTGGATTAAAGACGTAATGCTGAAGGAAGAGAATAACGTTAACGCCGAAGATCTGGATCTGGTAAATATAGTTGATACCGCTGCTGAAGCCGTTAAAGTAATTGACGATTTTTACAGCAAGTATTTGCTTTCTCCTAACTTCTAGGCAGTTAATTTTTTTATCGAATATTGAAAGCCCAAGGTTAAATCGCATAAATGAATTGACCTTGGGCTTTCTATTTTAGGTACATATGGGAAAGGAAAGGAAGATTAAAAGTCAACGTAAGGAAAGCTGGACTGCGCTGCGTGTAGAAGTTGCCAAGTCAATTCAGGCTAATCAATTAGATGTGACTGAGGTATCTACAGGATTTAGTCAAATCATTGAAAGAATTATAGCTGAATCTACTATAAACCACGAGATTT
Source organism: uncultured Roseivirgaceae bacterium (assembly GCA_964504565.1). Taxonomy (GTDB): domain Bacteria; phylum Bacteroidota; class Bacteroidia; order Cytophagales; family Cyclobacteriaceae; genus Cesiribacter. Next base: position 21,947 of record CAZDEY010000007.1, read on the forward strand.
TATCAAATAACTTAGCTTTCAGACTAAAAAATTCACACGTGCACTTTACGATATTTTTTACAAATATAACTGTTAGAGCCTATCTAGTCTTGGATGAAATAGTCAATGAGCAGAATAAATATTGGTTGTATGAGGGTACAGTTGGAGCCATGCAAGAACTTTTGAATAATGTATATTATGGAAAGTTTGTTTTAACTTCTAAGAAATATGACTGGGTACTGGGGTTTGACCAGCATGATATACTCATAGCAAAAGGAAGTATAGTTTCCAGAGTTGAGAGGCATAGGACTCAATTAGAATTATAGTAGTTTCTGTGTGATATATAGAAATATCAGAAGCTTATGTTTCCGTCGCTCGCGTCTTCGCGAGTGGCTAACTAATTCACGAGCCTTCCAGGCGGGTAGTCCTGGCTGAAATAAAAACATCTAATTCCCCTTCTCCAGCTGATCCAGTCTACTCTTAATCTGACTAAGTTCCCGTTCCAGGCTTAGCATTTTGTGTTCCAGTAAGGTGGGTGGCTGTAATTGCGTGCTCCAAATTCCTTTTACTTCCCATACTTCCAGTACTTCCTCCAGAGCTAATTGAGTATTCTCATCGCTTGGCCGGTCAGTTAACAATAATAAGTGAGTGGTTGAAGTGCCCTCGTAACGGCGGGTTATTATTTGCTTGGCAGTTACTATAACTAATAGCTGGCCGGGTTCAAATTTTCCAATTTTGCTCAGGTCAGTAGGAATACAGGCTAATATATCGCTCTCGTGCAAGCCGCCACTCTCCGTAAGCATTTCGGTGCCTACGTGCTCAAACGCCCTGAACTTATCGCCCTCTAAAGTAGGAACGTGTAGGTGCGGTAGTCTGGTTATAAAATCTTTATTCTGAAGATTAATTAAATACTCGGTTCTATCGCCCTTTCGTATCAGGGGAATGCCCTGGTAGGTACTAACCGATTTAGAAGAAAATTGCACTTGCTCATTTTTTGAGCTTTTGCCTAGGGCCGGAGGTAACTTGGTTGGGTCAAAGTCGCCCTTAAATATATCGAAGCTGTACAGCTCGTTAACGCTTAATTCCTTTCTCAAAAGGGCATCGGCCGATATGCCAAAATGCTGAGCAATCGCTATAATCGTATCAATTTTAGGCTCCGATCTGCCCTCTTCATACGCTCCAACGCTAGGTCTTGCTAAATTAAACAATTCGGCAAACTGAGCTTGTGATAGCTTTTTTACCGCCCTAATGCGTTTAATGTTCTTTCCTATATACGACATGAAAATAAAATTCTATTATTTTGAGCATATCTATTGACATGAGCAAAAACTTTTCCTATATTTATCTCAAGCTTTTAGCAAAAACAAATTTTAAGGCATGAAAGACAAAATTTGTTACAAAGCTATAAGTGAAAATAATGTAGAATCTCTTATTTTTAGCAAAGTATGAAAAATCTAAAACTTTTAACCAAATGAATTGCTATTTCGATACCGTACAGCATTTCTTATTGGAGCTTGGCTGTGAAATAAGATTGGCAAATGAAGCAGATGGACTATTTGTAGTGGATAATGAGGAGCGGGGCTTGCGGAATTTAGTTATTGGCTGCGCCGATCCAATCTTAATACTGGAACAGTTCATCTTCGAAATAAGTGAAGACCGACCAGAGGTATATAAAAGCCTTCTGGTAAAGAACCGCGACATGATTGCGGGTGCCTTTGTACTGGACGATACCGGCTCGCGCGTGCTGTTCCGCAATACCCTTCAGCTAGAAAACCTCGACCTGAACGAAATAGAAGGAACCTTTAACGCCCTTAGCCTAATGCTTAGCGAATACAGCGACGAGCTAATCCGCTTCGCTAAAATGTAAATTTTAAGAACCAAGAGTCAGGAATCAAGAATCAAGATTTTAAGCTTGATCTCAAGACTAGAGACTCAAGACTCAAGACTAAAACCATGAACATTTTCTCAAGATTATTCAAGATTGGTCAGGCCGAGGCTCATTCCGGAGTAGATAAACTGGAAGACCCGATTAAAATGACCGAACAAGGCATCCGCGATATGAAGGAAGACCTTGACAAAAGCTTACACGCCCTGGCGGAAGTAAAAGCTATGGCCATCCGTGCCAGAAACGAAGCGGAACGCCACGGCGAAGCGGCTAAAGATTATGAACATAAGGCCATACAGCTACTAAAGAAAGCACAGGGCGGCGAAATGGATTCAGCCGAAGCCGACCGTTTAGCCGGCGAAGCTTTAGCTCGTAAAGAGCAAAACCAGAAGCTGGTAAGCAACAGTAAGCAGGAGGTAGAACGCTACGAAAAAAGCGTGGCTCAGTTAGAAGCGAACGTTCGCACCATAAAGAGCAATATTGGCAAGTGGGAGAACGAGCTTAAAACCCTTAAAGCCCGCGTAAAAGTAAGCGATGCTACCAAAAACCTGAACAAGCAACTGGCGCAGATCGACAGCAGCAGTACCGTAAGTATGCTGGAGCGTATGCGCGATAAGGTTGCCCAAGAAGAAGCCTTGGCCGAAAGCTACGGTGAAATTGCCAACGAAAGCCGCAGTGTCGACGACGAAATTGACCGCGCCTTAGAAGACAACACCACCAAAGCCAACGAAGACCTGGCCGAACTAAAGAAGAAACTTGGGATGTAGGACGGCACGAAGTGCCAACCTAATTAGAAATTAGAAATTTAAAATTAGAAATGAAGGCCTAACTGAGTCTAAGTAATTTCTAATTCATAAACGGTCCGCCGTTGCGGTCATAATTTTTAATTTTTTAACCAGGCACAAGCCACCAGCCACTAAGCACCAATACTATGAAAGCCCTATTTGAATTTGCCATTGCCGGCGCCAACGTAATACCCACCCTGTTGCTAATATTCATCGTGATGTATTGGCTAACAGTATTGGTTGGCGCTATCGACATGGATGCCTTCGATATTGACTTGGATGTAGATGCGGATGTGGATGCGGATGCCGGTCCGGCCGATATTGATCTGGATTTGGGTGATGGGCACTCGGAAGGTGGGTTAGAGTGGCTGAATAGCCTGCTGAGGTTTTTCAATTTGGGAAGAATACCCCTGATGATATTTTTAACCTTCTTGATACTGCCGCTTTGGTTGTTCTGTATTATAGTCAATGATTTCTTCGGTTTTCATAGCCTGTTGCCCGGCTTGTTAACACTTATTGTAGGCTTTGTGGCGTGCATGTTTGTAGCCAAAGTGCTTACCATGCCTTTTGTAAAGCTTTTCGATAAGCTGGACGAAGACAAAAACTATAGTGCTATTGGTAAAATATGTGTGTTGAGAAGCTCAATAGCTGCCGGAAGGCTAGGGCAAGCCGAAGTAATACGGAACGGTGGAGGCGCGCCAATTATCCTGACCGTTTGTGCACCCACCGGAGTTGACATCAGCCGCGGCGAAAAGGCCTTGGTGCTAGAACACCAACCCGAGCGTAGCTGCTACCTGATAGAACCGTTCAGTTTGTAATAACTGTCGCTTATATCAGAACCTGACCAACACACCGCGCGGCGGCCGACCCTACCCCTCTCAAGAGGGGACAGAACTGAACCTGCAATATTTAAGTCGTAAACCTATGACCTAATTATAAAATACGGAAGGCTAAGCTTTGCTAATGGTTTATTGGTGAGCTTTCCCCTCTTGAGAGGGGTCGGCGTAGCCGGGGGTGTGTGGCCCGTTAGCCAAATTGAACAGTCAGTAATAATATAAATAATAAATAAAAATCGAACCAAACTCTGTTCCCTCTCCTCCGAGGAGAGGGCTAGGGTGAGGTAGAACCCTTTCTTCGCCCTTAACCAACAGCCTTTAGGCTGTGCGCAGGAAAGGAAAAATGTATCACCTTAAATCATTTATCTATTATGGAAAGTATAGCAGGAAATAGCTTATTGGTAGGAGGATTAATCCTCCTGGTAGTGGCTTTTGCCTTCCTGATTTTCTTGGCTAAGCTATATAGAAAATCAGAGCAGGGCCAGGCACTGGTAGTTACCGGTGTAGGCGGACCCAAAGTATCGTTTAGCGGCACCACCGTAATTCCGGTCTTTCAACGATTGGAGATTATGGACATCACGGTTAAAACCATCATGATTAACCGGATGGGCAAAGAAGGCCTTATTTGCCGCGATAATATGCGGGCCGACATTAAAGTAACCTTCTTCGTTAGGGTAAACCAAACCAAGGAAGATGTAATGAATGTAGCCCAAAGCATTGGTTGCGATCGCGCTTCCGATCCGGCTCAGTTAGAACTTCTTTTTGATGCCAAATTCTCCGAAGCCCTAAAAACCGTAGGTAAGCGCTTCGACTTTGTAGACCTCTACACCAACCGCGTGGAGTTTAAAGACGAAATTTTGCAAATAATCGGTACCGACCTGAACGGTTATATACTGGATGACTGCGCTATTGACTATCTGGAGCAAACCCCGCTGGAGTTCCTGAATGAAAGTAATATTCTTGACTCAGAAGGTATCAAGAAGATTATTGACCTGACCGCTAAGCAGAAAATGGAGGCCAACTTCATTGAACGCGAAAAGGAAAAAACGCTGAAGAAGCAGGATGTTGAAGCGAGAGAAACAGTATTGCAGTTAGAGCGTCAGCAGATTGAAAGCGAAGAAAAGCAGCGCCGCGAAGTGGCCAGCGTACGAGCCCGCGAACGAGCCGAAGCTGAAAAGATTGAGGCTGAGGAGCGTTTGAAATCGGAGAATGCCCGTATAGCTACCGATGAGCAATTGCAAATAGCTGAGCAGAATAAAGAGCGTCAGGTGTTGGTTGCCCAGCGCAATAAAGAGAAAACCGACGCGGTAGAAATGGAGCGCGTAACCCAGGCTCGCGACCTTGAGGCTAATGAGCGGGAGCGCATAGTTTCGCTGGCGCAGATTGAAAAAGAGAAAGCCCTGGAGGTTGAGCGTCGAAATATTCAGGAGGTGATTCGTGAGCGGGTAATGGTAGAAAAAGATACCGTTGCCGAGGAGGAGCGCATTAAAGATACCCGCGCCCATGCCGAGGCAGAACGGTTGAAGAAAGTTGCCTTAATAAACGCGGAGAAAGAAGCGCAGGAGTCGTTAGTGAAGGAAATTAAAGCGGCCGAAGCTGCCCGCGAAGCGGCCGAATTCCGGGCTCGTCAGGCGATGATTGATGCCGAAGCTGAGCGCAAAACCGCTGATATGAAAGCCGAAAGCATTAAGATTATGGCCGATGCTGAAGCGAAGAAGGCCGCCGCTTTAGGTTTAAGCGAAGCTCAGGTAATGGAAGCGAAAGCTGCCGCCCTAAGCAAACAAGGTGAAGCCGAAGCTAATGTAATTGAGGAGCGGGCTGATGCCGATGCTAAAGCTATCCGCATGAAGGGCGTGGCCCAGGCTGAGGCCAATACTAAACTTGGTCAGGCTGATGCCGAAATTATTCGAGCCAAAGCCGAGGCTAAGGAAATTGAAGGCCAGATGGAAGCCCGTATTATGGAGCAGAAGTTTGCCGCCGAAGCCAAAGGTATAGAAGAAAAAGCCAAAGCCATGAGTGCGCTGGATGGCCCAGGTAAGGAACACGAAGAGTTTAAGCTACGTCTGGAGAAAGACAAAGCCGTAGAACTAGCCTCACTGGATATGCAACAGAGATTGGCTGAAGCCCAAGCGACCGTACTAGCCGAAGCCCTGAAAAACGCCGATATCGACATTATTGGCGGAGAAAGCATGTTCTTTCAGAACATTATGGGAGCCATGGCCAAAGGCAAAGCTATTGATGGCCTATTCAACCAGAGCGGTGCCCTGCAAGATGTAAAGAACACCTTCTTTGCACCTAATGCTAACGGCAATACCAACTTCAAAGAGCAAATGCGCCAGTTCCTCGATAAGTTCGGCTTGCAAAGCGAAGATGTACGCAACCTGAGCATTTCGGCCCTACTGCTTCGCATGATGCAAAGTGCCGAAACCGATCAGCAAAAAACTGCCTTGCAAGAGCTTAACAAGCTGGCCGGCAGCATTGGCCTCGGCGACAAGCAGGTTAGTATGCTGAATTTGTAAAATTACCCCCGCCAGCTTAGCTACGGGTTTAAACCCGTAGCTAACCAGTTGAGGCTAAACCCTTAGAAAGATGAAAACTACTTACACCGAAAGCAGCCGCATAAAAGCTAAACCCGCTTACTGGATAGTTGGAATTGCCTTAGTCTTAGGTTTAGGCTTGCCGTTGGTAACCTCAGGTAGTGAGTGGAATGAGAAAGAAATAACGGGTTTAGCTATTTGCGCTGCGGTGATAGTTCCTATTTGTCTCTGGATTATGTACTGTCGTCTGGTAGTAAAATTGAGCCAGGCTGGTATACACTATCAGTTCAAGGGTATGCAATTGAAACCGCGATTTGTTCGCTGGCAGCAATTAGAATGCTGGAAAATAAGACCGGTAAGTGCCTTCGGTGAATTTGGCGGTTGGGGCTTGCGAACCAATTTCCATAGTTGGGGCTACATGACCGGTACTCCTTATGCCTTAGAGCTAAATTACAAAGATGGGAAGGTAAGGGTTATCAGTATTAAACATCCTGCCAAGGTAAGGCAATGGCTTGAAACCAACAACCTAAGCCCCATGAATGCAGCCGAAAGCTAAATAAAAGAACCTCTAAATTTTTTAACCAATATGACACTTTTAATGACCATACTTTTGCTGGCCTCCGCCGGGTTAACCGGCTGGGTAGGCTGGCAGCTTAGAGCTAATAATCGCCTGGAGTGGTTACTGGGCTATAGCCCAACCGCCGTTCGCGATAGAAGCGGACTGGCTCGCTGGGCCGGGGGCGTACTATTTGTACTAGCTTTAGTTGAAATTGCCAGCGCCGCCGGTTTATGGGTATGGCCCGTAACTTTGGCCGGACTAATCTGCGCCGCTCTACACTGTCTAGGTATTATCATCCTGGCCTTAGGCTCTACACAATACTCAAAAACGGAGGAAACCTTTTGATGGAGAGAATGGAGTTGAAGATGGAAAGGCTATGCAAAATAGGAAACGGGCCTACACACCGCGCGACGGTCGCCCCAGCATCGCTACGCTCGCTACCCCTCTCAAGAGGGGAATTTCTGCCACTGTCCCTTTTGAGGGGGGCAACTAACGAAGTGAGCGGGGTGTGTCAGAAGCCCTACAAGTAACCACGAATTCCAATTTGATGTAACGATTCTTCCCTCCTTTAGGAGGGACCGAGGGAGGTGAAAAATAAAAATGAGCAAAAATACTATACCTACACCCGAACAACCGCAGGATAATAATCAGCTGGAAGGAGCATCGTACCAGATTCTGCAGAAGCGTTTGCTGGATGCTGCTGGTAGTTTGCGCGAGAAGCTGGCCGGGCTCAATGGTAGCCGTAAAGATATTTTCGGGGCGATAGAAACCAAATTGCTGGCCACCGAGCGCGTAAGTACTGAACACAACTGTGTAGCTCAGGATATGAGTCCGGTGGGCAAGAGGCCCGTGGGCGAAAGCTTTATCTTCGGCTACAACGTACAGATGGGCCTAAAGCAGGAAATGGATCTGGCCGATGTGTTTAGTATTTACCGCTACGAGGAAAAGAGCTTCCACCCGGAAACGCTGGATATACTAAAGCAGGGAAGTTTTGCCGAGGACTTCAAAAATCTGTATAAATACTATAAAGAAACCCGTTTTGTAAAGTTTGTCAAGCAAGGCGTTCACCTGCATATGGTGTTTCGCGTTGGCAAAAGCGAGGGCGATATAAAAACCTTTAAGTGGTTGCTGGAAGGCGATAGCCTAAAGTATATCGACAACCGGAGTGAACACGAAATTAAAACCCCGGCCCAACAAGAATTTCGCTGGAAAAAAACGACCCGCGATCAGCAGCGCGCCGGCCGCTTCCCGCACATCAGTATTGAAGATCGGGTGTTTGTGGAAACCCTGGGCGGCGACCTTACCATTAAAGTAGAAGACAATACCGAAAAAGGGCAGGGAATATATACCGAACCGGTTGAGTTTCCAGACCAGACGCTGGATGATGCCGAGGTGTTCTACGCCTTACTGGATAACCTCACGGTACTTAAAGTAAGGCCGTATAACGAGAAGGAGTGGCGCTATTTTGTCTATAATGCCAAGCTTCAGCAGGTAAAACGTATCGATAGCCTTGGCCAAGCAGCACTCTTATTGCCCGACGATCAGGGCTTGCTATTCCCGGATGGCTACTATCTGCAAACCGGTGAGTATAAGCGCTTCGATATGCCGGAAGGGAAAGCCATGCGCTTCGAAAAGCGAATTATCAGCCCCAATGGCGAAGACGTGCTGTTTGTATTCTTTAATGCAGCCGAAGGCTTGTATTTACTTCTGCCCTATAACCTGATTGAGCAGGAAATCGATACGCCAATTTATTGCCACGGCTACTCTATTTTCGAGAACGGCGAAATGCTCTTCTTCCGCGGCGATGATGAGCCCACCCGCCACCATACCATCCAGATTTGGCAGACTCCCTACGTTGGGCCAAACTACCAGATGGGGCAGGCTAACGACAGTTACTTATTCAAAATTGGTAATAAAGAAGTGGTGCGCGCTATGGCCGAGGCTAATCAGCTTATTGGCCTGCTGGAAAAAGAAGATAATTATGCCGGCCTGTACCACGACCTGATAAAATCAGCCACCGCCCTATTAGACCACTACCACTGGCTAGGCCATGCCGAAGCTTATGAGCTGGAAACTCCGCTAAGGTTGGTTAGGCAAACGGCCAATTCGGCGCTGGATGAATTTGAAAAAGTACGCAGCATAAAGAAAAGCACCGAGGAGCAAACGGGCAAAACCTTAAGCGAGGCCGACGGACTATTGCGCAACATTAAGCGCGAACGACCGCGCCACATCCTGGATTTTGTAGCCCAGCTTAACGCGTTGCGTAGGCTTAGAGGTGAAGTTATATCGCTGAAAGACTTGCGCTACGTACAGCTTGCGCCGGTAGAAGGTGCCGAGCAGTTGCTAAAAGATGCTGCCGATAGCGTAGCCCGGGCCTGCGTACGTTTTCTACTTCAGGATGATGCCCTGCAGCCCTACCAACAAAAACTAGATGAACTTGGACAGCAGGTAGAAAAGGCACCAAAAGTAGCCGAACTAAATGCCTTGCTGGAAGAGGCCGATACCCTGGCCGGCGAACTGGAAATGCTGTTGGAGGTAGTGGGTAATCTAAAAATTGAAGATGCTACCCAGACCACGCAGATAATTGATAACGTTTCGGCTTTGTACGCCGGACTGAACGCCACGCGTACCCGCCTGCGCAACCGCAAAAAAGAACTGCAGCGCGCGGAAGGGGCCGCTGAATTCTCGGCGCAGCTAAAATTGGTTGACCAGAGCGTAATAAACTACCTGGATGTGTGCGATACGCCGGCCAAGGTAGAAGAATACCTGACCCGCGTAATGGTGCAGCTGGAAGAGTTAGAAGGTAAGTTTTCGGAGTTTGATGAGTTTCTGGATAAGCTGGCAACCAAGCGCGAGGAGGTATATGCTGCTTTCGAGAACAAAAAGGTTGCCCTGACCGAAGCCCGAAACAAACGTGCGGTAACGCTGCATGGCGCCGGTGAGCGTATTATTAGCGCAGTAAAAAGCCGTTTAGGTAGGTTTAAAGAGGTTAACGAAATTAATGGCTACCTAGCGGGTGACCTGATGGTGGAAAAGCTGCGTGGCATTATTGCCGATCTGCAGGAGTTAGGCGATACCGTAAAATCCGACGACCTAAAGAGCCAGTTACAGGCTCTGCGCGATGAGAGCTTGCGCCAGCTTAAGGATAGAAAGGAACTTTATGCCGATGGCGAAAACACTATTAAGTTCGGAAAGTGGATATTTAGTGTAAATAAGCAGCCACTGGAGCTGACCACACTTCTGCGCCCTGATGGTTGGTACTACCACCTGACCGGTACGGCCTATTTTGAAAAGATAAAAGCCGATAGCCTGAAGGGTACCGAAGCTGTGTGGCAGCAAAATCTGGTATCGGAAAACGAGCAGGTATACCGGGCGGAATACTTAGCGTATCAATTCCTGAAATCGGTGCGGGAAGGTAAGCTGGAAACCAGCCTGACCGAATTGCAGCAATTTACTATCGATGAACTGTTAACTGCTGTGCAAAAGTTCTCGGCCGGCCGCTTCGATGAGGGTTACGTAAAGGGCGTGCACGATAAAGATGCCGCGCGTTTGCTTACCCACTTACTGACAATGGAAAGTACCGTGGGCTTGCTTAAATACGCCCCACCAACCCGTACGCTGGCGCATATTGGCTGGCTGGTGTTTATGCCGAAATCTACGCGCGAAGCGCTGGAAGGGCAACTGACCGGTGCCGGTGAAATCTTGAAGGTATTCCCATCGGCAAACGGCTTTGCGTCGGTGCGCAATCAGTTAGAAAAGCACTTGGTACAGTTTGCCGAGGAAACCGAACTGTTCTTAGCTGAAGAAGCCTTTGAGGCCGCCCAGTACTTATTTGAAGCCCTAAGTGGAGCCGGATTTGTAGTAGATAACTTTGCTATGCAGCTAAAAGAACAGTTTTTAGCTGACTTGAAGAAGAACGGTGGCCTAAACGCTTTCGAAAGCAGTATTAAAAAGCTGCAGGACCAGCCCGCCGCAGCCTATAGCTTGCTAAGGCAATGGGCCGGGGCCTGGCTAGAGAGCGCAGAGGCAGAGAATTTCTGGCTCGATGAACTGGCCAGTTTGCTATGGCCGGAACTTCGCGATACGCTACAGAATGCGGTAAATGTCAACTTGAGCGATACCATTCAGGAAATGGCCGGTGAGCACGCGCTTATTCGGGAGCAACAATATAAGCTGGGCTATCACCAATTCTGGCACAAGCTACAGCAACACGAAAGTACGACGGTGCCACTGTATCGTCAGCTAACCCAGGCTAAAAAGCTACTGATAAAAGAAGGGGCAGAAAACCTTCGTCTGGAAGAATTTAAGCCGCGCGTAATGAGTTCTTTCGTACGGAATAAGCTGATAGATGAGGTTTACCTGCCACTAATCGGCGCTAACCTGGCCAAGCAAATAGGTACCGCCGGCGATACCAGCCGCGTTGACCGCCAGGGTATGCTTTTGCTGATTTCGCCTCCGGGTTACGGTAAAACCACTTTAATGGAATACCTGGCTGATCGCCTGGGGCTTATCTTCATGAAGATTAACGGCCCGGCCATTGGCCACGATATTACCTCTATTGACCCGAGCGAAGCTAAAAATGCCGGTGCGCGTCAAGAGTTAGAAAAGCTTAACCTAAGCTTTGAAATGGGCGACAACGTGATGATTTATCTGGATGATATTCAGCACTGTAATCCGGAGTTTCTGCAGAAGTTTATCAGCTTGTGCGATGGGCAGCGAAAAATAGAAGGTATCTGGAAGGGTAGAAGCAAGACTTATGACTTCAGAGGTCGCCGCGTGGCGGTAGTAATGGCGGGTAACCCCTATACCGAAAGCGGCGAAAAATTCCGTATACCGGATATGCTGGCCAACCGAGCCGACATTTACAACCTAGGCGACATTCTGGGCGATAGCGATACCGCCTTCAAACTTAGTTATTTGGAAAACAGCTTTACGGCTAACCCGGCTGTGGCGCGCATTGCCACTAAAAGCCATAAAGATGCCGTAGCCATAATCAAAATGGCAATGCACGGCGAAAACCAGGCCGAAACTCCGCAGTGGGAAGCCAATCACGACCCTAGCGAAATTAGCGAGGCCGTTAGCGTACTAAAGAAGTTGCTGAAAATTCGCGATGTGGTGCTGCGCGTGAACGAGGAATATATTCATTCGGCCGGCCAGGCCGATGAATACCGTACCGAACCCGCCTTTAAGCTGCAGGGTAGCTACCGAAATATGAATAAGTTGGGTGAAAAAGTAGCCCCGGTTATGAATGAGCAGGAACTTGATACCTTAATTCTAAGCCACTACGAAAGCGAGGCGCAGACCTTAACCACCGGTGCTGAAGCCAACTTGCTCAAGTTTAAAGACATGATGAACTGGCTGAGCCAGGAGGAAAAGGAACGTTGGGCCGATATAAAAGCCATTTTTAAGAAGCAGCAGCAACTAAAAGGCCTGGGCGGCAACCATATGGCACAGCTTATGGCGCAGGTAGAAAATGTAAGCCACGCGCTGTACGGCATAAGAGCCGCACTGGCAGCGGGTTCCAAGTTGAACGGCGTGGAGAAGGAAAAATAGTAACTAGATGAAACATTTGATTGAGTTTGACGCTGGGAAGCTTCTCCCGTTTCATTTTATTTTGGCGGGTACAATCCTCCTATTCTTTGGTGTAGTTGCCTTACTATATAGCCCCTTTGCCGGAATATTGTTTGGCTTATTAGGCTTACTTATACTTACCGCAAAAAGGGGGGTAGATATTGATTTTGCGAAAAAGATTTATCGGGAATATCACTCTTTTTATTGGATTAAAACTGGCAAGTGGTCGCCTTTTAATTCAGTGGTTAAGCTGTACATAAACCCGGTTAAGATGAGTCAGCGAATGAGCAATTTGGCTTCAAGTAGCACTATTCATAGTAATGAGTACAAGGCTTACTTGAAATTCAATAATGAAGACAAAGTATATTTGTTGTCAGGTAAAAAAATAAAAGTTTTAGAGGAAAAATTAACTCCCCTGGCAGCTAGCTTGGGTTTGAGCATAACTGATAATTCTAAGCTGTTTAGTTAAATTAAATATGTATGAACAAACTCTTAACCAAATTAAAATTAGTTGACTACCATGAGTTTACTCTGCCGGTAGACAAAAATCATTTGGTAAACAAACTAAAAGCTAATGTAGACCGAGGTAGTACTTCTAATTTTCTATCAGGGCTTGAAATGTTTTCATCCAGTAAGAACGAGTATAAAGGTGAAGTGCTGGCTGATTCATTTCATTTAAGGAAGCGACCTAAAATGTTCGATATGAACAGTATGACATCGGCTAAAGCTAAAGGTATACTAAACGAGGTTGCCAATGGAACTCAGGTAAATTTAGAAATTAATGGCTTTACTGGGCAGTTCAAGCCATTTTTGATCCTTGTGCCTATAATTTATATAATTTTCATAATAGCCTTTTTGAGTTCGGATACTTTTCCAGCATTTGGGTTAGTGTTTATACTGGTGCATGGAGTATTTATGTTAGGAATGCCCTATATGTTCATGCGAAGAAGCATTAGCCGCCTGAAGTATGATATAGAAAGAGATATGTACTATATGGTAAGAAATGATTTATCAACTTCAACCAATAAAATTCAAGCATAATTTTATGAATGATAAAGAGAAACTATACGAAACAATGGGCGAATTGATATTCGCGGTGGCCAAAGCCGATGGCGTAATTCATGATTCGGAAATGACCGCTTTGCAGGAAATTCTGGACAATCACCATTGGGCTAAAAATATCAGTTGGTCGTTCAACTACGAGCGCGATAAGAATACCGACCCTAACGCAGCCTACAAAAAAGTAGTGAGCTTCTGCCACAGCTATGGCCCTACTGCCGAATACGCTGAGTTTATTGATGTAATGCAAAAGATAGCCGAAGCCAGCGGAACCGTAGAACCGGAACAGGCCAACATCATAAACTCCTTTAGCCACGACCTAACCGAACGCTTCCGTAAGGATGTAGAAAGTAAGTTGAATTAGTAGGATGACTTTTGTATCAGCCAATCAGTAACTAGGTTACTCAAAGTAACCTAGTTACTTGCTCTATAACCTTACTCAAAGGTATTGGTGTTTTCCCCAATTTCGTATTCCTCATGAAATTTGATGAATTCCTCTCTTCCTCCAAACCAATCTAAAACCTTTCCTCTCTCAAGCTTAGTTGACCCATTACTGATAATGCTTCGGTAAGATGAATGTTTATAGGTTTTGAAATCTTTGCCAACTTTGTGCTTATCAGGGTTTTTATGAATGTAGGCAATAAGTGCAGAGAGATAAGAATTATCCTTAACTTCTATTCTCTTAAACGGGGTTTCAAATAAGGCTCCGGTACGTTGGTATCGTTTATTAATGGCTCGGGTATAAGCTTGAAATAGGCTGGCAAAGCCATTGCTGACGTGCCAACCTGGTTCTCTGCCAGAAGAAGGTTTGATTTCTCTAAACTTGTCTTCATCTCGTACCCTAATTAAAATATGGAAGTGATTTTGCAACAGGCAGTAAGCGTAGGTTTCTACTAGAGTGGAAAGGTATTTTTCATAGAGTTGGAGAAAGTATTTATAGTTCTCTTCTTCAAAAAATACCGCCTGTCCATTTATCTCTCTATTGTAAATATGATAATAGCGTTCTGGCAACAAGGGTATTTTACGTATGTTCAAGCTAGGTACGTTCATAGTTTAAGTGTAACAACTGAGGGGATTAGTAACTAGGTTACTTCAAGTAACCTAATTACTGATTACCCGCCGAAACGAGTTACCCTGGTACCGTATTTTAACCGTTAAAATATCAGTTCAAAATTATGGAATTGGTATATATGAAAAATTTAATTTAATCTGTCTTCGAATAAACATAGCGTCAGATACACAGTTAGTTAAGTATTGAAGTTAATTTTTTTAACCTAAATTTTTATAACTATGTCAGACAAAATGTATTCCCTAAAAGATCTTTTTGAACACGAGATTAAAGATCTATATAGTGCCGAAAGCCAGCTAACCGAAGCCCTGCCGAAGATGGCCGAAAAGGCTACCCACCCCGACCTGAAACAGGCCTTTGAAAGCCACCTAATGGAAACCCGCAAACAGCAGGAACGCCTGGAAAAAATAGGGCAGACCTGTGGCTTTGATGTTAAGGGCGAGAAGTGCCAGGCTATGGAAGGCCTGATTAAAGAAGGTAAAGAAGCCTTAAAAATGAAAGGTGCCGACGAGGTGCGCGATGCCGGACTAATTGCCGCCGCCCAGCGGGTAGAACACTACGAAATGGCCGGTTACGGAACTGCTAAAAATTATGCGGAGAAGCTAGGCCTTAACGACTGTGCTAAACTACTGGGTGAAACCCTGAATGAGGAAAAAAGTGCAGACTCTAAACTTAACAGTATAGCTGTTGGTACAGTAAACCCGGCAGCTAACCGCTTATAAGCTAGTACTCAAATTTAAGCAACTATATAAAAAAAGCCCGGATATTCAATTAAGTATCCGGGCTTTTTAGTTGTAAACCTAATTGTATACTAACAAAACGATCAATGACCTGCCGGTTTAATCACGAGTAAAGCTGCCCCGCTCGGCCCACCAATACTGTTGGGTGCAGCCGCTGCCGCAGCTCCAGGTAGCTAAATTAAAAGTATTGCTGCCGGCGGAAGTTCCGCTTACCCGTTGGGTAGTTACAGCCTGCCGGTTTCGGTTCCAGGTAAGGGGCGTACGGCTACTGCAAACTTCGGCACCGCCGCGGCCGCTCCCCTTTAGAAAGTATACATCGCCGGTGCCGTAAATTGTAGCAAGTCCGTTCTCATCAATACAAGCCGCAGTTTCTTCATCTACCCCAATGCCTTTTACACTGCCGGAGCCTACCCCAAAATCTTTAACCAAACGCGCCAAAAAGGCAAAATGCCGGCCAAACCTATCGCGCTCCCCGTAATGGCTATCCGTAATTATATTAGCAAGAAAAGGCATTTGCAAAAAGCCGGAGCCCAAACCGTTCATATAGCGGTGATAAGGGTCGCCTAGAGCCTCATCGGAGTAAACAGTGCCCTCGTTGGCCCCGTAGTAGTACTGACCTAAAATAGCTAAGCCGGCGCTAGTGCCGCCAATCGGTACCTTTTTAGTGTTGGCCAGATAATTTATAGCAGCTTCGGTGCGGGTGTCTTTCCAGTACCGAATATAGTCATACTGATCGCCGCCAGCTATAAATAGGGCCTCGGCATTTCGTATTTTATTCTCCACCTCAGCATTATCAGCATCGGAGCGCGAATCAATTATAATGGTTTCTACTGAATTCACATTAGCCATATTATATAGATAACTATTGTAACCGTTGGAACCCGAGGAGCGTATTACTATAATGTCGCCCCCACCGCTACGGGCTAGCATCCAGGCCATAGCCTGATCTACATCGGGCCCGCCGCCCATTAGTATTAATCCGGCTTGGGTTGCCGGGTTAACATCGGAGGCGCTGCCTACCAAGTAACTGGTTACTGTGCCCTTACCTTTTCCCTCTTTGCCCGAATCGGCGGGCGGCGAGCTACTTGGGGTTGGATCGTCTGTGCCACAGGCAGTTGCCCAAAGCAAAAGTGCGGCAAATAAATAGTTGGTTTTCATGCGTGTTAATAGAAAATAACGTAGGAAAAATTTAATTTTACCCTCTTAAATGAAGATGAGGGAAAGGGGGCAAAGATATCCCCGGCACGAAACCACTAACAGTCGAAAATAGGTTGGAGGCCCCGCAAAGACAGGAGTTTAATTAGCAGGGCAGGCGGCAGTAGTACTTCTTCGCCTGAGCGTAAAAATAGAGCGTTAAGCGAAAGAAGGGTTGCCATAGCTAAAATTTACTAAAATGTAACTAATTAGCAAACAATTGGTTAGAATATTGGTAAAAATAAGGATATACAGAAGAAAATTTTTTATAGATTTTGACGAGTAGTATTATGAGCAGGCTGAAAGAGATGCTGATGAAGGAAGAACCGGAACTTACCGCCCCGGGCGTATACCGTATAGCGTCCGCTATAGTTAACGCCTACATGGTAGGCTACCCCGGCGAAGATTGGGTGCTTATTGATACCGGATTGCCATTTTCAGCCGGCCAAATTAAACATGCCGCCGAAGCCGTATATGGGCTCGACGCTAAACCTGCTGCAATAATTTTAACCCACGGCCACTTCGATCATGCTGGTTCAGTAGTAGAATTAGCCGATTTTTGGCAGGTGCCGGTATACGCCCACCCTAATGAATTTCCGTTCCTGACGGGCCGCTCGCCCTACCCGCCGGCCGACCCTACCGTAGGCGGTTTAGGCGGACAAATGAGCCGATTCTACTCCAACAGTCCGGTTGATATAAGCAAGTATTTACGTCCGCTGCCGGAAGATGGTAGCGTACCCCACCGCCCCTTGTTTAAGTGGCTGCATACGCCCGGCCACACACCCGGCCATATCAGTTTATTTCGTGAGCGCGATAGAGTACTTATTGCCGGCGATGCCATAGTAACTATGGACCAGCACAATGCCGCCGGCCTTATGGGCAAACATACTAACTTATACGGCCCGCCGGAGTATTTTACCCCGGACTGGATCGCCGCTCTGCGCTCTATTGACCGCCTGGCACTGCTGAAAACTAAAGTAATAGCTACCG
>CAZDEY010000007.1:39275-52465 GCA_964504565.1 uncultured Roseivirgaceae bacterium
GGCTTATTTGCCGCCTGGCAGGCTATGCGCCACAACGGGCACGATAAACCCAAAAAGGTTAAAAAATCCGTTCGGGCTAAGGCCAAACGCACCAGCGTAGAGCTTCCCTGGAATAAGCAAATGCGTAAACCGGTAAGTAGAGATCGCTATCGCCCGGTGTCCTTCAGTTTAGCTAAGAAGAAAAGATACTCGGAAGAGTAACATTCGGAAAGAAATACAGCAGAAGCCCTGAGTGTAATTTATGCTCGGGGTTTTTCGTTAGGTTGCTAGCCATAGCCTGGCTAGAGTAGGTTTATTTTAGTACTTCGGATGGACAATAGCATTCATAAATCTTATAATTATTTACCTAGCTATCAACATTATTATACTAGCTAAAGAGAAAAGCGTGCCAATAAAGATGTAGACAACCCCTAATATAAGATTTGCATAACCAATGTCCTGCTTGATATTGTGAGCTATCCTTTTTGAAAATTTGTAACCTTTATAGCTAAAAATAAGTCCGAAAAATCCACATGGTGCTAAAGAAAAGAAAACTATAATTAAGAAAAATATATCAGTTACCTTGAAAGTGGACATGTCTAAAGCATATAAAATCAGTGATAAAACTGGTAAAGCATAGAATGATAATGCTTTTCTATACAAACTGCTTATTTTGTCAATTTCTTCAGATGTTTTCATAATTTACTTACCATCCACCGATACCACTACGGTGTTATCCATCACCCCAATATAGATGTTCCTGTCTACTTTCAGGGTAGGGTTTTCAGCCTCGGCATTTAATGCATTCCAGCTGCTGGTAGGTTCCAGCCAAATTTCCTCGCTGTTTAGCTGCACTTTCACTGGCATGCTAAAACCATCTACTACGTTTTGCCAGCGGTACATTAACTTTCCATCCAGAAAGCGGTATTCCAGGGTGGGTACCATAGTTGTGCGCAAATACTGGTTAAAGAATGGCTCCAGCTTCAAACCAGAGTGTACGGCTATATAGTTTTCAATCTGCTGGGTAGTTACAGTTTGGTGGTAAAATTCTTTATTGAGTCCCCGTAAAATCTTCTTCCACGTAGTATCATCGTTAATCCACTGGCGTAGGGTGTGTAGCATGTTAGCCCCTTTAAAGTACATATCGCTGGAGCCTTCGCTATGTACATTGTAAGTGCCGATAATTGGCCGGTCATTTTGAATAGCCACCCGAATACCCTGCACGTATTCATTAGCCGCCCGGGTGCCGAAGTGGTAGTCCAGGTACAGGCTCTCGGAGTAGCAGGTGAAGCTCTCGTGAATCCACATATCGGCTACATCTTTATTAGTGATATTGTTGGCAAACCACTCGTGCCCACTTTCGTGAATAATTATAAAGTCGAACTTTAAACCCCAACCGGTACGGCTCCAGTCGGTGCCTTTGTAGCCGTTTTTGTAGCCATTGCCGTAGGTTACCGAGCTTTGGTGCTCCATGCCCAGGTAAGGTACTTCTACCAATTTATAGCCATCTTCGTAGAACGGGTAGGGGCCAAACCAGTACTCAAAGGCTTCCAGCATTTTTGGTACCTGGTTAAACTGGTCGCGAGCCTTCTTCTCATTCTCCGGCAGTACGTAGTAGTCCAGGCTTAGAGGTCCGTTTTCGCCCTGGTAAGTATCGGAAAAGTGGGTATAGTTAGCTATATTGGCATTGACCGCATAGTTGCTGATTGGGTTCTTTACCTCCCAAATATAGATTTTGCTTTTGCCGAGAGTTTTAGTGTTGGTAAGACGACCATTACCTACTGCCATTAGCTTTTTGGGTACGGTTATACTGAGTTTTAGGCTGTCCATTTCGTCGGCGGGGTGGTCTTTGCAGGGCCACCATACGCTGGCCCCAATTCCCTGGTTTGCGTTGGCAATAAAAGGTTTGCCGCCATCGTATTCCGCCCATACAAAACCACCGTCCCAGGGGGCATTTACCGCCTCTCGGGGTTTGCCACTAAACTCAACCTCCAACTGCTGAATACTGCCTTGGGGTTGCTCATCTTCAAGGATAACAAAGTGGGCGTTGCCATCATCTTCCACCTGAAGCTGCTTACTATTTTGCGAAGCCTTAATGATGCGCATGGGCTCCTGTAGGTCAAGCTGCAGCCTTCTTGACGGTTCCAGTACTTCGTAGTAAATAGTATTCGTTCCGGTTACAGATTTGCTTTCCGGCTTCACCTCCACATCCAGATCGTAGTAGGTTACATTCCACCACGCCCGTTCGGGGGTAATGCTGCCACGCAGGGTATCCTGCCGGGTAAACTCCGGGCTTTGGCTAGTGGCTACCGAAGTAGTTAACAGCAATAAACAAGTGGCAAAAATTATCTTCATTGGGGAAAAGTACGAAATTGAGATCAGAAGATAGATGTTAGAAGCTAGAAGTTAGATTTGAGAAGTGAGAAGTGAGATTGCACAATAGACGATGGTATAAGGACTTTTTACTAATTACGACCGCGAGGGCGGGCCGTTTAGAAATTACGAATTACGAATATACCACTTCACCAACTCACCACTTCACCACTTCACCAACTAGCCACCAAACTGCCAACAAACTAGGCACTTCCGTGTTGTAACGCTAGAAACACTTGATGCTATGCGCTACTTACTTACTTTTTGCTTTTTACTTCTGGCGGCGGCGGTTTTTACCCCGGCAACCGGCCAAATGGCTAATCATACCTTTAATACCGAACGCGGAGCCCTGCGGCTTATTCCGGTTCAGCATGCCAGCCATATTTGGCAGTGGAACGGGCTTACTATATACGTTGACCCCGCCGGTGATAGTAGCTTATACGCCGGCCACCCTAAGCCCGATCTAATTCTGATTACCGATATCCACGGTGACCATCTGGACCAAAAGTTGCTAGGCAGTATGAAGCTGGAAGGTGTAGCCCTTATTGCCCCGCAGGCCGTAATTGAGCAAGCGGATAGCCTGCCCTTCTCACAAATTTACCGATTGGCTAACAGTGAAAGCCTGTTTTGGCGTGATATAGATATAAAAGCCGTACCTATGTATAATTTGCCCGAAGCCGATGATGCCTTCCACCCCAAAGGGAGGGGCAACGGCTACGTACTGCGGTTCGATGACACCAAAATTTACATTAGCGGCGATACCGAAGGCATACCCGAAATGCGCCAACTGCGCGATATAGATGTAGCCTTAGTAGCCATGAACCTGCCTTACACCATGCCCGTTGACCAAGCGGCCGACGGCGTGCTGGCCTTTAAACCTAAAGTAGTGTATCCCTACCACTACCGCGGCCGCCCCGATTTTTCTGATGTGGAAAAGTTTAAGCAGATGGTGAACGAGAAAACCGATAAAGTTGAGGTTAGACTAGCTAATTGGTACCCTAACCGCTAAGCGCATATATGCTAGAAATATAATAATTCTACAATTTTATCACGTAAGAATTATTGTAGTGGATTATGCTTAGAACCCCGGGGTGGTAGGTGTTACTTTAGCTAACACCCAAACCACTACTATGCGCGCAGTTTTACTCTTCATTTTAAGTTTGCTTACTGCCCCGGTGTACGGCCAAACCCAACCCGCTCCGGCCGCCGATAGCCTGCTTCAGGTGCTAGCCACCAGCCCGGCCGATACTAGCCAAGTTAGTACGCTATTAGCATTAGCCAATCTATATAATAAGAAAGATAGCCCCCAGGCGCTGTACTACGCAAAAAAGGCATTTGCGCTTGCCCGACAGCATAGGTACACCTCCGGAGAAATTCGGGCTATGATTCAGCTAGGCCGTGCGCATACTGACTTAAAACAGGCCGATTCGGCCTTGCTGGTTTACGAAGACGCCCTGGCCCTAAGCCGAAAAACCAACAATTACCGCCTTGAGATTAAGGTGCTGGAATCGCTGGCTAACCAAAATTCACACTCGGGCAGTAGCTATAAATCGGAAGGGTTGCTAAACCAGTACGAAGCAGTGCTGGCCACGGCCCGTAAGCAGGGCGATAGCCTGGCGGTAGCTAATATTTACTACAATATTGCCGTAATTCAGTACGGTATGGGCAATAAAGACCGGTTTCTGGAATTAGCTTACAGTAGCCTGAACCTCTACGAGGCCTACAACGGCCCTAAGAAAATGGTTATGTCGGTGGTAATAGACATTGGCTCTATACTAGACCAACAGGGTAAACTGCCGCAGGCCCTGGAGTATTATTATCGGGGCCTGGCCATGGCCGAAGCCCTGGACGATAAGTTTGGCTTGGTGCGGGTGCTGAATAACTTAGGCAACTTCTTCGGGAAGAAGAAAGAGTACGAACAAGCTCTAAAAAATTACAGCCGGGGTCAGCAAGTAGCTGCCGAGCTAGGGAACGTAATGCTCAGTACCTACTTACTACACAATATGGGCAATATTTACCTTGCTCAGAAAAATCCTGAGCAGGCCAAACAGGCTTTTTTAAAATCATACCGAACCCGACAGGCCAATAACCTAACCTGCATTATGGCTTCTGATTTAGCCTCCTTAGGTTCCTGTTACTTAAAACTATACCAGCCCGACTCAGCCAATTTCTATGCGGAGCAGGCTCTTAGCATTTCGCAGTCATGCAATAACCCTCAGCTAATTATGCGCAGCAAGCGGCTGCTGGGCGATGTTAACCTGGCCCGAGGCCAGGCTGCCCAGGCAATACCCTATTTTAAGGAGGCCGAGCAGCAGGCCCTTGCAATAAGCGCAACTCAAGAGCTTCACGAAATTAAAAAACAGCTTTACCTAAGTTACAAGCGACTAGGCCGGCATGCCCAGTCCCTAACTTATCTGGAGGAGGCTACGGCCATGCAAGACTCGTTGCAAAACGACGAAAACACCAAGAAGCTGGCTATGCTGGAAGCGGAGTACCACTTCAACCAGGAAAAGAAGGAGTTGGAGTACGAAAAGGAAAAGGAACAACTAGGTTTGCAAGCTCGCATAGCCGAACAAGAAACCAAGCAGCAGGCGTCCTTACTAGGCTTAGGCCTGGCGGGTTTGTTGCTTATTGCCTTAGGTACGCTCTTCTACCAAAAACGCAAAGCTAACTTTCTGCTTTCTTCCAAGAACGTAAAAATTAAAAGCCAGCGCGATAAAATTAAGCATCAGTGGAGGGAACTGGACCGCTATAAGGTAGAACTGGAAGAAAGGGTAGAAGAGCTGGATACGCAAAACGAGAAGATAGAGAAACAGAAGCGGGAAGTTGAGCGCTCGTACCGTACGGTAACTACCCTAAGTCAGTTAGGCCAAAATATTACGGCCACCTTAGATTTAAAAAGCATAATTGAAACCCTGTACCATAGCATTGACGAGCTAATGCAGGTTGATTCCTTTGGGGTAGGCCTGGCCGATGAAGCCCGCCAGGTTCTTTATTTTAAACACGCTTTTGAAGAAGGCCGCGAACTGCCGGAGTTTGAGCAGGATTTAACCGCTAACGATAAAATTGCCGTATGGAGTTATAAAACAGGCAATGAGGTATTTATAAACGATCTTTACGCCGAATACAGCAATTATATGCCCTTTTTGCCACCGGCCCACCCGGCCGGCAAGCAGTATTCCGAATCGGTAATTTACGTGCCTTTACGTATTAAAGATAAGGTAGTAGGTGTAATAACCGTGCAGAGTTTTCGCAAGCAGGCTTACCGCCCCCACCACCTGGATATTTTGCGTACCTTGGCAGCCTATACTGCTATTGCACTGGATAACGCCCATGCCTACAGCCAACTGAATGAAATAAACGGGGAGCTATCGACCACCTTAACCAATCTTAAAGAAACCCAGGCTCAACTGGTGCAGTCGGAGCGTATGGCCTCGCTGGGCCAGTTAACGGCCGGTGTGGCCCACGAAATTAACAACCCTATCAACTTTGTATCGGCCGGTATTGACTCGCTTACCGATAACTACAAGGATTTAAGTTTACTGCTGGAAAAGTTTGCAGCGCTAAAACCCGGTGACGACAATATAGCCCTGCTACATGAAATTGAAGACTTGAAGCAGGAGTTAGAGCTAGATTATTTGTTAATGGAAGTGCCTCAGTTATTGCAAGGCATAAAAACCGGGGCGCAACGTACCTCCGAAATAGTGAAGGGTCTGCGCAACTTTACCAGGCTAGATGAGCAGGATCTGAAACAAATTGATATCCACGAGGGGCTAAATTCTACCCTAACTTTGCTACGACCCAAAATTGATGATCGGATAGCTGTAGAAACGCACTATGGCGAGGCTCCCCTGATATATTGTTATCCGGGCCAGTTAAACCAAGTATTTATGCACGTACTTAGTAATGCTGTACAGGCAATTGACGGCAGCGGTACCGTAAAAGTATCTACTACGTTAGTAGCCAATAGCCTGCATATTATTATAGCTGATACCGGGCGGGGCATGACGCCCGAGGTACAGCAACGCATATTTGAACCCTTTTTTACTACCAAGGAGGTAGGGGAAGGCACCGGTTTAGGGCTAGCCATTACCTATAGTATTATTGAGAAGCACCAAGGTAGCATTAGTGTCAGTAGCCAGCCTGGCCAAGGCACGGAGATAACCATTAAGCTGCCTTTACAGCTTAATTTTATGGTGGCTTAGGCCACTGCCTTGCGCGGCCAGTACCCGATCGGCCTGCTGCAGGTGGCGTATTTGGTGGTTAATGATGAAGCGCAGCGTATCGCCCAGATTAAATTTGAGCAGGGGCAGCGTTAGTTTGCACTTTACCTTGCTCAGATTTACCCCGGCGGCTTTATTTAATACCTTCAGTAGCTCGTTTTGCTGACGAATGAACTCCGTTATAACCTCTATATCTAATTGAGCGTGCAGGGGGTTTTTGTCTTTTAGAGCGGGCATTTTTAGCACGCTACCGTCGGCGTTGGGGCGCATGGTGTTGGCAGCGTAGTTGCCCAGCCAGCCACTCTTAAACTCGGCTACGGGCTGCTTGGGTGCCTGCGCAATTTTGGTACGGAATTCCTCCAGGTAAATTTCTCCGTAGCGGTTCAGGTGTTCCAGACACTCCAGCACACTCCATTTACCCTCCGCCGGCCGCCACTGCAGCACCTCTGGCGGCAGCTTTTGGTACGTTTGCGCCCGTTGTAGGCAGTACGTTACTTGTTCCTGAAGTTCGGTGAGTAGGGCAGGGGTTGGCTTTCTCATAGCGTTTAGGTTTCCCGTAAAGGTAGTACGGGCTACTTAGAGAAGCCTTGATTTGGATCAAGGGTTTTGGTGAATTGGGGATTTGCTGTATATTGTTTTAATTAAACTTTTTTGTCAGTACAAACGCAATAATCATTAGAAATTGTATCAGAGGTTTTCAAAATGGTTCTATGAAACAAGAAAATATATATTTAAACTTTATTGAAATTGACCCTTTAGGTGAAGATGCACAACTCGATTTATATAAAAAACTAATTGTAGATAAGAAAGAAAGGCAGATTTCCGGAAAATTGCCTCCTAACTATATTAGGCAATATTCAATTAGTATTGATCATGATGATAAGTTTGAAAAGTTTACTTATAATTTAAATGATAATCATGATATAACTAAGAAATTACTTTTATATAGCCTATATAATTCTATAGTTGCTAATCATACAAAGTATCTAGCAGAGATTAAAGATGATTTTTTGAGTATGATAGAATTAGTAGTTGAGCGGTATGATGAAGGAGATAGAATAGTAACATTAAGTCCATATTACTTAAAACCAAAACAGAGGTTTGGATTTCTGATTGATACTAATTTCAGAGAAAATAAGGAGAATTCTAATCTTAGAAAAAAACAAGAATTATATCTGCAGATAGATGATAAAGGGAGAAGTAATAAGAATTATTATTCGGATAAACTTTCAATTATCTCTAAAATAATAAAGGAGGCTTTCGCATTTGAAATAGGGAATAAAAGGTTCATATTATCAAATAAATTAGTTGGTCTTAAATACAGAAGCCTTGATAAAAAAAAGTACATCTTTCATAAGAATGGTACGAGTTTTTCTCAGTTTCAAGGATTAAGGAACTATGGTCCATATAGAAATCCGGCTAAATACAGAGATATAAAATTCTACTTCTTATTCACTAATAATAATAGGGGTTTTGCAAATCAAATATATAGAGCACTTAGCGGGAGTCTTTATCCAGGAACATTTCCTGGATTAAAAGAAATGTTCAATATAAATTTTGAAATTGAAAATTTAGAGCAAATTAAACTTTCTGATTATTCATTTTTATCTATAGATTCTGCTCTTCAAATACTGATGAACGAAAAGAATGAGTGTTCGCGCCAGTTTGTAATTTATATTGAGGAGAATAATCATGAAAAGATACAAAAGGATATATACTATTACCTAAAATCTAAAGTTCTTGCTCTTGGTATTCCTCTTCAAGTCTTAACCACTGAAAAATTAAGTATTGGGGACTCTTTAAAATGGTCAGCATCCAGTATAGGATTACAAATATTTGCGAAGCTAGGGGGTGTGCCTTGGGTTGTTGAACCAACAGAAGATAACTGTTTAATACTTGGTATTGGTCAGGCTTATGAAAAAATTGATGATCATGTAAAGAAACATATAGCTTATACAGTTTGTGTTGATAGTAGTGGATTGTTTAAGAAGATAGAAATGTTATCATCCAATAAAGATTTGGATGACACTTATTATAGTTCAATAGGTGAAAGTATAAAAAGAATTATAAGAAGTCCTGAGTATTCTCATTATACCAAATGTGCAATACATATTCCTTTTAATATATCTAATAAAGCTATTAATGTAATTGTTGAAGCTGGAAATTATCTTTCAAATAAACTTGAAGTTAAAATCGCTAAAGTGAATAGAAAAAATAAATTCTTTGGCTACAGTATTCACAATACTAGAGTTCCTTATGAAAGCTCGTATATTGTTTTAGATAATAACGAATTTTTAGTTTGGTTCGAAGGGCTCAATCATGGTAATGAAATCTTGTATAAAAAAATAGGTAATCCAGTTCATGTGAAATTTTTGAATTTAAAGGAGAGCGAGGGTTCAGATACAAGGTTTTTACAAGATATATTAAACTTGTCTGGCGCAAACTGGAGAGGGTTTAACGCAAAATCCGTACCCGTTTCTATATTTTATTCAGAATTGGTTGCCGGATACACAAGAGAATTTAGGCAATTTCCTTCTTTTGACGAAACTAGCTTGACCCAAAGTTTTCCTTGGTTCCTTTAAAAATTATTATGAAGTCAGAGCAGTTAGTTTTTCTTTTGGGAGCAGGAGCTAGTGTAGAAGCTAAAATACCAGCTTCTAATGATATGGTTGATGATGTTGAGAGATTCATCAAATCTAAGCAGAGCTGGATCAATTACTACGATTTATATAATTATATAAAGAGTTCAATAATCTATGGTAAAGGTATTCAAGGTCAGTTTAACTATAGATTTAATATAGAGGATTTGCTTATTGTGTTGGAGGCATTAGAGCAGAGAGATAAAAGTATAATGTATCCTCATATTGGAAATTGGAATATGAGACTCGTAGAAGTTGCCGGTGAAAACTTCAAAAATATTCGCGAATTTAAATCCTTAATAAAGGAACAGATTAGTGATTGGGTCAAGCCTAAAGAAGGTTACGAGAAAGCTTCTTACTATAGTAATTTCATAAGCCTTCAAAACGAATTAGGTGAAACTTTAAAAATTTTTACATTGAACTATGACCTGTGCTTCGAAAGAACAATTGATCGCAATGACAAAAATTTAATCCTAGAGCTAGGATTTAGTGACAGAAGATGGAGTTATAAACATTTTGATTCAATAGATTCTGAAACTCATGGGACACACTTTGCTTTATACAAACTTCACGGATCGGTTAGTTGGAAAAGAATAGATGGAAGTATAACTATTGAAGATGATCCTGTTCGAGATGCCGAACTTATCTTCGGAACTCCATATAAGTTAACTTCTACGGACCCTTATTTCTTTTATAGTACTGAATTCAGAAAAAGCTTGTTGAATCAAAAAGCAAAATTAATTATTACAATAGGCTATAGTTTTTATGATGATTATTTAAATAAATTCATAACCCAAGCTATGAGAGAGGATTCTACTATGATACTTGTAGTTGCTACATATACCAATAATAAAGAATTGTATAACGAGAAACTAGCTAATGTAGCCCAAACACTAAATATTGAAAAAGATAGAATAATCATGTATCATGAGGGTGCTAAGCATTTTATGAACAATACGCTTTCAGTTAAAAAATTGTCAGAATTAATGCCAACTGAAGATGGCCCTTTTCTTGCTGAGTAACTATTCAATACATCATTAGATTTAATATTTTATCAATACCGACTCATAATACTAAGTATTTTAAATACATAGTATAAGCTTGGGTTAAAAAGTATATAAGCCACCCGCCCCCCTCAGCATGAAGAAATGTCACATTTTAATTCTGGCGGTTGTTCTCCCCATCTTAGCCCTGGCCTACCTATACAATCTTAAAAGCCAACTTCACTTCCTACTCCGCTCCGATAACCCGCTTATTGCTTACGATGCTAGCCATCAGGTTCAGTTGTACGAATCCGAAGCTATAAAAATTAGCCGCTTGGAGTTAAGCCGCGAGGGAGATGGTATAGGCCGGGGGTTAGTGAATATGTTTAGCCAGCCGGTACTCTATCTGTTCGAGATGAAGCGGAATAAGGCTAACTTCCGGGTATCATACCACCCGCAGGGTAGCACCGCACCGCGAAATTTGGAGGCCGGTGCCCTGTTTTCCATCAACAGTGCCTTTTACACCGAAGATTTTAAGCCGACTGGCCTTATTGTGGTGGATGGTAAGCGCTACGGTCAGCCGTCCAGCTCGTCGGGCCACTTTAAGGTAGTTGGGGGCGTGGCCAAGGCCGGGCCAACCAGTATTTTTACCAACGATGCTGCCGTAGAATACAGTTGCCAGAGCCACCCTTCGCTTATGAAGGATGGGTATATTTGGGATTATATTCAGCAGGAAAGCCTGAACCCCCGCTTCTGGAACATTAAAACCTACCGCAGCCTGGTAGGGCATAAAGCCAACGGAAATGTTTGCTTTCTGGTATCGGGTAATGGCGGGTTGCTCAGCATAAAGGAAATTGCCGAAGTAGCCAAGGCGAGCGGTATAGTTACTGCTACCTGCCTCGATGCCGGCTCGGCCCTGCAGTACGCCTTCGATGATGGCGAATTTAGCCTGAGCTTCTCCACCATCAACAACCGCATTTCCCTGGGCGATGAGTTTGATAAGTGGCTACACCAGCGCACCAACAAACGCTTCTACAGCGAATCGCCTACCTTTAT
The DNA here is from genome assembly GCA_964504565.1 of uncultured Roseivirgaceae bacterium. Lineage (GTDB taxonomy): Bacteria > Bacteroidota > Bacteroidia > Cytophagales > Cyclobacteriaceae > Cesiribacter. The sequence goes on from CAZDEY010000007.1 coordinate 50,529, forward strand.
TGAGTATGGAAAATATTGAGTGGTGGAAAACAAAATATAGTATCTTGGGAGATTATGTTAAGACTCTGTTACCTCCTGACCCTGTTTATATTCTTGAGTTGCACTAATTCAACAACTCATGATGAGCCACCGCCGGAGCAGGTGTATTATGTTTCCGAAAGTGATACTATGCAGAGGAACAAAGAGCTACTTCCGGAGCCAGCAAAAGATTCTGCAGAATTGGCGATCCCAAATAATCAAAACCGGCCGCCGGGGCTTTACATTGATAGGTTACAATCGCTGCCGGGCGATTCTGTTTACTATGTGACTTTATACTTTAGAGGGGATTATGATGAACAGGCTGTTGCTGAACTAGAAGCTTCAGCTATTGAAATTAACGTGAATAGTGATGGAGAAAAGCGATCGAAATTAGATAAAGCGCTAGTAGAGAAATACTTCTATACTGATGGCCTGGAGAAAGTTGTTCTATTCAACACCAATCAGAAAGCTGTTGATACTCTTCAACTTTACAATTACGAATATTACGATAACCTGTTGGAAACTTCTTTTATCGCCACTTATAGGGTTGATAGGGAGATTGCCGGATTAATAGTAAGCGCCCAAAATTTTGATAGTGAAGTATTTAAATCCTCTCCGGTTTTCTATAATGATACCAGCCGAGTAAGAGGAATAGCCGCCAGAAATGGGTTTAACGTTGAGCATCTCCATTATTTATCATCCGCGCAGCTTGGTTCTGATACGCTATCAATAATTTCCTTCGCTGACTATTCTAACGGTAAGGAATGTATGTATTTACTGAGAAACGGAGTGGCTACAGATTCGGTAATTAACGATTATGTAATAATAGATTTAATGCCAATGCCATTAGCGATGAATAAATTCTTGCTCTACGTTTCTGAAACAATAGTTCCGGAAACAGATCTTTACTGGACTGCTTTGACAGGGATTGATACCCAAAACTTCGAGTTTGTGTTTTATGAGCGCAATAGGTTGCCCTTAAATAGCATTAATTATTTACTGCCTAGTACTGTTAAATAGTACTAAACTATTGTTAAATTTTCAGTACTAAAAGAAGAAATTGCTAGTTTTAGGGCGTTCACCCCAACTCTCTATGAAACATATAGTATTTCTTCTGCTGGCTTTCTGTGCCCAATTTGCCCTACAAGCCCAAACCGATGCCGGCCCTATCCTTATTCACAATATCAATGTAATACCCCTTACCTCCGACACGGTGTTGACGGGGCAGGATGTAATTATTCGAAACGGAAGAATTGCAACAATTCAGCCCTCTACCAAGAAGAAAGCAGGTAAATACACTAAAGTTATTGACGGCACCGGTAAGTATTTGCTGCCGGCCTTTGCCGATGCCCACGCCCACCTGCCGGAGCAAAAAGATGCGCAACGCTACTTCCTGATGAATATGCTAAACGGGGTAACCACCTTGCGCAGCATGCGCGGAGAAGCCTGGCATTTGGCGATAGATCAGAAAGACACCTACGTTCCGAAGTTATATCAGGCGTCCCCGCCGCTACCCACTAAACAACCCCTTTCTTCCGCCCAGGCCGATTCCCTGATTGCCAGCCATATGGCCGCCGGTTACGATTTTGTAAAACTGCTTTCCATTGCCGATTCCGCTAGTTTTGCCCACGTGGTAGCCGCCTGCAAAAAGCATAATATGAAGCTGGCCGGCCACAGTCCGGGGCATATCGGCGTAGAGGCAATTGCCAACAGCGGCGTGTATCAATCAATAGAACACCTAGGGGGCGTACTTCCTTACCCGGAAAATTACCTACAGCCAATTGCCAATCTGGTACGACAAAACGGCATTTACCACTGCCCCACTATGGACTGGTACTCCATATTCAGCACCGGCCTGACAGATCTGGAAACCCGGAATGGGCTGGAGTTGCTGCCGGCGGAGGTTAGAGCGGACTGGA
>CAZDEY010000007.1:52475-116680 GCA_964504565.1 uncultured Roseivirgaceae bacterium
CTGGTGATCGCACCTACCACCCTGCTCTTCAATTGGAAAAACGAGATTGAGAAACACCAGGCAGCCCTGACTCCGGAAAAGCGGGAACAGTACGAACAACAGTTTGCCAAACGGCAGGATTATTTGAAGAAGCTGGATGCGGCCGGGGGTAGGCTGCTGGTGGGCCCCGATGCTTCCGGCGCGTACGGGGTGCCGGGTTTTGCTTACCACGTAGAAATGCAGCACTTTAAAAATGCCGCAATTTCTAACTACACCATTCTGAAAGCCGCTTGCTCCAATATGGCTGAAATGTACGGCGAGTCCGATAATTGGGGAACAATTACTGAAGGCTCGGAATCCGACCTTTTAATTTTAGGCGCAAACCCACTGGAAAGCATTAACAACAGCCAGCTAATTGAACAAGTAATAACTCAAGGTCAGATAATTACGCCGGGTGAGATACGGAAGAAAATCGTGGAGCTGCAGAAGTGAGAAGCTCAGTAACTAGGTTACTTTGAGTAACCTAGTTACTAACCTTAATCAAAAGACGTTTTACTCATTAGCCTACTAAGGGTTTCCGGCGTCATGCGCAGGTAATTGGCAATGTACTTATTGGGCACCTCCTGAAATACCTGCGGGCTTCGTTCCAGCAACCGTTTAAAGCGCTCGGCCGGCGAGCTGGTCAGCAAGTCAATTTCCCGTTCGTTCTGCTCCAAAATCAGGCTTTCCATTACTTTCTGGTGAACCCGGCGGTGGACTTCCGAAGCGGCAAGAAAGCCTTGAAAGCTGCTCCAGTTCAGCGGCCGCACTACGCACTTCCGGATAGCTTGAATGGTGAATTGCGCCGTTTGGTTGGAGTATAGGCAATGCAAGGCCGCTACTATGGAACCTTTGTACCCAAAGCGCAGGGTAACTTCCTCCTGTTCCTGAAACAATACCGCCCGTAACGCCCCGGCTTCAACTATATATAAAACCGGGTGGTACTGCCCCTGCTGAATTAATATTTCGTGCCGCTTTAAGGCTATAGGTTTGCCCCATAATTTTTCCGGGTAGGCAGCTATGAGTTGGCTAAGTTCTTGTACCGGGTGCATAGGCCAATAATCACCATTTTAGGCTAGCTATTCAAGCGAACTAAAAGAAGTCAGTGAAATACCTTGCCCGAGCGTGGTTTTACTGATCTAAGCTGAAGATTTTAAACTCAATTCGGCGGTTAATTGCCCGGTTTTCGTCATTGGTATTGGGCACTTTGGGCTGGCTTTCACCGTAGCCAATTACCGATATCAGCTCATCGGCCACGCCGCCCGATAGTAAAATCTCCCTTATTTTTTCCGAGCGCTTCATACTAAGGTCCAGGTTATACTGCGCCCGGCCTAAATCGTCGGTATGGCCTTCAATTAGCACTACCTTGCCCTGCTGGGCGTACTCCATGGCTTTCATAAACGAGTCCATGTTTACTACCGAGAACTCATCCTGATCGGAAATAAACTGGATGGGGGGCAACACCTCGTCGGGGGTAGTGCGGGAAAGCGTATCGCGGCGCTGCTGCTCGGTCATATTCTTGAGGGCCTCCTGGGTTAAGCGCTTTTGATTACTGGTAGGGCTGTTAGTAGCCAGGGGGGTATTAGGCTGGGTACTACCAGTTTGGCCGGGGCTGTTACCGGGCGGTTGGTTAGAAGCAGAGGCGCTTAGGTTAGAAGTCGGCTCACTGGGGGTACTGGGGTCAATGCCTAAGGCTTCGTAGCGTTCGGCGTTTTTCTTAGCCAGAATTTCCTCGCGCGAGGGGGCCTGGCGGGGCACGTAGGTAGTAGGGGCGTTGCCATCACCTTTGCTTCGGGATTTTTTATACTTGCGGTAGGCACGGCCTTTGTTGTAGGCATCCATGTACCCACACTTCATTTTTTTACCTTTGCCTCTCCGCTTTCCGTGGGTGTATTCCCCTTTCTTACTTAGGAAAGAAAAAATACCCTGGGAATAGGTTTCTTGGCTACTGCTTAAGAGCAGCACTAGGGTTAAAACTAAAATTCCTGCCAACCTACCCATCGCAGTTTTCTTCCTTCCGATTTAAGCTGATAAACTGTACAACTTTAGAAAGCTAAGTTAACGGATGGGTAAGTATTGCATTAAGTAAAGCCGCCCAATACTCTACTAATGTACTTTATAGGAAAAAAACGTAACTATTTTAGTTTTAGCTGAAGAGTAAAGTACTCAACTTTAACTGTTATCCGCACTAAGTACACCTTCCTTTTTCAACTCCTGCAGCACCAGTTCGGTCATATCGCTTTTGAAAGCAAATTCGTACCGTATGTCCAGCACGTAGGCCTTAAGCCGCATTTTTATAACGCTTCGACCATATTGCATCTCGTTAAAAAACAGTACTGCCACCGGCTTATTCTGGTAAATGTACTTGCTAACGTGAGCGGCTTCGGTAGCCAATTGGCGCACAAACTGCGTGTCTACGGTTAGGGGTAAGTAAATTTCGGCAACTACCTGGCAATTGGCTTCTCCGCTATTGCTGTTGCTAAGGCTTTCGTTCATTAGCTCGCCATTGGGCACGGTAACCAGGCTGTCGTCCGGGGTAACCAGGCGGGTAGAACGCAGGCCAATTTCTACAACCTCGCCGTAATAACTGCCAATTTCAATTTTATCGCCCACCTGAAAGGGTTTGTCTAACAGTATGGTAATGCCCCCAAAAATATTTTTTAGAATATCCTGCGCCGCAAAACCAACTGCTAAACCCAGCGAGGCCATAATAGCCAAGACGGTGGCGGCGGGGGGCTGAAGTATTCCGGCAATAATGATGATAATAATCAGCGTCCAGCCTACAATGCGGGCTACGGGCACCAGGCCCTTAAGCGTTATTCGGTTAGTTGTGCTTCGTTCTGCCCAAATATCAATCAGTCCAATAATTAGCCGGATGGCAAAAAAGCCTCCGGTTAAAAATACTAGCGACCAGAAGATTTTCCAGAACGAGAATATCTGGCTGATATCCGGAGGCTGCGCCTCGTCGGTAGCCGCTCTATTCTCAATAGCCGGTAGCTGCTGAACGTAAAGGGTATCTTTTTGCCCGGCCAATTGCACGGTAACTACGCTGTCGGGCCGGCCGGCCGAAACTGTTCGGGTTTGAGCATTGCCCAGCAGAGGCAACAAAGCCAGCAAAAGTATTACCAGTGCGCGCATTAGTGAATCAGGTTTCGGTGTTTTAATACATTAACAATTTGGCGGTATAACAGCGGGTTAATGCCGTAGCCCAACTCCGGGCGTTGAATCAGCAGGCCTACATCGTATAGGGTTTGCAGTTTGTGGCGGCCGGCGGCCGGGTTAATACTCATAAGCTCGGCAAACGAGTTGCTCGGCAGAAAGTCGTGCAGGAGCAAACTATGCAGGGTAAAGTATTTATCGGTAGCCAGGTTGTTTAGGAAGCTGAATTCCGGGTTTAGGGAGGTGCTTAGGGTTATGGCGTTTTTGCTTACGCTTAAGGTAGACCTTAGCCAATAAAGAAGGGCCAGGCGCAGGTTGCTTTGCGCAAAAGCGGCCAGTTTCTTAAAAAACTTGTCTGACAAATATCTTTGTTGTTCTTCAGCATTCAGGGCGGCAAATTTTTTGGACTTAAGCTCCTGCTCCGAGGGTTCAAAAATAAGCTGATAGCCGCTAACCCGGTGGCGCTGCATAATTAAATTATGGAGTTGTTCCTGGGTAAACGCCTGCATAGCCATTACCTGCGACCAACTATCGGCCCCGCCGGTTGCTTTACTAATGTACTGCCAGGCGTAAAGCTTGCAACCTGCCACCCAGCACAGCTTACGGTTGGTAGCGGCCACAATGCTGAAAAATTCCTTTAAGAAAGAAAACCCGCCAACCTTGCGAAACATTAACCTTTGAATGTCTTCAACTATAACTACCGTAGGTTCACTGGTAGATTTTAGGCTGTCAATCAGTTCGGGTAAAGAACTAGCCGGGGGTAGCTCAAAGGCACTGCTAATAGCATTGTACAGTTGGGCTGGATGAAGGGGTTGGGTAGGAAGCTCCAGCCGGACTACCTTTTGCTGGGCCGGAAGTTTCTTCTGAAAAATATTGAGCAACGAGCTAATACCACTGCCGCGCTCGCCGGTAATCAGCAGGGCGGCGTATTTGCCTTCTTTCCAGCGGGTATAATTATGCTGAAGGGTAGCTAATTCCGGCCTTCTTCCTACAAAAAACAGTTCTTCTTGAAGAGAATCGGTATTGTATAACCGCCGGTATACAAATGGTAGCCGCTGTAAAGCATTTTCGTTTTCCTGCAGAAAATCAGTAACCTCAGTGGCTATGCTGGGGGGTGCGGCCTCTAGGCCTAAGCGGCTTTTGAGCTGGGTTCGTTGGCGGCGGGTCCAGCGCAGGCCGCTTTCCAGTTGCTTTATTGCGGCCGGAATGCGGGTGCCAAAGCGGCTTTCCAGGTCTTCCAGCAAACTGCCGGAGCGCTGCATGGCCTTCGCCTTCAATAACCTTAATTGCAACGACCATAAGTTATCGGCCTGGCGCAGGTTAAGCACTTCGCTATAAAGCTGGCCTAGCACTACCTCAATTTTCTTCGGTACTTCCTGCTCCAAATCCTGCAGTTGCTGCTCTATATGCCGGGTTTGGTTTATGGTGCGGTCCAGGCCCTCAAAGGCTATGGATTGGGCTTTGGCAACTTCTTCCGGGTGATCCTGCAGGTAGGCCCCGGCCGAATCCAGGTTAAACAGGCAGACATCTTCCATTTCCAGCAGGCGGACCCGGGCATCTTCTACCCCCTGCACCAGGCTAACTTTAAGTTCAACCAGCTTATCGGCGGTTTTGGGCAGAACCTCCAGTTTAATAAGCTGGCGCGGCTGAATATTGGCCAATTCTGCCTGCCGAAGCGATTCGTTCAGTTTGCCGTTTTTGGCTACGGTAGTTTGCTCCGGCAGGGCCTCGGTAGCTAAGGCCAGCTCGCCTTCCAGGCGTTGCACCTTGCCCGCCAAATCCTGCTTTATAAGCCCACTGATAATTTCCTGAATACGCTCTTCTTTAAATTGCTCGCGCACTAGTTGGCGGGCCTCGTTTAGGGCGGTAGTAAGCTCCTGCTGGGCAACTTTCTTTTTTAAGCCACTTAGTGTTTCCTGAATAGAATTGAAAGCCGGCCAAAAATCTTCCGACAGGCCCCCGGCAATAGTTTGCCGTAACTGGCCGGTTTCAATCTGCCAATTATATACCGTGGTATAAATGGCCATGCGTAGTTGCCACTGACTAATTAACGCCCGGTGGGCCTGTTGCCACTCTTGCCATAGGCTATTAAAGCTTTGCAGCAGGTTTTGGTGCATTTTTTCGGTGCGCCAGTAGGCAAAGGTTGGCTCGGGCAGTTCAAAAGTTCCGGCTTTGGGGTAGTCGGCCGTTACGCGTTCGTTTAACCGGCGCAGAATAACCTGGGCTTCGCCTTCAATATAGCGCTGCAGTTCGCGGCTTTTCTGGAGTAACCGTTGCCACTCGGCCCGTTTTTTTTCCAGCTCTTCTCCGCGTAATTGCTTGGCTTCGCTGTCCGTATAGGCCCGGTGGGGTATTTCGCTAGCATCGCGGGCGGCTAATAATAATTCTTGCTGAAGTTGTTCGGCACTCTGTACCAGCGGCTGAAGCTCGCGCAGCATGTACACCATAATGTGCTGGCGCAGCATATTACGCCAGGGTATCCGGTGCATCCACATACGGGCGGGGCGGGCTTCTTTCCGAAAGCGGTTTCCTACCTGCGTGGGCAAGCGCGATGCCCAATAAGCAGTCTGCTTGCCGGCCTTACTAACCCTGATCCAGGCGTTATCGCCGGTTTCGCCCTTAAATCGCCCTTCCTGTTGTTCTTCTTCAATGTACTCCGGTTTAGAAGTAAGCCAGGTTTCCAGGGCCGGAAATAGCACCGAAAAGTACTGAGAGAAGGTAGAGGTAGGCTCGGGCGGCGGGGCAGGAAGTTTTTCGGTTTGCTGGGCAACCAATTTTAGTAAGTTCCGGGGCTCGTTGGTATAGCCGGCCAATTGCGGAATAGCCACCTCCAGGGTATGGCCGGCCTGCTGCAAGCGTTGGCAAAGCGGCCGTACAAAGTGGTGGTTTATAATTGGAAAAAGTTCCTGAGTAAGCTCAGCGGGCATAGAGGAGGAAAAAATAGTTACGGGCAATATATGGAAAAAGGCTGAAAGCTGAATTAGGGCGATATAGTAAAATATATATCTTCTTGTAGCTTATGACTACCGATATGTATTACAAGCAGTTTGTGAACTGCCAACTTTTGTAATGATAAGGTATGTTGGCTTGAATTTATATGGTAAATTAATACTTATTCATGCCTATTTTTGAAAGAAAAATAGTTATAAATTATCTGATATTTAGGTTCGTAGTTGCGAACTCCGAACATAGGAGCTGGACTGAGCTAATTATAGACTCTAAAATACAATAATGTGTACAATTATATTCAAGTTTGATTCTTCAATAGATATCGAAATTCTGTTTATTTCAATTTTTTTATTTATAATTAATTACACCAAATTTATACTACATGCATATTGCTTTAGAGAAACGAGAAGCAATCAAAAGAGCATCAATCAAATAGTTTATGATTTGGTAAAAGAAGGTAGAGTTATTATTGTACTTACAATTATGCTGCCAGTAGCAGCTAACGTTCAATGCTGTTCGGTTCAAAGAAAATATTTAATTGTTATATTAGTAGTAGCCTGGTACTTCTTCTTATTTCTTTTAATAGCAACATGGCAATTTCGAGCATAAAAATTTCTCAAGGAACCCTTGTACCTATTCCTGGCCTATGACTACCAATATATGTTATAGGTAGTTAATCAACTGCCTACTTTTGTAATGATAAGGCAAATTGGTTTGAAGTTTGTCTAGCTTATATATGAACTAACTGCTATTATCTCTGTTCGGAGTTTACAACTCCGAACAGAGATAGCGCACGAAACGACACATACACCAAGTATATCAAGGCACCCGCTTCAGTACCAACTCCACCCTACGGCCGTAGGCGTATCGTTCTCGGGGGAGGTTAGGGTCGGCGCCGTAGTAGTTTACTTCTATTTTATTTTCGGGTACGCCGGCTTCAATTAGCTTTTGCTTTATGGACTCGGCCCGGCGCAGGCTTAGCTGCTGATTGGCGGCGGGCTGTCCGCTAGGGTCGCTATAGCCCTGTAGTTCTATAGTGTACTTGCCGTTTTGGGGCAGGCTATTTCTAAATTTTTCAATTTCAGCCAGGCCTTCGGCCGAAGGTTTACTGCTGCCGCTGGCAAAGTATACTGTAGATTGAGTTATAATTTCGGCTTCGGCCAGCAGTGTATCAATTTGGGTAACGGTCTGTTCTACCCGCACCGTATCGCGGCGGGCTGGGGCAGCGACTAATTTCTGTAGGCTATCTACCTGGCTTTGCAATTTGTTCAACTGTACCTTAACCGAATCGCTTATCTCATTATTTCTGGTTGGCTGAGCCGGTGAAACCGGATACGGCACTACCACTGGAGTGCTTCGGTCAATAACCTGCGTAGGCCGCGCATCATACCGGACCGGAGCGCGGCTTTCGCGGCGGTTTAATTCGTCTATACGCTTTTCCAATCTTTGCATTTGCGCTTCCAGTCGTTGCCGTTCGGCTTCTAGCTGGTTATCATTCAGTTGCCGGATTTCCTGCCGTACTACAACTGTATCGCGGGTGCTATTGGTAGGGGAGTTTTTTAGGCGAGCTTGTCTTTGTTCAATCTCCGCTAACCGGCGCCGAGCCTCCATCAGGGAATCTTGAGTTTGCTGATAGTTCTTACTTAAGTTGCTTACTCGCCGCTGCTGAGCTGCACTTAGCGAATCTGCTTGCTTATTCTGAATTCTTAGAACTGAATCGAGGGCTTGTTGACGGGCTATACTTTGTTTAAGTAATTGCTCTATCCTTCTTAGGCTATCTGGTACTTGAGCCTGTTGGTTGTTCATACTATCCAGGCGGTACATGTTCAGCCGGGTTACGCTATCATCAGCCGCAACCTGCACCGGATTCGAAATACTGTTTGGTTTAGGTAGTGTCCGTAGCGTAGCGTTGTCGGCTAATGAGTCCGGCAGAAGGGTGCTGGCTCTTCTAACCTCTTCCGGAGTTAGCTGAGGAAAATACACGATATGAACAGTAGTATCGCGGCGGGCCGGTGCCGGGTATGCCGAAGTATATTGCGGCAATGGTTGGGTTAGGGGAGGTTGGTTGCTTAGTTCCGTTGGGGCAGCAATTCTTAACTCTTCAGGCTTAGGTTTATTGAACCCTATATTTTTAACCGGGCTGGCTTCAGTTACTTCGCTACCTTCGGCTATAGGCTGATAAATTGGCTGAACCGCCATGGTGTATCGGGGCTTCTTGCCCAAACGATAGCTCAAAGATAGATTAGGATAATACACGGCATCGTTCTTACTGCCCAATTCATAGCCATCCAAATGGTCGGATAAGTGGTAGCTTATCAGTAGCTCGGCCGACAGGTTTATACGGCTAGTAAGTCGGTAGTCTAACCCTAGGCTCAGCGGAATAGTTAAAGAATGATTATTGAAGTCATTACGTTTATCCAAACGGGTTTCATAGGTATCGTCCTGTGTAAGTATTTCGGCATTCTCTGGGTTAGGGCTACCTTCCGGCATATTCCGTATGGTGCCATCAGTCCAATAAAAGTATAGCTGATTATTGCTATTTTTTAAGTTACTGTAGGGTTTGAAATAAGAATAACCCAAGCCGGCAGCTATGTAAGGCTGTAGCGGGTTGGTTCTTCGGCGAATAGCAAAGGGATAATACACAAACATGGTATTTGCACTTTGCAATTCCGTCTGAATATTCAGCGACCTGTCTAAGCGGCTATTATCCCGGTCGTTGGCTAAAAAATCACCCTGCAGATAATTTAACCGAAAGCTCCAGCGGCGGCTTAGTGGTTTTTGTAGGCTGGCACCCCAGGCCAAGCCGTTATCGGTAAGCTCAGGGTCAATCCACTCGGTTTGCAAATCGCCGTAGTAACCTAAATAGCCGCCCTGCAAACCAATATACCAACCACCGCCGCTTTCCTGAGCGTGGCTAATAACCGTAACCAGGCTTACAAGTACTCCTATTAATACCAGCTTCTTCATAATAAAAAGCTATTAGCGGGAAATTTTAGCCCATATATCCAAATCAATACTTAGGCCAACAAACGGCCTAACGTATACGCCTTTATCGCCGGCGTCATCTTCCAGTACCACGGCCCCGGCATTAATACGAACCAGTTGAAGTGCCTTGTAGCCCAAGCCTGCGTACATAGGTATATTGAATAGAGGCCCTTCTAAGTCAGTGCCACTGTCGTCTTCCAGGTTCGATACGTACAGCCCAACTATAATAGCACTATTAGCCAAAAAGGCTGAGTTATAGCGCTGGCGCGAAAATGGGAAACTCAGGCCGGCCATAGCTGCCCCGGAAGTTTCCAGGTTATTGACACTGTTATTGAAGAATGCTACTCCGTAGCCGCCGTGCACGGTCAATGGTCGGCTAATACGTTCGGTTTGGTAATTATCAAGCATGCGCTGATCGCTTTGTATTAGCAGGTCGGAGTTTAAAAAACTGCTTAGCTCGGCCATTAACACATTAGTAGTCTGGCTTACAGCATTGGCTTTCTGAGCCTGGCTGCCCCGGAGGTTGCGGATGTGCTGGCGCGGCAGGTCGGAAAATTTCTTGAATCCGCCGGTGCCCCGGTTGGTGTAGTAAGCCAGGCTTTGGGTTACCAGCAAATCTAGGTCATGGGCTATATCGTCCGGCGATTGGTTAAGTTTGACCTCATCGCCGCGTTGTTCAATATTAAGTTGCAGGTAGCCGCTAATGGCCTCGCGCAGGGAGTTCTGTAAGGCTTTTGCTTCCTGTTTATTGGCAGTTCTAAAATACTTAATAGAAATATCGTAGGCTTCGTGACTAGCCAGTCGATAGTTGACCGGAATTACAAACTGGTTAGCCGTGCCGGAAAACGAGCGTACCCAGCTATTCTGGTACAAAACTTTGTTGTTGCGAGAGCTTTCCGGGCCAATGGTAAGTTCTACCAACTGCGTAGCCGGGGCTACCCCGCCAGTTATGGTAAAATATTCCTGAGCCGGCAACTCCGGATCTTGGTCGAAGGTGGAACGCTCAAAATCGAAAACCAGGGTTGTGTTCTGAGAATAACCTACTACTGAAGTTAGGAGCAGGCCTAAAACAAACAGAAATCTCTTCATCGAAAATAATTATAAGGATAGCTTTTTCGCTTGCTTAAACATAGAAAGTATACGGTTGTTCAAGCTATGGAATTAACAAAATAGGTGAGCCTTGCCCAAGACACGACTCACCTAAATAAAATACAGATCTTTCGAAAATCTAATTTACAACTAGTTTCTGTTGATCGCTGCGACCGTTAGCATGTAGTTGTATTATATAGAATCCGCTGGCCAAATCGCCGGCTATTGGCAAATCGTGTTCGCCGGCCGGGCGGTTGCCGCTCCAGCTATATACGGTGCTGCCTCTGGTATCAATTAGCGTAAGTTGCACGTTGCCGGCTTCTTCCATTTTGTAGCGTACCTGCACTACTTGGCCGTTGCTAGGGTTAGGGAAAGCCGTAAGGGCCATGGGGTGATCCGTAGAAACTTCTAACGGCGGGTTTAGCACCGCTACACTGTGCACCAACGAGCGGGTTAGGTAAGGGCTTTCGGCCTGAACTGAAATATTATACACCCCGCCCAAATTTATTGCCGGGGTAGTTGCAGTATATACTCCGGCCTCTTCGGTAGGAGTAAATTCTAGGTCAATGGCCGTACCTTCGGCAGCGGTGGCTTCACCCTTTAAGTTTACTGTACGGCGTAGGGTGGCGGTAATTACGGCATTGCTTACGGCGGCTTCGTTGGCATCGGTTAGGCGAACGCGTAAATTCATTACCTCGCCGGCCTGGTAAACCCGGCGGCTGCCCTGCAAATCGGTAGTTAGCTCGGCTACGCCGCCTTTTTCGCTGCTTATTATGGCTACAAAGGGCTCGGTGCTATTCAATTCATACTCGCCCGCTTGGGGGTTATTCACACTTATTTGGTTAGAGTAGCGCCCTAAAATGTCGTTGTCCGCCTTTATTTTTCGGCTGCTGTACAGCGCTGATTTACCCTCGTTTAGCAAAGTGGCGCTGCCGCCGGCACTGGGTTGGCGTACATCAATATTTACTCCTTCGGCACCTTCTTCTATCCTAAAGCTATACGTGCCGCCCTCACCACTTACTAGTTGGTAATTGCTGCGGATAACCGAATTTGGGTTATAGTCTACCTCTACATCCGGGGTAATAGCTTCGCGAGTTAGGCTGCTGGGCAATTGGCCTTTTATACGACCCCAAGTATTGGAGCCAATGGCAATATCAAAGTGGTTAAAGTCTACCTTGGAAAGGGTTGTGCTTTTAGGGCGTTTACTATCCGAGTAGTTAACTACACCGTCGTTGCCGCCGTTCCACCAAGCGCCACCGTTGGCACTTAGGTATAAGCCGCTGGTCCAGAGTGAGCCGTAGTAACTGCCACTGCCCATAGTCCGGAACGAAATATTATTAGTGCTTTTATTGTCGGTAACACTTCTGAAGTAATCCATATAGCCGGTTTGCATAACGTAGGTAGCATCGTTACGCTGGCTAAAGATGGCGGAAAGCCACCATACCCAGCCGCTTTGGGCCAGATCGGCCAGGGGGGTGCCAAAGTGCGGGGAGCCCAGGGTAATTACCCGGTTAACTTTGGAGCCCGCCCCGTAGTGGTTAATGGCAGCGTCGGTATCAATGCCACCTTTGCTGTGGGCTACTACTACAACTTTGCTTACGCCGTAATGGCTGCATATCAGGCTTAGCTGCTGGCTAAACAAGCTGCCGTTATCCCACATACTCCTATCGGGGTATACCACAGCGTAGGCGGTGCGGTAGCCATCGTTATAAGCGCGGGTATACATGTCGTTATCGCCGAACCAGGTATCGGCATTGCCGGTGTAGCCGTGCAAGAATACCAGTACGGGTTTGTTGCCCGCATTGGGGGGCACCGCGCCCAGCACTATGGTGCCGGGGTCGTAGAGGTCGCTGCCTATGGAAATGGCATTAGCCCCGGTTCCTTTAGCAGGAACAGGAAGCGTTTGAAGGATTTGGGCTACTGCAGAAAAGCTAAAGCAGCCGGCCGCCAGCAAGATAAGCATGAAGCGGCTTAACTGGTAAAAGTTACGCATACGTAAAAGGTTAAATATGGAAATTGGTTTCCCTATTTAATTAGTATGCATGCTGAATGTTTGGCTAATTCAGTAAAGCTTGAAATTAAATTTTACTTTTCTGCAAAAATCACAAACTATTGGCACAACGCTGATATTCAGGATACTACCAAAATGGGGAGCATTGCGCCGGCAACCTAGTTTTTTATTAGTGAGAAGTTTTTGCCCGCTTTCCCTTGCGCAGCCAGGCATAAAAATTAAAGTCGCGCATATACCCTACCGTTATGGCTAGCGAGTGGTTAGTTACCTGCATTGGATCGGTATAAAAATCCGGGGCTAAACCTTCGGGCGGCGGTGAATTAAAGAAGCCGTCTTCCCGGGCCATATACGTTTTTCCTATACCAAAACTTCCGCGTAAGTCTACCACCAGGCCGTGGCCAAAGCCCAAATCAAAAATAAGGCCGCCGCCCACATCAAATGCCATCTGAAACCGGTTTGGCTCGCGTACCAGCATAACGTTCGTGTAATCATCTACCGAATCGGCAAATACTATAGTATAAGGCATCGGGTTCTGCGATACGTATTCAGTTAAATCGGGGTGGGTAAGTTCGCCTTTTCCGCCCAACCAGTACAGTAGGTTAGGACCAAAGTTAGTATAGTACTCAATCTTGCTTTTTTTGTAGCGGGTATGTCCGCTAAACCTAAGAAGTACGGGTAGGTTCAGGTAATTATACGTGCTTTTGTTAGTTACAATAGTGCCTTTAGCATCGAATCCTTCAAGATGGCGGTGGTTTTTACTGTAGAAAAATTCTGTTTCCAGGGAAAGAAGTTCGTTAACCTCGTAATTTAGAATTAGCCCCCCTAGCCAACCCAGGCCGGCCGTACTGCTGTAACTATTGTAAAGTTGCTTGTCATCGAAGGCTACGCGGCTTAGCTGTACGCCAACTTTAGGCCCTACGCGCAACTGAGCCCTGCTTGTTAGAACAGAAAAGGTGAGCAGTAAGCTAAGCAAAGCTAATTTCTTCAACATAAGGCTAATTAATTGACTAGCACTAAATTAGTATCATACGGTAGGCAGAAGAAATGAATTTATAGTAAAAGCTTACAGCCGGGGTTACCTACCGGGCATCATAGCAATAAGCGGGCTGCCAAATGGGTTTTAAGACTAGCCTTCTAAGTATATGATTCAAAAATTTTAGCCGTATTTAGCTGTTTTTCAGCTTTCTGCTTAAAACAAACTCAATAAGTTATTTTAAGCCGTAATTATTACGTTGGGCACCTACTTCACCTATAATAAATTGCACTTAACCAATATAAGTAGGGTATTTTTATGAAAATCTGTGTAATTGATTGCTGGAATAGTTCAATAAATGTACCGGCTTTATTCCTAATATAATGTTGCAATAGAAGTAGAATACCTATTCGTGTAATTTATACCCACAAATGTGCCGTTAGTTTAAGTTAGCTCCTTATACCTTCATAGTGCGGGTAATCCTATCGCCTATGAAATTCTTATACTCTTTGCTGTGTGGTATGTGGTTTTTACTGCTTACTAATGCAGCCCAAGCCCAAGAAATATGCAATAACGGCCGAGATGACGACGGTGACGGTTTTGTTGACTGTTACGACGGTGACTGTTCGGACGATGTCAATTGCGAAGATTTCTTTATGAACGAAAGTGCCGGCTGTAAAGCCGAGCCGGAAGCTAATGCCTTTTCGTTGAAGCTTTCCTGGGCTTCGGCCAACCAAACAGCCAGTTCGTACTCCCGGGCTTCCATCGGCGATATTGACAAGGACGGTATTCCCGAAGTAATAGTAACTAACCACGCTACTAGACGAATGAGCATTCTTAGGGGCGATGATGGAACAGTAAAGCAAAGCATAGACCTTTCGTTTACCCCTAACGATGAAGTTACCATAGCCGATATTGACGGCGATGGCTACGCGGAAATTTTTCAGCCGGGCAACGGCGGCGGCGATATTGAGGCATTTAAGTA
The DNA here is from genome assembly GCA_964504565.1 of uncultured Roseivirgaceae bacterium. GTDB lineage: Bacteria > Bacteroidota > Bacteroidia > Cytophagales > Cyclobacteriaceae > Cesiribacter. The sequence continues at coordinate 66,645 of CAZDEY010000007.1, forward strand.
CAATACAGCTACCGGCCGGTACGCAAGCATGTGGAAAACTACCGCCTCGCAAAGCTATGTGGCCGTACTGGGCATTGCTAACTTTAAGGAGCAGGACGGCAAAAGCCAGCTATATTTATATAATGAAATTTTAGATGCCGCTACCGGCACCCGCCTGGTAAAAGGCTTTGGCGATTGGGCGAAGGAAGTAACTATGATGCCGTTGGCCGTAGATATGTTGCCCGATAATGCCTGTGCTAACTGCGACGGCCTAGAACTGGTAGTGGGCGGTACTATATATAGTGTGAACTTAGGAAACGGTGCCCAGGACAGCGGCTTCCTTACCGAAGAACGTTCTATGGCCGAAGATGGTACACCCTTCTACGTAAGAAGGAACGATTGGGGCCGTAATTACAGCTCTACCAGCGTGGCTGACTATAATGAAGACGGCTATCTGGATGTAATTGCTTCCGGGGCGGCAGGTAGCACCACCGGCAGAACCACCGTTTTCTTTTGGGATGTACAGAATAGGGTTATTAAATCGTATACCGACCCCGATAATGACTGGAAACGCGGAACCGGCCGCCTTAACATTGCCAATATTGATAACAAAAACGGCCTGAACGTAACCTACGTATCGGGTTCGTACCTCTACGCACTGGACGAGAACTTTAACCAGTTATGGCGAAAGCGGATTACCGAGGCTACCTCGGGCTTTACCGGTTGTACCGTATTCGATTTTAACGATGACGGCGCCTACGAAACCGTATACCGCGATGAAGCCAAACTCTACATTGTTAATGGTATTGACGGCACCAGCTACCGCGAAATTATTTGTAAATCGCGCACCTCAACCGACTACCCGGTAGTAGCCGACGTTGATGGCGACGGTGCTACCGAAATCTGCGTAAGCTGTAATACGGATGATAATGCCGTGGTAGATCCGGAAAACAACAATGAGCGCCGCTACGGCCAAATTCGGGTTTACGAAAGCGACGGCGAAAATTGGGTACCGGCCCGTAAAGTCTGGAATCAGCATGGGTACTACAACGTAAATATCAACGATGACCTTAGCGTACCTATAGAAGTACAAAAGCACAACCAGTTATTTTCGGGCGATGAGTGCGGCGGACCCCACCGCCCGCTGAATACTTTCCTTAACCAATCGCCCTACTTGGATTTGAGCGGTTGCCCGGTATACGGCGCGGCCGATTTTGTAGTAGATGAAAATAGCTTCGTAATTAATGAGCCCACCTGCCCCGAAAAAGATTTTACTGTAAGTTTTACTGTTAGAAATGAGGGCGATATTACCGTAAACGGGCAGGTACCCTTTACCGCCTATATTGGCGATCCGTTAACTAATTCGGCAGTTAAATTGAATACGGTGTGGTTGCCGGTAAGCAATTTGCGCCCCGGCGAAACCCTAACTATTACCGAGGCAATAATTAACGGTCCGGGCAATAGCTTTCATTTATATATAGCATTTAACGATGGTGGTGTAAACCCTCCGGCCATAGTATTTCCTAACGGTGGCATACTGGAATGCGACTATGATCGCAATATATTGGATGCCTTAGTAGAACCACTTCCTTTTCCAGTAGAAATTGAGGTGGTGCAACCCGATTTAAAATGCGGAGAGGGTAGTAGTTTGGGTCAGGGCGAACTGCAAGCCTTTGCCATAGAAGGTGGCGTAAGAGTGACTACCGGCTACGAGTTTGTATGGTACAACGAGGCGAACGAAGAAATAGGCCGCGGTTCAATTATAGGCAGCTTAGTTGGCGGGGAATACTACACCGTAGTAGCTACCAACTTGGAGGCCGACTGTAGTAGCGCCCGTAGAACTACCGATGATCCGCTGGCTACCCAAACGGCCGAAGTTACGCTGCAAGTTACCAAGCTTAGTGATGTTACATCCTGTAGCAATCCGTACGGTTCGGCCGAGGCCAATGTATTTTTAAATGGTGCTGAGGATGATCCCGCCCGTTATACCATTACTTGGCAGTTGCTTGATGGTACCGTGGTAGGTACCGGGGCTACCAGCAACCAGCTACCTAGCGGGGTAACTATATTCGTATTCGCCCAGAGTTTGGCTACCGGCTGTAGCGGTAATACCTCGTTGGGGGTAGATGAGCTTACGCCGGAAATAAATATTGACTTGGTAGACGGTACGCTTCAGCACGTTACCTGCGATGGCGAAGGTTCGGGAAGTGTACGTGTGGAAACCACTGGCCCCACTAATTTGGAAGTTCGGTGGTTCCGGGGCACTGAAGCCGAATCGGTACACGAAATAGTAGAGCTAAGGGGTAATACCGAAGCCACTAATTTAGCCTCAGGATTCTATACTGTATTGGCCAGGGATATTGATACCGACTGTGAGTCGGATTATTTAACCTTCGAAATAAAAAATGAAGTAGCTCTGCCTCAGCTTAGCCGTACTATTATTGCCAATACCGCCTGCGATAACAGTGATGCCAACTTGGCCAACGGCAGTATAACCGTTAGCGCCACTACCAACCACCCCGAACTGGGCGAACCAGCCGGCGGCTATACTTACGAATGGTATCTGGGGAATAGTACTGAAGAAGCCGACAAACTAAGCGGCGAAACCGGACCTACGCTTAGCGGACGCCCCGCCGGCAGGTATATCGTGCGCGTAACCAATAACGATTTGCAATGCGAAACTATACGCCACTACACTATACGGCACCAGCCGGCCAGTATTGATGTTTTGGTTAGTGATATTGTAAAGCAGAAAAACACCGTATGTAATCCAGGGCTTGCAGCCGGAGGTCAGTACAATGGGGCCATCCAAATTCAGGCTATTCGCAATAGTAGTGGCGACGATGTAAGCACCGGCGATTATACTTATGTGTGGTACAACGAAGCCGGCGAAGTATTAACCCCGGCGAATGCTTCGGGGAATACGGCCTATAACCTAAACGGCGGGCAAACCTACCGAGTAGAGGTTACTAATAATACTACCGGCTGCTTTACTAGTGAAAATATCCGCCTGAACAACGATTTGGTGAACCCTCAGTTTACCCTAAACGTGCGCCCACAAACCAGTTGCGATTGGGAAAACCGTCCTAACGGCCGCATTCAACTGATGCAAAACGGTTCGCCGCTGGACTTAGGTAGCCATACTACCGAATGGTTTGCCGGTGCTACCGATCAGGGTGCCTCGCTGTATACTGATATTAATGAGTTAGACAACCAGCAACGCGGCACCTTTACGGTGCGGGTTACTACCAATGAAACCGGCTGTAGCCAAACCCAAACCGTAACCATTAACGAATCTATTGTAGAGCCGGTAGTTAGTCTCAGCAGCACTAATATTGATTGTTCTTCGGGAAATGATGGGTCGCTTACTGCTGCGGTAAATATTGGTGTACCTACCGATTATACCTACACTTGGCGCTTTACCGCAACCGGCGAGGTGGTAGCTGAGGGCGAAGGCCTAAACCAGTTAACTACCTGGAGCGATGGTAGCCCGCTGCCTACCGGCGAGTATAGCGTAGTGGTGGTTAGCAATTCCAGCCAAAATACCAACCCAACTTATTGCCAGGCCCTGACTAAGAGTAGTATACTACGCCGCAATCAGGCTTTTACAATAGAAACTCAGGAAATTGACAAAGCTACTGCCTGCGGTGCCAGCAGCAACGGTAGGTTACGCGCTGAGGTTCCGGGCGGTGGTACGTATACCTATACCTGGTATAGAGGGGTGCCGGCCAACCTGCAAGCTGACTTCTATACCAACCCACCGGTAGCCATTCCAGGCAATGATCTGGTAGAAGTTCTGCGAGAGGACAACGTAACAGAGTCTATACTAGAAACCAATGAACCGGGGGTGTATACGGTAGTAGCCGAAAATGCTCAGGGTTGTAAAGAATATACCTACGAAACCTTGGGAGCCATTGATGCCCCTGATATTTTAGAAGTAATTACAATTAACAGCACTACTTGTGCCGGAAATGGCCAGGCTGAAATCCGCTTAGGGTTTGCCTCTGGCTTCGATTACCATAGTTACGAATATTACCTATTTAACAACAATGTAAATCCGGAGGAAAGTGATATTGCAACCGCTTACGCCAGCATTACTAATGCAACGGCCGGTACGGCTCCGGTCTTCCAAGACCTTCCGGAAGGCACCTATAGTGTATTGGTGTTAATTGCCAACTCAGCCGGTAACGCTTGCATAAGCACCCGGGTATTCAATATTGAGCAGGAAGCTTTTAGCCCGGAAATTGCCCAGATTGTTTTAACCAATAATAGCAATTGCGCCGGCGGTACTACCGATGATAATGGAAGCATACAGGTGCAGGTAACCCCCAAAGATGCGGTTGCTACCAGTTATACCTATACGCTGAAAAAAGATGGTGTAGAGGAATCTATCGTACCTAACCAAAGTACCAGCTATACGTTCTCAGGTTTGGGCCAGGGTAATTATTCTGTAGAAGTAATGGCTGAACCCACCGGCTGTACGGTAGCCAGTACCGACGATTTAGAAATAAATTATGTTCCGATTCGGGCTCAGGTAACTACTACTAATGCCGTAAGCACCCACTGCGATATACCGCACAACGGCAGCATTAAGGTGAATTCGGTAAGCGGAGCTTCCAATACCCTCACCGATTACGAGTTTGCCTTTTACACCAAAGAAGTTTATGACCAAAACCCGGCTAGTCCATCTCCGGCACTACAGAATAGCCCTTCGCAAAATTTAGCCGGGTTGGAACCGGGCGAGTACGTGGTAATAGCCACCCTGGTTAGCGCTAGCAGCACTGGTTACTTGTGTACTTCTGAACCTACCTTTGTGACGGTAGGGGTAGATGAGGAACCACTGGCAATAGAAATTTCGGCTACCAACAACAATACCAGTTGCACGGGTATAGACAGTAATAACGACGGTAGCCTGACCGTATCCATTAGAGAGTTTACCAATGCTCCGGCTAATGGGTTTCAGTACCAGTGGCACAATATAACTACCGGCCAACCGGAGCTGGATGAAACAACAGCAACTACTACGCATACCTTAAGTGGATTAGGAGCTGGCACTTACCGGGTAGTAGTTACTAACCTAGATACCCAATGTAGCATTGAGGCTGAAGCCACCCTATACAATATTCCTAACCCTCCGGTAATGGAAGATGGCTTCCTATCTACTCTGGATCAAACCTTGTGCGATCCTTCCGGTGAGGTACGGGTAAATAAGCTGGAGTGGAACGAAACCGAGATTACCAATTTCAGCGACTATACCTTTAGCTGGTACTTCGGCGACGATTTGAACCATGCCTTGGTAGATTACGCCGGTAACCCAATAACCGGTTCAGTACTTACCGTAGCGGATTATCCGGTAGTAGCCGGTACCTACCACGTAGTAGCTACCCGCCTGAGTTCGGCTACCGGTGGTGCCGGCTGTAGCAGCGCTATTGCTTCGGCCGAAGTAGAATATAACCCGCCAACTATCGCTATTACGCTGGAAGGCAACGGCGATCAGACTAGTTGTTTGCCGGGTGAAGAAAACGGACGTTTATTAGTTTCAGCACTAAGCAACCCTGAGAATGCTGCCGATGCCTACACCTTTATATGGTACGTAGGCAGCGGAACCAGTGGGGCCGAAGTGGCTTATACCGCCGAGGCAAGCGGGCTGAATGAGGGAACGCATACTGTGCTGGTGACCAATACCCGTACCGGTTGTAGCGCCACTGCCGAATATTACGTAGCCTACGACCCATACACGCCGAACATTAATGCTGTAACTAACGACTTGAGTGTTTGCCCCGACGGTGGATCTATTGAAGCTAACGGTAGCGTACTACCTCGTTTAGATTACGATAGTGAACGCCCTATGAAGTTTGAGTTGTTTGCGGCGGCTGATGAACAGGCTGCAAATAATATGACTTACCCGGGTTCGGCATCGGCTATACGTACCAGTGTATTTAACTCGGGTGATGCTAAATTTCCGGCTATGGAAAATCTGGAAAGTGGTTATTATGTACTCTTCACTGCCGAAGATTTTGCAGTAGGCCAGCCATCCTTAGGTTGCGATCCGGCCAAACTGGTAGTATATATAGACGATGTAAGCCGCAACCCTCAGCCAGTAGTTGATGTATTAGCTCCGGCCCGTTATTGTGCCAATTTTGAGTATAATGGACAGCCGGCCAATACCGGGCAACTTTCTGCTAATGTAAACGGGCGGATTTCGGGCTACACCTTTGTTTGGTACCAGGCTACTCAGGAAGAACTTCAGAACAGTACTAATCCTGAAGCTGATTTTACCTACAGCATTGGAACTACCGCCAGCCGTTTATTGGCCACTACTTATACACTTAGGGTTACCGATAACCTTACAGGTTGCTATACTGATATAGAACAGGAAGTACCTACCGATTACCCGGTAATTGATGCGCCCTTTGTGCGGCCGCTTCCCCAAACCATATGCCTGGACTGGACTAACCAGCAAGATTTAGGCTTATATCACGGAATTAGAGAAAGCGAAATTGCCCCCGACGGTGTGCTAATTGCCAGTGTAAATGAGGAAACCGAAGGCTACACCTTTGAGTGGCAAAATGTAACTACCGGCGAAACGCTTAGCACCACCGGAGCAACCGCTAGCGGCTTAGCCGAAGGTAATTACCGCGTACGGGCTATTGATGTGGTTTCCGGTTGCCCATCTGGCTGGACGGATGTAGTGGTTGGCGGTACGTATGCTGCCCCAAGCTTCCGACTGGAGGTTGAGCCGGCTAGCTGTAGAAATGAAAGTGGAAGCGAGAGCCTGGGCATGGTTACCCTTCAGAGCGTAAACACCAACTACGTAGTATGGTACGATGAAGCCGGAAATGTACTGCCGGAAACCAGCCGAACCCTGGAAGCACCGGCCGGTACCGGCTATAGGGTGCGAGCCTACGGTAGTAATTTCTGCTATACCGAACAAAGCTTTACTATCGGTACGGAAGTTTCGCCTTACAATTTAGTAACGCCGAACCAAGACGGACTAAACGATCACTTCATCATTGATTGTATTGAAGACTATCCGACTAATACCGTGAAGGTATTTAACCGGGCCGGTACTGTAGTATTTGAAATGGAAAACTACAACGCGACCGACCGGGTATTTACCGGCCGCGGCAACCGGGGAATTTACCTGAACGGCAATAAACTACCGGATGGTACCTACTTCTATATAATTGATAAACATTTGCCAGGCCAAAAACCACTGTCGGGCTATCTGGAACTTAAGCGCTAAACTAATGAAAAATATAGCTTCAATAGGGCGCCTGATAGCGCTAAGTACATTGCTGGTAATTGCCCTAAGGGGCAATATAAACGCTCAGCAGCGGCCTATATTCTCGCAGTATATGTTTAATACGCTGGCTATTAACCCGGCCTACGCCGGTAGCCAGGATCAGTTACGAGCTTCGGCCGTACTGCGAAACCAGTGGGTAAACCTGGAAGGAGCCCCCCAGACCCAAACCTTAAGTGCGCATAGCAGTATACCGCGCAAAAATATTGGGGTTGGCCTTATGCTATACCGCGAGCAAATTGGCGTACATTCCGATTTAGGATTGTACGCCAGCTACGCCTACCAGATTAAGTTTAAGCGCAAGCGCCGCTTGGCATTAGGCCTGCAAATGGGCTTCAATAACCTTATTTCCGATTTCAACGAGCTTTCCATTTATGATAATGGCGACCCTTTGGTAGATAGGTTTAGGTACTTTAACCCTAACTTCGGCACCGGGGTTTACTATAGTACCCCCCGTTTTTACGCCGGCGTTTCGGTACCGTTCCTTATAAATAATAAACTAGGCAAGGCATTGGAGGGCGAGTTAGGAAAAGATGGCGGCGAGGCACGCTACTACTTTATAAACAGTGGCTACGTATTTGATGCTACACCTGACATCAAGATAAAGCCTTCGGCCTTAATTCGGTTTCAGGAAGGAGCCCCGTTGGGTGCCGATTTAAACGTGAACTTCTTCTGGAAGGATTTGCTAAACGTTGGTACTAGCTGGCGCACCGGCGATGCAATTGTTTTCCTTACCGAATTGTACCTGAATGATAACCTAAGCTTTGGGTACAGCTACGATTTAATTACCAGTTCGTTGCAACAGTATACCCGAGGCACGCACGAGCTAATGCTCAATTACCGCATCCAGCTTACACCAAACCCCTGCCATACGTATTTTTAAGTAGTGTCCTGAAACAAGCCTGCTTGTTGGCAGACAGGTTCAGGATGACAATATAATTGTCGCTAGAATATGCTCTCAGTTTTTAGCACTCGTCTCCCGACGAGTGCTCATAAATGAAATAATGGCTACGGTTTAGTTCTGATCACGGCGGCCAGAAGGCCATTGAATTAGTAGTTACTCGCCTACGCCGCCCGGCCCGCAGGGTTGAGCAACGGTTCAACCTAATAACTTAATAGTCATTTATGAGATTGCTTCTATACCCTTTACAGTTAAATGGGTATATTAAAAAGTAGAACAACCATTAGCAATTAGAAAAAGCTGCGGAATGTATAGTATATAGATTTTAGCATCTCGCTAAGGTCTTCGCAGCAGCTTTTTAACCCGACCATACTTATAAGCACGGCAAAATTTATTAATCGTAAAATCAGTCGTATAAATTATCGCTAATTCAGGTAGGATATTCAGAATAATTCATTCCGAATATGTAGAAGCAGATAAATACAGAAACACCTTGCTAATCCAGTAATTCACCACTTCACCAACTCTCTACTTCACTAACTCACCACCTCACTGTTTACCGAATTAGAGTAATGCTGCCACTTTTTAGTACTTGGCCACCGGCACTTTTGAAAATGTAGTAGTAAGTTCCTTTAGGAAGCGGCTGGCCGTTAAGGGTGCCGTCCCAAGTGTTTTGGTAAGGCTGGGCTTCCAGTATAACCTGCCCTAGGTTATTAACTATGGTCAGGCTAACGTTAGGGTAAAAGTTTATGCCTTCCACTTCCCAGGTTTCGTCGGGGCCCGGCGGGGGCACAAATAGTTTAGGGGCTTCAACCTTAAATTCTTCCGAAACGGATATAAGGATACTGGTAGCTTCCTGGCAGCCGTTTTCATTAGTTACGGTTAGGGTATACTCGGTAGTTCGTTCCGGGCTGGCTATTGGGTTAGCACTACTTGGGTCGCTTAGGCCGGTAACTGGTTGCCAATTGTAGGTAAGGTTACTACCGCCGGTGGTTAGCAATTGGGTGCTTTCGCCAGGGTTAAGTTGCTCCTTCTCGGCCGTTACGCTAATTGCAGGCTTAGGAATAACCTCCAGCGATATATCTTTTTCCAGCGTACAACCGGCAGCAGTTTCAATGTAAGCAGTTAGCGTACCGCCTTCCGAAACGGTAATGCTTTCCCCGCTGGCCCCGTTGCTCCAACTTACCGCTTGTATAGCTTGCGAGCTTTGTACTTCAACTACCGTATTTTCCCCTTCGCAGAAAACCGTACGGCTGGCGGCTAAAGAGGCCGTAGGCACGGCAACTACGGTAATAGTTTGGGTAGAAGATTCAACCGGGCAAAAAGGAAAGGTTTCGTACTGCACGCTTAGCTTAACTTGGTAGCTTTGGCCGGCGGTGGTATAGCTATGCTCAGGCTCCGCTGCAGTACTGGTATTGCCGTCGCCGAAATCCCAAAAATAGCTTATAGGCCGGCCGGCGGGGCGGGGAGTAGTGTTGGTAAGCTGTACCGGCTGGTTAACACATATTTCCGAAGAAACAGAGAACTGCGGCTGCAAGGCTTCCGGGGCAGTATAGATTAAATTCTGACTGGTACCCCAGCAACCTTGAGCATCTTTTACGGCTACCCTGTACTCACCGTTTTCGTTGGTAGAATAGCTTGATGAGGTTGCCCCGCTTATTTGCGCGCCGTTTTTGTACCACTGGTACGCAGCAAAAGAAGTATTGGCGGCTCTAAGGGTTACGGTTTGCCCGGCGCAAGCACCTATCGTAGTATTGGAAATAGTAGTAGTAGGCAAGCTGCGTATAGTTGGGGCAACGGCTGAAAGCACGGCCTCGCACTCGCTGGTAGTTATCTTTACCTGATACCCTACCGCATTGCTTTGGGTGGCATTGGGTATCTGGTAGGAGCTTTCGGTAGTAGTAGCCAGCACACCGGCGGCGGTACGCCACTCGTAGGTAGCTCCGGCAATTTCGCTGCTGGTATTAACTTTAAGCTCCAGGGTTTCGCCCTCGCAAATAGGTGCAATAGGAGCAAATTGCGGGCTGCCGGGCATTCCGGAAATCGTAGTTAGCGTAACGGAAGCTGTTTGGCTACAGCCTCCCCAGGGATTTACCGTTACGGTATAGACTCCGGTAGCTGATGCCTCGTAGGTAGTACGGTTAGTGCCGCTGGCTACGGTAGTTCCATCTTTTTTCCATATATACGTAGCGCCGGGCGAGTAATTGGTAGTAAGCAGCACGCCTCTGCCGGCGCAGCTTTCGCTTATTTGCAGGCTAAAGCAATTCTGATTCATTAGGGCCTGAATGCCATTGGTAGCCGTTAGTGTATATAATATATCAGGTCGGGCGTCGCGGTTCAAATCGGCAATTTGCACAGACTGGCCCCCGCTGCTAATTGGTAAACTGTGCTGGGTAAAGCTACTGCCGTTATTAAGCAAAACCGTGAGCAAGGTGCTGGTACCACTTTGGGCAACAATATCGGGTAAGCCATCACCGTTAATATCTCCGCTGCTAATAGCCCAGGGATCAACTACCGTAAATTGGGTAACAGCACTAAATTGTAGGGTAGAGGTAGTGCTGTTGTTATAGGCGTAGCCTACCTTATTTCCAAATTTGTTGGTCCAGGCTATATCGGGTTTAGTATCATTATTGAAATCGGCAACGCTAATTTCTACCGCGCCTTCAATGCTGCTGATAATTTCGGTTGGGCTGCCAAAGCTTATACTTGTTCCGCTGCTGGTATTTTGGCTACAGAATATCTTTCCCAGTAAATTGTTGTTGGTTAAAATATCGGGTTTTCCATCGCCGTTAACATCAGTTATTTGCAAGCCGTAGAGCGAGGAGCCGGTAAACGTAAGCTCGTAGGCGGTAGCGGCAAACGAAAGCGAGCCACTGCTACCGGTATTTTCTACAATAAATAATTTGTTGCTTGATTGGTCAGTAACCGCAATATCGGGTCTACCATCGTTATTTAAATCCTGAATAAGCAGGCGGGTAGCCCCGGTTTTGGGTAGGCGATACTCCAGGGGAGTATCAAAAGTAATGGTAGTAGCCGAACTTAGGTTAGGGTAAATTAGAAGAATATCCGAACGGCTCACGTTGCCGCCCACTACTAACTCGGGTTTCCCGTCGCCATTCAGATCGCCGGCGGTAATGCCCCGGGTATTTAGGTTGGTAATAATATTCTGGGCCTGAAAAGCCGGAGCTCCGGTAGTGCTAGTGTTTTTATGAAGTGCCACCACGTTGGCTGTATTAGCGCTAGATGCAATATCTAATAAACCATCCTGGTTAAAATCGGCTAAAGTTGTCTGGAAAATTCCGCTGGCCCCGGTTCCCAGGGAAACGTTGGTTAGCTTGGCCAGCTCAAAATTGCCCTGACCGCGGTAGGTGGGGCTTAGCGGCCGGGGGTAGGTAGTTACCTGCCTGGTGCTAGTATTTATTAACTGTAGAAAACCCGGTTGGCTGCCGGCTGGAACGCGCAAGCTAATTTTAGAAGCATCAGCCTTAAGCACTTCAGCCTGAATTTGGCCCAGCGTAACCACTAAATTAGCGGCCGATGGGAAGTTTTGTCCTTCCAGCGTAATTACTTCTCCGGCTACCGGTTGTAGCGAGCTTACCGCGGAGATAGTTGGAGCCTGGGCACATACCAACCGGCTAATTAGTGCCAGCCACAACGTGCCGCCGGCCACTATATAATTTCTGTATAGATACCGTTTTGTGCTCATAACTCGTAACGCGGGCGGCGGGTAGGTTTGGTTTCCTTCTGAGGAAGCTGATAATTAAACTTTAGCTGTATTTCGTGCGTATCGCTGCCAATTGGTAGGGCCAGGGCGGGGTTCATTTCGTAAGCATAGCTGATAGAAAGGTTCTTCAGGGGTTTATAGCCCAAAAATAATAGTGGCCCCCCGCCTAAGCGGTAGCCTCCGCCTAACCAGGCTGCTTTGTTCCAGTATATCAAGGCCGAAGCTTCCGTTCTGGATTCCTGAACCTGAAACTTCTGTACCAGAATGCCCGGACTTATTTCCAGTTTACTTCCCAGTGGGCGCCGGGCCCGGGCCGAAACAAAATAATGATCAAATAATGAGCTTTTTTCTCCTTCTATACCAGAGTTACCGGTAAGGTTTAGGAGTGCTGCCCCAATTTCCAGCCAATTCTGGTGTAAAAGGTACACGCCGCTTTGCCAATGTAACCGACTTTGAGGGGTGGTGTAATTTCGGCTTTCTAAATATTCTAGCTGCTCATCGGTAGCGGAGCTTAAGTCGTAGCGCTCACTAATAAATTGGCCGGCCAGGGCAGTTCTTAAGTAAGTATTGGTACTTAACGGAATTTCGTAGGCCAAACTTAAGCGTACGCCCTGGTTTTTGTAAAGGGCCGCTTGCTGTTGCTGTACGTTTAAACCAACGGCAAATATATTCTTAACGGGGCTGTGTAGGCTAAGATTTATGCTCTGCGGCGCATCTTGCAGCCCTAACCACTGTTGGCGGTAGGTAAGTACGCTAACCAACTCGTGCTCTGCCCCGGTATAGGCAATATTGTACAGAAACGGATTTTGCCAATACAAACCATAGACTGGTTCCTGGCTAAAAGCCGTTAGGCTTCCGGAAAGTAAAAGAATAATGAGCAGGCACCTTAGCATGGTACCAAGCTACGGCAATAGTACGGTAAATAGGCTTAATATTGCCAGCAGATTTGATTGATGTACCTTTTAGTGTTATATAGAAAATAAACCGATAACCAATTTACCAGCAGCTAATTGAATACTGGCAGCTAAAGCTTTGGTTAGCCTCTAGCGTTACCAGACCTTCCTTATCTTTAAAGTCTTTCTGACCTTCTTCGGTATCGGCCAGGCCGTGCCAGGGTTCTATGCATACAAAGGGTGCCCCGCCAGAGGTGGCCCCGCCAGCCTTGCTCCAGATGCCCAGGTAGGGGAAGCCATTGAAAGTAAAGGTTAGCCCATGCTCGCTTTTATCGGTTTTAAGGTGAACTTGGTCAGACGCCAAATTACTGAAGATTAGGGCATCTGCTTCAAATAATTCCTGACTTAGGACTAGCGTATTGGTGTTGTTCAGCACTTCGGACTGCTTACCGGTTCGCAGGCCGGCGTTCAACAGTTGTCTTTTAGAAGTTTCGGTTTTGTTGAATTCTAAATAATAATCGTGTAAATCGAGGTCGGCCTCTAGTGGGCAGCGAAAAGCCGGGTGCCCGCCTACGGAAAAATACATTGAGCTGCTGCCGGTATTTTTTACCGAATATTCAGTAATTAGGGAGTACTCGTCAAGGTAATAATCAATATATAACTCCCACTCAAAGGGGAATTTACTACGGGTTTCTTCGGTAGGCAACAGCTTAAACTGAATGTGATGTTCTTCTTGCTGGCTTACCTGCCAGTCCATATCGCGGGCAAAACCGTGTTGGTTTAAGTGGTAAACCTTGCCGTCAAGCTTATAGCTGTTATCTTTTAGTTTACCTACAATCGGGAATAAAATAGGTGCATGCCGGCCCCATATACGCGGATTGCCCTCCCATAGGTAATCCAGGTCAAAATCTTTACGGCGCAGGCTTCGTAGTTCACCGCCCTGCTGGTGAAAAGTAGCTTCCAGATATTGGTTCTGTAGGTGATGTTGCATATGTAGATTTTAGATATTGAAGAGGCTAAGGATATTTACTCATTCACGTACTGAAAGTTTTTTCTGCCTTTTTGTATTTCGACTTTAGTGATGGAGTCTAACGAAATTTCTTTGGAAAGATTAGGTAGGAGCCTAGATTGAAATCCTACTAACTTATTATCCTCAGTATAAAATCTATCTAAATAAAATATCTTCTTATTGCCCGGTAAATAGGTTATTCTTGTTTCAAGTGAAGGGCTATTTCTTAAATATGTTGCCTCGCCCTCTTTATTATACACTTTGATTGAATCTAATAAGGACACGTTAGATAGATATGTAGAAATTCTTCCGTAAGGATCAATCACTTCAATTTCTTGTAAAGAGTCTAGGGGAATTGAGGTAAAGGTAGATTTAAATTCTGCATTGGGTATAGTGTAGGTTGTACAACTTATAATACATAATAAAATCCCTTTCGGAAACAGATATTCGAGTAATTTCATATAAGAGATTTATAAAATTTGTCCATTAGTAGGCTCGTTTTGCATAGCGTAATAGGCGGCCGCTAAAACTATACTGTTGTAGGTAATATGCAGCGCAATTGCCCAGGCCATACCCTGCCGCATACGCAGGTAGCCTAGTAGGGTACCCAAAATAAACTGGGGCATTACCAAAATTGGTGCCAGCAAAATTACGTGTAAGCTTAGGCCGTAATTAAATAGGTGCGTAAGTGCAAAAAGGCTGGTTAGGCCAAAAAACACCCAGCTGTAGTTTAGGCTATACAGCACCTGAAAGCGGTAATTCCAGTAATCAGGAAGAGCAATTGCCAAACCAGTACCCAAGGCTAATATCCCAAGCACTATATAGGCAATCAATAAATTATCATTCTGAAAAAGATAGCCCACGTAGTAACTAGCAATCAGCCAGGCCGAAACTAAAACGTAAACCTTTTTAGGTACCAGGGCTAAGCGAAAGGCAAATTCCTCAATAATAGGCCCGGCAATGGCTGCTCCTAAAAACAGCAGGGGCAAAGGAAAGGTATCCATAGCCTTTTTAATAGCGTGCTCTTCGCTGGGTGGTAATAGTCCGGCTTTCTCCAGAATACCAAAAATTACCAATACCGGAATTACCAGCATAAAAGCCAGTAGCAAGCTTACAAAGAAACGTTTGGCCGGGGTAGTTTCATCGTCCCAAAACGAGATTTCGGGGGTAGGCCGTTTTAGGTAGCTGGTATACTCATTCCATACATAAGCAAAGCTAGGCATGTGTAAAGAACCAATAGACCGGAAAATGTTCCTTGTTAGAAGTTAGAAGTTAGAAGTTAGAAGTTAGAAGTTAGAAGTTAGCGGCTGCCGCGCGGAAGTTAGATTATGGACAATAGGCAATAGAATTTGAGTCAGGAGCCAAGAATCAGGAATCAAGAGTTGAGGCCTAAAGAAAGATTAATCTTATTAAAATTCTCAAATCAACACATCAATACATTAACTAACCCACTAGCTCACTAACCTATCAGCCCACCAACCTAGTTATGCTGAACGTAATTTTCCCATTTATCCAGTACGGCGGTAAAATCTGCGGGCAGGTCGCTGTCAAATTGCATCCATTCTTCGGTGCGGGGGTGTTTAAAGCCTAACGATTTAGCATGTAGGGCCTGGCGGGGCATAAGCTGAAAGCAATTCTCGATAAACTGCTTGTACTTACTGAATATGGTTCCTTTCAGGATTTTATCGCCGCCGTAGGTAGCATCGTTAAACAAGGGGTGCCCCAGGTAGCGCAGGTGGGCGCGTATTTGGTGGGTGCGGCCGGTTTCCAAGTTACACTGAATAAGGCTTACGTAGCGCAAATGGCGCAAGGTTTTATAATGCGTAACGGCGTGCTGTCCGTAGCCTCCTTCTCCTTCCGGGTAGGCCTGTACTACGCGGCGGTCTTTCTGGCTGCGGCCTAAGGGCACGTTTATGGTGCCGTTCACCGGTTCGGGCTCGCCCCAAACCAGGGCGTAGTAGGTGCGCTCAATGCTGTGGTCAAAAAACTGACGAGCCAGTTCGCGCATGGCCAGCTCGCTTTTAGCAATTACCAGCAGGCCGCTGGTGTCTTTATCTATACGGTGTACCAAACCGGGGCGGCCGGTATTTCCGGGCAGTTCGGGCAATTGGTTAAAATGATAGGTTAACGCATTCACCAGGGTACCACTCCAGTTTTGATAAGCCGGATGCACTACCATACCCGCTTCCTTATTTACTATCAGCAGGTCATCGTCTTCAAATACAATATTGAGCGGAATATTTTCCGGTACAACCTCGGTATCGCGCGGGGGCTCGGGCAGCGCAATGGTTATTTCATCGAAGGGTTTAACCTTGTAGTTGCTTTTGATTTCCTCCTCATTCACCTTCACAAAACCTTCCTGAATAGCCTTTTGCAACTTATTGCGGGTTACGTTGGGCAGGCGATCCATCAAAAATTTATCGACCCGCAGCGGCTGCTGCCCCTTATCGGCTACCAGTCGGTGGTGCTCATACAGTTCATCATCTTCGGGGCTTTCGTCCTGCGGCTCGTTGGGGTAAGGCTTCATAGTAGCCGCAAAGATAGGGGAAATTTGGGGTTTAATAGTCTAATGATCTTCTTGCCTTATAGCACTTTCAAGAAATCTCCTGTACCTATCTTTCTCGTTTTCTATTCTAAATTTTCGAAAGTAATTCTTTATAGCTACTAGTATGATTACTAATATAAAGAACAGTAGAAGTGGTATATAGGGAAAGCCTAAAAGCAAAAAGGAAACTGTTATAATAGCCATGAAACTACCGCTAACAAATAAGCTTATTTTGTAGTTTGTTTCAATTTCAATGCTACAACTAATATAAGATTGATTGCCTTCGTCTGTAATTCTTCCCGAACAATAATATGGATGACGGATTAAATACCCAAAACGATTTCTCAAAGTAAATGAGTTACCATTGAACTTGCCAACAGGATAAAATAATTCGCTTATGGACAAGATCTCTCGTAAACGAATTTTTTTATTCTCTTCAATTTTAGTCTGAATTGCCGCTTTGGCCTTTTCAGCAGATATAGCGCAAGGAATGTGGAATTTGTTGCTGGGCATAAATTTTCTCTCTAATTTCCGGCAGGAGGTGGCGGGGGTGGTGCAATTTGGGAAGGATCGGAATGGCTATTTTCATTCATACGCTCTATAATCTTCTGCTGAAGCTCCGGCATATGTTCCTGCACTATTTGCTGACCTACCGCCATGCCCTTCATCATAAGTTCTGGCATTACCGAGATAGATTTTTTGCCTGTGGGTGTCTGGTAGAAGGCAATTAAGTCTTTAAGCTCCTCAGCAGTAAACGATTCAGCGTATAGCTCAGCCAGCTTATCTTCTAAGGCAGAGTAGGTAAAATACTTAGCGAAAAAATCTTTAAATATATCCTCAAACTGAACCATCTGCGGATTTTGCTCTAACTGGGTTTGTAGCATATTATCGAGCATAACCTCAAATTGAGCTTCCATGTCAATGGTTTCCAGTAGCTCCTTAGCCGCTGCTTTAGCCGCAAGATTGGCAGTTTGAGCTTGGGTAGTCAAAGCCAGCATTACCAAACTAAGCAGTACCAGTAAATTCCTCATATTTGCGAATGTTTAATCGGTAAACTTACCCATTTATCCTCACAATACCTCAACGTGGATTTTTATAAGGCTCCTTCCGTTCCTACCTACCAGGTACAACACCCCCTTCTTCAGCAAAAGGGTGTGCAATTACATATAAAACGAGAAGACCAGCTACACCCCGAGGTAAGCGGTAATAAATGGCGGAAGCTGAAGTATAATATTTTGCAAGCTAAGGCCGAAGGTGTAAGGGCGGTACTAACCTTTGGCGGGGCGTACTCTAACCATATTGCCGCTACGGCTGCGGCGGCCAAGCTTCATCAGCTCAACTCTATAGGTATAATCAGGGGCGAAGAGCACCAACCCCTAAACACAACCTTGCACCTGGCAACCGAAAACGGCATGGAGCTGATTTACGTAAGCCGCGAGGCCTACCGTACTAAAGAAGCCGTACTGACTAGTTTAGGCTATGCCGGGGGGGAGGTTTATGTAATTCCGGAAGGTGGCAGTAACGCCCTAGCCGTTAAAGGTTGCGCCGAAATTCTTTCTGAAGAAGAAATCGCCGCCTACGAATACTTTGCTGTGGCCTGCGGTACGGGCGGCACTTTAGCCGGTATACTGGCCGCGCTTAACCACCGGAAGCAGGCGTTGGGTTTTCCGGCACTTAAGGGCGGTAGCTTTCTGAAAAACGAGGTTGATGAGCTAACTAAACAACATTCGGGCAAACTGTACCACAACTTCCAGCTAGTACCCGATTACCACTTTGGGGGCTACGCCAAATGGAAACCGGAACTGATAGAATTTATCAACCGGTTTAGGCAGGAGCAGGGCATACCGTTAGATCCGGTTTATACCGGTAAAATGCTGTTTGGACTGTTTGATATGATTGAGAAGAACCGATTTAAGCCGGGAACCCAAATTTTGGCCATTCATACCGGAGGCTTGCAGGGCATTGCCGGCTTTAATCAGCGGTTTGGGAATTTGCTGGTGGGGTAGCCGGTTGGTAATTTCTTTGCCTTAATTCGTAGCTAATACTTGCCATAAGGTTGCGAATTTGGCTAATAACGTTTTCGTAGTGGCCTACCACGTACCTGCGGTTCAGCTCAATTTTCATAAGGTACAGCAGGGCCGCTTTGCGTTCGGCTTCGGTAAAATTTCCCGGATACGTTAAAGTGGCTAACCGGCTCCGCTTGCCAAATTCCATACGCGGAAGTAATATCTGGTTGAGTTGGGGGCCATAATTTTTAAAGAATTGCATCTCTTCGTAATTCTCTTCCAGCTCTTCAATTATTTCGTACTGGAAATCATACATATTTATGATCTTGATCCGTAGCGAATCGTTCTTTACTATATCCAGGCCTTTATTGCGCAGCGCTTCGTAGGGCGAGGAATTCTGGATTGAAATAAAATCTCTGAGTAAGGCATGGTATAGAAGCAGCAGGCTATCCGGGGGTATAGGGGCTTCATCCTTAAAATACCCTCTGAACTTTTCAATGGCTAACAGGCCTTGTTTATGACCCTGTACATTTTCAAGAATATCTATGGTATCCTGAGCCAGCCCGGAATTAATTTCGGCCAAGCTTCGGAGTTCCGAGTCGTTTAGGTTGCGTTCATCCTTCCATTGGTTTAGCCAAAACGCTATGGATACCCCAATAATTATGGAAACCATTTCCAGCAAAAACAATCTGGTGCGGCGAAGAATGCGGTGCTTATTGGTCATATCTACGGAAAAAATAGACATTCTTAACGAGTTAAACACAACTTGCCCAGGCAGTTTAACCCAATTTCCTTAGGGCTATTTAGAATTCCGAATATTATGCCTATCTTTGCAGCCTCTATTGAAAGGAGGTGTAAAGAGCTATGATCGTAATTAACGTAAAAGATAACGAATCTATTGACCGCGCCCTTAAGCGTTTCAAGAAGAAGTTTGAGCGCACTGGTGTATTACGCGAAGTTCGTTCTCGTGCTTATTTCGAGAAGCCTTCTATTGCCCGTCGTACCGAGAAAATTAAGGCGGCCTACCGTCAGAAAATGCAAAGTCAGGATGAGGCTTAAATTGCTTCAGTCTACTAACCATAATTAAAAGCTTGCTTCGGCAAGCTTTTTTTATGGATTATATGTAAGTTAGAACAAAGCCAGCCGCCACCCTATATGACGGATCGATTTCTTCGCTATATAACCTACGAACGCCGCTACAGCCAGCACACCCTAACGGCCTACCAGACCGACTTGGCCCAATTTGAGCAGTTTTTAGCCGAAAACCATTCTGAAATTAAAATTGAGCAAGCTCAGCACCTCCACATCCGCGGCTGGATTTTACATTTAATAGAAGTCAAAACCAGCGCCCGCTCGGTAAATAGAAAGTTGGCAACGTTGCGCTCCTTATACAAGTTTTTGCGGAAACAGGGGTTATTAGATAAAGACCCTATGGTGCGCATTCAGGCCCTTAAAACTTCTAAGAACCTCCCTCAGTTTGTGCAGGAAGCCGAAATGGATAATCTGCTGGACCGGTTTCCGTTTACTGAAGATTTTTACGGCTTGCGCGACCGGCTGGTGCTGGAACTTCTGTACGGATTGGGTATACGCCAGGCCGAACTAATTACTATGCGTACCGAAGACGTTAAACTTGCCGAAGCTACGGTTAAGGTTTTAGGTAAGCGAAATAAGGAACGGGTACTGCCTATACCGGGCTCGGTGGTAGAAACCATAAAAAAATACCTGCAGGCCAAACAGCAGTTTCTGGAAGCGCCCTACGCCCCCCAGCTACTAGTTACCGATTCCGGCGATGCGGCCTACCCAATGTTTATCTATAGGTTGGTAAAGAAATACCTCCAACTCTTTACCACTGCCGACAAACAAAGCCCCCATATTTTGCGTCATACATTTGCTACCCATTTACTAAACCGCGGCGCCGACCTAAACGCAGTAAAAGATTTATTGGGACACAGCAGTTTGGCGGCTACCCAGGTTTATACCCATAACTCAATGGAGAAGCTGAAAAAAGTTTTTGATCAGGCCCACCCAAAGGCTTGATTTTGTTGGATAAATAATAAATACGCTAATGAAGTTAAACATTAATTACGTTGATTCAGAACCAGATAAGCGCCTGAACGACTTCATACAAAAACGAGTTGATAAACTGGAAACCTTTTATGACCGCATTGTAGAAGGCGAAGTATATTTAAAGCGCGGCAATACGCCCATGAATAACCACGTGGCAGAAATTAAGGTACACGTGCCGGGCAGTAGTTTATTTGCTAAAGAAGAAAACGGCTCGTTTGAGGCCGCTATAGATAAGTGCGTAGAAGCCCTACGCCGCCAGATTAAAAAAGTAAAAGAAAAACAGGCTACCCACCCGTAATAGTTGTGAGTCATGAGTCCTGAGTCTTGAGTACTTCTTCAAAACCTTGGCTCTTATAATTATAAAAGCCTCTGCAAACCAATGCAAAGGCTTTTTTCATTAGGGTCGATTCGATAGAATCTCAAGACTCAAGACTCACTACTCAAGACTAAATCCCAAACTCCTGCTTCACCTTATCTACGTAGTCTAGTTTTTCCCAGGCGAAGAATTGCAGGTTCTTCTTTTCGGTGCGGTGTATTTGTTGGCGTTCGTTGCCATTCTCCTTAATTTCAACCGTAGTTACGTCTACTTTGTCTTCAAATGGCTCGCGGCCCATATGTCCGTAGGCAGCGGTTTGGCTAAATACCGGGTTTTTAAGGCCCAGGCGTTCTACAATTGCCTTTGGGCGCATATCGAACAGTTTTTCAACGCGCTCGCTAATTTCTTCGTCGCTTAAGTTAACCTTGGCGGTACCGAAAGTATTTACGTTTAAGGAAACCGGCTTGGCTACACCAATGGCGTAGGCAACCTGTACCATAACCTCATCGGCTAGGCCGGCGGCGGCCAGGTTTTTGGCAATATGGCGCGAGGCGTAAGCGGCACTGCGGTCTACTTTAGAACTATCTTTACCGCTAAAGGCACCGCCGCCGTGGGCACCGCGGCCACCGTAGGTATCTACTATAATTTTACGTCCGGTTAGGCCGGCATCGCCGTGGGGGCCACCAATTACAAATTTACCGGTTGGGTTTATATGGAATATGGTGTTCTCATCCAGCATTTCGGCCGGAATAACCTCGCGTACGGCGTGTTCTATAACGTCTTTCTTGATCTGTTCCAGCATGCGGCGGTCGGCCTCCTTCTGGCTTAAGCCGTTGCCGGCTTTAATAAAATCATCGTGCTGGGTAGATACCACTACGGTATGGACACGCTTAGGCTTGCGGTTTTCGCCGTACTCAATAGTTATCTGAGCTTTGGCATCCGGGCGTAAGTAGCCACTCATCTCAGTAACCCCTTCTTTACGAATGTCGGCTAGTTTCTTCACTATACGGTGCGAGAAAGCCAACGACATCGGCATGTACTCCGGGGTTTCATTTATGGCGTAGCCAAACATCATGCCCTGGTCGCCGGCGCCTTGTTCTTTATCGGCGGCTTCGTCAACACCCTGGGCAATATCGGGGCTTTGGGCGTGTAGGGTAACCATTACCCCGCAACTCTCGGCATCAAACTTAAAATCGTCTTTAGTATAACCAATACGCTTAATAGTATCGCGTACAATATCGGGTATTTCCACGTAGGCTTTAGTGGTAACCTCGCCTCCTACTACTACCAGTCCGGTAGTTACAAAGGTTTCGCAGGCCACTCGGGAGTCCGGGTCCTGAGCCAGCATGGCATCAAGTATAGCGTCGGAAATCTGGTCGGCTATTTTATCGGGGTGCCCTTCAGAAACCGATTCTGAAGTAAATAAATATGACATAAAATGAACTGATTAGCAAAAATTAATAGGCCCTGCCGTTTACCGCCCGGGCAAAATATAATTAAGCAGCAAAGTTAAAATAATTACGCACTTATACATTATTTAGAAGACCTACCTAGTGCAAAAATTGCCGGTTGTTTGTGCAGGTCGGGCAGTTGTTTCTTCCAGTGGGCTATTGGTTTAGTATGAATGTATTCGGTAGAAGCGGTAATATTGGCCGCTATACACAGCAGGGTATCGGGCTGGCAGGTAGCTACTAAATCTTCTAGCAGGGGCTGGTTGCGGTAGGGGGTTTCCATAAACAATTGGGTGCCACGGTCGGCCAAACGTTCCAATTCCTGAATAGCTTTTTTGCGTTCGGCCCGTTTTACCGGCAAATATCCGTGAAACTGAAATTTTTGCCCGCCTAAACCCGAACCCATAAGGGCCAGCAAAATAGAGTTAGGGCCAACTAGCGGGCTAACTTTTACGCCATTCTGATGCGCCCAGGCCACCGCCCGGGCCCCGGGGTCGGCCACGGCCGGGCAGCCGGCTTCCGAAATTATGCCGATATCAATGCCCTGCTTCAGGGGAGCAAGAAGTTTATCTAATGCCGCATCGGGGGTTTTTTTGCTGAGTTCTTCAAGTTTCAGGTCTTCAATAACCAAGCCTAATTTAAGGCTACTTAAAAACCGGCGGCTGGTCCGTATATTCTCGGTAAGAAAATTGTGAGTATTGCGGCAGACTTCCAGCACCTGTGGGGTCAGCACGCTATCGGCAGTATCTTCGGCCAAAACGGTAGGTATTAAAAAGAGGGTGCCGTATTTTGTAGCCATGCTATAGTGGTAGGTGTTCGTTTAAATTACTATGGAAAATAACCTTTGGAAGATATTAGTTGGAGCAGGCATTATGCTAATTATTGCAGGAGTACTGGTGTATTTTTTAGGTAAGCCCGAAGGAGGATTTCTAGGTAAACTACCCGGCGATATTCTGATTAAGCGCAAAAATTTCACCTTCCACTTCCCAATAGTTACTAGTATACTTCTAAGTATTGTACTAAGCTTGCTTTTGTATCTGGCCCGAAAATTCTTTTAGTAAGAAAGAAAACTAACCAAAGTTTCCCTAAAGGCTTCCGGCTGCTCGGCCTGTACCCAGTGCCCGGCATCTTTTATAGTTACAATATGGGCCTCCGGAAAGTGCTTTTTAATTATTGGCTTGTCGGAATCTTTAATGTAGGAAGAGGTTTCTCCGTCAATAAATAGGGTAGGCCCTTTGTATACTTTTCCTTCATCCAGGCCTTCGCCTACCATTTCTATATTATCGGTAATAACCGGCAGGTTCATACGCCACTGGTAACCGCCATCGGTCCTGTCCAGATTTTTAAGCAAAAACTGGCGTACGCCCAGCTCGTCAATATGCAGGCTCAGGGCTTTATCGGCATCGCGGCGGGTTTTTACCTTATCTAGCGGCAGGTTGTGCAGGCCGGCCAAAATTACCTGATGGTGCGGTCGGTAATAGCGCGGCGATATATCAACTACCACCAATTTTTTAACCCTATCCGGGTGCTCAGTGGCTAGGTGCATAGCGGTTTTTCCGCCCATAGAATGGCCTACCAGATATACGCTTTCCAATTCTAAACTATCCAGCAGGTCAACTACATCCTGCGCCATAGCTGGGTACTCAAATACATCGGAATGCGGCGATTGGCCATGATTGCAGGCATCGGGCAAAATTACATAATAATCATCGGCCAGGCTTCTGGCCATAGTAAGCCAATTATCCGACGAGCCAAACAGTCCGTGCAGTATTACCAGCGCAGGTTTATCGGGGCTTCCTTCAGTTCTATAGTACAGCTTCATTTAATTACGAATTATAAATTACGACTTTGCTGATGTTTCAACCAGTGAAATGATTAACGTAAATTTTACAACTCACCAATTCAGTAATTCACTACCTCACAACTTCACTAATTTTCTCCGGTATAGCTGAATGGTGTTTTCCAAGCCCAAATACAGGGCATCGCTAATTAGGGCGTGGCCTATACTTACCTCGTCCATCCAGCTAATTTGTTGTTTCAGGTAAGCCAGGTTTTCCAGGCTTAAATCGTGGCCGGCGTTTAGGCCTAAGCCATTTGCCCGGGCGGCTTCGGCAGCTTTTATATACGGGGCAATTGCTTTTTCCTTGTTTTGTTTATACCCGCTAGCATAGGCTTCGGTATAAAGTTCAACCCTATCCGCAGTTGGCAGCTCCTTCTACATCTTCAGCGCTGGGTTCCACAAAAATAGAGGTTCTTATTCCCCATTTTTTAAGTTGAGTGAGTATTTCGGTCAGCTCATCTTTTCGGCCAATTGTGTCCCAGCCGGCGTTAGAGGTTAGCACGTGTGGCGGATCAGGCACCAGGGTAGCTTGGGCGGGGCGTACTTGTTCAACCAACTGCATATAGCGCTCGTCGGGGTACCCCTCAATATTGAATTCGGTGCTTAAAACCGGAGCCAGATCCACCACATCCTGGCGGGTTATATGGCGTTCGTCGGGCCGGGGGTGTACGGTAATACCTTCGGCTCCAAAGCGTTCGCAGTCAAGGGCAACTTGTACTACATTGGGCACCTGGCCGCCGCGCGAGTTACGCAGGGTGGCAATTTTGTTTATGTTTACGCTAAGCTTTGTCATAGTAGTTTGGGGAAGAATAGTAACTAACCTTCTAATAGAGCCTATTTCTTAATAATTCTTACCTTTGCCGCTAAGGTACACTTTTTATATAACTAGAATATGTCACTAAAGACCCAAATAGACGAAGATATTAAGCAGGCCATGCGCAACAAGAACAAAGAAGAGTTGGCCGCACTGCGCAGCATTAAATCTATGATTTTGCTGGCCGAAACCGAGAAGGGCAATACCGGTGAACTTCAGGAAGAAACCGAGCTTAAGCTTCTTACTAAAGCCGCCAACCAGCGCCGCGAGTCTATGACGGTATTTAGAGAGCAGGGCCGCGACGAGCTGGCCGATAAAGAGGAAGCTGAGCTTCAGGTAATTGAGCGGTACCTGCCTAAGCAGCTTACCGAGGACGAAATGCGCGCCGAAATAGATAAAATTATTCAGCAGACCGGTGCCAATAGCTCCAAAGATATGGGCAAGGTAATGGGTATGGCCTCAAAAAACATGGCCGGCCGGGCCGATGGCAAAGCCGTAGCCGCAATGGTAAAGAGTATGTTGGCACAGATGGGTTAACGCTTGAACGGAGTAGATTTAATTGTACTAGGCTTACTTATTTGGGCGGCGTACCGGGGCTATAAAAAAGGCTTACTGCTGGAGGTTGTAGGCATTCTGGCGTTTGGTCTGGGTATATTGCTTTCCCTAAAGTTGCTACAGTGGGGGCAGGATCTTTTAACTGAACATTTTCAGTTAGACGAAAGCCTGCTGCCTTATATAGCCTTTTTCATACTGTTTGCTTTAATTGTTATTGGGGTTAATTTATTAGGAACCGGTATAAAAAAAGCACTGCATTTAAGCTTTTTAGGAACAGTTGATAGCCTGTTGGGTGCGGCATTAGGTATTTTTAAGTGGGCATTGGGTATTAGTGTAATTTTCTGGGCCCTTAAAGCCATGGGAGTAGATGATCCGGGGGGTACGCTGGCCGATAGCTATCTGTTTAACTTGCTTCAGCCGCTGGCTCCGGGCTTTTTTGAGTTGGTAGGGCAGGCTATGCCTAAGGCTAAGGAGTTTTTTCGGGGTAAAGAAATATAGCCTCGTATGCCCAAAATCCTCTTGCTCGATAATTTTGATTCCTTTACCTATAACCTGGTTGATTACCTTTTGCAACTAGGCGCTACCGTAGAGGTGAAGCAAAATACTACATCTGCCCAAGAACTTAACCCTAAAAATTACGACGGAATTTTGCTTAGCCCCGGCCCGGAAACCCCGGCTAAAGCGGGGAACCTACTAGAGGTGCTAGCAAAATTTGCCGGTAAAATTCCGATGCTGGGCGTATGCCTGGGTCATCAGGCTATAGGCGAATATTTTGGTGCTGAATTAGCAAAAGGCCAAAAGCCTATGCACGGTAAAGTTTCGGTTATTGAGCATACCGGCCGGGGGGTGTTTGCTAATTTGCCCTCGCCTATGTCAATAGTTCGGTATCATTCTTTAGTATTAAAAAATTTGCCGCCTCAGCTAATCCCAACTGCCTATACAATTAATGAGCGGGAGCTAATGGGTTTCAGGCATATGGCACTACCAATAGAAGGGGTTCAGTTTCACCCGGAGGCTATTCTAACCGAGCACGGGTTGGCCATCTTGAAAAATTGGCTTAGTTTTATTCAGCAGGAAAATAACCGCTAGCCAATAATGCGGTTGTACCTTTATACATCAGGATAAAAGCAATGGGCTTACAGATTAAAGAAGAAAACGGATTTAATTATATTGACGAAGGAGAAGGTAAGATTTTACTTCTTCTGCACGGCTTGTTTGGGGCGCTTAGCAATTGGGATAGCGTAGTCAATACCTTTAAAAATTCGTATAGGGTAATTATTCCCTTATTGCCAATTTACGAGATGCCAGTGCGCAAAGCCGATTTAGATGGACTGCTAACTCACCTGCAGGGTTTTGTAGAACTGAAGGGAATAGAAAAAGCTACCCTTATGGGCAATAGCCTGGGCGGTCACGTAGCCCTGATGTATACCCTGGAGCACCCCGAAAAAGTTGACCGGTTAATACTTACCGGTAGCTCCGGTTTATTTGAAAATGCCATGGGCGGCAGTTACCCTAAGCGGGGGAGTTACGAGTATATAAAAGAGCGGGTAGAATACACTTTCTACGACCCGGCCGTGGCTACCAAAGAATACGTGGATGAGGTGTTTGAAACTACCAAGAGCATACCCAAATGTATGCGAATAGTATCTATAGCCAAATCGGCGCAGCGCCATAATTTAGCCCACGAGCTGCATAAAATTACCGTGCCAACCTTACTAATTTGGGGGCTCAACGATACCATTACCCCGCCAATGGTAGGGCACGAGTTTAACCGGCTAATTCCTAACTCTACCCTTAGATTTATTGATAAGTGCTGCCACGCACCCATGATGGAACGCCCCGAAGTATTTAACCAATTACTTGCAGAGTTCTTGCAGAAGACCGAAGCAGCCCTAGTATGATTGCCAGTGAACTGATTAACTATATTATCCCCAGCCTGCAACCGGGCGATTTGGCCGAGAAAGCCCTGCACCTGATGGAAGAGTTGCGCATTAGCCAGCTTCCGGTAGTGCAGGAAGGCAGGTTTTTAGGCCTGTTGCGCGACGAGGCCATACTGGAAGATTCTCAGCAAAAGAAGCCGGTAGAAAACTTTCCCCTGGTTGATTCTACCTGCTTCGTGTACGAAAGCCAGCACTTTTACGATGTTATAAAGGTAGCCTCGGAATGTGGAGTTCAGGTAGTGGCTGTGCTTAGCCAGCAGCAGGAGTATAGGGGACTAATAACCCTGGAGGATACTATAGCCGCCTTTGCTCAAACTGCCGCTGTGCAGGTTCCTGGGGCTATAATTTTAATATCTTTAAACCAGATTGATTATTCGTTAACCGAAATAAGCCGCCTGGTTGAATCGGAAAACGCCAAAATATTAAGCACGGCCATAGCTACCGACCCGCAAGATGCTACCCGCCTAAAGCTTACCCTGAAAATTAACCGCACCGATGTTAGCCGGGTAATTAGTACCTTGGAACGCTTTGGCTACCGGATTACCGCAACCTTTCAGGAGACCGATGTTATTTCTAATGATAAGGAGCGGTTGGATATGTTAATGCGTTACCTTGATCTATAAAGAATACCAAGGTGAAGATAGCCCTACATACTAAGGTAGTAAGTGAAGATAATTTGCCCTATATACTTCAGTTACTGGAGGAACTTAAAATTCGGCAAGCCCAGATTGAACTGACTGAAACTTGCTTTCGGCAGTTAAAAAACTTTCAGGTTTCCCTACCAGCTTTGCATACTTTCCGAAAAGGTGAATTTCCGCCGGACACCGACTTTGTATTTAGCATAGGCGGCGATGGCACCCTGCTGGATACAGTCACTTACGTTGGCTATTATGAAACCCCGATTATTGGAATAAATACCGGCCGCTTAGGGTTTTTGGCTACCATGGCTAAAGAACATATTCCCGAAGTGCTGGATGCCCTCTACCATAACTACTTTAGCCTGGACAAGCGTACCCTGGTGCATCTGGATTCGGATCAGGATATTTTTGGCGATCAGAATTTTGGCCTAAATGAATTTACGATATTAAAGAAAGACTCCTCTTCTATGATTGTGGTTCATACCTATATAGATGGAGAATTTTTAAATTCGTACTGGGCCGATGGGCTAATTGTGGCTACGCCTACCGGCAGTACCGGTTACTCGCTAAGCTGCGGAGGGCCTTTGGTGCTGCCCCAGTCGCACAACTTTGTAGTTACCCCGGTAAGTCCGCATAACCTGTACGTTAGGCCTATGGTAGTATCCGACGGTAGTGTAATATCTTTTGAAATTGAAGGCCGAAGCAAACATTTTCTGGTTTCTTTAGATTCTAGATCACATACGGTTGATGCTTCGGTACAACTGGCAGTGCGCCGGGAAGCCTTTAAAGCCCGTTTGGTTAAGCTTTCCAATTACAATTTCTTCGATACCTTACGTCAGAAGCTAAATTGGGGCTTAGATAACCGAAATTAATTTTATATTGGGGAACTTTTTATAGTTTTGTACCCGTGGGTGTAACCTCTTGAAGGGTTTTTAGTTGTTAGTTATATGATAAAGCGATACTCTAGTTGGCTGGTCTTGGCCGCTATATTTTTATTATCTACCGAAATTGCTCAGGCTCAGATAGGTAACTACCGAGGTCGTATCAATGCCTTCGGTAGAAATAAGCGGTACTTATCCGTAGGTTTCGGTATAAACTCCTTAAACTACTTTGGCGACTTAGCTCCTAAAAATAATATAGGTAGTACCAGCCTATCGTTTACCCGCCCGGGTATAAATGTAGATGCCATTTACCGCATTGGCCCTCAGGCCAGTATTCGGGGTTCATTTATGTGGGGGCGACTCTACGGCGATGATGCCAACACTGACTTTACCCCCGGTACTAGAGAAACACTTTCTGAAGAGGAATACGATGCTAACACCCGCTTTATCCGTAACCAGAGCTTCAGGAACGATATAAAAGAGCTATCGGTATCGTTTATGTTAGACCTGAAAAAGAACAACCGTACCTTTATTAGCCGACCAGATTTAGTGCCATATTTGACCGCCGGTATAGCAGTCTTTCATCATAACCCAAAGGCACAGGTTCCGGATAGAAATTACGTTGATTTTGCCCGAGGTAATCAGGAAGGGGTTATTAGTACTGGTGGCGACCCTGACTATAACGGTGTTTCACCGGGCGATTGGGTAGAACTAAGGCCATTACAAACCGAGGGAGTCGAGTATAGCAGCTTTGCCATAGCTATACCCTTGGGAGTAGGCTTGCGCTACAAGCTTAACCGCTACTTCGACCTTTCCTTTGAAGTAAATTACCGCCAAACTTTTACCGACTATATAGATGACGTTAGTACGTTCTACAGAGATCTTGATGAACTATATCCTGAAAATAGTCCTAGCGATAATTTAGGGAGAATTATGGCGTACCGTTCTAATGAACTTTTGGCAGATGAAAACCGCGATGAATACTCAGCGTTTATTTCGCGTACCACGGATGATACTGGCGTTAGCCCAATAAACAATCGCCCTTACGAAATGTACACTGGCTATGGATACGATAATGACCGCGAGGGTATTGCATTCATCAGAGGTAAGTCTGACAACGATGTATACTTAGTAGCTAACTTTACCGTTACCTACATAATTGGAACTTCAGTACGTAATGCTAAATTCAGGTAAGAATATTTCTAACAATATTGAAAAACTAAAGGGAAGGCTTATTAAGGCTTTTCCTTTTTTTGTTGCTATCCTATTTCTTCTTCCCGGCTATACTTCGGCCCAAATACACGAGGTAGGCGTAGGCTTGGGTGGGGCTAATTATGTTGGCGATCTTATACCTACCTATACCTACGAAAACTACCGACTAGCCGGCGAAGCGTTTTATCGTTACAATTTAAGCGAATCGGTAACCCTTAGAGGTAACCTATGGCTAGGCAGGTTGGTAGGCAGTGAAAATACCGACTACGATGGTTTTAATGCCGCCCGTAACCGCACCCAAGAGTTTAAGGTTTTAGCCGCCGAAATTGGTGCCTTGTTCGAGTATAACTTTTTTAACTACCGCGATGAAAGCGGCCTAATTCGCTGGACACCTTATTTTGTTGGCGGTATTGGCGGTCTATATTTTCAGGGTTACAATGCCTATGTTGAAGGCTCGTCTGCAAAAAGTAATTACAGTAGTGGTAATAAAACAGCCAATTTCTCAAGCTTTCAACCTGTAATACCAGTTGGGTTAGGAGTAAAGTATGCTATAACCCCCCAATGGGCCGTGGGTGCCGAGTGGGTAGCCCGTAAAACCTTTACTGATTATCTGGATAATACCGGAGCCTTGGAGAATCCTCAGGACTACGCAGCTAACCCCAGCCAATACGGCAACAGCAAACACAAAGATTGGTACTTCTTCACCGGCCTAACCCTCAGCTATACAATCTGGACTATCCCTTGTCCGTTCGATTACGAATAAGCAGAACTTCCGCAAAGAATTTGGGGTGGGGTACCTTTTGCAGGGGAAATTGTTTACCTTTGCCCATTAAATTTTAATGGGAAGTTCAGCTAAGCAATGAAGCCTACTTCGGAAAATTTGCCAAAACATATTGCAGTTATCATGGACGGCAACGGTCGCTGGGCCAAAAATAAGGGTGCAGCCCGGGTTTTTGGCCACCGCAATGCCATTAAAGCCGTGCGCGAGGTAACCGAAGGCTGTGCCGAGTTGGGCGTAGAATACCTTACCCTATACGCTTTTTCTACCGAAAACTGGAATCGGCCTAAAACCGAGGTGCGGGCGCTTATGGAGCTGCTGGTTTCTACTATAAAAGGAGAAATTGGCACCCTGCAGAAAAATAACGTTCGGCTTAACCATATTGGTAGCCGGGCCGATTTGCCCGGCAATTGCCAGGCTGAGCTGGAAGAAGCTATTAAGCAGACCGAAGGCAATACCGGCCTAACCCTAACGTTAGCATTAAGCTACAGTGGCCGTTGGGAAATTGTGGAAGCCGCCCGTAAGCTGGCGGAAAAAGCAGCCAAAGGTGAACTAAACCCTGATGAAATTGATGCCGGAATGTTTGCCAGCCAGCTAAATACTGCTGATATGCCCGATCCGGAACTACTTATACGCACAAGTGGCGAAATGAGAATCAGTAATTATTTGCTCTGGCAAATTGCCTATACTGAACTGTTTATTACCGATACGCTCTGGCCCGATTTTAGGCGTGAGCACCTATATGATGCCATAACTACCTACCAAAAGCGGGAACGGAGGTTTGGCAAAACTAGCGAACAATTAAACCTGACTAAGCAGGGATGATGAGGAGATTAGCTTTACTGCTGCTATTTACCAGCCTTTGTACTATTGCCGAGGCTCAAGTTGGATTAAGATCCAGAAGAGGAAATACGAATACATCAACTGACCTGATTGATGTAAACTATACCAACCCTCGCGAGTACGAAATTGCCGAAATAACCGTAAACGGTGCCGAAACCCTGAATGCCGATGCGCTGGTTTCCCTTTCCGGTCTACGCGTGGGCGACCGTATTAAAATTCCGGGCGATGCTATTACCAATGCGGTAGAAAAACTTTGGGATCAGGGGATTATTGGCGATGCCGGAATATTTGTTACCAATGTTGAAGGCGACAAAATATTTCTAAGTATAGAACTGAGTGAACGCCCGCGCCTGGCCCGCTTTGATATTATAGGCGTAAACCGTACGCAGGAAGATGACCTGGAAGAACAAGTAAAATTATTTAGAGGCCGGGTAGTAACCGATGCTTTGGTTAAAAACACCGAACTTAGCGTAAAAAGCTATTTAGTGCAAAAGGGCTATCTGGATGCAACTGTAAAGGTTGTGCCGGTAGATGAGCCAAACCTGCCTAATAGCGTAAACCTGCGGGTAGATGTTGAGCGGGGAGATAAGGTACGGATTGATGAAATCCGCTTTATAGGCAATACCGAACTAGCCGACACCCGCCTGCAGAGCAAAATGCGCGAAACCAAAGAAAAGGCTCGCGTAACCTTATTTGAAGATATCTTCCGCCGGCTTTCGCGTTTTCGCCCCTCCGATGTACCGGAATTTTTTAGCAATCGTAAAGACACCGAAAGCTCTGATATTAAGGACTACTTCACCTCTCATATTAACCTAAATATTTTTGGCGGTAGCAAATACGTGAAAGATAACCTGGATACCGATTACGCTGCGGTAGTAGCGTATTACAATTCCAAAGGATACCGCGATGCCCAGATTACCGGCGATAGCCTATACCGTTCCGATAAAGGAAATATGGTAAACCTGAATATTTACGTAAACGAAGGCCAAAAATACTATTTTCGCGATATAGCCTGGGTAGGCAACTATGTACACTCCGATAGTGCATTAAGCCGGATTTTAAGCATACAGGAAGGCGATGTGTATGATATGGAGCTTATAAATAAGCGCCTGAACTACAACCCCAGCGGTGCCGATATCAGCTCGCTGTATATGGATAATGGCTACCTGTTCTTCAGCGTAAACCCGGTAGAAGTTTCGGTAGACGGGGATTCCATAGACGTAGAAATGCGTATCCAAGAAGGCCCACAGGCTACTATACGAAATGTAGTGGTTAACGGCAATGAACGGACTAAAGATCACGTAATTCTACGCGAGGTTAGAACCCTGCCGGGGGCCAAATTCAGCCGGGAAGATGTAATTCGTACCCAGCGCGAAATTCTGGCGTTGGGTTATTTTGATCAGGAAAACCTGGGCATTAATACCGTGCCTAACGTAGCCGACGGAACAGTAGATATTGAATACACCGTTGCCGAACGACCCAGCGACCAAATTGAACTCTCGGCCGGCTGGGGCGGTCGTAGTAATTTTGGTGGTGTAGGTGGTTTTATTGGTACGCTGGGCTTAGTTTTCAACAACTTCTCTATCCAGAATTTATTTAATACCGATAGTTGGGACCCGCTACCGGTAGGTGATGGGCAAACTTTTGCTATACGGGCCCAGGCCAGCGGCCGTAGGTTCCAGACCTACTCGCTCTCGTTTATGGAACCGTGGTTAGGCGGTAAAAAGCCTAACTCACTTTCGGTAAGCTTAAGCCGTTCGGTACAGCGCTTCTTTGGGGCTAATACCGGTGAGTTCTTTAATTTTAATGCCGAAACTGGTTCATTACGAGTAAATAACATAACCGTAGGCTTAGGCCGCCGGGTTAAATGGCCCGATGACTTCTTTACCGTACAGAATGCCATAGGTTTCCAGAATTATCAGATTGAAACTTTACTTGATAATAACGGAAATCCGATAGGAGGCATTAGCTCCGGGCAAATTATCGGTATTGAAAACGGTTCGGCTAGTGCCTTTACCCTAAATACTACACTTGCCCGAAATAGCGCACTTAACCCTATTTACCCGCAGGGTGGTTCTAACCTAACTCTACGGGTATCACTAACGCCGCCTTATTCCTTTTTTAACGATAGAAACTACAATACCCTAGATGGCGAAGACCGCTACCAATGGATTGAGTACCATAAGTATATGTTTGACGGGGAAACCTATACCCCGATTACCCGCGATGGAAAACTGGTACTCAATACTAAAACCAATTTGGGCTTTGTGGGGTCGTACGGCTCAGGTAACCCAATTGGTCCGTTTGAGCGCTTTGTAATGGGTGGCGACGGGCTTTCTGGTCAGGGCAACTTCCTATTAGGTAGAGATATTATTGGCCTAAGAGGGTATCAGAATAATAGTATTACGCCGGCCGGCCGAAACGGGGGTATTGTGTACAATAAATTTGCAATGCAGCTTCGTTACCCGGTTTCGCTGCAACCATCGGCCACCATATACCTGCAAGGGTTTGCCGAGGCCGGCAATAACTGGGGAAGCTACAAAGACTATAATCCGTTTAACCTGTACCGCTCGGCGGGTATTGGCGCCCGTATATTTATGCCGGCCTTTGGTTTAATTGGTATAGATTGGGCCTACGGCTTTGACGAAGTCCCTGGAAATCCGGAAGCCAACGGCCCGCAATTCCACTTTACTATTGGTCAACAACTACGCTAATTATGGGTAAGAAAGGCCTTTTTCTATTTTTTTTCATTTTTTTTGCCACTTCGGCCACTTTTGGCCAGAAATTTGGATATATCGACTCAGAATACATTCTGGGCAAGATGCCAGAGTACTCGGAAGCCCAGCAGGAAATTAAGCGGGTAAGCCAGGCCTGGCAGGATGAAGCAAACGATAAAAAGAAGCAAATAGAAAGCCTGTACACTGCCCTGCAAACCGAGGAAGTACTGCTTACCGAAAGTATGAAGCGGGAACGCCAGGCTGAAATTCTTAGAAAAGAAGACGAATTAAAAGAGTTTCAGACTAAAGTATTTGGTTACGAAGGTATGTTCTTCCTGAAGCAAAAGGAACTTCTGGAGCCGGTACAGGCCAAAGTGTTTGAAGCAGTAGAGGCAGTAGCTTCTAAGCAAAAACTCCAGATTGTATTTGACAAGTCAGGCGAACTGGTAATGATATACACGAACCCGGTACACGATTATACCGATTATGTGTTGGAAGAGCTAGGACTTGGAGATAAAGAAGATACGGTACGCTAATTGCTGCCAATTAAAATAAGATTCAACCATAAATAGAATTGAATATGAAGTACAACCTACTAGGTGCCTTTTGGATGCTGCTTTTAGTAGCAGTTGGAGCGCAGGCACAAGCTCAGAATGCCGCCCCGGTTAAAATTGGCTACGCCAGCGTAAACTACATACTTCAGGCTATGCCGGAAGCCAAGCAGATTGACCAACAACTGCAGGAATACGAAAAGCAGCTAAGCAACCAGTTGCAAACCCAGGCTCAGGAAATTCAAAATAAATACGCTGAGTACCAAAAAGCGGCCCCAACCATGCTGCCGGAAATACGCCAGCAGAAGGAGCAGGAGCTTAATAACTTACAGCAGCAGGCTCAGGAGTTTCAGCGTAAAGCCCAGGTTCTGGTTCAGCAGAAAGAAGCTGCCTTACTGGATCCGGTATACACCAAAATTCAGGATAATATTGATGCCGTAGCCAAAGAAAACGGGTATTCGCACATTTTAAATACTGAGGTAGCCGGTGTGCCCACCCTACTTTACGTTGCTAGCGATGGTGACGACATCTCTAACATGGTACTGAAGAAAATGGGTGTAACCCCGCCAGCTGCCGAGCAGGCCGG
Source organism: uncultured Roseivirgaceae bacterium (assembly GCA_964504565.1). Taxonomy (GTDB): domain Bacteria; phylum Bacteroidota; class Bacteroidia; order Cytophagales; family Cyclobacteriaceae; genus Cesiribacter. The sequence continues at coordinate 102,194 of CAZDEY010000007.1, forward strand.
TAACTAAGCCACAGAAATAAAGTTATTCAACCGCAGGGCCAATGCTCTGCGGTTTTTTTGTTTACTTCCCCTTATGATTAGGCCACCTTTTTTGCAAGCCGGAGATACCGTAGCTATAACCTCAACCGCCCGCTGGGCCGACCTAGAAGCTATAAACGTTGCTAAAGCCGAACTAGAAAGCTGGGGCTATCAGGTTCAGTTAGGAAAATACATTTGCGAAACCTGCCACCAATTTGCCGGAACTGATGAGCAGCGTATAGCCGAATTTCACCGCTTTGTGGCCGATCCGCAGGTAAAGGCTGTACTGTTTTCCCGGGGCGGCTACGGTACTACCCGGCTCATTGATCAGCTAGATTGGAACCTGATTATGAGTAAGCCCAAATGGTACTGTGGCTTTTCGGACGTTACGGCCTTACTTTGCCATCTGGAAAAACTAGGTATGCAGAGCTTGCACAGCCCAATGGCAGCGCAGTTTGCCACCTCAGTTGCCGAGCGCAGGCCTTCTTTACTTCATTTAAAAGAAGTTCTGCAAGGAAAATCGGTAGAGTTGCAAGCTGAGTATACTCATTTGAACAGAACCGGCGAGGCAGAGGGTATACTGGTAGGCGGAAATCTTTCCCTACTTAATACAATTATCGCTACCGCTTCGGAGCCAGATTATACCGGCAAAATTCTGTTTATGGAAGATTTGGATGAATACTTGTACCATATAGACCGAATGATGGTTCAATTAAAACGAAGTGGCCGCTTAAGCCAACTAGCTGGGGTGGTTGTAGGGCAAATGAGCGATATGAACGATAATGCTACGCCCTTTGGCCAGGGGGCTTTAGAAATAATTAACGAACACTTGGGTAAGTACAACTATCCGGTAGCATTTGGAATGCCTATTGGTCACGAAACCATTAATATGGCAGTGCCGGTAGGCGCCAGGTTCCGGCTAACAGTAACCGATAAAATAAGTACCTTAGCGCAAATATAAGCCTCTGCCCTATGCGCTATTTTGTAGTTTTCTTAGCTATAGCTCTTCTGTTTTCTGCTGAAAGTGCCGTAAGCCAAAGCTCGCGCAACTGGCAATATTATCTTAAAGGCGGCTATACTTACGCTACCCTGCTCAGCAACTCAGATGCCGACATAGGGTTTGCCGGAGGCTATGCCGCCGGGCTGGGTCTCAAAATTCCCCTACGGGCCGGGTATTCCTTCCAGAGTGAGCTGGCTCTTATTAAATACAGTAGCCTGATAGGAGCCAACCGAACCGAACGAAAGCTAAGCTTTACCTACGTATCGGTACCCTTGCTTCTAAATTATAAGATTAATGATTTAGTTGAGTTGGTAGGAGGTATTGAGCCGGCTTTCCTGGTCAAAGCCAAAAGCATTAATACCGAAGATGCTGCTGATGTAAGCAACTACGGGAAAAACGATTTTAGTGAAATTCAGGTTTGGCCCACTGCCGGTCTGGAAGTTAATATGAGCCCTATTTCTATTGGGCTCCGCTATATGGTTAATCCATTCTCTACATTTAATAACGATCAGTTAAAGACAAGTTTCCCCGATGCCCGTATACACGGCGGGCAACTTTACGCGGCATTGGTTTTTTAGGCCAGGCTTAGGGCAGAAGGCTCAACCCTGGCCGGGCGGGGGCGTAAGCTACTCTATGGAGATAGTTAAACAGGCCTTAACAGCAAAGTATTCTAACCAAAGCCCAATGGCCGGCAGCGTGGCCCCGCGCAAGCCCTGGCAGCCCCGGCAGGTGCTTTTTACTCCGGCCGCCTTAGAGCATGCCTACGGACAGGAAATTTTAAGCCGGGTTAGCGACCTGGGTATTTCTGTTCAAAAACTAAGTAGTAACCGAGTTACGGGTTTAAAAGGCAAAACCGAGCAGGAAACCTACCGCCGGGCAAAATCTACCATGGCGGTGGTAGTGGCGCCGCCCTCGGCCTTTAAGTTGCAGCCAATTCCCCCTTCGGCCGATTGGCAGTTTTATTTGGCGCAGGGCTGCCCCGCCCACTGCCAGTATTGCTATTTAGCCGGAAGTTTAAGCGGCCCGCCGGTTATACGGGTATACGCCAACCTGCCCAATATTCTGCAAAATTTAAAGCAGTACGCCGCCTCGCCCGCAACCACTTTTGAAGCCAGTTGCTATACCGATCCGCTTAGTTTGGAGCACTTGACCGGGGGCTTAGCCAAAACTATTAAGTTTTTTGGGAGTGAGCTTAACGCCAACCTACGCTGGGTAACTAAATTTGCCCGAGTTGAGCCAATCCTTCAGTTAAACCACCAGAACCGTACCCGCTGCCGTATAAGCATTAATTTAGAAGAGATAGCCAGCCGGCAAGAGGGCGGTACCGATAGTTTGACGGCGCGGCTTCAGGCCTTGCGCCAACTATCCCTGCCTAAGAGCCGGGGTGGGGGCGGCTATCCAATTGGTATAGTACTAGCTCCTATTTTTAAGGTCCCTGACTGGCAAGAGGCTTACGGTGAGTTGCTTACGCGCATACGCGAGGTACTTGACTTTGAGGTTGACCTAACCTTTGAACTAATTACCCACCGCTTTACTCCCGGCAGCCGCGATTTACTCCTAAGCTGGTACCCAAATACTAAAATCGATTTTGGTGAAGAGGGCCGCTCAGCCAAGTACAATAAATTCGGCGGACTAAAGTATGTATACAAAGCTCCGGTAATGCGCGAGCTAAAAACCTACTTTTACGACACCATTGAACTTCTGTTCCCTAAAGCCAAAATACTATACTGGACGTAAGGTGATGTGGGTAATGTGCTGATTTGGTAATGTGGTAATGTAGGGGGTGGACTTGTTAATGCGGTGATGTGTTGATATGCTAATTATGACTTGGCTCAAGTATTCTCATGCTTAGTGCTACGTACATACTATACTGTATCAGCTTTGTAAAAAAATCTTAAGTCTTACTCCCTAAATCTAAATTTTGTGCGGCGGCCTCTTGACTCTTGATTCCTGGCTCTTGATTCTTCATCTAATATTTCCCTTCCAGAAAATCCATTGTCTATCGTCTAACCTCTAACCTCTCCTTACCAAAATTGCAGAAACTATGCAGTACGCACTGGGGGCATTTGGGTGCACTATAGTGGCATACTCGCTGCCCGTGCCAGAAAAAGTGCTTGTGAAAAGTAAAAAGTTCATCCGCATCTTTTGGAAGTTGGTCTAGTAAGATTTTATGAGCTTTATCGGCCGAGGTTTTGGGCGGCAGTATACCTACGCGGATAGTAACGCGGTGCACGTGGGTATCTACCGGCAGTACTGGTTTCTTAAAATTGAAAAGAAGAAGCAAAGTAGCCGTTTTAGGGCCTACGCCGGGCAAGCGCGTGAGCCAGGTTAGGGCATCTTCGGGTGAATAATTATGCAAGAAGTCTAGTTCGTAGCCGCCGGTTTCTTGGTAAATCTGCTTTAGTGAGTTAATAATGTAGGGAGCTTTAACCTCTGGATACCGGGCGGGGCGTAGCAGAGTAGTTAGCTCCTCTACCGAAGCCTCCGTTATGGCTTGCCAGCTTCCGTAGCGCTCCCACATTTGCGTAAACGCCTGCTTCTCGCTTTTGTAGTCGGTCCGGTGCGAAAGTATGGTCATAACCAACTCTTGCATGGGCGTTCGTTTACTGTGGGCCTGCTGCGGACCGTATAGTTCCAGTAGTTTTTCGCGGCTTAGGGCTAGTTTTTGCTCGGCGTTCATCTAAAACTAACGCTATAATTCGGCTTTGTGTTAACCGTTAAGCTCAAATAGAATTTTTAGCCCAAGTGGCCAATTTCCGTAACCCGACTGCGCTTCTATATGCCCGGCATTTTCCAGGGTAATAAATTTACTAGCCCAGCATTTGGCAAAATATTGGGCCCGTTCCAGGCTAACTACATGATCGTTAGTGCTGGCAATTACTACACTTGGGCAAGAAAGGGGGGTAAGCGGCATCGGAGAAAATCCGGTAATATAGGCAGGGTAATTAGGAGCTTCAACATCGCTGGGCGCTACCAGCATTACCGCTTTCGGTACTAAATTAAATTCGTTTAGGGTATGAACTATGGTGGCGCAACCTACACTATGGCCAATTAAAATTGACTGGTTTATACGGAAGGAATTAAGATGGCCGGCCAACGAATTTACCCACTCCTTACGGTTGGGTTGTTGCCAATTAGTTTGCATTACCCGGGAAAATTTTTCCGGATATTTTTGCTCCCACAGCGATTGCCAATGGTTGGCTCCGGAATTGCGCAACCCGGGTACATTAATAAACATAGGCCTAATAAAATGAAGGAGCAGTATTCCCGCTCCTTCATCTAAAGGTACTAATTCATCGGTAATTCTATCAGAAGAAGTTCGGAGTCTTGGCCGGCTGTAAGTTCCAATTTGTCAATATCGGTTATACCTATAGCATCGCGCCGGCTAAGCTCAGTATCGTTTAAGGTAACCGAACCTTCCAAAACCATCAAAAACAAGCCATTGCCCTCTTTCTTAACCTGGTAATTAAGCTGAGTATTTTGTTTAGGGTTAGCTAACGAAAAATAAGCGTCCTGATTTATCCAGAGGGCCGTTTTATCTTCCGGCGATACTAAGGTTTGCCAATTATCTATTCTCTCTTGGGTGTCAAAGGTTTTTTGCTCGTAGCGGGGGGCAATATTATTTTCTTTAGGAAAGATCCAGATCTGCAAAAATTCTACTGCCTCGCTCTTCGAATGGTTAAACTCGGAATGGGTAATTCCACTACCGGCACTCATAATTTGCACATCGCCGGTTTTAATTTCTTTATTTCTACCGGTGGAGTCGGAGTGGGCCAGGGTGCCGGCCAGCGGAATGCTCACAATTTCCATATTGTCGTGCGGGTGTTTGCCGAAGCCGGCGCCGGGGGCTACCCAGTCATCGTTTAAAACCCGCATAAGGCCAAAGTGCATACGCTCGGGGTTGTGGTAGCCGGCAAACGAGAAGGTATGGTAGCTTTTTAGCCAGCCGTGGTTAGCGTAGCCTCGGGTATTGGCTTTGTATAGGGTAGTGTTCATAGCTAATCTAAATAAATTTACAACAATCAACGTTTAAACATTGATTTAGTTCCGCTTCCCTATTTTTTAGGTTGAATTGGATGAGTTGCCCAACAGGAGCTATCCCAAACGACCCAATAAATACCGACAACGGAGGGGCTTTGGTTCTTAATGGTAGACATGGTCACCCGTGTAATACGGGCGCCAGCGGGGGACGGCGGGGGTTAGTTAGGTACCCTAATTTGTAATCGCATTTACTAATATAAATATTATTAGAGTCAATATAATGCCGATTAAGGATCTATTAATTCTATTTAAAAGAACATTATGTCCCTTAATATTTAAATGTCTATATCTTGTAGCGGGAAACAGCCAGAAAAACAAACTTAGAATTGTTATCCATTTAATATTGATGTTTGTCGAAATATAACCCTTATGTTGCAGATCCAATCTAAAATTATGTAACTTAAATTTTTTATCAATTAGATTTATAAATAATAAGGAAACTGATATCCAGCAAAATATTTCCAAAATAAAACCAATGTAATTCATTATTTAGCTTAACATGTAGATATTTAATTTATTATTTTTCTTAAGGTTACAAATTAACTATATGCATAATGAATACAAATTAATAGTTACTTCCGGCTAGGTGGTTTTTCATGTAATGTTTCAATATAAACCCACCCTCTCAAATATGATCCGCCCATATATGCCCCTCTATCATAATAGCTAACGACTTCCGCTAATAAACTATCGTTAGAATAGCCTAATACATATATTGGCTCATATTGTGGAAGAGTTCTCAAAGGCACTCCTATTCCGATATTAGTATTTGGATTTTCTCTTTTAGCTTTATAGTAATCAATAAGCTTCAAGCCATATTCATTCCTATCTTCGATAACTAGAGCTGAACGGACAGGGCCGTTGTAAGTTTGATAAACCCACATTTGAGGTTTGCTCTTAACCATATTATGGTACCACTGATTATAAAAGTGACTACCAATTATAAAACCTAGCCCTATTATTATTATCAAAGATACTATTAGAATTGATTTTTTATTCATGATTTATCAACTACTCTTTTTCAGCCTTTTTTGCGGCTATTTCATATGATGCAGTTTGCCAAACGCCATTAGATGTAGTATTTTCATTCTCATCAGTTCTCTGCCCGCTATACAAAAGTATACCCGTATTAACTTCATCTCCTTGAAAAATAGGGCCTTTATCTAACGTTCTAGTATAAAGTCTAGTCCAGTAACCACCATTCTCATCTTCAAAAATTTCATCTTTATTAATAATCCATGGTGCATTCCCTGAACCTTCGCTAACTTCACTTACGTGCTTAGCTTCGTCATCTGTTAATGATATCGACTGCTCTACATTAGTGGATAAACGAGTATATTTCACTCCTGCCTGCAAACCAAGAGTTACAGTAATGTCATTTTCATTAAATCCTAATCCTACTCCCAGTTTGGCTTTCAGTTGCCCCCCCCCGGGCCACCTGTTGGAACTCCTTGTGAGGCAGAATTTAATCCAATCGCTCCCGTAAAAGTATTCGCATTCCAATTGTGGGTTATGCCTCTTGATACCCCAGCACTAACCCCCAAGTATGAACTTGGGATTTGTAACTACCTTCTTCTAAATTTTGATTTCTTATATCAACATAAGAAACAAGCGTAAACTTAGTTTTGCCAATATTATCATATGCCATACCATCTTGCTTTATAGTATTAATCCCATAACCAAGACCCCCTCCTATTTCCGCCTCCCAAAACATAAAGGTTACGCCTGGCCACTCACCAATTTCATCTACAAACATGACAGGATTGTCAAGAGGGTAGGCATAGAGTGACCAAGTAGCATTATGCATCATTAGTGGATCAGGACTTGTGAACCTTCCTATTCGTGGGTCATATTGCCGGGCACCAAAATCATAGGTATCATTAAACTACCTATCCTGTTCCTTCCCATTAAAGCCATAGCGATAAGATTCTGACTTAAAGCCAACCCCTGGCATAACCTTACCGAACGGATAATACCCTAAGTATCTATATCGGCTTAAAGGCGAAGAAAATTACCCAGGTTAGGATTAGGATAGGTAGTAGGTACGGTATAGAATAGCGAATGATGTAGCCGAAGAATGTCGGCATTTTTATACCAATTTGCTCGGCTATCGACTTCACCATAAAGTTGGGGCCATTGCCTATATAGGTCATAGCACCGAAAAATACAGCTGCTATAGAAATGGCTTTCAGGTCCAGTACGCTGTCGTGGTAGATACCCTGCGAGAAAGCTTCAACCATTTGGGGGTTGCTAATGGTAGCGTTCTGGGAAGCCATTGCGGCGGCCAAAAAGTTTAGGTAGGTGGGGGCATTATCCAGAAAGCCGGACAACACACCCGTTCCCCAGTACAGGGTATTGTGCGTAATTAAAGCCGCGCCGGTTTCGCTCTTGGCAAACTCGCCTACCAGTTCCAGGGCGGGCATCATGGTGCCAAAAATACCAATGAATATAAAGGCTACCTCGCGGATGGGTTCAAAGTTGAAATCGTTACCGGAAAGGGCTTCTTTATTAGCAAATCGGAACGAGAAAAACGCTACGCCAAACATAATAAGCTCGCGCACAAAGCTGAAGGTTTCGCCGTGGTACTCAATGCCCGGCACAAAGCGCATTACTTTCGGGTCTATAAATACCGCCAGTATAATTACGCCCAGCCAGATGAAATTTCTAAGCCCAACAATTCTTACCTTGTTGGTATACACCTGGTCCGGGTCCAGATCTTCCAGGCTGCTTTTATTGCGCTTATCTAGGAAGTAGAAAACGCCCAATAGAAGGGCTATGCCCAGTGCCCAAGCTACAATGTTGTGCGTAAGCGTCCAGAAAAACGGTACGCCTTTCAGAAAGCCCAAAAACAGGGGCGGATCGCCGATTGGCGTAAGGCTGCCGCCAATATTACTAACCACAAAAATGAAGAACACAATATGGTAGGGCTTAATCCGGGTTTTATTTAGGCGGATAAACGGACGAATTAAGAGCATGGAGGCCCCGGTAGTCCCAATAAAATTAGATAGCACCGCCCCGGCAGCCAGTAGCAACACATTGGCCAGCGGCGTAGCTTTCTTGTCTACGTCAATCATTATACCGCCGGAAGCAATATAGAGCGAGGCCAGCAGGGCAATAAACTGGATATATTCGGCCAGGGCGTGAATAACCGAGGCCACGTTCAGTAGGTAAAAAATGTAGTAAAGCACTACCAGCAGAGCCAGAGCTACGGCAATTAGCGGATAATTCTTGTGCCAAAAATGCTCGTAGAACAGTGGGCCGGTGGCAATCATGAGCAGGAGAAGCACAAACGGTATTACCGTCCAGGCCGGGGCGTGGGCTACAGAATGTTCTTGTTCACCTTCGGCCAGTTCAATATCAGTATCGGTGCTGGCCTTTAGAACCTGGTGGGTTGGGGCAGCTTGGGGGCTGGTAGGGGTGCCGGTATCGGTGGCCAGTACAGTTGAGCTGCCAAAAAGTAAACTTATCTGTATGAAAAGGAAAAAAACGAATCGCTTCATTAATTGCTGCTGCATAATCGGGAGCCTGCAAAACCTCTGCTTCAGTTGCTACGCGCTGCCCTGCAGGCTAAAAGGGCATCGGCAAGAGCCAGGGCTATACCCGCTGGCGGCTAAAAATACATAAATGCAATTATAAACGCAGGATTACCGCCAGATTGTTTTGCCTTAGCCCCGGGTAGCAGCACAAAATCAAGATTAATTAGGCCGATAATTTAGATTTTATAGGGTAGAGGCCGGGAGCTTAACAATAAGATAATATTGAGCTGTGCAGAGGAGTGGTGACTACAAATTGACTAATTACCATAAGGCTGAACCGGAGCGTAGGAGTCAAGGTAATCTAAATAATTTTGAGACCTGGGTTTAAATTGCAGGTATGCGTTAGAATACACAAGCGTAGAATCATTCTCTTTATATAGGTCTTTTGAAACCGCTACAGTATCAAATTCATTTTAATAAAGAAAGTAATGATCATATTCCGAATCAACTAGATTATAACCTAAGTCCGACATATAGGATGTGAGAATTGGTGATGGATGGTTATTTTTCAAGCTATTATGCATACTATCGTAAGTTGCTGTTGAAGAAAACGAAAAAGTATCAATGGCACAGGTAAAGCCCTTCCCAACAACTTGAATTCCATATCCCAGGTATACCCGGGATATACCAGTTGAATTTCTTATCCAGCTAGGTGTATAGTAATAGTTTTCTTCTTCGTGAATTTGATAGTACTCTATAAGACTTTTATTATCATTTATAACTATAAGCCAATATCCGCAATCACCTCCCAAAGTATCAATAGCCAGCGAGGTCAACTCTCCCTCAGTAATAGAAAAATCTTCGTCAAAGGGGTTGAATTGATGAGACTTCTGGCAGGATGCTATACCAAGTGTCAAATAAATAACTACCAGAAGTCTCATATTCATTATATTAATTGCTGAAGTGCCTGCTCAAAGGCTGCCTGGGCCAGGCGGGTTGGCTGGGGGTTAACTTCGTGTACGGCCTGCATAGCCTCCCGTATAACGTCGGAGGTATCGTGGAATATTGCATCGTCGGTTATTTCAACTTCGCCGCTCATTAAGTAGGCAAATACCCGCGCCATACCGCAGTTGGCAATAAAGTCGGGTATAATCGCCACTTGCTCATCGGCATACTCCATGGTGGGGCCAAAGAATATTTCCGGATCTTTAAACGGAACGTTAGCCCCGCAACTTACAACCTCCAGGCCGGTAGCTTTCATTTTTTCTACCTGCTCGCGGGTAATTAGTCGGGAAGCTGCGGCCGGCACAAAAATTTCGGCCGATAAATCCCAAATCCGGCTATTCACCTCCTCAAAGCTCAGCATATCGGGTGCATTTAAGGCATTGCGGTTACGGGTTAGCAGAAACTGGCGTACTTCCTCGTAGCTGAAACCTTCCTCCTTAATCAGGCCGCCGGCGCGGTCAATAATGCCTACAATCTTAACCTGCATTTTGGCCAGGTAGTAGGCAGCGGCGGCCCCTACATTGCCCCAACCCTGAATTATGGCCCGTTTTTCGGTAAGGTTGCCGCCCCAAAGGTTATAGTAATGGCGTACCGCTTCGGCTACTCCGTAACCGGTAATCATATCGGCAACGGTGTATTTGTTTTCAACTTTGGGGCTGTAGTTGCGGTCTTCCAGCACCTTGCTAACTCCTTGTCTAAGCTGGCCTACCTTCTGAATTTTTTGCGGCTCGGTAGCGGCGTAGTGTCCGTTTACCACCCCTTCCTGCGGGTGCCACAGGCCATAATCTTCGGTAATAGGAATTACCTCGTGAATTTCATCAACATTTAAGTCGCCACCGGTGCCGTAGTAGTTTTTCAGTAGTGGAATTACCGCCTTATACCAGCGCTCCAGCACGCCCTGCTTGCGGGGGTCGGCGGGGTCGAAGTTTATACCACTTTTTGCTCCGCCAATAGCCGGGCCGCTCACGGTAAATTTCACTTCCATGGTTTTAGCCAGGCTTTCCACCTCGCGACGGTCCAGGCCGCGGCGCATCCGGGTACCGCCCCCGGCCGCGCCGCCGCGCAGCGAGTTTATTACTACCCAGCCTTCGGCTTCAGTTTCGGCGTCTTTCCACTCAAAAACTATTTCTGGCCGTTTATTTTCAAACTTTTTAAGTAATTCTTTCATGGCCGCAAAGCTAGGACTTTTAGTAGTTAGTAGCTAGTCGTTAGCGGCCGCCGCGCGGTCATTAGTATTTAGTATATGGTTTTACTTTCGTACAAGAATTTCTGTCTGCACTTTTAGAATTAAAAAAGCACAGGAATTACCTGCGCTTCAAAACCTTACATTCCTTTCTAGTTTATCACTAACAACTAACAACTAACAACTAACAACTAACAACTAACAACCAAACACTAAGGATTAAGCTCCAGCTCCGTATCTACTGCTCCGTCGGATTTTAGCATTTCGCGGCGGGTTTTATCATCGCCAAACAGGCCGCTTATAGTATTGAATTCTTTATTATAGTTTAGCGAAGCCCCCTGTCGGATTATATACTCATTGGTCAGGAAGTTCCGGTCGTTGCGCTGGAATACGGTTAGGTTTAGGTTGCCCTTTTCGTTCAGGTGGTACAGTATTTCGAAGGTACCGGCAAAGTTGGTTCCGGAGGTATTGCCGCCCCCGCTATTGCCTACTGCCGTATTGCCCCCAAATTTAACTTCAACCCTATCGTTAGCCAATGATTTGGTAAGTTGTAAGCCCAAGGCTCGGCTGTTCGGGTTATTATCATTGCTTTCTACCTGCACTTCAATTTGTACGCCCAGGTAATCTTCGGTAAGTGCGCCTAATTGGTCAGTAAGAAAGGCACTTAGCGACTGATCTATTTTAGCGGTTACCGCATTTTGGGCCCCGCCACCGTCGGAGGCCCCGCCAATACCGTTTTCTGGTATAAACCTATTCATTACAATTAGGCCAAACACCTGCTTAAACAGTGCCGACTCGTCGTTGCGGAGTTGGGCTAACGCATTGGTTACGCTGCTAAAGGTGCCGTAATTACTGCCCGGCACAATAATATTAAAGGAGAAGCTGGGCGACTCTAGGGTGCCGCTCATGCTCATTAGCACTTCTACCGGTTCTTTAGAGCGGGCATCCAGTTGGTCGGCATCGGCATAGTTGGTAATTAAGGGAGCCAGGCTGGCTTCGGTTTTGTATACGGCGGTTAAATCTAACAAGGCATTAAGCGGATCGCCGCTAAACTGTACGGTGCTGCCTTCGCGTAGCGAGAAATTCTTTTGTACCACCTCCATAAAACTTAGGCGGTAGCGGCCCTGGGTAACTTCAAAAACACCCTGTAAGTCCATATCGCCGTTGGGTTTCATTTGCAGGCGCATATCGGTGGTTTTGCCCTGAACTTCCAGAAAATCGCCAGTATTGGGGTCAATTACTACGGTAAATTTGGCCTCGGGGCTAACATCTAAGCGGGAGCTTAGCGAGAAAGTGCTGACGTTAGCAGCGGCGGCTATAGCCGAATCGAGTTTGGTGGTTGAGGCGGTAGGGTCATTTTCCAGGTAAGCATTTTCAGTTTCAAAATTTATATACTCCGGAATAGCCACGGTAGCATCGGAACTTAGCATAACCATTACAAAATCGGTAGCCTCGTTCACTTTAAGCTGGCCTTTTACCTGCACATCGTCTACCGGACCGGTAACTTTGGCTTTGGTTTCTACAAAAAGTTTTCCGTAGAAGGGGGCGTCCATATCGCGGCCTTTGTTCACTATCTGAAAGTTATCGGCATTTACTGATAGGTTTAGGAAGTAGTTCTGCAGGTTTTCATGTTTCACCTGCCCATCAACCACCAAAGTTTGGTTAAGCGAGTCATAAAGGGTAAAGTCATCTAAACTGATTGTCTTATTGTCAATAGTTATAGTTTCTTTACCAGTGCGGTATTTAGCCCCAGTCATGGCCAAGCGGAATGAGGTGCCGTCCTGCATACTTAAATCGCCGTTAATTTGCGGGGTAGCGGCACTGCCTTTTATATCCATATCGCCGGCCAGGCTGCCTTTCAGGTCGGTTATAAATTCTTTAACAAATGGCTCCCAAGGCTGCAGGTTAAACTGGTTTATATCCAGGTTCAGACTAATGGCATTGGTGCTGTCTTCAATATTGTAGAAACCGGTCAGGCGTAAATCGTTGCCAGGGCCACTAAGGTTCACCTCGGTATTCAGTTGGCCGTTATTAGAAACTTTATTTAGATTGGCGTTTAAATTACCTACTTTTAGGCTATCTATGGTTAGGTTGTTTACTGCCAAGTTAGCCTCAATAGCCGATAGCTGCATAGGGTCAGTAAGTTCTATCTGCCCGTCCAGTACTGCTTTAATTTTGTATTCGTCAAAGCCGGCTATCTCCAAAAATTCACTAACGGAAAATTCGTTTATATCAACCAGCATTTGAGGTTTAGCGGTATTTTCGTTCCGGGTATCTATAGCCAGGCTCTGGTTGTCGCGGGCCAGTTTAAAGTTATTAATTACTAAATAATTAGTAGCGAAACGTATACGGGCATCCTGGGCTAATTGGTAGTCTTTGCCCTCAATGGCTAAATCGGTATCGGTTAGTGCCAGGTTTAGGGTATCGCCTACGAAGATAAGTTCACCGTTCAGGGCCAGGTGGGTACTATCGGTGGGCGGGGCCAGGCCTAAGCCAAAATCCAACCGGTTTTCAGCCCATTTTCCATCTAGCGTAAACTGCGGAATATCAATAGTTTCACCTACCGCAATTTTATCGGTTTTTACTGCAAAATTTACAACCCGTTGTTGGGTTTGCGCGTCAATTCGTAGGTTTTTAACCAGTATGGAATCCCAAGCAATACCGGGGGCCACCACATCCAGATTGAAAGCACGGTTTTGATCATTAACATCGGCTACCATGCTCAGGGGGTGGGTAAGCTCTAATTGGGGCAGAAAAGCCTTAGCAATTACGGGCTCGTCCCACATTTTTACCTCCAGGTGGATATCGCTGTTAAATTCGGTAAGAGGTTCAGGGTCGGGGCTGGTGCTACTGCTCCCGTAATAATTGGTAAAATGCTCGGCAACTACCGGCAAATCTTCAAATAGGTACTTACCGGTAAGCTCAACCGAGGCAAAATCAGAAGTTAAAATAACCTCGCGTAAGTCTTCGGAAGTTCGCTTGGAAGCCAATACCAAACTATCCATAGTCCAGCTTTGGGCACCGCGAATAAGTTCGGTATCGCGCACTTCTACCAAACCTACAATCTCGTCAATTTCCTGTCCGGCTATATCGGCGGTAATCCGCGATTTTACAATTAGACTGTCGGGACTAAGGTTTAGCCTGAGCATATTTAAGCGCTCAATATTAATATCGGCGGTTAGCAACGGCAGCGAATCGTTCAGGTCCGAGCCGGCTTCCATATCAAAAATCAGGTAGGGGTCTTCGTAGGCCGCTACAACCTGCGCCCGGTTGTTTATAAAGGAGCCGGTAGCAATCAGGTTTTCGTACACGTAATCGTTGTATTCCAGCTCGGTTACCGTTATATCAAAACTATTCACATCTACCTGCTGGCCGGCCCCGTCTACCCGCACTTTACTTACCAGCGATACATGGCCCAAGCCCAGGCTATCGCCCACAAATGGCCTAAGATCGAAGTTGGTGGTATTAAGGTTGCCGGCTAAGATAAAGCGGCTATCGGTAGGGGCGCGGTAAAGCATATTGGTTTCTACTAAGCCTACCCCACTGCGCAGGCGGGCGGTAAGGTCTATGCTCTGGGGCGTTCCTTCGGCCTGGGCTACCAGGTTTAACCTTCCGGCCGAACTGCTGCCCGGCGGCAGCCCGTTTACAAAACTAAACTGCTGAAGGTAGCTGGTGGTGGTATTTAGTTCGCGGAGCTGAACGTCAAATTTAACCCGTTCCAGATCGTTGAGGTTAGTGGCATCGGCAGTCATATATAGGGTAAG
>CAZDEY010000007.1:116690-121481 GCA_964504565.1 uncultured Roseivirgaceae bacterium
TGTCGGCATTCAGCATAAAGTCGCTAACGGTGGCTCTATTATTTTCTACCTGCGCCTTCAAATCCATCAGAATTCGCATATCCCGGACCTCCGGAAGCGTATCCAGCATAGGTGTAAAGTAGGTTACATCTTTCAGGCCGAGCAGGGCACCTTCAACCGAAGCACTGGCTTTTAGGTTGGCCAGCATATCGGTACTAGGGTTTATACTGAGTTTCTCTATTTTAATTTGGTCTTCCAGCCGGGTATTGTCGGTAATAAACTCGTGCAGGGTAGCAGAAAAAATCGGTACTTCCAGTTGAACATCCATAGCGGCATTGTGCAGGGCAAAGCCACTGTTTTTCTCCAGAGCGGCTAATTCTCTAACTTCTACCTGCAGGGTATCGCCGGCCAGGTAAAAATTACGAATGTCGGTTTGTATGTTCTGTAAATCCAGGTTTTCGAAATTGATTTTGCCGGGTTGGTTGGCCAGGCTGCTCTGAAATTTTACTTGGCTGTTTTCAATTTCAAACCGTTCTACAGTAAACCTAAAGCCGCTGGGGTTTAACAAAGCCGAATCAAGTTTAGCTACGGTTTCATCGGCGGTGGCTACTGTATCATCGGCCGGGCCGGGCGCTAACTGCCTAAAATCAACATTCAGCTCGCGTAGCACTATATCATTCGCTATAATATGCTGGTCTTCCAGCCCCAGGGTCTCCAAATCAACCAATAAATACGGCGCATCCAGATTAAGGCTCATTTGGCTGCTATCATCGGCAAAGTTTAGGCGTACTTTTTCCAATCGTACGGCGTGCAGATCAAAAGTAAAGGCCGAGCTGGTAGTATCGGCTACCGTATCGGCCGATACAAAGGAGTCTACTATAAACTGGTAGTTGAAGTTGGCGCTATCGGCCGGGCGGTGCAGGTTTATATAGGCATTTTCCAGCAGAATTTCATCCAGCACCAAACTGGATTTAAAGAGGGCAAAGGCGCCGATATCGGCTTTCAGGTAGTTGGCATAGATTAGCGTATCGCCGGCCTGGTCTTCAATGTATACATCTTCCAGACTGGCGGTTTCAAAAAAGTTAATATTTACACGGCCAATGCTAACCTCGGTACCCCACTGCTTGGCAAAATTGCCGGCAACTTTTTGGGTTACTTTAGTTTGAATGCCCGGAATCTGGATGAGGATAATGGCCAATACTACTAGCCCTAAAATGCCGGCTATCAGAAATAAAAGCCACTTTATCGGGAGCCATAGGTAGTGCCAGAAAGATTTATGAGAAGTTGCGATGGTACAATTCAGTTTAGTTCAAACAATAAAAACCAATAAGGAAAGTATTGGTTGGCAGTAAATGCTGCTTTTTAGTACGGATTCTGACGCGTAAAGTTAATGGCCCGCCGGCAGTTGCTTAGCTGCGTGGTATATACACCGCCTTAGGTCGGCAATATTTAAGTGCAAGGAGGAATAAGAGCAGGTGTTTTACCGCTTCTACTAATCTTTTTACCTTTGCTTTAGCATGCCAACTCCTTTCCCAATAGCTTCGCTGGAAACAGATCATTATTCGCATTACCCCGGCCGGCCCACCCTTATATTTTTGCACGATTCCTTAGGATGCATTGAACTTTGGCGCGATTTTCCGCAGAAATTGGGTGACTTAACCCAGTGCAATGTTTTGGTATACGATCGGCAAGGCTACGGAAAATCGGTGCCGTTTAGCTATGCCGAGCGCGACAATGGGTATATGGAACTGGAAGCTGACATCCTGGTGGAGCTTCTGGATTACTATAAAATTGACCAGCCTATACTTTTTGGCCATAGCGATGGCGGTTCTATAGCCTTAATTGCCGCCGGCAAATACCCTGATCAATTTAAGGGTGTAATTACTGAAGGGGCGCATATTTTTGTGGAAGACATAACCCTGGCTGGTATTAAAGCAGCAGTTGAACTTTACCAAACAACCAACCTTAAAGATAAGCTGGCCAAGTACCACGCTTATAAAACCGAGGCTATGTTCCGGGCGTGGGCCGATACCTGGCTCAAGCCCTCGTTCAGAAACTGGAACATCGAGAAGTTTTTGCCGGCTATCACTTGCCCGGTGCTAGTAATTCAGGGAGAAGAAGATGAGTACGGAACCTTGCTTCAGGTGGAACGGATAGTAGAACAAGTTAGCGGCCCGGCCGAAAAGTTTATTTTACCCGGCGTAAAGCACAGCCCGCATAAGGAGGTGCCAGAGGTTATTCTAGAAGAAGTATATAACTTTTTATTATCTAACGACCTAATATAGAAAAGCCCCGGTAATTCACCGAGGCTGTTTCTTAAATACTTTTTTCCAATGTTAATCCAAACTAGCCAGTTTCTGGGCTTCGTCAAAGTGCTGCAGGGCTTGCTGGAACATTTCGTTGGTTTGGTTAAATACCGGATAGTAGCCCCTATTGCCCCAAACCGAACGGGCTATCATGGCTTTGGTATGAATTCTTAGTAATTCCTTAGAACGGGCGTAGCCTAACGGGTCGTGGCCAACGTTCTGGGCAGTTCCTAAATCCACTACTTCCTTCAGCATTTTATCGCTTACCGTAAAGTTTTTCAGGAAGCTATCTAAGCCTTTACCTTCTAATTCCTGGCGGTTGGCTTGCGCGTAATTCAGCGTATACTCTCTAATAATATTATTGGTAAACAGCTTAGTTAAGTACTTACTATTGCCCACCGTATCTAGCGGCACAAATACATCCGGCATAATGCCCCCGCCGCCGTATACCGTGCGTCCGGTGCGGGTTTCGTAGCGTAGAGAGTCTATAAACTTTATGCTATCCGATACGAAATATTCACCGTGCTCGTAGCGGGCGGATAAGTCGTTACGGTACCCATCTTCACCCTCGGTATACGGTTTTTGAATTGAACGGCCGCTGGGGGTATAGTAGCGCGATATAGTCAGGCGAAGCTCCGAGCCATCGCTCAGGTTAATAGGCATTTGTACCAGGCCTTTGCCAAAGCTGCGGCGGCCAACAATCAGTGCCCTATCATTATCTTGCAGGGCACCGGCCACAATTTCCGAAGCCGAGGCACTGCCTTCGTTAATCAACACTATTACCGGGCTTTCTTCAAACGCACCCTTACGCTTAGCGTACGATTTGCTGTCGTAGCGATCGCGCTTACCATCGGTATACACAATCATTTTATTGCCGCTAATAAATTCATCGGCCATATTAATAGCCCGATCCATATAGCCACCGGGGTTATCCTGCAAATCCAGGATTAACTTCTGCATGCCGTTGTCTACCAGTTTATCCAAGGCATCTTTAAACTCGTCGTAGGTATTGGCGCTAAAGCGGGTAACTTTAATATAGCCTACCTCATCGTTCACCATATAGCTGGCGGCTACCGAATTCTGCGGAATTTTATCGCGGGTTACTTCAATAGTAAACGGCTCGTTGCCCCGGCGAAATATTCCCAGGTCAACCTTGCTGCCTTTAGGGCCGCGCAGCAGTTCAAAAACTTTTCTGTTGCTTAATTCACCACTGGCTATATTTTCACCGTCTACCGAAATAATCCGGTCGTTAGGCTGCAACCCGGCCTGTTCCGAGGGGCCACCTACCAAAGCACTTACTACTACTAACGAATCGCGAATCAGGTTAAACTCAATGCCGATACCCTCAAATTCACCTTCAAGCTGGCTTTTTGCCAGGGGAAGGTCGTCTTTGGTTATATAAACCGAGTGCGGGTCGAGGTTCTTCAGCATTCCGTTAATTGCCTCATCAACCAACTCATCGGTATCAACTTCATCTACATAATAACGGTCGATATACGAAACAATTTCCCGAAATTTAAGAAGGTTGCCGAAGGGGTTAGTGGTAGCATCGGGGTTGGCAATGGCGGCGCCCAGTAGTATACCACCGGCAACCCCCAGCATAATAAGTAAAGGTAAACGGGCGGCTGATTTTGTATTTTTCCTCATGTAGACGTAGTAGCGTTGATCTGATTTAACCTGGATTCACTAGTTCTAACGCAACCTTAATTTATATCGTTTGGCCGGGCGGAAAAAATCTTCTTTAGCTTGTTGGTTTTGGGAATGCTATTTTCACTAAAATTCATTAATTTGCCTTTCTAAATTTTTAGTTGTTGCGGTTACTAATAGCCTTTGGAGCGTGAGTTTGGATAAATCGAAAATTTCGGACCTAATTGAGAAGAACTACGTGTTTGCCTCGGTGCTGTACCATTTTGGTATAGAATTTTACGATTATGCCGAAGAAACGCTGGAACAGGTGTGTAACCAACGGGGTTTGCACATGCAGCACGTAATTGATAGCCTGGAGCAGGCCGTTCAGTTGCCGGAAGTACCCAACCTCAACGAGCTGCCGGTTGATATAGTAATTGCCTACCTGCGCCATAGCCACTACCTGTTTATCAAGCGCCGCCTGCCCTACATTGCCCGTCTGGTCAACGAAATTAAGGATTCCGATGCACTTAACGCCCCGGCTATTGAAGACCTGAAAACCGTATTTCCGCTCTACGTTGAAGATTTTGTTCGCCACGTATTTCACGAGGAGGACTCGCTGTTCGTGTTTATACAGCAGCTACTGCTGGCTTACAATGGCGAACCTTACAACTATGGACGGTTGTACTATATGATGGAAGACAATTCCGTGGAAGAACTGGCTATTGAGCATGATTGCCACGATGACGAAATGACGGGCATCCGGACCCTAACCGGCAACTATAGCCTGCCGCCTAACTGTAGCTTACTGGTAAAAGTTGTATACCAGGAGTTGCAGAATTTTGAACAGGAGCTAATCGCCCACGCCCGTATCGAAAAC
>CAZDEY010000007.1:121500-148228 GCA_964504565.1 uncultured Roseivirgaceae bacterium
TTTCCTAAAGCGCTGGTGCTGGAAAAAGGCGTGAAGAAAAAACTACGCAAGCTTACCTCCCTAAACTAAGCTATGGGCCGCATTCTGGCAATAGACTACGGGCACAAACGGGTAGGGCTGGCCGTAACCGATCCGCTGCAACTAGTAGCCAATCCGCTGGATACCGTTCATAGTAAAGATCTTATTGATTTCCTGAAGAAATATACGCAATCCGAAGCCTTAGAGTGTTTTGTTTTAGGCATGCCTCGCCGCCTGGATGGCAGCGATACCGATGCCACCGCCGGGGCCAAAGGCTGTTCTACATTATTAAAGAAGAATTTTCCGCAGATTCCCGTACATTTGCACGACGAACGATTTACCAGCCGAATGGCCCAACAGACAATGCTGGCGGCAGGTTTAAAAAAGAAAGACCGACAGAATAAGGCAACGGTAGACAAGGTAAGTGCTACCATTATACTGCAGTCTTATCTGGAAAGTAAAAGTTAAATATGGTATACCCAATAGTTGTTTACGGCGATCCGGTACTAAAACGCCGGGCCGAGGATATAGAAAAAGGCAGCCTGGATATTAAGGAGTTTGTAGCCAATATGTACGAAACCATGTACGCGGCTAGCGGGGTAGGGTTAGCGGCTCCGCAAATTGGAAAATCGGTACGGGTGTTTGTAGTAGATGCCGAGCCTATGGACGAAGAGAATTTGAAGGGTTTTAAAAAAGCATTTATAAATCCAGAAATAATTGAAGAAACCGGCAATGATTGGGCTTACGAAGAAGGCTGCCTAAGCATACCCGGCATACGCGCCGATGTGAGCCGCCCGGAGAAAGTCCGCATTACCTACTACGATGAAGACTGGAACCAGCACGACGAAACCTACGAAGGCTTGGCCGCCCGGGTAATTCAGCACGAGTACGACCACCTGGAAGGGGTATTGTTTACCGACTACCTTACGGCCTTCAAAAAGCGATTGATCAAAAGTAAGCTAAATAATATCAGTCGGGGTCAGGTTAAAACCGACTACCGTATTTTGGCACCCGCCGCCCGCAAATAGCTTAGCTAAACTTATTTTTATGAAGAAGATGGGATGGCTGCTTACCGGCCTGCTTTTAGCCTGCCAGGTACAGCAACCACCGGTAATTACCGAAGTTCCGGCCAAAAGTGTAAAACCTACCGAAGCCTGGCTAGACCAGGGACAGCCTAAGCTAATTGTAGGCATAGTAGTAGACCAAATGCGGGCCGATTACCTGCAACGCTTCGCCCCTAACTTTTCCGAGGGCGGTTTTATGCGCCTGATGCGGCAGGGGCTTACCGCGGCTAATACCCATTACAATTATATACCCACCTATACCGGCCCCGGCCACGCCAGTATTTACAGTGGTGCTACCCCGGCTACCCACGGCATAATTGCTAATGACTGGTACGACCGGCAACTAAAACACTCAGTATATTGCGCGGAAGATACCGCCGAGCAGGTAATTGGCAGCACCCTGGGCTCGGCCGCCTCGCCTCACCGCCTGCTTTCCACCAACCTGGGCGATGAGCTAAAACTAGCTACCGCCCGTCAGGCTAAAGTAGTAGGGGTAAGTTTAAAGGATAGAGGGGCTGTTATGCCCGCCGGCCACTTGGCCGATGCCGCTTACTGGTATAACTGGGATGATGGCCGCATAGTAAGCAGTACCTGGTATATGAACCAGTTGCCGCAGTGGGTGCAGGAACTCAATAACCAAAACCTGCCGGATGAGTACCTGAAAAATACTTGGGATTTATTCTTGCCGAAAGATAAGTATGCCGCCAGCGGGCCCGATAATCAACCCTACGAGCGGAGGTTTAAAGGGAAAGAAACTCCTACCTTTCCCTACGTGCTGCCGGAGTTGCGTAAGCAAAACAATGAATACTCTTTACTAACTTATACCCCCTGGGGCAATTCCCTGGTGACCGAAATGGCACTGGCCGCCCTGGAAGGCGAAGCTATGGGGCAGGATACCATACCCGATATGCTGGCAATTAGCTACAGTAGTACTGATATAATCGGGCACGCATTTGGCCTGCGGTCTAAAGAGTTGGAAGATGTCTACATAAGGCTGGACCGGGAAATAGAGCGCCTGCTGAACGAATTAGATGCCCGCGTAGGCAAAAATAATTACCTGCTATTTTTAACTGCCGACCATGCCGCGGCCGATGTGCCCCAGTACTTTATTGACGAACGTATACCCGCCGGTTATTTTGATGATGCCGAGTTAGGAAAAGCAGTAAACAACTACCTGACCGAAAAATACGGCCCGGGTCAATGGGTTGAGTACGCCGAGAATTATCAGCTATACCTAAACCACAGCCTGATTCAGGAGAAAGAAATTTTGTTGGCTAAAATTCAGCAGGAAGTTGCCGACTTTGCCCTGCAGGCCCCGGGCGTTGTAGATGCTATACCGGCCTCGGCCATGCGCTGGCAGGAGTTTAGTTTTGGTCTCCGGCAGAAATTACAACTGGGTTACTACCAACCCCGTTCCGGCGATGTGTTGCTGATACTTCCGCCCGAATGGATCCATAGAATGACCTACGGTACCAGCCACGGCAGCGGTTATAATTACGACACGCACGTGCCTCTGTTATTTTATGGCTGGAACGTACCCAAAGGAATACGAGTAACCAAACCACTGGATATTACCGATATTGCCCCGACAGTTAGCTTTATGACGGGTTTGCCGCTACCCAGTGGCGCTATAGGCAAGCCAATTCAGGAGTTAATAAAATAAAGTAACTTGCGGGGGTGTATTTGCGTAAATGCCTTTGCCAAAACCGCCGCCCTATTTTTTGGTTGTAACTACAGGATAAAAAAACCAACACTTTTTTTGCAGACCACTCATACCCCGCGCGCCCGAGCTTTACTACTTAAGCTAGCCGATATATTTCGGTTTGTTTCGCGCGCGCTACGCGATGCTTTTGCCCCGCCCTACGAGGGTAGGGAAATTCTCCGTCAGTCATTTTTAATTGGCGTAAAAACATTTGCCCTGGTTGGTTTTACGGCATTTATTGCCGGTATAGTGTTTACCCGGCAAAGTCGCCCCTCTTTGCAGGAGTTTGGGGCCGAAAGTTGGTTGCCTTCTTTAGTATCCATAGCTATTATGCGTTCGTTGGGGCCGCTAATTACTGCCTTAATTTGTGCCGGTCGTATCGGTTCCAGTATTGGGGCCGAGCTTTCCAGTATGAAGGTTACCGAGCAAATTGATGCCATGGAAGTAAGTGGTACTAATCCGTTCAGGTATTTGGTAGTTAGCCGGGTAACTGCCGCCACATTAATGATTCCCATACTGGTTATTTACGCCGACTTTGTAGCCCTAATGGGATCGTTCGTAGCCACGAACTTCTTTTCCGATACTTCCTTTGCATTATATTGGAGCCAGGCTTTAGCATCTTTAAGCATGCTAGATATTATCAGCAGTGTTAGTAAAGGATTTTTATTTGGTTTGGCTATTAGCTTAGTGAGTTGTTATGTGGGCTATAATAGTGGTGGTGGCACTGTGGGCGTGGGCCGGGCGGCTAACACGGCGGTGGTAACCTCGCTGTTTCTGGTTTTTGTGCTTGATTTATTGGCACTTCAAATTATTGAATTTTTCCGTAATGCCGGATAAGGTAATAGATATACAAGGCCTGCATAAGGCATTTGACGGTCGGGTAATTCTAAACGGCATTGACCTGGAAGTGCGTAAGGGAGAAAACCTGGTGGTTCTGGGCCGATCGGGTACTGGTAAATCAGTACTTATAAAATGCATTGTTGGGCTTATTACTCCCGATTCGGGCAAAGTAGAGGTGCTAGGCGAGAATGTTCCAAGTTTAGGGAAGGAAGAACTAAACCTTCTTCGCCGTAAAATTGGTTTCTCCTTCCAAATGAGTGCCCTTTACGATTCCATGACCATAAAAGAGAATCTGGAGTTTCCCCTAAAACGAAACCTTAACATCTCCGATCAGGCAGAATTAAAAGATAAAGTAGAAGCCTATCTGGAAGATGTAGGGTTGGTGCATACGCGCGATCAGTTTCCGGCTGAGCTTTCCGGCGGTATGAAAAAGCGAATTGGTATAGCCCGTACCCTAATTTTACAGCCAGAAATAATGCTCTACGATGAGCCGACTAGTGGTTTGGACCCTATAACTTCGCAAGAAATAAATAACCTAATGTTAGAAGTTCAGGAAAAGTACGGAACTTCATCCATAATTATTACTCACGATATTACCTGCGCTAAAACCACAGCCGATAGGGTAGTATTTTTGCACGAAGGCAACGTGCATTATAACGGTCCGTTTAGAGGGCTATATACCGATGCCAACCCGCTGCTGGATACCTTTATGCAGTACTTCAACCTGAAAGAAAATGAACGAGCAAGAAACTAGACGTAACGCCCGCCTTGGCATCTTTGTACTGGTAGGCATCATTATATTCCTGATTGGTATATTTTTTATCGGCAGCGCCCGGAACCTGTTCAATTCCAATATAACCCTGTATGCTTTCTTTACTAATGTAGATGGGTTGCAGAAGGGTAATAATATATGGCTGAGCGGGGTAAAGATTGGTACCGTGCGCGATGTGGATATCGTGAATGATTCATTGGTACGGGTAAACCTGAAAGTACGCGAAGATCAGGCTAAGTTTATTCATAAAGATGCTATTGCTACCTTAGGTTCCGATGGTTTGGTAGGCAATGCTATTGTGAACCTTAAACCGGGCAGAACCAGCACCACCGTTCAAGATGGCGATACCATTGGCGTAGCTACCGAATTTGGCATGGGCGATTTAATGAGTATTGCCGAAGAAAGCGGCCCGCAATTGCAGCGCACCCTGGCCAACTTGGCCGATATGACCTCTAATCTTAAAGACCAATTACAGCAAAGTACCGGCATGATTGGGACATTGCTCAACGATCAGCAAGTGGCCGGTCAAATGAAGCAAACCGTAGCTAACCTGGAAACTAGTTCGCAGCGCGCCCGGGTGCTTACTAATCAAATGAACCAAACCCTTTCGGAGCTACGCAATAATCGCCAGGGCGTATTGTATACCCTTAGCAACGATACGGCCTTTGCCACAACCTATACCCGTGCATTGGCCAATGTGCAATCTTCTACCCAAAATGTGGTACGCGCCACCGACGAGCTGCAGGCACTGGCCCAGAAAATGAACGGCCAAAACAATGCCATCAGTACACTTACCCAAAACGAAGAGTTTGCCCAAAACCTGGAGCGCGCCATGCTAAACGCCAAAGATGCTGGCCGCCAGCTCGACGAAACCCTGGAAGCCCTGGAGTACAGTTTTTTCCTACGCGGGGCCTTCCGCAAAAAGAACAAAGCCGAACAAAAAGCTTACGAAGACAGTGTGAAGAGAGCGAATAACTGAGGGAGCGAAGGAGTGAGGTTGTGAATTGGTGAGGTAGTAAAGTTGTAAATTTTTGCTGCCTCACTCGCGGCCATATTCTATGTTTGACATGCATCTGTTCCCATTCATTTAAACAACCAACAACTAACAACGTTTCGGGCTAAAGACTAATTTTGTCTAACTTCTAACATCTAACCTCTAACTTCTCTTAAAAAAATCCCTATATTCGCGGCTGAATTTTGGTTTTGCGGCGGGCTAATGCGGCCCGGGCAAATTAAAAGGGAATCCCGTGCGAATCGGGAACTGTCCCCGCAACTGTAAACGCTGTATACTCAGCCCCATCGTAGGCCACTGCTAATTTAGTGGGAAGGCCGGGCTGCCAAGGGCGCAAGTCAGGAGACCTGCCGAAGTTCTTCACCTTAACTGGCTTTCGGGTGAAAGGCCTTCGGTACTATGCAATTTTCAGGAACCGCTACATTATTTTTGCTAGGTTGTCTGCTGGCTTTCAGTAGCCTAAGCTCCGTATGCGCTCAAAGCTCCGAGCGTCGTCACGCTGAGCGCAGTCACGCCGAGCGTATTCACGCCGAGCCTCGTCACGTCGGACCAATTCAGCAGGGCCCCCGGCTGAGGGGCGATAGCCTTATGGCCGAGGTAGAAGTGGTAGCTGACCCATACGTAAAGTACCGACCAGCTACTAAAACCCAAACTTTCGATTCAGCAGCTTTAGTATTGAATGCCGGGCAGAACCTGGCGCAACTGCTACAGCAAAAATCAACTATTGCCGTTCGGGAATACGGGGCGGGGCAGCTTAGTACGGTGAGTTTCCGGGGTACCGGCAGCAGCCATACCGCCGTTTTGTGGAACGGGCTTAATATTAATAGCCCAACCTTGGGCATGACTGATTTTTCGGAAGTACCCTTAGTAGCGTTAGATAGGGTGGACGTAAGCTTTGGCAACGGCAGTGTTGTGTACGGCTCCGATGCGCTGGGCGGTACTATTAACCTGTCTACTAACAGCAGCCGGTGGCAGCAAGGGTATGGCACGTCGGTGCGAGCGTTAGCCGGAAGTTTTGGCCGGTACGAATTAGGAGGTAAGTTGCGCTGGGCTACTAAGAATATTCAGCTTAGTCTGTCGCCTTACTTTCGCGAAGCCGAAAACGATTTTCCGTTCATTAATACAAATTCCACCAAAAGACCCGAATTAGTTAACCGGAACAGTGCTTACCGGCAGCAGGGCGGCGTGTTGAGCATTGGGCTACGTACTTCCGGCCGCGAGCTATTGCAGCTTAATGTTTGGGGGCAGCAGGGCTACCGGCAAACCCAGCCTACCATTCAGGAAACCCGCTATACTACCCGGCCCTTGCCCGACGCTACCACCAAATTTTTGCGGACAAATTTAGCCTATACCGCTACCCAGGCAAAAGCTGAATACGGAACCCAACTCGGCTATTTATACGAACAAAGCCGCCAGTACGGGCTGTATCAATCGCGCCAGCTAATTACCAAAGGGTACTATAGTTATGTAGTAAACCCCCGGGCCGAGTTTACGGTAGGCGGGGAACTAAACCGGAGGCAGGCTGAAAATATAAACTATACCGCTGGCGAAATTTGGTCATCGGTATACGGCCACGCCTTTTTCCAAGCTTCGGAAGCCATCAATGTTGCCGCCAGCCTGCGGCACTCCGCTATTTTCAACCAAACTAGTGCCTGGGTGCCTTCGGTAGAGGCTAAATACAACATTAAGGCTTTAAAGGTAGTAGCTACCGCCAAAGCCAGCCGGCACTTTAGGTTTCCATCGCTTAACGACCGCTACTGGCCCGAGCTAGGCGTAGCTGACCTTAAGCCGGAGCGGGGCTGGCAGGCCGAAAGCGGGCTTCAGTGGCTGGTAAATCAGGGTTCCGAAATAAGTGTAAGAACCTATATAATGAATATTGATAACTGGATTCTGTGGTCGCCCGACCAGGCCGGAGACTGGCGGCCGAACAACTTGCAGAATGTAGTGAGTAAAGGTATTGAACTGGAAGTTGGCTACCGGCTCAATCCGCTTAACCTGAGCGGGCAATTTGCCTATACCCGCGCCATAAATACTAAAATAGTGCCGGGTGTAATTCCCGAGCTCAACCAGCAACTGCCCTATACACCTAAGTACAAAGCTACGCTTAATGCAGGCTATCAGGTTATGAAGAATACCTTGCTTACGCTTAGTGGGGAGTATACCGGGCGGCGCTATACAACTTCGGTAGAAAACAGTACCTACAGCCTGCCCCATTTCTATCTTTTTCACCTAAATGCCCAGCATACCTTGCCCCTAAGCCGGCATAATGTAGCTATTAGCGGGCGGGCCAATAATATACTTAACCATCAGTACCAAAGCTACGGGGCCTTCGCTATGCCAGGCCGTAGCTATTCGCTTACCGTAATTTATTCTTTTAATCCAATATGAAAAACAACACCTTGACTTGGGCCAGATTAGTAGCCCTAATTGCTTTTGTAGCCGGCTTTGCCAGTTGCGATTCGGACTCAGACAATGAACCGATAACTCCTCAAACCAATTCGGTATGGGTAGTTAACCAAGGAAATTTTGGCGACATTGGTAGCCTGGATGTGTACTACCCGGATAGCAACCGTTACGTTTCCGGGGTGTACCAAGCCGCTAACGGCGAGGCTTTGCCCGGAATTATTGAAAGCTTTACCTGGCTAAATAACGAGGAGGGCGTGCTGGTTACCAACCTAGTAGATGCGCTTATTTTTGTAAACGAGGAAATTGAGGAGCAAGATCGGATAGTAGACGCTGAACGGTTAACTACTCCGCGCTACGTAGCCACTTCCAGCAATAATCTCTACGTATCGGTTTGGGGTCCGTTCACCAACCCTACCGCTGGTGATTATTCGTTGAAAGAAAGTACTATAGCCGTTTTTGATGTAGATACTCGTACGTTTTCGCAGGAAGTTAGTGTAGACGGTGCACCGGAAAAATTGGAGCTGGTAGGCGATAACCTATGGATTGCCCCCCGTTCTTACGACGCCGGGATAATCCGTATACTAAATACGTCCACGCTTTTGGTTGACGAAGAAATTACTTTTAATGAAGCCGTAACGCAAATGGTAGCGGGCACGGCTAACGACATTTGGGTAGTTAGCGGCAACAAAGTGCTGGAATATAACGGGCTTACCACTCAGAAGATTTCCGAATATAGCCTGAGCAGCGGGCAGATAAAAGATATTCAGCTTACCAAAAACAGCCTATACGCTTCGGTAACCAACGACGGCGGCAGTACTATGAGTGTAGTAGAAATAGATTTACAAAGCCAATCGGCTGAAGCCACTACCTTGTTTACGCGCGAGGCTTTCGATATTTTCTACGTTGATAAAGCCAACGAGCAAGTTTATGTGGGTAGTTCGCCAATTAATGCTCCGGGAACTCTAACCAAGCTGTCATGGGCGGGGGCCGAACTAGCTACTTACCCTACCGGTATTTACCTGTACGATATTTTTAAGACTACCCGCTAACATGAACCTAAGCCTAAGCTGGAGCAGCGGCAAAGATGCTGCTCTGGCTTACTTTTTACTACAACAGGCCGGAGAGCATAGCGTACTCAACCTGCACACCACCGTAAATGCCCAAAACGGGCGGGTAGGCCTGCATGGCACCCCTCGAAGTTTGGTAGAAGCCCAGGCTAAGGCTATTGGGTTGCCAATTGAATTTATAGAAATACCTTCGGCGGCCAGCAACCAGGCGTACGAATTCGCTATGGAAAATTTTTGTATTCGATTAAAAGAAGAAGGTATAGAAGGCATAGCCTACGGGGATATTTTTCTAGAAGATTTACGAAAGTACCGGGAAGCTCAGTTAGCGAAGGTGGGGTTGCAAGCCTACTTTCCGCTTTGGGGTAAAGATACCGGTCAAATGGCTCAGGAAATTTTAAGCGCGGGCCTAAAAACAATTATTTGCGCCGCTGATGCCGACTTGTTTTCCCCGGAAACCGTAGGCCAAATCTATAATAAGGATTTTCTGCAGAGCTTGCCTCCGGGCTGCGACCCCTGCGGCGAGCGGGGAGAGTTTCATACCTTTGTAGCCAATGCACCTTTCTTTACCCAACTAATAAAGCTTAAAGTAAACCTGCCCCAACTGCACGAGTACGAGCTAGGAGCCGGCCAGCCTAAAAAAGGCTTTTGGTTTGCCGATTTAGCATTAGCTTAAACCGGCTGTTCTACCACAAAAACCGCTGCGCGCCTAAATTCCACCGGATTCCGCCCTGTACTATAAGGCTATTGGTGTCGGCTTCGCCTTCGGTTTGCTGGTTGCGTAGGGTGCCGGCAACCTCCAGCCATAAGCGGTGCGCCAGCATATAGCTAACCGTTCCTTGGGTTGAAATTAGTGTATTAGAATTGCCCTGGCCAATTTCATTGCCGTAATCCTGGGTTCGGGTCGTGTAGCTCTCAATTACGCTTTCGCCAAAATTGGTGCCGGCCGGGCTTTGGCCGTAGGTAGCGTACAGCAAATTGCCTTCCAGCCACAGGCGGGGTATAGCCTGCCAGCGTAGGGTACCAATGTATTCGTTGAAATTAGCGCCTAACGGATGGGCCAGTGGCTGGGCGTAGTTGCTGTAGCTGGTAAACTGGTTCTGGTGGGTGTACATAAAGGGGCGTACCCGGTTCCATTCTACCTGACCATCCAGATTGTTTATACCAAACATATTAATGTACTTGCCGCCCAATTGTAGCGCCCACTTATTGGCCCACCAACCGTTGCCTTCCCGGTAAGCCGAGAGCAAAAATTCATCCAGTACAAACTGGCTGTAAAACTGAAAGCGGTTCCAGACATTCCATTTAGCATCCAGGCCTACCAGAGCGTTATCTTGGCTGCCGCCGTACTGTTCAATAGCTCGGTAAAATATCACTGGGTTAAAATAATCCGCCTCAATACCATTGCTGGTCGAGTCACCACTTACTATGGCTTCAAATATGCCTACGTTTAGATTATCGGTTATATTTAGGCTTAGGTGGTGGAGGGCAAAGAATTTCTTGG
Organism: uncultured Roseivirgaceae bacterium; assembly: GCA_964504565.1. GTDB lineage: Bacteria > Bacteroidota > Bacteroidia > Cytophagales > Cyclobacteriaceae > Cesiribacter. The sequence goes on from CAZDEY010000007.1 coordinate 131,883, forward strand.
GAATATCAACGCTGCCCCGGCTACCGCGCGGACTGGCCGGTACCGCTCCGCGCATTTGGGCAAACAGGTTGGTATACTGAAACCGCCATACTTTAGTCTGCAGCTTTATATAAGGAAACGACGGTCCGTAGTCGCTCAAAATCATGCTGCGCGTACCGTTGCCTATAAAGAAGTTTTCGTGCCCAATCTGCACATTTATGCTCTGGGTAGCATTTACGCTTACGTGGCCCCGGGCGGTAAAAAAGTCTACGCCGTCTTCCTTAAAATCTTTCCAGAAAGCTTGGCCCGGCACTACATTGTTAAATTGATTATCGCCGTACTGGGTAATGCGGTTTCTTACGTAGGCCGGGTAACGGGCCTGGTTTTCTGTAAAGAAGGTGTAAATACTCACCTTACCATCTATAGTGGCTCGTACTTCGGCCCCGCGGGTGTTTTGGTAGGTGTAGGGTTGGCCATTATTCTCCAGACCGGCACTTAACCCTACTACCGGCTTCACGTGCAAATCAAAATTCTTAGTTTTTACCGCGTATAAATCGGGGGTGGTGCGGTAAAATATACCCAGAATTGGTTTGCGTTCCATATCTTCAAAATCACTCCATTCCTGATTATCATTCGCCAGAAATTGTAGGTTGAACTGATCTTGCGGACTCCCGTACTGCCGTACGCTATCGAACACCTGGTTAGTATACTGCCCAATGGAGTAGCGGCGGTAGGGTTTAAAGCTGGTGAAGTAGTCGGTGGTGAAATTCGTTTGCCCAATTTCATACCTATCTAGCAAATGGTAGTAGGTGGCATCTAGCGGGGCATTGCTACCCTGGGCACAAACTACTGCAGCGGAACTAATCAGGGTTAAAAATATTAGCAGAGATCGCATGGTAAAAAATTGCATAGTCTGCTAAATAACGAAAAATTTCCCTTACTCCGGTCGACTAAGTATGCCGTAGCGTTCCATAGTAGCCCAAAATTTGTCTAAGGTTAGCGGCTTGGGTACCAGCTCACGTACTAGGGAGTAGGTCTGGGCTTTGTCCTCATCGCGCTGGTCTACGGTTGAGGATAGAATAAAAATTTCGGTGGCTTTGTCGTTTAAGTGCTTATCGCGTTCTAGTAAATCCAGAACTTCAAACCCATCAATGCCCGGCATTTTAATATCCAGAAAAACTACATCCGGAAGCTCTTTAGGAGATTCGGTAGCCTGTTTGGTCAGCATTTCGTAAGCGGTATAGCCATCGGTAATAAACTCGGCCTGTACTTCGGCTAAATTGGCAAAGGTATCCTCTAATACATAATTATTTATATCGTCATCGTCAATAAATAATATGCGTAAGGGCTTGGCAGGTTTACTAGATTGCATAGCTAAGTAGGGTTGACCGGATAACCGGCTGGTAAATTACTATATTTAAGCAGGATTAGAGAATAAAAGAGGCTTGGGTTTCATAAAAAAATAGGTTACCTTTGCAATCCCTTACGAGAAAAAAGAAACGTAGGTATTAGCGATATGAAAAAAGAAATCCATCCGGAATACCGCCCCGTGGTATTTCATGACACTTCGAGCGACTTCAAATTTATGACGCGCTCTACCATGAGTTCCGACGAAACTGTTGAGTGGGAAGACGGTAATACGTACCCGGTTATTAAAATTGAGGTAAGTTCTAATTCGCACCCATTTTATACAGGTAAGAAATTGTTTGTGGATACAGCCGGTCGCGTGGAGAAATTCAACCGTCGCTACCAAAAGAAGAAGTAAAAGCTGTATTTGTAAGCTTTATTGTCGTAGAAGCCTTTTGCCCAGCAAAAGGCTTTTTTTGTAGGGACTTTTCGCCGCCGCTCCTTATTTTTACTACCCATGAATTTGCTGTTTTTCGATTTGCCCATTGTACACCGGCAACTGCTGCCCCTAACCTATACCCGCCCCGCCGCTGCCCTGCGGGTTGGCATAACTACTATCAGCGAAAAATGGCGACACTACTTTCCGGAAGCGGAAACGGGCTATAAAACCGAAGACTACCTTCAGGTAAAGTGGAAGCCCTTGCTGGCAGGTGAAGCCTTAGCCATTAACGGTTCGTTATGCCCCACCGCCGAGCTAGTAGAAGTATGCAAGAGCCTTAAAACTGGCCAGGTGCTGAAGCAGGGCGATACAGTTTTGGCGGCCCGCATAGCTAAGGCCTCGGGGTTTTCAGTAGAAAATATAGAAGGTGAAGCAGTAGAGTTTGAGGGTGAAGCCAGATTAATTACCCAACCTTGGCATCTTTTCCAGCACAATGGCGAGCAGATAAGAGCTGATTTTGCCCGAATCACCGAAGGCAAAACTTCCCGAGGCATTCAGGATAAGCATACCATAGTATATGGCGAAGAGAATATTTTTGTAGAAAAAGGAGCTAAAATAAGGGCAGCTATACTTAATGCCGAAGACGGGCCAATTTATATAGCCAAAGGTGCGCAGGTACACGAAGGGGCAATTATAAAGGGGCCGTTTGCGCTATGCGAAGGCAGCCACGTAAACCCTGGTGGTAAAATGCGGGGCGATTCTACCGTAGGCCCCCATTCCAAGGTTGGCGGCGAGGTTAGTAATTCAGTAATTCAGGGCTATAGCAATAAGGGCCACGAAGGCTTTTTAGGCAACAGTGTACTGGGCGAGTGGTGCAATCTGGGAGCCGATACCAATAATTCCAACCTAAAAAATAATTACGCCCCGGTTAAGCTCTGGAGCTACCAAAAAGAAGGTTTCGCCAATACCGGCCTGCAATTCTGCGGCTTAATTATGGGCGACCACAGTAAATGCGGCATTAACACCATGTTTAATACCGGAACGGTAGTAGGTGTAAGTGCCAACATATTCGGAGCGGGCTTCCCCCGAAACTTTGTTCCTAGTTTTAGCTGGGGCGGAGCTGTGGGCTTTACTACCTACAAGCTAAAAACCGCCTTCGAGGTAGCCCAGCGAGTTATGGAAAGAAGAAGCCTAAACTTAGAAGAAGCCGACCAGCAAATTCTGGAACACATTTTTAGCAGTACAGCTACTTACCGGAATTGGGAAAAGGAGAGTTAAGAATTGATAATTAAAATTTAGGAGGTTAGATGTTAGAAGCTAGAAGGCAGCTAGAAGGTCGGACTCCCCTCTTGAGAGGGGCTGGGGGTATGTTAGCCCAAATACAGCATAGCCAAGTTGTATCAAACTTCAAACTAACCAATACACTGCACGGCGGCCGCCCCGGCATCGCTATGCTCGCCACCCCTGGCTAGCCGCCCGCCTCAAGAGGGGAAAGACCACCGCCTCTACTTACTAATTACCTAATACCCAATACTCCCTACCCAAACATCTCGACCACCTTACCGATAACGACCAACCAAGCACCAAAAACTAACTCACCAACCCACCAACCCACTAACCTATGCGTTTTGCCGATATAGCCGGACATGAGGATACTAAGCAACGTTTAACGGCTGCCATTCAGCAGAACCATTTAGCGCATGCCTTATTGTTTGGTGGGCCGGAGGGCTCGGCTAAGCTGGCTATGGTGTTGGCGCTGGTTAGTTATTTGCAGTGCCAGAACCGGCAAATAAGCTTGGATAGTACTTCCGATTCCTGTGGGGTTTGCCCGGCCTGCCAGAAAAACGCTAAACTGCAGCACCCCGACGTACACTTTATTTTTCCTACCGCTTCTACCAAAACTATTAAGGGTGAGGAAAGCGTAGTGAGTAAAAGCTTTATGCCGGAGTGGCGGCAGTTTGTGCAAGAAAACCCCTATGGCAACCTGCAAGACTGGCAACAAGCCGCCGATTTTGCCGATAAACAGGCAATTATAAGGGTGCGGGAAGGGCGTAATATCACCAGCGCGCTAAGCCTAAAAAGCTACGAGGGTCCGTATAAAATTATGGTGATTTGGCTGGCCGAACTTATGAACCAGCAAGCGGCTAATGCTATTCTGAAAATTTTGGAAGAACCGCCGGCTAATACCCAATTTTTGTTGGTAGCCCGTGATGTTGAGCAGCTACTGACTACCATTCTTTCCCGCACGCAGCTAATAAATATTCCGGCCTTTACCGATGCCGAACTGCGGGCCATGCTAAAGCAACAACCCGAAATTACTGAGGAGCAAATTGATACGGTTGTGCCTCTGGCGGCCGGCAACTACCGCGAAGCCTTGCAACTGGCCAGCGATACCGATAACGAAAGTTATACCATATTTCAGGGGTGGATGCGCCTGTGCTACGAGCGTAATTTTAGCGAATTGGTAACTTTTGCCGACCAGTTTGGGGGTATGGGCAAAACTGCCCAGCGCAACCTGCTGCATACCGGCCTTAACCTTTTGCGCGAAACACTGGTTTACCCCTATGCCGATGATTTGGTTAGGTTGCCGGGCAAAGAGGTTAAATTTGCCCAAAACTTTAGTAAAGTAGCCAACCCCAACCGGATTCTGAAGCTTAGCGATTTGCTGAATAAGCATCTGTATTATTTGGAAAGAAATGCTAATCCGCGAATAGGTATACTGGATGCTTCCTTGCAAATTGCCATGATTTTGCGTACTTAACCCCAACCGTAGTATGCCAGTAAAGCTAGTTAAGAAGAAAAAAATACTGCCCATAATTGGCCGGTCTGATATTGTGGATGTGCCCGATTTAGGCCTGCACGATGTGGACGTTAAGATAGATACCGGAGCCTACACTTCTTCTATCCACTGTTCGCGAATTAAAGTGGTTAAAGATGAGAAGGGCCAGCTCATTACCTTTACCATACCAGGCTCAAAACTGCACGAAAAAGGCCTACACCACTTTAAAGTACGGGATTTTGAGCAACGCCAGATTCGCAGTTCTAATGGCCACTTGCAGCTTAGGTACGTGGTGCGAAGCCATATAGTAATTTACGGCAAAAGTATACTGACCGAGTTTTCGCTGGCCGACCGTAGTAGTATGAAGTACCCAATTCTGCTGGGTAGAAAGCTGCTGAGCAAACGCTTTATGGTGGATGTCAGCAAAACCAACCTTTCGTACCAGGCTTCTAAAAAGAAGACCGAAACCAGTTCTACACCTAAACAAAAAGCTTCAACTAAACTTAATGTAGGGCAAAACTCGAGGCGATAATTAACTTTTACATGAATATAGTAGTACTCTCCCGCAACCAAAATTTATACAGCACCCAGCGGTTGGTTGAGGCTGCCCGCGAGCGGGGCCATAATTGCCGGGTGCTAGATCACCTGCGCTGCGATTTGATTATAGAAAAAGACAAACCCGGCATATACTATAAAGGCGATTTAATAAATAATATAGATGCCATAATCCCCCGGGTTGGGGCTTCGGTTACTTACTACGGCTCGGCGGTAGTGCGTCAGTTTGAGATGATGAATGTATTTACTACCACCAAAAGCCAGGCCTTGGTACGCTCGCGCGATAAGTTGCGCAGTCTCCAAATACTGGCCCGGGCCGGGGTGGGTTTACCTAAAACCGCCTTTACTAATTATAGTAAAGAAGAAAAGTATTTGGTGAAAGCCGTAGGCGGCGCACCCTTAGTAATTAAACTTCTGGAAGGAACGCAGGGCTTAGGCGTGGTGCTGGCCGAAACCCAGAAAGCGGCTCAGTCAGTGATTGAAGCATTTCATAATCTGCGTACGCGGGTAATTGTGCAGGAATATATTAAAGAAGCCAAGGCGGCTGATATTCGGGTGTTTGTAATCGATGGTGAGGTAGTAGGAGCCATGCGCCGGCAGGGGAAAGAAGGTGAGTTTCGTTCTAATTTACACCGGGGAGGTTCGGCCTCGGTACATAAACTAAGCCGCGCCGAGAAAGTAGCCGCCCTAAAAGCCACCAAAGCCCTGGGTTTAAGTATTGCCGGTGTAGATATGCTGCAGAGCAGCCGCGGTCCGCTAGTGTTGGAGGTAAACAGCAGCCCCGGCCTGGAGGGTATAGAAAAAGCCACCGGAGTTAATATAGCCGGAAAAATTATCCAGTTTATAGAAAAGCAAGCCAGCAGCAGCCGGAAGAGCGTACCGAAAGATGCGTAAATTTGGTGCCTGGTGCCTGGTGCCTGGTGCCTGGTGCCTGGTGCCTGGTGCCTAGTGCCTGGTGTTTGTGGTATTAGTGTGAAGTGATGATTTGATAATTTGATGATGAAATAGTGAGTTGGTTAGTTAGTTAGTGGGAAAGTTTGATAAATGATTGGTAAGGAATTGCGACCGCCGCTGTTCGTAGTCTGTAGACTACGAACTATTAATGAGCCAAGCAGTCTTACCTGATTGCCAGCATTCGTAGAAAGCTAGACTGAACACATCTTTAGTAAACTTAATTAAGAATAGTTCAGTGAATTAATCTGTCAGGCAATAGTATGTATTGTATAATGGATAAAAAGAGTAGAAAGGTAAGGTTCAAAGGCTGGAGTAATGGTACAAGAAAGATAAGATTTATAATGCTCTTACACGAAGAAGGAAACTTGTCTTTAAGATTTGCTAAAGATATTAAAGACAAGGTAATAGGAGGAGAAGAAATTGTTGAAGTCGAATTCGATGATATAGAAACCGCTATCAAAATATTTAATCAAGCTCAAAAGATTGGAGTAATCTGCGAGATGATTGATTAGTGTATTAGATAATATTACGTTTCGGTAAGTTATTAATTTACTCTAAGAACTAGCAACTCACCACTTCAATTACTCAAGACTCACTACTCAATACTAGAACAATAATGAAAATAAAACTAGGAACACGCGGAAGTAAATTGGCTCTTTGGCAGGCCTACCATGTGGCAGATTTGCTGAAGCAGGGTGGGGTAGAGTCGGAAATTATAACGATTGATACCAAGGGCGATAAAATACTGGATGTTTCTATTGCCAAAATTGGCAGCAAAGGGGTTTTTACCGAAGAAATTGAGGAGCAATTAGCCGCCGGCCATATTGATATTGCCGTGCATAGTGCCAAAGATATGCAGAGCGAACTGCCGGAAGGTTTCGAACTAATTGCCTTTACCGAGCGCGAACGGGTGAACGATGTGGTAGTTAGCCACAACCCGGTAGATTTAAGCCGGCCGTTGAAGTTGGGAACATCATCAACCCGCCGGGTGGCCCTGCTCAAGCGCTACTTTCCCCATATTGAGCCGGTATCGGTACGGGGCAATTTGCAAACCCGTATCCGTAAAATGGAAGAAGGCCACTGCGATGCCTTATTGTTAGCCTACGCCGGCGTACACCGTATGGGCTACGAAAGCATGATCCAGCACTACCTTTCGCTAGAAGAATTTACCCCGCCGGTAGGGCAGGGCACCGTAGCTATTGAGGTGCATTCTTCATTAGAAAAAGATAAAAAAGCCAAAATAAAAGAATTGGTAAACCACCCACCTACCGAAACCCGCCTATTGGCCGAGCGAGCATTCCTACGCAAGCTACAGGGCGGCTGTAGCGTGCCGGTTTATGCCTTGGCTACCCTAGATGGCAATCAGTTAACTATTAAAGGCGGCGTAGTTAGTCTGGATGGGCAAGAAAGACTACACGCTGAATTTAGCGGTAAGGCTAGTGAGCCGTTTGAACTGGGCAGTTGCCTAGCTGATGCCGTAATTGAGCAGGGGGCCGATGTACTGCTCCGGAAAATAAAGGGCGAAACCGCTCACTAACGCATAGGCACTTGCAACTCCTTCACCACCAAATTATAGCCGACCAACCTCAACTGCCCTGGTTGGTGCTCATCCACGGGGCCGGAGGCAGCATACGAACCTGGCAGTACCAAACCGAAGCCTTTAGGCCCTACTATCGCCTGCTGCTGCTCGATCTACGCGACCACGGCAACTCCCAGAATGTAATGCCCGCCCTGGAAACCTATAGTCTTAAGGCTATTAGCCGGGATATTACCCAGGTACTGGACCACCACGGAATTCGCCAGGCTAATTTTGTAACCCTTTCTATGGGGGCATTTTTAATGCAATATTTAATGCTGCACCAGCCCCAACGTATCAATCGTAGTGTGCTGGCCGGGGCAGTAATATTGGGAAATTGGAAGATTAGAGGCTTTACTAAATTTGCCTTGCTGTTTAACCGCATATTGCCCTACCGGGTAATGTATACCACCTTTAGCTGGCTGCTAATGCCCAAACCCTCGCACCAGCGTAGCCGGGCCATTTACCTAAAGCAAGCCGAAAAAATTACTCCGGAAGCGTATATGCGTTGGGTAGGCCTGTACAACGAGTTTTTTAGTACCCTAAAGCGCTTTGCCGACTGGCAAATACCTAAACCTACGCTGCTGGCTATGGGCAAATCGGACTACGTGTTTTTGAGCAGTGCCAAAACCCTAGCCCGCCAGCAGCCAAATGCCCATCTGGCCGTAATTCCGCACAGTGGCCACATCTGCAATATTGACAATGCGGAGGAATTTAACCGGGTAGTGTTGGATTTTCTGGGGGCTATGGAGTAAGCCTCTAAACAGTTTTAGCTTTCTATAGATTGCCCGGGCCAAACCTTATCATTCGTTCATATTTAAATTTTGATAAAGAACGTGCTCAATACTATTCTGTTCTAAGCATAATTTCAGCGCCATCCGACGTAAAGGCAAAATAATGCCAGCGAAGCTGCTCTTGCTCTATATCGCCTACTATTAAAAGATATTCAGTAGCGGGGTTCTCGGGGTAGGCGGTATGCGCTTGGGTTAGTACTGAACTAAAATTACGGCATAGCATATTAACCTCTAGTCTTTTCTGATTAGCTGAATAGTTGGAATTAGAAATATACGTTACCAGGACTTTCAGTGGGGCGCGGAACTCAGTAAGTTTTACCATTTCCTGCCAGGCCAAGTAGGTGCTATTTTCTATTTCAACTAAGGCTAAATATTCTACTGGATAGGCTTCCTTTTCTTCAGGTTCTATTAATTCCCAATTAGTGCCGAGCGTTCGTACAGCGTAATTTTGGTTCGCAATAAATAACGACAAATCAACGAGTCCATCTTCAGTGCGGTAGCCTACTTCTGAGCCTAGTTTATTTATCAGATAAGTTCCTAGCCTAGAGTTTTTACCAGAACTTATTTTTGGTCCCAAAATAAATTTAGTCCAAGCTTTATCAGAGCGCCAGTTGTCTTCCCATTTAGAACAAGTTATAATTTCCTCATTCGAAAACGCGTGCCATAAGTGCTTAAAATCTAATGCCGTCATAAGTAAGAAACCTAATAATCCACCAATGGTTATTTGATGTTACTAGGTATCTATTTCCTGCCTAATTATGCAGTTAACATAGGCATATACTTTCTTCGGTTTTCGAAAAATACCCACAGGTTAACAGCCAGTACTACTAGCGCTATCGGCAGGCCGCTGGTTTCGTTTACGGTATGTGTCAGCACTATACCCACCACTACCGGAAATATCATGATGGCGGCGAGCGCCCGGGTTTTTGGAAATACTATAAGAATGCCGGACACAATTTCTACCAAGCCTACCAGCGGCATTAGCCAGCCAAAGGCCATCATGCACCCCATAAGGTCGGCCATGCCGGCGGGCAGGTCTTCCGGAACGGGCATGTAGTTGAAAAATTTATTCAGGCCGGAATTAACCAGGAGCAGGCCAAATAGCAGGCATACTCCAAAAAGAATTTTCTTTTTCATAAGCTTGGTAAATGTTGAGAAGTAGAAATTTAGCCGAAGCTAGGCAAATTTCATAACCATTCTTAGTAGCAGTGTTTGCCCGGCGCCCGGCTGCTTGGTTTAGGCCTTTTGGTACTCCAGCACAGCAATGCCGCAGCCATAAGCTTGGGCCGACTTTAACTGTAATTTTTTGTTTTCGGTAAGCTGGTTAAATAGCGGCAGGCCCTGGCCTAAAGCTACCGGGTTCACAAATAAGTAGTACTCGTCTACTGAATCTTCTTTTATAAGCGAGCCTGCAAAGGCCGAGCCTCCGTAAGCAATTAAGTCTTTTCCAGGCTGCTGTTTAAGTTCTTTCACTTCCTGGGCTAAGGAGTTTTCGGTCAGGCGGGTGTTTTGCCAGGCCGAGGCATCGGTGCCGGTAAAATCTCCGGTTGCGGAAAATACTACTTTCTGGGCATCCACCATTAGTTTGCCAAACGCCTGCTCTGGATTCTGGTTATCCTGAGCTACACCCTGCCAGTACGGAATAAAGCCCTTGGCAAAACTTTTCCCCATCAGTATGGTATCAACGGAATTGTTTAGGGCAGTAGCGTAGGTCTTTAGCTTATCGTCCCAGTTCCACACCATCCAGTCCATTTCGCCTTTAGGGCCGGCTATGTAGCCGTCAAGTGAAGTTTGTACTTGTAATTTCAATTTTCTCATAGCTTTTACATACTTGGTTGAAGAATGCTGTTTCGATTGCCTTCGGTATCGGTAAAAGCCACGTGCAGGCCAATGCCCGGCACCGCGATGGGTTCGCCGTGTACCTGGCCGCCATTGGCAATTATTTTTTGCATAGACGACCGAATATCGGCTACCCCAATTACTACCGATACCTGATTGGGCACAGCCGGGTTGGGGGCAAACATACCGCCGCTTATAGCACCGCGGTGGCCGTGCGCTACGGCATCTTGCTCGGCAGTAGTAAGCAGCAGGTAGTTATCCATTTCTTTGCCCAGTTGCTGGGTTTTCCAGCCAAAGGTAGTTTGGTAAAACTGGGCTGCCCGTTGGGCATTTTTGTAGGGCATCTCAAAGTGAATGACGGGTTCCATAGGAATATGATTTGTGGTTAAGAATTATAGGCTAGTTCAAGTTCAGAAATATCGAGCTTACGCATAGTCATCATGGCGGCAAACATTTTCTTAATATTCTCAGGCTTGTGGCTCTGGGCCAATTCAATAAAGCGCCGGGGCACCAGTTGCCACCACAGGCCGTAGCGGTCCTGGCACCAGCCGCACTGGCTCCCCCTGCCGCCCCGGGCGGTTAAGTTCTCCCACAGAAAATCTATTTCCGGCTGGTGGTCGCAATGCACCAGTAGCGATATGGCCTCCGTAAACGTATACTGAGGCCCGCCATTAAGCGCCATAAATTCCTGTCCGTCCAGGGTAAAATCAACCACAAGTTGGTTGTGGGCTGTAATGCCGGAATTAGGAAAGAGTCTACAGTAAAAATCGGCGGCTTCTTTCCCTTCCTTATTAAACCATAAACAGGGCCTGATTTTTTGCCGGCTTAGCTGTACCATAGGGTGTTGCGTTTGTTTATACAATACTAGGCAATCCTGTTCTGACTCGTACATGGCAAATGCGACAATAGCGGGGGTTGATTACGACACGATTTCCGGCTACCTTATTAGCCTAATTGCTACGCTATGAAGCACGTTTCTATTCTGGTACCCAAAGGCCAATTTAGTATAGTTAATATTGCCGGTTCGTTCCAAATACTTAACTGGGCCAGCGATACGTATTTTCAGCAAACCCGCCAGCCGCTGTTTACCGTAGAGTTTGTGGGCTACAGCAAGCCGGCGGCCGACAGTGACGGCTGGTACACGGTGAGTCCGCCCCGCACGGTGGCCGATATTGCCCATACCGACCTAATTATTTTGCCCGCGGTACATAGCGATATGCCCGCGGCCGTGCAGGAAAACCAGGAAATTATTGGCTGGATTCAGCGGCAGTACGCAGCTGGCGCCGGCGTGGCGGCATTTTGTATTGGAGTATACCTGCTGGCTGAAACAGGGATCCTGAACGGAAAAAGTTGCTCTACCCACTGGGCCCAGGCCGAAAATCTTCAGAAGGCGTATCCGGAAATTAAGGTGCAATCGGAAAAAATTGTAACCGAATGTAACGGTATTTATACCAGTGGCGGGGCCTATGCTTTTACCAACCTGCTGCTTTATTTAATAGAAAAATACGGCGGCCGCGAGCTGGCCATATTAACCGCCAAAGCCTTTATGCTGGATATTGATAAAAATAACCAAGCGGTATTCATGATTTTTCAGGGGCAGAAAGACCACGGCGATGAATTGGTACAAAAAGTACAGGAATATTTAGAAAGCAACTATACTGAAAAGGTGGGCGTGGCCGAACTTGCCGACCGTTTCGCCATAACGCGCCGCACTCTGGAACGCCGCTTTAAGGCCGCAACCGGCAATTCCGCCCTGGAGTATTTGCAGCGCATTCGAATTGAGGCAGCCAAACGCCAGCTGGAAGGAAGCCAGGCTACTGTAAATACCGCTATGTACGAGGTTGGCTATAGCGATACCAAAGCGTTTAGGGAGGTATTTAAAAAATATGCCGGCCTTAGCCCGGCAGAGTATAAGAAGAAATTTAAGAATGTGTTGGCTGAGGCTTAAGCTTCGGTTCAATATTGCTGTAGGAGGTAAGCAAGCGCAAAGCTAACAACAGAAATATTGAGGCGGTTAGCAGTGGTATATAGAACATATAACTCGCAGGCAAAAAAAGAGCTAGAAATAACGAACCTATAGAAATTAAACCAGCGGCCAAAGCGTAGCCTATTTCATTGTAAAACCAAGCGTAGGGAAACAGGTGAGCCCCGGTAATAATGGCGTAACCCATAATAAAGTAATCGGGATACTTTAACAGAAAGAAAACCAAAAATGGAAAGTAAAATAACTGGGCAAAATTAAGCCATAGCCCTAATGACTGAAGCGGGTTGTTTTCCAATTTCCAATTAGTTCTAAAAAGTTTGGATAAACCGAAGGCTAAAGGCAACATAGCCGCTCCCACCATAAAGGTAAATACGCTTTTACTATAGGCCGGAAAGTTCAGTAACCAAATAAAGGTAATTACTGACCAAAGGGTGGTAGCTGCAAAAATAAAATCAACCCCCTTTTTTGCTTCTACCTGGATTTCTGATTTAAGCTGTTGTAAAGATTTCATAGTAAACAATTTGATTAAGGATTAGCAAGCCTATATATCTTGTTCCCAGATTTTATCGTGGGCTTATTAGTGTTCGGGCAAGACACACTAAAGATAATGAGTTAAATTGATAAAGATACCATAGTGAATAGTCACTGAGTTAAAGAATTAGTTTAAAAATTTATTTGCCAGATTTATAATTATATAAAAGATATTTATATATAGAGCTACACCAAGAACTGAAAACATCAAATATTGTCTATGTTTTTTAAAGTACCCATACTCTTTATAATGGCGGTAACTAATATCAGGAGAAAATTGACTGGTAATGCCGAAAGGAAAACAAATGAAAGTAAACTTTTCGCTTAAGCTTAGGGGTTCAATAGTTCGAGCTTTGGCATAAGAAATTCTTTTTTCTAATCTACCGACTTCATCGCCAGATTTGAGCCTTTTCTCTATTCTGTTTATAGCGTAGGCATAATTTGAGCTTTTAATTAACCTGCAGAGCTGTTCCACCGTGGGTATTTTGTCTTTCTTATCGTTATTCCTCACAGTCCATTAGTCCAGATTTTATCGTGGGCTTCCAGGTATTTGGGTAGGGCGGCCGAGCCGTACCACTCCAGCACCTCGGCTTTTAAATAGTTGGCGGCTATGGCCGGATCGGTTTGCAAAAGCTCTTTTGCTTCCTCTACTGTGGCTACGTTAAGTATAAAAATACCCCGATATTCTTTATCGTTCGTTCCCATTGGGCCGGCTACTACCAACTGACCGGCATCTTGCATCCGTTTCATGTTTTGCATATGCCCGGCAAAGGCTTTGTTTCTGGCTGCTTCGTCGGTAGAAGTATTAGTGCCGGTTTTTAGCAGCACAAACACGTAGCTTTTCATGCCGTAAGCATCGGCACCCAGTTTTTTGGCTAATTCAGCATTGTAATTAGGGTTGGTAGTTTGGGCTGGGGCACTTACGGAGTATAGCAGAATACCCAGAAAAAAGGCTACAACTTTCATTATTACCGAATTAATTAACCGAAATAAGTTCAATATCGAACAGGAGTACTTTGCCCGCCGGTGGACTACCGTAATTTCCGTACCCTAAATGCGGAGGTATCAGCAGCATGCCCTTTCCTCCTTCTTTAAAAAACGTTATGCCTTCGGTCCAGCCGGGTATTACCCCTTGTAAATTAAATGAGGCGGTATTTTGGTCAAATACGCTGCCATCCATATAGTACCCTCGGTACTTAACTGTAACGTTGCTATTGGCAGTAGGGCGGGCTCCGGTGCCGGGTTCATCAATTATGTAGTATAAGCCGGAAGAGGTTACATTAGCATTTAAGTTGTTATCAGCTATGTAGGCCTCCAGATCGGCAATGGTCTCGGGTTCGGGCTCTTCTTCCTTACAAGCAAATAAGGAGAAAAATAAAAGAAGGTATAGTGCGTACTTCATAAATTTGATGACCTAATCAGTTAGGAAAGTTACTGAAAGCTAAGGTTACTGGCAACATCTGGATGAGAATGACAAACAGAATTGCTCGTTTGGAACAGAATTATGGCCTTTAGATCTGACCCCCTTGGCATGCTTTATTAATTATTCGGCTTATGAGGTAAATCATCTACCCAGGCCCAGCATAGTAGTTTGTTCACTAGATTTCTATAGCTTATGTAGGGTGCGCTACTGCCTTTCTTCCACCTAAACAACTATAAAATTTCGGTTTTGCGGAAGTATTATTTATCAAGCATATTTTTTGTGTAAAGATTCTATTACTAGTTGCATTAGCTTATGCTATTTTTGGTTAGTAGGTAAATGCGGTAGTATACTCTTATAAAGTGAACCTAAAGTGGTCATGAACATTAAACCGGCTAATTGGGAAAATTGGCACTGGCTGCTTAAGTACCTGCCCATAGTGCCGGTATGGGTTTGGCTGTGTTATAAAGGCAGGTCTTGGTGGTTTTTTACTACTGCCAATCCTAATCTCCGGTTTAGTGGGTTTATATACCAAAGCAAAAGGGAAAGTTACCAGTTATTGCCGCCCCACAGTTACCCCTCAAGTATACTGATTGCGGCGCGGGCCAACTTCAAACTTGTGCTGCGCCAGTTAGCCGCCAGCGGAATACGGTATCCGCTAATTGTGAAGCCCAACGTTGGGCAAATGGGGTTGCTTTTTAGAGTACTGCCTAACGAAGATGCGTTGCGGAGATACCATACACAACTTCCGATAGACTACTTAATTCAGGCGTACTCTCCGTACCCTACTGAGGTTAGTGTCTACTACTATCGCTATCCGGGGCGGGCGCAGGGGGTTATTACAGGTTTTGTAATGAAGCAGCCCCTAACCGTAGTGGGTGATGGGGAATCTAGCCTAAAGCAACTGATACGGGGCAACCCCAAGGCAGCGCTTAAGCAGAAAGAAATTTTTATTCGGCACCAGGGAAAGCTGAACTATATACCCGCTAAAGGCGAACGTTATCAACTAATTTCTACACTAAACCTAAGCCAGGGCGGCGAGCTTATTAGTATGGAAGCCGAGAAGGATGCAGATCTGCTGGCAGTATTTGATAGGTTTAGCCACCATACAAATTTCTACTTTGGCCGCTACGATATTAGATGTAGCTCAGTTGCCGAACTAAAGCGGGGAGAGAATTTTCATATACTGGAGGTAAACGGCTGCGGAGCCGAGCCTCATCATGTGTATGGCAATGAAAACACCCTGCGGCAAGCCTACCAAATTCTCACCGACCATTGGTGCCACCTGTATGCTATTTCAGAAGGCCTTAAAACTCCGGAAACCCCACCCTGGAAGTTCTGGGCGGGGCTTCGGTATACCTGGAAAGCCTACCGGCACTACCGGTTACTAAAACGGCTGGAACAAAATGTGGACTGAATCATTTACGGCAGTTGGCTCATCATAAGTTCTATACCTTCTATAAAACTGTGCGGGCTATAGCCTAATTCTCGGCGGGCTTTGTCTATTTTGAAGCCGGTTTTGGGCGGGCGTTTGGCCGGTTGGGTAAAGGTGCTGCTGTCGGCTTTCTCTATATACTTTTTATCCAGGTTGAAGTATTCGGCGGTGGCGTAGGCCATATCCAGCGGGGTCAGCATATCGGGGCCACTAATATTCCAGATGCCTTCGGCTTTATTTTTAGCGATGCGCAGGCAGCCGTCGGCCAGGACTTCGGCCAGGGTAGGGGTGCGCCACTGGTCGTTTACTACTTTAATATCCTTACCGTCTTCCAGGCTCTTTTTTACCCACAGAATAATGTTGGAGCGGCTCATACCCGGCGTTACGCCGTATACCAAAACCGTACGGGCTATGGCCCAGGGGCAGCTAGCGGCCTGTACAATCTTTTCGGCTTCCAATTTGCTTTCGCCGTAAAAGTTTACCGGGGCCGGTTTGGCTTCTTCGTCCAACGGTCCTTCTTTCCCACTAAAAATAAAGTCGGTAGAAAGGTGCAGGAAAAAGATGTTCCGGCGGCTACAGGCTTCGGTGAGTAGGCGTACGGATTCTATGTTCTGCTGCCGGCAAGCTTCCTGGTTCAATTCGCACTCATCTACATTCGTCATAGCCGCCGTATGAATTATCACCTCCGGATGATAAATTTCAAGGGCGGCATTT
>CAZDEY010000007.1:148238-190354 GCA_964504565.1 uncultured Roseivirgaceae bacterium
TCCTCAGCACTGGTGATATCCATTTGGCGGTAGGGTACATCTGCATTTAAGCGGCTTTTACCCCGGCCGGTGGCTAAAAAATCGCCGCCTTCTTGTTGAAGTTGGGCTACTAATTTTTGCCCTAAAAGTCCGTTGGCACCAGTTATTAGTATTTTCATCTAAAAAATAAATTCTGTTCTTAATAAATTATAATCCGTGCCCGCCTAAAATCCGTAGCTTTTGCCCGCCCTTAGGTGGCTCCGCCAGTAACGGCATGGCTTGACTGATCAGTTCTTTTACACCCGGCAAGTTAAGCGAATTATCGTGGGCTTGCTCGGATCTCCAGGCTTCGGTAATCCATACTTTATTAGGCTCACTCTTTTCCTGGCTAACTAGGTAAAGCTGGCAATCGTCTGATTTTGCCATTAGGTCGGCAGCTTTCAATAAAATTTCACTCAAAGCAGTGCCCTGACCTTCTTTAGCCAGTAAATAACCGTGGAGACCGTAGCGCGCTGCCATCTTATTTTTTCTCTTTAGGATATACTATACCGTAGCGCTTGGTAATTTCTTTTACCGGAACTTCTTCCACCTCTACGGTCATATAAATATCCTTCTGCGGCTTATCCATTGCGCCGGTAGTTACATTGGCTATAGAATCAATTACGTTCAGCCCTTCTACTACCTGACCAAATACGGTATAGTCTCTATCTAGGTGCGGTACGCCGCGGCCGGTGGTGTAGGCCTTTTTTTGCTGCTCGGTCAGGGTGAAATCGGGCATCGGGCCAAATTCCTTTTCGTAAAGCTCGTCGCTGGTATTCACTAATTCCTGAAGGGCGGCAAAGTTGCCGGCACTTTGCAAATCGCGTACCTGCTGGCGCAGCTCGGCGTACTCGGGCTTTTGCAGTAGCTCCCTGAACTTCATTTGCTTATAGCCCATTTCGCGGTTCTGCATCAGGGCACTCAGCTCTCCTTCTTTATACTGCTGGCCGTGTACTATGTAAAACTGGCTGCCGCTGCTGGCTTTGGTAGGGTTAATTTGGTCGCCCTGGCGGGCGGCGGCAATAGCGCCGTAGCGGTGAATTAAGGTATCGACAAACTCGGCCGGTACAGTATAATCAATAGTTTCCTCGCCGGTTTTAGCGTTTACATCGCCACCCTGCACCATAAAATCTTTTATAACCCGGTGGAAGGTAGTGCTGTCGTAGGCTCCTTCCTGAGCCAGTTTTATAAAATTCTCTTTGTGCTGAGGGGTTACATCGTATAAAACTGCCTTCATATCGCCGTACTGGGTACGAAAGGTTACCAGGTAATCCTTCTGGCTACAGGCCGTTACCAAAAAAAGTAAAGCGGCTAATAAAAATGAAAAACGCATAGTGCTGATTTAGTAAAAGTAAGGGTAAAGTAAGGTAAAATTTAGGAGGGTAAAAACTGTTTTAATAATCGGTTGCCAGCCTAGGGTTTAAACCCTAGGCTGATAAAGGTAGATATCTGAAGACGCCCTGTTAACTACTTAAACCCCCAGCCGAAAGCTCACAAACTTATTAACCAGTTGGCAGAAGTATTCCGGTTTCATGGTGCGCCAATTGCTGATTTCCAGTTGTCCACCCATATTGATATAGCTGTCCAGGTTGTAGATTTTCATTTCGTGCTGAACAAAATCGCGAAAGCCCACGGCGGCAATCCAACCGTTCTCTACATCTTCAAACCATTCCTCGTAGTAGCAATCGTCGGAGCCGTGAAAGTTTAGTACGTTCTCACCAATTAAAATGAATTTATTGATACCCAGCGGCACAAAGTGATCCACCACATTGCGCTTCAGGTGCATAATATCGTTGTTGACGGCATCGTTCCACTCACCAATAAATTCCATTACCAGGTAGCCGCTGTCGTAGTCGGCGTACTGAATTTTAAAGTATAGGGTTTCGGAGCCTAGCGGATCCCAACCCGGATCGATATAGTAGTTATAAATGGCGGTGGAGTACAAATCGTAGTTGTACTCTTTACCGTCGAATGGGGAGTTAGGGTCTTGCGAGCTATCGTAGTACTTAAGCCAGCTATAAAAGGGTTCAATCTCGTGCACTGCGGTACTGGTCTACAGCCTTACGCACCGAACCGTATTGCTCAAGCAATTGGCGGGCTTCAGCTTCCTCAATGCCTAACTCTTCGCGTATCATGCGGGTTCCGCGTTCTACCAACTTTTGGTTGCTCAGTTGCATATCAACCATTTTGTTGCCCCTTACCCGGCCTAGCTGAATCATGGTGGTGGTGGTAATCATGTTTAGAACCAGTTTTTGGGCGGTGCCGGCCTTCATGCGGGTGCTGCCGGTTACAAACTCCGGCCCTACAATAACTTCCATAGGGTACTCGCAAGCAGCCGCTACCGCCGAGCCGGTATTGCAGGTAATGCAACCCGTTAGCAATCCCTTCTTGCGGGCTTCTTCCAGGCCGCCAATTACGTAGGGCGTGCGGCCGCTGGCGGCTATACCGACTATCGTATCATTTTTATTAGGCTGATATTCGCTAATATCTTTCCAAGCCTGCTGGCGGTCATCCTCGGCAAACTCTACGGCTTTGCGGATGGCGCTGTCGCCGCCGGCAATAAGCCCAATAACCATGCCGTGCGGTACGCCGTAAGTGGGCGGGCATTCCGAGGCATCTACTATGCCCAGGCGGCCGCTGGTGCCGGCCCCAATATAAAATAAGCGCCCGCCAGCCTGCATACGTGGCACCAATTGCTGAATAAAGGCTTCAATTTGCGGAAGGGCTTTTTCAATAGCCAGCGGCACGGTTTTGTCTTCCTTATTCATATTAGAAAGCAACTCGTTCACCGACATTTCTTCTAGTTTATCGTAGTGGCTGCTGCTTTCGGTAGTGGGCGTATTCATAAGGGTAAAAGTACGAAGAAGGGGGGAAGGTTTGTAGCCGGGCGGGCAATTTTGGTAATCGAGGTTTAATGGTTTTGTTAGGATGGTACAGCGTGAGATCATAAATTTGCCGTTCGCTTACTCTTAACCCTATGAAGTACTTCTATTCTCTATTCCTGTTTTTTGTTTCCCTTTCTTTTGTTGCCCAAGCTACGCATATTAAAGGAGGTGAAATTATCTATCGTCGTATCAGCGAAACCTCACTAACCTACGAGGTTATTTTGCGCGGGTATACTGATTTAAGAAGTAATGTAATCTTTGGTTCGAATGGGACTATAGTGTTTGGTGACGGCCAGGCTGAGCAACTAAACAACAGAGGCTGTGATGATCCATTTACCTTCTGTCGGGCAGTTGATAACGATACTTACCTTTACGAGGCCCGCTTTATTCATACCTACCCCGGGCCAGGAAGTTACATAATTTCTTTTTATGAATTGTATAGAAATGATGGCGTACTGAACATAAATAATAGCGTTAATACTCCTTTTTATATAGAAAGCCAGCTGGTGATTGATCCTATGATAGGGATGAATAATTCGCCGGAGTTTGAGTATGTTAATAACCATACACCCTATAATTTTCTACCCAACTTCTGGGGAACTCAGGATAGCCCGTACTTAGCAAACTTTGCGGCTTACGACCCGAATGGTGATAGCTTAGCCTATAAACTAGTGCTAGTAAAAGAAGCCCGGGGCATAGTAGCAAATGGTTACCGTTTTCCTCATCAAACCTTCCCGAAAGGCGATGAGCGGAACGGTTCTAGCAGATATGGTTCTTTACCAATCTGTAAAATACACCCCGTAACCGGCTTGCTCGTGTGGGATAGCCCCGGATATGGTGGTCCAGAATCCGCTCCGGCTGAATATACCTACGCTATTCAGGTTGAAGAATGGCGAAAAGTTGAGGGTCAGTACTATAGAATAGGGTATATAACTCGTGATATTTCAGTGGTCGTAAGTGATGTGACTGATTTAGAGGCAACACTACCCGCTCTAACCATCCCGGCTGAAATGAAATCTCAACAATTAGAAGTTGGTAAAACCTATACCTGGACAATTACTGCCACTGCTGTAGAGCCCGAGGATAGCGTTGATATACAGTTGCTGGGAAATTTCTTATTGAACCCTCACGCAACGGTAACTAATGCTTATGCCAAAGATGAGGGTAGTGTATCTATTTCAATAAGCTATACTCCGGATGCTGATGACTTAAATGAATACTTGGAACTGGGGGTAATCAGTCGGCAGAAGTCCTCTACTGATTGGAGCAACTTGCTTCCGGCAACCGATATTATTTATATAAACCGCAACCCTACGGAAAAAGAATTAGGTTGGGATGATTTGCCGGTTTTAGATCTATATATAAACTACCTGGCTAGTTATCATGAACTACAGATTTCCGGTCTGAAAAAAGAAGCTCAGCTCAGGATTATAGATCTGCAGGGTAGAACGTTGCACAGCGCCCGCCTGCTTCCCGAAACTAATTATTTATTACCAGAATTAAGCTCCGGTATATACATTCTGTTAATTCAGAATTCCGAAGGAAAATATAGCCGAAAGTTTATGTTCTAATTTGTACCAAAGCCCCTCCCCACCGAGGGGTTTTTTTATGCTATGGCCTATTCTTTTACCTTCGCCATTAAACAGAAGCTGCCCTAAACTGCTTATTTTTTTATGGAGAACAGACTTTTACAACCTTTCAATACGCCCTTTAAAACCCCGCCCTTTCAGGATATAAAAACCGAACATTTTATGCCGGCCATTATAGCTGGTATTGAGCAGGGTAAACAAGATATAAAAAAGATTACTACCAACCCCAAGGCACCCACCTTTGAAAATACCCTGGTGGCCCTGGAACGGAGCGGCGAAGAACTCAGCCGGGTAACCTCCATATTCTTTAACCTAAACTCGGCTGAGACCAATGACGAAATTCAGCGCATTGCCCGCGAGGCCTCGCCCAAGCTAAGTGAGTATTCCAATGATATAATGCTGGATGAAGCCCTTTTTCAGCGGGTGAAAACCGTGTACCAAAAGCGTGCAAGCCTGGAGTTGAACCCGGAAGATACCATGCTGCTGGAAAAAAGCTACAAAAGCTTTGTGCGCAACGGAGCCAATTTAGGCAAAGAAGATAAGGAACGTCTTCGGGAAATAGATAAAGAGCTTAGCCGGCTATCGCTGGAGTTTGGCGAAAATGTACTGAAGGAAACCAACGCCTATACGCTGGAAGTAGCGGATGAAAAGGACTTGGCCGGCTTGCCGGAACACGCAATTGAAGCCGCCGCCGCTACTGCTAAGGAACAGGGAAAAGAAGGCAGTTGGGTGTTTACCTTGCATTTCCCCAGCTATATTCCGTTCATGACCTACGCCGATAACCGCTACCTGCGCGAAAAACTATTTAGAGCGTACGGATCTAAGGCGTTTAAAGGCAATGAACATGATAACCAGGAAATTATACTAAAAAAAGTGCGCCTGCGCCAGGAGCGGGCTAAATTATTAGGCTACCACTCGCACGCCCACTTCGTGCTGGAAGAACGTATGGCCGAATCGCCCCGCAAGGTGCGCGATTTTCTGGAAAACCTGCTAACCCACGCTAAACCGGTTGCCCAAAAAGAAGTACAGGATTTAGAAGCCTACGCCCATAATTTTGGTAATGAATTAGATAAAGAAGCGGCTGAGCTACGCCGGTGGGATGTAGCCTACTACTCGGAAAAGTTGAAGAAGGAAAAGTTTGCCGTAGACGATGAAATGCTCAAACCCTACTTTCCGCTGCCGGCCGTAGTAGATGGGGTATTCAAAGTAGCCAATAAGCTTTATGGTCTCAACTTCACTAAGCTGGATAACGTGCAGGTTTACCACCCCGATGTGCAAGTGTACGAGGTTACCGACGAGCTTAATAAGCACGTAGCCGTATTTTACGCCGACTTCTTTCCGCGGCCCGGCAAACGCAACGGTGCCTGGATGACCTCCTACCGGGGGCAGAGCAAAATAAATGGTGAGGACATTCGTCCGCTGGTTTCTATAGTATGTAACTTTACTAAGCCAACACCTTCTAAACCTTCGCTGCTAACCTTTAACGAGGTAACTACCTTATTCCACGAGTTTGGCCACGCCTTACACGGTATGCTGGCTGACGGTACCTACGAAAGCCTAAGCGGCACCAGCGTATACTGGGATTTTGTGGAACTGCCCAGTCAGGTATTTGAAAACTGGGTGTACGAAAAAGAGAGCCTGGACTTGTTTGCCAAGCACTACCAAACCGGCGAGCCAATTCCTGAGGAATTAATTCAGAAAATTAAGGATAGCGCTACCTTTATGGAAGCCTACCAAACGGTACGACAGGTTGGCTTGGCCCAGCTAGATATGGGCTGGCACCGCCCCGAAGCGGCCCAGGTTACCGATGTAGCCCTCTACGAAAACGAAGTACTGTCTGATACCAACCTATTGCCGTCCGTAGCCGGAACGAATACCAGTTGCAGCTTCTCGCATATATTTCAGGGTGGGTACTCCTCGGGCTACTACAGCTATAAGTGGGCCGAGGTGCTGGATGCCGATGCCTTTGAATTTTTTCAGGAGCGGGGAATTTTTAACCGGGAAACCGCCGATTTATTCCGGAAGCACGTGCTAAGTGCTGGTGGCAGCGAACACCCAATGAAATTATACAAGCGTTTCCGCGGTAAAGAACCCTCGCCGGAAGCTTTATTAAGAAGGGCAGGTATTCTTGAGAAGAAATAGAAAACAATGAAAATTGGTGCCTTTGCCAACCTTCTTAAATCATTAATGTATACTTTGTAATAGCCTAGGGTTTAAACCCTAGGCTATTGGTATATTGAGCCTTACAGCTTCTTCGCTTCTCGCACGTACCTAAAGTCGTGCTTGTCTTTTAACTGCTTAATGAATTCGGCCATTAGTTTAATAATGCTTTCTACATCTTCTTTATGAACAGTTTCTACGGTAGTGTGCATGTACTTTAGCGGAAGGCTAATTAAGGCCGAGGCTACCCCTTCATTACTGTAGGCAAAAGCATCGGTATCGGTGCCGGTGGCTCGGCTGGCCGCCGCCCGCTGGAAGGGTATTTGGTGCTTTTCGGCGGTTTCAATTAACATATGCAGCAAATTATACTGAATGGCCGGGCCGTAGGTGAGTACCGGGCCTTTGCCGCAGCTTAAATCGCCGCTCTGCATTTTATTGTAGCCGGGGCTGTTGGTATCATGGGTAACATCGGTAACCAAAGCCACATCGGGTTTTATGCGGTGGGCAATCATTTGGGCACCCCGTAGGCCAATTTCTTCCTGCACGGCATTAACTACGTACAGCCCAAACTCCGGCTTAAATTTTTCTTCGTTCAGGCGGCGGGCTACCTCGGCTATCATGTAGCCGCCAATGCGGTTGTCTAGCGCGCGGCCGCAGTAGTATTTGCCGTTCAGCTCAATCAGTTCATCGTCAAAAACCATTACGGTGCCTACGTGGATGCCCATTTGCTCTACTTCTTCCTTACTACTAGCACCCACATCCACAAAGACACTTTCCTGGTCGGGCTTGGGCTCGTCTTCTTTTTTACGAACGTGAATGGCCGGCCAGCCGAATACGCCCTTTACTATACCGTTCTTGGTAAATAAATTAACCCGCTTGCTGGGGGCTATGGAAAAATCGGAGCCGCCGTTGCGCCTTACGTATATATAGCCCTGGTCGGTTATGTAATTTACAAACCAACTGATTTCGTCGGCGTGGGCTTCAATAACTACTTTGTATCTAGCATCGGGGTTAATTACACCCACGGCGGTGCCGTAGGTATCGGTAAAGGTTTTATCTACGTAGGGCTCTATATAATCCAGCCAAATGTGCTGGCCGGGCCCCTCAAAGCCGGTCGGTGAGGCGTTGTTCAGATATTGGTGAAGAAATTTTTCTTGCTTATTCATACTAAATAACTAATAACAGTTTAATAGGGTTAAGCTGAAACCCCTGGTAAAACTACCAACTAACTCCGTATTTGTTATTGCTATGCCGTTTACCTTTTCGCACCCCGTAGCTGTATTGCCTTTCATCAGAAGATGGGGGCAGCTATCTGCTTCGGGCTTGGTGGTGGGCAGTATGGCCCCCGATTTTGAGTATTACTTTAAATTAGAAGCTTACCCTACTGTTAGCGAAAGCTGGTTTGGAGTATTCATGTTTAGCTTGCCATTGGCTGTACTAACCTTGCTTACTTTTCATTTGGTAGTTAAAGAGCCCCTGATTAAACACCTGCCCGCCCCCTACGATAAACGCTACGGCTGCTATATAAGTACAGATTTTATGCAGGCTATTGGAAGTAAGGCCCTGATTGTTATCATCTCTATTTTAATCGGAATCTTAACACATTTCCTGCTAGACTGGCTTACCGATCCCCGTACATATTTTGGAGCTAACTTAACTAATGTACCTTCCCAAAAAACAAGTATAGTACTTTGGGCAGATAATATCTTTTCGTTATTGGCACTGCTTTATCTGGGGTATTTGGGGGTAAAGCACAAATGTTCTTCGGCTACAAATTGGCCTCCGGTTAAACCCCGCCGAAAAGTACAGTACTGGACGGGCGTACTGCTATTTGCACTACTTTTAGTGGGTTATCATTATTATAACGCTCAAAGCCTAGGCCAACTAACCGATTTTATTGTGGTAGTGCTTAGTGGGTTTATGCTGGGCGTAGTAATTATAAGCGCTACTTATAAATTCAGGTTAAAGCTTTAGCGCAGCGAAAAGTTAAATACATCCGGCCGTTGGTAGTGGCCGCTTACATCCAGCGTCATTCTTTCCCTTATACACTGCCCTAAATCTAAATCAGCTACCACCAGGCCTTCGGTATTATATAGCGGCTCGGTTAGGCAGTTTCCGTTCGGGGCATATATGGCACTGCCGCCGTTAAGTAGTAGCGTATTTGGCTTGGCCTGAAGTTCCGGGGGTAGGGGCAGTTCGGTAGGCAATTCCGAAGCTTTTAAAATTTGGCCAGCCGCCAGCACAAAGCACCGCCCTTCGAAGGCATAATGCTTACTGGCAGTTTGGTGCATTTCGTGTACGCTGGGCCATACCGCTACGTGTATATCCTCACCGCTGTTGTGCAACGCCTGGCGGCTAAGCGGCATCCAGTGTTCCCAGCAAATAAGTCCGCCCAGCTTTCCCCAGTCCGTAGCAACCGACTTTAACCCACGGGCATCGCCTACGCCGTAAAGTAGCTTTTCAGAATAAGTAGGCATTAGTTTGCGGTGGTGGTTTAGTAATACGCCGGTATTACTAAAGGTAAGTAACGAATTATAGACCGTGCCTTGCCCGTGGCCGGTAGTTACCCGTTCATTTACCCCAATCATGAGCGAAATATTGTACTCTTGGCACAGCTTGCTGATAGTTTCGGTATCCGGCCCGCCTACTACTAGGCTGTTTTTGTAGAACTTCTGCCATACTTGTTTGGCCCCCTCATGGTTCCATTTCGCGGCATCGGGGCAGTGGTCCAGCCAGGCCGGGTAGCCGCTTAGCCAGCACTCGCCCAGTACGGCCAGTTCTATACCTTGGGCTGCTGCCGTCTTTAACAGGCTCGCCAGAAGTTCCAGCGAGGCTTTTAGGTTTAGGTAAACCGGGGCGTACTGTAATATTCCGACCTTAATTTTTTTATTTTCCATCAATTAGCTGCTACTTTTGGTTACTAATTATGACTACCCACCAGAAAACGGCGGAAACCCAGGCTAAAATACTAAATATGGCCGAAGCGCAATTCCTTCAGAACGGATATTCGGCTATGAGCTTGGGGGTAATTGCTAGTGGGTTAAAATTATCGCCCCTGGTGGTTCAGGAGTACTTTCCCACCAAAGCCGATTTAGGCCTGGCTATTATAAACCGGGCGCGCCGGCGGTTTAAAAAGTGGAAAAAACTACCCGACCAACTTAACAGTACCCCCTATTTTAAACTGGTTAACTTCACTCAGCTTTACGACAACCACCATTTGCAGGACCAGCGGATGGGCTACGTAGTGGCGGCCAGTGCAAGTAAGCAGGTTTTGCCTAAAAATTTATTGCAGGAAATTAATGAGTTTGCAGCCGAACAGCATCAATATGTAAGCAAGGTACTAAAAGCAGGGAAAGAAAAAGAGAGCTTAAAGTTTCGCGGAAAAGCTAAGGCAAAGGCGGCCGTTATACTAAGTTCGCTAGTAGGGGCCTTACAACTAAGCCGCGTACAAGGAACCGAAGTATACGAACAAATCACCGCTCAACTCCTGCACGAACTAAAAGCCTAACTCCAATTTTCCATCTTTCATAGTCTGCTCTATATTCGTAATTAAAAATTCGTAATTAAATAATATGGCTTCTTCCCTAAAAAACCTCAGCTCCTTCAGCGATAAAAACCTAATTAATATCAGTGGCAAGCGGTTTGCCATAGTGGTTTCGGAGTGGAACGAGGAGGTGACCGAGGCTCTATACCACGGGGCCTACCAAACCCTTATTGACCAGGGCGCTACGGAAGAAAATATTATAAGCCAAACGGTGCCCGGCAGCTACGAGCTTACCTTAGGCGCGCAGTGGATGGCCGAGCAGGAAAATATTGACGCGGTTATCTGTTTAGGCTGTGTAATTCAGGGCGAAACCAAGCATTTTGATTTTATATGCGATGCCGTGGCCCACGGAGTAACGCACGTGAGCATGAAGTTTAATAAGCCGGTGATTTTTGGTGTGCTAACCCCCAACACCCACCAGCAAGCACTAGACCGGGCCGGTGGTAAACACGGCAACAAAGGCGACGAAGCCGCCATTACTGCTGTTAAGATGTTGGGGTTGAAGGAGAATTTGTAAGAATATTTAATGACCTACACTAGGACATTTGTAAGTACTATTTTAATCCTAATGAGTACCATTAGTTTCTCTCAAAAACTGAGCGGAACATGGTTACTTCACTATGTATACCAAACTCCAAAGCAGCAAGATAGTCTCTCTAAAGAAAGCTTCGCTAATACCGACTCTAAATTCGATACAGTATCATATCAAGCTGTGGAGGAAATACAAATTAGAACGCCATATCATTTTATAGGTAGTCTATTGGAATTTTCATCAAAAGGAAAAGTTAAAGTTTATGGAGTGCGTAAGGATAAAAAGCAGCTAAAATGGAAAGTGAAAGACGGTCAAGTAATACTTCGAAGTGGATGGAAGTTTCCGAAGCTGAAAGGCAATTGGCATTCCGATTCCTTAGTTTTGACTGCTGAAAAAAAAGGTGAATTAGCTAGATTCTATTTTTATAAGTTGCCAGAGTCAAATATTCCTATTGATTTTAAACCCGAAGATTTACTCAATAAAACACTTAGGTGGTCTGTAGATTCTGGCAGAGAACCTCAAATACTTCTATACGAAAGCACCTTTTATGAAATGCACCAGAATCGGTTCATTTCTTCCAACACTATAGAGGTATCAAAAAATTTAACATGGGGTAGTTCCCAGGGCGAGCAATTGATATATAATTTCTCGGAAGGTAATTTCTATTTTACTACCAATCCATCTTTAATGAACCCTACAATTCATTATTTATATAAGATTGATAATGACACCCTATACTTCATGGATTATGGAATGTTAGATCAAAAACCATTCAAAGCTAGTTATAAGGCTATAATAATAGAAAATTATTTAAGAGATGAACTAAAAGGTGAGCTAGTAGGTAAATGGCAAATTGATTCAATTGAAAATCAACATATTAATTCATACGTAAGTCCTTTTGAGCTCATTCTGACTAACATTAATACTTTTGAGTTAAAAACAACCTGCTTTGACTCATATGTTTTTGATTCAGAAAGCAAAAAGGAGTGTTTATATTCAGGTAGCTGGGAGTTAGACGCTAACAGAGAAATTAAACTTTTTAATAATCTTGGAGAGGTTGTTGCTAGTGTCCGTCCAATTTTTGAAAGCAATAAAAGCTTATTCATCATTAGTTTAATGAGTAGTGCTAATAGTATAGTATCAGGTTCGCTTCCAATGTTGAAGGCTGAATAAACCTCAATTCCCAGAAAGACTACCTTATTTCCTACATTCCCTGTATTTCTCGCACTTGGGTAGTATCTTTGCGGCAGAATTGTGCCGGCCAAGCTTTTGGCCTCAGCCCTAGCATGCTGCAAGAAGTTAAAACGCTGTTATATAAGGAGTTTATTCTGGAGTGGCGCCAGCGAACTACGCTGAACGCCATGCTGCTGTACTTGGGTAGTACGGTAATGGTGTGCTTCCTGAGCCTGGGAGTTAGGAGCGGGGCTTTGCAACCCCAATTATGGAACGCCCTGCTCTGGATAATTCTGCTGTTTGGGGCGGTTAGTGCCATTGCCAAAAGCTTTATGCAGGAACCCGACGGCCGGCTGCTCTATCTGTATACCCTGGCGTCACCCCAAAGCATCATTATTGCTAAAATGGCCTATAATGTAGTGTTAATGCTACTGCTTAGCGCCTGTTCCCTGCTGTTCTACAGTATAGTTTTGGGCAACCCCGTGCAGGATATGGCCTACTTTTCCCTGGCCTTGGCCTTGGGGGCTATTAGTTTCAGTGCTACCTTTACGTTGCTTTCGGCAATTGCCCAAAAAGCTAATAATAACGGAACGCTGGTACCGGTTTTAGGCTTTCCCATTATACTACCAACCCTGCTCATGAGCATAAAATTAGCCAAAAACGCTATGGATGGTTTAGATAGAAGCCAGAGTAGCAACGAGCTTTTAACTTTGGTAGCCATTGATGCCATTATTATTACTGTTTCCCTCTTACTATTTCCGTACGTATGGCGAAGCTGATATTAAAACAAAGTTGGTGGAAGGTGTTGGCAGTAGCTTTATTAGCCTATACTATTTGGGGTAGCCTGCTGTTTGCCGTACCGCGCCTACCTATCCTGAACGAAACTATTCGCCTGCTGCACTTTCACGTACCTATGTGGTTTGGCATGATACTGCTGCTGTTGCTATCGGTAGTATACGCCATAAAATATTTGAACAAGGGCCGGCTGGCCGATGACCGTTTTTCGGTTGAGCTGGCCAATATGGGCCTGGCTTTTGGCGTTTTAGGCTTGCTTAGCGGTATGGTTTGGGCCAAGTTCACCTGGGGCGACTACTGGAGCGGCGATCCTAAGCAAACCGCTTCGGCTATTGGTATGCTTATTTACCTGGGCTACTTTGTACTAAGAAGCGCCCTGCCCGACGATCAGCAAAAAGGGCGGCTTTCGGCGGTGTACAATATATTTGCCTTTGCAGCCCTTATACCCTTGTTGTTTATTCTGCCCCGCCTCACCGATAGCCTGCATCCGGGCAATGGTGGCAATCCGGGCTTTAATGCCTACGATCTGGACAGTAGTTTGAGGGCCGTATTTTACCCGGCAGTACTGGGGTGGTTTTTGCTGGGCCTATGGTTAGCCAGTTTACGCATTCGCCAGCGCTTGTTGCTGGATAGATTAGAAGATTTGATATGAGGAAAATAGTATGTGCCCTACTGCTTTGCTTGGGTTTGGCGGCCGGCCTGCAGGCGCAGGAAAAGATTGCTATTGAGCAGGAAGACTACGCCAATCAGCAGATAGAAATGGCCGATCAGTTTAGGGCCGATGGTAAAATTTGGGTGGTAATGGTAGTAGCCGGACTCATATTTGTGGGCTTTATTGGCTATACCGTAAGCATTGACCGCCGCCTTGGTAAATTGGAAAAAGAACTTCCGGAAAGTAAACCGGGGCAACCAGCTTAATTACAGGAAATTATTTAGTACTAAAACGGGTTAACTCCATATGAAACTTACCCATATACTTGGTCTTATTGTAATTGCCGTAGCCTTGGCTGTGGTGGTAAGCACCGCCGGCGATTCCAGCTCGTACGTAGCCTTTGAAGAAGCCTACGACGTTACGGCTACTACCGAAACCGAAGTGCACGTAGTTGGCACACTTAAGAAAAACCAGCAAGGTCAGCCACTGGGCATTGCTACCGCTCCGGATAAGCTTTCGTTTACCTTTACTATGGTAGATGACCAAGGGCGCGAAGAACAAGTATTTTATGGGGAGCCGATGCCTCCGGATTTTCTGCGCTCTGAGCAGGTGGTAGTTATCGGCGGCTTTAAAAAAGACCGCTTCGTAGCCAGCCAAATACTCTTAAAATGCCCCTCTAAGTATCAGGATCAGGAATCGCCTACGCAGCAGGCACAACTTTAACGTTTAGCACATGGTGCACGAATTTATAGGCCAGCTTGGCCATTTTCTACTTATTCTATCGTTTACCTCGGTAATATTAGCATCAGTAGCCTGGTATTTGCACGTTCGCACCACCCAGGATGGCTTGCTTACTGACCAGCCAAATAACTGGAAAAATTTGGCCCGGGGTAGTTTTTGGGTTCATGTGCTGTCGCTTTTCGGGGCTATAGCTACGCTTTTCTTTATAATTTACAATCATTACTTCGAGTACCACTACGCCTATAGCCACTCCAGCACCACGCTGCCTACCCACTATATGATTTCCTGTTTTTGGGAAGGGCAGGAAGGTTCGTTTTTGCTGTGGCTGTTTTGGCACGCGGTAATTGGGTTGGTATTACTGAAGCTTAGCGGCAAGTGGGAGGCCCGCGTTATGGCAATTTTTGCCCTGGTTCAGGCATTTTTAGCTTCTATGATTTTAGGAGTAGTTATACCCGGGCTGGAGTGGAAGTTGGGCAGCTCGCCCTTTATGCTGCTGCGCGATGTTATGGATTGGCCGGTATTTGCTATTAACCCGGATTTTGTACCGGAAGATGGTGCCGGTCTGAACCCATTGCTACAAAACTACTGGATGGTAATTCACCCGCCAACGCTGTTCCTGGGCTACGCTTTAGTGCTGGTGCCGTTTAGCTACGGCCTGGCTTCTATCTGGAAGCGGGAACCCGGCGCCTGGATTCGCCCTGCCCTGCCCTGGACGGGTGCTGCTACCTTAATATTGGGTGTAGGTATTCTGATGGGGGCGTTTTGGGCCTACGAAACCCTAAACTTTGAGGGCTACTGGAACTGGGACCCGGTAGAAAATGCCGTGTATGTCCCCTGGTTAACGTTGGTAGGTACGCTGCACTTAATGATTGTCTACCGTAAGAACGGAACCGCCCTTCGCGCTTCTATCCTGATGATGGTAGTTACCTTCATTTTAATACTATACTCCACCTTCCTTATTCGGAGCGGGGTGTTAGGCAATAGCTCGGTACATAGCTTTACCGATATGGGGCTTTCCGGACAGCTATTGGTTTATTTGTTTGCCTTCATAATTCTGGCTACTATTCTTCTTGTAAAAAACTGGAAGCATATACCCGGTGGCAGCGAGCCATCGGTATACAGCCGGGAGTTCTGGATATTTATTGGGGTTACTATTTTGGGTCTAATGGCCTTTCAGGTAATTGTACCAACCTCTATACCGGTGTATAACCAACTAGCCGGTTTAATTGGTATTGAACTGAATATGGCCCCGCCTACCGATCCAGTGGCTTTTTATACCAAATTTCAGTTGTGGTTTGCGGTGGCTTTAGCAATGGTTTCCGGCACGGCCCAGTACTTCTGGTGGCAAAAAATGGACGCTAAAAAGTTTTGGCAATCCATTACCTTCCCGCTAATAGTTACCCTGTTTGTGAGTGCCTTGGTTATTGTTATAAAATCGATTTTTGAGCCGGCCTATATCGCCCTTACTGTAGCGGCAATCTATTCTATAGTTTCCAATGCTTTTATTTTGCTTAGCCTGAAGCAAACCAACCTAAAGCTTTCCGGCGGGGCGGTTTCGCATATTGGTATAGCCCTAATTATGTTGGGCATACTATTCTCTAGTGCCTATACCGAAATTATTTCGATGAATACTAGTGGCCTGCTATATAGCCGCGAGTTTGCCGATGAGGTGAACAAAGAAAATATTCTGCTTTGGGTAAACCAGCCTAAGAATATGAAGGATTACGAGGTAGAGTACCAGGGTAAGTTTGTGGAAGCTCGTAGCATTAAAGGCTATATCCCTAAAGACATACTGATGCCTACCGCCAGCCCGCAGTTTTTCTTAGCCAGAGATGATTTCTACCGCGGCGGCCAAAAGCTGTTCAATCAGGGCGATTCCGTAGAAGTGCTGGCCGAAAATACCTACTACCGGGTAGAGTATACCCGGCCCGACGGTGGCAAGTTTGCCCTTTACCCCCGGGCGCAGGTAAACCCGCAAATGGGCTTTATTGCCTCTCCGGATATTCAGCGCGATTTAAGCGGGGATTTATATACCCACGTATCGGCCGTGCCCGACGATAGCCAGCCGGTAGAATGGAGCGAACCTGAGCCGGTTAAAATTGAGTTGGGTAAAGAATTCTTTATAAACGATTACGTAGCTACGGTAGAAAACCTACAGCAGCTAACCAAAGTACCCGGCTTAGACCTACAGGAAGGTGATATTGCGGTAAAAGCTATAATTAAGGTGCTGGGCGAGAAACAGGAATACGTAGCCGAGCCAATCTACGTATTGCGTACCTCCGATAAGAGCCAGGGCAGCATTGCCGCCGTAGTTAACGATTTAGCGGTGAAAATTGCCTTTACCGGTGTTCACCCTGATGAAAATAGTGTATCGCTAACCACCAGCACTACCCAGAAGGAATATATTGTACTTAAGGCGCTGGAAAAACCGCTAATTAACTTACTATGGTTAGGGGTAATTCTAATGATAGTTGGGTTTAGTGTGGCTATTTACCGCCGCTGGCAAGACTATAAAAACCTTCAACAAAGACAAAATGCCTAACGTGCCCGAACCAGCCAATATAATTATGGTTGGGGCGGGGCGGGTGGCCTGGCATTTGGCACCGGCATTAACTGCCGGCGGGTATTCAATTAAGGCAGTCTGGAGCCGAAGCCTCCCCAATGCTCAGGCCTTAGCCAAAGAGGTAAATTCCGTAGCTGTTGAGGCACTGGATTTTACTCAGCTCCGTAATGCCCTAGTTATAATTTCGGTAACCGACGGTGCTTTGCCCCAAGTAGTTGAAAACATAAAGGTATCTGAAAACAACCTGGTAGTGCATACTTCCGGTAGTGTAGGCATGGAGGTTTTAGCTCCGTTGGGTGAAAGAATCGGGGTTTTCTATCCGCTGCAAACATTTTCTAAGGAGAAAAAAGTAGACTGGCAAACCGTACCTATTTGCCTGGAAGCCAATACAGCAGCCGATGAAGGTTTTCTAAAGAAGTTGGCCGG
Source organism: uncultured Roseivirgaceae bacterium (assembly GCA_964504565.1). Taxonomy (GTDB): domain Bacteria; phylum Bacteroidota; class Bacteroidia; order Cytophagales; family Cyclobacteriaceae; genus Cesiribacter. Next base: position 165,317 of record CAZDEY010000007.1, read on the forward strand.
TAAACTCAGTAATAAGGTGCTTACAGTTAGTTCGGCCGAGCGTAGCCGGTTGCACGTAGCGGCAGTATTTGCCTGCAACTTTAGCAACCACATGCTAAATATTGCCGGTAAATTGCTTCAATCCCATAGTCTGCCCACCGATTTACTGAATCCTCTGGTTAAAGAAACCCTGGAAAAAGCCCTGGAAATTAGCCCGGCTGCCGCCCAAACCGGCCCGGCCCGGCGTGGCGACGAAGCCGTGCTCCAAAAGCACCTGCACCTACTAGCCGACACCCCCGGCTGGCAAGACATATATAAAATCCTAAGTCAGGATATTCAGCGCCTGGCCGAACAGAGCTAATTACTACCTCAAATATGCCCGCTCTTTTTCCGTCGCTCGTCTACCCACGAGATTAGCCGCCCGCGTGGCCTCTAATTGCGTGGTTTCTTGGCTGCAGTGGTTGATTTATATAAATAATTAAATTAGAATAAGCTATTTAAGAGATAGCTTCTGATTACTAATACTTTGCTAATTAATTAATACTTTCGGCAGTGTTATCGGCTATACTTTCGGTTAACAGGTTGTGGGTTGGTATTCTGAAAGCAGTGCGCTTTCCTAACCTGCTGATGCTGGCGCTGGCCCAATATATTGTGGCTTGTAGCCTGACGGTACCCAATAGCCGGTGGTTCGGCATGCTGACGGATCCGGCCCTGTTCAGATTAGTAAGTGCTACCTTATTTATTGCGGCCGGCGGCTACCTCATTAACGACTACTATGATATTAAAATTGATTATATAAACCGGCCCAAACGGGTAATTATTGGTCGGGAGCTGAAGCGGCGCGAAGTTATTTTTATTCATCCGCTGTTAAGCCTTAGCGGGGTAGGGCTGGGGTTTACGGTTAGCTGGCAGGTTGGGGTGGTGTGCCTGGGTTCAGCTTTTTTGCTTTGGCTGTATTCTAATCAGCTTAAGCGCTTGCCCCTGGTTGGTAATATAATGGTAGCCTTCCTTACCTGGATGTCCATTGCGGTGGTGGGTCTGCAGTTTAGAGGAAATGTATGGCTGATAGTAGCCTACGCCGGTTTTGCTGCGCTTACCACCTTAATTAGGGAAATAGTTAAGGATGTAGAAGATATGCGGGGCGATATGCACTTTGGCTGCAAAACCCTGCCGATTTTAGTAGGCGTGGCCCGCACTAAACTGGTACTATTGCCACTTATTATTTTACTTCTGCTGGTATTATGGATTATGGCGGCCAAAGTAGCTCCGCAAGGGTTGGAATACGTATTTTATTGCCTAATTTTACTAGTGCTATTTGGGCTTATTAAGTTACTAAGGGCAGATAGCCGGCGGCACTTTAGCTGGCTAAGCAGCTACTGGAAAGTAATAATGTTGGTAGGCGTACTTAGCATGTTGCTGTTCTAATCCTTAAAACCCTGTGGTTTGAGTAGGTTCCCTCTTCGCCTGGCAGTATTTGCCTCGGGCAGCGGCAGTAATGCCGAACGGTTTTTTCAGCATTTTCAGGAGTCGCCGGTGGGGCGGGTTAGCTTGCTGGCGGTAAACCGGCCCGATGCCGGGGTTGTACAACGCGCGGCTAACTACAACATCCCAACCTTCCATTTTACAAATAGGCAGCTAGCTCAAGGCCGGGATGTACTGCATAAGTTGCAGGAAGAGCGTATTGATTTTATTGTGCTGGCCGGCTTTATGCGCCTGATTCCGGATTATTTGGTAGAAGCTTATCCTAACCGAATAGTTAATATTCACCCGGCCCTGCTGCCTAAGTGGGGTGGAAAAGGTATGTACGGCCACCACGTTCACCAGGCAGTAAAAAATGCCGGCGATACGGAGTCCGGTATTAGCATTCATTACGTAAACCAGCAGTACGACGAAGGAGCTATAATCTTTCAGGCAAGTTGCCCGGTTTTGCCCGAACACACGGCAGAAGAAATAGGCGCTAATGTTCTTAAACTAGAACACCAGCATTACCCCCGGGTAGTAGAAGATATACTTAGAAAAGAATTCAATTTCCCTAATTCCTAATTCCCTAAACCTTATGGAGCCGCGCAAAATAGAGTCCGCCCTAATTTCAGTATATTACAAAGATGGGCTGGCCCCCATTATTTCTTTGCTGAAAGCACAAGGTGTTAAAATTTATTCTACCGGAGGTACCCAAAAATTTATTGAAGAGCAGGGTGCCGAAGTTACGGCTGTAGAAAATTTAACTGACTACCCTTCCATTTTTGGTGGGCGCGTAAAAACCCTTCATCCTAAAGTATTTGGCGGAATCCTTCACCGCAGGGATAATAGCCAGGATAAAACTGAAGTAGCTGAGTTTGATATACCGGCTATAGATTTGGTTATTGTAGACCTTTATCCATTTGAGGAAACCGTAGCCGGCGGCGCTTCCGAGCAGGAAATTATTGAGAAAATTGATATCGGGGGGATTTCCCTGATACGGGCCGCCGCTAAAAACTTTAAGGATGTACTTTGCGTAGCTTCGCGCGAGCAGTACGCCCAGCTAGAACTTTTACTTAACGAAAAAGAAGGTTCAACTGATCTGGTAGATCGAAAACTGTTTGCCGCCCAGGCTTTCGATATTAGTTCGCACTACGATAGTGCCATATTCAACTTCTTCAATGCTGAAAATTCTTTACCGAAGCTGAAAATTAGCGAACGCGAAGGTAGGCAGTTGCGTTACGGCGAAAACCCGCACCAGCAAGGCTACTACTTTGGCAATCTGCACGATATTTTTGAACAATTGAACGGCAAGGAACTCAGCTATAATAACCTGGTTGATGTAGATGCTGCGGTCAATTTGTGCGAGGAGTTTGAGGATACGGCTTTTGTAATTGTTAAACACACCAATGCTTGCGGCTGTGCCTTGGGCAGTTCGGTTAAGGAAGCCTACCTGCGGGCCTTGGCATCCGACCCGGTTTCGGCTTTTGGTGGGGTGCTGGTTACCAATAAGAAGGTTGATATGGCCGCGGCTGAAGAATTGCACAAACTGTTTTTTGAAATTTTGGTAGCCCCGGACTACGATGCCGATGCGCTGGAACTACTGAGCCAGAAGAAAAACCGCATCATTCTGAAACAAACCCAGAAATTACCGGCTTATAAACAAGTGAAAAGTGTACTAAACGGTTATTTAGTGCAGGATAAAGACAGCATTACCGATACGTCCGATAAATTTACCGTAGCTACCGAATTAGCACCCACTGATGTTGAAAAACGAGCAATGGTTTTTGCCGGCATACTGGCCAAGCATACCAAATCCAATACCATTGTATTGGCTACGGAAGACCGGCTGGTAGCTAGCGGCGTTGGGCAAACCTCTCGCGTAGATGCTTTAAAGCAAGCTTTAGTGAAGGCCGAAAGCTTTAATCTACCGCTGGAAGGAGCCGTAATGGCGTCAGATGCTTTTTTCCCGTTCTCCGACTGTGTGCAAATAGCTAATGAAGCCGGCATTAAGGCGGTTGTGCAGCCGGGCGGTTCCATACGCGATACCGATTCGGTTGACTACTGTAATGCCAACAACATGACTATGGTACTAACCGGAGTTAGACATTTTAAACATTAATCTTACCAGAGGCTTTTCTTGTAAGAGCAAATTTGTAAATTTTGGAGAAATTGAACGCAACAGCATAAACAGCCTATGGGTCTCTTTGATTTATTTTCTAACGATATAGCCATGGACCTGGGCACCGCCAATACCCTTGTTATCCATAAGGACAAGATAGTAGTGGATGAGCCCTCAATCATAGCCAAAGACCGCACTACCAACAAAGTATTGGCAATTGGGCGGCAGGCTATGCAAATGCACGAAAAAACCCACGAAAATATAAAAACCATACGTCCGCTTAAGGATGGGGTAATTGCTGACTTTACCGCCGCCGAAGAAATGATTCGGGGCATGATAAAGATGATTGACGACAAGACCAGTCGTTTTATACCCAGCTCGTACCGTATGGTAATTTGTATTCCTTCGGGAATTACCGAGGTAGAAAAACGGGCCGTGCGCGACTCCGCTTTTGCCGCTCGGGCCAAAGAAGTGTATATGATTTACGAGCCGCTGGCCGCCGCTATTGGTATCGGTATAGATATTGAGCAGCCCATGGGCTCTATGATTGTGGATATTGGGGGTGGTACTACCGAAATTGCGGTAATTGCCCTTTCCGGTATTGTGGCCGACCAAAGCCTGCGCGTAGCCGGCGATACCTTTAACCGCGACATCCTGGATTATATGCGCCGGCAGCATAACCTGCTAATTGGGGAACGTTCGGCCGAGAAGGTGAAAATGGCTGTTGGCTCGGCCCTAACCGAGCTCGACGATCCGCCGGAAGATTACGAAATCCGCGGCCGCGACCTTATGACGGGTATACCTAAAATTATAAAGGTTAGCTACGCCGAAATTGCCTTTGCCCTGGATAAATCTATTTCTAAAATAGAAGAAGCGGTGCTGAAGGCCCTGGAAATATCGCCGCCGGAACTTAGCGCCGATATTTACGATAACGGTATCCACCTAACCGGAGGTGGGGCGTTGCTAAGAGGACTGGACAAACGTTTGGCCATGAAAACCAAGCTTCCCATCCACGTGGCAGACGATCCGTTGCGCGCCGTAGTACGGGGTACCGGCCAGGCAATGAAAAACCTTGAATCATTCAAACCAGTTTTGATGACCTGATAATTCTTAATGAATTCATTATTTCAGTTTCTGTATAAATACCGGGCACTGGCTATATTCCTGCTTCTGGAACTAGTCTGTGCCTGGCTTATTATACAGAATAATAGCTACCAGGGTGTAGCTTTCTTTAATTCTGCCAATACCGTAGCGGCCTCGGTTACCCAAACCTCTAACGATGTAAGCAGCTACCTCTATTTAAAAGAAGCTAACGAAAGCCTGGCTCAGGAAAATGCTTTCTTAAAAGAACGCCTAAGCCAAATGCAGCAACGCCTGAGCATACCGGGCATGCAAACGGCCGTGGCTAAAGAGGTAGAACAGCAATTTAGTTTTGAGGCGGCGCAGGTAATCAATAATAGCGTAAACCGGCCCAAAAACTTTCTAACCCTAAATAAGGGCAAGGCCGATGGGGTGTTGCCGGGTATGGCTATAATTGGCCCCCAGGGGGTAGTAGGTAAAGTTAAATCGGCCAGCGAAAATTTTGCGGTGGGCGTTAGCCTGTTGCACAGCGGGGTATACGTTTCAGCTATGCTAAAGGGAAATAATTCCCAAGCGTTTGGTTCGGTACACTGGAATGGCGAGAACCCCAACCAGGCTAAGTTAGATTTTATTGCCCGGCACCAGCAGGTACAGGTAGGCGATACGGTGGTTACTTCCAGTTATAATTCGGTTTTTCCTACCGGGGTTCCGGTGGGCAGGGTATCCGAAGTGGAGTTGCCACAAAATGCTACCTACTACGATATAACTGTTGATTTAGCTACCGATTTCTCAAGTTTAGCTTACGTATATGTTATCCGGAATAGGCTTATACAAGAGCGCGATTCCCTGGAACAAATTAGTACTCAGTAACTATGCCCGCATTAGCTCAGGTTTTTTATTTCATAGTGTATTTAGTGCTTCAGGTAGTGCTAATGCCCCGGGTGGTCCTGTTTGATGTAGGCTTCTGCTTTCTGTATTTAGGCTATCTGTTAATGCTCCCGTTTGAATCTAGCCCCATCCGGCTAATGCTGCTGGGCTTAGCTATGGGGTTGTGCGTAGATATTTTTTACGATAGTTTGGGAATCCATGCGGCGGCTTCGGTGTTCATCATGTACTTGCGGCCCCAGGTGGTGCGTTCATTCGCCCCGCGCGGTGGTTATGAGTCGTGGATGACCCCTAAGTTAAAGGTGATGGGGTTTGAGTGGTTTGGCATTTATAGCTTTATCCTGATTTTTTTACATCATTTAGTCTTATTTTTTGTAGAAGCCGGGGGTTTTAGCAACTTCTTCTTCACACTTATTAAAGTTTTGGCCAGCACCGCATTCACCTTTATTGTGATTGTTATAATACAGTACTTGTTTTATAGCGCGCGCCGAACTATATGAGTGATAACCGAAAGTATATTATTATATCGGCCTTTTTGCTGATTGGCCTTATTTATTTAGGCAGGCTGTTTGCCCTGCAGGTGTTAGACAGCGATTATAAAAGCGCAGCCGAAGCCAATATTATTAAACGGGTAGAAGAGTACCCGTACCGGGGAGTAATTAAAGATCGGAACGGTAAGCTTATGGTATACAATAAACCGGTTTACGACCTGATGGTTATTCCTAAAGAGCTGGAGGGTTTAGATACGGCCGGGCTGCTTACTACCCTAAACCTAACCCGCGAACAGTTTGATGCTGCCTGGGCCAAAATGAAATCGGATAAAGCCTATTCCTACATTCGGCCTAACCCCCTTATAAAAGCTCTTACCACCGAAGATTTTGCCCGCATACAGGACCGATTGGTAGATTACCCCGGTTTATTGATTAGCCCCCGCACGGTACGTAGCTATCCTTACGCTATAATGGCCAATGCCTTTGGCTATATTGGTGAAATTAGTGCTGATGCCCTCAGTGGCGATTCGACCAAGTACTATAAACGAGGCGATCAGGTTGGCCGCACCGGCCTAGAAATGCGCTACGAACCCTACTTACGGGGCAAACGGGGCGTTCGGCTTAAAACTGTTAACGTACGCGGCGTAGTTAAAGGCGACTACCGGCAAGGCGAATACGATACCCTTTCGGTAGCCGGCTACAACCTGGTTTCTACCATTGATCTGGAGTTGCAACGCTACGCCGAAAAGCTGATGGAGGGCAAAAGCGGCAGTGTGGTAGCTATTGAGCCCGCCACCGGCGAGGTGCTGGCTATAGTAAGCGCCCCCAACTACGACCCGAACATGCTGACCGGGGCTGAGTTGAGCAAAAATTTTGCTACGCTGCAAAAAGATACACTGGTACCGCTGTTTAACCGGCCTATTATGGCCCTGTACCCGCCGGGCTCCATGTTTAAAATGGTGCAGGCGTTAATTGCTTTGCAGGAAGGAGTAATTGACCCCTCAACCCGTTTTCACTGCAACAGATCTATAATTGGTTGCCACGGCCCGCATTCTAACGAAGATCTGGAAGGGGCCATTACCGTATCGTGCAATCCGTACTTTTACCAGACCTTTCGTCGCATAATTAATCAGGATAAATCTTCCAACACCTTTAAGGATAGCCAAATTGGGTTACGCCTGTGGGACAATTACTTGTATAACTTTGGCTTAGGGGTGAAATTAGGGATTGACCTGCCAGGCGAGAAATCGGGTTTCGCTCCAACCCCGGAGTACTACGATAGGGTATATAAGGGCGAACTGACTTGGAAGTTTTCCAACATATTTTCGTTGGCTATTGGCCAGGGCGAGTTAGGTGTAACCCCGCTGCAAATGGCTAATTTGGCTGCTATAATTGCCAACCGGGGTCATTACTACACGCCCCATCTGGTTAAAAGTATTGGCGAGGGTGGTAGCCCCCTGCCGGAGTACGCTCAGCGGCGTGAAACCGGGGTAGCTCCGGAGCATTTTGCCAAAGTAGTAGATGCTATGGAAAATGTGGTAATGTACGGTACCGGCCAGTACCGGGCTAAAATACCTGGCTTAGATGTTTGCGGTAAAACTTCAACAGTGCAAAACCCTCACGGCGAGGACCACTCTGGCTTTATGGCGTTCGCCCCAAAGGATAATCCGCAGATTGCCGTGGCGGTATACGTTGAAAATGCTGGGCAAGGAGCCCGGGCGGCAGCTTCTATTGCCAGTTTGGTAGTAGAAAAGTACGTAATGGGCGAAATTAAGCGCACTAATATCGAAGAGTTTGCGCTTAAGGGTAATTTTATTTATTAGGTAAAAACTTGTGAGCAGGTACGATAGCGTAAGTGTAAAAATAGACTGGTTTATTATAGCGGTGTACGCTGCTTTAGTCTTTTTAGGCTGGCTAAATATTTACGCCGCCGTATACGATGAAAGCATGGGGCTGAGCATATTTAATACTCAGTTAAACTCAGGTAGGCAGTTTATTTTTATATGCCTGTCCGTAGTAGTAATTGTAGTCATGATGCTCATTGACTATAATATTTTCACTACTTTCTCCTACGTATTTTATATAGTTACAATACCGCTGTTAGTTGGTGTTTTATTTATGCCCGAGGTAAACGGCGCTAATAGCTGGTTTCAGATTGGTTCGTTCAAATTTCAGCCCTCCGAAATTGCTAAGTGGGCTACCGCACTGGCTCTGGCTAAGTACATCAACGATTATAATATTAAGTTTAAGAGGCTGAAGTCGTACTACGTAACCTTCGGTATTTTGCTCATACCTATTGCGGCTATTCTACTGCAGCGCGATGCCGGTACGGTACTGGTTTTCCTTAGCTTCTTAGTTGCTTTTTATCGCGAAGGCATGAGCCCGGCCTTGATTATTATAGGTTTGGTAGGTATTGCTCTGGCTATTATCCCGCTGATTATTGGCAAATCGTTAGCTATAATTTTTGTGGTGCTAATTGCCCTGCTGATTATAGGCTTGGTGCTAAAATCGGTGCAGCAGGCCGGGTTAGCAATATTGGCCGCCGTAATGGCTATTGGGGTTATCATTAGTATTGATGTAGTACTGAACGAGGTACTGCTTCCGCACCAGAAAAACCGTATTTTGGTGCTTATAAACCCCAATACCGACCCATTGGGACAAGGCTGGAATATAACCCAGAGTAAAATAGCTATTGGCTCCGGCGGCACTTTTGGCAAAGGCTTTCTGGAAGGTACCCAAACCAAGTACGATTTTGTGCCTGAGCAAAGCACCGACTTTATATTTTGCACCATTGGCGAGGAGCACGGCTGGCTGGGGAGCCTAATCCTGATTGGGCTGTTTATGGCCCTGTTGCTGCGAATTATATTTATCTCCGAACGCCAGAAGTATACCTTTGCTCGAGTCTACGGCTATTGCGTAGCCGGGGTATTCTTTTTTCACTTTATGGTGAACGTAGGCATGACTATTGGCCTGTTTCCGGTAATTGGTATTCCCTTGCCGTTCTTTAGCTACGGGGGTTCCTCTTTACTTTCCTTTACTATTCTGCTATTTACCTTGGTTAAGCTGGATGCCCACCGCAACCAGATTATCACGCGCTAGGCAATAAGTCATTTCTGTTCAATTTTATCTCATTTGTTAAAGGTAAAATTGATACATTGCTGCATAAACCAATTGTACTATGAAGATCATTAGAAAATTTTTCTGCTAAGCCTGTTTTTAGGCTTATTTACCCCGGCCTGCGTTGATGATTGTGGTAATGTAGAACCATTTACCATTCAAGATGTAAGCGTTCAGGCTCTTCAAATTAGCTCCGAAGGCACGCAGATCTATACGCCCTCCGATACTACGGATTACTCCGAACTAGCCTTGGAAATAACGCTCCACGCTGAGGCATTGGCTTGGTTCCAACCTAATCTTTTTCTCAATTTTGCCTCTACAGCCTACGCTTGTGATCCCGTCTTTCCGCCTCCGGCTGCTCAAGTTTCGGCTATTGCTATTACAGCTCGCGAGACTTTTTCCTATAACAGCCAAGAATATGCTAAAGATGCCGATGTATCTACTCTGTTTCTGGTAACTACCGGCCGCAAATTGTTTAATAGTGTGGAGGAATTTGTAACGTCCGGCTTCCCCTCTGAAACATATCATCAGCCACAATTTTACATTCGATTGAAAGACGCTCCTGAAACGGCAACTTTACTGCCGCTATCATTACAAATTAGCTCTTCCAATAATAAGAATTTCCGGTTCAATCAGCTTGAATTTAGGGTAAAGTAGGCTTTTGCGTATCTTTACCCTATGCGCTTGGTAAAGCATCCCATACTGTGTAACTATTACCTGACCTATCGCTGCAATGCCAAATGCGGTTTCTGCGATATTTGGGAACGCCCTTCACCCTACGTTACCCTAGAAAACGCTGAACAGAACCTCAAAGCTTTAAAGAAGCTGGGCGTTAAAGTGGTAGATTTTACCGGCGGCGAACCGCTGCTGCATCGCCAGTTAGATGAGTTGCTTAAGCTGGCTAAGCAGCTTGGTTTTATAACTACTATAACCACCAACTGTCTGCTGTACCCTAAATATGCTGAGCGGCTGGCCGGGCTGATAGATATGCTGCACTTCTCGCTGGATTCACCAGAAAGGGAAGCCCACAACGCCAGCCGGGGCGTAAACTGTTATGACCATGTGCTGCAAAGTATTGAGGTGGCTAAGGAATTTGGGGGGCGGCCCGATATTCTATTTACCGTTACCGAATCCAATATTTCGGAGATAGAGGTAGTTTATAGGGAGTTCTGTCAGGCAAATAAGTTGGTGCTGATATTGAACCCCATTTTCGAGTATAATCAGGTTGAAACCGGGGCGAAATTTAGTCAGGGATCGCTGGCCGAATTAGAAGCCTGGGGTAAGCGGCCAGGCGTATACTTAAATAGAGGGTTTATTGGCCTACGCCGCGACGGCGGCAACCAAACCGATAAACCGGTATGCCGGGCCGCCAGCACTACGGTAGTTATTTCGCCGGAAAATAAACTGATATTACCCTGCTACCATTTAGGTTTAAAAGAATTTCCTATTGAAAACAACCTGGCTGAGTTATACACTAGTGCCGAAGTGCAAAAACTGGTTGAGTTGGAAGGGCGGCTGCCGGCTTGTCAGGGCTGCACTATCAATTGCTATATGCAACCCTCCTTTGCGGTGGAAACCAGCAAGTACTTTTGGCAGGCCTTGCCCAGCACGCTTAAGTATAACCGAATGAAAGGTACCTGGAAACAGTTATTTAGCTAAAATTGGCAGGTATAAAATGCAACTTTTTACACGCAGTTCAGATTTAAGTAATAAGAATTAGGTACGTAAGGAAAAAATAGGAAATTTCCTGACTACTTTGCCGGCTCTTAGGTATATTTGCGCCTGAAACAGCCTTTTCATCTAAAAAGGAAACATACATGAATATTGTGATTGTAACGGCCGTAGCGGCCTTTGCCGTAGTAATTCTGATGCTGGTGTTTATTCTGCTATTTGCGCAGAAGAAGCTGGTACAGCAGGGCGATGTGAATATTGTAATTAACGGGGACTCTAGCGAGCCTTTGGTTACCTCGGCCGGTGGTTCTTTGCTAACTACCCTTTCTGCCAATAAAATTCTTTTGCCTTCGGCCTGTGGTGGTGGTGGTACTTGCGCTATGTGTAAGTGTGTGGTTGAAGATGGCGGCGGCGAGGTTTTGCCTACCGAAGTTGGCCACCTAAGCCGTACCGAGCAGCGCGAAAACGTGCGCCTAGCATGTCAGGTTAAGGTGAAAAATGATATGAAAATTCGCATTCCGGAAGAAATCTTCGGTATTAAGAAGTGGGAATGTGAGGTTGTGAGTAACTATAACGTTTCTACCTTCATTAAGGAGTTTGTGGTAAGGCTTCCCGAAGGTGAAACCCTTGATTTTGAACCGGGCGGTTATATTCAGATTGATGTGCCGGCTATAACCTGCGAGTTTAAGGATATGGATATTACGCCAAAGCCTGAACTTGGCCACCCGCAGGATGTATATAAGAGCGACTGGGATAAGTTCCAGATGTGGGGCTTGGTTATGAAGAATGAGGAGCCGCTATTCCGCGCCTATTCAATGGCTAACCACCCGGCCGAAGGTAATATAGTAATGCTGACCATCCGGATTGCTACCCCACCGTGGGATAGAGCCAATAACCAGTGGATGGATGTAAACCCCGGCGTGTGTTCGAGCTACGTATTTAGCCGCAAACCGGGCGATAAAGTAACTATATCCGGACCATACGGAGAGTTTGCCATTAACCCAACCCAGCGCGAAATGGTGTATATAGGCGGTGGTGCTGGTATGGCCCCGCTACGTTCGCAGATTTTCCATCTTTTCCATACCGAAAAAACCGACCGCAAGGTAAGTTACTGGTACGGAGGCCGTTCTAAGAAGGAGTTGTTCTACACTAACCACTTCCGTAAGATTGAGGAGGAATTCCCGAACTTTAAATTCCATATTGGACTAAGTGAGCCGCTACCGGAAGATAACTGGAAGGTAAAAGAAGACTTAGACGATAAAGGTGACGGCTACGTAGGCTTTATTCACCAAGTGCTTTACGACAACTACCTAAGCAAGCATTCCGATCCGGACGAAATTGAGTACTACCTATGCGGACCACCGTTGATGAACGCGGCGGTACTTAAAATGCTAGATGAATTAGGCGTACCGCAAGAGAATATCCGCTTCGACGACTTCGGCGGGTAAATTAGGTACAGTATTATCAAAGGAAAAGCCTCTTTGGGAAACCTGAGAGGCTTTTCTTTTAACTATAATTATGTTTATTGCAGTTTGTAAATTGAATAGAATGCGGAAAATTAGTTTAGTTCTTTTAGTTACAAGTACTGCCCTTCATAGTCTGGCACAGCAAACGGTTACTAAAAAAGTAGGAGCCTATATAAATACATTTGAGGTTGCTGCCGATGGAAAGAAGGACGGTTACTTTCTGCAGACGACTAACCCAGAGGGTTACCACGATTCAGAAGGTTTCCATCTATCACTTCCGCTCCGTGCAACATTGGTTAATTTCGGAACGTACCGCCAGGGTCAGAAAACCGGGATGTGGTATTCATTTTATCCCAATCAAAATGGCCGGGTAAAAGAGGCTGCCGAATTTAAGGGAGGTGTAAAATACGGACTATACCAAAGTTATTGGGAACACAATCAGCAACCCGGGATAGATAGTTGTCAGGTTGAAGATTTGGCTTGCTTTGCTAATAATTTAGCAAAGTTTGAGGGTTCGGTTCAGTCTATAGGCCAGTATGAAAATGGTAGGAGAGTAGGAAAGTGGACTTTCTATAGTGGTAACGGGCAAATAACACAGGAGTATGATTTCGATATAAATCAGGTATTGTACCGTATTGAGCAAGACACCATTTTAGGAGATACATATATTGGAGGCACTAGCAACTTTGTAGCAGAAATGGGTACCAATGAAACTTTAGAGAAGCTAATACAAACAGTTTTGACCAAAGGTATTAAATCTTGTGGCCTGCGTTTTAAAGTTCTACCAAATAACGAGATTACCATTAAACGCAGCATGCAACCCAATAGAATGGATGCTGAGGTGTATTCGCTACTGACTAAAGTTGTAATGGATACCCAAGCGTAGTGGATAGGGAGTAACGATCCTCAGTTATTTGATTTTATTGTTGCTCTGGACCAGGGAGAGAGCGGCGGTATAAAAATTAATTACCAGATAATGCCGGTTAATTAACTCTTCTTCTCCGGCACCGGATCGTAGCCGTGGCTACCCCAAGGGTGGCATCTGCCAATACGGTTCAAGCCTAACCACAACCCTTTAACCGGTCCCCATACCTGTAACGCCTTTATCATGTAATGGGAACAGGTAGGCTGGTAGCGGCAATTGCTGCCCAGCATTGGACTGATGAGGTACTGGTACAAGCGTACTACTATAATAAGAGGAAAAGCTAAAATCTGGCCTATTCTTGGCATAATTAAACAACCGGATCTCAATAAAAATAAATCTTCTTCAAAAACAAAACTCCGGCTAAACAGCCGGAGCTTAATCCAATTGTATTCCAACTTAAACTAACTTTCTTTATTGAATGCTGATTGGGAATGTGATATCAACATCAGACTCACCATCATCAGCAGTTGAGGTTGCTGATTTTTCACCGGGCTGGTGCATAAGTAACACCCGGAAGGTTCCGGAAGCAGCGTTACCAGTTTCCCATTCGGTTTTTAAGCCAAGGGGTTGTCCATTGTCATCTTGGTCTTTATAGTTCACCGCATCACTACGAGAATTAATATTTCCATCGCCCTCAGGATCAGTAAATAGGTTATTAGTAAAACCGAAGAAGATCATATGTTCATCGTCCTCCTCTATTATCTCAGCGGTTATGTTTTTCTCATCTTCGTCATCGGCCAACTCATTACGGAAATCAATCGATAAATCGTAAGTGGTGTTTGGTGCCAAAGTTATTTGGCCGGGAGGAGTGGGGTTATTACCACCTTCACCGTCAGCATCTATCCAATTAACTACTACATCGTCGCCGCCACCCTGTGGGCTGAATGTTAAAGTAACATTAGTTATTGTTTCTTCGTCATTTTCGGGCGCAATAACATCTTCATCGTCATCACACGAAACCACACCAAATGCAGCAAATGCTAATAGTAAAGTCCAATTAAATTTTTTCATACAAAAGTTTTTTATTGCAACAATGATGCAAGGTACAACTTGTATCCGTACCATCCAATTTGCCGCTAGATTTTTCCATCAGACAGCTCTAAAAGATGCTTTATTGCAACAATGCTTCAATATAGTAAAATTGCATCAATGTTGCAACTACCAGCTATATTTTATGCTAAAAAATATTGTTCGCCCGGCTTCATCGGCAAAGTATCGCAGGCGGTTGGTGTACGAACGATACCGCGCATTAAGTAGGTTTGTAGCTCCTAAGCGATAAGTGAAGTTTTTAGTTTCCAGAACTAGCGAAGGGTTCACCAAGAAGAAACCGCCTGGTTGTCCGGCAAAGTCAAACGGTTCGCTATCCTTAACCTCTTCGGGCCGAATAGCTATAAACCGGCCGTCTTCGTCAAACGCACCAAACTCTTCAGCGGCAATTACTCGTACTGGCTGAAACGGCTTAAAATTATACTGCAATTCCAATTCCGCATCCAGGTGAGGGTTACGGTTGGCCGCCTGGCTAAAATGAAGTGTGTAACCAATATTGGCTGGGGGCAACCCTACAAATGCCGATTGGTTTTTCAGGTTTTGCGCGTAGAGGTACGAGGCTTTTACTTGAGAACGCCATAAATTACTGTGCTTAATTACGTAGCTGGCATCCAATCCGGTAAAGGCCGCATTAGCTTGCTTATATTCATAGAATGGGTAGATGCCACTTGCAGTTTCCTGAACGCCGCCGGGCTGGGCAAATATATAGTTATCAATATAGTTTATGTAGGCTGTAAGCTCCAGGCTTTGGTGGCTACCCTCGCGTAATAGAGTATTAGTCCAGCCGATACTTATTTCCGGGGGTGCCGGACGTTCGTCAGAGTCTATTACGCTGGTAGGCCCGGAAGATCTTCGGCGAATGCCGTACTCCAGAGTAACACCATGCTTACCAAAGCTGTAAAGCTCAGCTACATTAGGCGGTCGCCAGGCCGTAGCAATCTGGCTTTGCAGCCTAAAGTTCTTCCCTATATTTCGGCTATAGCCCACCGAACCCGAATAGCTGGTATAATTAAAGGCATCCCGATACTGCTTATTCGCATTATCGTAACCAATGGTAAAAGCATCTAAATAATCCAGACGAAGGCCGGCATCCAGGCTATAGGAGTCAAATTGCCAAAGCTGCTGAGTGTATAAGCCTAACGTGGTGGTTCGGAAGTTCGGAATGAAAAATAAACTTTGGGTACCCGGCTGGTTAGCGGTGCGCTGGTAAAAGGTTTGGAGACCAACCGAGCCGGTCCTTCTGCCAGCCTCGGGCATTTGCCAAACCAACTCAGTTTGGTGGGCTTTCAGCACTAAGTCTATAATTGGGGAACTGTTGAGTCGGCCTCGCCGCAAATCGTACTCTTGCCGGTGGTTACGCTGAAAGCCATACTGAAACTTAAACCGGCTTTTACCAATGGTATATTCCCCCTTTAGGCTGGCAATATGGTGGTCTACTTTTTGGCGCGGATTATTAATTTGATAAGAAAACGGGGCTGTACCCAAGGGCACGTCGCGTTTTAAGGCATTAGCTAAATCGCGCAGGGAGCCTACAACCGAGCCACGCAGAATGCCCAACTCCTGATTTACGTAATTATACTGAAGCCAAATGTTTAACTGATTAGTTGGGTGCCAAAGGGTTTTAAGCCCGGCACTGTATTCCACAGCACCGGTATTGGTTAGCTGGTAATCCGGAGCCCGCAAGTCGCCTTGGCGGTTGGCGGCAACGGTAGCTACCCAAGCCCAGCGGTCGTAGCCCTGGCGTAACTGGGTTCGGTTGTTCACTGCCCAGCCATTATCCTGTACTTTAAAGCCGGTCTCCCCGGAAAAATCTTCGTGCAAGGTAGGGCTGGTAGTCTTCATTACTACTGCCCCACCCAATGCCCCCGGGCCGTACTGAATGGCCGAGGCTCCTTTTACCACCGAAATGCTGCTTAGCTGGCTGGGGTCAATTTCCGGGGCGTGCTCCTGCCCCCAACTTTGGCTCTCGTGCCGTACACCGTCAATATACATGGCCAGGCGGCTGCCGTATAGGCCGTGTACCATGGGCTTGTTTATATTCTGACCGGTATTCAACATAGCCACTCCCGGTAGTTCTGTTAGCAATTCGCCCAGGCTGCTGCCTTGCTTCCGCTCCAATGTTTGCGCATCCAGTCGGCTTTCGGTGGTAGAAAGTTGTTCGCTCTGCTGTAACCGGCCTTCCACTACTACACTTTCCAAATGTTGCTCTTCAGGAGAAAGATAAATACTAGGGTTAGGATGCTGCAGGTCGTGGTGGTGGGCTACGGTTTTATAGCCGGTAAAGCTAACGGCAATATCAAACTCCTGCTGGCAAATATTGGTCATTGAAAAGTAGCCCTCAGTATCGGAAACTACTCCTTTTTCGGTGCCGGTAACCCGTATAGTGGCGTAGGGCAGAGGTTTTTTAGTTTCGGCATCGTAAACCCGCCCCTGAATGCTACAGGTACAGGTTTGGGCGCAGTTATCTTGGGATTTTAATTTAGGTATAGCTACACCCAGGGTAAGTATAAAAAGTAAACAAAAGCGCATTAACTACGGGGCTAAAGAAAAGAAACAGCCCCTAAAATACGAAATTCAAATATTTATATGCAACGCTGTTGCTTTGAAACTTAGTTAGTATTGCACCCGGCACATACGCCGTCTACCAATAATTTGGCTTCACTAGCCTCATATCCCTGAGGTAATTGTAATTTAGGAATTGGCGTATGGGAAAGGCAAAGCGTTTTTCCGCAAGAAGTACACCTAAAATGCACGTGTTCGTCGTGATGAAGATCCTCCGAACAACTATGACCGCACAGGGCGAAACGGTTGGTGCCGTTATCATCGGGCACTTTATGCAGCAGGCCGTTAGCTTCAAATGAGCGAAGTATCCGGTACAAGGTGATCCGGTCAAAATCCTGGGGCAGCATTTTTTCCAGATCGGCCTGAGCTAAAGCCGTGTCGTGCTTGTTAAATAGCTGAAGTACCTCGGCCCGGGGTTGGGTAAAGCGTAGGCCGGCGCCCCGCAGGGTTTCCTTAAGTGCGGCTTTATTCATAGTATATAAAGGTACAAAATATCCTAAAAAGTTTATTTAACCAACTAATTCTAACCGTCGGGCCGCGCAAGTCAGGGTATAATTTCAGTATCTTTGGCTATGCAACATACGCGTTCTCTTCCCATTTTCGATCTGCACTGCGACCTGCTGAGTTATTTACGAGAAGTGCCAAATGCCGACCCGTCCGGTTCCGGTGATATTGGGGCTTCCCTGCCTTACCTACAACAAGGCAATGTAAAGCTGCAGGTTATGGCTATTTACACCGATGCTGAGCCGGGCAGCACCTTTAGGGCCCAAGAGCAAATAATGCATTATCAGCATTTGCTGCGTAGCTATAACGATTATCTCGTAAATGTTGATTCGGCTGGGGCTTTAGAAAGTGTGGTAAGCGGAAACAAAATAGGAACTATAGTGGCGATAGAAAACGCCGCCGGACTTTGCGAACCAAACGAGCCGGTACTACGGACTATAGAACGATTAAACGAGTACGAAGCAAAATGCGGTGCCATAGCATATATAGGCATTACCCACCACACCGAAAATAGATTTGGGGGCGGCAATATGAGCAAAACCGGGCTAACCGATGACGGCCGCGTTTTGCTGGATTACCTGGATAAGCGAAACATTGCCGTGGATCTATCGCACACCAGTGATGCCCTAGCCGAGGGAATATTTGAACACATTAGTAAGCACAAATTACAGGTAGCCATTATTGCCAGCCATTCTAACTTTAGAGATGTTTGGGACCACGCCCGGAACCTGCCGCAAGAGTTTGTAGGTGAAATTATTGCCCGTAAAGGCTTAATTGGTATGAATTTCCTGCGGGCCTACGTAAACAATCATGAACCGGAGGCTTTACTGCACCATATTGAATGGGGCTTCCGGCACGGAGCTGAAGACTGTTTGGCTATGGGTGCCGATTTCTTTTATACTAAAGACCACCCCGATAAAAGCCGCCGCCCGTTTTACTTTGCCGAACACGAAAATGCCTCGGTATACCCGGCAATTCTGAACCAGTTAAAGCAAAGGGGAGTTAAGCCTAAAAATTTACAGAAATTGGCATTTGAAAACGCCCTTGATTTTTTTGAAAAACAATTAGCTGGAAAGTAATAACTTCATGTATCTAAAGTTTTGTAGCTATGATGGTTTGGCTCTTTTGATTGTAGGTTTTAAACAAGGAGCTTAGGCTAGAAGAAAATACTCTACAAAATTTTATAGACAAACTTTAGGCAGACCCAGAGAAAAAGCAAAAAAAGCCACCCATTAGGGTGGCTTTATAGTTACTACAAATCTGACTATTTTTAGGCGTTGGCCAAGGTGTTGGCTTCTGAGCTGGCCGCTACGCTAAAAGGGCGAGCCTCAACTTCCTCCTGAAGTTTGGCAACCTTAACTGCGCGTTTAGACTTATGTCCGCAGTAGGCACAGCTATAATATTTTATTAATTCGCCATCAAGGTTGGTAGTAGGGGCAGTTATCAGCTCCTCACGCTTAACTTTAAAAGTTTGGTAATTACAGTCCGGGCACTGCTCGGCGTGCAGGTAACCATTGTATTTTTCAATCTTAGTGAAGCCGGTAGCCTCGTCAATCCAAACATCGTAGTCTACTGAAAATACATTTTCCTCAGCCTGCATACCCTCGTCCAGGTGTACGTCTTCTTCTTCTTCACTAAGAAGCTTCATTACATTACCGTTATTTGGGTTTACCCGGGGGCTATAACGAAGGGCTTTAAGACGGCGTTCTACCTGAAATGGGTAGTAAAAGCGAAGCAAATTCTGGGCAATAACCCCAAAAATAAGGCCGAACATAACGCTTACAAATAGGCGTACAAACAACCATAGAACTTCAGCCTCCTGAAACAGGGTGTTTGCATATACCACACCGGCAATAATTAGGGCAACGGCACCAAACCAAAGGCGGTCAATCTCGTAGCGGCTGAGGTAATCATATTTTTGCTTCTTTTCTTTAAAAGACCCAAGTTTTAAAAAGTAAAGGATTACTATGCCCAGGCCAAGGCCGGCAATGCCTATAGCTAAGTACCGGCCAATTTCGTACCAAGCGTTTAATGCGTTTTCCATTGTAAATGTTGGTTTGTAAAGGTTTGTCGAATAAGTTCTCTCTAGTTTGAAAAAGTTTTAGATACTACCTCTAACAGCACCTAGGTACCTTTTCACTAAGTTAATACTTGTAGAGCGGCAGAGGTAACCTCTGTAAATTACATTTTTTTATAAAATAATATAGAACTGTCTTTAATTGTTTTACGTAAGCCCCAAACTGAGGTGTAAGGTTTGCTTCTTAAAACAAAAAAAGCTACCCAGTACGAGTAGCTTTCATTATAAAGTCTATTTTCTTACAGATTTTGCTCCAGATAATTTGTGATCATCTGAAATAGGTGCAGGCGGGTGTTACCTCCGTAGATGCCGTGGTTACGGTTAGGGTAATAAAACGACGAAAACTGCTTTCCGGCCTTTATCAGCGCGTCTTGCAAGGCTACGGCATTCTGAAAATGCACATTATCATCGCCGGTACCGTGAATTAGCAGAAAGTTACCCTCCAGCTTATCAACGTGGCTTAAAGGCGAGTATGCATCGTAGCCTTCGGCATTCTCCTGCGGGGTTTTTAGGTAGCGTTCGGTGTAAATAGTATCGTAGTAGCGCCAGTTGGTTACCGGGGCTACGGCAATTGCCGTTTTAAATACATCGTTACCTAACATTAGGGCCAATGAGCTCATATAGCCGCCGTAACTCCAGCCCCAAATACCAATTCGGTCGCCATCAATATAGGGTTGGTTAGCCAAATACTTGGCAGCAGCAATCTGGTCTTCTACTTCGTACTTACCAAGCTGGGCATAGGTCATATGCTTAAAATCGCGGCCCCGGGCACCGGTTCCCCGGTTATCTACCGATACAATAATATAGCCCTGTTCGGCTAGGTAGCTGTGCCATAGCTCGCGGCCGCCGCTAAAGTTGTTCATAACAGTTTGGCTGCCCGGCCCGCCGTATACGTACATGAGCACCGGATACTGCTTAGTGGCATCAAAATCCGAAGGGCGGATCATATAGCCGTTCAACTTTTTACCGTCGGTAGTAGTAAAATTAAAGAACTCCTTTAGGTTTAGCGAGTATTGCTCCATTTGGGCAATTACATCCGCATTGTCTTCCAGCACTTTTAGCTGCTCGCCGCTTGGTGCCTGGTGTAAGGTAACTACCGTAGGCTGTTTGGCCGAGCTATGGCTCTGAATATAGTAGCTGTAGTCGGGGCTCATATTAATGGTTACCACCCCGGCTTCCTCGCTAAGCTTAACCTTCTTTTTTCCTTTGCTGTCAATGCGGTAAAACTGGCGTTCCAGCGGCCCATCTTCAGCACTAATAAAATAGGCTATTTTGCGCTTTTCGTCGTAGCCTACCATTTCGGTAACTTCCCAGTCGCCACTGGTAATCTGGCGCTCCAGGGTGCCATCCATTTTATATAAGTAGATATGCTTGAAACCGCTTCGCTCACTGGTCATTATAAAGCCCTTGTTATCCTTTAGGTAAACCAGGTTATCGTTATAGTCCAGGTCAACGTAGGTTTCTGAGTTTTCCGTAATAATTACCTGGCTGCTGCCGGTGCTGGGGTTGGCGTGCAGTAATTCCAGCTTATTCTGCAGGCGGTTCATCCGAATTAGGGCCAGTACTTCGGCCGAGTTAGTCCAGTAAATGCGGGGTATATACTGGTTACGTTCCGGGCCAATATCAATTTTTACATTGTTTTTATTCTCGGTGTTGTATACGTATATATCTACCTCGGCATTATCTTCCCCGGCCTTAGGGTATTTAAATAGGTAATCTTCCGGGTACAGGCTGCCTTCGTCCAGTTTAGTCCAGGTTGGCATATTAAACTCCCGAACGTTGGCCTCGTTAAAGCGGTAGTAAGCCAGGTGTTTGCTATCGGGGGCCCACTTAAACGCCTGCGCAAAGCTAAATTCTTCCTCATACACCCAGTCGGCACTGCCGTATATGGTCTCGTTAATTTTTCCATCGGTAGTTACGGCAGTTTCCTGGCCACTGGCTAAATCCTGATAGTATAAGTTATTATCCCGAACGTAAGCAATACGGTTGCCGTCGGGCGAGAAGGTAGCGTAGCCAACCTTGCCATTTTTATTAAGGGGCTTTAATTCTTTAGTCTGAAGATTGTATAGGTAGAAGTTGGCCTTAGAAGAACGGCGGTAGATTTGCTCGCTTTCAGTAGTAAGCAGCACCTGGTTTTCGTCGGCGCTTAGGCTGTAGGCTGAAAATAAAAGCGGTTGCCCATCGGCCGTTTTCAGCTGACTGCCATCTACTAAAGTAGCCACGGGTTGGCCGGTAGTTACATCGTACTTTACTATCTGCGTGGCATTAGCTTGGCGGTCGTATTTAAGCGACGTGTAGTAACGGCCGTCCTTCATCCAGTTAATGCCGTATACGCCGCTCTGAGAGAATAATCCTTTCTGAATAATATCTTCCAGCGTGGGCTTTTGCTTTTGTTGGGCCTGTACACCAACGCCAAATAATAGCAGGCAGGCCAATAGTACGGGGGGAATTCTTATTAACATAATTGTGGTGAATATTCGCAGATTTTTCAAATATAACGATATGGCGGGTTTTTATTGAACCTTTAGTTTAAAGCTGCGGCGGTGCCAAGGCGTTATACCTTGAGCCAGTATGCCTTGCCGGTGCTGGGCGGTAGGGTAGCCAACGTTTCGTTCCCAGCCGTAGCCGGGGTGTTCCAAGGCTAACCTTCGCATTAGCTCATCGCGGTAGCTTTTGGCCAGCACAGAGGCCGCAGCAATTGAGGCGTATTTGCTATCTCCTTTTACTATGCAGTGGTGAGGTACAAAAGGGTAGGGGGTAAAGCGATTGCCGTCAATTAGCAGAAATTCCGGTTTTACTTCTAACTTATCAATGGCTCGGTGCATAGCCAAAAAGCTGGCTTTTAGAATGTTAATCTCATCAATTTCCAGCGGGCTACACTCGGCAATAGCCCAACTAACCGCTTGCGCCTTAATTTGAGGGACCAACTGCTCGCGCATGGTTTCGGTTAGCTGTTTGCTATCGTTTAGCAGCGGCAGATTTGCTTTGGCAGGAAGTATTACCGCTGCCGCTACCACCGGACCGGCCAGGCAACCCCGGCCAACTTCATCGCAACCGGCTTCTACTACTTCTTTCTGGTAAAACGCGCTAAGCATAGCCGGCAAGTTAACCACCAGAGGTAGTTCTGGCAAACCGCTGGTGTAAAATGGGGTTTAATAGCTATGGCAATTATGGCATTTAACTATCAGCTAGATTTTAAAAAGGTTGATTTCAGGAAAAACCCGGAGTTGTACCGGGTGGGCAAGGGCGAGCAGGGCGTTCTGCTGGTTGAACCTTACAAATCGGAAATATTACCTAACTGGCGGTTTAAAACCGAAGAAATTGCCCAAGAATCGGCCGCCGCTATCTGGAAGCAGTTTGAAGGCTATTTAGAGCAAGAAGATTTTGTAGGAGCCGATATGGCCCGCAAGTTTCTGCAAATGGGCTATACTCGGGCCCGGCGCTACGCTAACCATAAAAGCGGCAAAAAATATAAAAATTCTGATGACGATAAAACCGAAGGCAAGGCTTACCCTTACAGCAGCGGCAGCATAAATAAAGGCAACCAAGTATTGCCCCAAGAGCCCGATGCCCTAACCAATGAAAAAGCCCGCGCCGCCGCAGTTTTCAAGAAATACTGGGATAAGGCCCGGGAGAATGAGGAATACCAAAGGCAGAAAGAGAAATTTAATGCTTGGGTTAAGACAATGGATGATGGACAATAGATTTGAGACGTGAGACTTGAGACGTGAGACATAAGGCATAGGGTCAATAAATCTATATACCATATACCATATACCAACTACTAACTATCCAATACTAGCTACTTAAACCAAACCTTCAAGTGGGCTTTTATATTGATATCAGTAAACGATTTTTAGAACTTAATACTTTTTAATTATGAACAGATTACAAGGAAAAACGGCCATAATTACCGGTGGGGCAACCGGTATAGGTGAGGCCATCAGTAAAAAATTTGCCCGCGAAGGAGCCAAAGTACTAGTATTTGGTATGCCGCAAGATCCGGTAGATAAGGTAGTAGAGGAAATACGCCAAGCCGGTGGTACGGCAGTAGGCATAAGCGGCGACGCGGCCAACCCTAGCGATGCCGTACAAGCGGTAAATAGGATTACTCAGGAGTGGGGCAAGCTGGACATTTTAATTAACAATGCCGGTATATTCCCAATAACTGCCGAAACGCAGAATTACGATATAGAGGCATTTGATAATATGCTCTACAACAACCTGCGTACGGTGTTTATGATGACCCGTATGGCCTTACCGGCCCTACAAAACAGCAAAGGCTGTATAGTAAATGCCGGCTCCGAAGCGGGTAAAGTAGGTATTGCCCAAAATGCCCCCTACGGTGGTACCAAGGGTTTTATTCATGCTTTTACTAAAGGCTTAGCGGTAGAGCAGGCAGCCCACGGCGTGCGGGTTAATGCAGTATGCCCCGGTGCAATTGATACCGCCTGGACCCACAAAGAAACCGGGCCTATGGATAAAAAGATGGAAGACATGATAGTTAAGGCTACCCCAATGGGCCGCCGCGGAACGCCCGAAGAAATGGCAAACGTATATCTATTCCTGGCTTCCGATGAAGCCTCGTATGTAACCGGGGCACTTTTCTCGGCCGATGGCGGTATAACCGTAGCCAAAGGTAATGTAGGAGGTCAGGCCGATAAGCACTTTAGCGAAGAACCTCGTGACCGCTTAGGCCTACGCCATAGTATGGAAGGAGCTACCGAGTTGCGCTGGCCAAGCAGAACCACCGCAGCCTACTAACAATAGTTCCAAATTAATTAAAGCTGAAAAAGCCCGCTAACCAGCGGGCTTTTGTAATTATTAATCTACTGAGGGTAGGATACTGGCCTAGCAGCTATACCGTTTCTTGTTTTTTTAGCTCTTTTTAAGGTACGAAACAAAGCCGGATAGAAAAGACATTAGCTTAATTTTAGGAATGGTACTACCCAGTTCCACTACATCTTGCCCGTCGCGCTTAATAAGCACTTTTTGTTTGTACTTATCTTTAAGCACTCGGTTAATTTGTAGCAGCGTTCGGGGTGAAAACCCATCGAGAGGCAGCCGACGTAGGGCATCGTTGTTCAGGATATCAACTACCAGTTTAGATTGATTATCCTCGGTTTGGTTATACACCTTAAATGCCGGAACATCGCTTTGGCTTATCTGAAGATCGGCCAATATGCTAACTGCCTTACTTGCTGCCATAACTTAGCTGTTTAGCTTATCGGCAGTTTTTTGCTGCTGCTTGGCGTCTAAATCCTGGGTACGTACACGCAGGGTGCCGTTCATTTTCCAGTGGGCGTGTTCTTGCTGCTGGCCGGTACCGCTGGGCACATCTACCTCAAACTGATCGAATTCGTAGGTGATTTCAGCATTACGTCCGGTCAGTTTATCGTACAGGTTAGCGGCCAAATCGGGCCAATTGGTGGTTTCTTCTTTCTTGTTAGCCATAATAAGATCGATTTAAAAAATGGTGTAGTAGTATAAGCCTGAACGCCAGCGAATTGTTTAACCAATAGCCTGCCACTTTATACAAATTTGTCTGCCCAAATAGCAAGCCTGAACCAAACCCCCGTAATCAGTAGTATTTCAGAAAAAAGATATGAGTAGTACTAGGTTAACTAACCTTGCTAGGCAGTACGCCAAACTTC
>CAZDEY010000007.1:190371-249266 GCA_964504565.1 uncultured Roseivirgaceae bacterium
GCTCAGGTTAGAATAACCTACCGAATACGCCACCTCCGATACCGATCCGGCGCGCTTTATTAGCATAGCATGAGCTTCGTTCAGGCGCATTTCCATAACCAGTTGGGTGGCCGATTTGCCTGTTAGTGACTTAAGTTTCCGGTGTAGTTGCGAGCGACTAAAGCCTACTGCCCGGCCTATAGCTTCCACGCTTAGTTCTTCGTTATCCAGGTTTTTCTTTACAAAATCAAAGAAGTTCTGCATGAAGGTATCATCCAGGCTATTTAGATTTAGGTCATCTATTAGCAGGTGGTCTTTGGATTTAAAGTACTCCCATAACCGCTTACGGCTTTCGGCCAGATTGTTGAGCCTCAATAATAGTTCTTCGGTATCAAAGGGCTTGGTCAGGTAGGCATCGGCACCTTGATTTAAGCCCTCTAGCTTATCGTGATGGGTTACTTTAGCAGTTAATAATAGCACCGGAATATGCGAGGTTTTAGCATTGCTTTTTAAGGAATGGCATAGCATGTACCCGTCCATCTTGGGCATCATTACATCCGAAATAATTACATCGGGCATATGTTCGGCCGCCAAACACTCGCCCTGTAAGCCATCTTCTGCCATAATAGGTTCGTATTGGTGCTGAATACTGTCGGCTATATACTGACGCAAATCGCTATTATCTTCTACTATTAGCACGGTGGGTTTGTCGGTAGGCTTTGCCTCTGCCTGTATAGCAGGCGCTTCTTCTGCTCCTATCGGCACTTTGTTTTCTGGTTCTACTACCACATTTTCAGACGGTATTTCGGGAGCATCAAGCAGGCTGGCCGGCAGTTCGGCCAGCGTATAGGGTAAACGAACCTTAAACTGGGTGCCCTTGCCTACTTCACTCTTTACAGTAATTTGTCCGTTATGCAGATCTACCAACTCCTTTACTAGCGCCAGACCAATACCCGAACCTTGCCCCTCGGTACCCTCTACCCTGTAAAAACGTTCAAAAATTTTGTTAATATCCTGCTGCTTAATGCCCTCGCCGGTATCGCTAATTTCCAGTCTCAGGCTATTTTTATCGTACCGAATAACCAAACTAACTACCCCGCCCCGGGGTGTATATTTAATAGCATTGGTTAGCAGGTTAGAGGCTATTTTTTCCAGTTTGTCTTTATCGTAATATGCTTGGGGCAGTTCAGCCGGAAAGCTGGTATTTAAGCTTACTGCTTTGCGTTCAGCAAAACTTTCAAATGAAAATACCAGTTGTTGCAGCACAGCAATTACCCCACCTTGTTTTAGGTTGAGCTGTACCTTACTACTTTCTAGCTGAGCCAACTCCAGCAATTGATCTACCAGGGTTTGCAGGCGTTCGGCATTTTTCTGAATAAGGGTAATAGTTTTAGCCTGAACTGGCACCGGCTCTTGCCCGGAGTATTTATTTTGCAAGCCTTTAAGCGGACCTAAAATTAAAGAGAGCGGCGTTCTAAATTCATGGCTGAGATTGGTAAAGAAGCGGGTTTTAACCTCATCCAAATCTTTAATGCGTACTACTTCGGCCTTGTTGCGTTCAGCCTCTAAGTGCTCTTCCTGCGCCAGTTGGTTAAGCTTTTTCTGCCGGTAGGCAATACCAAAAGAATAGGCTACTACCTGCAAAAGTACCCCCCAAGTATAGGGATCAAATGTTAGGCGTACCAAATGCAACGACCACATACTGCCTAATAGAATGCAAAGCATAGCTACACTGGCAGCCGCCCCAAAATAACGGGCAATAGTATGTTTACGACTGGCAATTACTATAGATAAAATTAAACCACTAGCTGCGTATACCAGTATTAGCCAATAATATATGCCTATCTGCGTAAAGGGCATTGGGGCACCTAGGGCGTATAGTGCCAAATGCAGTATTATATTAAAAACCATAAAACTCACCAATGCCCATATAGCCTTGTTTATTTTAGGGTACTGATGTTTAGCATCAATAAACACCCTGCCAAACAGCCAGAAGGTAAAAAGCATGCCGCCCGGTATGGTTAACCAAAGCAGAACCCGCAATTGCGGAAGGTTAGGAAGGAGGTAGGTAGCCTCCATGCCTACTGCCATAAACTGGGTCAGTAAGGCCAATAATGCCCATAGGCTAAACCAAAGAAACACCTGCTCGCGCGAGTACAAAAACTGCAGGAGATGATAGATGAAGGTTATAAGTATCACCCCAAAGACCACCCAGTGTAAAACCGTATTTCGCGGGCTAAAATCGTGGTTATTCCAAAAACCCGGTGCGCGCAGGGTGGTTTTAAAGTACGGAAAGAAGCCAAAACTATTTCCTTCAACTCTAATATATAAATCTACCGGCTGGCCAGCCTTTAAGGGTAGCTTTACCCTATTAAGCACCCAATTTTGTTGGGGCATATCGCGCTCATTTTGGGGGTAGTTTATACCTGTTTTCTTATGAAATAGTAGCTGATTACCAGCATAGCCAAAAACATCTACCCGGCCGTTGCTCCTAATCCAGACAATATTATTGGCTAACACATCCTCAAAGTCCAATATCCAATCTTCCAGGTCGGCCTTGCTCTTTAGCTGTAGCTTAGCCCAGTACACCTTATCCGGATCAAGGTATTTAGGTAATTGGCTTCGGCTGATAAGCTGAGCCTGCGGCATAGCACGAAATTCATCGACAGAAAGGTTTTGCCCCGAATCAACTGCTATTTGCAGATGGGGGCTAAGGTTATGCACCGGATAAAGCGTATCTACTTCATACAAAATTTGTGACCGGCCTTGAAGAGGAAAGGCCAGCCACAAACTTAAAAGCAAGGTGAAGGATAGGGTTATTTTCACCGATCTGGGGATTTGGAAATTAGAAGTATGCTATTTCAGCTTAATATACTAATATTTAGTTAAGCCTTCTAGCAAAATACTATACTGCTTACTTGCTTCATCAAAGCTGATGGTGTAGCGCTGAGGGTAGTATCCTTCTTTTTGCCACATTTGCGGCTGGCGTATCGGCATACTTAAGGCAGGCTTAGTTTCCAGGAAAGCCTTGGTTACCATAGGCTCCAGAAAATTTATTTCACCATCAAACTTGCCGTAAATAAAGGTATGCGTAAAGGTGCCAGTACCGGCAATTTCGGGCGATTCCAGGTCGATTATATGCGCACCCATGCGTGGCACACCACCAGGTGTTTCCATATAGTTTGGCGCTAAGTATTCAGAAGGTAAAGGCTTATTAAAGCCTTCTTCACTGGTAGGCAAAATCAGATCGCGCTCGGCAGCATTCATCATATAGAAGTGCAGATCGAAGTGAGGCAGATCGTATACTCCGGGAGGCTCGTGTCCGTGTTCGTTCCAGTCTACGGTAATATGATCGTAGGGCGGAACGGCAATACCGGCGGGTAGTGCTACCACGGTTTCGTGGGCATGAGCATGGCCTGTGGGCAGTCCGCTTAGGGCAGCTTCGGTAAACTGTACACCTAGGGCTATGGGCTCTCCGGCATCATCGGTTTCTACATAACTCCATACCTGGCCATCGCCCAGGCCTACCTGCTCACCAGTAAAGGTGGTTTGCCGGGTATCAACATTAACTTCGTCATCGTCGCAGCCAGTAAATAGTATAGCTGCAAAAAACAGGGGTACTAGCAACAATAATTTCATGAGATTATAGGGTTTGGTTAGCAACGCACTACGGCTTTGTGCCGAAGACAGAAGCAAGGTGTCACAAACCCTAAAAAGCTATTGGCAATAGCGCAGCGCCCTTTAACACTAGGGTTGCAGCTTTGCCCTATGCAACCAGGCTGTTAAACCAAGGGCTAATTCTGTTAAGCCCAGTGGACGCAGTAAAATACCTTTGATTTATTACTTCTTGATAAATAATCAGGTACAACGTAAACCCTACTATTATGAACCGTACTCAATTTTTCCGTACCGGTGGTGCTGCCGTAGCGGTGGCTGCGTTAAGCAATCCACTAATGGCTTTCAATTCATCAGTCGTTACTACTAAACCTACTGCCAAAATTATTATGAGCGAACAAGGCAAAGTCTACAATGTATTAGGTGATGCCCTGCAGCTAAAACTTAACGGAGCCGATACCGGCGGCCTATTTACTATGTATGTAGAAGAGCATGATCCCGGGGCTGGCATACCGCTACACGTGCATACTAAAGAAGATGAAGTTTTTCAGATTCAGAAAGGACAGGTAGAGTTTGTAGTGGGCGATACCACCCAAATATTAGGCCCCGGCGATATTGCCTTCGGCCCCAAAAACATACCGCATAGCTGGAAGAACGTAGGTAGCGAACGGGCCCGGGTGAATTTACTTATTTACCCCAGTGGCGTGGAAGATATGTTTACCGAACTGGCCAAGCTACCCGCCGGCCCGCCCGATTTTGCTAAGGTAAGCAGCATATGCAGTCAATACGGCATCAGCTTTCTGTAGAAAATGGGGTAGCAGCGGAGCCTGTTGCATTTATGTAGCAGGCTTTTTTTGCGCGGCTATCGGTTAGCTTTACCGCATGAATAGCAAAGAAGCACTTATACAGAAACTAGCCTTACAAGCCCACCCCGAAGATGGATACTATAAAGAAGTTTACCGGAGTGAGGGCGAAATTCCGGCTCAGGTGCTTCCGCCAGAATTTGGTGGTAGTAGAAACTACTGCACCAGTATATACTATATGCTCACCCACGATACCTTTTCGGCCTTTCATCGCATAAAGCAAGACGAAATATGGCACTTTTACGATGGCTCGGCTATTGAGCTACACGTTATTTCACCAACGGGTGAACATAGCCAACACCTGATTGGCAGCAATGTGCTACAGAACGAACAGCCGCAGGTAGTGGTGCCGGCAGGCTACTGGTTTGCAGCTAAAACCACCGGAAAAGACTATTCACTAGCCGGCTGCACGGTAGCTCCTGGCTTTAGCTTTAAAGATTTTGAACTGCCTAAGCGCGAGAAGTTAGTAAAGCAATTTCCACAGCATCGGGATGTAATTGAACGGTTTACCCGGGTGTAGGTAGTCAACAGACTACCTCTCATTATGCGTTTTAAGTCACCCTTCGGAAGACTTAAAACAGATTAGTTCCAGTATCCCTGTTCGTAGTCTGTAGACTACGAACCATTAATGAAAAACTCGTCTTCAGACGAGCATAAAAAACTTCATTCAATAAACTCTAACGGCAGCAGACCTGCGTCCCCGGCATAATCGCGAGCGCTGGGATATACCCCAGCCTCTGCCAGGTTTACCAAACCGGCTTTTACCGGATTCTGATGGATATAATCCAGCTTTTGCTCCATTAATTCGTTGGTATTGAGTTTCTGCGGATGGTTGCTGTTTTGCCAAAATTCGTAATGGGTATTTTTTGTATTCTTCAGTCGAGCAGAGTTTTGGTTCTATAATTATATAGGATTGCTAAGTTTTCTGAAGTTAGGATTTCAGATTTCCTTTCTTCTATATAAGGATAACTGCTACTGAATATTCCGAGGCTGGATTCTACTCCGTATATGTTAAAATTGTAGGTCCATCGGGGCAATCGTTTTGAAGAAAAGAATCGAAAATACATCCGGCAAAGAAGATCAAAAATAATGTAAATAATCGTTTAGTAAGCGTACATAGGGGGTAGGCTAAAAAAGTGTTGGAATTACGACTGATAAAACAACATAATTCTATAGACTAAATCCACCCATTCACAAAACTGACTTTTTAATTACCTAGACTGGCTTTAATTGCATCTTATCATACAACTTTTAAAGTTGAACCTTAATGGGCATAGGTGTGATATCCTAATTAACTTAATTGAATAAGCGGTCACCAATTATTCTAGTTCAAAGTCCGCGATAATATATCCATCATTAACTTCTCCCTTTAGGTTGCCGGCACAATCATATAGCTTACAGTTCACTTTCATCCATGTTTTAACCATTTGGCGATTTTCGAGGTGGCTAGCTTTGTAGGGTTGGCTTTTTAATATTATAATTGAAGCACCTTCTTGACTACCATATGAGCTTGAAAGGGTACAGCCATCGGATCCCATAGACACATTTACCATAAATGAACTAAACTCAGAGCTATTAACCGAATGAACTTCATTCAATCCAACCTTAAAAATATTCAATCTTTCATCTTCATTATTTCTTATATCAAAAGCCGGGGAAAAAATTTCTATGCCACTAACCTCAGTTCTGTTATTAAAGTCATAAATGCTAAACCTTTTCTGATGCACATTTTCATTGTCTATTACGCAATGAAAAGTACCTTGATAAGATCCAATACCATTATCCCAATTAGAAAAATACCAACCAATATTAATATCTATTACTGATCCATGAAATTGAGGTGAACTTCTTTTGAGAAACGAACTTTCGTCAAAAGCATTATCAGGTACTACATTTTCTTCCGAGCAACTAAAAAAAGTTAGTGCACCCAATACAAGAATTAGCAAATGATTTTTCATTTTATTTATGATATTTTCGGTTAATATATGTCAATAACATTAAATATGCAAATTCTAATTCTAAGATTTATTATTGCATTATTGATTTTCAATAGGGGCACAAATCAACGGCATAAACTCCCACCCATCCCCCAAAACCAACCACCTATCCCATCCTTCTCCCATTACTTAATTTGGCTTTCTATATTACCTTGCTAAAAATCTATACTGAAGACTATGAAGCAATACGCCCTGGGTCTTGGGCTGGCGCTGGCCGTTCCGCTGCTCGGCTCGGCCCAAACCAAGCCCGAAGATGTTAAAACCTTTACGCTCAATAACGGCATGAAGGTATTGGTGCTGGAAGACCACAGCATACCCAACGCTAATATGTACCTGTTCTGGAAGGTGGGCAGCCGCAACGAGTACCCCGGCATTACCGGCCTCAGCCACTTTTTTGAGCATATGATGTTTAACGGCTCTAAAAAGTACGGCCCCAAAATGTTCGACCGCACCATGGAGGCCGCCGGTGGTAGCAACAACGCCTACACCACCGAAAACGTAACGGTATATACCGATTGGTTTCCGGCCGCTTCAATAGAAACCATCTTCGACCTGGAGGCCGACCGCATTGCCAACCTGGCGCTGGACAGTGGCATGGTAGAGAGCGAGCGCGGCGTGGTACTAAGCGAGCGTAGCACTGGCCTGGAGAACTCTAACTACCGCACCATTAATGAGCAGGTAAAAGCCTCGGCCTTTATGGCCCACCCCTACCGCTGGAGCGTAATTGGCTACGAAAGCGATATTCAGAACTGGACCATTGACGACCTGCAGCGCTACTTCGATACCTACTACGCGCCTAACAACGCCGTGGTGGTAATTGCCGGCGACGTGCAGTACAACGAGGTGAAGAAGATGGCCGAGCAGTACTTTGGCCCCATACCCGCCGCCGAGCCGCCCCGTGCCGTGCATACCGTAGAACCCGAGCAAATGGGCGAACGCCGCCTGGTAGTGCATAAAAAGGTAAGCACCCCCAACCTAATGATGGCCTGGCATACGCCCGAAACCCAGCACGAAGACTACTACGCGCTGGATTTACTGAACGTAATTTTAAGCAGCGGCAACAGCAGCCGACTGTACAAAAGTTTGGTTGATGAGCAGCAACTGGCTACCAGCCTGTTCACCTATATACCCGAAAGCTTCGACCCCAACCTGATGTACTACTACGCCGTGGCCGCCAACAACGTAAGCGAACAGCAGCTAGAGGAGGCTACCCATAAGGCGCTGGAGCAATTTATTGCCGAAGGCCCCACCGAGCGCGAACTTCAGAAGGCTAAAAACCAGAAGCTAATGGACCTGTACCGTACACTGGAAACCATAAACGGTAAAGCCAATACGCTGGGTACCTACGAACTTTTCTTTGGCGACTATAAGAAGATGTTTAATGCCCCGCAGGAATACGAAAAAGTTACCGCCGCTGATGTTCAGCGCGTAGCAAAAAAGTACCTGACCAAGCAAAACCGTACCGTAGGCGTACTAAAAGACCTTTCTGACGAATTAGCCCAGAACGAAGATGCGAAATAAGAATATAGCCCTGAGCCTGCTGGGCCTGTTGATAGCCGTAGCGAATATTGCCAGCGCCCAAGATTTTAAATTACCGAAGTACGAAAAAGTAAAGCTGCCCAACGGCCTTACGCTCTACCTGATGGAGCAGCACGAAGTTCCGCTGATTAGTACCAGCATGGTATTTCCGGCCGGTACTATTTACGAGCCTGCGGGCAAGGCCGGACTGGCCGGCGTAACTGCCGATGCGCTGATGTTTGGTGCCGGCAACCGTAGCAAGCAGCAAATTGAGGAGGAACTGGACTTTGTAGGCGCTAACCTAAACACCTGGGCCAATAAGGAAACCGGCAACATTTACGCCAGCTTCGCTAAAAAAGATACCGATTTGGTATTGGGTATTATTAAAGATATGCTGGTGAAGCCCCAGTTTAATGCTGAAGAGTGGCAGAAGCTGCAAACCCGCCGCAGTGCCGAGTACGACCAAATGAAGGAAAGCCCCCGCAGCGTAATCAACGATTATTACGATGCTTTTGTGTTTGCCGGGCACCCCTACGCCATGAGCAGCAGCGGCACCAAAGCCGGTCTGGAGAGCATTACTACCGACGATATTCGCCAGTTTTACCAGCAGTACAGCCCTAAGCAAGCGGCTATGGCTGTGGTTGGCGACTTCAATAGCAAAGAAATGAAGAAGCGGGTAGAGAATTTGTTTAAGGATTGGAAGCCCAAAACCAGCGCTAAGCCGGTTAAGCTGGAAGCTACCAGCCAGCCTAGCAGTTCCCGCGTTTTATTGGTAAACAAGCCCGATGCCCGCGAAACTACCTTTTACATAGGTGGCCCCGGCGTTAAGCGCTCCAACCCCGATTACGTGAGCATTCAGGTGCTGAATACTATTTTGGGCGGCCGTTTTACCAGTTGGCTCAACGACGAGTTGCGGGTGAACAGCGGTTTAACCTACGGCGCCCGCAGTAGCTTCGGCAGCTTTAAAGAGGGTGGCAAGTTTGTAATTAGCACCTTCACCAAGAACGAAAGCACCGAAGAAGCCGTAGACCTGGCCCTAAAAACCTATGGCCGTATGCACGGGCAGGGCATTGACGAGGCTACGCTGGAGTCAGCCAAAAATTATGTGCAGGGCCAGTACCCGCCCCGCTACGAAACCGCCGGCAGCCTGGCCAGCCTGCTCACTGATATGTACTGGTACGGCTTCGACGAGAACTTCATCAATACCTTTCAGGAGAAGGTTGGCAAGCTGGATGTGGCTGAAGCCAACCGCATAGCCAATACCTACTTCCCCAAAGAAAACCTACAATTTGTGCTAATTGGCAAAGCCGAAGATCTGCGCGAGCTAGCCAAAAAATGGGGCGAAGTAACCGAAAAAGAAATTACCGCCGACGGGTTTTAATTTAATTGGCGAGTTAGTGAATTGCTGAGTTATATAGACAGCCGGTTCCAGTTTTTTGGGGCCGGCTGTTTTTGGTTAACCGGGCCAACACACCCCGGCATTGCTTCGCTCGCCACCCCTCTCAAGAGGGGAATCCAGAACTGTAACCGTCAGGAGTCAGGCTAAAGCCTAAAAAAGTAATGGATCGATTAAGCGGATCATTTTTTTCTCAGGTAGGTAATAGTAAGCAATTCCCCTCTTGAGAGGGGCTAGGGGTGTGTTGGCCCGGTGATTAAAAGTAGTAAAATTTTTTAGTCAAAACCGATCATTACCTCAACCCATCAACTCACTAACCCACTAACCCACCAACTAACTAACCCACTACCTCAGTCTTCCCGCTATTCGCAGCAAAGCCTCTGGCGAGGGTTCTTGGCCTCTAAACCTTTTGTAAAGTTCCATAGGGTGATCGCTGCCACTGGTGCTAGTATATTTTATTTTACCTTCAAACCTATAAGGTTTTTAAAACCTTATAGGTTTATTACTTTAGAACTTATGGTAACCTATACTGACCAAATAAATCGGCGAGTAAACATTTCTGAAAACCCTCAGCGCATAGTATCCTTAGTGCCCAGCCAAACTGAATTGTTGGCAGGTTTAGGGTTGAATAACAGGGTAGTAGGTATTACCAAATTTTGCGTGCATCCTGCGGAGTGGTTGAAGCAGAAGAAAGTTGTAGGCGGTACCAAGCAAATTCACTATGACCGAATAGTTGAGTTAGAACCGGACTTGATTTTGGCAAATAAGGAAGAAAACACCCAGGAGATAGTAGAAACGCTGGCTAAGGATTTCCCGGTTTGGGTTAGCGATATATTCAACCTGAATGATGCCCTGGATATGATTGGGAAGGTAGGAGCTATCACCCAAACTCAGACCAAAGCCGAGGAGTTTACAGATAATATCAGGAGTAGTTTTAACCAGCTTCAGCAAACCATTGAAAAAACCGCCCTGTACCTTATCTGGCGCAAACCCTATATGGCGGCGGGTGTCAATACATTCGTAAATGATATGCTTAGGCGCTGCGGATTCGCCAATGTACTTCCGCCTCACAGCCGTTATCCGGAGCTTTCAGTTGAAGATATAGAGTCGCTGCAACCCAAAGTAGTACTGCTTTCCAGCGAGCCGTACCCCTTCAAAGAAAAGCATATAGCCGAGTTGCAGCAGCTTTTGCCTAAGGCAGAAATCAGGTTGGTTGATGGCGAGATGTTTAGCTGGTACGGCAGCCGCCTGCAGTATGCGCCGGCCTACTTTAAATCGCTGATGTACTAATCCCTATTTTTCTGATATCCTCCCAAAAATGAGGGTACGATTTCTCCACTACTGAAGGTTCTTCTATTTCAACATTCATTTTAGTGGCCAGGGGAGCAAAGGCCATTGCCATACGGTGATCGTCGTAGGTTTTGATAGCTGCCTCAGTCGGTAGCTTATCTGAAGGGGTTAGCAACCACGTATTACTGCCTTCTTCAACTAACATGGCTCCAATTTTGGCTAGTTCGTTCTGTAGGGCAGCAATCCGGTCGGTTTCCTTAATGCGTAAACTATGCAGCCCGGTAAATTTGCCCGTAACCCCCAGCACCGCGCAGCATACCGCTACGGTTTGGGCCAAATCGGGGCAGTGGGTAAAATCTTGTTCTAGCGTACTTACTACGCTATTGGTTTTACAAAGAATTATCCCATTCTCCGCCCATTCGGTTTTTACGCCCAGCTTTTCCATAATTGAAACGATGGCACTATCGCCCTGCAGGGAATTTTTCTTCAAATACGGAAGGCTGATTTGCGCTTGCCGGGCCAAGGCTACGGTGCTAAACCAGTAACTAGCCGCCGACCAATCGCTTTCAATAAAGTAGGTATTGGCTATCGTATACCCGGTAGGCTTCACGGTTATCAGGTCTTCGTGCCAGTGGTATACCGCGCCAAACATTGTCATAAGTTCCAGCGTCATTTTTATATACGGGCGGCTACTGATGTTCCCTTCTAATTTTAAATGAAGGCCCTGGGGCAAAGCCGGTGCTACTAATAAAAGGGCTGAGATATACTGGCTGCTGATAGTACTGGGTATACTAATTTTATGGGTACGTTGCTTAAAACCGTCCTCAATAAGCAGCGGCGGAAAACCCTCTTTATTTTCGTAGGTAATATTGGCTCCTAACTCGCGCAGGGCATCAACCAGTACGCCAATTGGTCGCTCTTGCATACGGGCGGTGCCGGTCAACTTGGTTGGGCGGTTAATTACGGCACAGTAAGCAGTTAAAAAGCGCATGGTAGTACCGGCGTCCAGCACGTTTAGTTCGTAAGCCGCAGAAGCCAGCAGGCGCTGCATGGTTTGGGTATCGCGGGCGGTAGAAATATTGAGTAATTCGGGTTTAACCGTGCTTATTGCCTGGATAATGAGAGCCCGGTTGCTTTCGCTTTTGGAAGCAGGCAATTGCAAGGTGCCTGCAGGAAGGTTGGGGGTATGGCGCAGTATAACTTTCACCTTTCAAAGGTAGTACAATAGCACCTAAATAAACATTTTCTTGCTTATTGCGTAAAGTATGTGTTGATTACCGTTACTTATTGAGAGTAGTTAACCCTCTAAATTTTTACCCAATATAATCTCTCCAACTATGGATAATTCCGGAAAGACATTCTTTGCATTTTTAGCCGGCGCTGCAGCCGGAGCAGTTTTAGGTTTAATTTTAGCGCCCGAGAAAGGCGACATCACCCGCGATAAAATTAGCCGCCAGGCCGATCAGCTTCTGGGCGACTTAGAAGAGCAGTGGGCCGAAGGTTCGGCTAAACTACGCGCCATGGCTAATAACGTATTAGATGAGGCTGAGCGTATGGCTGAACGCGCCAACGGTCATCATAACGAAGCTTAAAAGCTTTGAATCTTATTAGAGCCGGTTCTTTTTAGGGCCGGCTTTTTTGTTGGTACCAACGTAGTGCCTCTTGGGCTTCGCTGGCGCTTACTTCCAAGTTGTACTCGCACTTGCCAATTTGGGAAAGAAGACTGAAGAGTAAGTTACCCCCCTCGTTTTTCTTATCTTGCTTTAATAGTTCCAGGCTGTTGGTTGCTACTGCATCGCTAAGGTCAACTGCTGGCCAGACTGAGCTGATGTAACCGTCAATCTGGCTTAGTTCACCTTGGTTAAGCAGGCCCTTTTGGTACGAAAGGTAGGCTTCGGCCAGCATACCAATGGCAATAGCCTCTCCGTGCAATAAGTGATTTTCGGTATTTAGGCAGGTGCTTTCAATAGCGTGGCCAAGAGTATGGCCAAAGTTTAGAATTTTTCTCAGGCCCTTTTCGGTAGGGTCTTGCCGTACTACCTCGCTTTTAATTTCAATACTTCGCTTTATAATGGGCTGCCAGTCCAGGCGCTGCCAATCGGATGTTCGGATATCATTCCAGTAATTAGAATCGGCAATTAAGGCGTGCTTAACCACCTCGGCGTAGCCGGAACGTAGCTCGGCCGGGGGTAGAGTTTTCAGAAACTGACTGTCGATCAGCACCGCTTCGGGCTCAGCAAATAAGCCGATATGGTTTTTAAGGCTGCCGAAGTCTACGCCGGTTTTGTTGCCTACGCTGGCATCTACCTGGGCCAGCAGGGTGGTAGGAATATTAATAAACCGGATGCCCCGTTTGTAGGTAGCCGCGCAGAAGCCGCCCATATCGGTGATTACCCCGCCGCCTAAGTTTAATAGTACCGCTTTACGATCAGCGCTGGCATTAGTAAGCTGCTGCCATATATGCTGACAGGTATCTAGATTTTTGTGCTGCTCGCCGGCCGTTATATGTATAATAGTATGTTCCGGAAGGGAAGTCTCAACTACCGGATAGCAATGAATATAGGTGTTTTCATCAACCAAGACAAAGACCTTAGAAGCTTGCGTAGCCCCAATAATTTCCGGTAAAATTTGCTTAATAGGTTGTTGGTAGATTTTGTTCATTATTTAATTACGAATTACGAATTACGAATTACGAATTACGAATTACAATTTGCCTTACCAAGCACCAAGTACGGGACCGCCTAGGTCAAGCATTAAGCACTATCAACTCATAACCAAACTATCCTTCCCTTTTAATTCTATTCTGCCGCTTAATTGATTCTTCGTGTATAAACTGGTATAGCTTTTTTACAAAAGACTTCTTCAGGCCTAATTGCTTGCCTAATTCGGGCCGCGTCCTAAATATATATTCCCAGCGTTCCAGATCCAGAATGGTTAGGTTGTTGGCTTTTTTGTATTCACCAATTTTATCAACTAAGCGCATGCGGCGGTTTAGGGCTTCCAGAATTTCCTGATCGGCTTGGTCTATCAGTTCGCGGTAGTTAGCTAGTGCGTCAATCTCGTGGCTGTGCAGGGTAGTGGATTCCGGGTAGCGCAGGTTTCTTAGAATTTCAGCCAGACTTTCCGGCGTAACCTGCTGTTTAGCATCGCTCCAGGCTTCATCGGGGCGGGGGTGGGTTTCTATCATCAGGCCGTCGTAGTCCAAATCTAAGGCCTTTTGGCTAATATCGAAAATTATATTTCGGTCACCGGCAATGTGGCTGGGGTCACACAGTAAGGGCAAGTCTGGGCGTTCGCGCTTAAGCTCTATGGGTAGTTGCCAGTCGGGTTGGTTGCGGTAGCGGCTTTCACCAAACGAGCTAAACCCCCGATGAATAGCCCCAATTTTCGAAATTCCCTGCTTTTCTAACCTTTCCAAGGCCCCTAACCATAGTGCTAAATCGGGGTTAATAGGGTTTTTAACCAATACCGGCTGCTGGGTACCAGCTAAAGCCTCGGCAATTTCCTGAACGTTAAAGGGATTCACGGTAGAACGAGCGCCTATCCAAACTACCTCAACTTGGTGCCGTAGGGCTAATTCCACGTGCTGCGGGTGGCCTACTTCAATGGCAAATTTTATATGTGGATGCTCCTCCCGTATCCGGTCCATCCACTGCAGAGCCTCAGCGCCAATACCCTCAAAGGAGCCGGGCCGGGTCCGGGGTTTCCATACGCCCGCCCGTACTAAGGGTATGCTGAGTTTAGTAACGGCTAAGGCAGTTTCTTTAAGTTGCTCGTAGGTTTCGGCACTGCAGGGCCCGGCAATAAGCAGTGGCAATTCCCCATATTCCGCTAACCAGTTCTTCATTGGGTTCAAAGATACAGTTTTGGTGCTTGGTGCCTAGTGCCTAGTGCCTGGTTTTTCAGTTTCC
This sequence comes from uncultured Roseivirgaceae bacterium, assembly GCA_964504565.1. Classification (GTDB taxonomy): domain Bacteria; phylum Bacteroidota; class Bacteroidia; order Cytophagales; family Cyclobacteriaceae; genus Cesiribacter. Next base: position 204,941 of record CAZDEY010000007.1, read on the forward strand.
GTAATTCTTTCTGCTCAAATCTAACTTCTAACTTCTAACTTCTAACCTCTAAATCGTTACCTTTGCCTCCCAAACTATCCGACCTAAAAATACTATGGAGCTGAAACGTACGGCCTTATACGATAAGCATGTTGAATTAGGAGCTAAAATGGTTCCCTTTGCCGGTTACGATATGCCGGTGCGCTATACTTCCGATATTGAAGAGCACAATGCGGTGCGCCAGGGCGTAGGCGTATTTGATGTATCGCACATGGGCGAGTTTATGGTAGAAGGGCCGGAAGCCGAACTTTTGCTACAAATGGTTACCACTAACGATGTAAGCAAACTTAAGGACGGCCAGGCGCAGTATAGCTGCATGACCAACCTGGAAGGCGGCATTATTGACGACCTGATAATTTATCGCTTTGGGCCGGAAAAGTTTATGGCAGTAGTAAACGCCAGCAATATTGAAAAAGACTGGAACTGGATTAATAGATTTGCCAAGGGCAATGTAAAGCTGACCAACGTAAGCGATGAGATGTCGCTGTTTGCAGTGCAGGGGCCTAAGGCAACGGAAGCTTTGCAATCGCTTACGCCTACCGACTTAAACTCGGTAGCATTTTACCACTTTGTAGAAGGAGAATTTGCCGGCGTTCCTAACGTAATTATATCGGGTACGGGCTATACCGGTTCGGGTGGCTTTGAACTATATGTGCCTAACGAGCATGCCGCTCAGGTTTGGGATAAGATATTTGAGGCCGGAAAAGAGTATAACATTCAGCCAATTGGCCTGGGTGCGCGCGATACCCTACGGCTAGAAATGGGCTATTGCCTGTACGGAAACGACATTGACGACACTACCTCGCCCTTAGAAGCTCGCCTGGGCTGGATCACCAAGTTTACTAAAGAATTCAACAATTCTGATAACCTTAAAAAGCAGAAGGAAGCCGGGATTAACCGCCAGCTTTCGGCCTTTAAACTTGTTGATAGGGGCATTCCGCGTAAGGGTTACGAGTTGGTGGATGCCGAAGGCAACAATATTGGTATAGTAACCAGCGGAACGCAATCGCCTAGCTTGGGCTACGGCATAGGCATGGGCTATATACAAAAAGAATTTACCACGCCCGGTACCGAAATCTTCGTAAGCGTGCGCAACCGCCAACTTAAAGCCGAAGTAGTAAAACTACCCTTTTACCAAGTTAACTAATGGAACGCTCAATTGATGTATGCGTAAGCCCGGAGCTGCTAAACCTGTACGATTTGCGCGGCAAGTTAGTGGTGGTGGTTGATATTTTGCGGGCCACTAGTTGTATGGTTACCGCTTTGGCCGAAGGTGTAACGCAAATTCATCCGGTGGCTACGCTTGATGAATGCCGAAGTTTAGGCGGAAGAGGTTACTTAACCGCCGCCGAGCGCGGGGGCGAGCAGGTAGAAGGTTTTGACTTGGGTAACTCGCCCCGGGCCTATCTGCAAAATGCTTATGCCGGAAAGAAAGTTGCGGTAACCACTACTAACGGCACTTTAGCCATAACCAAATCGGCTCCTTATGCCGAAAAAGTACTAATTGGAGCCTTTCTTAATATTTCGTCCCTGGCTGACTACTTACAAAAGCAACCTAACGACGTGCTGGTATTATGTGCCGGCTGGAAGGGTAAAGTAAATATGGAAGACACTCTGTTTGCCGGGGCTTTGGTTGACCGCCTTGCCGATACGCATAACCTGGCTTGCGATGCCCCGCTAGCTAGTCAGACACTATATAACTGTGTTAAGAATGATCTTTTTGGGTATTTGCTGAAATCTTCGCATGCTCAAAGGCTAAAAAACTTTGGAGTTGAAGAAGATATTAAATTCGCTATTGAAGAAGATATGTACTCGGTTATACCGGTGCTGGAAGGCGATGAACTTGTTTCCTTACCACTTTAAAAGGAACTTAGGCTTAGGGATTCTTTGGCGGGTTTGCCTGATAATAGAATAGCTGACGTTCAGTCTAAAAGTTGGCTCTAATAACTTGTTAGGTCAATTGATGAGTAATAGCCTTACCTGCATTTCTTAAATATTGGATCTGGTTGCCATTATATAAGGTTGATTTGTGGTGCCATCAATGTTTTAAGCCCAGATTGACCCATAATTATAGTTGATGGCAATGAGTGATTAAAATTCTTAACTAGATTCTATTTAGTATCATTTAGCTTTGTTAAGTGGAAAGATTGTATATCACCTTATAATTTATACACTAAAGTATCCTACAATAACGTACTGAAACGCTTAATTGGTGTTTAACCTTTCTTTTTAATTCGCAAATAAATTTGCTATCCATACCTAGATTTAAGATATTGTTTATCAACTATAAGGTTCATTATTCTTTGGTGACCTTCATCAAAGGTTAAATAGCCATACCTGATTTCCTCGATTATAACTGCCACATCGCACACAAAATCGGTGTTATCACCCTTAGGTTGGTCATTATTAAGTTGATGAATAGCCAACAACAAGTTTAAATCAGCCATGGTTGGTTGTTTTTTGGAAGTGGAAATGAGTAATTTAATATATTAAGAATTACTTTAATTTTAAAACTTTATTAAGAATAACTTGAATAGCGATAAAATTTTCGGAAAAAAGTTGAAGGAGCTACGCAAGAATGCGGGGCTAACCCAAACGCAGTTGGCAGAAGTGTTATACCAGAAAACTGGTAAGCATTTAACCGTAGCCAGTATTTCTTATTACGAAACTGGTACCAACCTACCGGCCCTTTCTATGCTGCCTGCTTTGGCTGAGATTCTGGGCGTTTCTATTGATGGTTTATTTGGAAGAGAGCATCCACTGCTTCAGTACCCAGAGGTTGAATACGAGGTTCATCCGCTCCAGCGAGATTTGGAACGTATTGAAAGAAATTACAAAATGGCAGTTAATGAGCAGGAGCGCACTAGCTTTAACTTGGTCGCCGAGCCGGTAGAAGTAAATCCGGAGGACCATAAAATACTGCTCTCAATAGCTAAACGCCAGCAAGAAGAGATTAAGTTTCTGCGGGCTAAGTTCAACTTGGTTCGGGATATGATGAAAGAATTAAAGAGTATATAATTCGAGTTGTACAAAAAGAAAGCCCTGAATAGTTCAGGGCTTTCTTTTTAATTAAAACGGAAATAATAATTCTATACCTATTAATCCTCCATAAGAAAACTTATCTCACTAATATAGCGGCGGACTTTCTTCAGGCGGGCTATTAATAAAAACATACCTACTGCCAGCATAATAGTAAGAATAACCGGTATCCAGAATGCCTGCCAGATTTGGCTGCGTTTTTTCTCGGCAGTATTTATTTGCGCAGTAAGCTGGTGCTTTTCACTGGCAAAGTTTACCACATACTGCTTATTAAGCAGCCCCAATTTATCTTTAAGGGTTTGGAGCTGGTTCATATATTCCAGCATCAACTCATTGCAGCGAATGAGTTGATTATTTATAAGACGAATATCCTCGTTGCTATTAATATTCTTACTTCTATCTAAAGTTTCTGAAAGAAGTTTTAAACTTTGAAAAACATTTTCTTCTTCGTCTACAAAGTTTTCTGTTTTCAGTTCTATACATTTTTCGAGGTATAGTATTGCAGAGTCAGTAGAATTAGTGGTTAGATATGATTTTGCAAGTAGGTTATACGTTGATCGTGCTAACGTCAAGGAGTTTAGCGAAATACGTTCTGAACTATTGTTTACTCCATTTAATTCCAAAGACTTAGAAAAGTTAACTCTAGCTAGAAACGGCTCATTAATAAGTTGTGCTTCACCTAAATTGTGATATAAATAAGCTAATGGTAGAGTTGATTCTAAAGTAGAAGCTATAGATATTCCTCTGAAATAGGATTTTTTAGCCGACTTGAGATTTCCTTCTTTATAGAACAATGTTCCCTGTAAGTTCAGTAAATAAGCTTTTTCCTCTTCAAAATTCTTGTGGGTTGCTATTTCCAGCCCATTGTTTACAGAAATATGTCCTGCGCTATATCTTTTAAGTTCTAATTCATAAATTCCCTTATTGCGAAAAGCTATAGTTTGTTCTTTTTCAGTATTTACATTGTTTTGATAAATAAACAGCGCTTTGTCGACATATCTAAGAGCAGTGTATAAATCTCCTGTTGCCCTAAAAATGTTAGAGAGGTTATTTAAATTGTCAGCTAATGCAACTGAATTTTCATCGAAGCTCTCATATATATCAATAGCACTGAAATAGTATGAAGCAGCAGCACCCAGATAGCCTTGAGTTTCCTTTATTTCGGCTACCGCAGCATAGCTAGCTCCCTGCCATTCCAGATTATTATTAGATGCTGCTATATGTCTTATTCTATTTAGAATCTGAACCGCAGAATCTTCATTGGTTGTTCTTAGGCCCAAATATAATTCCCATAATTCGTTCAGCTGATTTTTGGTATCAACGTTGCTATTATGTTTGCCTTGAGATAAGGTATTATTGCTAATGAATAGTAATATTACTAAAGCTATTACGGAAGCTCTCATATATAGTGTTTGAATCCACTAATATATAAATGATAATAGCTAACAAGAAATTATACTCTTATTAAAAGGTACTCTTAATTAGAACCTGGCTTTTTAGGAGGAACATTACCTGTGCCGTTAGTATCAGTATCGTCACTAGCAACCTCATTAGAAACATTATTAGGGGTGATTTCAGCGGCCTCGTCAGCGCAAGAATATAAACTGGCGGTGAAAAGAAGGGCGGCGGCAAAGAATAATTTTTTCATAATATTTAAGTTTGTATTTTTACGTTACTGATGTAATATTACGAGTATAAATATAAATATTTACGCTAACTATAAACCAAAACAGCAGTCAGGTAATTTTTCGCCTTTTTTAGATAAGCTATATATACCTTGTACAAGCTAAGATTTATTGATCAAACAAGCTATGGTTACTTAAAGTATTACTTTAATTATGGGATGTAATAAATGGATTAAGAATAGGATATAAAATATCTTATTCTACTCAATAATTCGGTTTATTACATCTAAATGATTATATTATACTTATATCACTCCCGCAATTTTTCTGCACATCCCTTATTTAATTAAGAATAAATTAAAAGTTTAATCTATTATTTAATTCCCAGTTGATTGTGTTTTACCTTATCAAATAATAAATACCTTGGGTCAGTTTGATATTTTGGTATTCGAGTACGCTTACCCAAGAGTACCTGAATTAGGGTAAAGGGTTATATTAACGAGACTGGTATTCATGATGGTCTAGATTTGCCAAGTGAAGACAAAAAAACAGGGCCCGTTGCTGAGCCCTGTTCTTTTAGCATAAATTTTTTACTATCCGTTAATCCAGCCTTCCACTTCTTCTTTAGATGGATTTTTCACTTCCTTAAGCTTCATCTTTTTACGGGTTCCGCATATATCGTTAAAAAGCTTACTAGGCACACTATTTTTTAATTGCTCTATAGTTAGAATCTTTAGCTCCCGAAGAATAGGAATAAGGTCTTCGCGTATGCCCTGATCGGTATAGTCCTTATCGGAGGCATACTGTACCTTTTTCTCCGGACGCATCTGCGGGAAGAAGAGCACATCCTGAATGGAATTGCTATTGGTCATAATCATGCTAAGCCGATCAATGCCAATGCCTAAACCCGCTGTGGGCGGCATGCCGTATTCCAGTGAACGAAGGAAATCCTCGTCCAGTACCATAGCTTCCTCGTCGCCACGCTTGCCTAATTCTATTTGTTCCTCAAAGCGTTTGCGCTGGTCGATAGGGTCGTTGAGTTCCGAGAAGGCATTACAGATTTCCTTGCCGTTACATATTGCCTCGAAGCGTTCAACCAAACCTTCTTTATCGCGGTGGCGCTTGGCCAGCGGGCTCATTTCAACCGGATAGTCAGTGATAAAGGTTGGCTGAATTAGGTGAGGCTCGCACTTTTCACCAAAAATTTCGTCAATCAGCTTGCCTTTGCCCATGCTTTCGTTAACCGGAACGTGTAGTTGATGAGCAGTTTCGCGCAATTGAGCTTCGTCCATTTCACTAATATCTATTTTAGTGAAGTGTTCAATAGCTTCAAACATGGTAAAGCGTTTCCAGGGGCGCTGGAAGTCAATTACGTTCTGGCCAACCTGAACTTTAGTATCGCCGTGTAGGTCCAGCGCAATGCGCTCCACCATTTCTTCCACGCAATCCATCATCCACTGGTAGTCTTTATAGGCTACGTAAAGCTCCATTTGGGTAAACTCCGGGTTGTGGAACCGGCTCATGCCCTCGTTGCGGAAGTCTTTGGCAAATTCGTATACCGCATCAAACCCGCCTACTATAAGCCTTTTTAGGTAAAGTTCGTTGGCAATACGCATATACAGGGTCATATCCAGCGTATTGTGGTGCGTTTTAAACGGACGGGCCGCTGCACCCCCGTAGAGCGGTTGCAAAATTGGGGTTTCCACCTCCAGATAGCCGCGCTCGTTCAGGAAGTTGCGCATACTTTGTACCAGTTGGCTGCGCTTTTTAAAAGTTTCGCGTACGTGCGGGTTTACTATCAGATCTACGTAACGCTGGCGGTAGCGATGCTCAGGGTCGTCAAAGGCATCGTATACGTGTACGTTCCCTTCTTCATCCTCCTCACGTTTTACTATAGGCAGCGGCCGTAACGATTTAGAAAGAAGTTTAAACTGGCTAACATGAATAGAAATTTCGCCGGTTTGGGTAGTAAACACGTGTCCCCTCACGCCTACTATATCACCAATATCCAGCAGTTTCTTAAATATTGTATTATAGAGTGCTTTGTCCTCGCCGGGTGCAATATCATCGCGACGCAGGTAAATTTGTATGCGGCCGGTGCTATCTTGTAGTTCGGCAAAGGAGGCCGAGCCCATAATTCGGGCACTCATTAGGCGGCCAGCAATGCTTACATCTTTGTAATCGTGCTTTTGCTTTGCGTAGTTCTGATGGATTTCTTCGGCGGTAACATTTACCTCAAAGCTATCGGCCGGGTAGGGTTCAATGCCTAATTTTCTTAATTCTTCCAGCTCGTGACGCCGGCGTTGTTCCTGTTCGCTCAGTATATGCATAGAAAAGCTAATTTACTGGGGCGAAGATAGTAATTTTAGTCTTGAGTACTGAGTCTTGAGTCTTGAGATTTAGGATTGAGTTAAGTTTGAAGACTAAAAATGCTTGCCAAATTAAATTATTAGCACATCAGCACACTAACCCACTAAACTTAACCCCCGCCGGTGCATTTCCTTTTTCACTAAACTGAGCTCCCGGCTGCTTTGGCCGGCTACCGAGGTGTTTTCCTGCGCTCTTCTAAATAAATAGGGCATAACTTTTTCTACCGGGCCGTAAGGTACATATTTGGCTACGTTATAACCGGCCGCTGCCAGCGTAAACGATAGGTTGTCGCTCATTCCGTAGAGCTGGGCAAAGTAAAAACGGTCATCGCTGTGCTGTACGCTGTGCTTTTCCATTAGAACGGCCAGTAACTGATTACTGTATTCATTATGGCTGCCACTGCAAATTGCCATTCGCTGCTTATTATCCAGACTGAATTTTAGGGCTTGGTTATACAACTCATCGGTAGCTTCTTTAGTAGGATTTATTGGATCGGCATAACCCATTTCTACTGCGCGGGCCCGTTCTTTTTCCATATAGGCACCCCGTACTAATTTAGCGCCCAGCCACACATTGTGCATCGTGGCTATATGCAAGCCGTGGCGTAGCTGCTTCATGCCGTCGGCGCGGTACATTTGGTATGTATTATACACAACTGGCCGTTCGGTATTGTACTTTTTAATCATGGTGTAAGCCAGCTCATCAATAGTATCCTGAATCCAGGTTTCTTCCCCATCAATCAGCACGCGGGTACCGGCGCGGTGGGCGGCTTCGCAAATCTGATCTACCCGGGCCTGCACGTGTTCCCAAGCTGCTTGCTCCAGCTCATTCAAAGGTTCCTTAGCCTGAACTTTTGCCAGCAGACCAAACGAGCCTAAACCGGTAACCTTAAATACGCAAAACGGAATGGCGGGTGTGTTTCGGGCTTTCTCTACGGTTTGCAGAAGTTCGGCGGCAGTGGCATCAAAGTTGGCTTCCGTTTTTTCACCTTCTACCGAGTAATCTAATATAGTACCAATATTGAAGCGGGCCAGGCGGGCAATGGTAGGCTCGCTTTCGGCTATGGTTTCCCCACCGCAAAACTGCTCAAAAATAGTGCGTTTAACTGCCCATTTTACCGGTAGCCCTACTTTAAAGGCCATTTTTAGAAAGCCGGTGCCAAAGGTAGTGAGCCCCGGATTATTAATGCCGGCGAACAGCAGAAACTTCTTACGAAGTCGATTATCGGAAAGGGCGGCAAAAGCTGTAGCAGTATCGTTAAAATCAAGCGGAGCAGAAGTGGGCATAGCAGGTGCGCAAACGTTTTAGTGGTGCAAATATAGCAGAGAAAGCTAATTTCAACTATACAGTATATAAATCAGCTTGGCAGAGAATTTCAAAATTAAGTAAGGCTTGCCGGGTGATAGTTACTAACTTTTCTACACCTATATACAAACAAGCCTGACAAAGGTTAATGATATAGAAATTATGGAAGAAAATAACGCTGAGTTTAAGCTTAAGGAATTATACCTGTCAGCCTTTCCGCCAATAGCCAGATTTATAGCGGCCCGGGGCGGCTCGCCTGAGCAGGCCAAGGATATATTTCAGGAATCAGTAATTATATACTACGAGCAGGTTATAAGTGGCACTAAGCAGATAACTACTTCACCGCAGGCTTACATTTTTGGAGTGGCTAAACACAAGTGGTCTGCCCTGATGCGCCACCACAGCATTAAGACTATCGATTTGGAAGTTGAAAGACTTGATATTTTAGTGGAAGCGGAGCCGGAAGTAATTACGGACAAGCTTATGCAATTTATGAAAGTTAGCGGCCGGCGGTGTATGAACTTACTACGCTCCTTTTATTACCAAAATATATCTCTGGAAGAAATTGCCAAAACCTTTGGCTATTCGGATACCCGTTCGGCTACGGTGCAGAAGTACAAATGCCTGGAAAAAGTTAGGACGGCTGTTAAAGAAAAATCATTACAGTATGAAGACTTCCTTGGCTGAAACCAAAAGCATCGAGGCGTATCTCAATAACAAGCTTTCAGCCGAAGAACGAATTCTGTTCGAGGCTAAACTGCTTATAGATCTGCAGTTAGCGGAAAATCTGTATTGGCAGCAGCATACCTATATATTATTAAAGAGGTATAACCGTGAGCAACTAAAGAATGAGCTGGAAGAAATCCATCAGCAACTCTTTACCCAGGAACGGCATAAGAGCTTCCGGCAAAGGATTCTTTCTTTCTTTCTTTAAATAAAAAATTATCTACGCATGAACTTACCCCACGCCAGCGTGGTGCCCATGGTTATTGACAGCCAAGGCGGTACCGAACGCGCCTACGATATTTACAGCCTTCTTTTAAAAGAGCGAATAATCTTTTTGGGTACGGCAATAAATGACCAGGTTGCCAATCTGGTGATAGCCCAACTCTTATATTTAAATAGTCAGGACCCTAAACGCCAGATTGACTTGTATATACAATCGCCAGGCGGTAGCGTATATGCCGGTTTAGCTATTTACGATGCTATGCAATTAATTACCGCCCCGGTTTCTACGGTTGCAGTGGGTTTTTCCGGTAGTATGGGTACGGCTTTGCTAACTGCTGGTAGAGCAGGTAAACGCTACGCACTTCCGCAGGCTACCATCCATATGCACCCTACGGGCGGTGGGGCCAAGGGCTATACCGAAGATGTTAGAATTGCCACCTACGAGCAGGAGCGCCTACAAACCCAGCTCTTTCATATAATGGGTAAATACACCGGCCATAGCTGGAAGGAAATTGAGGAATTCTTTCTGCGAGACAGGTTCTTAAATGCCTTGGAGGCTAAAGAATACGGACTTATCGACGAAGTAATCGGAGATACTAGTTTACTTTTGAAGTTGGTTAAGCAGGAACACAAAGTAGAATTTTATCAGAAGGCTTAATCGGCCGATCTAAGTTTAACGTCAATACCCAATGTAATAAAGTGCTAAATATTTGTTGTTCAGTTGAAAAATAGTATTGCAACTTTAGTAAGTACCTGATATGAGGCCAGATAGGCTTGGGTTCGGTAAGCTATAGGGTAGGCAGGTAGTATCTCGGCGGATACGGATTAACGTTGAGCCATCATTTGTTAAATGAGGTAAATGGCCGAACTAAAAAAATATACGACTTTCTGAAAAAAAATTATTCTACCTCGGCAATAGCGGCCATAAACTGCTGCAATACGTGCCGGCTCTCCTTAGGCCGCTCGTACATACCCATGTGGCCGGTTTCCGGCAAAACTAACGAAAGGCAGTTAGGTAGTGCCTGAACCTGAGCCAGGCTATCGGCTAGCGGAACGGTAGAATCCTGTTCGCCAATAATATAGACTACCGGGCCGGCAAACTTACGGAGGTACGAAAGCCGCGCCGGCCGCTTTTGCATAGCCTTGGTAAAGCCAATCAGGGTTTCCTGCGGGGTAGTGGCGGCCTCTTCTACGGTTTTTTCTATTTCATTTTCCAGGTTGACCCGATTTGGAGCATAAAAGAGTTGGGGTACAAAAGAAGTAACGAATTTCTCTACCCCGTGCTTCTCTACAAACTGAATTACGTTGTTGCGACTTCGCTTCTTTTCCTCAGTATCGGCGTAGGCCGTGCTGTGGAACATGCCCACGCCCAGTACGCGGTGTGGTTCCAGTTCCAGCATAGCCAAGGCAACGTAACCTCCTAAGGAATGGCCTACCAATACTACTTCTTCCAGCGATTCTTCTTCTAACCAATCCCATAGCTCTTCGGCAATATCGGTTAGTTTAAAGTTTTTAGCCGGGAACGAACTACTTCCAAAACCGGGTAAATCGGGACACAACACATGAAACTGCCGGCCTAGCTCTTCCTGAAAGCTATTCCACAGGCTGTGGGTTTCGCAGAAGCCGTGAAGCAGAATAAGCGGCGGACCGCCGTGCTCTTTTCCCCGTTCGGTAAAGTAGATCATGCTGCTTTAGGCTAGTACTTTTTCAGTTTTAGCCAGGGTGCGCACTGCTTTAGCTATACCTTTCGGGTCGAAGCCACATTCTTCGTGCAGTTCCAGTTGTTCGCCGTGTTCAATAATGGCATCGGGTATACCCAGGCGGGTAATTTTGGCGCTGTAGCCATTGTCTAGCATCCACTCGGCCACCGCGCTGCCAAAGCCGCCCATTAAGCAGCCATCTTCTACAGTAATTATTTTATCAAATTTCCTGAAGATGCTATGAAGCAGTTTGCCGTCCAACGGTTTCACAAAGCGCATATCGTAGTGGGCCGGATTCAATTCCTCGTTAGCTAACAGTTCGCAGGCTTCCACGGCATAATTACCAATATGGCCAATAGTAAGTATAGCTACCTCTTCACCTTCTTTCACAACCCGGCCGGTACCATCTTTAATCTCTTCCATAGGGGTTTTCCAATCCGGCATAACGCCCTGGCCCCGCGGGTAGCGTATGCAGTAGGCACCCTCCCGTTCTAGCTGGGCGGTGTACATCATATTGCGCAGCTCTTCCTCGTTCATAGGGGCCGCTACCACAATGTTGGGTATACAGCGCATATAGGCAATATCGTAGGCGCCGTGGTGAGTTGGGCCATCGGCTCCGGCAAACCCGGCTCTATCTAAACAGAATACCACGTGCAGGTTCTGGATACACACATCGTGCACTACCTGATCGTAGGCGCGCTGCATAAAGGTGCTGTATATATTGCAGAAGGGCACCATTCCTTGGGTGGCCAAACCGGCCGAGAAGGTAACGGCGTGTTGCTCGGCTATGCCTACGTCAATAGCCCGGTCGGGCATTTCCTTCATCATAATATTGAGGCTGGAACCCGACGGCATAGCGGGCGTAATGCCCATAATTTTGTCGTTCTGCTTAGCTAGTTCCACTATGGTATGCCCAAATACATCCTGGTACTTAGGGGGCTGCGGGGTATCGTGGGTCTTCTTATAAATTTCGCCGGTAACCTTATCGAACAGCCCCGGGGCGTGCCACTTGGTCTGGTCTTTTTCGGCCAGGGCGTAGCCTTTGCCCTTAGTTGTTATGCAATGCAGAATTTTAGGCCCCGGAATTTTTTGCATATCCTTAAATATGCTGGCCAGGTGGTCTACATCGTGGCCATCTACCGGACCAAAGTACCGTAAGTTCAGGCTTTCAAACAGGTTGCTGTGCTTTAACAAGAAGCTTTTCAGGCTGTTTTCGGCTTTGCCTACTATATCGCGTGCGCTAAGGCCAAACTTGCTAAAGCGGCCTAATATTTTCCATATTTCTTCGCGGGCCTTATTATAGGTTTGGCTGGTAGTAATGTCGGTCAGATAATCTTTTAGAGCCCCAACGTTCGGGTCAATGCTCATGCAGTTATCGTTCAGTACAATCAGCAAGTTGGCATTGGCTACACCGGCGTGGTTCATTGCCTCAAAGGCCATACCGCCCGTCATGGCCCCATCGCCAATTACGGCTATATGGTGGCGATCCTGCTCATTTTTATAGTCGGAAGCTACGGCCATGCCCAGGGCAGCCGAAATGGAGGTACTGCTGTGGCCTACGCCGAAGGCATCGTAGGGGCTTTCCTTTCTTTTAGGAAAACCCGACAGGCCGCCGTACTTGCGGTTGGTATGGAAATCATCGCGACGGCCGGTTAGTATTTTGTGGCCGTAGGCCTGGTGGCCCACATCCCATACCAGTTGGTCGTAGGGGGTATCAAAAGCATAGTGTAGGGCTACCGTAAGTTCTACCACTCCTAAGCTAGCGCCAAAATGGCCGCCGTAAACCGATACATTATCAATAATATACTGCCTTAGTTCATTGCAAACCCTAACCAGTTGATCTTTGTCCAGCTTGCGTAAATCGGCTGGGCTGTCAATGTTTTTTAGTAAGTCGCCTGGTTTAATCCCTATCATGCTTCTTATTTAAGTGGTAGAACCTGCAATATTAGCAAAAGTTTGGCTGCCGTGCCGGGTATAAGTTAGCGGCCTGGCATAAAATTAAAAATCAGGTTCGGTATACAAATTCAGTAATAGTTAGCAAAAGTACAACTATTATACGAAGGCATTGGGGTATAGTATTCTTTATCCTTACTTTTAAAGTTGAAATATAACTACTGGTTAAGCCCGTGAGCTTTGAAGTAAAATTACCTTTATTTGAAGGGCCATTCGATTTATTGCTGTTCTTTATTGAACGCGACGAGCTGGATATTTACGATATTCCGATAGCCAAAATTACCGACGATTTCCTGAACTACCTAAAGCAATTGGATTCACTGAATATTGAGGTGGCTTCGGAATTTATATTGGTGGCTTCTACACTAATGCGCATAAAAGCTAAGATGCTGCTGCCGCGGCCGCAGTTAAACGAGCTGGGCGAAGAAATTGACCCCCGCGACGAGCTGGTTAAGCACCTGCTGGAATATAAAAAGTATAAGAGTGTGGTGGCCGACCTGGCCGGTATGGAGGAAATTCAGGGCCAGAGGTGGGAGCGGGGTAATGCTGTAGCCGAACAAAAGGAACTGGGCAAAGGTTATCTGGCGGAAGCTGAATGGCACAGCCTGGACCTATACCAGTTAATGCGGGCTTTTCATAAGGTAATGAAGCGGCACGAGCTGCAAAGCCAACGCCCGGTGCATCGGGTGGTGCCCTATCCCTACACTATAAGCGAGCAGCGCGATTTTATGCTGAACTGGATAAATGAGCGCAAACGGTTAAGTTTTGAAGAGGTAATTTCGTACAGGAAAGATAAAATTTTTGTGATTTTTACTTTTTTGGCAATTTTAGAGCTTCTGCAGCAAAACGAAATTAGCCTGCAGATTGGAGAAGGCTACAATAATTTTTTTATAACGGAGCGGTTGGCTGCTTAAACAGTCGGGATCTGGTTCGTATTTTAGCAAGAGCATGGACACCCAGAAGGTACTTAAAACCCTAAATCCGCGTAAAGTCTGGATTCCGGTAATTCTGGGTATTGGCATTGTAGTCGCCATGATGTGGAGCGACCCCAACCTCAGTGCCGATAAATTGCGGCTAATTCAGGAGGCCAGTCCGCAAAGTTTGCTGGCCGGTCTGTTTATTATTCTGTGCCGCGATGTAGGGTATATTTTCAGAATCAGAATTCTTACCGGCAAACAGTTAAGCTGGTTTAGCAGCCTGCAGGTTATTATTCTTTGGGAATTTGCCTCGGCGGTTACCCCATCGGTAGTAGGCGGCACGGCGGTGGCGGTTTTTATTCTGTATAAAGAAGGCCTTTCGTTAGGAAGTGCCCTGGCCTACGCTATGCTTTCGGCCGTTCTGGATAATTTTTTCTTTGTGGTGGCTGCTCCGTTAGCGGTATTTCTTAGCCACGGCCAGGTTTTTCCGGATGTTTCCGCCGCCGCGGTTGAATTAGGTACCGGACTGGAATATTTGTTTTACATCAGCTACTCACTAATTGCAATTTATACGCTGGTGATGGCCTTTGCTCTGTTTAGTAAACCTAGAGCTTTAAAATGGCTGTTGATTAAAGCCACTTCAATTGGTTTTCTTCGCCGCTTCCGGCACGGGGCGATTAATCGGGGTAATGAAATAATTATGGCCAGTCGGCAACTTAAAGGCCGGGGCTTCAACTACTGGTTGGTTATAAGTTTGGCTACGGTTTTTGTGTGGAGCGCCCGTTACTTTACCCTGAATGCCGTAATGGAAGCCTTTGTTGATCTATCAGTCTCGCAGCACTGGCTGGTTTTCTCGCGTCAAATTGTTATGTGGATCACTATGCTGATTAGCCCTACGCCGGGGGCCGCCGGTACCGCTGAAGCAATTTTCAAAGAATTCTTTATTGATTTCTTAGGTGACTACACCTTTATATCTATGATTCTGTGGCGGGCCCTTTCGTATTATCCTTATTTGCTATTGGGGGCTATTGTGTTGCCCAGGTGGCTTAGGAAAGTATTCGTAAAGCGGGAAGGTTAAGAGTTGGTTCTTCGTTCCTGACACAAGCCTGCCCTGCCTTCCGTCAGGCAGGCTGTCGGCAGACAGGTTCAGGATGACGGTGCTTAGTGCTTGGAGGGTAGCGGGATAATTTGGTTGTATTTAATAACCCTTATAGAGCATAAGTTAGCATGGTATCTGCACACTTTAACCCTTATTTACCACTACCTAATTTATAAAATATATGCTGCTATGAAATTTCTTAACGTAATAATCTTCCTTGTATGGAATGTAGTGTTCTGGGCTTGTACTTCTACGGAAAGTACTGAAGAGCAACTGATAGGTACTTGGCAAATGGGGCAAGTTATTGATGGCGGCCAAAACGTTACCAAAGAGCATAACCCAGCAAACGATCGGTGGATAAAATTTAACAGAAACGGATCGTTTGAAAGTGGGGGTGGCTCGTACGGTTACAACGATGGCATCTGGGAGTTGGATTCAGAAAAAATGGTGCTTTTTCTAGATTCTAAGGTTGAAGGTGACGATAGCGAATGGAATATCACGTTTCAGGATAATAAAACCATCTGGACCGGCATTGGCACCCCAAGACAGCAGGGCTTTAAACTAATTCATTATAAAGTTAGCGAGTAATTAAGTTAATAGGATGCTGTTGTTAAAAATACTGCATTTTTATGCTTAGCTTGGTAGAGCCTTCTTTTAGCTCGAAGCTGGCGTCTTCAAACTTGGGCGGACCCATAAAGCCTTTAGCATCGCGCGAGGCACCGTAGCCTTCCTTAGGTAGGCCTACCAAATTAGTATCCATTTTTCCGTTGCCGTTTTCGTCGTGCAGAAGCGCAATAGCGTAGGTGCCCGGCTTTAGGTTTTCAACTATAACCGAGGCTTTCTTATTGTTAATTTTAGCTTCTAGCAATTGCGTCGCCAATTTAGCCTCATCGGGAAACCCCCGTTCATCAGAAAAGATCGCCAAGCGAACCACCCCCTGGCTGCTGCGCAAATTGGTTACTTCAATGGTAAGTAGGCTGGTTGCTGGAGTACTAAACCAAGTGGTAATTGTAATTAGTATAATGGAAAGCATATTCATACCTGACTAAACGCAAACTTTAGGCCAATAACTACGTTCGCCCCTGTTCCATAGTAACTTTTGCCCGATGGCATACGCCGCCAATTGGCGGGTTAAATTTAGAAATGCTTACCTTAACGTGCTGCGCTGATTTAAACCTCTTCAATACTTCCTTAATAATTTGTAAGGAAAGGGTTTCTAGCAGCCGGGTAGGGCGCACCATCACGGCGGCTACCAATTTGTATAGTACTTCGTAGTTAATGGTTTCCGGTAGGGCATCGTGCTGGGCGGCCGGGGTTAAATCGGTGCTTACTTCAACATCTACGGCATATTTATTGCCAATGCGCTGCTCCTCATCGTAGAAGCCGTGGTAGGCAAAAAATTCCATTCCTTCTAGTGCTATTGTACCCATAGTTATTTGGTGCTTGGTGCCTGGTTCTTAGTGCCTGGTTATGACTTGGTGAAGTGGTATTGAGTATAAAGTAGTCAGTAATCAGAACTCTATCTGAGTTTTACTACTTTATATTTTACTACTTTATATTTACTACTTAATACCAATAGCTACACATTGTCAAAAAACGAACCGCCTTCTTCATTGTCTTCGTTAGGCTGAGATTGCGGCTGCTCGGCTGGTTGCTGTTGCTTCTCGCGCCTCCGTTGCTGCATGCGCTGGTCGCGGGTGGCTTTTTCGGCTTCGCCTACAATTTCTCCTAAATCGTGCTTCTTTACCTTGGCCTCGGCTTGCTCTACCCGCTCCAACGTATTATTGGCTAATACCAAAAGGTCACTAAGTAAATTGTCGCGGTGGTTTTCCAGCATGCGGTAGTGCTGGGCCATTTCCTTCACCCGGCTTTCCATAGCACTCATAAGGCGTTGGGCTTTTTCCTCGGCTTCATCCATAATTTCGCGGGCGCGGGCGCGGGCGTCGTTCAGCATGGTTTCGGCCTTTAGGTCGGTTTCGCGCATGGTAAGCTCAGCCTTTTTAGAAGCCTGCTCAACCATGCTGTTGCCGGTATCTTCCGCAGTTTTAAGGGTTTTGAAGAGGGAAGCCTCCACATCGCGGAGTTTGCTAACCTCCTTTTCGGCCAGTTCCAGCTTGTACTTGCTTTCCTTATGATCTTCCACAATGCGCTCCCACTCCTGCGAGAGCGAGGCTAAAAATGCATCAACTTCTTCCTTGTCGTAACCACGAAAGTTGCGTTCAAACGTCTTTTGCCGAATCTCTAACGGAGTAATCTTCATAAAAAATGTTATAACTGTACCGACCAAACCGAAATAGTACGGTCGTCGCTGGCGGAAATAAGGGTACTTTCATTTAGCCACAGCAAGCGGTTTACTGAGGTACCGTGGCCGGCGTGCCGGGCTTTATCAATAACCTTTAGCAGGCGGGCTGGTTTAGCCTGCCACAATTTAATGCTTTTATCCATACTGGCGGTAGCAAAATAAGCACCATCCGGCCTAAAAGTTAAATGGTTTATGGCGTACATATGCGCAACGATTTCCTGTTCGGGTTCGTATGCCCTGCCGGCATTCCAGAATTTCAGGTGAGCATCGCGGCCGGTAGTAATTAGCTGCTCGCCATTGGGGCTATAGGCCAGAGAAAATACCGAATTGGTATGCGCCGAAATTTCCTGTTTTACTGCCCAGTTTTTAGTATCAAGTATTCTTATTGAATGATCGCTAAAGCCAGCGGCCAGTTCCGGCCGGTTAGGGTGTACAGCTAAACAGCGCAGGCTTTTATCGGAAAGTTGTAGTTTTTTAGCTACCCGAAGCGGATTTCTTTCCAAAATAAATAATTCCCCGCCCCCGGTACCAACTAGTATATACTGTTGCCACTCAGCTATTGCGAAGATGGCTTTGGTAGTCAGGTTAATTGATTGGGTTTTAATTTCGTCAGCAAGAGTAACCAAGCGGAGCCCATCGTAATTTTGTCCGAAAAGAATCTCCTCCTCATTATATACCGATCTTTCCAGGGCATATACTGAAGCATCGGCTTTGGCCAGCACTTTTCCCTTATCCGGCTCGTTAATATTCCAGCGGACCATAAGGCCATCGCCGGCCGCCGATATAAATTCAGTATCGCTAAGGCGAATAAGGCCATATACCGCATCGCGGTGGCCGGTAAAGGTGTGAAGTTTTTCTATTTCTACGGCTGAATGGGAAAGCATCTCCCTCAAATTACGGATATTTACAGCAGATAGTAAACTTATGCCGCTTATACTTAAGCAGAAAACCCCGGAAGGCGCCGAGTGGGCTGCCTGGCACATAACTGAGTCGGAAGATTTTCTGCGGCAGGCCATTACTATAACCGAACCCGAGCTATTGGTTCAGTTGGCGCCTATTAGGGTGGCGCAGCGGCGGCTGGAGTGGCTGGCCAGTCGGCTGGCCCTGCAGGCCTTAGGGCCCGAAGAGCTAAGCCCGGCCGGTTTGCTGAAGTTACCCAGTGGCCGGCCCTACTTTGCGGAGCTGAACGTGCAGGTATCGCTAGCCCACGCCTGGCCCTACGCGGTGGCAATTATTCATAACCAAACCGTAGGTATTGATATTGAACTACCCCGGACCCAGCTTAGCCGCATTCAGCATAAATTTGTAAGTGAGGAAGAAGCCCAGTGGGCGGCCGAAACGCCTAATCTTTGCCGCCTGTGGACGGCCAAGGAGGCCTTGTATAAAGCCTACGGACAGCCGGGTATTGGCTTTGCCAGCCAAATGCGGGTGCATTTACCCCCAGCCGGCGGCGCGGAACTTTTGGGGTGGGGCTTCGTAAACCAACAGCAATTTACCCTGCGCTGGCAGCAACTGGGCGAGCATCACTGCTGCCTAGCCCTATGATTGGTGGCATTGGTTTTGTATATTTATAGTTAGTGGCCTGGTGGGTTAGTGGGTTGGTAGGTTGAGGCTCTGAAACAAGTTCAGAGTGACGGCCCTGAAACGAGTTCAGGGTGACAGCTTTAAAATAAGTCAGGGTGACTAGGCGGTTGCTAACCGAAGATTAATTAAATTGATATGAATAAGATTTTAGTATACAGTATTTTAGGTTTGCTGCTGTTGGGTGGCAGTGTTGCCGTAGGGCAGCAAAAAGTACCGACCACCGCTTTGCCCGATGTGGTAAGCGGTAAAGAAATTGGGTTGCAGCAATATGCTAACCAAAAAGCAGTGGTTTTGGTGTTTACCAGCAATTATTGTCCGTTTTCGCGCCTATACGAAGAGCGCATTGGCCAGCTTATCAGTCAGTATGGCCAGCAGGGCGTTACTTTTCTGCTAATAAATCCTAATTCGGAAACCGAGCGGGAAGAAGAAGGCGAAGCGGCCATGAAGGAGAAAGCTGCCGAATGGGGCCGCAACTTACCGTACCTAAGCGATAAACAGCAGGCTTGGGCCCGGGCATTAGGCGCTACCAAAACACCCGAAGTTTTTGTGCTAACCCCCCAGGGCGGCAAGCTGGCGGTATTTTACAGCGGCGCGCTAGACGATAACCCTCAGGTAGCCGCCGACGTTAGTCAAGCCTACCTGGCCCAGGCACTAGACCAAGCCGTAAAAGGCAAAGCCGCCACCCTACCCAAGCAACGCCCGGTGGGGTGTATGATTAAGCGGGTGAATTAAGTATTGATGTAGTTATATTGTGAGGTGGTGAATTACTGTGTTGGCGAGGTGATTAAATTGGGTGCGACTGAAAATAAATAGCTTTTAATTTTTATACACTAGTGCTAAACTTAACTGCTAAGATAATTCCTGGCGAAAGTGCTGGTGGATTTACTATAGGGATGAAAATTGATAATATTCCGGCCGAAAAGCTATCTTATTTTGAGGTTAAGAATATGCTCAAATTTTCAGAGATCGTTGAAAATCACAGACGATTTATTTCTGATAACCTAGTACTTTATACAACAGATAATATTATAACTCAAATTGGGGTATTTGGGAATTATTTGGGTAAAACAGATGAAGATTTAGGAATAGGTAATTTAGTAGTTGAATTTGAAAAAGTATACGGACGACTTAGCGAAGGCGAAGAAGATGAATTAGTTTTCTCAAATCTCAAAGGATTATGTTTTGAACCTGAATACTCAAATTTTGACAGCAATATTGATTGGAGAATAGCTATTTCTCATTTAAAAGTTGGGGCAATTTTTATATATAAAGACATTTATGGAAATAATTATAGTGCTCCCAGCATTTAGTAGAACTCATATGCACTGTGCCGACTTTCTTACTTCGATTAACCGCACCTACCAGTCTCATGTTTAGTCTAAAATAGCCTTAACGTTGATCCTGCAGATAGAAGATTGCACATAAATCCCCCACCTCACCACCTACAAACCTGATCGCTGCAGAATGCTTTAATTAGCTTATTGAACTCCCGGGCTTGCTCCCACTGTACAAAGTGGCCAGCTTGGGGGAGTAGGTAGTTGGTTATGGTAGGTAAATACTGGTGGGTGGTTTCCAGTAGGGTAGCCACGGTTAGGTTAGGGTGCAGGGCGGTATTGGGTATGTAGGCGTCTTCCTTGCCAAAAACTAATAGGGTGCTAACTGCTAATTCCGAAAGCCTAGCTTTAACCGGTTCGCGCAACATGGCGTTAACCGAGGCCGATAGTACCCGGCAAAATGTGGGGTAGTCGTGGCACTGGGTGTACTGGAGGCGGCGGCGGGCAAACTGGGCTGCTTCAGGAGTGTAGTGGTGAAAGTTTAGCCGTATGCTATCTTCTATTTGTTGGGCCGAGGCGTTAAGCAGCCGCTCTGGACTAAAGGCGGCAGTTATCAGGTGGGCTTCTTCCGGACTAAACTCTTCCAGACCGGCCGGGGCAGCCAAAACCAACTTTTCAACCAAGTCCGGATAGTTAAGGGCGGTGGTTAGGGCTATTTGCCCACCCATGGAGTGGCCTACCAGTATACACTTTTCAATGCCTAAACCGGCTAAAAACTGACTAATACAGTCGGCGTAGTACCCCATACCAGGCGTAATTTCTCCTTTACAGGATTGGCCGTAGCCCGGTAAATCCAGTGCCAGGCAGCGGTAGTAGGTTTGCATTTCGGCTAGGTTTCGCTCCCAAGCCATAAGGCAACTGCCTAAGCCGTGAATAAACACCAAGAATGGGCCGCTTCCCGCCTCGGTATACACCACTTGCTCGCCACCCGCTAAGGCTAGTTTTTTGGTAGGGAGGGGGTAAGCAGTATCGGCAATGCGCATGTTTTGGAATGAAGGAGTGGACCAATAGCATTGGTCAGCCTCTTTATAAATAATCTTTCTACTTATTCTGGTAGTTAGAAATTAGGGCGTGTCTAAAAAGTCCATAACTTCCCGTGGTTGGGGGCCTCACCGTGCCGCGGAGGCCAACCACTTTTAAGACCTTATAGGCTGATTCAAGATGGTCGGGTAGGCAATTAAAAACTATTTTTCAGACACAGCCTAGTTTACTTTAGCAGTTTGCGGGCTATTTTGCCGGTATCGGTTTTGGGTAGTTCGCCTACAAACGTAATGTGCTTAGGTACTTTGTACTTAGCCAGGCCGCGGCGGCAATAGTCCAGTATATCATCCTCGCTAAGCATGCTACCCTCGCGCAAGGCAATAAAGGCTTTGCCTACCTCGCCCCAGCGTTCATCGGCAACGCCTACTATGGCAACCTCCTCAATTGCCGGATGGGTAAGCAGGTACTTTTCTACCTCGGCCGGGTACACATTTTCGCCCCCGCTAATAAACATATTTTTCTTACGGTCAACTATATACAAATAGCCTTCCTCATCTTCCCGGGCTACATCGCCGGTTTTAAACCAGCCGTTTTGCAGGGCCTCGGCGCTGGCTTGGGGGTTCTGCCAGTAACCCGGCGTAACCATAGGTCCGCGCAGCCATAGTTCGCCATCGTCACCGGTAGCGGCTACCTGTCCCCGCTCATCTACCAGTTGGTATTCTACGTAGAAATTAGGCTTGCCTATTGAGCCCTTTTTCCGCGCGGAATCCTCGTGGTTAAGCGAGGTAATGTTGGGCCCGGCCTCGGTAAGGCCGTAGCCCTGCCGAATAAGAACCCCTTTTTGGTGCCAGCGTTCAATTGTAGGCAGGGGAAGCGGCTCGCCACCAACCACAAAGTAGCGCATACTCGCTAAGCGGTAGTTGGCCAGCGAGGGTTCGTCCAGCATCATTTTCAGCATGGTAGGTACCGCCATGAACAGGGTAGCCTCCTCTTGCTCCAGAATTTGAAGTACCGTTACCGGATCGAATTTGGGTAGTAGGGTAAAGGAGGCGCCGTGGTGCAAAAAGGGGGTTACAAACACATTCCAGCCACCGGTATGGAAGGGTGGCATACAAACCAGGGTATGGTCTTGCGAGCTTACATCGAGCCGGGTGGCCGTGTTTATGCTATTCCAGAAAGCCATGCCGTGGGTGTACACCGCCCCTTTAGGAAAACCGGTAGTGCCCGAAGTATACAGAATAAACAGGGGGTGGTCATCGGGCAAGGGCGGGTGGCTTTGGTCTAATTCCCCGGGGGGGGCGGCATCCAGGGCTTGCCTAAAGGCTTCCGGTTTCATTACGTAGCGAATATCCGCCAGTATAGTTTGCCCCTCAAGCTGCGGCTGGTACTTTTCTTCTACCAAAAAAAGGTCGGGCCGGCAGTTTTCCAGCATATAGGCAATTTCTCGCCCGGCCAGGCGGTAGTTTAGCGGTACCAGTATTACCCCCATTTTTTGGGCCGCAACAAATAAAATTATTTGTTCCAGCGTAAAATCTGAGAGCAGGGCTACCCGGCTGCCGCTTTCCAGCCCCAGTTTATGGTGCAAGAACCAAACAGCCTGGTTAGCTAATTGGTTAAGCTGGGCGTAGGTTAGCAACCGTCCGGTGCCGTGCTCGCGTACGGCTATTTTTTCCGGCGAATACGTGGCCCAGCGGTCTATCCAGTCTTTGCGGTAGTGCATAAGGAGTAGTGGGTACTGAGTATTGGGTTTTGAGTATCAGGTATTAGAATAATCCTCAACATCTTTTTGGCTAAAATTATAGGCGGAAGGCAGCGCAGGCGAAGGAGAGGCCGCCCCCCGAGCCCATAAAAATTACCAACTTACCCTTTTCAACCTTACCTTGCTGCCAGGCTTCATCCAGCGCCATTGGTATGCAGGCCGAGCCGGTATAGCCGTAGTGGTGCATTATGGTATGGGCCTTTTCGCCTGGCTGGCCCAAAATTTCCAGCGTAGCCCAAATGCTGTTAATATTAATTTGGGTGAAGAAGAAGTGGTCTACTTCATTAACGGTTACGCCAATACGCTGGCACAATTCCTGAATCATTTCGCTCCAAACTTCGGGGTTTAGTTTGGGCGGGAAGCGCTTTACAAACTGCAGGCGGTGTTTTTTGTCAGCTACTACCTGCGCATCAACCGGCTGGCGGGTGCCCCCGGCGTATATGCCCATCCACTCGTGAAACTCGCCCCGGGTGCGCAGGCTACTGGCCAGCAGGCCGCGCTGGGTATCTTCCTCGGCCTGTAGTACTACTGCTCCGGCCCCATCGGCAAACAGGTTGGCGGTTTTTTTATCGTACTTATCCAGGTATTTGCTCATGGCGTAGGCACCTACTACCAGCACGTAGCGGTACTGGCTGTCGGCCTGTATATATTTGGCGGCAGTATCCAGCGCGGTTACAAAGCCGGCACAAGCGGTGTTTAAATCGAAGGTGCCGGCTCGGGTAGCCCCCAGCAGGTGCTGTACTTTAGAGGCCGTAGAGGGCGATACGTACTCGGGCGTATCGGTAGCTACTATAATCAGATCTAGTTGCTGGGCGCTAATGCCGGCGCGTTCCAGGGCCTGGCGGGCGGCGTTTACTACCAAATCGGCAGTCGATTCGTCATCGGCCGCCCAACGGCGTTCGTAAATATGTACGTTCTGGCGAAGCCAACTGTCTACATCTTCGCCTAGTAGCTCATTAAAGTAGGAGTTAGGTACAATATTTTCCGGTGCATAGCTACCGGTAGCTAGTATGGTTGCGTTTCTCATTAAAACGAATTTGTGAATTACTGAATTGGTGAATAGTGGGTGACTGGTACTGAGTATTGAGTAGTAGGTATTGAGTAGTGAGATAGTCTCAAGTCTCAAATCTCACGTCTCACGTCTAATACCTAACCCACCATACCGCCGTCTACGCTAAGTACGGCCCCGTTTACGTAGCGGGCTTCTTCCGAGGCCAGGAATACGTAGGCGTTGGCAATGTCTTCGGGTTGCCCCATTTTGCCTATCGGTATTTTGGCTTCAATTTGCTGCAGAACCTCGCCGGGTATTTTTTGGGTCATT
Organism: uncultured Roseivirgaceae bacterium; assembly: GCA_964504565.1. Classification (GTDB taxonomy): domain Bacteria; phylum Bacteroidota; class Bacteroidia; order Cytophagales; family Cyclobacteriaceae; genus Cesiribacter. Next base: position 229,217 of record CAZDEY010000007.1, read on the forward strand.
TCGGTGGCAATAAAGCCGGGGGCTACCGCATTGGCCGTTACGCCTTTGCGGCCCAGCTCACGCGCCCATACCCTGGTCATGCCAATTACGCCGGCTTTGGAGGCTACGTAGTTGGTTTGGCCAAAATTTCCGTACAAACCCACCACCGAACTGGCACTTATAATGCGGCCCCAGCCCTGATCTACCATATAGGCCGATATAATTTTGGTACAGTTAAACACCCCGGTCAGGTTAACATCTAGTACTTGTTGCCACTGTTCGGAGGTCATTTTCTTTAGGGAAGCATCGCGGGTAATACCGGCATTGTTCACCAGTATATCTATGCGGCCGTGGTGGTCGGCTACCTCGCGGGCGGCTTGTTCTACTTCGCTAAAGTTTGAGGTGTTTACTTTTCTGAACTGGGTACCGGAGCCTATGGCCTGAGCGGCGGCTTGGCCTTTGGCTTCATCCAGATCCCAGATTACCACCTTGGCACCTTCTTGGGCAAAACGTTGAGCAGTTACTTTTCCTATGCCGTTGGCACCGCCGGTTACTATGGCTATTCTGTCTTTCAGTCGGTTCATTATTGAGTCTTGAGTCTTGAGTCTTGAGTCCTGAGTTTTGAGTCTTGTGTCTTGGGTTTGGGTTTGGGTTATTTTAGAGCCGGAAGGTCTACGCGAAGTTCCAGCGAGTACAGACGGCCGGTAGGGGGGGCGGCGGTAAACTCGCGCATTTCGGTATCAAAAAGGTTGGTTACCTGCGCTCCCAGGCGCAACATAGGGCTGAATTTGTAGCCCAGGCTAACATCGAAGGTTACAAAACCGCCCAGCGGTCCGTAGTTAAAGGAATTAGCACTGCGGGCATTTTCAACTATAGGTATTCCGCCGTAATTCAAGCCTTCAATAGTTTCGGAGGCTATCTGGAAGCTGCTAAAGTAGTTATAAGCCTGTACCCAGCGGCTAAATACCGAGCCGTAGAGCTTTTCGCCTATATAGTTGGCTGATACCGAGCCTTTGTGGTTAGGGGCATTCACCAGCAGGTCAAGCTGGGTTACTTTGCCGTCCTTATCAAAGTCGTTCTCCAGGTTATCTTCGTCAATGCTGTAACCGAAGTACGAGTAGGTAGCGCCCAGGCTAAAGGCATCAGACAGGTAGTAGTTCAGGCCTAAATCGAAGCCGTAGGTATCAAACTCGCCGAAGTTAATGTAGGTGAATACTAAGCCGCCTAGTCCGGCAAAATTGTTCTGAACCTCCTCAATGGGCTGGTTGCCGCGCTCGGTGGCTATGCCAATTCTTGTAACTGGACTTAAGAAGTTTTCGGAGATGTTATAGTACGCATTAGCATCTACAAAAAACTTATTCTTGATAGGCTGGCCTTTATAGCCTAACTCAAATGTTTGAAGTTTTTCTACTTGCTGTTCTTCAATCTGGCGGGTACCGTTTACATTACCTTCCGCATCGAAGGTCAATACAGTAAAGCCTTCAGCATTGCCCAAAATTAGGCCGCTAAATAAATTGCCATACATATTAAGTATGGTAGGGGCAGCAATACCCTGGCCGTAGGTTAGGCGTACTCCGCCCCAATCGCCGCTTTTAACTAAACCAAATTTGGGCAGAAAGTTAAAGCCGTACACTTCGTGCTGGTCGCCCCGGAAAGCGGCGGTTACCTTCAGTCCTTCTTGAATATTAAAATCTAACTGGCTGTAAACTCCGTACTGGTCAATTGTAATGTAATCGTCTTCGTTTTGGTCTAGCAGGTAGCTGCCCCGGCTGTTAGCCATATCGCGCTGGTATTGCACGCCAAAGGTGTAAAAGAAGCGGTTGTTGATATCGTTAGTATACTGTACCTCACCATTCCAGCGGCGCGAGGCATCGCGGAACAGGGCGCCCTGGGTTAGGGATAAGCGGCGCAGTTCAGCTTCAGTTAGATCGGGATCGGCATCCTTAAGTCGGTAGTAGGCCTTGGTACGGTCGTCGATAGAGTAGGTGCTGTCGGTATGGCTCCAGGTATGGTAAAGCTGGGCAAACCAGTGGTTGCCGGTAACCTTGCCCTGCAGGTAGTAAATATTCCAGTCGCGTATTTGGTTGCGGCCTACGTTAGTGGGCGAAAGGTAGGTAGAGTTAGAAGCCCCGCCCTGCACAATTACATCGGTACCGGGGCTTACGGTGTAGTACAGTGCCGCCTCACCGCGGGTAAATTCTATATCATTATCCAGCAGATATTCAGTATATCCTTCTCTACCAGGTACACCATCGCGGTCAATATATACTGAATCCACGTAGTCAAACTCTTCGGCCACGGTATGTTCGCCGGTCACTTTGAAAGCAAATTTATTGTTTAGTACCTGGGCGTGGCGAAAACGGGCCGAACGCAAATCTTGGTTGCCGGCGGTTAGGGCTACGGTGGTACCCTCGGAACTGCGCGGATCTTTGGTAATGGTATTTACCAAACCATTGTGCGCATTAGGCCCAAAAAGGGCAGCGTTAGGGCCTAGTACCACTTCAACCCGTTCAATATCTTCCTTAATAACCGTATTTAGCGGGCCTAGGGGCAAGCCGGTAGCGATTAGGGTAGAGAAGCGGCCATCGGTTACCTGCAGGTTTTTAGCGTTGAAGTTGCTGTTAAACCCGCGTACGTTAATGCCGGTGCCAACTACACCTGCCCGTACAAAATCTACACCCTTAACGCGGGCCAGTAATTCGCCGGGGTTAAAGGTGGGTATGTTTTCCAGTTCCTGTTTGCCTATTACCTCAATGGTGGCCGGGGTTTCGGTAATTTTTTCGGCCCGGCGCGTTCCCGATACCACTATTTCATCTAGCTGCTCAGCGTTTTCCACTAACTTCACATCAATAGTTTGGCGCTGGCCTACAGTAACCTCCTGGCTTAGGTAGCCAATAAAGCTAAATACCAGTACCGCCTCGGGGCCGGGCACCGAAATCTCGTAGTAGCCGTTGGTGTTGGTAACTACTCCGGTATTGCTGCCTTTTAGCATAATATTTACGCCTGGCAGGCCTTCGCTATCCATAGCCGAGCTTACCCGGCCGCTAATTACACGATCTTGGGCTGCGGCAATATGCAGCAGACCAAAAAACAAGAGAAAAAGTAAATTGTATTTCATGGCAGTAAATTGGGGGTTTATTCCTGAGAGAATAAGGGGGTTAAAAAGCTATGTAGTTTATTGTTAAAATCTTCGGGTTGTTCAAACTGCAGCAGGTGCCCGGCCGGCGAAATTAGCTGTAGTTGCGCCTGGGGTATTTGCTCTTGGGCTTGCTTGGCCACCGCCTCAACGCTTAGGTTCGGGTGCAGAAGCCGGTTGGGTATAAGCGCATCTTCCTTTCCAAAAAGAATAAGAACCGGTGGTTTTAAATGCGAAAGTTGGTTGGCTACCGGAGCGCTAAGCATACCTTCAACTCCCTTAAGCAGTACCTGGGCGTACTGCGGAAAGTCTTCTGCGTTATTTAGGGCTAGCCTATCCTGCAGCAGCATTTCAGCTTGGGCGGGGGGCTTACTAAAGTTGGCGTTCAGGTTTTGGCGAAGCTGGGCCTCGCTTAACTTTTGCGGAAAGGTGTAGCGAGCGTACTGTAGTATAGAAGCGGCTTCGGTTTCGGTAAAGGTTTCCAGCCCGGCGGGGGCTGCCAACACTAGTGCCTGAACCCGTTCGGGGTGCTGTAGCGCGAATAAGGTTGCCAGCTGACCACCCATGCTATGGCCTACTAGCACCGCCGAAGGCAATTGCAGGCTATCCATAAATGCCAGCAGGGTTTCCGAGAAGAAGCTAAGTATATTACCATCAGGCAGGCTGGCTATATCAGATTGGCCGTAGCCGGGCAAATCCGGCACCAGGCAGCGGTAGTGCCGGCTAAGGCCCGGCAGGTTACGGTACCAGTGTTTACGGCTGCCCCCTAAGCCGTGCAATAGCACAAGTGGCGGGACATTAGTATGGTCGGTAGCTACCTCGGTGTACGCCAGTTTAACTCCGTAGGGCAAATTTTGGTAGTGCAGCGGGTAACTTGGTAGGCTATCCTGAGCCATGGTGTTAGCGGCTAAGCCTAGCGCCAGTACCGGCAGTATAGAGAAGAGCTTCTTCATGCTTGTACTTTGGCGGGTTTAACTTCTTTTGGCGCTTGTATTGCCCACAGACCGTATAGGCTAAATGCTACCACTACCGAGCTGCAAATAGCCAAGGCCGCCGCCACGCCGGGGTTACGTACTGCCTCCTGCATATAGGGGGTTAGCCGTCCGTAGTACACGCCAAAGTGTACTGCCACGGCGGTTAGGGCCCCAGCCACCGGCACCATAAGCGGTACCCGGCGAAAAAATACGCCGAATAAAACAGGAATAAAGGCGGCCGAAAAGTAGGCGTATACCCCATTTTGAGCAAAAATGCCTACGCTTAAATCAGGGGCTATAAGTTGTTGGTACGAAAAGGCAAACGAAACTACGGCCAGCAAACCAATAACTACACGGTTTACGGCAACCTCATTGGGTAGGGTTTGTCCGTTTCGGCCAAACAGACTCCCGAGAATGTCGGCGGTTATAGTGGTAGAAAGCGATTGTATTAAACCTTCCAGCGTAGAGATTCCGGCCGAAATTAGGCCCAGAATTACAATTAACCCCAGTAGCCAGCTAAATTCCTGCAGTACGTAGGCCGACATTACGCCGTCAACAGCTATGGCTTGGCCGTTTATTTGTAATTGGGGGAAGGCCAGCCGAGCATACAGCCCGGCAGCCACCACCAAAAAGAAGAGGATTTCCACAACAATTCCGGTAACCAGGTATCGGTTTACATCGGAGTCTTTTTTTAACAGGAGAGATTTGGTAATAATGTGCGGCTGGCATACTACGGCTATACCTACTACCACCTGACAGAAAGCTACCTCGAACCAATCGCGGAACAGGGGGCTTTGGGGGTTTAGGGGGGTGGCCAGGGCCGGATCTAGGGCCGCCAGCTTACCCATAAAGCCGTTAAAGCCTTCTTTAAAGTGTTCTAGCCCGGAGCCTAACAGCAGCATGGCCACCACTATCATTAGCAGGGCTTGTACCATATTGGTATATACCATGGAATTAGCCCCGCCAAACATCATATAACCGAATATAAAGGCTACAATTACTGCTAAGGTGGGCAGTTCGGGGGTGTTGAGCATGGCAGCCAGTACTTTGGTTAGCCCCACGCAAATAAGAACTACAAAGGTGATAAGCAGCAAGGAAAGCACAGCAAAACCAAAGGCAAACTGCTTATTATTGTAGCGAGCGCCAATCCACTGCGCTATAGTAAGGGCTTTAATTACCTGGCCTACTTTTCGGAAACCTTTGGTAAATAACACCAGCGATACCAGCGCCCCCAGGGGTAGCATAAGGGCCATAGCTATTACGCCGCTAATGCCGTAGTAAGCAACAAAACCGGGGTTAATAATAAAGGTGGCGGCGCTCGTCATGGAGGCGGCCAGTGATAGGCCCACGGCGTAGGGCGAGAAAGTAAAACTGCCCAGGGCGTAGTCGGCCATGCTTTTGGTGCCCGAGGCTCCCCGCACTACAAAGTAAAGGGTAACCAGCACGTACAGGCTAATAACAATCCAACCGGCGGTTATAAGTTGAGGCGAGGCTAAGTTCATAAAGTAGCAGTACTTGGGTAGTATTTCAAAATAAAATCCTGAAATATCTTCTCTTAACAGTACTAAACCTAAGCAAACGTTTGCGTAAGCGGTAATATAACCCGTAAAGGCAATTATTAATTAGGTGAACGGCCCGCCGCTACCGGCGAACGGAAATGTAACGTAAGCTAAGGTGGCGTTAGGATTAGGCGTAAATTCTTTCCTATCATAATAAGGTTATAGCTGCCGTCCCAGGTTGATTGTCTTGGATTACGCGGCCCGGCCTCAAGTCGCGCGACGGATGATTGCTATGGATTGCGCGGCCAGGAGGCCTTGGAATTATTCGTCACTCGCCTAGAGTCGAGCGACGGAGCACCGGGGCGCGTAGCCGAGCGACGGTAAGGCTGGTGGAGATGCCGGGCCATGATGGCTAATTCCAGAGGAAGTAATTTAGAATTCCCTCCTTCACTCCTTCATTTCTACCTTGCCTACTACATTATATCGAAGAAGCGGCTGAGTTCTTCGCGGTGGGTTTTGCCTACGGGTATTTTATGGCCTTGTATAATTAGGGTATTATACTCAATAGCTTCTACCTTTTGCTGGTTAACCAAGTACGAACGGTGTACCCGTAAAAAGGCCGGCGGGAATTTCTCGGCTATGCTTTTTAGCGAGTAATTTACTATATACTTGTTGTCCACCGTATGCACGTTGGCGTAAATGTCGTTGGCTTCCACAAAAAGTATATCTTGTAGCGCTACTTTAACCAAACGATTGCGCGATTTTATAAATATAGCATCGTGCAGCTGGTAACTTCGGTTTTTAAGCTCGGTTTCGGCCGGGTTAGGCTCGCGGCCGGGGCGGCTTTTGTATAGAGCCAGTTCAATAGAAGAGCGCAGGGTATTTTCGTTAAATGGTTTGGCCAGGTAGGCGGCCGGTTCGGTGGGCAGGGCTTCGGCCATGGTTTGCGCATCGGCGTGGGCGCTTAGGTAAATAAAGGGAAGTTTAAGCTGATCGCTGAGTTTGCGGCCTACCTCAATACCGGTTAGGGCCCCGGCCAGGTCAATATCCAGTATTACCAAATCGGGGGCTTCGCGCTTTAGCTGAAGCAGGGCCTCTTCGCCGGTTTCGGCGGTGCCGGTTACCTGGTAGCCCAGGGTTTCCAGCAGAAGCGATAAGTTTTTGGCCACTACGTAATCATCTTCTACAATAAATATTCGAGCGTGAGCCATTAATGTTAGGGTTATATTTAATTCTGAATTAAGCCAATATTATAATAATTATTTGTAGTATAGCCTAGCTATGGTTCATTTAACGGCTAAATTAGTACGCTGGGCGGCACAAAATTCGGTTATTACCATTGCCTTTCTGGGGGTGTGGCTGCTTACTGTTGGAAGCTTAACCGCCCAAGCTGTACAGTACCAATCGCTGGTGTTTTATGCCGATGCACCGGGCTTAAGTGCCGACTCGCTATTTGCTCTGCCCACCACAGCCGGGCAACAATACTACAACCCTGAACGGAAATCGGTTTGGGCCAAATTTAGCCTGTATAACGCAAGTGCGCAGCCCCAAGAGGTAATGCTGTTGCCCGGCGAGTTGCCTAAAATTACGCTGTACCAAAATAACCAAGCCCCGCAGCGTACGGGTACGTATTTGCCAATTGCTCAGCGAAGCTTTCCGCACCACAAAGTGCTATTTAGCGTTCGGCTCGAGCCGCAGCAGCGTACTACCCTCTTGGTTCATTTACAAACCTTGGGCCGGCAAGACTTACCGCTTAGCTGGCAACCGGTACTTAAAACTCCTGCCCAGCAGCAGCACGATGACGACTGGCGCCTACTAATACAGGGGCTGTTTTTCGGCGTAATTTTGGTAATGGCCTTTTATAACCTTACTCTGTACGTAGCCGTGCGCGACGTAAGCTACCTGTACTACGTACTGTGCATACTGGGCGTAGGGCTGTACTTTTTCTTCTACTACGGGTTTAGCCTGCAAACCATCTGGCGTAACCAACCGGTCTGGAATGTGTACAGCTTTTCGGTAATAGTGCCTCTTACCGGCTTGGCGCGTATTGTTTTTACGCAGGCCTACTTGCATACCAAGCAGCAACTACCCTGGCTGCACCGCTTTTTAAACGGTTTGGCCGTGCTGTGCGTAGTGCCTATGCTTATGGGCCTGCTAGCCTACGGTTGGGGCTTGCCCTGGTACGAGGCTACTATTGATGCCACCGGAATTATGGGCACGCTTATTCTAATGAGTATGCTGCTGGCCGGCACCCTTACGTATTTGCGCGGCTACACGCCGGCTTTGTTTTTTCTTCTGGCTAACATACTGTTTGTGGTTGGCGCTAATATGTTTATTGTGAAGGAAATGCACCTAGTAGCCGATAGCCTGTTTACCCGCTACGCTGTGCAGTTAGGTGTAAGTGCCCAGGTGGTACTATTTTCTTTAGGTTTAGCCTACCGGCTGAAGAAGGCCCGCCAGGAGGCCGCCGCCCAAAGCCTGGCGCGCGAGCGGCTGGAACGCGAGAAGGAACGCGAGCGCAAGCAGTTGGTTGAAGAGCAAAAGCTTCAGTTAGAAAATAAAGTAAACGAACGCACCGCCGCCCTGCAGGAGAGAACCGCCGAATTGCAGGTAACCATTAGCAAGTTGCAGGAATCAGAAGAAGGGCTGCGGCAGCTAAATCAGATTAAGGATAAGCTGTACTCCATTATATCGCACGATTTGCGCGGACCGGTAGCTACGCTCGATTCCTTTATTAATATAATTACTAAGCACGCCGCCCAAATTTCCGAAGAGGAGTGGGAGAAGCTTTCCGGCAAAACCCGCGAATCGGTCCATAACCTATCGTTCCTGCTGGATAATTTACTGAACTGGTCGCGGGCGCAAATGGGTAACCTGCCCTTTAGGCCGGAAGCAGTAGGGCTGGCCGAGTTGGCCCAGAAAAATATTGAGCTTTACAGCCTGGCCGCCGAACGTAAGCAGCTTAATATACTGTGCGCCATTAGCCCAAAGGTAGCTGTGGAGGCTGACCGTAGTATGCTGGATTTTATAATCCGAAATTTGCTAAGTAACGCTATAAAGTATACCCCCGCCTACGGCAGCATTAAACTGTTGGCCCGTACGCAAAACGGCCAGGTGCGGTTTATGCTCACCGATACCGGTCTCGGCCTAAGTCCCGATCAGATACGGCAATTACAGCAACCCGGCAGCCATACCAGCCGCCCCGGCACCGCCCGCGAAAAGGGTACCGGCTTAGGGCTTATGCTTTGCCAGGAGTTTTTGGCCAAGCACCAAACCCTGTTACAAATAAGCAGCCAGGTAGGGCAGGGCAGTAGCTTTGGCTTTGTATTGCCTAAATCCGAAACTCCGGCCTACGCTCCATCTGCCCTGGAAGCTGAAACCAGTTGGCAAGATGAAGGACCGTTTTAGTGTGATAGACGGTAGAGGTTAGAAGTTAGATAGGAGACTTGAGATTTAAGACGTAAGACAATTTAAGTACTAACTATCCAATACTTATTTCCACCTGCCTATACCAACTGCAATCAAGTATCTAATTTTCTACCTATTGGATTGCTGGGCTGAATATTTCCTTAACCTCTTGAAAAGTAGCCGTTCACGTTACAATTCTGGTTGTTAACAAGCTAATTTTTCATTTTTTATATTGGTTGCTTATCTTTTTTCTACTCTTTAGCAAGTTGCCTTCTGCGGTAACCTAGCGTTTGCAAACGTTTGAGAGCTTATCTTCTTAACTGACCCGGTTACCCGGTGCGGTACCTACGCAACGTATACTTCCATCTTTATAATACCAACACTTTATGAAATACGCATACTCCCTACTTATTACCCTATTTATTGTAAGTTCGGCCCTGGGGCAGGCGCTGCAAAGGGTTAGTAATTTTGGTAGCAACCCCGGCAACCTGGAAATGTACCTGTACGCTCCGCCTGGTACGCCGGCTAATGCCCCGGTGGTGGTGGCCATGCACGGCTGCACGCAAACGGCCCAAAGCTACGCCGACGAAAGTGGCTGGAGTACGCTGGCCAACCGTTTCAAGTTTTATGTGGTGTACCCGCAGCAAATTTCCGGAAACAACTCATCCCGGTGTTTTAACTGGTTCGAGAACGGCGATATCAGTCGGGGTCAGGGTGAGGCCCGCTCCATTAAAAGTATGGTTGACTACATGAAAGCAAACTTCAGCGTTAATGCGGCTCAAGTGTCGGCAACTGGCTTCTCGGCCGGAGGCGGAATGACCACCGTAATGCTGGCTACTTACCCCGATGAGTTTACGGCGGGGGCGGTAATGGCCGGGTTACCCTACAGAGCGGCCACCTCACTTACCGAAGCATTTACGGCCATGAGCCCCGGTATAAACAGAACTCCCAGCCAATGGGGCAATTTAGTACGGGGGGCTTTCAGTAGCTATACCGGCCCTTACCCCCGCCTTAGCGTGTTCCACGGTACCAGCGATTTTATAGTGAGCAACGCCAACCTAACCGAAATAGCCGAACAGTGGACAAACGTACTGGGTACAGATGCTACCGCCGATTTAGTGCAGAATAACTACCAAAGTAACAACCGCATTACCCGCCGGGCCTATACCAAAAACGGCACCGAAGTAGTAGTAACCTACGATATTGCCAGTATGGGCCACACCGTAGCTATTGACCCGGGCACCGGTACCCGGCAAGGCGGTACTATTGGAGGCTACAGCACCGATGTCGATTTCTTTTCTTCGTACTACGCCGCCGAATTTTTTGGCATTACCGGTACCAGTACGCCCCCGCCACCACCGCCACCACCATCTAGTGGTTTAGCCGCTCCTTCTAACCTTACCGCCTCGGCTACTTCCAGTACTACGGTTAGCCTTAGCTGGACAGACAATACCACAACCGAAGAAGGCTTCCGGCTGGAACGGGCTACTAGCGGTAGCAATAACTTTACTCAAATAGCCAGTTTGGCTGCTAATACCACTAGTTTTACCAATAGCGGCCTTAGCGCGGAAACCAGTTACACTTACCGTATACGGGCATTTAGCGGCAGCACCAATTCGGCGTATTCTAACCAGGCTAGCGTAACTACACCAACTGCCGGTGGGGGCAGTGGGCCGGAATTTACTATTCAGCAGCTTAGCCGGCAGGGCTATATTTCTACCCTAAATTTGTATAATTCAGCCCAATCGTTTACGCTGAACCAGGCTGCTGTACTAAATAAGGTAGAAGTTGATTTGCGTAATGCAATTACGGGTTCCACACTTAGAATTTATACCGGCAATTCTACCTCAGGTACCCCAATGTATACCCAAGCGGGGGTAAGCGCAGGCTCGGGCTGGCAAAGTATTAGTTTAAGCAATACGTTGAACCTTGCTCCCGGTCAGTATACATTTCAGCTTACTAACTCGGCTTTTGGCTACGCACTGGGTAACCCCTACAACGGGGGGGTATTGTGGTTGAATGCCCTACAGTACACCTTCTACGATGCAACCTTTAGGTTGACGCTGCAAAGCACGAGTGGCGCTCGTTTAGCCATTGGCCAGGCTCCGGAAGTTACCCCTCAGGCTAGTGATTTGGCCGTGTACCCTAACCCCTCGGCGGGGCAGTTTAGCCTGCAACTACCGCCGGAAACTCAACAGGTACTGCTGTATAATACCGCCGGTAAGGTAGTGTACCAGCTAAATAACCCGGCCACGTACGAAGCTGTACGCCTGCCCTCTTACTCGCCCGGCATATACCTGCTACGGGCCGAAGGCGCTACGTTTAACCGTACGCTTAAAGTGGTGCTAAGGTAGAATTTCTGGCACCAAGGCTACGCTTTTTAGTAAGCAAACTATATACTGGTGAGGTAGTATCTTGAAACAAGCTCAGGATAATTATAGTGAAGTGGTGAGGTGTTGATTAGGTTCTTAATAAAGGAGTGAATTGAAATACGCAATCTACTTTTGTAGTTGAGCCAATGCTGAAAATGTTAATTCTACTATACGCTGCCAAATTGATGTTGTATAGATAGATGAGTATCTAAAATTCACCACCTCACCACTTAAAAAATCGGGTCGCCGCCGTCGCTGATTTCTTTTAGCAGTACGCGTACTTCCTCGGTTTTTTCGTGGTCGCCCACTTTTTCGTAGGCCGCAATTAGGTTGCGCATTACCCGCTTCACTATGGTTAGGTTGTCGCAGGGCTCAAAAAATTCGTTTTTAGGCACCAAATGCAGGTGACTGATGTAGTTTTCAATATCGGTTTTGGAGAAAATTAAGCCGCGGTTAAAGGCGTTAATATAAAACTGGGCCTGCTCGGTTTTATAAGTGCAGATGAATAGGTTGGGTAGGTTTACACCGTATACCGGCAGGTTCAGGCGCTGGCCTACCAGAATATACAGCACGCATAGCCCAATAGGATTGCCCTTCTTGGTTTCCAGCAAACTGTTGATGAACGAATTGTTGGGGCTGTGAAAGTTGCGCGTATTGGCCGAAAATCGCAGCTTATTAAATATTACGCTATTCAGCAGTTTAATCTGGTCGAAGGGGTGGAGGTCGGGTTTAAATTCCAGCCATACATCGTAGTAAATTTGCTCAATATCCTGCCGAAGCTTTTGCAGATCCAGATCGGGAAACTGGTAAGTTGCTACCAACCACATGCCCTCCAGCAAATCGTCGGCCCCTTTTTCCTTATACTCGTGCAGGCGGCTGCGCAGTTGCTCGTACTGCAAGGTATGTATCATATCCTCCAGGCGACGCTGCACCAGGGGGTTAAAACTCTGCTCCCAAAATTCCTCCAGGTGCGGTATAATATCGCCACCCAGCGACATTATCCGGCTTTCTACGTGCTGAAGCACCTCCCGATCGTCATCGTCGAGTAAAGATACTAGGGCTTTCAGTTCACTGTCTTTCATGCGTCCTCTTCTAACCGAATAATGCTGCTAATATAAAAATGTAGGAACGGCTTTAGGCCGCTCTAGGTTTGAATTACCCCTACGTTGTAGGCCTCGGTAATGGGGGCGTGGTTGGCCGCTTCAATGCCCATGCTAATTACCTTGCGGGTTTCCAGCGGATCAATTATACCATCAACCCACAGGCGGGCGGCGGCATAGTAGGGGCTAAGCTGCTCGTTGTAGCGGTCTTCTATTTCTTTCAGTATGTTCTGTTCTTCTTCCGGGCTAATTTCCTGCCCCTTAGCTTTAAGCGTAGCTACCCTAATTTGCAACAGGGTTTTGGCGGCCGAGGCACCACTCATTACTGCTATTTGGGCGGTAGGCCAGGCGTAAATCAGGCGCGGATCGTAGGCTTTGCCGCACATGGCGTAATTGCCGGCACCGTAGCTGTTGCCCACCATAATGGTAAACTTAGGCACTACGGAATTAGCCATAGCATTTACCATTTTGGCCCCATCTTTTATAATACCGCCGTGCTCGGCGCGGCTGCCTACCATAAAACCGCTCACATCCTGCAAGAATACCAGGGGCACCTTGCGCTGGTTGCAGTTCATAATAAAGCGCGCGGCTTTGTCGGCCGAGTCGGAGTAAATTACGCCGCCCATCTGAATTTCGGTACCGCCGCCGCTCTTCTTGGCTTTGCTTACCTGCCGTTGGTTGGCCACTATGCCCACGGCCCAGCCATCAATACGGGCGTAGCCGCACAAAATGGTTTTGCCATAGTCCTGCTTATACTCATCAAACTCCGAGTTATCAACCAGGCGCTCAATAATTTCGCGCATGTCGTAGGGTTTAACCCGATCCTCGGGGAAGATGCCGTAGATTTCTTTAGGGTCTTTGGCAGGTTGGGCGGGTTCGCTGCGGTTGAAGCCGGCTTTTTCCACTTCGCCTACCTTATCCATCATGCGGCGGATATAGTCCAGCGCGGCCTCATCGTTTGGGAATTTATTATCGGTTACGCCGCTAATTTCGCAGTGGGTAGTAGCACCGCCCAGGGTTTCGTTATCAATACTTTCGCCAATAGCAGCTTTAACCAGGTAACTGCCAGCTAAGAATATGGAGCCGGTTTTATCTACTATCAGGGCCTCGTCGCTCATAATGGGTAGGTAGGCACCACCAGCTACGCAGGAACCCATAATAGCCGCAATCTGGATGATGCCCATACTGCTCATGCGGGCATTGTTGCGAAACTGGCGGCCAAAGTGTTCTTTATCGGGGAAAATCTCGTCCTGCATCGGCAGAAACACGCCGGCGCTATCCACCAGGTAAATGATGGGCAGGCGGTTTTCCATGGCCACTTCCTGCGCGCGCATATTCTTTTTAGCAGTAATCGGGAACCAGGCGCCGGCCTTTACGGTGGCATCGTTAGCTACAATTACGCACTGGCGGCCACTTACGTAGCCCAATACCACTACCACGCCGCCGCTGGGGCAGCCGCCTTCTTCCTGGTACATCCCCTCGCCGGCAAACGCCGCTACTTCCAGCACTTCGGAGCCCTCGTCGGTAAGGTAACTGATACGCTCGCGGGCAGTAAGTTTACCCTTTTCGTGGTGCTTGGCTATTCGTTTTTCGCCGCCGCCTAATTTTACTTTATCTAGTCGGTGGTTCAGTTTAAAAAGTTTTTGCTTGATCGCGTCTTCGTTCTTATTAAAAGTAAGGTTTTCCATGCGTGCTTTAGGTAGAAGCCAAATATATAAAAAAGGCCGGGAAAAGGCGGGCTTTATAGGATTCAAACGTTAGAGGAAAGTTTTGGAAGGAAGCCGGTCAATAGGGCAGGTTCGCCCTAAAAGAATTAACCTAAGATTGATTCTCTACTTTAATTAAGGCTATTCAGAATGCAGAAAAATCTCTTTGGAAGCTACACCCAACGACAGCCAGTGTCCTGAACCTGGCCAGATTTTAGCACTACTTAAGTAATTGCGAGGTAGTTGACGTATCTATTACTACAACAATTGCTTTAATGTACCATGTACCTTGTACAATGCTTTAAATTTTCATACTTATTCGGTTCTTATTAAGAATTAATTGAATTTATATGGTTAATAATAAAATTTACCATTTTTAATTTTTCGTTTACATCCAAATTCATAATTTATCATTTGTAAGATTTTTAAACAAATTTAAACAAGTATGAAGAGGATTAAACACCTGCTGGTGATGGCAGGCCTGCTAACGGTATGCTTAGGCACTGCCGAAGCACAAACCATTACCATGAAGGGCCGCGTTACCGATGCCCTAAGTGGGGAGGGCCTACCCGGCGTAAACGTAGTAGAAAAAAATACCCAAAACGGTGCAATTACCGATATAGATGGCAACTATAGCCTACAGGTAGAGCAGGGCCGACTGGTGGTATTTTCATTTATAGGCTATACTAAAGAAGAATACGGCGCCCAGCCTTCCCTTGATGTGGTGTTGTACGAAGACATTGCCAAATTGGAAGAGGTAGTGGTTTCCGGCTTGGCTTCGTCGGTTAAGCGCAGCAACTTAGCCAATGCCGTGGGTACGGTATCGGGCGAAGAACTAACCGGAACTACCAGCCAGCCCACAATTGATGGCGCCCTGTACGGCAAGCTTACCGGGGTTAATATAGTAGCCAGTTCCGGTGCGCCGGGCGGGGGTATTGGTATGCGCCTGCGGGGGGTTTCTTCCATTAAGGGTAATAACCAACCCCTGTTCATTATTGATGGCGTTTACATGAGCAATGCCGAAATACCCAGCGGCCTGCGTTTTGCCTCCGGAGCCAACCGGGGCAACGAAGAAAACAGTGCTAACCGCCTGGCTGACCTTAACCCCGATGATATAGAAAGTATTGAGGTGTTGAAGGGAGCTTCCGCTGCAGCTATATATGGTACCCGTGCCAATGCCGGGGTAGTTATTATTACCACTAAAAGCGGCAAAAACGGCCAAACCCGGGTAAACCTGTCACAGGATTTTGGCGTAAACCGCATTCAAAATTTGGTTGGTGTGCGCCAGTACGATGAAGAGCTGGTACGCACTACCTTTAATGAAGCAGAAGCCCAACGCTTTAGAGAAGCCCAGGCAGCTGGCCAAATTTTTGATTACGAAGAAGAGCTGTACGGCGAAACCGGTTTCATAACCAACACTAATCTTAGCCTTTCCGGTGGCTCCGAGAAAACCACATTTTACCTGGCCGGCTCCTTACGCGATGAGGAAGGGATTATTAAGAATACCGGCTTCGAACGTAAATCCATTCGCCTTAACCTGGACCACGAAATTAGCGACCGCATTACGCTAACATCCAGCTCTAGCTACATGTATACCAATACTGACCGGGGTTTTACCGGTAACGAGAACGAGGGCGGATTGTCGTACGGCTATAACCTGGCCTTTACCCGCCCCTGGGTAAACCTATTCCCCGATGAATTTGGCAATTACCCCGATAACCCCAACGCCAGCGGTAATATACTTTTAGTGCGTGACAGGGCGATAAATAATGATAAGGTAAACCGCTTTATACAGGGGGCTTCGTTAGATATTAAGCTAATTCAGCGTGAATCTACAGCGCTGCGACTAAAAGCCAACGGCGGCTTAGATTACTTTGTTAATGAAACCCAAGTATACGTGCCGGAGGTTTTACAGAGCCAGCGCGATAAGGACAACGGATTTATAGGAGTGGGCAATAATACCTTCACTAACCTAAACGGCCAGTCTTTTCTGGTTTTTGATAAATTCCTGAACGAGGGTAAAACAGTATTGAGCACCCAAGCCGGTATATCGTACCTAAACTTTGAGCGGGACCTTACCTACAGCCAAACTACCCAGTTAATTCCAGGGCAAACCAACCTGGCCCAAGGCAGCTCGTTCTTAACCGATCAAAATCTGGAAAACGAAGAAGAGTTTGGCTTGGTTCTTCAACAAGAGGCCAATTTTGATGATAAGCTAATAGCTACTGCCGGCATACGGGCCGACAAAAGCAGCCTGAATGGCGACCCCAATAAGTATTACACCTTTTTAAAAGGATCGGTAGCAGCTAACCTAACTAATTTTGATTTTTGGACAATTGACGGCATATCGCAACTTAAATTGCGGGCAGCCTACGGCGAAACCGGCAGTAGTGCGGCATTTGGTTCGCTGTTTACGGTATTTAACGCGGTAAGTATTGATGGGCAAGGAGGTATACTTATTAATAATCAACAGGGTAGCCCTAACCTTATCCCGGAAACCTCATCGGAAATTGAAGTGGGCTTTGATTTGGGCGTACTAGATAACCGGATTAGTCTGGAGGCTACCTACTACAACCGCCAAGTTAAAGACTTGCTGTTCGACCGGAGTTTACCGGCCTCCGGGGGCTTTACTACCCGGGTACTAAACGATGCCGACTTGCGTAACCAGGGTATTGAACTGGCCTTGCTTACTAAGCCCGTAGCTACTACTAACCTACAGTGGAATTCCACCTTTAATTTCTGGCTTAACCGCTCCGAAATTACCCGCCTGGGAGTACCGCCCTTCCCACCCCCGGGCAACGGCTTTGGTTTAGGTCTTGGTACTTTTTATATTGAAGAAGGGGCGCCAATTACCGAAATTGTTAAAAATGTTGATGGGGTGCCAACCGCAGTAGGCGATGTGGAGCCTGATTTTCAACTATCAACCTTTAACGAGCTTACGTTTGCTCAGGCTCTGGAATTTTCCTTTCTGCTACACTGGAAAAAAGGGGGTGAGAACCTTAATTTAACCCGTTTGCTAACCGATTTAGGCAATACTACTCCTAATTTTGGTCCGGATGGCCCCCAAGCTGGTGAATATATTGAGCCGGCCGGCTACTTGCGCCTGCGCGAAATAGCCCTATACTACAAACTGCCCCCAAAATTTCTGCTAAATTCTTTTAAGGCCGCTAAAATCGGCGTTTCGGGCCGCAATATCCTAACGGTTACCGATTATAGTAGTTATGATCCGGAGGTATCGGTCAACGGCAGCACAGTGGTTTCCAGTGGTTTAGAGGTTACTCCTTACCCAAGTGCCAAGCAGTATTACTTCCACCTTAACCTTAGCTTTTAATGTTTACTAATATGAAATTTTCCCCTAAAAAATATATAGCCTTGCTGGCCCTGGGTGCCTTAACTGCCTGCGAAATAGACGAGCAGGTAAACCCCAATAGTGCAGTGCTGGAAGATATATTAGCCAACGCCAGCCAAACCGATTTAAATAACCTGGTTACGGGTAGCATTTATAATATGCGGGCCTCGCACGATGTGTACGTTACCGCCACCGGTACCATTGCCCGCGAATTTTATTTATTCGATGCTGACCCTCGAAACCTGACTGAACTACTGGGTTTTGCCTCTAACGGTAATTCTGTTCCTCTGGATGGTAATACTTTTTACACTACTGCCCCCTGGAACGATCGCTACCAAACCATTAAAAACCTAAATATACTGGAGGAAGCCTTGGTAAACGCCCAGCCCGATGTAACCGAAGCTGAAAAAGATGGTTACCGGGCACTGCTTAAAACCTTGAAAGCACACGAGTATTTGATGCTGGTGAACGCCCAGTTTGAAAATGGTATCAGATTAGATGTGAGCGACCCGGATAATCTGGGACCTATAATAAAGGATGTAGGCCAAATCTATGATTTTATTCTTGGTCTGCTTGATGAAGGTTTAGCCGATCTGGAGGGGGCTGAATTTGCTTTTAGGCTGCCTTCCGGCTTTGCCAATTTTAATACCCCGGAAACCTTTGGGTTATTTAACCGGGCCCTGGCTGCCCGAGCACACTTGTACGCCGGTGATAATGCGGAGGCTCTTGCCGACCTGGAAGATTCCTTCTTTGATTTAAATGGAGAACTGGATGTGGCGGTCCGCATGACCTTTAGCGTAACCGGTACGGATTTAACAAATAACTTATTTAAAACGCCGGATCAAAATGGCGATCAAATAGTAGTTAATGATGGTTTTATTGAGGATGCCGAGGCCGGAGATACCCGCGTAACCAGTAAAACAGGATTAAGAGCTGACCCTGCCGGGCAGGGCGGTGCTAATGGTCTTTACGAAACCCGATTGTATTCTGGGGCTAGTGCTCCTATTGATATAATCCGAAATGAAGAATTGATTTTCATATATGCTGAGGCAAATATTAGAACCGGCAATTTGGCCGAAGGTGTAACGGCCCTGAATATAATCCGGACCAGTGCTGGGCTGGAGCCTCTGGAAACCGCCAAGCCCGATATTATTGGCGATCAGGAAGCCTTACTAACCGAAGTTCTGCGCCAGCGCCGCTACTCTTTTTGGGGCGAAGGCCATTTTATAGTTGATTTGCGCCGCTTTGATGAGCTTAATGCTGATTCGGAATTTGTGGATGTAGACGTAATTCTAATCGATACCGATGGAGATAAGGTACCAGATTCGCCGGCCCCTCAAACCGTATTTGAAATGTTTCCGGTACCAGTTACTGAAAACTAAGCAGTGAATAGTATTGTGTATTAAAACTGAAAAAGTCCCGGCCGCCAGGCTGGGACTTTTTTTATTGAATAGGGGTTGCATTTATATTACTAAGTTTGGCGGTAGTAACTAACAATTACGGTCTAACCGAAAAGTTAAGCCGTATCGACAAATTGGCTTATAGTTATGCAAACTGGCGTCGAGCTTCTAGGAAAAATAAGGGTCTTAACAGTAACCCTTTTAAAAATTTACCTTTTACCGGTACTCCTTAGGTTAAAGCAGGTTTAAAATTATGATATAAATAAGGGCAAGGGTTTTTAATCCCCCCCACCAATCAGGCTAAACTTAATATTAATGTAGCGTTCGGGGTTTTCGCGCATATCCAGCAGTAGGTTGTTTAGGTTTTCGCTGCTGGTGTTCAGGTTGGCGTAAAGCGAATCGTTGCTTATAAGTTTGCCTAAACTACCTTCGCCATTTTGTAAATTGGCGGTTAGCTGCTGCAGGTTAGCCACCGCCTGGTTAGCCTGAGCAAGGGTAGCCGAAAGCTCGCCGTTATTTAGGGTATCAGCCATTTGATTTAGCTTAGCCATAAACGGAGCAACCCCCGTTTCCGGATTATTCAGGGCCTGGCTAAGCAAGAGTAAATTGCTAGTAATAGCGTTAATATCGCGCCGGTTCTCTACCATCATATACTTTACTTCCGAAGCGGTAATTTTAAAGTCCGTAAGGGCAGTTTCTACCTGGCTGCCGCTGCCGCTTAAATCATCCAGAATATTATTCACCCGGGTTAGGGTAGTATCTACATTGGCTACTATAGGGTCGGCTTTTTCCTTTAGTATTTCAGAGAGGGCTTTGTCGCGCCGGCCTACCAGAAATGATTCTTCCTCAAGTTTGGGCCCCTCTTGCTTTACATTTAAAATTATGGCTTTACCGCCCAATACCGGGTTTTGGTCAACCAGCATGGCTTCCGAGCCTTCGTATAAAGTAAGCTCATCGTTTATATCCAGGGTAACCATCATGCGCGTTTTGGCCCCTTCCTGTTCCAGAAATATATTACTTACGCGGCCCACCTGCAAACCGTTAATTATAACCGGGTTACTCACCTGCAGGCCGTCAACATCATCGTAGTAGGCGTAGTAGGTATCGGTGGGATCGAAGAGGTCAAT
>CAZDEY010000007.1:249276-253673 GCA_964504565.1 uncultured Roseivirgaceae bacterium
GCCTTTAAGAAACTTAAAGCCGAAATAAAACAATACTAAGGCTACCACGGTAAGTAGGCCAACTTTAACCTCTTTTTTAATTTTCATCTATCAATTGGTTGATTCCATTTCGGCCTTATAATCGCGAAAGGCCCGAAAAAGCCCGGATGCCATATAGGTACGGCCCAGCTTATCATTTAAAAATTCTTCCTCTTTCTTATTAGAAATAAACCCGGTTTCTACCAGAATGCTAGGCATGGTGGTGCGCCAAAGTACCACAAAGCCGGCCTGTTTTACGCCCCGGCTGTTACGGCCTACTCGTTTATTAAACTGATGTTCAACATTTTCGGCTAAGGTAAGGCTATTTTGCAAGAAGGCATTCTGCATTAACGAAAACATAATATAGCTTTCCGGCGAACTGGGGTCAAAACCTTCGTATTGTTGCTTGTAATCATCTTCCAGTAAAATAACCGAATTTTCGCGTTGGGCTACGTTCAGGTTCTGTTCGTTTACGTGCAACCCCATAATATAGGTTTCGGTACCGTGCACCTCGTGGTTCTGGGCGGCGTTGCAGTGTATGCTGATAAACATATCGGCTTCGGCCTTATTAGCTATTTGGGCCCGTTCCGAGAGTTCAACGAAGGTGTCGTCTTTGCGGGTGTATATTACTTTAACATCGGGCAGATACTCATTAATAATATTCCCTAACTCTAGGGCAATAGCCAGGGCAATATCTTTTTCTTTGGAACGGGAGCCCAGCGTACCGGGGTCTTTACCACCGTGGCCGGCATCAATAACCACGGTGCGAACCTTATATGGCACGTTAATTGCGGCCGGATTAAATGAGGTGGACAGCAGCAATAGCCCGGAAAGAACCCCCAGCACAATATTTCTTTTCATCCTTCGGTTGTTACTCTGATAAGCCATACCTTTGTACAAAATTGTGAAATTTTCGCAAAATCTTAAAAGCCGGTGCCTTATAAGTACGTACTAATACTACTATTATTTTGCCTAACGGCCTCAACCTTATCTGCTCAGATCCAACCCGAGCAAGAAATTCCTCGCGACCGCCCCATTAGAAATTTGCCGGCCTTGCCTACTCAGGAAGCTGATACCCTTAGTGAGGAAGAAGTACCGGCTATTAACCCCGGCGATACCCTAAATACCCCCGGCGATACGGTGCGGATGAATTTGCCGCCCCAACCCCAACAAGCTAAGGGCGATATTGAGACAAAAATCAATTATGGTGCCAAAGACAGTAGCCGTATGGATATACCCAATAAAATGGTATACCTCTACGGTGATGCCTTTATTGAGTACGGTACTATAAAACTAGAGGCAGCGCAAATTTCTATAAACTGGAAAGAGAACACCCTTACCGCAGTAGGGGTAAAGGATAGCGCCAATAAGGTGCAGGGAAAGCCGGTATTTTCCGATGGGCCGGAAACCTACGTAACTGATCAAATTACGTATAACTTTAAGAATAGAAAGGCGCTGATTAGAGGCGTGGTAACCCAGCAGGACGATGGCTACATACACGGCGATTGGGTTGAAAAGGATGCTGAAGATAACCTGTACGTAAAAAGTGCCAGCTATACTACCTGTAATTTAGAAGACCCTCATTTTGAAATTGCCGCTACCAAACTTAAAGCCATACCTGGCGATAAAATTATTGCCGGCCCGTTTAACCTGCGTATTGCCAATATAAATACCCCGCTGGGTTTTCTGTTCGGTATGTTTCCGCAGCCGCGCAAGAAAACCTCCGGAATAATTATGCCTAGTTACGGTGAAGAAAATCGCCGGGGATTCTTTTTACGCGATGGCGGCTACTACTTTGCCATTAGCGATTATATTGATATGGCCGTAACCGGCGAGCTTTATACCAAAGGCAGCCGGGGCTTACAACTAGCCTCCAATTACCGGAAGCGCTATCGCTACAGCGGCAATTTCAACATCCGCTATAACCGCAACGTAACCGGCGACGAGGGGTTAGAGAATATTAATACCGCCTACTGGGTAAATTGGAGCCATAGCCCTCAGAGCCGGGGAACCAGCCGGTTCTCAGCCTCGGTAAATGCCGGTTCATCTAGTTTTACTCAAAATAACCCTTCGCTAAATAATTTAGAGCAAAACCTTAACCAACAGTTTACCTCTAATATAAGCTGGGGTAAAACCTTTCCTAATAGCCCATTTAGCCTAAACGCCCGGGCTAACTTAAACCAGGATATAGCTCAAAATACCTTTGATTTAACCCTGCCCGATGTTGGCCTAACCATGAACCGTATCTATCCTTTTAAATCCAGAAGTGGTTCTAATAAAGGCTTTATACGGCAAATAAACTTTAGCTATACCGGCGCGGCTACTAACAAATTGAGCAACCGCCGGGCGGGTACGATAAACGGCTTAAGCGGAATAAATATTCTTAACGAAACCGACAACTCAGATCCGCTGGGTTTTGATTTTAATAACTTACCGGAATTATGGCGTCGGTCAAGCAGCGGGGTGCGGCATAGCATACCGGTTAGCACTTCGGTAAACGTACTGAAGTATTTTACCCTAAGCCCCAGTTTCAATTATCAGGAAGTTTGGAGTTTCCGGCGACTGGAATTTACGGATTTTAACCGGGAGTTAGGCGGGGTTAGGGTCGATACGGTTGGTGGCTTTAACCGATCGGGAAGCTGGAATGCCAGTGCCGGGTTAAGCACCCGGGTGTACGGTACCTTTTACGTAGGTGGCAAGCGCGAAACCCCCAAAATACAGGCCATTCGTCACATGATTGTACCCAACGTAAGCCTAAGCTACGCGCCAGATTATAGCCGCGAGAGTTCCGGCAATTACCAGGAGGTGCTAGTGGGTTACGATGAAAATGACGAACCTATCTACCGCCAGGTTCTGCAGTTTCAGGGCGGGGCGTTTAACCCACCCGCCGGCCAGCGGCAGGGAAATATTAGTTTCGGTATAACTAATAATATAGAAATGAAGGTGCTGGATAAAAAGGATACGGTAAATACAACGTATAAGAAAGTGCCACTGCTGGAACGGTTTAGCGTGAATTCTAGCTACAACGCTATCGCCGATAGTTTTAAACTTCAGGATATTAGCTTTAGCGGTAACACTCGCCTGTTCAATAACTTACTTACCGTACAGTTTGGCGGTCGCCTGAACCCGTATCAATACCGGTTAGATTCTACTTTCCTCAATCAGAACGGGGAACTACAGGTTAGGCAACGAGAGATAGACCGCTACGTTTGGGAAGACGGCGGGTTACCTACTCTAGAAAACGTAAACTTTAACCTTAGCACCAGCTTTAGTTCTAAAGGAGCCGGCAGCCAAAGCGGGGCGCAGCAGCCCAATGCGGGGGGCAACCTTACTACCCAACGAGAAAATGCCTTGGGCGAGGGTACACCTTTAGGCAATGAATTGGGGCAAGAGGGCTTAGCCTACCGCTACGATGACCCTAACGAGTATGTAGATTTTAACCTGCCCTGGAGCTTGCGGGTAAATTATACTTTTCAGTACAATAAGCGGGGTATGCAGGTTAGCGAGGTTACCCAATCTATGAATTTTAGCGGCGATTTAAAGCTGACCGAAAAGTGGAAGATTGGGTTTAACAGTGCTTACAATTTTGAGGAGAAAGATTTTACCTCGGCTACCCGCCTAAGCATACACCGCGATTTGCACTGTTGGCAAATGGACGTAAACTGGGTACCGCTGGGTCCGTTTCAGAGCTTTTCAGTAGATATTAGGGTAAAAGCCCCAACTCTTCAAGATCTTAAACTTAGCCGCCGCCGCAGTTTTTGGGACAACTAATGAGTGAAGGAGTGAATTGGCGAATTAGTGAGTATGCGATGTAGTGAATTGATGTGATTTAGTTCCTGAAACAAGTTCAGGATGACGGTGCTTGGTTTATAGCAAGGCAGAATTTTTGTCTTATATCCTGAATCTTGGCTCTTGACTCTTGGTTCTGTAGTCTAACTTCCGCGCGGAGGCCGCTAACCTCTACTCTCAACCTCTTCTTCCGGCTTGGTGAACATGAAACCTCGGGCCTCATTGCCTTCGTAAAAATCGACCTGTAGGCCTAGCAGGTACATTGTGTGCTTTTTTTCTACCACCATTGGTATTTCTTGTTGGTGATATTGGAGATCCTCAGGTTTGGGCTTATCAAAACCCAGCACGTACTGTACGCCGCCGCAGCCACCCCCGCCTTTTACGCCAATGCGCAAGGCATAATCTTCCGGAATGTTTTTATTCTTCATAATACTCCTAACCTCAACGGCAGCTTTCTGGGTAAGCGTTACGGGTTCCAGCATAATATTCAAACTAATACAATTAAAACAAAGGTACTACAAAAAGTTTGGCTTGTGAGATGTGAGATGTGAGATGTGAGATGTGAGATGTGAGATGTGAGATGTGAGATG
>CAZDEY010000008.1:0-6431 GCA_964504565.1 uncultured Roseivirgaceae bacterium
GCTGGTGATGCCCGCCGGCTCACCAATAGTTATGGCCGCACTGGTTTCAATACAGTTATTTGCATCGGTTACCGTTAGCGTGTAGCTGCCGGCTGGCAAGCCCGAGATATCTTCGGTGGTTTCACCATTGCTCCAGCTATAGGTATAAGGGGCCGTGCCGCCGCTTACGCTCAGCTCAATAGCACCCTGGCTACCGCCACAGGTTGTAGCACCGCTCGTATTATCTAAGGTAATAACAATGGCATCGGGCTGGCCTACGGTAGCTGAAGCGGTGGTGGTACAGCCGTTCGCGTCGGTTATCGTTACGCTGTAGCTGCCGGCCACTAGGCTAGCCAGGTCTTCGCTGGTTTCACCGTTGCTCCAGCTATAGGTATAGGGGGCCGTGCCGCCGCTTACGCTAAGCTCAATGCTACCGTCTGCGCCAGCGTTACAGCTTACATCCGTACCGGCCGCACTGGCCGACAATGGTTCGGCCGGTTGAGTTATATTATAAACCCGGCTAAGCGTACAACCGTTAGCGTCGGTTACAAATAAGGTATGAGGGTTGGCCTCTAGGTTATTAAAAAGAATATTTTCGTTAGCTCCTACATTGCTAGCAGAAGCCACTTCAGTGCCTACGGAATTTTCTAATCGTAACTCAAACGTAGGAGTGCCGCCGGTAATGCGGTTAATTTCTATGCTACCGGTAGCTTCACCAGAACAGTTAACATCGGTTTCCACCGAAAAAACTATTATTTGATCCGGTTCGGTAATAGAATAGCTTTCTACGGCAGAACAGCCGTTGGCATCGGTAACGGTTACAGTATAAGTTGCCGGACCAAGGTTGCTCAAATCTTCAGTGGTAGCTCCCGTATTCCAGGAAATTGAGTAAGGAGCCGTACCTCCAGAGATAGTTAAATCAATAGCTCCGTTATTACCGCCAAAGCAGGTGCTGTTGGTAACAGCCGCCGATAGCGCCGGAGCTTCGGTTACTTCAATAATTATACTGGCCGTGGCAGTACAGCTGTTTACCGTGTACTCAGCATTTATAGTATACGTACCACCTCCGGTTACAGCCGGGTCAAAAGTAGTACCGCTAACCCCGCTACCCGTAAATAAGTAAGTTCCACCGGAAACCGATGGTGTAAACTGGGTGGTCAGATCTACAATACCGTCGGCATTACAAATTGGTCCTAAATTTGTACCCGAAAGGGTAAGCTCATCATTAATAGTAAAAGATTGCTGGGTAGAGCAATTCGTATTTTCATCAAATACATCTACGGTATATGTACCGGCGGCTAAACCGGAAATCGGGTTACTAACAAAAGTAACTCCGCCATCTAATGAGTATAGGTAGTTGCCGGAACCGCCGCTGACAGTTAGAGTTATTGATCCATCAGCACTACCTGAACAACTATTATCAGTAAATTCCGAATCATCAATAAATACGCCACTTGTAGAAACTAAAACTAGAGGATCAGAAGTATTATCACTGGAGTCATCGTTACCATCAGAAACAAAAATTGTATAGCCTCCTGGTCTTCTGTCTACAAAAGTAAAAGGCTCATTTAGTTTAATAGTTTCATTTGCTACTGTACTGGGTCCAAACACAAACAAACTAAAATCTCCATTTTCGTCCGGAACTCCATTAGTAACAGTTATTGTAAACTCACCGTTATTGGCACCGTTACATGGGTTTTTCACCTCAGTTACTGTAAACGTTGGCTGCGCGGCTACCCCTAAGCTTAGAAGCAGGAATCCAAACAGCGGTATGAATAATTTTTGGTATATCTGTTTCATATAGCTGCTTAGTTAATGGTGATTGATTGAGTAACCGGACAACCGCCCTTATCCTGAACAATTACCTGATATTTTCCAGGCGATAGACCAGCCTGAACTGAAGAATTATTTTCCTGAGGGTTCATTCCCCTTCCTAACCAAGTATATGTATAAGGCCCAACTCCACCACTGGCTTCTGCCTTTAAAGTGCGCTGACCGTTTACCGAAAATTCGACAACTTCTACTTTGATAACAGAGGGTATACTTTTAAGAGATACTGCATAAGTATCCGATTTACCAGAGGCATCCGTTACCACACAGTTGTAAGCGCCCCCTTTAAGGTCGTTGCGGAAAGCGGTAGTGCCGCCGTCGCTCCACTTATAGGTATAAGGGGCCTGGCCGCCGCTTGCCTTCACCGATACGGTATGCAGCGTGCCGCTACAACTTGACTCACTTACGTTGGCACTAACCCGCAGATCCTGTGCTTTAAGCACTGCGCTCAGTCCCACGAAAAACAATAACAGTAAAACTCGTTTCATCTACGTACTCTTAAAGTGGTTACAGTTACACCCTGCCCAACCCTTCTACATCTAACTCAAATGCAGGTAGTTACACCTATGCATTTGTAAAGATGCTAGTATATGTGCGGTAAAAAAACTCAATAATTTAGTTAACCCTACATAAGAAATACCTTACGGTTAGTAGGATTGGAGCGAAAAAAATAGGATTGATAAGTTACCAGATTCAAAATCGGTCGACCAAGACCTAATCCTTTAAACCTGAAATTTAACCTGATAATTATAAACTACTGAATTATAGCAATTTATCAATCAGGCAAATTTGATATATCAACAAATTTTAGGTTTACTCTGCCGGAACCTCCCTCAGTTCAACGCCCGCTTCTTCTGACTTAACTACTTGCAATATTACCCTTTTAAATATGAATTTTCAAATTACTATGTAATATTTTAATTAATGTTGTTCGCTCTTTAGGGGTTACCTTTTCTTTAAACAACATAAGTGAACGCCTTAACATGGCATTAAATGCATTTTTCTTAACTTTACCGGCGTATTGTGGTTAACCCACTGTAGACACCCAAACAAAATTTTAGATGGCTTTCGATTTAGACATGATTCGCTCAGTATATAATACCATGGGCGAACGTATTGAACAGGCAAGAAAATTAACCGGCAAACCGCTGACCCTTGCTGAAAAAATCCTCTACTCCCACCTGTACGAACCTATGCCCTCCGAGCCTTATAAACGAGGCAAGAGCTACGTAGAATTTGCCCCGGATAGGGTAGCCATGCAAGATGCAACTGCTCAAATGGCTTTGCTTCAGTTTATGCAGGCCGGCAAAAAGCAAGTGGCAGTACCCAGCACCGTACACTGCGATCACCTGATTCAGGCCGAAGTTGGGGCCGAACAAGATTTAGCTAAAGCCAATAATAATAATAAAGAAGTATACGAGTTTCTGAGCTCGGTTTCTAATAAATACGGCATAGGCTTCTGGAAGCCGGGTGCGGGTATTATCCACCAGGTAGTTTTAGAAAACTACGCTTTTCCGGGCGGTATGATGATTGGTACCGACTCGCACACGCCCAATGCCGGTGGTTTAGGTATGATTGCCATTGGTGTTGGTGGTGCCGATGCGGTTGACGTAATGGCCGGTATGGGCTGGGAACTTAAAATGCCTAAACTAATTGGCGTTAAACTAACCGGCAAGCTAAGCGGCTGGACTAGCGCCAAAGACGTTATCTTGAAAGTAGCGGGGATACTAACCGTAAAAGGTGGTACCGGATATATTGTAGAATACTTTGGCGAAGGTGCCGATGCTATAAGCTGTACCGGCAAAGGTACTATTTGTAACATGGGGGCTGAAATTGGGGCTACTACCTCCCTATTTGCCTACGGCGATAAAATGCGCGATTATTTGGTTTCTACCGATCGCCAGGATGTAGCCGACTTGGCCGAAGGTATGCGTGAGCATCTTAGAGCTGATAAAGAAGTATACGACAATCCGGATAGCTACTATGACCAGGTTATCGAAATTAACCTGAGCCAACTGGAGCCGCACGTAAACGGACCATTTACCCCGGATGCTGCCTGGCCTATTTCGGAATTTGCCAAAGCGGTAACTGAGCACGGCTGGCCCGAAAAGCTGGAAGTTGGCCTAATTGGTTCTTGTACTAACTCTTCATACGAAGACCTTACCCGCGCCGCCTCGGTTGCCCAGCAGGCAGTAGGCAAAAAGCTTAGCGTAAAATCAGAGTTTACTATTACCCCCGGCTCCGAATTGGTACGCTATACGGCTGAACGCGACGGTTTGCTTAGCACCTTCGGCGATATGGGTGGAGTAGTTCTGGCCAATGCCTGCGGACCCTGTATTGGCCAGTGGGCGCGTCACTCTAATGATCCTAACCGCAAAAACTCAATTATTACCTCGTTTAACCGAAACTTTGCCAAGCGTAACGATGGTAATCCTAATACCCACGCATTTGTAGCTTCTCCGGAAATTGTAACTGCCCTCTCTATTGCTGGCAATTTAACTTTTAACCCGCTACGCGATAAGCTGACCAACGAAAACGGAGAAGAGGTAATGCTGGACGAGCCGCAGGGTATTGAATTACCGGCTCAGGGGTTTGCCGTTGAAGATGCCGGCTATCAGGAACCAGCCGAAGACGGCAGCAGTGTAAATGTAATTGTGAGTGAAACCAGCGATCGCCTGGAATTGCTTACCCCCTTCCGCCCCAACCGTACCGAAGACTTCCAGGGCTTGCGCTTACTAATTAAAGCCAAAGGCAAGTGTACCACCGACCATATTTCTATGGCCGGTCCGTGGTTAAAGTATCGTGGCCACCTGGACAATATCAGTAATAATATGCTGATTGGCGCTATAAACTACTATAACGACGCTACTAATAAGGTAAAAAACCAAGTAACCGGTGAATACGGTGAAGTGCCGGCCGTTCAGCGGGTATACAAGCGCGAAGGTATTGGTACCGTAGTAGTAGGTGACGATAACTATGGTGAAGGCAGCAGCCGCGAGCACGCTGCTATGGAACCGCGTCACCTAGGCGTTCGGGTAATATTGGTAAAATCTTTTGCGCGTATTCACGAAACCAACCTTAAAAAGCAGGGTATGCTGGGCATTACGTTTGCCGACCCTAGCGACTACGATAAGGTGCAGGAAGATGATACCATCGATATCCTGGGCTTAGACAACTTCTCGCCGGATAGCAAATTCACCGTGAAGCTAACCCACGCCGATGGTTCTACTGACGAGTTTAAGGCTAACCACACCTATAATGAAAACCAAATTGACTGGTTCTGGGCTGGTTCCGCACTTAACTTAATTAAGCAGCGCGAAGGTGCCGTTTAGTTGATCGATAGTTAAGATAACACCTACAAGAGCAGTTCAAATTGAGCTGCTCTTTTTATTTGCAGCTTATTGGTGCTTAGTAAAATTCTCCTTCACCAGCTTCGTAGCATCGGTCGGCTTTACTTCGCCTAGCCAGTTATCACCCACTATTGCTACCGGAGCCTGCTTGCAGCGGCCGGTACATTTAACCTTAAATATTTTAGTAGATTTCTTCAACCCCTCTTCGTCAACCGCATGCTTAAAGGCTTTTTGCAAGGCCTTGCCCTCCGCTTTGCACTTCTTGCCGTTGCACACAAATATAAAGTTGGTAAACTTGCTATAGTCTTTTTTACTCATGTTTTAGAAGGTAAAAGTTAGAGGTTAGAGAATTTAAAAATTTGGAAAATAGTTTTCATTGATGGGCAACCCTATCGAAGCGCAACTTCACAACTTCACTACCTGATAACTTAAGAACTAAGCACCAGGCACCAAATTAACCAATTCCCCCCGCTACCCATTGCATTAGTATGCCGCAGAGGTAAGCCCCGTACGTACCCACCGCGTAGCCTAGCACCGCCAGCAACACACCAACCGGGGCTAAGCTTTCGTGAAAGGCACTGGCTACTACCGGAGCTGAAGCGGCCCCGCCAACATTAGCCTGACTGCCAACTGCGGTAAAGAAGAACGGAGCTTTAATAAGGTAAGCTATAGTCAGCATAATAGTTACGTGAACTAGCATCCAAATTAAGCCTACAATAAATAAACCCGGATTACCAGCAATATCCAGTACGTTCATTTCTAGCCCAATGGTGGCTACTAAAATGTAAATCATAACCCCTCCCAAACGCGACGCCCCTACGCCTTCTAATTTTTTTACCCGGGTTAAAGATAGCAGCAAGCCAACGGTAGTTGCTATTACCACTAACCAAAAAAATTGACTAGTCAGGCTTAACTCGGCTAAAAAAGGATAATTCTGTTCAATTTCGGCCGATATGCCATTGGCAAAAAAATGAGCTAAGGAAGTTACGGCAAAGCCTACGCCTAAAATTTTAACCACATCGGCCAAGGCTGGCATTTTGGCAATACTAAGTCGGTAATTTTCAATACGCGCCCGTACTTCATCAATGGCGCTGGAATCGGCCCTAAAAAATGCATCCACCCGCTTGCTGCGGCCGGCACCAAATAGTAGAAAAGCCATCCAGATATTAGCTACAATTACATCTACCGTAACCATAGTGGTAAACACCTCCGGCTGCACTTCAAACACTTCCTTCATGGCAGTTTGGTTAGCTCCGCCGCCAATCCAGCTAC
>CAZDEY010000008.1:6464-102035 GCA_964504565.1 uncultured Roseivirgaceae bacterium
AATGGTGGTCAGGCCCCGCCACACCTCATCGCCGGCAACTATTGAAGGAGCAAATTGCCCTACCAGCCATAAGGCAATTGGGCCACCCAGTACAATACCCAGCGTTCCTGCAAAAAACATAATGACTGCCTTACCGCCTAACTGGCGCAATCCCTTAAAATCTATACTGATGGTAAGCAGTACTAATGCGGTAGGTAATAAGTACCGGCTGGCCATATAATATAGCCGGCTTTGGTGCGGATCGGCAATTTCAAAGGTGTTTAATAGACTAGGCAGGAAGTAGCACAGCAAAAGTGCCGGTACAAACGTGTAGAATTTTTGCCAGAAAGCACTTTTGTGGGTACTGGTATAAAATATTAACCCTAAAATGCCCATTAAAAGGCCAAATAGAACTGTATCGTTAGTTATTAAAACCTCTCGAACTGTGGTGGTATCTTCCATTAGTAATCTAAAAGTTGAAAGGCTGAAAATACGGATTTTTTTACTAGTTGGTAGAATAGATTATAATACACAGCTACCCAATTAAATAATGCTGCAAATAAATTGAGTGTAATATTAACTTATATCCAAACCTTTCCTATAATCATGAGGTAGCGGTTGAGTTTTGACCAGTAAGGCAAGTTACTTTCACTCTACAGTAACATTTCTATATACCCCCGCCCCTATTTATCTAACGCTTCCCTTACCACAACTGAAAGCTCGCTGAGCATCATGCCGGTTGCCCCCCAAACCACCCTACTGTGCAGGGCAAAATAAGGGGTGCTCAGTGGGTTACTAATGCCCGGTGGCTGTTCGGTTTCTTTAATTAAAGAAGGTTCCAGCAAACTGGCTAGCGGGGTTTCCAGAATTTCGCTAACTTCTAATGCATCCGGAATGAATTTTGGGATAACCGAGGTATAACCAATTATTGGACTCACCAAGAACCGGCTGGGGGGTATATATAAATCAGTAAGTTGGCCTATAACCTTTACAGCAGCCTGAGGCACCCCTATCTCTTCCTCGGTTTCCCTAAGGGCGGTGTGTATAATATCGCGATCGTTAGCCTCAACCTTGCCGCCCGGTAAGCCTACCTGTCCACTATGGTGCCCATCGTATTCCGGGCGCTGAATTAAGGGAAAATGCCAACCGGAAGGAGTTTGATAAAACAGCACCAACACTGCCCCCCGCCGGGCATTGGCCGGGGGTTTTAATTTAAAACGGGCCTCCAGTTGGGCTTGGGGGGCCATTTTAGCCTGGGCGGCCGGCCCTGGCAAGGGCAACCGTAGGCGATCTTCTAAGCTTGATATAAATTGGCTATCGTTCATTAAAAATAAAAAAAGCCCCGCCAGAACGGGGCTACTTCACTAAATTTATGACGAAATCAACGTACTAAGAGTTACCTCCATCGTACTTGATTTTGGCAATTTGCTGATCGATCATGTACTGACCTACGCCTTCTTCACCAATAACCTCAAACAGTTCCAGGCCACGGCGGGCTACGTACTCCTCTTCAATTTGTTCTTGCAAGAACCACTGCAAAAAGGCTACGGTAGTAAAGTCTTGCACCTTATGGCACTTGGCCACAACTTTATTTATAGACTGAGTAATGCTGATTTCTTGTTCTAAAGCCTGCTCAAATACACTCCGGAAGCTTTCAAAGTCCTGCGGAACGTTGCTTACTTCCGGCGACAGGGCCCGGCCGCCCAAATCGGTTATATACTTGAAAATTTTAAGCATATGGGCGCGCTCTTCCTCGGCCTGCTTATAAAAGTAACCGGCACTATTATCAAATCCGTGGCGGTCGCACCAGCTGCCCATTGCCAAATATACCGATGAAGAATGGGCTTCACGCTTCATCTGCTCGTTTAACATGCTTTCAACTTCTTCTTGCAATGAAGTCTTAAGTCTTAATATATCTTTCATAATAAATTCCTGTTTACTGAAACTACAGTATAAATATAACAGCAATAATGGAAGATAGATTTCTTCGTAAACAATTTAAAATGATTCCAGAGTGAAATCAGGCAAACTGATAAGCCCGGTAGAGTTGGGCGTGTAGCATACTATTCAGGTTCATTCCGAAGCGGGCCCCCTGAAGCAGTTCGTTAAATTCTAGCAATTCGTGAACCGATAAAATGAAAATTCGGTCGCAGCCGCAAGGTTTTAATATTTCAACATCGGCCGCTTGGCTATCCAGCATAGCCTCAACGCTAATACTTTCTGCCTGCCTTAGTAAGGAAACAAAGCTGGGAAAATTAAAACTACTCTCGCGACCCTGCCACTCCACAACTAATTTAACCGAACGGTTATCTTGCCAGATAATGCCCTGCCGGGTTCTAAACAATTCTATACAGTGCGCTTGCATCATTCGGCACAAATATAACTTTTAATTTATATCCAGTCCAAATAAAAAGCCTTCGGAAATTGCCTAAAAAACTTTTACCGGTATTTGAAGTTCCAACATAAACCAAGAAGTAGTATGAATCTAAAGAATATTGTACAGCTAGTAAGCTTTTTCAGCCTTTTATTCCTGTTTTCGTGTTCACCAAAAAACCTTAGCTATGAGGAAGCCATAGAACGCAACAACGAGAAACTAGATAGCGACGGATTAAAAGAAGACGCCCGCTTTTTAGTAGATGCCCGCGATTACTCACAACTTTTTCTGGATTTAGCCAGTACTGCCCGTGAGAAGGGATACGCCCGCATAGTTACCGATTTTGCCGCCGAATTGGTTACCGATCACCAGCGGATGAACCAACAAGTGCAGGAGTTGGCTAAGGATAAAAAAATAAAATTCCCCGCCAGCCTAAGCAGTAGGCATCAGAATTATTTAAACGAGGTAACCAACAGCGACAAACGGGCTTTCGATAAAACCTACCTCAATACCATAGAGGTACTGCACGAGAAGGCAATCCGCTTATTTGAGGAACAGGCCTTAGAGGCTAACTCGGCCGAAATACGGGCCTTTGCCGCCGGCCAATTAGATATGATAAGGAAGCACGAACGCAAGGCTGACGATTTGGAAAATGAGCTACTATAAGCTATTGAATAATATAGAAAACCAAAAGCCCCGAATTTCGGGGCTTTTTGGTTTATAAGCAGAATCTTAATTGAAGACCAGGTACAAGCCAATTTTCTGGCTGCTCATGCCTTCGAAATTAGGGTCGTATACCCCGCTGTTTCCACCCTTTAAATCAACCAAGCCGTAGCTATAGCGTATTTCCGGTGAAAATTTAAATAGCGGAAAGTAAATATCAACCCCAAAGCCTACATCGGCGGTTAGGTTATCACCTTGCACCGTAAGAAATTCACTTCTCTCTTCGCTCTTCTTTTTACTGGTCAGATCGAGCTGGGCAGTTGCACCAGCGGTAAAAAACATGCGATAGTTTCCTCTTCTAGAAGATTTAAACTTGAGCGAAAGTGGCAAATCCATAGTAGTAAAATCTACGGGACGCTCAGGCTCTCCCTCTTCACCGTTTTTATCAAGAAAAGTAATTGGGTAATCGAAAAACGAAACTTGGGGCATAAATCGAATATCGAGGTACTGAGCAGCCTTTAAGCTGCCGAGAAAACCTATACTGAAACCAAATTTTTGCGGGGTTTCAATGTACAATAAGGTATCGGTAGTAGGTAGGCCGCTATCGTACTCTACAAACGTACCTGAGGAGAAACGAGGCCTCAACGAGGTAGTATGCAAGCCTATGGTAAAGCCGTACGTCAGGGTACGCTCATCGTAGTTAGGCAGGTTAACCCGCGATTTTTCAATAGATTTTTTATTCTGCGCAATTGCCGGGTTCAGCAGGCAAATACCTACCAGCAGCGTAATTATTTGGAGGCTACGTAAATAGAGCTTATTCCGAAGGTAAGCGGTTTGCATATAGTATTGCGATATCCTAATTTATTCAATATAGCTAAAAATGCTTCTCCATCCGGAAAAGCCTGTACCGATTCGGGCAAATAGGTATATGCCGCCGAATCTTTGC
The DNA here is from genome assembly GCA_964504565.1 of uncultured Roseivirgaceae bacterium. GTDB lineage: Bacteria > Bacteroidota > Bacteroidia > Cytophagales > Cyclobacteriaceae > Cesiribacter. Next base: position 10,427 of record CAZDEY010000008.1, read on the forward strand.
TCACTAAACGACCAATTTTAGGTAAAACGTATTCGAAGTAGGCATTATATACCTGCTTGAAAGGGAACATACGCGGCTGCGAAAACTCTAATACCACGCAGGTTCCGCCCGGCTTCAGTACCCGCAGCATTTCAGCCAGGCCTTTCTCTAGGTTTTCAAAATTACGTACCCCAAAGGCTACCAGTATAGCATCGGTATAATTATCTTCAAACGGAAGGTTTTCCGAGTCGCCCAAACGCATTTCTACTATTTCGCTAACGCCTTTAGCCTTCATTTTCCTTCGGCCTACCTCCAGCATGCCGGCCGAAATATCAATCCCTATAATTTTTTTAGGTTTAAGCGAAAGAGCTTCCAGCGCAAAATCGCCGGTGCCGGTGGCAATATCAACCAGAATTTCCGGGTTTGGGGTACGCTGTTTAAGCAAGCGAACGGCTTTTTTGCGCCACAGTACATCTATACCTAAACTCAACAGATGGTTCAGAAAGTCGTACTTAGCGCTAATATTATCAAACATGGCAGCAACCTGCTCTTTTTTGCCGCCCGCCTGATTTTTATATGGTTTTACTGTCATTCTTTTCCCAAATAGTCTCAAAAGTAAAAAACACGGACCAGAGTGCCGTGTTTTTTACAATTCTTTTGCAAGCTCCTTTTAATTTGAAGCCGTGCCGTCGGATAACACTTTAAATTCTACCCGTCGGTTTAGCTCCCTACCTTCCCGCTCGTCGTCATTAGAAGCAATTGGGCGGGTTTCGCCGTAGCCCCGGGCCACAATACGGTTTTTAGGTATGCCTTTGCTTACCACATAATTTACTACTGCTTCGGCGCGGCGCTGGCTAAGTTGCTTATTGTAAGCTGGGGTACCAATTTTATCGGTATGGCCGGCAATTTCAACCGTAATTCCCGGGTTTTCATTCAGCATACGTTCCAGCTTATTCAACTCGTCGTACGATTCTTTTTTAAAGGTTGCCTTATTAAAATCGAAGTAGATATTGCGCAGTACCGACGATACGCCCTGCTGAATAGGGTTAAGCTCGATGGTACGGCTGATATTTTGCGCTTGGGCATTAGCAGCCGGTATAGTTACCTTAAAATTCTTGAATACGTAGCCGTCGCGTTCTACACTCAGCATCATTTCGGTAGGCTGCTTGTATTGGGTAGAAAACATATACGTTCCGTTGCCCTGATCTACCTTACCGGCCAGTTGGTTATCGCTTACCCGGCGCAAGTTTACTTTAGCAGAAAGCGGCTGATCGGTAGTATTGTCTTTTACCTGAATAGTTAGTAGTACCGGCATGGAAGCCGCCGGCTTAACCGGCTCCGGTTCTGTTTCAATTGGTTCTTCCCCTGGCTCCTCCTGAGGTTCCGGCTCGGTAGGTTGCTGTATCTGGGCCACCGGAGTTGCTTCATCATCGTCAGGAAAAAAGTCTACCGTATATATATCGGTATACCCCTGGCTATCTTCCCGAACCGAAGCAAAGAAACCACGCCGGCCGTCTTTGGTAGGCACAAAGAATACATCTTCGTCTGGGGTGTTTACCGGGTAGCCAATATTTTCGGGCTCCGCCCATTCGTTAGCCACGCTATCAAAGGTACTGGTGTAAATATCGTACCCGCCCATGCCTTTACGGCCGCGGCTACTAAAGTACAAAGTTTGGCCATCGTAGTGTATAAACGGACTTTCCTCGTCAAACTCGGTATTGATAATTGGCCCTAAATTTTTAGAACGTCCCCATTCGCCTTCGTCGTTTTTGCGGCACATATAAATATCCAGGCCTCCTAATCCACCGGGGCGGTCGCTACTGAAAAACAGCAGGGTTTCATCTACCGAGGTAGAAACCGACTTTTCAGCAAAGCTGGAGTTAATATTATCGTTTAATGGCTGCGGATACGACCAGGAGTCGTCCGATTCTTTTTCAGAGAAGTAAATATCCCCGTTGTTATCGTCGCGATAGAGGTAAAGCTTATTACCATCCGCCGAAAGGAACAGGTTACTATTATGGTAAATGTCGTTGACTGGTTCTCCTATATTATCGGCATAACCCCACTCGCCACCTTTTTTCTCCGTTATGAATACATCTTCGAAGTAAAAGTTGTCTTCATCCACGTTTTCGTTTAGGTTACCATCTTGGCGGCGGGTAGTGAAAATCAGGATAGTTTCTTCTTCATTAAGAACCGGGGCGTAATCGGGCCACTCGCTGTTTACTTTATTGCTTACTGTAACTATAGCGTGGTGTTTCGGATTTTTTACGTACTCCAATCCGTTATTACACTCTTCTATCCGGCGTTCTACCTCACGTAAGGTTACTTTGTCTTTTCCCCGGTAATTAACGTCACCCATTATACGCTCGCGGTACTGGTTATAGAAATTCAGGGCTTGGTTAAAGTCCATACCGTACTGGTAAGCCCGGCCTATAGAGTATAGCAAATCAAACCGGAAGTTGGGGTCCAGCTCGTAAACCCGCTTAAAGAATTTTACGGCGCGCTCCTTATTAACCGTTTGCAGGTAGGTAGTACCGGCCATATAATTAGCCCAAATGTTGTTAGGGTCGTAATTAGCCGATTGCTCGTACAAGTCACGGGCCTGAACAACTACTTTGGTGTTATTCATAATTTCTTCAGCAAAGGCATAGAAGTCCTCCGAAAGCTGAATGCTGTCGGCCGAAACCTCGGACTGCTGGGCCGAAACGTATAAAGAACTGCCACTAAGGAACAGAAATACTATTATTAATCTCTTTAGCATGATAAACCCTATTCTTCCTGATTTACTGTGGGGATTACAGCTTGTAATTTAGGTTACTTTCCTCAAATAATCCAAAAGTTACCAGTGGTTGCTTCCCCTACACTATGTAAGACCTTTAAGCATTTGTACGGATTTCGTTACTTAAATTAGTACTTTAAGTAGACTGGCACAATTAACTGACTAAAATAGCCTTTACTTATTTTTTTGCCAATGGCAGCCAAAAAGGCTACTTTTAAGGCTGCTATGCACAATATACCCGCAACATTTATAAGTAGTGCCCAAACGGTTAGCGGCTGCCCCGCCCCCGATAAACCCGAATATGCGTTCATTGGTCGCTCTAATGTAGGAAAATCGTCACTAATCAATAGCCTTACCGGCCGTAAAAAGCTGGCTAAAACTTCATCTACCCCCGGCAAAACCCAGTTAATTAACCATTTTTTGCTGGAAGAAAACTGGTATTTGGCTGATTTGCCCGGCTACGGCTACGCCAAAGTAAGTAAAAGTAAACGGGCCGATTGGGGCGATATGATAAAGGATTATTTGTTGAAGCGCGAAAACCTGATGTGCCTGTTTGTATTGGCCGACGTTCGGTTGGAACCGCAAAAAATTGATTTAGATTTTATGCATTGGGTAGGCGAAAGCCAATTACCCTTTATTATAGTTTTTACGAAGGCCGATAAACTTTCTCCGCCTAAGGTAGACCAGCACGTAGCCCGTTACCGAAAAACCATGCTTAAACAATGGGAGGCTATGCCGCCTTACTTTATTAGCTCGGCAATAAGCAACCGGGGCCGCGAAGAAATTTTAGATTTTATTCGAAACCTCAACGTGCAATTCTAGATTTTACTTATACTCGCAACCAAAACCAGAAAATAGTACATACGCATATGGAGCTGAGAGAAATTGCAGCGATTACCGGCAAAGGCGGTTTATTCAAGATTTTGCAACCTACCCGCAGCGGGGTTATTGTTGAAACCCTGGACGATAAAAAGCAACGGCTGGTAATAAGTGCCCACCAAAGGGTTTCCGTGCTGAAGGAAATATCTATTTATACCCAAACCGCCGAGGGTTCAGTACCTTTGGAGGAAGTACTGGTTACCATTAAAAAGGAATTTGACGACGACCCGGGGGTAGACAAAAACAGCAGCCCGGAAGAGCTACGGGCTTTTTTGAAGCACATTCTACCTGATTTTGATGAGAACCGAGTTTACCCCAGCGACATTAAAAAACTAGTTAGCTGGTACGAAATTTTGTATAAAGCTGCCCCTGAAACCCTGGAACCGGCGAAAAACGATACTAAGGCCGAGAACCAAGAGAAGCCAAAAGCAGCAGCCAAACCAAAACCAGAGAAGAAAAGCGATTCTTCGGCCAAGGTAAAAGCCGGAAAAGAAACCGCTAAGAAAGCGGCTCCTAAAAAGGCGGCCGGAGCCACTAAACGAGGCTCTAAGTAAATTCTATTCAGATAAAACTAAAAAAGGCTGCTCAACTGAGCAGCCTTTTCCATTTCAACCTAAAACTATATGCTACAAAAAGTAATTTACACCGTGGCTTCTATAGTTTGCTTGAAGCCCGATATTGCTTTATTTACCATTTTTTTACTGCCGATAAACAGGGGGGTACGCTGGTGCAATTCAGTAGGCTCAATATCCATAATTCGGCGGTGACCATCGGAGGCCGAACCACCCGCCTGCTCAGCTATAAAAGCCAGTGCGTTACACTCGTACATTAGCCTAAGCTTACCCTTTTTGGCCTTGCTGGTAACGGGGTATATATATATTCCGCCCTTTAACAGGTTGCGGTGGAAGTCAGCAACTAATGAGCCTATATAACGACCGCTATGCTCGCGCTCTTTACAATACTCTATATAATCTTTAACCGGCTGTTCAAAAGATTGCAGGCAGCCCTCATTTATACTGAATATTTTACCGTCTTCCGGGGTAGTTAAGTTTTGGTGCGAAAGGAAGAACTCGCCTAAGGTTGGCTCGTAAGTAAAGCCGTTTACGCCGTGGCCGGTAGTATACACCAGCATAGTGCTGCTGCCGTAGAGCAGATAGCCGGCCGCAACCTGCTCTGAACCTTTCTGAAGAACATCTTCGTCGGTTATAGGCGTTCCTGGCGAGGACTTACGGCGGTATATTGAAAAAATTGTTCCTATAGAAACGTTTACATCTATATTTGAGGAGCCATCCAGCGGATCCATAGCCACTACGTAGCGGCCGTTCGGGTTATCCAGATCAATAATTCCTTCTTCTTCTTCGGAAATTATTGCGCAAACCTCGCCCCCGTTTCTTAGCGCGCGCACAAACCTGATATTGGCTACCACATCCAGTTTTTGTTGCTCCTCGCCCTGCACGTTGGTGTTACCAAATGCTCCGGCCAAATTGTTTAATCCGCAGCGGGTAATTTCCCGATTAATTATTTTTCCGGCCAGGGCAATATCGCGCAGTAGTTGAGAAAGCTCACCGGTGGCAAACGGAAAGTCATCTTGCTTTCGTTTAATAAATCGATCAAGCGTAGTGCCAACCGGCATGCCTAAGGTTTCAGTGGTCATATCGTAAAGATATTAATATTATTTCTATAAAAAATTGTGTTAAAACACTCCTTACAAAGGTAGTATATTTACGAAAATTTAGCGCAAACGTTTGCAAAAAATATTCTTTGGTCTGAAAAAACTTAATTGGTTAGCAAAAACTTTAAAGCTTAGGTAGGGTTTACGAAAAAGTATTTTATTGCAACCAAATTTTAATTTTTGGGTAAATCCACGGGAATAATCAGTTCATGAAAGTTTTTAAATTCGGAGGTGCTTCAGTTAAAGATGCTCCGGCAGTTCGTAATGTTGTACGCATAATTGAAAGCCACGTTGCCGAATCGGCACTATTGGTAGTTATTTCAGCCATGGGTAAAACCACCAATGCCCTGGAAGATTTACTAAACCTTTCGGTAAACCATAAATCGTACAGCGGGCAAATAAACGAACTCTACCGCTACCACGAGGATATAGTAAAGGAGTTATTTGACGATATTCACCACGAGGTGTACTTTCATTTGGCGCAGCGGTTTCAATCGCTAACTAGGGCCTTACAAAAAGCTAAAAAAAGAAGCTATAACCAAGCCTACGATGAGGTGGTAGCCCACGGCGAACTAATTAGTACCGTAATTGTAGAGGCCTACCTTAAAAAGCAAGGCGTAAGCAGCCAGTGGATTGATGCGCGCGATTACATAAGTACTAATAACCTGCACCGCGAAGCCCAGGTTAACTGGCCCCTAACCGGCAGTAGGGTTAATAGTAAACTAAGCCCTATTCTGGAAGAATCCGTAATTATTACTCAGGGTTTTGTAGGTAAAAGTTCCGAAGGGCATACCACCACCCTAGGCCGCGAAGGTTCGGATTTTAGCGCTGCTATTTTTGCCAGTTGCCTGAATGCCGAATCGGTAACTATCTGGAAGGACGTACCCGGCGTACTAAATGCCGACCCAAAGCGCCTACCTAATACCGTGCTGTACCGCAACCTAACCTACTACGATGCGGCCGAAATGACGTATTACGGAGCTTCGGTAATTCACCCTAAAACTATAAAACCGCTGGCCAACCAGCAGATTCCGCTATTTGTACGCTCGTTTGCGCATCCTAAAGAACCGGGCACCCGCATTGGCAATCCGGTAGAGGGGCCAGCGCCGGCCGAAAATGGAGAAGGTACAACTGAAACCGTTCCCGCTATAATTTTCAAGCAAAACCAATCGCTTATAACCTTTAACATTCGGGACTTTTCCTTTATAACCGAGCGCAACCTAAGCCAGATATTCTTTTTGCTGGATATGCTGCATATCAAAATTAATGTTATGCAAAATTCGGCTATTTCGGTAAGTATTTGTATTGATGGCAATGACGTTAAGAACCGGGCACTACTTTCTAACCTGGAAAGCGAATATGAGATACGCTACAACGAAGGCCTGACCCTTATTACAGTAAAGAACTATACTGAAGCGGAAATTAATGCACTAACCGACCAAAAAGATATACTGTTGGAACAAAGAACCCGCCATACGTATCAGATTGTGGTAAAGTAGGCAAACAAATGGGTTGCTTTATGTACTTATATAACTATGAAGGAAACGGCCACGGTTAGCACTATGCAGGATCAATCGCGCTATGCCCAGTTGTGTAGGGCCTATGCCAAAAACCTTACCGACTTTAAGCAGTATAAGGAAACTTGCTACCGTTTTCTTAACCAGCTAATGATTAAGTTACAAGATGCCTACGATATACCACCGGAACGCTTATGCCTGCGCTCTAAACAAGACCCTAAGCAGCTTACTGATAACCTAATGGAGGCTATGGACATGCAGAAAGATACCTTCTGGCATGTTCGGATAAGTATTACGGTATTTGCCGATGCCGAAGGTGATGTAAAGGAGCGCATGAGCTTCGAAATTATGGTAAAGAAGCTTCCGACCTACTTTGTGCTAGCCATACCTAATGAGCAGGAGTTTAACATTGACGACAACCCGCAGCATGATTGGGACTTTAGCCTGTTCTTTGATTATGTATTCAACAGCCTTAAAAACTTTTACGAGCACGAATTGGAACGCTTTTTAAATACCGGCGCTACCGGTAAAAAAGAAATTTCACCAATAGGCTTTCGCTTTATTATTGATGATGACGAGGATGATATGGAAGATGGGGAGTTATAATTTAACTCTACCTTATTAGCTTGATTATAATTTTGCAGAGATCTAAATACTCACAAACTCGTCCATCTCCAAGTTTGATAAACTGACTGTAGAGGCTAAAAATAATTAACGAGGCTACATAAAGTAACCTCGTTAATAAAAACAGGCTATAGTTTCTAAACTAATATTTATCGGCTCATTTTTTCGGCTAGCTCCAAAGCCCGGTAGGCATTAACCAAACCACCGGTTATACTTAATTCTTTAAACTTAACTTCGGCTTCGCTACTGGCCGGGTCTTCGCCGGGGCGGCTAACGGGCATTTTCTTTAGTTTAATAGAAGATTTTAACAGAATTTCCCGAACCTGATCGGCACTTAAGTTAGGATAGTAAGCCATAACCAAAGCAGCAACTCCACTTACTACCGGTGCGGCCATACTAGTACCGCTTAGGCTTTCATATTCCGAACCGGGTACGGTAGAGTAAATATCTACACCCGGGGCAAACAGATCGACATTTTTGCGGCCGTAGTTGCTAAAATCGGCAACAAAGGCCGGGCCGGCACCCCAGCCGCTAGCCCCTACTTCCAGCCATAACGGAGCACTTTGATTTCCGCCCAAATACTCTCTGGTTGGAAAGTTATCTTCAACATCGGTGTTTTTACCCTCGTTACCGGCGGCATGAATAAGTAAAACTCCTTTGCTATTAGCATACCGCACGGCTTCATCAACCGCGGTTTTTTCCGGAGAGTAGCTTTTGCCAAAACTCATATTAATAATATTGGCTCCATTATCAGCCGCGTACCGTATAGCATTGGCTACGTCTTTATCGCGTTCGTCGCCATTCGGCACGGCCCGCAGTACCATAATTTTTGCCGGAGCAATACCGTCAATTCCTAGGTTGTTTTTACGAACCGCCGCAATAATGCCTGCTACGTGGGTACCGTGTACAGCATCAGCTCCTTCGTAATCGTTGTTACCGTATACCCGCTCATTCAAATCAGCGTAATTATCGCCAACCTTGCTCCTTGGGTCAAATTGGGGGTTTAGCTGATACTCTACTTTTTCTATCAGGTAGTCGTTGTACTCTTTAAGTTGCTTGGCCGAATAGCCGTTTCCGTAAGCAAAACCGTATATGCCTTTGGCTTTTTTCTGGTCTTCGGTAACCGGTTCAAAGCTGGTTACAGTTTCTTCGTTAAAATTAGTACCCAGGGTATCTTCTAAAACTTCGGTTGCGCGTTCAAACTGGGTGTAAAAGGGTAAAAACTGACTGGCCTGTTCTTCCAATTGTTTTTTCTCAGCATCGTAGGCGGCTTTTACTGCCTGGTACTTTTTAAATTCAGCCTTGTTGGTTACTTCGTTTTCGGTTTTACCTTCGTATTTAGGAGCCAGACGGGCGTAAATGCGGGTCATTTCGTAGGTGTCTATATCAACATTCCCTATAAAATTCCAGCCATGTACATCGTCTACATAACCATTACCATCATCGTCTTTGCCGTTTCCGGCTATCTCGTCGGCATTTACCCAAATATTATCTTCCAGGTCTTCGTGTTCTATATCTATTCCGGAATCAATTACGGCGACTACCACTTCTTTTTTAGGCTGCTTTCCGCTTAAAAGGTCTACGTAGGCCTTTTCCAGGCTTATTCCCCCAACACTATCCTGCATAGGATCATTCAGGTGCCAGTATTCGGGGGCTTCGGAACGGTTGGTTGCAAGTGGTAGGTTAGTGCTTCCGGCACAAGCCGAAAGTAATGCTGCCCCCAATAGCAGGGCCGGCACAGTATTTCTTCTCATAAAATTAATTTCAAAAACGGCCGGAAGGAATGTTATCTAATTTCCAGCACTTCCCAATTATCAGGTTTGCTTAGTACGTGAATAGCCACGCTTTTATCGTAACGCTTTAATTCAACTGAAAGGTTTTCTTTACCCAAAGGTAAATTCTCAATTACTAAATTATCAAGATAAGCCGGTAAAATTGGTCGGTTAAATACAATTTGTTTAGCTAAAGCATTAACGTTTACCCTAAGGCAAGATTGTATAAGCACAAAAATTGTAGCCACCGCCCAAGCCTGCGGCGAACACGCTACCGGATAGGTGGTGGGCCCTTCTCCTGCCCTGCGCTCAAACCCACAAAATAACTCCGGCAGGCGTTCCATGTCGTTATGGATGGCTGCTTTAAATAAACCCTCAAAAATTTTTTGTACCCCAGCCATATGGCCGTAGCGCGAAAGCCCCCAGGCAATAAGGCTATTATCGTGAGGCCATACCGATCCATTGTGGTAGCTCATGGGATTGTAGCGCGCTGCGTCGCTAGCCAAAGTCCGCACCCCCCAACCGGTAAATAAGGAATCCTCCATGAGGGTTTCGGCAACTATAGCCGCTTTATCAGTGTCGGCAATTCCGGTAAACAAACACTGGCCAGCATTAGAGCTTTTTACCCGACAGGGCTTTTTATCGGCATCCAGTCCAATTACGTAGCAGCGCAACTCCTCATCCCAAAACTGCTTATTAAATTTGGTTTTTAGTGCCTTAGCTTCTTTGGTAAGCTCCTGGCTTAAACCATCTTCGCCTAAAATATTGGCTAGTTTAGCTAACTGAATTTTAGCTTCGTACACGTAGCCCTGTACCTCGCAAAGTGCCATAGGCGTAGGGGCTAAACTGCCATCGGCGTGGCTTACCGCATCGTCGGCATCTTTCCAACCCTGATGTATAAGGCCGTTTTCCGAGCGCTTATGGTACTCTAAGAATCCGTCTCCGTCCAAATCGCCGTACTCGTCAATCCACTTTAGAGCGGCCATTAGGTTAGGCCATATCTTTTTTATAGTGTCTAAATCGTTGGTGCGGCTAAAGTAACGGCCGGCCAGTACTATAAAAAGGGGCGTGGCATCTACCGTTCCGTAGTATAGTTTATAGGGAATTTCGCCTAGCTCGGCCATTTCGCCTTTCCGGGCCTCGTGCAAAATTTTGCCGGGTTCGGCATCCATAAAATCGTTGAACTCGGTAGCCTGGGTTTTGGCTAAGTAGAATAGTACATCTTTGCTAAGCCCCGGCACCAGCCATAGGGTTTGTAAGGCCGTAACTAAGCCATCGCGGCCAAAGGAGGTATTGAACCACGGAATGCCGGCGTAGGGATACTTGCCCCAGGGCGTATCGGCAATTAATGATACCAAATCGGTTTTGCTGCGGTTGAGCCAATGGTTAAATTGCTCGTTACTGCTTGAAAGCTTGGGCAGCATTTCGCGCATTATATCAAAGCGCGACGCTTGCTTCACTATTGCTTCAATATTTTCCTCCTGAAATTCGCGACTTTCGGCATCCAGCAGGGTTTTTACCTGAAGTTGCACTACCTGTTTAGGTTCAATTCTAAGTTTGAACACCGCCCCGCTAGGCTCTAGCTGCGCCGGGGGTGGCGAAAACCGGGTGCGGGTGGTACGGATTCCGCCATCTAAACCTACGTATTCCTGCTCAAGCTGATTAGCATCTACTACGGTAGCCGGTTTTACCTGGCCGCGGGCCATTCGGCTTTTGCCCCTAATTTCGAATATATCTTTGAAATCGGCCCCAAAACTAAGACTCAGCTCAAATTCGTATGGGTCGGTATCGTAATTGGCCAACTTTATACTTTCAAAACAGGCACCATTATTTAGGTATTTGGTTCGATTAATATGAATTTTAGAAGGCAACAATACTTTCCCTTCTCCCAGGTTTAGTTCCGGGTTAGTAAGGTCAATAGTTAGTATCTCGTTGTTTTCGTTCAGGCTGGAGCTTAGCAAGAGTGGCCGCTCGCCCTGTATTCTTAATTCGTAGGTAGAAAGGTAACGGGTGCCCTCGTGGTATAAACCCTGAATTTGCCGGCCTAGCGGTTGCAAATCGCCCCAACGGTCAAAAATGGCGAAAGTATCACCGTGGTTTAGCACCTGAGTGCGGTCGTCGGCGTAGCTGCTGGTAGCGGCAACGTAGTATTCGTCTTCAATTTTAATGAAATGACCCATAGTTCTTACCCTAAGAAAGTGTCGGCGCTTAGTTTATTGCTCGGACCAGCAGAAAAGTGCGCACTCAGTACCTATAAATATCTCGAACTGCCCCGGCTCGGTTACCCACTGCATTTGCTGGTTTACAAAGGCTAAATCCTGGCTGCTAAGACTAAATTTAACGGTTTTGGTTTGGCCGGCATCTAAGGCTACCTTTTGGTAGGCTCTAAGCCGGCGTTGCGAGGGTGTAACCGAGGCATATAAATCGCGACTGAAAACATCTACACTGTGGTTAACCGGCATTTTTCCGGTATTGGTAACCTTAATGCTAAACTTCAGAGGTTCATCCCCTTTAATATCGTCGTTTTCCAGCTTTAGGTCATTATAAAGAATTTCTACGTAGCTAAGGCCGTAACCAAAGGGCCATTGGGGTTTATAGCCGTTATACGTAAAAAAGCCCGGCCATAGCTCCTGTACTTTTTCAGTATACTTAAAGTCGTAAGTCATTAAATCATTAGGGTTGGCCGGGTAGGTAAAAGGCAGTTTGCCGGAGGGGTTATAGTCGCCGAATAGCACATCGGCTATGGCTTCAGCCCCTTTAGAACCAGGCACGTAAGCCATTATTATAGCGTGCATACGCCCCTCTATCGATTTAATTATACGCGGACGGCCTTCGGTTAGCACCAGAATTACTGGTTTGCCGGTATCGGCGGCGGCGTGGGCCAGGCGATACTGATAGTCAGGCAAGTGTAAATCATCAATTACGCCCGGCGATTCGGCATAGGCTTCTTCCCCCAGACATAATATAATATAATCTACATGCTTGGCACGATCTTTAATTTTAGCTATCTCCAGTTCTAGTTTTTCTTCGGTGGGTTGGTGGTGGCCAACCTGCTGCGCCCAAACTTCAAAATAGTAGTACTCGTCTTTACCAAACCCTTCTTTATAACTGGTAGAAACCTGTTTTTTACCCAGTTTATTGGCTATAGCCTGATGAATAGAATTGGTACTTTCCGGATACCAGTATTCGTTATCGCCCTGCCAGGTGTAGCTCCAGCAGCCGTGTAGGGTAGAAAGGGAATGCGCCCCCGGCCCGGTGACGAATACTCGTTTATTTTTACTGAGCGGCAAAACCGGACCAGCCCCGTTAGAGCCACTAGCTTCGTTTTTCAGCAAGGTTATAGACTCGCGGGCGGCTTGCAGGGCTACGTCTTCGTACTGAGGATTACCAAAAAGTTCTTTGGCTTCTTCTTCTGGGTACGGGTTATCGAACAGGCCTAATTTCAGCTTAAGCTTAAGAACCCGGGTAACGGCTTCGTCAATTCGTTCCATAGGCACCTCCCCTTCCTGTACCAACTCAATTAAGTAGGTGGCAAAGCTATAGTCCTGCGGAACCATACTGATATCTATACCGGCCATAACGGCCATTTTAACTGCCTCCATTGGGGTGGCGGCTACGTGGTGGCGTTTATGCAACCGAATTATATCTTCCCAATCCGATACGGTAGGGCCTTCAAACCCTAACTCGCCTCGCAGCACATCTTGTAGTAGGTACGCATTAGCGTGAACCGGCACACCATTAAGCTCGCCGGAATTTATCATAATAGTTTCAACCCCCTGCGCTATAGCTTGCTTAAATTGGGGCAGATAAAACTCTCGAAGTTGTATTTCAGGTATATAAGCCGGCGTTCTATCCTTACCGGAGGCCGGATCGGAGTAACCAATATAGTGCTTGCCACAGGCAGCTACCGTATCTAGCCGGGTGTAATCCCTATCCTGCTGATAGCCTTTTACCATAGCCGAACCCATCTGGCAGGTTAGGTGCACATCTTCACCAAAGGTTTCCGGAAAGCGGGACCAAACGGGGTTGCGCCCAATATCCAGCACCGGATCAAAATTCCAGCGAATGCCGCTGGCCCGGGTTTCTTTAGCGGTTATATAGGCTATTTCTTCGGCTAATTTGGTATTGCGGGTAGCCGCCAAGCCTATATTATGAGGAAATAAAGTGGAATTTTCAGTAAATGATGCCCCGTGAATAGAATCTATGCCGTAGAGTACCGGAATTTTATTCGGTGTTTTCTGGGCCGCATCCTGTATGGCCCGCTGAATTTGGTGCCACTTATCTACCGAATAAGGGCGATTAATAGCATTGAGTATAGAACCAACTTTAAAATCTACTACTGCCTGGTGCAGTAAGTTTTCATCAATTTCCCCATCCAGGTTAAAGCCACTGCCCTGCAGTACCAAATGCAGGTTTACCTGAGTCATCTGGCCAACCTTTTCGGCCAGGCTCATTTGGCTTAAAATTTCTTTTACCCGTTCTTCTATATTATGTAGCGTTATGCTATCTGCTTTCATACTCCTTGGCTAACTCAGCACGATCCTTTTCTACCGGCAGTCGGTCTACTGGTTGAAGTCCGGCAAGCAATTTTTCCCAATGGTTTAGTACCTGCCGGGTTCTGAATTTCGTCGGCAGTTGAACTATCGGTCTACGGCCGGCCTGCCACTTGGCAATAGTAACTGCGACTTCAGTAATGTTTCTAACATCTAAAATCTGCTGCTTGTTTTCCAATACTTCCGGGGCAGCCCCTACTGCACTGGTTAATACCGGCGTGCCCACTGCGTTGGCTTCGGCAAATACCAACCCAAATGTTTCTTTAAAGAAATCCTGAGGATAGAATACACAAAGTGCTTCTCGCACATGCTGAATTACTTCTTTCTGACTCAGAGCACCCAAAATGTTTATATCCTTCCGGCTTAGATTTTTTGGCAGCGGCACGTAGCCCGGGTTAGCAATATATAATTGTAGATCAGGCAGTACCTTTTTTATACCTTCAAAAACTTTTAACACCTGGGCCAGGCCTTTATGAGGCGAGCTAAAAAAAACTAATTTATTAATATCTACAGGCGTGCTATCTGACTGCAGTTCGTCAGCAATAGGGTTATAAACCCGCCGAACCCTGGCTAATTGCGTAGGTTGATTAGGTTTGCTGCCGTAGGTTTTGAACTTCTGTAAGTGGTTCTGTAGGGTACGCCGCAAGGTATCCGACACGGCTAATAACTCGGCATTGGCGTTTACCGCTAGCTTATTTAGCATTTTACGCCGGCGTTTACCTGGAAAGCAGTGTATCCAAAGTTTTATATTGGCCTGAGGCCACAAACGGCGGCACCCTTTGAGCAATTTAGGAGTGTTCAGCAGAATAATTTCCTGATAAAAATTTTCGGCTAGGTCACGCCAATTTAGCGGTAGGTAGCGGGCTCCGCTTTCACTTATTTCTACGGTGCTTCTTCCCCCTTGCGCTACCGAAATACGGTAACCCCGCGCTGCCAGGCCTTCGGCTATACGTAAAATGGTAGATTCCGTACCGCCCATAGGTTTTTCGGTAATGCAATTGGGACGGTAGGGCGCAGGGCAGTCCGGGTCTATAAATAGTACAGTTCTCATTTAGGCCGATTTTTGCAACAGGCTTTCCAGTGCTTTATCAGAGCCGGCTACGTGAGGAATGTGCTTGTTAAAAGTTAGTAATTCCGGATTGCTCACAAACTTAAAGCCTACATCTGATAGGTCAACTTTTTCCTGTAAATCCTTTTTTAGCTGGGGTATATCATCAGCCTTGCGGATAGCTTTCAGCCTACGCCAAACCTCATTTCTGTCGTTCATACGGCGCTCCGCCCGGTAGCCGGTATCTTCGCTTACAGTAAGGCTTACATCCATTTCTATTTTGGTCAGAAGCGGATATTCTAGGAAATAGAATAGGTGCCCGGTACCTACCAATCGGTTTCTAATTTCCCGGTCTTCTTCCACGCTATCTAAATAGCCTCCTAAATCTTCAAATACTGATTTTCTGAATAGGCCGGAATTAATCAAAATCCAGTCGCCTTCGGTTTTAGACGGGAACTGTAAATTCGGAAAGAAATCATCGACCAAAGACATGCGCTTGGCTATATGGTGAACGCTGCCATCCAGCTTAATCATTTTATGCGCCCCTACTACCACATCAATTGCCAGCTCGGAGCCGGGGGTGTGGCCCATAGCCTGCCAGTTCAGAATTTCGTCGGCTTGGTGTCCCTTCTGCTCCAGCGCTCTAACCTGAAGCATAATTTTATTTGGGTCAGGCAAATCGTCCGAATCATGAAAGGTTATGGCATCGTAGTCTGAGAACATCATGGCAACATTCTTAGCCCGGGCGGTTCCTACATTCTTATCCAGTTGTATGTAGTTGAAGTTGGGGTTATCAAAAAACTGCGATACGCAATCGTAGGTATTATCGGATGAGCCGTCGTCTACTACGGTTACAGTTACCCGATCGTAGCTTTGGTGCAAGGCAGCGTTAATAGCTTTATCAATGCAGTAATCACGGTTGAAGGTTGGTATAGCTATGGAAACTTTTGGCTTATTCATGATAACGTAAAAAAATTAGAGAAAAAATTTAGGCGGCCTTACTTAGTGCCGGTGTACTGTTAAGAGAGGCCAGTTGGTAGGTTTGATGGGTAATATGTTTCAAATAATATACTGAAAGGAACGGCAGCGCTAGCACCAAGGCCGCTAAGCCCCAGCTTACGTTACCAGAGGCAATTGCAAATACCCCGGCTAAAGTTGTAAGGGAAAATAATAGCAGGTTAGGAATAATTTTAGCCCCGGCCACTTTACCTAAAAACTTATTGGTACGCTTAAAGCGGATGTTTTCTCCGCAGAGGCATCTAATCCAACTGGTGGCTCCTTCCCATACCAATCCCATATGCACTAAGAAAGCATGATTAGCGGCAGAGAAAGGTTTATCGGTACGCCTGAGGGCAATCTGGAAAAACAGCCACTTGCTTAGTATACCAAACCCTAGCGAAGCTACCGCTACTGTGCCAATGGTATGGTAAATATTTTGTCCTAATAATAGGTTTAAGCCGAAACCGGTGGCCGCCGCCAATACTGGTAGTAATAAAAAATTAAACCAAGCGGTAAGCTGGGTAGCTATACCTAATAATTGCGATAGTTTTAATTTCTGCTTAGAAGTTTTTAGGAAGTTTACAAAGGTTTGCATGTTACCGAAAACCCAGCGCTCTCGCTGAACCTTTAGAGCCTTTAAATCGGTAGGCATTAAGCCCTTACCTAAAGGTTTGGGTACGTAGACACCTCGGAATCCGTGCTGATGCAGGCGCAAGCCAAGTTCGCAATCCTCGGTAATGGTTTGGCCACTCCAAAGACCTACTGCCTCCAGCGCCGATTTTTTTATAACGCTAACCGTGCCGGTACTCAGTACGCAGTTATGGTGGTTAGCCATATTCATATATACGGCAAAGAAATGGTTATACTCCTCGGTTAGGCCAATGTTACACGCTTGAGAATTACTATAGGACTGCGGAAACTGAACCAAACCTACTGATTCATCAGTAAAATGGCTTAAGGCTACCTGTAGCAAATTGGGCTGAACGCAGTAATCGGCATCTATTACTAATATATACTCGGTGCTTGGGTTACTAAGGTTATAGCAAACGTTTAATGCGCCGGCTTTAAAGCCTTCAAGCTTATCAATATGTTTAAATTTAAAATTAGCGCCTAAATCGTCGCATAAGGCTTCAATTGGCTGCCAAACTTCTTTATCAGGCGTGTTATTATCTAAAACCAGCACTTCGTAAGCTGGGTAGTTGAGCTGAGAAAGCGCCCTAAGCGTTTGAGCTACTATTTCCGGAGGCTCATTATAGGTAGGAACGTGAATGGAAACAAAGGGGTAACTGGTTTGTACGCGGCGGCTAAGGCTTGGTGAACCTAAACCGGCAGAATAGAGCTGCCCGCCGCGGCTAATAACCTGAACCAGCAGGTTAACAGCTAATATGGCCAAGGCCACTACCGGGAAGTAAAATGCTATCAGAAGCCAGGCTGCCAACAGGGTTAAATACGTCCAGAAATAGTTTTTAGATGAAGTTGTTTTTAGGGGATTTACACGTTGTTGCTTATTAATACTAACCTCTGGCATAGATGAAAAAATTTTGCCTGTTTATCAAAATTCCGTTTAATTTCTAAAAAAATAAACTCCTCAAAACCGGAATTATATATCTACAAAATACCTACGTGACCCAATGCAAATGGTTATTCAAATTTGCGGTTTCATCTACCTGAATTAAACTTTATATTATCTAACTGGCTCTAAAGGGGTTTTTCTGTTTTCATTAGCATACTTCTACCTGAAACTTTTTCTACGCCAAATAATTAAGAGGCCCAATAGCTGTAGCTACCAATATGTGTTTATTAAATGATGATTAATTTTGAACAGATAAACAATTATAATTTTTCGCTTTGGCTTTTAGTTTGGTATAGGCATACTATCAGAAATTACATTATTCTTATACCAAGGCTACCTATCCATCCTTAATACTTTATATAGTATAATTAACCAAACTGTTTAACCACATCCATTACCCGCCCGTAATATGATGAGCCAAAAGCGTTCAGGTGGAATAGCAAGGGATAAAGGTTATACAAACCGGCCCGTTCTTCCCACCCATTTTGTAGTGGATAAACCTCATTATAGGCTTGGTAAAAAACCGAGTTAAACCCGCCAAACAGTTGACTTAAGGCTATATCAAGCTCGCGGTGTCCGTAATACACGGCCGGATCGACCAGACAGGCCTGATCAGAAGCATATACATTACCACTCCATAAATCGCCATGGACTAAGGTTGGTTTTTCGGCCGGAAGTAATTTGGCAAACCTGGCTCCAAGCTGCATAATTTTGTCGGTATCGGCTTTAGTTAGTTTGCCCGAGTTACTAGCTTGCTCTACCTGAGGAACAATTCTTTGGGTAAGAAAAAACTCCGGCCAACTAATACTCTGCCGGTTAAGCTGCACCGCACTACCAAAATAGTTATTATAGGCCAAACCATACTGTTGGGCAGTGTGGCTGTGCATTTGCGCCAATCCCCGGCCTAGCTCTTCCCAAAAGGTATTGGTTGACGGGTGAGGCTCCAGCCATTCTAAAATTAGGTAGGCAAAGCTAGCATACTGCCCCCAGCCTAATACCTCTGGGGTCTTTAGGCTCTTGGTCTTCGCCAGAAGTGCAAGGCCGCGCGCTTCCTTATCAAACATATCGGCCGCATGCTTGGCCCGGTTAGTTTTAACAAAGTAGCATCCTTCGTATGTAGTAACCTTATGAGCCTCGTTTATACTCCCACCGGCAACAACTTCAACCCTCTGAATAATTGCCTTATTCCCTAGGGCATTTTCCAGAATAACCTCAAAATCAGGCTTGAGCATCAGCTGCTAAGTGGTATTCCTGTATCAACTCGTTTAAAAATGTATTTAATGCAGCATCCAGCATATCATAAACCTTATCAAAGCCATCATCTCCTCCAAAATACGGATCTGGCACATCTTTAAGGGTTTCATCCGAATGATAACTCAGCATTAGTTTTAGTCGCTTCTGCGCTTCCGGGCTTTCCGCCAACAAGTTGAGGTCCGCCAGGTTATCGCTGTCCATAGCTACTATATAGTTGTATTCCTGAAAATGATTTCTGCTTGCTTGCTGGGCTTTGTGGGTAAAATTTATCCCGTTTTTCTTTAGGGTTGAAAGCGTACGCGGATCGGCATTCTCGCCTATGTGATAAGCTCCGGTGCCAGCACTGGCAATTTCAAAATTATCGGCCAAGCCCTTATTATTTACCTTTTGCCTAAATAAAGCCTCAGCCATAGGCGAACGGCAAATATTGCCTAAACAAACGAATAACACCTTGATTTTATGAGACATACCCAATTATTTATCTGAGTTTCTATTCACTACCGAACTTTTTTAAAAAAATCTTTAAAAGTTTTATAGAACGGGGGTTACCTACCTACAAGTTCCGGTATATATAGGTACATAACACACCTATTCATACACCTGTTTAACATCTAGTAAGCATTAAGCCTCTCTTAAATTTAAGAGAGGTTTTGTTTTTCTAGCTTTTTCCAATCCATTTGCATTATCCTGAATAGCTCCCTACCTTTGCAGGAAAATTTAGCAGATAAGAATAATTCTTATTTACGAAATAATGCAAAAGCCCCAATTTCATGTAAAGAATATACTAAGCGAAGCCGGTTTAAAGGCTACGCCGCAGCGTATATTACTGTACCGGGCGCTTAGCGAAAGCTCCTGCCACCCCTCGGCCGAAGATCTTTATTCAGAAGTAAACCCTCAATTGCCGGGCTTATCGTTAGCTACGGTATACAGCACCTTGGAAACTTTTGTGAATTCCGGCCTGGCTACCAAAGTTCCGGTGGTTAAAGGTAAAATGCGGTACGACGCCCGGCTGGAGAATCACTTCCACGCATATTGTACTAACACCAATGAAATTATTGATTTTGTCGATCCGGAACTTGAAAGCCTTATTCAGGATTACTTTAAGCGGAAATCGATTACAAACTTCACAATCAGTAAAATAAGCCTGCAATTGCGCGGTACTAAACCGCTGGGCGATCAGGAAATAAATTTTCTTAATTAATATATTTTTAAACCAGAAAATCCTAAACTAAAATGGGTCTAATCGGAAAAAAAGCTCCGTTAATCAATGCTGCCGCCGTAATTAACGGCGAGGAAATTGTAGAGAACTTTTCACTTGACCAGTATATCGGCAAGAAGCACGTAGTATTCTTCTTCTACCCAAAAGATTTTACTTTTGTTTGCCCTACTGAAATCCACGCTTTCCAAGAGAAACTAGCTGAGTTTGAGAAGCGCGACGTAGCCGTTGTAGGTTGCTCTTGCGACACAGAAGAAACTCACTTGGCTTGGCTAAGCGTAAACAAAGATAAAGGTGGAATTGAAGGGGTTACTTACCCGTTAGTTGCCGACCCAAGCCGCACCATTGCCCATAACTTTGGCGTATTGGCCGGCGATTGGAACTACGACGAAGACGGTCAGCTAACGTTTGAAGGTATACCGGTAGCCTACCGCGGAACCTTCCTGATTGACAAAGACGGAAACGTTCGCCACAGCACCATTAATGACTTGCCCCTGGGCCGCAATATCGACGAAATGATTCGTTTGGTAGATGCGCTTAAGCACGTTGAGAAGCACGGTGAAGTTTGCCCGGCTAACTGGGAAGAAGGCAAAGAAGCTATGCAAGCCACTCGCGATGGGGTAGCTAATTACCTGTCAAAGAACTAAACTAATTTTGTTTGTACGGAAAGCCCGCCTTAGTGCGGGCTTTTTTATTACTTTTGGGCGTGTTCTGGCAAAAACTGGCATATAAAATTGGAACCTCGGCTTACCGCTACGGTATTAAGGCTGCCGCGCCCTGGAATGCCAAAGCCCGTAAAATGGAGCATGGTCGCCGCGATTGGCCAAGCCGTTTGCAGCAAGCTTGGCAAAGCCCGGAGCCCGGCCATAAAACCCTCTGGATGCACTGCGCCAGCCTGGGTGAATTTGAGCAGGGCCGGCCGGTTATTGAAGCTTACAAGGCTCAATTTCCTGACCATAATATACTGCTAACCTTCTTTAGCCCCTCCGGCTACGAAATCAGAAAAGATTACCCGCTGGCCAGTTTAGTAACCTACCTGCCCTACGATAGCCCGGACAACGCCCGGCAATTTCTTGATATTATTCAGCCTGACCTGGCTATTTTTGTTAAGTACGAGTTTTGGGCTCATTACCTTACTGAACTCCAAAAAAGGGATATTCCAAGTCTGCTGATCTCAGCCATTTTTAGAGCGGAACAGATTTTTTTTAAGCCGTACGGCGGATACTTCCGCAGCCTACTGGTTAGCTACGACAAAATTTTTGTACAGAATGAAAACTCGGCTAAGTTGCTGGCTCAGGTTAACCATCAAAACACGGTAGTAGCCGGCGATACCCGTTTTGACCGAGTTATTGAGATAGCCCGAAACCCAAAAGATCTGCCGGAGATAAAAAGTTTTGTAAATGATAAACCGACTTTAGTTATCGGTAGTAGTTGGCCGCAAGATATTGATGTGTTGCTTCCGCTGATTAAAAAGTACAACCAACAATTTAAATTTATTGTTGCCCCGCACGAGATAGACGCGACTTCGGTAAACGAACTGGAGAATCAGCTAGCGCAAATAAAATCAGTACGCTATACCCAACTCAGCTCTGCCTCTAATCCATCGGCTTCAGTACTGATAGTTGATACTATAGGTATGCTTTCCAGCCTGTACCAGTACGCTAGCTGGGCCTATATTGGCGGCAGTTTTGGTAAAGGGCTGCATAATACGCTAGAAGCAGCAGTTTGGGGCGTTCCTATTTTCTTCGGTAGTAAAAATTACCAAAAATTTGCCGAAGCCAAAGGGTTGATAAATGCCGGCGCGGCCTACCCGGTAACTAACTCGCAGGAGCTACTACAAGTATTTGAGAATCTTTCAATTGATAGTGCTAACTACCGGAAGGCCGGCCAAGCTAGCAAAAAGTATGTTGAACAAGGAGCCGGGGCTACGGGTATGATTATACAGTACATTAAAAACCTATATGAGCGAAGCGAGTAACAAACGCGCCCGAGTAATAAAATCGACCGGCTCATGGTATACGGTGGAAGATGAAAACGGAAAAATCTGGCAGTGTAGGCTGCGCGGCAAATTCAAGATTAAAAACCTTAAAGTAACCAACCCTATTGCGGTGGGCGATTGGGTACATCTGGAACCTGAAGATGACGAACGGGCCATTATTACCGAAATTGAGGAACGGCATAATTATATAATCCGCAAAAGCAGCCGTAACCAGCACCAGGGGCATATAATAGCCGCCAATATCGATCAGGCTGTTTTAATTGCCACCCTGAAAATGCCCCGGACCTCGCTAGGTTTTATTGATAGATTTCTGGTAACTGCCGAAGCTTATCGTATACCAGCCGCTATAATTATAAATAAACGTGACCTACTACAGGAGAAAGGCGTACAGTTCGCCGAGCAGTTATTTAAAATCTATGAACCCTTAGGCTACAAGTGCCGGCTGGTATCGGCCCACTCCGAGGAAGATATACGCTTACTACAACAATTTTTCCAGGGAAAGCTAAGTGTACTGAGTGGCCATAGCGGTGTTGGTAAAAGTACCTTATTAAACAATCTATACCCTGAGGCCCGACAAAAAACCAATGAGGTAAGTACTTTTGCTAATAAGGGTACCCACACCACCACCTTTGCTGAGATGTTTCGGCTAAATTCCAGCACCTATATTATTGATACCCCGGGCATTAAGGAATTGGCATTGCAGGAAATGGAAGAAGACCCGCTGGATCATTATTTTCCGGAGATGAGGGAGTTGCTAGGTGAGTGCCGTTTTAATAATTGCAGCCATACCCACGAACCGGGTTGCGCGGTAATAAATGCGGTTGAGGAAGCCAAAATTGCATTTTCCCGCTACGAAAGCTACCTCAGTATGCTTCAGGGAGAAGAATCTCACCGGTAAAACGTAGCTATCCCGTTAGAACTTAGCTGGTTCAAAGCCGTATTTTACAATATAAACATTAAAACCGTATTGTACATAGCCAATTTTACATTTTTTCAACATGAATTTTCAACCTATACTTTTTAGACCTAAACCGGTTAGGTTTACGGTTATAATTACTCTACTAGTTAGTCTAATCTGCTTTACTTTTCAAGCCGAGGCCGGAAGCCGAAGGTTAGTTAACAAGGGTACCAACGGCGCCCCATTTGGATACTACGAGTATTTGCCGAGTGGTTACAGCGCCTCGGGCAGCGGGCACCCCGTAATTTTATACCTGCACGGTGCCGGCGAGTTCGGAAACGGTACTAGCGAGCTTTCCAAAATGAAACAACGTGGTATACCTAAACTTTTAGAGGCAGGTAAAGAATTGCCATTTATAGTATTAGCCCCTCAGAGTCCGTCTTGGTGGAGTTATAATAATCCATCGGTATTCTTAGACTGGCTTAAAACCAAATATAACATTGACCCCAGCCGTGTTTACTTGACCGGTATAAGTATTGGCGGTACTGAAACCTGGAAGTTGGGTATTAGCAAGGCTGATGAATTTGCGGCAATTTTACCTCTAGGCGGTAAGCCGGCCAGTTCGTTAGATTACTGCCAACTGACCAATACGCCAACTTGGGCCCTTCACGGCGAAAAAGACCATATTTATAAACCTTCGTACACCCGCGATGCTATTACCAAACTAAATTCTTGTCGCCCGGCCCCCTCACCGGCGGCTAAATTTACCCAATACGCCGGAGTAGGCCACGATGATCTTTGGGACTACGTTTATACCGGCAGCAAAGGCGATGATGTATACAGTTGGTTTTTAAACTATAAGCTTGACGATAATAATAACCCGCCATCTAATAGAGCCCCTACCGCTTATGCCGGTGAAGACAAAACAACTACTTTGCCAAATAACAGTTTAAAGCTAACCGGCACCGGCACTGATAGCGACGGAAATATTACAGCTTATCAATGGAAAAAGACCTACGGACCAAGCGTAAGAATGAGCGGAGAGGCTACTTCCACCCTATCCCTTACCAAGCTGGTAGAAGGCAACTACACCTTCTCATTTACAGTTACTGATAATGGAGGTTTAAATGATACCGACTATGTAGTGGTAAGAGTTAGACCTCAAGACGATGACGATGATAATGACGACGACGATGATGATAATGATGACAACGACGATGATGACGATGACGTCTCTTCTCCAACTAACTATATAGTAAAAGTAAACTTTAATAGAGATAGCCCAACCTCAAACAACGAGTGGAATAACTTGAACTCCACTACAGAAGCAGGAAAATCATTTAGGTTAAATTACACTGACAAAAAATCTTCCGGAATACGCCTTCACTTACTAACCACCTGGGGCTATAGTAACAATAAAGCCGGTGAACACAATATGGGCATGACTTCCGGCCTATACCCTAGCGATGTGGTGAAGCACGGTTTCTGGACAGCCAAAACCACTGATGAAACACTAAAACTTACCGGCCTTAAAACTGATGGTACCTATGCGCTTACGTTTTTTGCTAGTAGAAATGGTGGTGGTGACCGAACAACAATTTACTCAGTAAACGGTAAGCAAGGCTCACTTAATGCTTCCTATAACAGAAACAATACCGTAACCCTTAGTAACCTTTCGGCTAATAATAAGGGGGAATTGATAATAATTGTGCGGAAGGCTAGTAGTGCTAGTTTCGGATATCTTAACGCTATGGTTATAACGTATACCGGTAATTCCAACTCTCGTGTAGCGAATACCAGTGCTGAAATTGCTGAGCAGACTCAGCCAAGCCAAGAGCAACCTACCCGTATAGCGTACAATCAGCAAAAGTTAAGCGTATTTAATAGTGAAGATGAACACGCTACTTCAATAATTGCAGTTGATTTAGCCGGGAACAGCTATACGTTAAGCCCGCAGGTTACAGATGGTGAATTGAGTGAGTTTAACGCTGCCAGCTTACCTTCCGGAGTGTATACCGCAATTATTAAAACCAATAAGAACCGGGTTAAGAAAGTTCGATTCTTAAAAGGTGATTAGGGATTGCATACCATGCAAGATAGAGGGCGGCTCAACTTATGAGCTTGCCCTTTTTATTAGTAGGCGGTATAGCCAGTCAATCGGGCGGGGCCATACCTCCCGCTTCAATACCCAAAATTTATAGGCTAAAGCCGGATGCCCGTGTCGTATAGCTTGCCGCAATTCGTAACCCAGGCGCCGGCCTAAGGCTTTAATTTCCCGCTTGTTCCGGTTTAGCTGTTGAGCTTTCAGGCATACCCTGTAGGTAGTTTCCAGTTGTTTACTGCCTGGCCTATACTGCTGCGCCGACCAGCCGGTATTAAGTTTTCGTTTCTCAACTAAAATTTTAGGGTTGTAGGCAAATTTACCAATTCTGGCGGCCCGTACCCAAAAATCAAAATCTTCGTACGCCAGGCTTTCATCGTAACCGCCCAACTCTTCCAGAATGCTGCGGCGCATAAACATACTGGGAACGCATATAAAGTAGCGAGCGAGTACCTCAGCGTATACATCGCCTTGCGGTACAGCTTCAATTAGTTCGCCAGTCTTATTTCGGATATAATGAGTTCTGAGCCGGTCGCCGTCTTCATTAATAATCCAACCGTCAGAAAATTCCATGACCCACTCCGGACCCCTCGCCTCTAAAGTTTTTACGCCTTCGGCTATTCTGTGCGGCAGCAAAACATCGTCGGCAGCTAGATCAATAATATATTTTCCCGAACTTTTTCTGAACCCAATATTAAAGGCCGAACAGTTGCCTACGTTCTTATTTAGAGGAATAAATTGAATAGCCTTACTTTTACTGCTTAGCCAGCTTCTAATTTCGGAGGTGCTATTATCGGTACTGGCGTCATCCACTATAATTAATTCTACATTACCATAAACCTGGTTTAATATCGAATTTAGGGCCTCCTGCACGTAAGAAGCCTGGTTATAACACAAACATATAACTGACACCAGCGGCTGATCCATTATTCAAAATTCAATTATTCTGAACTTATTGACAAATCTGTTATTTTTGCTGCCCTTTTTCTACATCACGCTATGATATACCTTCTGCTAGGCATACTATTTAACGTTACTATATTTTTGGTATTCCGGGGCTACGCTAAGTGGGGAGTCCGTACGTTGCCGGCTATCGTAATTAACTACGCGGTGTGTATACTTACCGGCATTGCGTTTATGGGCAGCATTGAGCCGTTAAAACTAGTAAGCAAGGGCGACCCCTGGCTCTGGATGGCCGTATTTCTAGGCTTTATATTTATTGCCGTTTTCTACCTAATGGCACTTACTACCCAGCGTTTAAGTGTAACTGTTTCCTCAATAGCAGCTAAAATGTCCTTGGCAATTCCGGTACTATTTAGTCTGTTTATTTTTCAGATTGAGAGCAAAGAATTTGACTGGCTTAATTACCTAGGAATTATTTTGGCGTTTCTGGCTATCTACTTAAGTTCATTTAAACCAAAAGAAGTAGCGAAGGAAGGTAAGCTACCAATTGGCAATAAGTGGCTAGCCCTATTGCCAATTGGGGTTTTTGTAGGTAGCGGCCTTATTGATACCACCATTAACTTTACCAGTTTTAAGTACCTAAGCCCCCGCGAGGAAGCCATTTTCCCGATTATAATTTTTGGGGTAGCCGGGGTAATTGGCATTATATTGCTTTTGGCCCGCCGCATACCGGTTGGTAAGGCCGAGTGGATTGGCGGAATTGTACTGGGCGTCCCTAATTACTTTAGCGTATACTTTGTAGTAAAAGGATTGGCGGAGTTCGGCAATAACGGAGCTTACTTTTATCCCTTACTAAATATCAGTATTATCTTAGGCTCATCACTAGCTGCGCTTATTCTGTTCAGGGAAAAATTACATAAGCTTAACTGGCTGGGTTTAGCCCTGGCCATTACGGCAATTGCTTTAATTAGTTATCAGGAAATATTTAACGCACTTTAAGTAATGCAACCCGATACTTACTTCACCATATCAACTGTATCTGAAGGGCTGTATAAAGAAAAGGGTAGCAAATTTTTAGCCTTTGCCTACCCGGTTGATGGTGAAGAGGATATAAAAAAGCACCAAGAGGAACTGCGTAAAACCTACTACGATGCCCGCCACCACTGCTACGCTTGGATATTAAACCCCGCCGGCGACCATTACAGGGCTAACGATGATGGCGAACCTAACCACTCGGCCGGCGATCCAATTTTAGGCCAGATACGATCGCTGAATTTAACTAATACCTTGGTAGTAGTTATTCGGTACTTTGGTGGTACTAAACTGGGGGTTAGCGGGCTAATTCAGGCGTATAAAGAGGCAGCGGCCGAGGCTTTACGAGCTAACACCATAGTAGAAAAAACCGTACGCCGAGAGCTAATTGTATTATATGGCTACGAACAAACCAGCGACCTTATGCGTACTATAGCTGATTACGATACCGAAATGGGCCATCAAGAGTTTACCGAAAGCTGCCGCATGCAACTATGGGTAAAAGCCAGCCAGTTAGAAGCCCTCACTAATGCCGTACTAGATATTGATGGTGTAGCAACCGAAGTTAATTCTTAGGACTTTTTCTGAATCGGGTTCGGGTTAAGTTGGTTGGTTTTGGTAGGCGGAAGTAGAAATTATCATCAATTGTAAGAAAGCCTTGGCGGTTGAGCTTTTCGTAAATTTCAAAGCATACCCAGGCATCAGTAGCGGCGTAAGAGATTTGGCCTTCACTAAGCTCTTCTTTTTCCCAGTTAGAAGTTTGCTGGCTTTTGCTGATTCGGCAACCTAAAAATATACCGGAAAGATTACGCACGCCGCTATTCTCAATTCCCAGGCTCCGGGCTACATCGTTTAATTCTACTACGCCTTTGGGATCAAAGTGGCCTAGCTTCCTTAGCTCCCTAATATCATCCAGAATAGAGATGCCCGCTTTTACAATGTTGGGGTTTGTAAAAATTTGCTTCAAGCCATCTGAAAAACCAGTAAGCTGGTTACGGATTAAATATACTTTATCCTCAATTGCCATTTGCACTAGGGAAATCGGATAATAATCTCCTTTACGAAATGCGGGGCGGCTTTCTGTATCAAACCCTATAATTGGGTGCAAGCTAAGCTCCTGAACGGCTTCTTTCAGGGCTTCCGGGCTATCTACCACCACAACCTCGCCTTCATAACGGAACAGGCCCAGGTTGTTTACTTCTTCTTTGCTAATTTTATTCTTATACATGCGCAAGTTTCTCGTCGGTAGTTGGCGGCACTATTTCCGTTGGCGGCTCGCATTTGGTTATTTTTAAATTCAAATACGCGTAGGCCATAGTCATTAACGGGCTAATCAGGTTAAAGAAACAATACGGTAAATATAAAATTGTGGCAACACCTAATACTGATGATTGGGTAGCCCCGCAAGTATTCCAAGGTACCAGCACGGAGGTAACCGTACCGCTATCCTCCAGCGTACGGCTTAAGTTTTCCGGACATAAGCCTCGCTTTCGGTAAGTATCGGCAAACATACGGCCCGGTACCACTATGGCCAAATACTGATCGGAGGCCGTTACATTGAACCCAATGCAGGTTAAGGCGGTCGAAGCTACCAACGAGCCGGTAGAATTAGCCCATTTAATTACACTTTCGGTAATGCGCTGCAGCAAGCCAATGCTTTCCATAACCCCGCCAAATACCATAGCACAAACAATTAACCAAATGGTATTCAGCATACCACTCATACCGCTGGTGCTCAGCAATTCGTTTACAATTTCGTTGTTAGAACCCACCGAAATGTCGCCGTACATAGCTTTCATCACCGCTACGTAATAGGTCTGAAATTGAGTATATCCTTCGCCGGAAACTTCAGCAATTACCTGTGGCTGAAAAATAAGCGCAAACACTCCGCCCAGTAGTGTACCTACCAAAAGGGCAGGTAAAGCCGGAACTTTGCGCACAATCATAATAATTACCGCCACGGGTACCAGAAATAGCCAACCCGTTATATTAAATTTTTCTTGAATAGCTCCCTGAACGGCCAACACATTCTCTACCGAACCTTCGCCCCCACTAACCAAACCAATTACCAAAAAGATAATCAGGGTTATAATTATCGACGGAATGGTGGTCCACATCATGTATTTAATATGGGTAAACAAGTCGGTACCCGCCATAGCCGGGGCCAGGTTGGTTGTATCACTTAGCGGCGACATTTTATCGCCAAAGTAGGCCCCGGAAATTATTGACCCGGCAACCAGGCCTTCGCTCATGCCCAGGGTTTTGCCAATTCCTAACAGGGCAATACCAATTGTGGCAATCGTTGACCAGCTACTACCGGTAGCTAAAGAAACTACCGCACTTACAAAACAAGCCGCAAACAGGAATATGGTAGGGTTAAGCACCTCCAGGCCGTAGTAAATCATAGCCGGTACTATACCGCTCAGTAGCCAGGTGCCGGCCAGCGAACCAATCAATAGCAGAATTATTATGGCCGAAAGTGCCGAGCTTATGGATTGCACAATACCTTCCTGCATATGCTCCCAGGTATAACCCAGGCGCAAACCAATAATACCGGCTACCGCTGCCGAGAAAAGTAGGGCCAGTTGATTAGAACCATCCAGGGAGCCGTCACCAAAAATCCAGACGTTGGTAGCCAGTATGGCAATCAAAAATAAAATAGGTAAAATAGCCTCCCATAAGTGGGGTTTCCTGAGCTTGGTATCCATAAAACGAATAAAACAAAGCTCTAATATAGGCTAAATGCAGGCAAGTAAGAAAGTTAAACCGGCCTTTTAGCCCGTCAACCTCACTTATTTCTACTGACCCAGGCTTCTAATTTTGAAAAATAGGATGCTGCCGGCCAGTAATAGAGTAAATAAATTAGGTAGAATAATTGGCCATTGCCTCAGCATTAACCCGTAGGTCAGCCACAGGATAATGCCGGTGCAAAACATCAGGAACATACCCAACGACAGGTCATGGGCCGAGCGGCTACGCCAGGTTTTAATAGCCTGGGGCAGAAATGCAATTGTAGTAAGCAGTCCGGCAGCGTAGCCAACCCACTCGGTATAGAATAGTTCACCCATAAAAAACCGGACACCTATAAAATGTCCGGCCAAAGATAAAAAAAGTGCAAAGAAGTGTTTTACCTAGCTTATGACAATAAGAAATAGTCAACCGCCGCACCGGCAATAGCTATAAGAACCGCTAAGATTAATGATGGGCTAAACCCTTTGGTATCGAAGCTACTGCTCATTTTGTCAAAAATTTCAATAACTATTGCATTAGCTATTATGCGCACTATAAAGCTTATGCCCAACAGCGCAAATAAGCCCAGCGACAGTACCTGAAGTATCCAATAAACCAGTAAGCCTACTATAGCAATTACAATTGCCAGCCATAGGGCGGTACCAAAGCTTTTTACGTAGATACTGCTCATGGCTTTGGCGGCTATTACCACTACCAGGGCATTTACTAATAAGGTTACAATAATATCAAGCATAAATTTGGTTGAGTTAATGGGGTTGAGATTTTTGTACTAACTCCGGAACCAAAATTTTTGTTTATTCTTGGTTAAGCATCAATTCGGCTACCTGGCTGCCCACCTCGCTGCCTAAAGCTACTCCCATTCCGCCCAGCCGCACCCCCAGGGCCAGGCCGGGTTGTATGGTTTTAACAATTGGCTCCTTAGTTGGGCCAAATGCCATTATACCCGACCACTTATGCTGAATTTTTATATCCTGGCCCGGCAATAGGGTGGTCCGTAGCATATCCTTTAAATGGTTCTGAATAGATTCGTTAAGCTCCAGCGCAGTTGAGGTTTCCGCTTTGAAATCGAGGTTGCGGCCGCCGCCTAAAATCACCTGCCGGCCGTAGTTACGAAAGTAATAGTAGCCTTCTTCAATGTGAAAGGTACCTTTGAACGGTAGATTGGGTATCGGCTCGGTAATCAGCACCTGGCCTCGGCCGGGCTTTAAATCGGTTTTAGGCAGTAAGTGGCGGGCAAAGGCATTGGTGCATACCCCTACTGCCCGGGCAGAAAACTCTACTTCTTCGCCCCCATTAGGATTGCTTACTGAAACCACGTACGTACCAGCCTCTCCTTCCACTTTATTTACTCTAGAGCCGGTTAGCACCTGAACCCCGGCGGTTATAGCGTATTCGTAGAGGTTTTTCATCATCAGCCCGGTATCAATTTGGGCTTCCAGGGGGTTTAAGATCATGCCCTTCACAATCTGCCGGTTAAAGCCAAATTCTTCCACTTTTCCCTCTGCATTATAAAATACTTTCTGACGAAAAAGCGGGTAAAGCCAATTGTTTACTTCCTCTACCCTCTCCAGGTAGTGCAGTTCCGGTTCGCGCAGCAATTCGTAACCTCCGTAGCGCAGCAAACCTATATTTTTTGCACCCAATCTCCGCTGCAGCATTTGCAAGCCCCGCCACCTCTTTTCAACTAAAGCCAGCGCCCGGTCTTGACCCATAGTTTGCCAGTCGGCCAGCAGTTCGCTTAAGCTACCAAAGCAGGCAAAACCGGCATTACGGCTGCTGGCACCCGAAGGCAGCAGCCCCCTTTCCAGCACCAAAACCCGAGCCGACGGCCTAAATTCTTTAATCTGGACGGCGGCAGTTAACCCTACTAAACCACCGCCAATAATCAGGTAGTCAGCCTTAACTAAATGTTTTTTTTCCCAGAAACTTAGCATAGCACAAAGCTACATTTTTACTTCTAAGTGCCTAACGTTGCCAATTAGGTTAGTAACTCGTACATTGTTTAATAATAACCCTCAAGCCCCGCCATGACCGACCCTGTCAGTTTTATTGAAAAAGCCAAGCATTCTAAAACCTACCTGTGGCTACTAAATAAGGTGCTGGCCCGTATGATTCCGTTTAATCTTCCTCATAATTTCAAGATTATGGAAATCAGCGATACGCATATTAAAACCAAATTACCCTACCGCCGAAAGAATAAAAACCACTTGGGAGGCCTACACGCTTGTGCCTTAGCTACCCTAAGCGAATACACCACCGGCGTACTTATGCTTACCGGTTTCTCGCCCAAAGAATATAGGTTAATCTTAAAAAGCCTGGAAGTGGATTATTTCTATCAGGGCAAAATGGATGCCTTTGCTACCTTTCGCCTAACACCGGATTGGATTCAGCAAAATGTGCTTGACCCACTGAAAACCGAAGAATCAGTAACCACTCCCTGCGAAGTTCAGATCCACGATAAGCAGGGTAA
This sequence comes from uncultured Roseivirgaceae bacterium, assembly GCA_964504565.1. GTDB lineage: Bacteria > Bacteroidota > Bacteroidia > Cytophagales > Cyclobacteriaceae > Cesiribacter. The sequence continues at coordinate 42,446 of CAZDEY010000008.1, forward strand.
CCACTTAACTACCGCCCGGGTGCACTGGCAAATTAAGCCGTGGTCTAAAGTGAAGACCGGCAAAGCCCAGGCAGCTTAACTTAATAATCTTATGCGCCGAATAGATGTCTTGCTAACCGAATACGGAACCAGTCACCAGAATGCTACCAATAAGGCTATTCATTGGGTGTGTGTACCTCTCATATTCTTCAGTATAGTATGTCTGTTTTGGTCAATACCGCCCGGGCCGCTGGCGTATATGTATACCAGCGAGCCTACGCCCTTTATCAATTGGGCTACTATAGTTTTGGGGGTGGTACTTTTATACTACCTTATTTTAAGCATTCCGCTGTTCATAGGCATGTTATTCTTCTCTTTTCTGTGCATACTAGGGGCTTATTTGCTAGATCAAATACCCGGGATACCGCTCTGGGCTATTGCTATAGCCATATTTATTTTAGCTTGGATTGGTCAGTTCTACGGTCATAAAATAGAAGGTAAAAAGCCCAGTTTCCTTAAAGACATACAGTTTTTGCTGATTGGCCCGGCTTGGCTAATGCACTTTATTTACAAAAAACTAGGCATTCAATATTAATTTTTTCCATTACCGTGTAACGTTTTCCGCTTGAGGTGCATCATATACTAAACCTTCAACCGGAAAACCATGAAAAAATTAGCACTTTTAACGTTAGCCTGCCTGTTAAGCGTTTCGCTATGGGCGCAATCCAATCAAACAAGAAATCACAGCGGTTTCAGTGGCATAAGCATTCTAGCCCCGGCAACTCTCTACATTAGTCAAGGTGATTATTCAGTAAAACTGGAAGGAGAAGACCTGGACGAAATAGAAACCAAAACTAAAGGGAACCACCTGGTAATTAAGCGCGAAGGCTCGGATAAATGGTTTAATTGGAATTGGGGTGATGATGAGCGCGTAAAAATATATATAAGCTTACCGAAACTAGAAAAACTGCATATAAGCGGTAGCGGAACAGTTATTGGTCAAAGCCAATTCAATACTAACGATTTGGAAGTGCATATAAGCGGCAGCGGAAGTGTAAAATTAGCAGTTAATGCAGATAATATTGACGCTCGTATATCCGGTTCCGGCAGCTTAGACCTAAATGGCTCGGCCAATGTACTGGATGCCCATATTAGTGGCAGCGGCAAAATAAAAGCCCAAGAGGTACGAAGCCGTTACGCCGATGTACACATCAGCGGAAGTGGCAACTGCTACGTAGATGCTCAGGAAGCGATTAAAGCCAGTATAAGTGGCAGCGGCAGTGTTTATTACAAAGGCTCGCCCGGCTCGGTCGATGTTAAGTCCAGCGGTAGCGGCCGGGTTAAGAAGATCTAAAAATCCTTTTCATAGATAAGTTTGGTTAAGCTAGAAGAGGCAGGTAGTTACCTGCCTTTACTGCGTCCAGGCTACGCGCTGAACCTCGGCAGCTATACCCTGCTCCTGAAAAAACTGCAGCCAGTAGAGCTGCTGGGGCGAGAGCGCATCGGTAGGGCTCTTAACTTCAATAAGTTTATACTCCCCTTTTTTCCAAATAAATATATCTGGGAAGCCCCGGCCATACTCTTTTAGGTTTTTGGCCATTTCCAGAAGCGTAGTGAACATAGCCGGGCGGGGTAAATTGGTAATTCCAGCCTTAACCAAGGGTAGCGTATTTTCGTGCCAGCCAACCAGCGGGTTACCCAAGCCCCATTTGTCTTCGTATACCGAGTTAATATGCTTAGTGAGCTTTTTTTTACTGCTTAACTGGGCTACCCGCTCCTCCAATCTATCTTTTCTTTTCAATAAAAATTGCGGAAGGTATAAATCGCTGGGAAACCTTTGCAGCGGGCTATGGTAAACCTGGGCATCCTGGTCAAAGATAATATCCCAAAAAATTAAGCCAAATAAACTCCGGAATAGGTAATTCTCGCTGTACATGGCCTTGTAACCCTGGTCCGAATAATACCGAAGTACGCCCTTCTCAACTTCGTACTTATAAACATCGCTAATTTCTATAACATCGCTATTTTTAAGCCAGCGGGTAGTGCTGCGGGTGGCTTTTTTGTCTTCTTGCTTGCGCAGAAAGTCACGGGCAAAAATTTCTTCCTCCGAATTCTTTGGGGTTTTAAGTATGCTATGGCATACACTTACGGCCTGCTGCAACTCGCCGCGCTTATGCAGAATTCGTACCTGCCGTTCCCGCGAGGGCGGTTCTTGGGTAAAGCGGTAAACTTCCAGGGCAAAATCGGGCTGTTGGCGTTGTTCTAGAATTCGCCCTAATTTGCGGGTAAGCCTATCAAAGGTAGGTTTGGCAATAGGGTTTAACGCTACGCCCCGGCTGCCAATTTGTAGAAACCAGCTATACAAATTTTCGGCCGGGCTCTCCTCTCGCAATTCCCTAAATTTCTGGTACATGGCCGATACCCAGAATTGCTCTTCTGCCTCCTGCCAGTTAGTAAATTTGGCGACCAGTTTATCTTCTTCCGGGGCTTCAAAGCGTACCAAACCCAAATCGCGAACCACAAAATCCGACATTTGGCCGTGCAGGTGCCCAAAGAACAGGAACTTAAGCATTTCGTACTCATCACTATAATGCTGGCGTACAATATCTTCTTCCTGAATTACAGCAACCAGCAAGTCGGGGCAGGGCAATTCTTCCAGCATACGCTGGGCCAGTTCTTCTTTTTTATATTTTGAAATACCCCTAAGCTTAGGTTCCAGCAATTTACACAGGGCGGTAAGCTCGGCTTTACTATAAATTTGAAGCAGATCGGCCAGGCTGTGGAGGTGTTGCTGGGTTACTTTGCGGCAAAACCCTCTAAGGAGTAGCTCATTTAGGGCCGATTCCTGATCGGTAATTTCAGCGTACTGAATTTTGCTGAAGCGAAAATACTGCCCCTTTCGGTTGGCAAAACGCAGATACAAGCATTGGGCATCCTCGCTTAGGCTTTCAAAAGCCTGCATAAAAGCTAATTCAGCCAGACCCAAAATTGGTTGGTACTTATCCTGAACGAATTGTACCAAGCTCTTAAAATTATCCAGATAATATTTGGGTGGTAACTCCTGCACCTGCCTTGCCCTTCCTCCTGCCATAGAGCGTACAATTTACGCAAGAATGGCCAAAGCTCCCTACAAATTTTAGCAAAAATCCTACTTAGGGCTGCCTTCTTCCAGATCGCCAAGCTGTATTTCCAGGGCGTGCACCGATATCAATATTTCTTTCAGGGAAAAAACTAAGGAAATTAGTAAGGTAACCAGCGATAAAACAAATAGCACTTCACCGGCCTGTTGAAAACCCAAGTAGAGTACAAAAATACAACAAACACACCCAAACATGCCCGATATACCAAAGGCCTGCATATTACGAATCACGTATAGGCGGCGTCTCAGATTGGTAATTTGGCCGTAAGTACGCTGCTGAGGGTTCTGCTGGTACTGCTGGTGCAAACTACGGATGAGGGTAGCCACCGCCAAAAATCGATTGTTGTAGGCCAGCAATAGAAGCGAAATAGCCGGAAAAAATATAGCCGGAGTGGTCAGGGAAAGATTCATAAATAAAAAGCGGCCAGTTAGAATAACTAACCAGCCGCTAATTTACACAATACCAGTATAATTATTGGGCCATGCGAGCCACTTTGTCTTCCAGATAAGCTACCCGGTTTGCCAGCATTTCTACGCGCATGCGCAATTCCTGGGCTAGGTTTTGCTCATTGGCCGCTGTGCCGCTGCCGGCAGCATAAGCCGTAGCCGACTGGCCCTGCTGTCCATTATTTTGCTGAATGGGCTGAGCTTCTTGCTGAGCTTCCTCCATTAGTTCTTCCGGGCTTACGGTATCTTCCGCAGCAACCGGCGTTGCCAGGCTGCGGCCGGTTTTTTTAGCCGCTGGTTTGTCTTTCTTCGGAATTTCAATTCCTAATTCTTCGGCCAGCTCATCTAGGGTGGTGCCGGTTTGCAGTAGCAAGGTTCCCATCAGCATTGGCGTAGGGCTGTTTTGCCCGCGAAGGGTTTTTTCTAAGAAAAACTTACTTTCGCCGGCGGCCTTAGCTACCTGCTCTACAGTTTTACCTGATTGGCCAATTTTCTTTCTAATTAAACGTCCGGCTTTTTTCCAGTAATCGTCGCTAGTAAGTTTTGCAAAAGCCGGATGTTCGCCAATAGCCGAAAGTGTTGGGCGTCCGCTCCCCTCAATTAGCCACTCTGGATTAACAAAACCATCGTAAGAATCAAGAATTTTACGAATAGTACTACGGCGCGGATCTTTGTCAGATTCGTATAGGCTTTTTAGCGTATTGTAAGCAAGTCCGGATTCTTTGGCGAACTTATTAGGAGTAAGTTTTAAAATTTCTTCTTGAAGATATTTTACCCGATCTCCAATACTGTTAAAAGTAGGCGTTTGATTTTCCATGAAAGAAAAATAATTATGACAGATAAGTGAATGACAAATAAATAAAAGTTTAGCAAAGTTATAATACAACATCTTTACTTCAAAATACCCATCCTATTTTTATCAAATATTTTCAATAATTTCAAACTCATTCATGTTTTCTAGACAGAAAAGATTCTAACACTAGAATAAATTCCTCTTAATTTTATTAAAATATGGCTGCGCACTAAATACTTAAGCAAATCAGTATCAATGTTTTATTATTGCTCTTACTAATTCATTTCTTATTCTTGCATAAAACTAATTACCTCACTATCTATTTCTATAAATCAGGATAGATTGAAACAAGTTACATGGTCTACGGAAAGGAGCGCCTAAAGCAAAACTGGCGAAAGAAGCTATATATTATAATTTTTGAATCGGACACGCCGGCCGGTAAAGCTTTTGATGTTATACTACTTATACTGATTTTGCTCAGTATGCTTACCGTAATGCTGGAAACTGTAACCAGCGTTAAAGCCCGCTACGGCAACTTACTATTAACGTTAGAGTGGTTTTTTACCATTTGCTTTACTATTGAATACCTACTTAGAATAATTAGTGCCGGCTACCCCAGAAAGTATATTTTTAGCTTTTTCGGTATTGTTGATCTGCTATCCATATTACCGAGTTACTTAACCTTTTGGTACCACGGCACCCGCTTCTTTACTGTGATTAGAGGTTTACGGCTGTTGCGGATTTTTAGAGTATTAAAATTAAGCCGTTACTTAGGCGAAGCTCAAACCCTATCAAAAGCATTGCGGGCCAGCGTATATAAAATTGTGGTATTTATTGGGGCAGTTTTAATTGTAGTAGTAATTATTGGCGCTTTAATGTACCTGATTGAAGGAGGCAATCCGAAAAGCGGTTTCCGCAACATACCAATTTCTATTTACTGGGCAGTGGTTACCTTAACTACGGTAGGCTACGGCGATATTGCCCCGCAAAGCCCGGCCGGGCAAATTTTGGCTACTATTCTTATGCTGCTCGGCTACGGAATTATTGCAGTTCCTACCGGTATAGTAAGCTCGGAATTGAGCAAAGCCGAACGCACTAATATTTCGCTAAAACCTGTGAATTGCCCTCGCTGCTCACCGGCCGACCACCAGCCCGATGCTACTTTTTGTAAATATTGCGGCATAAATATTAAAGAATAATAAATAGTTAGCTATAAACTTGATTGCTCGGCGGTATTCTTTCTAACTTTATAGGAAACCGATCATTTAGTCTTAAATCCAGTTCACTTTGCCACTTTTCCGGCTATCTCTGCTATTAGTAATTTATTCAATAAGCCACTTTGCTGCGGCCCAATTACCCGATACTTCCTGGGTTAGGTCGTACGCCAAAGAAATAGTGAGGGATTTGGCAGCTCCTGAATTTTACGGCCGCGGTTACGTTAACGATGGTCACCGGCTGGCGGCTACCTATATTGCCAAAGAATTTAAAGAGATTGGCCTCCGCTCATTTGGTAACGGCTACTTTCAGGAGTTTCCCATTTCGGTCAACACTTTCCCCGAAGAAGCTACACTTATAATTAACAAAAAAGCTCTGGTTCCCGGCACCGATTTTATGGTTTCTCCCTGCAGCAATACGCTTAAGGGGAAATATAAAACTTTTTACCTGAGTGCCGAAGTAGTGGCTGATTCGGAAAAACTGCTGAATTGCTTGGCCGAGGCCGAAGACAAAATTTTATACATTGACCAAACGGCCCAGGTTGACAGCAGCCAGGCCTTTAAGGATAAATTCCGGCAGGGAATTTCTTTTTTAAGCACGTTCAGAAATAACCCGGCGGTGGGTATAATTTTGGCTACTACCGATAAATTAACCTGGCATATTGCCCAGCAACCCTGCCCAATACCCCAGTATATAGTTAGAAAAGAGGCCCTAGCCAAACCACCGGAAAAAGTTGAACTTGCTGTTGTAAACAAATATGAGCCTGAAATAAACACCCAAAATGTTATTGGGTTGTTGCCCGGAAAGAACCCGGAAGCCAGCGTAGTGGTTATAAGCGCCCACTACGACCATTTAGGGATGATGGGCAATAAAACCTACTTTCCCGGTGCTAACGATAATGCCTCCGGAGTTGCCATGATGCTTAGCCTGGCCAGGCACTTTAAAGAAAACCAGCCCGATGTAAGTTTACTCTTTATAGCATTTGGGGCCGAAGAGGTTGGTTTATTAGGCTCCAGCCACTATGTTAACCATCCGCTGGTACCACTGGAAAAAACCCGTTTTGTTTTAAACCTAGATATTACCGGCACTGGCGAAGAAGGCATTAAGGTAGTAAATGGCAAGGTTTTTACTGATAAATTTAATCAGCTTGAAAGCTTAAATAGCCAAAATGGCCTGTTGAGCCAGGTTTCGGCCCGGGGCGAGGCCTGCAACAGCGACCATTGCCTGTTCTATAAGCAAGGTATACCCTCGTTCTTTATTTATACTTTGGGCGGCATAAAGGCTTACCACGACCCTCTGGATAAGAGCGAAACCCTACCCCTGACCGCTTTTCCGCAATTATTTGCCCTGCTAAGTAAGTTTGTACCTTCTTTATGAGCTAATTTTAATTTTTGCTTAAAACCAGCTATATCCTACTTCGTCTAAGGTTAGTTTCGAAACTCACTTTTTTGCCCTCCGGCAATTTTTCAAATTTGTAGAGTACGCAACAACAATGAAGCCGACTGGTTACGTTAAGTTGTAAATACACCACTATTATGAAAAAATTGCTTTTTATAGTTCCTGTACTGCTAATTGCTTTTGCCTTTAGTCCGGCTCAGTTACTGAAAACAGGTTTACGAATTACTATTCTGGATGAACTTGGCAACGTTCAGCCTAACGCTAAGGTAGTGTTGTACCCTAGCCTGGAAGATTACCGCCAAGAAACCAACGCAATTGCTAGTTCGGAAACCGATAAAAAAGGTATAGCTAAGTTTACCGATCTTGAGCCGAAAGTGTATTACGTGAACGCCAGTAAGGACGACAAAAATAATATTGGGGCGGGTGTGCAAACCGACACCTTAAAGGAAGGCCGGATAAATAAAGTAAATATTGTAATTGAATAACTGCACCAGCCCATGACACGCCAACACCTTCTGGATGCGCTGCGCACCTACCAGCCGGCCGACGCCCGCGAGGAAGGCCACCGCGCTGCCCTGGAAAAGCTCCTGAACGTATCGAAAAGTTGCTTTTACCGGAGTAGGCTGGCAGGCCATATTACTGCCTCAGCATGGGTAATTGCGCCGGCAGAACAGCGGGTTCTGCTAATGCACCACCGAAAATTAGACCGCTGGTTACAGCCCGGCGGCCATGCCGACGGCGATGAAAATTTAGCTGGTGTAGCGCTGCGAGAAGCCCACGAAGAAAGCGGGCTGTGCAGCTTGCGGCTGCTAAAGCCTACCATCTTCGACATTGATGTACACACAATCCCGACGCGGGCTAACGAACCGGAACACCTGCACTACGATGTTCGCTACCTACTTACTGCCGATGCCAATGAAAAAATTAATTACTCGCTAGCCGAGAGTAAAGGTTTTGCTTGGGTAAATTGGTCGGAAGTGGGCAAAAAAACGGGTTTCGAAGCTTCCATGGTCCGCTTGGTGGAGAAAACTGAAAATCTGTACCAACTTTCTGCCTAAGCTATTATTTTAGCGGTATGAAAAATTTTCGGTTTCACGCCCCGGTAGAAGTTCGCTATGCCGATTTAGATACTATGCGGCACGTAAACAATGCTGTCTATTTGACTTATATTGAGCAGGTACGGTCGTATTATTTAGAAGAAGCCTGCCAATGGGATTGGAAAAAGTGGGGTATGGTATTGGCTAAAACCGATATTGACTACCGCCGGCAAATTCAGTTTCATAATAAACCAGATGTGTGGATTAGGACCAGTCAGTTAGGCAATTCATCTATTACCCAAGATGTAATTATTACCGAACAGGGCGATCCGGAAATGGTATTTGCCAAAGCCCGGATTATTTTAGTTCATGTGGACTATAAAACCGGCCGGCCCCAACCAATACCCCAGGAAGTTCGCGAAAGGCTTACCCGCTACGAGGAAGTTGAAATTTCAGCGTAAACCTACAAATTGCTAACTATACAGTTAGCAATTATTTTTTTAGCATATTTTTTACTCCGGCCCGTTTACTAAACATGCACTACCGATCTTGGCTCACCCTGCTTTTTACTGTATTTGTAAGCGTGAATTGCCTTCAAGCTCAGATTTTTAATCGAAGCGGTTCTGACGATAAAGATAAAGACCAGAAAAAAGAAAAGTTAAAGGTCTATCAGGAAACCCGGGGCTATATAATTGGCTATGAACGTGGCCGTACTGATATGCTTCGGCTGGGCTACCATGCTAATTGGAAGAAAATACGTTTAAAGAAACCTACCATTCATGCAGTTGAAGGCTTTGCTTCTGTTGCCCCCTTTACAGGTATTTTAGGGTTAGAAGGGGCCTACTGGCAACGCCAAGGCCGGTTTAAGTGGACTTACGGTGGCCGCTTTGGCTACTTTACCAACTTTGACGAGGGCACGGTTTCAGTAGGTCCGGCGATCGGATTTAGGCTGCTGGGCTTGCACGCCCAGGGCGGCTTTAACCTGCTATCTAACCCGGATGTAGAAGCTAACCGGCTTTACCTGAGCCTAAGTTTTCTAATAGGATCACACACGCGGGTGCATAGCAAAAAGGGCGATAAGGAAAAGGATATTATTAAGTGGTGAACACATAAAAAATGCCCGAAGTATAAACTCCGGGCATTTTCGTAATTAACTCACTCACTTTTATTTGCTGGCAATTTTATCGTCCAGTTCAATAATCTTAACTTCTACCCTACGGCCTTCCTGCGCATTATCCGAACCATTTTCCGTAGCCCCGTAGCCGCGTGCCACAATTTTACGGCGCAACAAGCCTCGTTCGTTCATATAAGTAAGAACTGCATTTGCCCGTTCATTAGATAGCTTACGGTTATGTTCCGCATCGCCATCATTAGAGGCATAGCCGCTAATTTCTACCCCCAGAAAATCCGAAGTTTTAACCTGCTCTAAAATCTTATTAAGTTTGGCTTCATCGTCGGCTTTCAGCGTTTTGCTATCAACTCCAAAGTATATCTTATGTACCGATTTCAGTAAGGCTTTATCGTAATTGGCTACCTGTTTCTCTTTCTGCTTGTCCGCTTCCTGGCTTACATAGAAGGTAGGAAGCGTATAAATTACCTCACCATTTACGGTTTTAGCCTCTAATTGGGTTTTGTCGTTTTCTTCGTAGTAATATACTACTTCAGCATCCTCAACATTCTTATTAGAAGTGGCTTCAAAATCTACATTGTCCACCGGATTAATTTCGTACATCAACTCCAGCATATACTCAAAGGCATCAGTATCGCCGGCGCCAATTATAGTTTCCATCATTTCGTATACGTCTACGCTATCCTCCTTCACCATGGAGCTTTCCTTAATTTTTTTCAGATCGTGGTGCATAGGCTGGCCGGTATCGTAGAAGGCATTTTTTACCTGAACTTCTTGCCCTACTACAACATCGAACTGCTTAACCGGGCGCAGGAAAATCTGCTGGAATATTTCGTAGAAGTAATCTTGGTTAGGAATATTAACATCGATAGAATACGGCAAATACCCCTCCGCTTTTACAATTAAATCGTAGTTGCGGCCTGGAGGTAGAATAATTAGGTAATTACCGGTTACCGGATCGGGGTTGTACACGTAGTCAATTTTACTACCGGTCTGAACATCTACCACAAAAATTTGAGTAGGCACCGGCTCTTCATTTTCACCAGCCAAAATCCGGCCTTTCATCATGGTTAGCGGAATATTGCGGTCTTCTTCCGGCATCTGGAAGGTATAAACATCCTGACCACCCTGCCCGCCGGCCCTATCGCTGGCAAAATATGCCCGGCTACCATCGGCAGTTACGGTAAGATAGCTTTCGTTGGCTACGGTATTAAGTGGGTAGCCCATATTCTTACCCTTTTGCCATTTACCGGCTACGTAATCGGTACGCAAAATATCATTGCCGCCAATAGAGGTATTTCCATCCGACGTAAAGAACAAGGTTTTACCATTGGGGTGAATGTAGGGGGCATCTTCATTAGCTGGGGTATTAACTTCCGGGCCTAAATTGACTGCCCGCCCCCAACTGCCGTTACTTTCCATTTCCGACATCCAGATATCCATACCGCCCTGACCGCCCGGACGATCGCTGGCAAAGAATATCCGTTGCCCGTTGGGGGTAATACTGGCTGTAGTTTCACGGTGGCGGCTGTTAACATCGCCGCTTAGTTTTTTAGGCTGACCCCAGCTTTGGCCGCTGCGGTTTATAGTATATAAATTTCCCCCGGTATTATCATCCAGGAAAATAATCATGGTTTGGCCATCGGCTGACATACCGGCGGTTCCGGCATTGGCGCTACCAAAACTTATTGATTAGGCGGCGACCACTGGCCGTTTTCTTTGTACATCAGCATTATTTGCTCCTTCATGCCGCTGCGCCCCATATCAGCCAATTGGGTATACGCCATTACGGTTTCATCCGCATTTAGTACCGGGTTATATTCGGTATTAGAAGTATTCATAGAAGCGGCCGGGCTTCTAAGGCTGATTGCTTTAGGGTTCCCCAACACTTCTACCATAATCTGAGCTTTTCTCTTCCGCTCGGCGGCTATTGATTTAGCCTTACCATCTGAGGCTTTTCCTTCGTATTTAGCAAAAGCTTCTAAGGCTTGCTGAGGCTCATTGTTTACCTGGTAGGCATCACCTAAACTTAGCCAGAATTCGGCAGGTAGGTTTCCACTATCGGGCTGGGCTTTTTTCAGATAGGCCAGGGCCTTCTGCTTATCGTCCAGGCTTTTTTTGTGCAGGTAAGAGGCTCCTATTTTATAATTAAGGTAAGCTGACGATTCTCCGGCCTTCTCAGCATTTAAGTAATTTTCCAGCGCTTGGTCGTAATTACCTATTTCGTAGAGCTTTTCGGCCCGGTACATGGTATCGGAGTTTTGTGCACTGGCAGAAAAGACCATTCCGCCCCATAAAGACACTATCAACCCTAACTGCCTTCCCAGTCTGTAAACTTTTTTCATACACCTAAACTAAATTAGCCTATCAAAAATAATCTTGAGGATGTGGTTAACCGCTGTGCAGTATTCACAACTTCAAAATTCTATAATTTAGGTGCTTAAATCCGTAGAAACTACGGCTGCTTATTACATAACTGCCTTACTAAGGTTAAAAAGAGATTTAAGGGTAGTTTAGAAGTGCGGGCAGGGAATTTGCCGCTTGTTTTGCGGGGGCTTTTTGGGGTTGCCTTGTTTAAACTGGTAAGAAAGAGTTACCTCGTGCGCGCCGCCGGTTGCAATTCCTAATGAACTTAGCGTATAATCAAAACTATACCCTATAGTGTAGCGGCCTTTTATTAAGCCCAGCATAAATATAGCTGCTTCGTTCTGGTTTCTAACTTCATTGCCGGGTATGGGTATACCCCGGTACCATAAACCGGCCACTACCGGCTCCCAAGTAAGGTAACCACCCACGCTGGCCTGTTTAAAGCCACCTTGGTACTTAAACTCAAAGGTTGGGGTTATACTCCGTTCGCGGCCAAATTTATCTAAACCTACCCTAATTTCATCGGCCGGAAGGGCTATGCGGTAGCCCCCGTGCAGCGATATTTTGTAGGGCAGGTTGCCGTTGCCGGTATTATCGCCGTAGCTATAATCCGGCTGGTTTAGGTGCGACCAAGAAGCGCCCAGCCACCACTGCGGGGTATATAGCATGCCACCCAGGCTAACATCAAACTGGTAAATCGGATCAAATATTCCTAAATCTTCCTGGGTTGGCTGGGTAAAACCGCCCGAGCTAAACTGATCGGCCCAGCGAAGGTTAGCAGTGTTAACCGCCCGCTGAATTACCCCTACACTAATGCCGGGGCGCAACGTCATGCCATTGGAAAGAGGTAGCTGATAGGCATAATTGGCGTGGGCACTTGTACTGCTTAAGCCCACCACACCCTGCCGGTCGTGCATTAGCAGCAAGCCTATGCCGCTGTCGTAGTCCTGCAGAAACTGATCGTAGTAGAAGGTATAGGTATCGAAACTGGCCTGATCTAGCTGGGGCCATTGGGTGCGGTAGCTCAGGCCGGCGCGGGCACTGGGTATATTGCCCGTTAGCGCCGGGTTAAGGTACAGCGGATTGGCGTAATATTGAGAGAACTGCGGATCTTGAGCCCAGCTTAAGGATGGGACAAGCAATAGTAACCAGCGTAGATGTTTCAACATAGACAAATAAGAAAACCCTTAAATTTCTTAATTTTAAGGAAAAGGAAAAAACGATATGTGTAACGTAAGCAGATTTTCGTATTCTATAAACGATACTTGGCGTTAGATCGTTTATAAAGTATCTTGTTTTTCTGAAAATACTACATTCAATACAAATTACCCCTTGCATGATTGCTAAGCAAGTATTTAGAATAGCTACCCTTTGTATAATTAGCTTGTGGGCGGTACTTACTGCCTACACTGCCCAAGCCCAGAGCTGGCCTGATAACCGCTGGTATTTTGGCAATAGCAGTAACTGGATTGACTTTAGCCAGGGCACCGGCCAATTAGCTAACGGGCAAAGTACCCCTTACGGCACGGCTGGCAGTGTAGTAGCTACTAACCCGCGTACGGGTGAGCTACTGTTTTACAGCGACGGCGTAAAATTAGTTGGTGCGGACGGCAGCGTAGTTTCGGAAGATTTAGGCGGCGATAATACCCTGAGCCAACCGGTGCAGGCCTTGCCGCAAGAGGGCAGCCAGGATACGTACTTTATAGTGGTACTAGACGAAAATAGAGAATTTAATTTCTATACTTATAATGTAACTACCCAGCAAATTATTGATGGCCCTACCTTAATACCGGTAAATTCAGGTACGCCAACCGGGGTTATGGAACTAGTAAGAACTACCTTCGGCACCACCACTACCTACCAAATACTATTTCCAGTAATTGGTTCAGAAAACTCTTCTAATATTAGTGTATTAGGGTTAGCTGGAGGAATACCATCTGAAGTTGGCAGAAATATCTTGCCTACTAGTTCTACTGAATATTCCCCGCAAACAGCCATAACCTCCTTGGCGTTTAACCCCCAAAATAATTACCTAGTAGTTGGTCAGGATAGAAGCGATAGTGGCGAGCCGCTAAGTTTGTATGAACTAAACGGAGGCAACTATGAATTTGTAGATACGCTGGGCGTATTTACCAGCAAACCGGGGGCTATTAATAGCCTGGCCTGGAAAGGAGAAACCCTTTTTGCCGCCCGCAGCAGTACCGTTGATAGTGGCACCGGCATCTGGCAAATTACCTACAACGCGCTGGAGTTAGAGCTTAGTGCTAATGCCATAGTAGAAAACAGCACCGGAATTTACCATCTAGATCTGCGCACCGGCCCCGACGGCCGGGTCTATCACCTTTACAAACCTACTACCAATTCTAATGCTGAATTAGTAGGCTACGTTCAATCCCCAACCTCGGATAATGCAACCTTAGTTAGAGAGCACTTCAACAATACCGATTTCAACAGCCGGCGCTTTAGCCGGGCGGCTGCATTACCTAGCATACCCATACCATCTAACGTACTATTCTCTAATACTTGTGCCGAAGGGCCACTATACTTATATCCGCAATTAGATGAAAGTTACGGGCTGCCCGATAGTGTGGAATGGCTTACTGATCAAGGTGTAGTTTCAACGAAAATGCTGCCTGCACTTACTGCACCCGGTCAGGAAGGAAATGCTGATATTACATTTAAAGCCTACTACCCGGAAGGAATCTCTGAAACCCAAGTACAAGTACCGGTAAACGCCAAAATTGATTTACAGCTAACTGCTAGAATAAATGGAGGTGAAGAAGAGCCGGTTGAGCAGGAAATTATTTTGTGTGCGGGTGATGATGCAGAAGTTAAGCTAGTAGCTCAAGACTCTGAAGGCACGGATATTACCAGTCAAGGCTCATTTTTCTGGTATAAGCCACAAAGTGTAGAATTAAGAGGCAAACAGCGGATAACCACTAATGAAAATGAAATTGTAATTGAAGCTATAACTGCTCAAGACCCGGATACGGGTGAAGACTTTTATGCTGAAGCCGGAACTTATTATTTAGTTTTTAACCAGCCCGGCGGCTGCGAAACCTATAAAGCGTTTAAGGTAGTAGTTTACAACGAAGGCAATACCCGGCAAAACCTCTGGTATTTTGGCGATGGTGCCGGAGTAGATTTTGCTAGTGGTACTCCGGTACCTACTCCGGCCGGTGACAACCAAATGATTGGTTCTAATAAAGCTATTGAAGGTACAACTATAGCAGTTGATGAAAATATATATCCCCTATTTTATACTAATGGAGTTCGACTTTGGGTGCAGGATTTTAATGATGATGGTGAAGACGATCTAGCTTCATTAACTAAAAATGGTGATGATGTACTAGGAGGCAGTAAGGATGTAGCCCAAAATTCTATATTGAAACAAGTGGCCTCAGATCCCACGCTATATTACTTACTCACAATTTCAAATGAAGGTGATGGGCGAAAGCTCTACTATAATATTGCCGATTTAAAAGGAAACTCCTCTGACCCTAATGGTGAAATTGCCTCTGATTTAGAATTAGCCTTTAATTCATCTGGAGCAGATGTGCCGGTTAGGAAGATTTTCTTTGGCGAAAATGTTAGCGAGAAATTAGCTGCTAACGAAAAACTTCGGCAAGGTGGCTGGCTGGTTACCCATGAGCTAGGCTCTAACCGATTTATAAGTTTTGAAGTGGCAGCCGATGGTTTAGGTACTGCCAAGTTTAGTTCAGCCGGTGCGGTTCATAATAACTCCGGGGGCTATATGGTTTTTTCACCAGATGGCAACCGTTTAGCCGCAGTAATTCCGGGAAATGGTGTAGAAATATACCATTTTGACTCAGAAACCGGCATGGTAAAAGATAGTGCTGTAGTGAGCATTACTGCCGACCGCCTACCTGGTTCTAATGCTGATCAACTCTACGGAATTGGCTTCCAGAGTGATGGTATTCTAGCTATTAGTCAGGTCAATCCAGGGAAGTTGTATGCTATAGCCATTTCAGATACCCTTACTCAGGAAGAAATGATAAGCTCCATAAAAGCTGTAGAACTAGATGGTGAGTCAGGTAGATTAGGAGCCATTCAGCGGGGGCCGGACCGCAAGCTATATGTTTCCAATGTAGATACTGATAGATTGGGGAGTATTGAACTTTCTGTAGATAGTGAAACTCTTAAATTTACTATTGCTAAGTATAATTCATCGGCGGTAACCGGTTTAGCTGGCCAAGGTCAATTAGGTTTACCCAACTTGGTGGAACCTTCCAACAACTCTATAAATAATCCTACAATATCGGTTACTTCTGGTTGCATTGGAGACCCGGTTACGTTGAAAGGTACCCGACGCTACGATAATGAGCAGTATATATTTTTGGTGTTTGACGAGAATGGGGATATAATTTATAACCAAAGTAAAACGCCTCAAGATGCTGACTCCGTTGTGATTAAAGCAATTGATCATCCTTGGGTTTCTGAGCCTGGTAAATACACCGCCGAATTAAGGTTGTTTGCCTGCGATCTGACTTATCCTGAATCCAGTCCTATTTATGATAATGAGGAAGATATAATCGAAGAGTTCTTCATTAGCCCCCAACCGGAAGCTGCCCTTAAAACTGCTGATGGAGAGGTGATTCAGCCGGAAAATCCGGATACCAGCCCAAATGTGTATCGACTAGAAGTTTGCAATGGCGAACAATATACTATTACTGCCGAAGCATTACTGGAAGGAGCTAATGATTTATTTAATGCTGAAGACTTTTTTTATGTATGGGAGTTAGCTGGAGCTGTATCTTTTCCACCTAGCCCTGTTCTTGAAAATGCTTCCGCTGGTGATTATATTCTTACACTAACCAATTTAGAAACTCAGTGTGAGCGCCTGGTTTATCTATTCATCCAAAACAAAGGCCCGGAAGTTGATTTTATTAACCCGGATGATGCCTTCTGCCGAGCTGATGGTACTAACGAAACCAACGCTCCTAGTGAGATTTCTTTCGGTATAACCAACGAATCTACCCCCGACCCGGGCCGCTACGAGGTACTTTGGACCCTGAGCGTTAACGGCAGCGAATTTAACGAGGTGGAAGATCCCGACATCAACACCAAATTTACCCTGGAAACCGATACGCTGACTAACAGCTCAGTAATCGGCCAGTTCGTATTTGCGGTTAAGGTAACCGACATTTCTGATGACGAAGACTGTTTCAATACCGATACGCTAACCTACAACCTGGGCATTCCACCTAAGGCAGAGCTAGAGGCCAACGGCCTAACCTGCGCCGACGATGCCAGCGTTACGCTAACCGCTACCATTACCCGCTACCGCAATACCCAGCCCGGCGCATCGTATACCTATATCTGGTACCAAAATGGAACCATAGTACAGTCCGGCCCTAACGCAAACTACGTTGTACCCAACACCGAAGATGGTTCTACCAACGGTGAGTACTATGTAGTTGCCGTTGATAATTTGACTTCTTGCGAAAGTGATGCTTCTAACACTATTGACATAAATTTTGAAGATGTACTAACCGATATTAGAATCGACCCGGACGGCTCACTCTGCGGTGATGCTCCGTTCTTTACCCTACAGGCCAAGGTAGCGTATGGTGGTATCGGCAGATTAACCTATCAATGGTTCAGAAAGAATGAGGACGGAAGCGAAACGCCGGTTCCTCAAGATGCAGTGCCTAGCGAAATTAAAGTAAGCGAAGGCACCTATTTTGTTACCGTTACCCTGGAAAATGACAGCGAATGCGGTAATCAATCGGCAACTTCCGAAGACTACACCGTTAAGCCGGTGCCTGACGGGGTGCTTAGCCCGCCCTACACGCTTTGCCCAACCAGCGAGGAGCCATCGCTTAGGGTAACCGTAATTAAGCCTAACTTGCCCAGTAATTTCGATTCGGATCAGTACGATTTTGAGTGGCGCGATGCTAATGACATGATAGTAGGCAAGGGCGATTCATTAGTAACCTTTAGCCCGGGCAACTACACTTTACGTATTGATGATTGCCCGGTAACTGAATTTGAGGTAATAGAAGATTGTACGCCTCAACTACTATTTCCTAATGTTTTTAGGCCCGGCAGTAACGTGAATGTAAATAGCTATTTTCACATTGTTAATAAAGGGATTATTAATGATATAAAGGACGGCTCGTTTGAAATAATTATCTACAATCGGTGGGGCGAGGCTATTTACCAATCATTTGCACCCAATTTTGAGTGGCGGGGAACTAATAAAAACTCCGGGCAGGAGGTTATGACCGGCACATACGCCTACGTGGTTCGCTACCAGAACCGTACGGGCAGCGATACCGAAAAGGTTAGGGTACAGCGGGGCGGCGTTACGCTTTTAAGGTAGTTTACTTAACTTGCACCCGAACCGAGAACTAGCAATAAATGTCGTTAATAGCTATAATTTCCCCCGCTAAAACCCAAAATTTTAGTAAAGAAAAAATTAAACATGAGGTTACTCAAGCCCGCTTTCAAGCTGAAAGCAAGCAGTTAGTAAACGAACTCAAAAAGCTTTCGGAACAAGACATACAAACGCTTATGGGCGTAAGTAGTGATTTAGCCCATTTAAATAAGGAACGCTTTGCCGCCTATGCCCCGGAGTTTACCGAGCAAAACGCTAAAGCCGCCATGTACGCCTTTGAAGGTGATGTATATAAAAGCCTGGAGAAAAAGCAGTACTCCGCCGGCCAGCTTAGCTACGCCCAAAAACACCTCCGTATACTTTCCGGCCTGTATGGCCTACTACGTCCGCTGGATTTAATTCAGCCTTACCGCCTAGAGATGAAAACCCCGCTGGCTACTCAAGCCGGAAAAAACCTGTACCAGTTCTGGGATACTAAGCTTACGGATACCCTTAACAAGGATTTGGAAGAAATTGGAGGAAACACGCTGATAAATTTGGCTTCTAACGAATACAGCAAAGCCTTACAACTGAAAAAGCTAAATGCTAAAGTAATTACCCCTCAGTTTAAGGACTACAAAGACGGTAAACTTAAAACCATTGCCATTTTTGCCAAGCAGGCCCGCGGGTCTATGGCTAACTATATTATAATCAATAAGCTGCAGAAGCCCGAAAAGTTAAAACTATTTGATGCCATGGGCTACAGCTACGATGCTAAAGCCAGTACTGACACTACCTGGCTTTTTACCCGATGAACAAATTTTTAGTTACTATAGCTATACTTCTAACTGGTTTGGTTCAGCCTGGCTGGGGGCAATTGCCTACCCCACCCGGTACGGTACAGTTAACCGATAGCCTGTACATTGATGTAAACGAACTTTCTAATTTAGCCTGGCTTGAATATTTATACTACGTTAAATTAGATAGTTCGGCCCGCACCTACCTGGCAAGCCTGCCGGACAATACCGTTTGGCAGGGCCTATATAATACATCGGATTCGGCATTTAATTATTTAAACAAACCTGAATACCGATACTTTCCGGTAGTAGGCATTACCCATAAACAAGCTACGGAATACTGCAAATGGCGAAGCAAAGTGGTTACTCAAAAATTTAGTAGCGATGTCCAACTTCGCCAGCAGTTCAATTTACAGGAATCAGATTACATACAGGTAACCTACCGCCTGCCTACCGAAGAAGAATGGCTACTTGCCGCCGGCTCAGAAAGTGGGAATGAATTTGGGTTAGGCGAACCTTTCCAAAAAATTCCTAAGGAATGGAAGGCTAAAGCTTTTTACCCTAACCGTTTAGAAGAGGACCTGAGCTATAAGGAATTTAAAAAGAGATTTAAAAGCGCCCGTAAGGAAAAAATTATGCCCCGCTTTGTCTCACTCTTTATATTTCCGGGCTTGTTCTCGTTTCGGTACGATACCCCGGTAGCCAATAACTCCGGGATAAAGGATAGCCAAGGCATATACAATTTATTAGGAAACGTGGCCGAAATGACGGCTACCCCCGGCCTGGCCAAAGGTGGTAGCTTTTTGCACCCGCCCGCCGAGTGCACTATCAATAGCGAACAGTTTTATAGCCGACCCCAGGTTTGGCTGGGCTTTAGGTGCGTAGCTGAGGTAAAAGTTATCCGCCGAAGTTTTCAGTAAACTTAGCAGCCAGAGCCTAGTTTACCTATAAAACCTCTGCTATGCGCTCGCTAAAGCTAATATTTATACCTATTGCCGTTCTATTCATTCTGGGCTTTACCCTGTTTATGATTGCCCAGGTAGCCAATTTAGTTACGCTGGCCGATCGGTTTGATCCCTTGTTCGGCGATATTTTGCTGGGTTTTCTGGTAGGTCTAATTGTAGTTCTGTTGGGCATACCACTGTACACCTATTTTACCCTTCCTAAAGCCCTGCTTCCCCCCCAATCCGACGACCCGGAGAAGTTAAAAGCCTACGAAGATTCCCTTTTGAAGCGCTATGCCAAAAATAAAATTTTGCGCCGGGAAGGAATTATTGTAGCCACCAAGGCCGATATAAGCCCGGCGGTTAAAGTACTCGACCGGCATGCCGACCGCATTCTTCAGTATAATACCGTACGCACTTTTGCCGGTACAGCCATTAGCCAGAACGGTACATTTGATAGCCTAATAGTATTTTACTTTGCTATCAATACGGTGTACCGGGTAAGCAAGGTCTACTGGCAGCGTACCAGCCTCCGTCAATTACTAAATCTATACAGCCAAATCGGCCTTATAGTAATTGGGGCTAAATTACTGGAAGACAATCTGGATCAGTATCTGGAAGAAAATATTGATGAATTTATTGATGAGTTAGCCAATCAGGGGGCGGAAACCACTGCTTCGGTAGGTGCACGGGCCACTAAAATTATACCCGGCTTAGGCTCGGTAGTGGAAAGTATAATGCAGGGTACATTTAACGGGTTAATGGTGCTTCGCATTGGCCTGATTACGCAAAAGTACTGTGGGGCTACCCACGCCGTTAATCGCAAGGCTATTCGCAAGCAGAGTTTTATGGAAGCCCGCAAGCGTATATTTAGTATAATTGCCGTACCCCGCCGCGAGTTTTTTAGTAAGCTTAATATTTTTGGAAGCTGGTTCAAGAAAAGTAGAACTAACCCGGCGGCCGGCTAAATTGGTAGCTATGCTGCCCCTTCAGAAATAAAAAAAACGCCGAGTTGGCTAACTACGGCGTTTCTCCTCTTCACACCCTTTGATATTATATAGTAATAAAAAAGGAATTTCTTAACTGACTATCTTAACGACACCCTTATTTCCGGAAAGGTTGTAAGGCTAAGGTAATTTTTTAATAATTATTTAATTCTTTTTCGAATGCCTACCGATATGCCAATGTTAGATGGCTCAGAGGAGAACAAGTAATTGTTCTTGTTAAGCGGCATCAGGGCGCGCTGGTAAGTAGGCTCCAATGTTATAGCCGTTCCCCGGCTGGTGTGGTAAAATAACTGTAAGCCGGCTATACCGGTAAAGTACATTCTTTTAAAGGGAGAATTATCCTCCGGAGTCACATCGTAATCCTGAATAAATTGGTTATCAACCGGCTGTAGTTTGGCATTTAGGAAAATTTGGGTATTCAGCCCTAAGACCGGAGCCACGCCAAATTTTCTATCCACCACCAAATAGTTAAGCTTTAAGGGTATTTGTAAGAAATTAAATTTAGATACAGCATCTACCGGCAACGCACTACGGCTGTTGACACTTACAGTTTCTAATTTACTGTAATCAAAATTAGCGTAATGAAGTGGGTATCGTTTTCCGTCATCCCCGGTATAAACCCCCATTTTACTTTCCGACCTAAAGCCACCGTAACCAACACTAGTAGCTAAATACAGGCGGTTATGTAACTGAAACATAGCATCTAGCTGAAGATTTAGTGAAGGCAATGACTGCCTATTGCTATTCCAGCTATCTACATTGGCGGTATAAGTAAGCTGCTGGCCGCCCTTGCCACTTACAGGATTATTAAGGCTAGTAAGGGCACTATTGGGCGCAGTAGCATAGTTAGGATCAAAGAAATTTCCGGCCATAGAAAAGCCTAGCCAGACTTTTTTATCTTTCTTCCGTTCTTTTGGCTGCGGCTTATCGGTAGCCTGGGCCAGATAGGCAAAATTAATATAAGCTTTCTCCAACACCGGATTTACTATCAGCTCCTTCTCATTATCTAATAAAGAGTTCCAATCAGGGTTTAGGTGAGCTAACCAATCCAGGCTCTCAACAGTATTATTAGTATCTTCTTCCCAACTATTGCCTAAGAAAATAAAAGAGGAATTTTGAATGTTGGCTATGGACTTATAAGAACCATCCGGGTGGCTTTGAGCTAAAGCATCTAAGTCCGATTTCAAAGTCTCCTGTACCCTTTCCTGGGTGGCATTATTAGTAGTGACTGCACTTTTAGGGGTTACGGCCTCTGCACTGTTAGCTAAGGTAGTGCCCGAAGCCTGCTCGTAATTTTCTACCGGATTGGCTACATAAATACTATAACCGCTTACTAAAATTAAGAGTAGGATAGCCGCCGCCGCTAGTTGCTGGAACCAGAAAGCCCGTCTTTTATATTTTTTTAGCTGAACCGAAAGTAAATGTTGCTCAACACCCTTCCAGGCCCGTACAGGTGGGGTTATTTCCGCACCCTCCAAGGCCTGTTGCCAGCCTTTTTCCCAGTCGCCGTGTTGGTTAACGTCCTTGTCCATAGTTGCTACGTTCTTCTCTAATTGTCAACTGCTCCTGCAAAAGTTTTTTAGCCCTAAAGTACTGCGATTTGCTGGTTCCTTCCGAAACGTTCAGCATGTCGCTTATTTCTTTATGGCTATAGCCTTCAATAGCGAACAGGTTAAAAATAACCCGACACCCTTCCGGCAGATTATGGACTAAGGTTAATAAATCCTGTAAATGGTAGGAAGAAAGGGTATGCTCCGGCATGGCCATATGCATTACATTTTCTACATCTACCATTGGGTACATATACAACTTACTCCGTTGGTGATTTAGCGCTGAGTTTATTACTATACGCTTAATCCAGCTTCCTAGGGAAGCTTCTGCTCTAAAGGTGTCAATTTTTTCGAAAACCTTAATAAAGGCTTCCTGAAGTACATCTTCTGCTTCTTGCTGACCCACTATGTACCGTTGGCACACAGCAAACATGCGTCCGGCAAAGCGGTCGTATAGGGCTTGCTGGGATTTTATATTGCCCTTTTTACACCCCTTAATAAGGTCTGATTCGCTTAGCATGTAATTACTGTATTATAATGACACCCTAGACCGGAAATTAGTTGAAACCTGGAATAAGAATTTTACTTGATAATATAATAACTAATTCTTTAAGTACTACTTTATTACACCTAAAAAATACCGGGAAGAAGCTGTATAATACCCGCTAGCCTATAGCTTGTTCCAAGTCGGCAATTAGGTCGTCTATATCTTCTATCCCTACACTTAAGCGTATTAGGCTGTCAGTTAAGCCGATTTTTTCCCGCTGTTCTTTAGGAATGCTGGCGTGGGTCATGGTAGCCGGGTGGCCACAGAGTGATTCTACCCCGCCCAATGATTCGGCCAGAGTAAATAGCTGAAGTTTTTCCAGCACCTTGGTAGCATCCTGAAGGCTATCTCCCTTCAAGGTAAACGATAACATACCACCAAAATCGCGCATTTGCTTTTTAGCTACTGTATAATTGGGGTGGTCGGTAAAACCCGGCCAGTATACTTTATCTACCTTAGCGTGTTGCTTTAAATATTCCGCTACCCGGCGGCCGTTTTCCGAGTGACGCTGCATGCGCAGGTGCAGAGTTTTAATTCCCCGAAGTGCCAGAAAGCAGTCTTGAGGGCCGGGCACTGCCCCGCAACTATTCTGAATAAATGCCAACCGGTTCCGTAATTCATCGTCATTTAGCACTAAAGCTCCCATCACCACATCGGAGTGGCCGCCAATGTACTTAGTTACGCTGTGCATTACTATGTCGGCTCCTAAATCCAGCGGGTTTTGCAAGTAGGGCGAGCTAAAGGTATTATCGACGGCCAGGATCACACCGTGGTCTTTAGCCAGCCGGGCAAAAGCTTCAATATCAATAATATTCATCAGCGGATTGGTTGGGGTTTCTACCCAAATCATCCGGGTCCTACTATTGATTTTCTGTTTAGCAGCTTCCGTATCGTGCATCGGCACAAAATGAAATTTAATGCCGTAGCCCTCAAATACTTTAGTAAAAATCCGGTACGATCCGCCGTATAAATCATCGGTACTAATTATTTCGTCGCCCGGCTTACATAATTTGAGCAGGGCATCAATAGCCGCCATACCCGAGGCAAAACATATTCCCCACTTTCCGTTCTCTAAGGCCGCTATACTATTCTGTAAGGCCGTGCGCGTTGGGTTGTGGGTGCGGCTATACTCATATTCCTGGTGTTCGCTTGCCGATTTTTGGGCGTAGGTTGATGTTTGATAAACCGGCGTCATAATTGCCCCGGTAGCCGGGTCGGGCTGTACCCCGGCGTGGATAGCTTTGGTTCCGAATTTCATATGGAGGTGGCGAGTTAGTGAAGTGGTGGGTTGGTGAGTTAGTGAGATAGTGCTTGGTGCTTGGTGCTTGGTGCTTGGTGCTTGGTAAGGAAACTTGATTCGTGACTGGTAGGCCAGCCCGGTCGTAATTTTTAATTCTTAATTCTTAATTGACTGCAGGTACGCTTGCATATCGGCTTGTAGCTCGTTCCCGGCTTTGGTATACTCCGGCGTTAGGCTGGCCTGGCCGGGCAGGGTTTCCATGTGCAGCGTTTGCGTTGGGAAAGCAAAGCGTACGCCAAGGGTTTCGGCTAACTGCATTATCTGCAACAAAATTTGGTGCCGGGCTTTTAGTTCTTCGGACCAACTGGGCACGGTAAAGAAAATATAGAACATCACATCCAACGAATGGGCGCCTAATTCATTAAGGTGTATTTCGTAGTAATCTTTACGGGTAGCCGGGTGGCTTTTAACTATTTCCTTCAGCCCTTCCACAAACAATTCTACCAGGCGGGGTGGCGTATCGTAGGTTAGGGCAAGTTTGGTGTAGAACCTCCGGTACTGGCGTAAGCCGTGGTTATCCACCACTGAATCGGCCAGCGTTCCGTTGGGTACGTAGGTAACTGAGTTTCTGAATGTTCTAATTCGAGTAGAACGGAACCCAACTTCTTCCACCGAACCGTCAATTTCGCCACTGGTAATCCAGTCCCCAATTTGGAAAGGCTTATCTACAAATATCATTAGAGAACCGAAGAAATTTTTGATGGTATCCTGCGCAGCCAGCGCAAAGGCCAAACCGCCGATTGAAAGGCCGGCCAAAAAAGCAGTTACATCAAAATTCAGGTTGTCCAGAATAAATAAGGCACCTACAACTACTACAAAAGTTCGCAGGGCTTTTCTTACCAAGGGTACCAACTGGTCATCCAGGGTACTTTCGGTACGCTCGGCAAAGCGGTTCATATAGATGCCTACCAAATCTACCAAGCGGTAAAAAACCACAGTAGCCAAAAACGGCAGGGCGGCTTTAAGTACCAGCACTACCCAGTGGTTAATTTCGGGCTGAAGCTGCACCAGGGGTACCAACGTCATAACCAGGCTAAATACGGCCAGCAATGAGATTGGCCGGACAATCGGCAAAATAAATTTTTCCGCTACCTGGGCGTAGCCCATACGATGCAGCAAACTTATCAGCCCCTTTCCGAATATGTAGCTTAAAACTTTATGGATTAAAAAAGCCAGTAAAATAATTATGAGAATGGTTGCCAACTGCCAGGTATACAAACCTAAAACCTGATTAGTACCTAATTGCGGCAGCCAGGTAAGGAGTTTATGGGTACCAAAAGGATACACCTCGCGGTGCAGTTTAGGGATAGCCTGCGCGGTTTTATCAGAGTAGTACCACCGCCCGTTCTCAGCGCGGCTCAAGAATAATTCAGGGTGGCTGGCAGTGAGAATATACCGATTTTTGCCGGATAGCGAATCCAAGTAGCTTTCCTGCTTAGGCAAATCATCCATTTCAATAAATATGCCCTCGCCATCTAATAGCTGCTTAAGCTTAACGGCCAGTTCTTCCCGTTCTTCAAGTGAGCCTGCCTCCGGCTTAAAACTTAGTGCCGATTGCTCGGGCTTATACTGTTCGCCCTGCAAGTAGAACAAGTGGTTAAATACTGCCGCGTAAGGTGTGGCAAAGCCCCCGGGAGCAATTATAGGAGCTTCGGGCTTATTGGTTTGGGCAGGGCCGGCTGGTTGGGAAAACGAAAACTGGTTTACAAAAAACAGAACTACTAACAGAAGGGCGCGCATGGGTTCGCTAATTTATAGTTTAAATAGAAACTTGCGCAAAATTAACTATTTAGTTAGCCTGCCCAAAACAAAAAAGGCTACCAGGCGGGTAGCCCCCGGCGGGTAGCCTCCGGCGGGTAGCCTCTTCGCTCAGCCTTTAAGCTAGTTTATAGTTGGGTGAAATTTAGTTGAAAAATCCGGTAGGTGCCGGCCTGATCGCGGGCTCGCATTACAACTTTAAATTTTTGGCCGGATTCGGTATTAAGATGGCCGATGGCGTAGAGCTGCCCCTGTCCGCTATTTCCCTGATGCTTAAGTTCAAAACCGGTCGCTTTTTGCTTTAAGAGAAAATTAGAAAAACTTTTTACCGCTACCTCTTTACTGAACACCCCTTTACTGGCCGGGGCATCAAACTCAACCGATTCATCTAATAAAGAAGAAATAGCGTGGCTTTGGTTGCTAATAAATGTGCTGGAAAAGCTTTCCGTAAGGCGGGCGGCATCTTGCGCCGATGCAGTTATACTACTGACTAAGAATACAGCGGATATACAAAGGGTTAATTTTAGCAGGTTCATAAGAGAGGAGTTTAAATAGTACTACCAAGCTACGAATAATTTCACTAGCTTCTCTTACAGTTTTACTATTGTCCTTACCTACTTAAAATTTGTACTTATCTAATACCAATAAGTTACCTAAGGCCGGTAACCCCTTATAGGGCGGGCAAAAAAATTCATTTTTCACCTGAAAACTTACTTCGGAAATTCCAGCCACTGCAAGTTGTTACCGTATATTTTCACCATCTCTACGCTATCGCGGTTAGCCGGAATTTTAACTATGGGCAGGGCCGAACTATTAATGGGCTTGTTCTGCAACAGTACGCCGGAAGTATTATATAAGTAGGCAAATTCCTGGGTTTGGTCTTCTACTAATATATAGCCTGAGTCGCCGCCAGTGTATATATATTGTACTTGCAAATCGGTTGAACCCAGATAATCCTTCTCAAAAAGCTCCCTACCGGCCGGGTTTAAAAACCTTAAATTGAAACGTTCCTGCTGAGCTATCAGGTAGGTTTGATTTTTAGTGTCCGGCACTAAAAAAAACTTAGCCCGGGGATCGGGGCGGTAAAGTTGCTTACGCTGGATTAGGTTTCCTTCCAGGTTAAACTCAACCAGCCAGCCGTTAGCCGTAACGGTTATAAAATTAGTAGTGGAAAAGTCATTTCCCGGTTTAATCAACACCGGACCCAATAAGCTATCGCCTAGGTTCATAGGAAAGCGCGGATATGGTTGTCCCCTTCGGTTTAATACCACCGCCCGACCATCTTGGGTAAAGGCGTAAATTACATCCTTATTTCTGATGCGGATATGCTGAGGGGCGGCAGCCAACTTACTACCGGTACTTAGCGGACGCCAGCCTTCTAGGTTAATGCCATCCATATCAAACATATATAGGGCACCTTCGGTATCGGCCGCCAGCAGGCGGTAAAAACCATTGCCGGAATAATCAATTAACGTTAGGTGGTGTAGCTGCTTTTGGCCGGGCAATGCCAGCGGAAAAGGAGATACCGGACTTAAATCTTCTTTAAATAAATAGATTAGGGAATCGGTAGGAAAAAGATACTTTGCAGAGCGGTTAGAATGGGCCGGAATAACATTAATTGTGCCGAGCCAGCGACCAGCTAGGCTATCCTTAGCCAGAACTAGCTTATTCTTACCTACCAAATATATGTGTGCCTGAGAATCCTGAATCAGGTAGCGGGCTTTACCTTCGTTAATTTCTTTAAGCGTAACCAAGGGGGCATCTAAGGCCAGCGAACCGGTCGAAACTAGTTGTACATTCTCAAATTCCTGGAAAGTTTTGAGCTCCTGGTGTAGGAAAACATTGGTATACAAGCCTTCCTGTGTAGCACTAAGCTGGGCCGAAATAAGGTCGAACTGTTTAAGGGTTGGCTGTTCGTTCCAGAACTTCTGCCATTCAGGAGCCAGGGCACTAGTAAGTACCGGCCAAAACTGGCTGGCCTGTATATATAATCCATAGTTATGCTCGGCATCCAGGCGCGAAAGGTACCGGTTAATAGTAAGGGAACGCTGCCAGGTTTCTTCCGCTACTTCATCCAGCACCACATCGCGCAGGGCTTGAACCGAATTACCAATAACCAGGTAGTTTTCCCTCAGCAGGTAATACGATTCCGGGAACCCCCAAAAGGCCCCGCCCAGTAGTTTTTGAGGCAGGTTTTCAGTGTGTAGTTGGGCAATTGTATAATCGCGAAAGATTTCCCGGTACACCGTATCTTTTTGGTTAGCATCGGCCAGCTTTTCGGCTAAATTTTCTAGATATGCCTCACCTTGGTGCTCATCTTTCAGCTTTATATACAATAAGCGCCCCGGCTCAGCTTTACCTACTGCCGGCAGGGTAGCCAAGCCAATTTCCGAACCTATATAGGCTGAGAGGCTATCCAAAGCCGGAACCTGAGCGGTCAGGTTATTCCATTCAGCGGCCTGCACTTTATTTAAAGTTCCCCAATACTCCTGAAGTTGGTGGTGCCAACTAACAGCATCACTTAAACCTAAAAACATAAGGCTAGCTGCCCGCTGAGGCACAAAGCGGGTCAACGTCATGCGCTGCGGCTCCTGCTGGTGCAGCGACCACAGAAAATCCGGCGAGGCGGCAGTATCGGTGCGGTTGGTAAAGCCGGTAAACAAGGTGCCATCTTCGCCGATAAGTACATCCAGATTACTTTTATAGGGTAAAGCCGGGAGCAACTCCTCAATCTTTTCGGGCTCTTGCACAAACAGGCTAAAAAGTTCGGGTAAGTTAGGCCAAAACACCTCAAGCTGCCCAGCCATAGCACCACTGGCGGAGGTAGCATTGGCCGGTAAACTCGCATCTGTTTCCTCTTGGGGGCTATCTAACCGGCGGGCGGCTTCTTCTACCAAATAAGCGGTAAAACTTCCTACTAATAACCCATCTTTCACAAATAAGGTAAAGGGTTGTTTGGTATCCGGAAAAGTAAACTGGTAGAGCTCGGCATTTCTATATTTTCGGATACTAGCCTTGCCCGATTTGCTTTCCAGGTTTTTACGCCATTCATTAAATGCACCATAGTCGGAGGCATTAGCTACGGGCATAGCAAAGAGCCAATCAAACTTATAGCGTTCGGTAGGGTGAAGTGAGAATATTACCTCTTTGCCTCTTAGCTGCTTTAGTAGGCCCTGCTCATCGGCTTGTGCCAGAATGAACTGCATACGCTGCATACCGGGCAACCTATTAACTACCTGCCATAAGGGACGTTGCTGCAAGCTATCCCAACTGGCGCCCAAATCGCGGCTACTGAATAGCAGCACGGCATCGGTGGGTAGCGCACTACGTATTTCGGCTTGGCCTTTATATTTACTGCCGTAGAAGAACCACCAACCCGCAGTTGCCCCCAACAGAATTACCAAAATCAGAATTAGCCAACCAGTGCGTTTCAAGGCTTAAAAATTTAATTCAATTAAGAAGCTAAATTGTAAAAGCTGCAAGGGAATTACAAGTCAGGACTTTACTTCTTTTGAGTTAAGGTAGCCGGGAATTTTACTTACGCGCTCAATTTCTTTAATTTCAATACCTACGGCATTGCTACCGGGTTCTACGGTATGACCTAAGTGCAGAAAATATATTTTAGTAAAAATTGCGCCAAGCAAAATTGTGATAGAAGAGTAAAAAACCCAGAGCAATACTGCGGCCAGCGAACTGGCGGCTCCATAAGCAGAAGTTATGGTTATACTGCTGATAATCCGGGCTATCACAAATTTTCCTAGTGAAAACAAACCACCGGTAATAAACGCCCCTACCCATATAGGTTTCCAGGGCGATACGATATCGGGCAAGTATTTAAACAGAAAAGCAAACACGCAAGTAACCAGCAGGTAACTTATCAGGAATTTTAGCAGATCTACCACGTAAGGGGTAAGGCCAAACAAATTATCAGTAAATCTATCTTGGAAGAAAGAAATCATTGCTTCGCTAACCAGCCCCATTACCATTATTCCGCCGGCAAATATTATAATGAAGATTGATATGGCCCGGTCAATTAAAAACTTTAGCCAACCCCGTTTAGGCTTAGGCTTTACGTTCCAAATACTATTTAGGGCTTTTTTAACAAAGGCGAATACCACCGTGGCGGTAAATAGTAAAAGAAATATGCTAAATAACTTAGCTCCGAGGTTATCTCCCCACTCATAACCGGCCTCAATAACCGAAAGTACCTGTTCGGCGGCATCCGTCCCTATTTTGTCGATAACCTGCCTTTCAACTTCGTAACGCACCTTTTCCGGGCCTATAAGTACGCTACCTAGCCTAACTATTATAAAGAGTATAGAAGGCATACTAAAAATTGTAAAGAAGGCTATAGCCGCACTATATACTACTGGGTCAGCCGCGGAAAAACGCTGAACCGTATCGCTATACACCGATTTTACTATGTCGAGAAACCTTCTGGCCATAAAAAATGCACTTACTACACCAAGGTAGCAAGTGCAAGATGGTTAATTATTACAACTATTTAGAATCAGTAGCTTGGTTCTGATACTTGTTCTTGTATTTTTTGTAGAGGATAATCTGCTTGTTGCCCAGGTCTATTTCTCTACCCTGAATTAGAGCTATAGTAACATCATTGGTGCGCATATCCAGGGCATCGCCGTTGCTCACAAACAGGGTAGCATCCTTACCGCTTTCCAGAGTGCCGACTACCTTATCAATACCCAAAATTTCGGCGGTATTTTTAGTAATAAGTTGCAAGGCTCCCTCCTTCCCTAAACCATAGGCGGCGGCGGTGCCGGCAAAAAACGGCAGGTTACGGTTGCTCTTCAAATCATCGTATAATAAGCCAACTTTTATACCGGCTTCGGTTAGCAGATGCGGAAGTTTATAGGGCATATCCACGTCTTCTTCGGGCCGGCTGGGCAGGCGGTGTACGTTGGCCAGCAGTACCGGTATATTATGCTGTTTCAGGAAATCGCGTACGTAGTAGGCATCGGCTCCTTCTACCAGTACTATTTCTTTTACTCCTAGCTTTTGGGCCAGGCTAATGCTCTCTACTATTTCTTTGGCATAGTTAGCCTTTATATAAAGCTTTTGCGAACCATCAAACAGGCCTTGCATCGCTTCAAATTTCAGATTAGTTACCTTAGGGGTGGTAGCACCGTAAGCTTTGGCTTCGGAAAGAAAGGCTTCAATTTCGCCGGTTTGCTCGGTATAGTTTTCGTTAGCTTTCAATGGACCGGGTTCGGCCCACCAGCCGGTGCGCCGGTATACGTTAGGCCAATTCATCCATAGCCCGTCATCGGCTCTAAGCACGGCATCTTCCCAGTTCCAGGCATCCAGCATAACTATAGAGCTAGAGCCGCTAATTGACCCACCTCGCGGGGCCACTTGAGCCAGCAGCACCCCGTTAGTACGTACCGTTGGGGTAATTTCCGAATCGGTATTATAGGCAATAAGTGCCCGAACATTGGGGTTGAAATCGCCTACTTCCTCCTCGTCCAGAGTGGCCCGTACCGCATCAATTTCTACCAAACCTAAATTGGTATAGGGTAGAATGAAGCCCGGGTACACATGCTGGCCCTCAACACTCTGCTGTTCATACTCGCGCAAATCGACCCGCACGGTGGTGGCATCAGCTACTAACTCGATTTTACCATCTTTTACGAGGATAATTGAATTAGGTATTACCTCACCATTGCCTAGGTGAGCGGTGCCGTTCATTAAGGCTATAGGTTTACTTTGCGCCGGGGCCGGGGGTGCAACCTGCGCCGAAGCGGCCACTGCACCCAATAGGCCTATAAAAGTTATAATTAGGTTTTTCATTTTAAAGAATAAATTAATATAGGGTGCTTACTGGTGGCTATCGGTAAAGAAATCTTCGCAGTGCCAAATATGGGCTTTTTTAGACTGAACCTTTTGGGTAGTCTGTCCTCCATTTTTAGCCTCTTGCAGAGCTAGAACCAAGCGGGCCCGCTCCCGCTCAATTTGGTTGCGTAATTCTTCGTCGCGCTCGGCATCGTAGTACATAACGCCGTCAATCATAGTCCATTGCGGTTTGGCGTAGATAGAAAGCGGATTATCACTCCAAAGTACCAGGTCGGCATCTTTTCCTTCCTTTATACTGCCCATACGATCATCGAGGTGCAGTAATTTAGCTGGATTAAGGGTTACCATTTTCCAGGCTTCTTCTTCGCTTACCCCGCCGTACTTCACAGTTTTGGCAGCCTCCTGGTTTAGGCGGCGGGCCATTTCGGCATCGTCGGAGTTAATGGCGGTAACTACGCCCTGGCTGTGCATAAGTGCGGCGTTGTAGGGTTCCTGCACTTCAAACTTATATACCCACCAGTCGGCAAAGGTACTGCCGCCGGCGCCGTGCTTAGCCATTTTGTCGGCCAGTTTGTAGCCCTCCAGTATATGAGTGAAGGTATTAACCGTAAAGCCAAACTGCTCGGCCACCTTCATGAGCATGTTAATCTCCGACTGCACGTAGCTGTGGCTGGTAATAAAACGCTTCCGGTTTAAAATTTCAACCAGCGCTTCCAATTCCAAATCGCGGCGGGGCGCCTGGGCTTTGGCTTTTTCGCGTTTGGAAAGTTCGTTATACTCCTTCCAGCTTTTCTCGTAGGCGCGGGCGCGGGTAAAGGCATCTACCATTACCTGTTCTACCCCCATACGGGTTTGTGGAAAGCGTACCGAATAGTGCGGCCCCCAATTGCTCTGCTTCACGTTTTCGCCCAGGGCAAATTTTATGTACTCGTCGGCCCCTTCAATCTTCATTTGCTCGGGGGTTTTGCCCCAGCGAAGTTTTATCAGCTCGTTTTGGCCGCCAATAGGGTTGGCTGAACCGTGCAGCAGATGGGCCACCGTAACCCCACCCGCCAGTTGGCGGTAAATATTAATATCGTCGGAATCCACTACATCGCCAATCCGCACCTCGGAGGTAACTGATTGGGTAGCTTCGTTAACGCCACCTGAAATAGCAATATGACTGTGCTCGTCAATGATGCCGCTGGTTAGGTGCAGGCCGGTACCATCAATTA
The DNA here is from genome assembly GCA_964504565.1 of uncultured Roseivirgaceae bacterium. Taxonomy (GTDB): domain Bacteria; phylum Bacteroidota; class Bacteroidia; order Cytophagales; family Cyclobacteriaceae; genus Cesiribacter. The sequence goes on from CAZDEY010000008.1 coordinate 75,218, forward strand.
CTTTACCACCGGCGGGTGCACTGAGGTTCTGGCCCACGCGGGCAATTTTCCCGTTCTGCACCAGCACATCGGCTTTTTCCAGTATACCTTGTTCCTCATTCGTCCAAACTGTCGCACCCTGGATTAGGTAGTTGCCGGCTGTTAGCGGTTGGGCTTGCCCGTAGGCTACAAAAGGGTGAATAATATCCTGAGGCTGGGGTATTTTTTGCTCGGCAATTTCCTGCTTTTTAGCGGTATCGGCCGGTAGTTTATCCTGGTAATTTAGGCTAAAGTTAACCAGCTTACCCGCTTCGTTACGGCCGGTGCCTTGCCAGTTTTTACTGTCCCCCACCGGCCAACCGCTTAGGCGGTACAGGCGCTGGCTAGTAGTATCTTTAGGGGTAGGGTTGAAGTAGAGGTTAAGCAGGTTTTCGCTAACCTGAGCCTTAATGGCGTGGTTAACCGTGTCGTTTTCTACCAACTGAAACTTGGTATCCTGCGCCGCGCCGCTAACCTTAACATTGTAAGATTTACCTTCAACCATAAGCTGGTACATACCGGCCATTTCACTACCAGGCATTTCGGCTAGCTCGTGGCGCTGGCCCTGCACCCAGTTTTGGTAAATTTTGGTATCACCCTCCCACAAATCGCCGCTGGTAATAATAAAATTGGCCCATTTTCCTTTTTCCAGCGTACCAAGCTGATCGGTGGCGTTAATAAGCCGGGCGGGGGTTTGGGTTAGGGCTTGCAGCGCCTGAGCTTTGGGTAGGCCGTAGGCTACCGCTTTGCGCAGGTTAGTCAGGAATTTGCTTTTATCCTTTAATTCGGCGGCCGTTACGGAAAAGGGTATATTAGCTTCGTGCAGTAGTTTTAGGTTGAAGGGCGCCATCTCCCAGTGCTTCATATCGGCCAGGGAAAGGTTCAACTCATCCAGCGGATCTTCAATATCGTAGGCATCCGGAAAGTTTACCGGTATAATTAGGGTAGCGCCGCTTGCCTTTAGGGCATCCAGATAGCGGTACTCTTCGCCGGAACCCATTATAGTGTATTGCTCGCCAAACTCATCGCCCACCTTATCGGCCCGCAAAACATTTAGCACCGAGCCGGCCTCAAAAATTTGCGGTAGCTCTTTCTGGCGCTGAAAGGCAACCAGGCTTTGGTCCAGATAAGGTTTTTGGTTAAGTTTCTGGTACCAGTCGGCATCCAGATAGGTTTGGCGTAGCAGGGCAATGCTACCCATAAGGCTACCGGGATACTCCTGGGTGCTACTTCCTTTGCTAAAGCTTAAATGGCTAGCCGCTTCAGGAATTAATATGGAATTTCGGCTTTCTTCGTCGGTTAGGCTTATCAAAGCGCCGGTACCGCGGGAAATACCATCGGGCCGGTGGGCCAGTACGGCGCCAAAGCCTAACTTACGTAGTTCCTTTGCGGCGCTTTTATCGGGGGTAAACGCTTCGGCTGCCGAAAATTCGGCTCGCAGGGCTTCGTTCCAACTGTAGGCTCCTTTGGTTTCGGTATCGTACTGCGGAGGGTCGGCCCGCCGGCTGGGTTTGCGCTCCAGCTTGGGTATACCGTAGTCCGAAAACAAATCAATAAAGCCGGGGTATACCCAGCGGTCTTCCAGCGACACAGTAATGGTGCCGGCAGGGATGGTTACGTTATTGCCGACGGCTACAATTCTGCCATCTTCAATAAGCAAAGTAGCATTTTGCAAGGTTTGGGTAGGGGTAACCACTACCGTGGCATTTGTGAAAGCATAGCGGCCGCTGCGTTCATCTTGCACGCCGTTTACCGGAAAGTTCTCCTGCGCTTGGGCAGAGAAAACCAAACTACCCCAAAACAAGGTAGCATAGAAAATCCTCTTCATGCCGATAAGTTAGTGCAAAAGGTGTTAGGGTGCAAGGGAGACGGGAGACTTGAGAATTGAGATTTGAGAAATTGGATGATGGAGGTAGGAGTCAAGAGCCAGGAATCAAGAGTCAAGAGTCAAGAGTCGAGAGTCGAGACATAGGACATAGGACGAAGGATTAATCACTATACTCTATACTATATACTATATACTAAGTACCAGGCACCAAGCACCAGCCACCAGCTACCGTCATCCTGAACCTGTCTGTCGACAGGCAGGCTTGTTTCAGGAACTAAGCACCAAAAACTAGCCGCCAATTTCCTTCATAGCCTTAGGTAGAAAATGGGGGATGTCTCCGGCTATCATTCCGGCGGGGCCGTGGGTTTCTGTCCAGAGGTCGGCGGCGCGGCCACCCAGGTATACGCCCAGCGTGGCGGCCAACCAGGCTTCATAACCTTGGCCTAGCAGGGCTAAAATTATGCCGGTCAGCACATCGCCGGTGCCGCCGGTGGCTAAGGCAGGGTTGCCGGTAGAGTTAAAGAAGGTTAGTCCATCGGGGCGGGTAATGCTGGTGTGGGCGCCCTTAACTACCAACACTACATTATGCTTTTGAGCAAATTGCCGCTGCTTTTCCAGGCGATCGAAGTCGTTATTTACCTCGCCTACCAGGCGCTCCAGTTCTTTGGGGTGCGGGGTAAGTATGGTGTTTTTGGGCAGAAGTTTGAGCAACTGAGGGTTTTTGCTGAGAATATTAAGCGCGTCGGCATCCAGTACTAGCGGGCCGGTCCAGGCATTTAGGGTTTCCTCCAGCGCCTTAGCCGAATCGGGGTAGGTGCCTAAGCCCGGGCCAATGCCCAGTACGGTATAGCTATCCAGCTTATCGGGTTTTTGGCTGAAGTGTTTCTCGGAGGCATCGGGGGCAGCCATAGCCTCGGGCACGGCCGTTTGCACTACAGAGTAACCGCAGGCGGGTATGTGCAGACTAAGCAGCCCGATACCAGCCCGCAGGCAGGCTTGGGCGCTAAGTACGCAGGCTCCCATTTTGCCGTAACTTCCGGCAATAAGCAGTGCCTTCCCGTTTTCCCCCTTATGGCTCCACTTGCTCCGAGGCCGCCAGTGCTCAGCAATAAACTGAGAGGTTACGTAGTAATTCTGTACTGCCTGAGTATAGGGAAAATCGGGGTTGAGGCCAATAGGTACAGCCTGCCAGTAGTTGACGAAGGCTCCGCCGGTGGGCAACAAAAAACTAAGTTTAGGCAACTCAAAGGTTACGGTATGTTTAGCTTTGACTACTACCTGATCCTTTTCTAGCGGCTCATTGGCATATAGACCACTAGGCAGGTCAATACTGACTACCTCAGCCTCACTTTCATTTATGGCATTAATTATTTTAGCATACTTACCTTCCGGAGGTCGGCTCAGGCCTGTACCAAAAACGGCATCAATAATAATATCAGAATTAAAAGTGGGTGAATCCTCTACCTGGTTTGCCTCAAGCCCTAACTTCTTAAGGTTTTGCTGAAAGTCATCGCTACCTTTCTCTGGCTCACCTAGAATATATACTGATACTGTATACTCAATCTCTGACAGCATTCGCGCTACCGCCAACCCATCGCCGCCGTTATTTCCGGTACCGCATACTATGGCTACTGATTTAATTTTGTTGTAATACTTGGTAAACCACTTAGTGAAAGCCTCGGAAGCCCCTTCCATAAGTTGCCAGGAGCTTATATCTTTATTCTGGATGGTGACTTCATCCCACTCGCGGGTTTGCTGGGCAGTGAGAATTGGCTGGAGGGTAGACAGTTGGTTCATACCCAGTTAACTAGTGCGGGTGGGGAGAGTGTTTATTAAATTCTTCTAGGTTCCCAATACTATTTGCCCGATAGGCAGACGACTCTAACAACACACCCCTAGCCCCTCTCTAGAGGGGAAATTGAGGTTTAACTTGCATCTTTCGAGGAACCGAATTGAACCTCAATCTAAATTCGTAATTACTTCTACCTATCCACCTCGCCCATAACTACATCTATTGAACCCATAATGGCAATAAGGTCGGCTAGCATTACGCCGCGGCTTATTTCGGGTAGTACGCTTAGGTTGCAGAAGCTGGGGGCGCGGCCTTTGCAACGCAGGGGCACATCGGAGCGGCCGTCGGTTTGAAAATAGAAGCCTAATTCACCCTTCGGGGTTTCGCCACGAATGTACCACTGGCCCTTAGGCGGGCGAATCTTTTTGGGCACACCGGCCTGCGGATCAAACTCACGGGTTCGCTTATGGCCGCCGGTTAGTTGTTGCAAACATTGCTCAATAATCTTTACCGATTCGAAGCATTCTTGTACCCGCACCCAGTTTCTATCCCAACAATCGCCGGTTTGGCCCATTTGGCCGCTGCCTACCGGCACCTCAAACTCTAGTTCCGAGTATACGCTGTAGGCATCAATTTTGCGCAAATCGTAGGCTAAACCGCTGGCACGAAGCATCGGCCCGGTTACACCGTAATTAATGGCCGTATCTAAGGGCAGTACCCCTACCCCGGCTGTACGCTGCACAAAAATTGGGTTCTCTATTACCAACTGCTCCAATTCCTGAAGTTTGGGGGTTAGATAATCGGTAAACTCCCGACAACGCTCTTCAAATCCTAGGGGTAAATCGTAGTACAGGCCGCCTACCCATATGTAATTATAGAGCATGCGCGCTCCGCATACCCACTCCAGCAAGCGCTGAATATGTTCCCGGTCGCGCATAACCCACAGAAAAGGAGTAAAGGCGCCAATATCCATAGCGTAGGTACCAATAGCTACAAAGTGCGAGGCCAAGCGGTTAAGCTCCGCCACTAGCACCCGGATATATTCAACCCGCGGATGCAGTGCACCAGTAATACCCAGCATTTTTTCTACGCCCATACACCATACGTGCTCGCTGTTCATAGCGGCTAAGTAGTCCATGCGGTCTACAAAGGGTATGGTCTGCTGAAAGCTTAAATTCTCGGCATGCTTCTCGAAGCAGCGATGCAGATAGCCTAAATGCGGAACTACATCTTCCACTACCTCGCCGTGCATAAGCACTTCTAACCGCAGTACACCGTGGGTAGAAGGGTGCTGAGGGCCCAGGTTCAGGAGCATACGCCCTTCCGGCAGTTCGTCGGCCTTATAAAAGGTAGGCTCCGACTTGCTAAAGTTATCGGGGTGATGCTGGTAGAAGATTTGTTGCGGCACAGATTACAATATTAACTATATTTGAGGAAATGATAATTTTATTACTGGCAATCTTATTTATTACCCTCATACTTAATTTTTTAATCTCCTTTTTTAGATTTCTAGCCTACATTTTTAAAAAAATCAGTTTGTCCCATACATTAGAAGAGTACGGTGCTTCATCTGTAGTTGTGAATGGCTCAAAGGATCAGGTAGGTGTTTTTCGACTGATGGATTCTTTTACCTCTAAAAACTTTAAAAAATTAACATTCCCGGATTATATAGATTGTAAAATAGAGTCCTACAATAATAACAGGAAATCACTTTTGAAGTCATTCGCCAGGCTTGTAGTCAACTTCATAATTCTATTTATTATTATAAAATTTCTTCAAGTTTAGCTTGATTAGTTATTCTTCCTCCCGCTTCAAAGGCAGGCCGTGGTAGGCTTCCATATCCTGATAATCTTTTCTAAGCGGATAGCCTTTCCAATCCGTAGGCAACAGAATCCTGCGCAAGTCGGGGTGATTGACAAACTGAACACCTAAAAGGTCGAAGGCTTCGCGTTCATGCCAATCGGCGGCGCGCCAAATATGGCTGACGGTAGGTACCTGCGGATCAAGTCGATCTAATTGTACTATTACGCTAAGGTGCTGATTGTACGGAATGCTATAAATCGAATAAACAACCTGCATTGTTCCGGCTTCAGCACCCATATCAATTCCGGTTAAACAACTTAGCTGATCAAAGTAAGTGCTTTCGTCTTCATAGAGGAATTGGCATACATCCACTAGAACCTCAGGAGTAACTTCAATAGCTACAGGATTAAAATTTCCTTCGGCTGCACGAACTGCTGCTCCAAACTTACTATTTAACTTCTCAATCAGGCTTTCCGGGTTCATACTGTTTCTTTGTTAAGCAGTTTTTCCAGCGCTACCGGAGCTACTAAGGTTTCCTGCCGAATTTTTTCCTGAAGCTTGATAATACCACCGATTAAAGCTTCCGGCCGGGGCGGACAGCCGGGCACGTATACATCAACCGGCACAATTTGGTCTACACCTTTAACTACGTGGTAGCCGTGCTGCCAGTACGGCCCGCCACAGTTGCTACAACTACCCATGCTAATTACGTAGCGCGGCTCAGCCATCTGGTCGTATAGCCGGCGCAGGCGGTCGGCCATTTTAAAGGTTACCGTGCCGGCCACAATCATAACATCGCTCTGGCGCGGGCTGGCGCGGGGTATTACGCCCAGGCGGTCCAAATCGAATGCGCTGGTATAGGCTCCCATCATTTCTATAGCGCAGCAGGCTAAGCCAAACCCCATAGGCCACAAACTGCTCAGGCGGGCCCAATTAATTAGGTCGTCCAGCGTACTTACAACTACGCCTCCCTGCCCAAACTGATGATCGAGTAAACCCATCTATTTAATTAAAAATTACGAATTACGAATTACAAATTATTGGAGTGATTTAGGTTAGGTAGTTAGTAGTTGGCGGCCGCTTAGCTCTTGATTCTTGGCTCCGCGCGGCGGCCGCTTGGTTCTTAGCTCTATTATCCATCGTCTCATATCTCACGTCTAACATTTCACTTCTTTAATAAATGCTGATACGCTGATTTGGGAATTGGACTGGTTGAGCTTGGCACTTGGGGCTTGGGCTTTACCCAATCTAGTAACCCTTTGGCCCAGGCCCAGGCTAAGCCTAAGGCAAGAATTGCTATGAAGATTACCATTTCACCTAAGGCAAACCAGCCCCATAGCCCATTGGTAGCAGCATTTAGTTCTTTACTACCAAAAACAGTTGCCCAAGGGAAAAGAAACACTATTTCCACATCGAACAGCACGAAAATAAGCGCTACGATATAAAACCTAATGTTAAACTGCCCCCAAGCCGAGCCGGTTGGTTCCTCCCCGCATTCGTAAGTACTAAGCTTTTCGGAATCAGGTCGATTGGGCCTTACTAACCAGGCAGTTAGCAAACCTCCCATCAAAAAGATTAGCCCGCCAACTATATAAAGTAATATTTCGCCAAATCCGCTCATCTGAATTTTTCCGGTGCTGAGGTAAAGGTAACAGATTTTTAGGGAAGCTGGAAGCCCCCATTTACAGCTCGGCTGAGCGTATTAAGTTACTACTCGTTTGAGCAGTGATGCTATAATTAATTCTTTCGTTTTTAACCAGAAGCCAAATGGCAAATAAATTGCCTGATAATAACTAGAAGCTATCTCATAAATTATAAGTTAGAATAGGCGCGGCCTAAACCTAATTGTTATGACTTGCTCACCCGGCATATGCGGCGCGGCCTGCGCAGCGCGGCCTACGCGGCGCGGCCCACAGGCGAGCGACGGAGCAACCTAACAACTTAGTATTCTTATATATGATAGCTTCTACTGGTTTTGCCACTGCCAGCGCTGAAGAACAGTTTCTATTCGGGGTGCAAATCCATCGGCATACTCCGCCAGATACTGATAGTGGAAGTAGAATAAACGGTCTTCAATCTTTCCTAACCGGATTCGGTTTACTTCAGCCGTATGTTGTTCATCGTACAGACAGCCCCACTCCCACTCTTCTTCAAACTCACAGCTCTGCAAAGCATTAGTACCTAAAACCTGAGATGCCATTTTTTGGGCACCAGATTGGCTAGTGCCTTCCGGAAAAACGAAAAACCTTAGGCTTGCCTGGTTCAGCGTAAACACAACTGCATCACCTTCACCGGAACTAACCGATTCGGCCTTTATAATTGATGAAACATACGTACTAAATGGCAAGGGCCAACCTTCGGGAGAATTGTATAAAATAAGTGTATCGGATTCTTCAATGCCTTCCAATGGTATTGCCTGAATTATCGTATCCGGACGTTCCTGATTTGGCTGCTCGTTTTCCGGCTCTGGAATTTCACCCACTTTTTCGTTCTGAGCTTGCTTATGTTCACCGCAAGAAGCTAGGGAAAACAAGAGTATACTGGCCACTAACAAATAGTTCATATTAAAAATTAAGCGGATCGTAATGCCTGAAATGGCCGTTCATGCGAACGATAGATTTAGTGCGCTCGGCTTCTTTTAGGATGGGGATTACGTGCTCCAGATGCTCGATTATAAAACTTTGCCGCTCCTTCTCGGAGGTCATTTTAAGTAGCTTATACTCTTGCTTTTTAGATAGCCCTATACGGTGCGCTACATTAAAAGATTTCACCTCATTATCAACGTGTACAGTGCCTACTAGCTCCATGGTTTCGTAAAGCTCTTTGACAAGTTTGTGCATCTGATTCCGGCTTTCTTCTTCATCGCTGATATTATCCTGGTGAAGTTTTACTTCTCCACCGGCGTACAATTTTCCTTCAGCCGGGTTTTGGTAGCTCAGAATTTCAAAAACCTGCACACCTTCGGTTCGTATATCGGCTCGCCCGTCTTCGTACATTTTTTCTACTTCTACAATGCGCATTTCAGTTCCCCACTCTAACGTTTTCTTTACATAGCTGGGAATTCCAAAGGTCTGGTTTTGCTCTAAGCAATCCTTCAATAACTCGCGGTAGCGGGGTTCAAAAATGTGCAGGTTTAACTTTTCGCCTGGGTAAGCAACCAAATCTAACGGAAATAGCGGCAAATATTTCTTCATAAACAAAAAAGTACTTAACCCAATTGGGCTAAGTACTTAATATATCTGCCTTAAGATTGTTTGCGAATTACATGCGGTCAATTATCTCCTGCCCAAATTCACTGGTTTTAAGCAAGGTGGCACCATCCATTAAACGGTGAAAGTCGTAGGTTACTTTCTTTTCCTCAATAGCTGATTCCAGACCTTTGTAAATCAGGTCGGCCGCTTCCTGCCAGCCCATGTGCTCCAACATCATGGTTCCGGAAAGAATTACCGAACCAGGGTTTACCTTATCCTGACCGGCGTATTTTGGTGCCGTGCCGTGGGTAGCTTCAAAAATTGCGTGGCCGGTGCGGTAATTTATATTAGCACCCGGAGCTATACCTATGCCACCAACTATTGCCGCCAGTGCATCAGAAATATAGTCGCCGTTTAGGTTTAGGGTAGCTACTACGCTGTAGTCGGCCGGGCGTAGCAAAATTTGCTGTAAGAAGGCGTCGGCGATAACATCTTTTATAATTACCTGGTGGCCGTCTTTTTCAATTACCTGCCATGGGCCGCCCTCGTAATCTTTTGAGTTAAATTCTTCTTTAGCCAGGGCATACCCCCAATCGCGGAAGGCCCCTTCGGTAAACTTCATAATGTTGCCCTTATGAACTAAGGTTACACTTTCTCTTTTGTGGGCGAAGGCATAGTCGATAGCCGCCCGAACTAAACGCTCGGTTCCTTCTTCTGAAACCGGCTTAATTCCGTAGGCAGCAGTTTTTGGAAAGCGAACTTTTTTAAACCGGTCTGGAAAGTGTTCTTGCAGAAGTTCGGCAAACTTACGGTTATCCTCGGTTTCAAATTTAAATTCTATACCCGCGTAAATATCTTCGGTATTCTCGCGGAAAATTACCATATCAGTAAGGTTTGGCTCTTTAACTGGCGAGGGCACCCCAGTAAACCACCGTACCGGACGAACGCAGGCGTAAAGATCTAACTCCTGCCTGAGGGCTACATTTAAAGAACGGATACCCCCGCCAACCGGCGTGGTCAACGGTCCCTTAATGCCTACTAAATACTCACGGAAGGTATCTAAGGTACTTTCCGGCAACCACTCACCACTTTGGTTAAATGATTTTTCCCCAGCTAGCACTTCTTTCCACTCAATTTTTTTCTTTCCGCCGTAGGCTTTTTCAACCGCAGCATCAATTACGCGCTGGGTTGCCGGCCATATATCAACACCGGTGCCATCACCTTCTATAAACGGTATGGTTGGCTGGTCGGGTACCTGAAGCGTACCGTCATTAATAGTTATTTTCTGTTCCATATTAGTCGTGAGTCTTGAGTCTTTAGTCTTTAGTCGCTGGCTATGAACTTTAGTCGTATTTTGTAATTCGTAATTAGCCCCTGCTGGGCTTTAGTAGCTTTCTTTTTGATTGGGGAAATCTTTGGCTTTTACGTCGCTAATATATTGGCTAACTGCGTTGGTTATAATCTGGTTTAAGTCGGCATATTGGCGCAGAAAGCGGGGCTTAAAATCCTGGGTAATTCCCAACATATCGTGCACTACCAGAACCTGGCCGTCAACCTCGGCGCCGGCGCCAATACCAATTACCGGTATGCTTATTTGCTCGGCTACCTGCTTAGCCAGCTTTGCCGGAATTTTCTCCAGCACTAACGCAAAGCACCCTAGTTCTTCCAGCAGTTTAGCATCTTCAATTAATTTGGCGGCTTCGGCCTCTTCTTTGGCGCGTACACTGTACGTACCAAATTTATATATGCTCTGCGGCGTTAGGCCTAAATGACCCATAACCGGAATTCCGGCACTTAATATTCGGCTTATCGATTCCTTAATTTCGCCGCCGCCTTCCATTTTAACCGCGTGACCGCCGCTCTCCTTCATTATTCTAATGGCCGAGCGTAAGGCTTCAGAACTGTTGCCCTGGTAGCTTCCAAAGGGAATATCAACCACTACCAGCGCCCGGTTTACTGCTTTAACTACTCCGGTAGCATGCCATATCATGTGGTCTAACGTTATGGGCAGGGTAGTTTCGTTACCAGCCATTACGTTTGAAGCCGAATCGCCCACCAGTAACACATCAATACCCGCCGCATCCAGTAATTTGGCCATGGAGTAATCATAGGCCGTAAGCATACTAATTTTCTCGCCCCGGCTTTTCATTTCCTGAAGCTGGTGCGTAGTTACCTTTTTAATATTGGATGAAGCGTGTACGGACATACGGGTGGTACATTAAATGCACACAAATAAAGCCGGACAGCTTGGCAAATGCAAACTGTCCGGCTTATAACTTGTTCTTTAGAATTTTATATAGCGGCAAATTACTCTTCCTGAGATATAGTATTCGGGATAGTAACCGTAAATTTAGTACCTACGTCAAGCTCTGATTCTAGCTTAACCTCGCCCTTGAGCTTTTCAATTACATTTTTAACTATATAAAGACCTAAGCCGCTACCCTCGCTACTTTCGGAAGCCCTAACGAACATATCAAAAATGTTGGGAAGTTTTTCCGCCGGTATGCCTTCACCATTATCTTCAATAATAAATACAGCTTCCTTATCGGTCACGTTAACATCTATTCGAATAAAGGACTGATCGCGTTCGTAACTTCGGTACTTAAATGCGTTGCTTATCAGGTTGTTCAGGATTATTCTAACGCGGGTTACATCGCTTACAAACGCCCAGGGCTGGCGAACGTTCAAGCGTAAATCAATATTACGAGCATCGGATACGTGGTAGAAATTAGTGAACGAGTAGTTTATCTCGTTCATAAAATTGATTTCTACGTGCGGATCGTTTATACGATTATTTCGGCTCATGCTAAGCAGGTCCTGAACCAGGTTGTCCAGTCGCTTAATGCTGCCTTCAATCATATCTACGCAATTCTCCTTGGCTTTTTCGCTCTGCTCAATCCGCAAAATATTTATTAAACCCAGAATTGAACGCAGAGGAGAGCGTAAATCGTGGGAGGCGTGGTATACGAAATTATCTAATTCAAAATTAACTTTTTGAAGCTCCAGCAGAGTTTTACGAGTTTCGGTTACATCCTTTAACACGCACTCTATAAGATTATCCTTAGGATAATAACAAGCTGAAACTGACACCCACAACAGCTCTTGGTTAGCTGATTTAAGCTGAAGCTCCTGGTTTTCTACCACTCCTTCATCCTTAACCGAATGCACTATGCGGGCCCGTTCTTCCTTATTTATAAAGAAGGCATCCAGATGGTAAACAGAATCGGGGGTTACACCCAAAAGTTCCCACGCTTTTCCGTTGGCCTCAACTATATGGCCGGTTTTAGCATCGGCCCGCAGCATGGCCACCAACGAGTTTTCAAACAGGTTGCGGTACTTTTGTTCGCTGCGTAGTAGAGCATCTTCTGCCATTGTCCTTTCGGTTATATCGGTGTGGCAACCCCTAATTAAATAAGGTTTGCCCTTAGTATCGCGCAACATTCTCCCTTTTGAAAGAATTTGCTTATAGCCACCGTTTTTGTGCCTTAGTCTAAATTTAACAACGTATGTTTCCAACTCGCCTTCAGCAAAATTTTGCAGGGCAGTTACCGAACGCTCAAAGTCTTCAGGGTGCAGTAACCCTTGCCAGGCATTAGAAGGTTCGCCCAAATCTTCCTTAGCATACCCCAGCATAGCGTACCAATCCTCGTTATAAGATACTTCGCCCGTTTGCAGGTTCAGCTCCCAAACGCCTACATTAGTTTGGCATGGGCCGGGTTTAGCGTACTCATTCAGCTGCTTTTGAACTGCATCCAGCTTATTGGCAATTTTATTTTCCAATTCACTAAATGGCAAAATGGCGTATTGGTCGTGGTTCTTCTGAGTTGCTATTTTTGCCCGATCAGTATTTTCGCGGGTTGGAAACATATATTCCAGTATAAATGTAAAACAAAATTAGAGGCAGTAGGGCAAGTATTTCGAGAAAACTCATGGCTATGTAATATTTTCTATAAAAGAAAATTTTGGCCGTACTACCCAGTAAGCTCACCAGCAATATAATCACAAATAGCTTACATGCAATATTTTACACCTATAAACTTAAAGTTAAACTTTAGCACACTATCTGATAACTACCTTAGAACCACTAGCGTGCAGCGAAACCTCAATATGATCGGATAGGGTGGTTGATAGCTCGTAACCGGTATAGGTGGGCTGTACCGGGAAAACGGTGTGGCTACGATTTACCAAAACCGCTACACGCAGGCTTTTGATGGGCTGGTGCAAAAATGGCTCTAAGGCGTAGGCTAGCGTGCGGCCGGTATAGAGCACATCGTCTACCAAGATTATTGAACTGCCCTTAACGTTTTCTATGGGTAAATCAGTTTTTACTTCTTGCTGGCTGGGAGCCTGCTTATCTACCGTAACTTTTAATAAGCTAATTTTAATAGGGCTTATTTCAGAAAGTTTTGCTTGCAAAAGCCGAGCTAGCTCATATCCCTGGCCGTCTATTCCGGCCAGCCACAGTTGGCTCTCGCCAAAATGGTTTTCGTAGATCTCGTAGGCAATACGCTGGATTTTTTGCTTAATCTGCCGATCGTCTAGTACTGAGCTGGCGGTTTCATTCATGGTTATGAACATCTTAATTGCGTTAAAATAAAAAAAGTCTTTGCCCAATGGCAAAGACTTTACACTATTAGGCCAATATAAATTTATTGGACCGGCATACTTTTAGTTTCTTTTAAAGTAGAAAGTATAACCATAGACTGCAGGTTATCTACAACCGGAATTTCACTAACCTTCTCTAGCATTAGGCGCTGGTACGAATTAATATCCGGCGCTATAATTTTAAGCACAAAATCGCCGGAGCCGGTTACGTGATGGCACTCGGTAATTTCATCAATGCCTTGTATGGCATTCAAGAAGGTATTAATATTTTCTTTGTTATGTCCTTTTAAGCCTACATGCACAAAAGTAGATACTCCTAAACCAATTTTTGAGGGGTCTAACTTGGCGTGGTAAGATTGAATAACACCGGTTTGTTCCAGTTTTTTTACTCGCTCTAAGGTTGGAGCCGGCGAAAGGCCAATTTCTTTAGAAAGCTGAGCATTGGTAATTTTGGCGTTCTTTTGCAGGATAGCCAAGATTTTTTTATCAAGTTGATCGAGTTTAGCACTCATAATTCCAGGGGTTGAATTTACGGCTGCAAAGTTAATTTAATTAATTGGAAGCAGGCAATAATTGTTTAATCTATATCTGATTTCAGTTCTAAGCCTAACATTTCACTATAAACCTCTTTTACAACGTTGCGGCCTTTAAAATTTAGAGAACGAATTTAACTCATCGTTGCCAATACACTACCGATAAAATTTTAACATTTAATTTATTAGAAATTTTATAATAAGCTGTTTATTTAGCATGTACTACTGACTGAATTCTGTTAAAGGTAGAATTTGCATTACGAAGGGATCGTTTCTCCAGAGCCAGTTTTCTAGCATTGACTCTTAGTGATTCAACTTTATATTTGTCGTTGAAATCATTTATAATATTTAAAATAATATTGCTGTAATCTGCATTAGACTCAAAGACATAACCGGCACTATATTTTTGAACTTGTTCGTAATCATCTGAAATACCAACCGGAATTATAGAAGGCAGTGAGCATGACCAATATTCACCATTTTTTATAGGTGAGGAATATCGTCGACTAGGAATTGGTTTTATACCGCAAAATCCAAGATCGGCTGCCGACAGATAGTCAGGAACTTCTTGTTTAGCTAAGTATTTGCTAAACAATTTATCCTTTGGAATTTTATATTTTTCACTAAGCCTATCAATTTCTGCCTGGGGTGAATTAGTAAATAGCATAAAATAAAATTTATGCGAATCAATAATATGGCATTGGGAAAAAAATTGAAAAATTTCCTCATCCATATACATACCACCTAGCTTACCTAAATAGCAAATAGCTATTTGGTTGTTGTTTATACCCAACCTTTGTCGAATATGCATTCTTTGCTCAGCATTATAGACGTAAAAGTCAGTATCTATGCAGGAAGGCTTTACCAATATGCTGGTATTAATACCTTTATCTACTAAAATCTGCTTATACACCTGAGTAGCCGTTACTATAGCCGAAGCTCGATTAGCTATTTTAGGTTCTACCCATTTTAAAAATTTATACTCCCACGAGGCCTTTGTCCAAACAGTGGAATCCAGCATATAATCAGCGTGGGGTTCAAAGGTATGAACTACATGCTTTTTGCCGGTAGATAGCGAAAGGTAATGACCAAATATAGCTCCTGGAAATCCCTCGGAATAGATAACATCAGTTTTATATTTGTTGATAAGGTATACTGAAACAAACATGCCATATAAAAAGTCATAAGCCTTTTTCAAAAGCTTAAAACTTCCCGAGTTCCATTTTGCCCGGTACCAAACGATATTATTTGCTTTAAGCTCAGCTTTTACACTACTAAGCTCATTTTCATTCATTGCAAATTGGCTTTGTTCCCAAGTAAGCAGGACTACCCTACCCCTGTTTTTATTGGTTAAAAAATAAGGGAGTACAGCACTTTGGAAAACCGGATCTTTATAACTATAATATGCAAATACAAAAAAATTCACCATAGATGAAAAAGTGACTTAAAAGCTTTTTTATAGTCTTTGTTGAGGCGGGCATAAGATAATAAAATAATCTTATGGTATCTAAATTTATAAAACAGCCTGTCTAGATTACTTACTTCAGAATATTGTATAATTTTTTTAAATAGCCAGCGATAGCCTTCAGCCAGCCCATCAATATTAGACATTGCAGAATTAGGTTGTCTTCTGTAATACAAAATAGTAGTATCCACAAAGTCATAGACTCCGCCTGTTCGAGCCAAATTTATATAGAAATCTAAATCTTCGCAGTGAGTAGTATTCGTGCTAAAAGAATAGGTTCGATTCTCATCCCGTTTAATCATCCAACTTATACCCATAAAGCTTCTGCCTCCTAATCTAACTAAATCTTTAAAGGGATTACCCTTTAGCTTGGGTCTCCAATTAGTAATAACGTTAGTTGGGTTTTCTTTGAACGATAGTACCTCACCATCTACAAATTGTAGTTTTGAGCTTTCCCTAAATTTTATGACTCTGGATTTTATACTTTCTGGAGGAAAAACATCATCGGCATCAAGGAAGCAGAAGTAACCTCCTTTCATTATACTTAATCCCACATTTCTGGCTGAACTCACCCCACCATTTTCCTTTTTTACATATTTAACTCTACAATCTGACAGGTACTTATCTACTATATGTTTAGTTTCATCTATACTCCCATCATCAATAATTAATAATTCCCAATCGCTATATGTCTGATTAAATACAGATTGGATTGCCTGATCAATATAATTCGCTGCATTGTAAGCTGGCATTATGATAGAGACCATACTGTTTTATTTGGTGAAGCGGAGTTTTTGGAGTAGACTATTATATCAAAATAATCAAGTACATTCTGCATTTCGTCTAATTGATAAGAACTAAACTCATTTTGCCAGCGGTTAACCAAGGCATCTGGATCAATAACCCTGCGCTGATTAAGCGTAGTTGAGCTAGGTTGCTTAACCTCCTGCTGAAAATCCTGAGGTAGATTAACTCCCCATGCATCAGTAATTTTTTTAAATTCGTGTACAGGGTTTCGCACTAGATCTTCATAGTACAGAGTCAACCATTTAGTGGAATTAGGTGAGTTTAAAGGATTACTATTAGCTAAACACCAACTTACAATCAGAGAAGCCTCCTTAGTTTTTATGGTATTCAAGAAGGCTTCATGTTGCTTGTAAAGATTAGATTGGGGCATGTTATAATTTATATTAAACCCTTGAAATGGTTTACTCCAGCCGCCATGTTTGAGTTGAGAAGCCACCACCGCCATTGGATGTCTTAACAGCAATACTGGTTTGTATGTAAAATCAAATTGTTCAACTAGCCAAGGTAAAATACCGTTACCTCTACAAAATTTAATCATCAAATGCCGCGCATTACAAAAATCCTTTGTAGTAGTTTGTAGTAAAGTCCACTCATTTAGTAGTCGGCCAGAAAGAATCTTATCGAAATGATTGATAGTATTTTGGTTGTAGTAATCTGGTGTAATTACTTGACGCCAATTCCAATCCTGATCACGTAAAAATTTGTTATATTTAATATGAAGAGGTTCCCAAATTAAGGCAGCAGAAGTTGCACTAAGTAGTTGTTCTGTAAGCCAAGTACTCCCGCCCCTGGGATCGGCAAAAATCATGAGAGCGGAAGACGGGTCAAAAGAGTGATTTGCAACTCTCCTATTTGCTCTGCTAATTTTTTGATGAAGCCTGTATCGATAAAGTATTTTATGCCAAAAGGTGCTCAACACAATATTTTTCGATTTTTATTATTTGATTTTTGTATGTATTACTTCTAGCGAATCCCTTACGCCTTTCTCTTAATTTATGATCATCAATACAGCCTAACTCATTTTTAATTTCAGCAAAGGTTCTAAGAAAATCTTTGTGATCTTTTGCCATATATAGTAAGTTGGTTTCAGAGTACTCTTCAGTCCAGGTTGCTACAATTGGATTACCCGAAGCAAGGTATTCAAGAACCTTATGCGGACTCGCTAATTGCTCTGGATATAACTGATAAGTATACGCATAGAATAATATATGCGCGCTAGACAAATAGCTTCCAATATCTTTAGGTAAAAGAACTCCCAACCAAAAGACATTACTATACCCTTCTAACCTTAAAAAAGAATCTTTAACATTTTTATTATTACTTAAATTACTCTGCCCCCGAGGCCCCGCAAAGATAAAATCAACTTCGGGATTTTGCTGAATAACTAGTTCTAACAAGGTATAGTCAATATACTTAATATTTAAATTTCCCGTATACATAGCCTTAATTAGATTACTACCAGGAAATTGAATAACCTTGTTACTGTCCTGGTCAACTAAAGAAGATAGGGCATGACCTATCTTTATCAAGTTCTTTGAATGAGGTTTCAGCAATTTAACAATAGCGTCAGTAGTACCTATACATAAATCTGCTGATTGGCTTGCTATCGGGATATTAAAATTTTGGTTGTAGTCTACAATATGTAAAATTTTTAGTACATCATTACCAAATATATCGAAATTATAGAATACGGAATTATCAAATGACCATACAATCTCAAATCTTGCATTACAAAGTATTTGTAATTGGTTAAGTGTATATATAAAAATATTATTCTTAATGAATTTAGGCAAATATCGAAACCCTTTAACAAATCCGGGATAGTCAAGTTGCTTAATATTAGGATGATAAGTTGATGAAATTCTAAGCTTTGTCTTCGAGGGAGGATTTAAGAAGTATACTATATTTCCTCTTTCAGCAAGATTCTCAGCATAATGATGCTTAGAAACAAAGCACTCTCCCCATGATTCAGGAGAAATTAGCAAGATATTTCTATTTTTTAATATGCTCATTATAATAGGCCAAAAGCTTATTCATCTCAAAATCAGTATCTGCCAGTTGTTCAATTTTTAAATAAGCAAGTTCTTGCATATTAGTGTTAGAGCTTTGCAGTGCAACCCTAACCAAATCAGCCAACTCCTTAGCTGAAAAATTTTTCAATATATAAACCCATTCTTCTGAAAATATATCTTTGTCATAATCTAAGGGTCCAATGATTAAAGGTACTTTGTGGGCCATAGCTTCAATAGCACTAACAGGCGTTCCGTCAGAATGAGGAGTCATAACTACCATACTAGCAAACTTATAAAGTGTGGATAAGCTACGCTGATCTTGACGAGGAAGAAAATAAACATTGAGCGATATATCTTCTGCAATCCGTTTTAACTTATTAACGTAAGCAGCCTCATCTGAACGGTCGCTGTCAACAAAAACTAAAGTATACGTATTTAATTCATCTGAAAAGTAAGTTGCTGCTTCGAGTATTAGTTCATGATTATAAATTGGTTTCATTCCTCGCGGCATAAATATATACGGCTCCGGGATAAGCCTCTCCTTATACGCTAGGGATAAAAAATTTTTTATCTGTACACCAGTTCTTACTAGGTAAACTGGTTTTTTTACTGGATACAGTATTCGATTGACTGAATTAATTTGTGGTATCGAGGTACACGATATAAATGCAAATAATCGGAAAGCGCGTTTGTATAGCTGACTAACCATTCGGTTTAATATATCCTTTTTACTGAATGCTAAAGGAATTGTTATTAATACATCTGAACCCCGAGTAGTTAATACGGTAGGAATATTAAAAAAAGTTTTACCTAATGCCCATAGTGCATTAGGCTCAGCATACATAATATGAAAAACATCAATATTATTTCTTTTAATAATAAAAAATAATTTAATGAAAACGTATAAGGTTTGATAAAACCTAACTATACTAAAATCAGGAATGGCTGAAATAATAGAAATAGACTTAGTACTAGATAACGGTGAATTACGCCATTGAAGGTAATGAGCCTTACGAACAAGCCAAAAACAGGAATGTTCTCGTTCCAACCCCTTAACCCAATTTTGATCGTGCGATAGGTTTGGATCTGCTAATACTAGAATATTCAAGATTTATATAATTATTATTTGATTACTAGTCAAATTATTAAGTACGTTCACGAGCAATATAGCTTAAGTTATTAATACTCAACAAATATTTACCAACCAGTACTACGATGAAGAAAATTAAGTTCTTATAAACCTAATAAATGAGGAAATAAAATACTTAATATTAGTTAATGAAAAGGGGCTACTTAACAAAGCTCTACAAGACGATATAAAAGCATATTTATATAAACCTTGCCAAGCAAAACGATCTGCTTCTTTTCTATATAATCCGGCAGCACTACAATCAATATCTTGCAACAAATCTTTCTCATAAGCACTCAATAAACTTCTATCTAAGCCAGTCAGGCTATCCAACCCATTATTATTGTCTCGCTGAATAGCTAAAAAAATTACTACTTCGTGGCTAATAAGCTGTTTAGGACTTTTGACTGATCTAGACAGTGAACCTGGTGTTGTCCGTACAAAGTAAAGTAATTCAGGAATATTGGCAACAGGCCAGCGTTGGCTAATTCTGAAAAAGAAATCATAGTCCTCTGATCCTATCCGTCCAAAGTACGTCTGATAGCCTTCAATATAATTTAATACCGTTTTCTTAAACATCACTGATGCTCCGCAAAACTGATGTTGCTCATACATTTTAAATTTAATTGATTTATAAACAGTTTCAGTTTTCTTATATCTGATTATATCTTTAAGATTTTGATTAAAGTATGTAGCCCATGTACCACAAGCCACAATTTTCGGATTATCGGCAAAAAAATTGACTTGTTTTTGTAATCTTGTCAAGTCTGACACGTCATCTGCATCTTGGAAGGTTACAAGTTCTCCGGAAACTTGAGTAAACAAATAATTGCAAGTAAGCAGATACCCTTTATTTACGCTGTTTTCAAATAACTTAATTCTACTGTCTTGAATAGCTAGTTTCTTACAGATATTAAGAGTGTTATCTATAGAGGCATCATCACAAATTATTACTTCAAAGTTTTGATACGTTTGTTGCAATATCGATAGTAAGGCTTCTTCAATATACCTCTCGCCATTGTAGACTGGCACTAAAACACTTACCTTAGGCTCTGAAATTTTCATCTCTACAGATACTTTAAAATAAGGTAAACAGCTCGGTACCAACTGGTTAGCTTGGACAAAAGATGAATAAGTTGAAGTTTAATTTTATAATCCGCCGGGTTTTCTTTAAAATATATAAGGTTACTGTCTACAATAGATTCTTTAATTCTCTTCTCAAGTTTAATATCTAACTTTCTTTTGTTCAAAAAATCAATCAACCATTTTAGATACTGTAGCTTAGCCTGCGACTTTACAACTAAAAATGAAGGACTAAGATTAGATGAAATATTTTCGTTACTCATTCTAAAAAACAATTTGCCATTCTTTACTTTTCTCAGACAATTTGTTTCACCTACAAACTCTAGCCAAGCAGCCTTATCAGAACCCCATGCAAGCGGCCAATCTTTGAAGTGGAATTTATTATATAAGGTTTTAGGAAACACATATTCTGGCAAGCTTATACGTCGTCGCTGTACACAGACTTCTTCTAAATATTCAGAGAAAGAAACTGATTCTGGGTGTTCAACTTCAGTAACTATATTGCTATATGTATCAATTACAACCTTATCAAATCTAAGTAAACAAGGTTCATCAAAGGTTTCAAGTGTCTCATAGAAGCTACTAACACAATTTTCACTCAGTTTATCATCATCACCTAATAACCATATCCACTCTTCTTCCTCCACCATAGAAATACATCTGTCCCATTGCTGAACTAATGATACACTTCCTAAATTATTAGGGAATTTTTTATATACCAAATTGATTTTTTCCCTATAATCTTTGACAATATCGTCTAGTTTGTAAGGGCTATTGTCGTTGCCTATATATACCCGGAACCTATTTGACGTTTGATTGGCCAAAGATTCTAAAAGCTCTCTAAGAAATGTATTTTTGTAAGCTGGAATTACTATAGCTAACAAAGGTGAATGCATTTTTGCTCTAATTCTCGTAATTTATTATAGATTTGTTGAGCCTTTTCTAAATCATGTGTATCAAATTCATATTTTCTATAACCACTTTTTGTCAAAAGTTTTTTCTCGTAAACTTCTGCAAAAGGCACAAAATTTAGATTCATACCATAATTACTTAACTTAGAAAATATTTTGCGGTCATTCGCATTTAAATTAACCTGATTAACCACTAACAGTTGCTCAGGAAAATCTGAAAATGTATTTAATAATACCGTATTATAGCTTATCCAAGCTCGTAGATATTCTGAAGCTCTATTCGCATAATATTTCTCGATTTTTCTCTTTTCAAATAATTTGTACCGTAATACAAATCTCCAACCTAAATTATAGACTTGTCTCTTTCGAACACTTAAATCCCTACGTATTAACGAATCAACCACTTCCCGAAAATCTCGGTACGTAATTAAATAAAAGGCGTTAGGTAGTACTTCTCGATACTCTTTAATAAACAAGCATGTTCGGGGTTCTTTCCATCCCCACTCAACATTAAGCTTGTTCTTAAGCTTAACTAAATACTGAAGTTTTGTATGCTGGTATCTATTCAATCTAAACTCAAGAGGTCCAAGCAAACCGCCGTATGATATGTTATTAAAATTGAAGACTTCTTCGTGAAAATCATGAAAATCCAAATCTTCAAAGTGCCCATGTATATTAGAAGGCTTAGCTCCCATTAATCTATGGCCAAGGTGTAAACCGCATGCACTAAGCCATTGTGCTAAAAGAGAAGTGCCTGACCTATGCATCCCTAATATACATACTACCTTGTTTGGCATTTTTAGCATTTAACTTCAATCCAATTGTGGTTAACCAGAACACCTGATTTCACAGCTGGTAGTTTTCCAGTTCCAAAAAAATCTCCGTCTTCAACATTAAGAGAAACAGCGTTTTCTAATTCATCAGCTACATCAAATCCCACCAAGCACTGTAAACTAATTGTGTAATTTCCTGAAAAAAGTGGAATGTTAGGTATTTCACACACAATACAACCATTTCCATTAACTGATTCTATTGGTTTAGCTGAATGAAAATTATTGCATGTAAATACGACAATACCAGCATTATCTATTACTTGTAATCTAAATATAACTTCATGTTGAACCTCTTTAGCTTCATAAAATATATGGAAGTAAGTATCCATACCCGAAGTAATGTATTCCAATTCTTTATTAGCTACATCACATATTGCTACTTTGGTAAACCTGATATTGCCGCTTCCTTTTCTATCCAGAATCTCAATTAGACTTTTATATTTTCTCTGTTCGGATATACCCTGACTCAAATAGTTTGAAACACCTTCTGAAACGCTCCCATTAAACGTAACCTCTCCGTTAGATAACATGATTGTTTTATTACAGAGATTCTGAACCGCCGCCATATTATGACTAACAAACATAATTGTCCTGCCCTCGCTCTTACTTACCTCATCCATTTTACCCAGACACTTCTTTTGAAACTCAGCATCACCAACTGCTAAAACTTCATCAACAATTAGAATTTCAGGCTCCAAATGTGCTGCTACAGAAAAAGCTAATCGCACTTTCATACCTGAGCTATAGTGTTTAACTGGTGTATCTATGAATTTTGCCACTCCGCTAAACTCCACTATTTCATCAAATTTAGATTTTATCTCACGACGTTTCATCCCTAGTATGGTACCATTCAGGAATATGTTTTCCCGCCCGCTAAGTTCAGGATGAAAGCCTGTACCAACTTCTAATAATGAGGATACTCTACCGTTAATTATAAAACGTCCGGTGGTAGGATCGGTTATTCGGCTAAGAATTTTTAGTAAAGTGCTTTTACCTGCTCCATTCCGTCCTATAATTCCAACTGCCTCTCCCTTTTTAATCTGGAAACTGATATCACGTAAAGCCCAGAATTGCTTTTCTGTCGAAATACTATCAAAGCTTTGAGCCTTGCGAAACTTATTTAACCAATTCCCGAAGCTTTCCCGTAAATCTCCGCTTTTGGCTTGGCCTATCTCATACCTTTTCCCAAGATTTTCTACTTGAATAGCTATATCGCTCATAATTATACAATATCTGCCATGACCCGCTCAACCTTCTTAAAATACATTACGCTGCTAAAAAAAAGTAGTATTATTAATATAAAAGAAATAAATGAATATTGCGAAGGCGAAGCACCTCCCAAAACGGACCACCTAAATCCCTCTACTACGCCAGCCATTGGATTTAAATAGTATATTATGGTTGCCCAATCCGGCAAGTTATTAATAATAGTTTCAGCAGGATATGCGGTTGGTGTAGCATAAAGGCCAAACTGAACTAAAAAAGGCACTACGTGCTGAAAATCTCGGTATCTAATTGTTAAAGCACTTAGCCATATGCCAACCGCTAAAGCAGCTATTATAGTTAGAAAAATAAAAATTGGCAGATACCCTATATTAGAACTTGGAATATAATCATAATAAATCATTAGACCAGCCATAAATAGTAATGCAACCCCAAAATCTACAAAGCCTACTACTGCTTTGGATAAGGGTATTACCAAGCGAGGGAAGTAAATCTTTTTTACCATTTCTTGGGCACTAATTATGGAGTTGCCTGACTGGTTTAGCACAAAAGCAAAATAGGTCCAAGCTGACATACCAACTATCGCAAAAAGAGGATAGGGAATATCACCGGTATCTACCTTTACTGCCTTACCAAACACAACAGTAAAAATTAGCAAAGTAGCTGCTGGTTGTATAAACGCCCAAAAAAAACCTAAAAAGGTTTGGGCATACCGAACTCTTAAATCTCGGTATGCTAAGATTAGAAATAAATCTCGGTATTCAATTAACTGCCTCAGCCCCAGCGAAAATCGAGATTTATCTGCATCTACAACAATTTTACTCATCTGCGCACTTTGACTATATAATCATTCCCGCCCCAACGGTTTCATTAGTGAACGGATCAACTATAATGAGTGAGCCAGTTGTACGGTTTTTGTTGTAACTGTCGTAAAAAAGCGGTTCGGTAGTGCGCAGTTGTATACGCCCTATTTCGTTCAAGCCTAACTCTTTGTCATCCTCTATTTTATGCAGGTTATTGATATCTACCTTGTAGCGAATATCCTTAACCAAACACTGGCATTGCTTGCTGGTATGCATTAGCACGTACTTTCCGCGCATTTGGAGGGGCTTCTGATTCAACCAACAAACCATTAGGTCGATATCCTGGCCAACCTGGGGCTGGTTGTTGGGTTTTACCAGCATATCGCCCCGGCTAATATCAATCTCATCCTCCAGATTAATAGTCACCGACATTGGCGCGTAGGCCTCATTAATTTCACCGTCCAGTGTATTAATGCTCTTAATTTTACTAGTAAACCCGGAAGGTAAGGCTAGAATTTCATCACCTGGTTTAAATACGCCGCCGGCAATTCTTCCGGCATACCCTCGGTAATCGTGATATTTGTCTGACTGCGGCCTAATTACGTACTGTACCGGAAAACGGCTATCTACGTGGTTGTAATCCGACCCTACATTTACAGTTTCCAGAGTATAGAGTAGCGTGGAGCCCTTAAACCATGGTGTGCGCTCTGATTTCTCCACTACATTATCGCCTTTTAGCGCGCTAATGGGTATGTAGCGAATATCCGGAATGCTCAGGCGGGAGCTAAATTGTTTGAAATCTTCCTGAATCTGGTTAAAAACGTCTTCACTATAATCAACCAAGTCCATCTTGTTTACACAAAGCACTAAGTGCCTGATCTGTAGTAGCGAAGCTATAAATGCATGACGGCGGGTTTGCTCAACTACCCCTTTGCGGGCATCTACCAGCACAATTGCCAGGTTGGCAGTTGATGCACCGGTTACCATATTTCTAGTGTACTGAATATGGCCTGGGGTATCAGCTATAATGAATTTTCTTTTGGGCGTTGCAAAGTAACGGTAGGCTACGTCAATAGTGATACCCTGCTCCCGCTCGGCCCGCAGGCCATCGGTTAGTAGCGAAAGATCTACGTATTCGGTACCGCGTTGCTGGCTGCTACGCTCAATCGCCTCTAGCTGATCTTCAAAAATTGCTTTGCTGTCGTACAGAAGGCGACCAATCAGGGTGCTTTTACCATCATCAACGCTGCCGGCAGTGGTAAAGCGCAGCAAATCCATATTTAGGTAGCGCTGGGTATCTATAGTTGAATCTAGTTGTGGTTCCATCTTTAAGAGTCTTTAGTCTTGAGTCTTGAGCCTTGAGTCTTGAAATTTTTTAATTTTTCTAAACACTCATAAGACTTAAAATCATGTAATCCATTCTTTAGTAAATATTAAGAGTCAAAGCTTGCACCACGTTCTCATGACTCAAGACTAAAGACTCACGACTACTCTAAAAATAGCCTAAACGTTTGCGGTCTTCCATGGCGGCTTCGCTGCGTTTATCGTCGGCCCGGCCGCCGCGCTCGGTTACCCGGGCACTGGCTACTTCTTGTATAATTTTATCCAAATTATCGGCATCGGACGCTACTGCGCCGGTACAGGTGGCGTCGCCTACGGTTCTAAACCTAACTAAACGCTTTTCAAATTTCTCACCCTCTTGCAAGTGTACATACGGCGTATTAGCTAGTAGTACTCCCTGCCGGTTTACAACCTCGCGCTCGTGGGCAAAGTAAATTTCCGGAATATCCAGATCTTCCTGAGCAATATACTGCCATACATCCATCTCCGTCCAGTTACTGAGCGGAAATACTCGAAAATGTTCGCCAGGCTGCTTGCGGCCATTGAAGAGGTTCCAAAGTTCGGGACGCTGGTTCTTAGGGTCCCACTGACCAAAATCATCGCGGTGCGAAAAGAAGCGTTCTTTAGCCCGGGCTTTTTCCTCGTCGCGGCGGGCCCCGCCAAAGGCGGCATCGAAGCCGTGCTTCTCAATGCTATCTAATAAGGTAATAGTTTGCAAAGCGTTGCGGCTGGCGTTCGGCCCTTTCTCCTCCTGAGCCTTGCCTTCTTGTATAGATTGCTCCACGCTACCTACTAAGAGTTGCACCCCCATACGCTCCACCAGTTTATCGCGAAAGGCAATGGTTTCGTCAAAATTATGACCAGTATCAATATGCATTAGCGGAAACGGCATTTTTGCCGGATAGAAGGCTTTTTCAGCTAGCCGAGTCAGCACTATTGAGTCTTTACCTCCACTAAATAGCAATACCGGACGCTCAAATTGAGCGGCTACTTCCCGCATTACAAATATCGCTTCCGACTCTAGTTGCTTTAGGTGTGATAAGGAATATGATTGCATGAATATTATTATTACGCTTGGTAGCGAATTTTGTCTACTACTTTATTATAAACGGTACTTAGGCTTTCTTCCAGACTTTCCCGCTCGGTATTAACTTTGAGCCAAGGATTTTTTGGCGCTTCAAAGGGCGCGTCTAAACCGGTGAAATTCTTAATTTCTCCGTTGAGTGCCTTTTTATATAAACCCTTAACATCGCGGCGAGCACATTCCTCAAACGAACACTCTACAAACACTTCCAGGTAATCATCTTCGCCAATTACTGTGGTAATCATTTGCCTAACCTCTTCAGTTGGGCTTATAAACGAGCAAATAGTAATAATGCCACAGTTAAGGAAGAGCTTGGCAACTTCGGCTACTCGGCGCTGGTTCTCTAGTCGGTCTTC
>CAZDEY010000008.1:102045-118264 GCA_964504565.1 uncultured Roseivirgaceae bacterium
GTTTCGCAACTGTACAGAGCGCTGCAAGCCCGGATCGCCATCTAGCAGCGTGGTTAAATAACCGTCGTTATGAAGTTTTTCTTCCAATGCCTGAGCAATGGTGCTTTTGCCGCTTCCGCTTAGGCCTACCAGCCAAATAACTACCGCCCGCTGCTCTAGAAGTTTTTCCTTAGCCTCTCTATCGAGAATTTTGTCAAAAATTGGATGTATGTTGTCCACAAATATTAGCTCGCAGTTCAGCACAAAACTATTAAGATTTAGCCTAAATCAACACGCAAACGGTAAATTTCTTTAAGTTTGCAAGAGCAAACCCTCAATTCGACTACTGTTTTATGACTCTGAAACTTAGCGCAAGCGATATAGATTTTTTAAAAGCTACCGCTCTGGAAGCCGGTAAGCAAATAATGAAGGTTTACAACAATGAGTTGCTTTTTAGCCAAGTTGACTACAAAGATGACGACTCTCCACTAACCAAAGCCGACCACGAATCGCACATCGTTATTGATAAAGCCTTGAAAGAAAGATTTCCCCAAGTTCCGGTGCTATCGGAAGAAGGGAAGATGATTTCGTACGATGAGCGAAAATCGTGGATTCAGTGCTGGTTGGTAGATCCTCTGGACGGTACCAAAGAGTTTATTAAAAGAAACGGCGAATTTACCGTAAACATCGCCTTAATAATTGAGGGGAAAACTCAATTTGGGGTTATATATCTGCCGGCTAAAGATATTTTATACTGGGGCGGTGCAAACTACGGTGCCTACAAACAGGCCGGAGGTTCCGAAGCACAGGAGTTAAAAGTTAACCGGCGTACCAAAGATTTAGTCGCTATCCGAAGCCGTTCGCACACCGGGGCCGAGGATGATGTAGTGCTAAAGGAATATTCGGTTAAAGATTTTGTGAATAGCGGCAGCAGCATAAAATTTTGCATGGTAGCCGAAGGTACGGCCGATTTATATTACCGCGGCCGCCCCACTATGGAGTGGGACACCGCCGCCGGTCAGGCTATAGTGGAAGGGGCCGGTGGTCAAGTTTTAGCCGAAGCAAAAGAAACTTTACTTTATAACCGCAAAGTTTTACTAAACCCGGCATTTTTGTGTAAGGGGTTTTAATACCCTATCTTGCTTTTTATTAATTAATTCTAGGCAAGTATAATAAGATGTAGCACTAATTAAGCTACTTAGCTAAGCTTATTTCATCAATAAAATAATGACTCAAAACGTATCATTAGTGACCGGTGGCGCGGGTTTCATTGGCGCGCACGTAACTAACCATCTAATTGACTTAGGACATCAAGTAATTGTTCTGGACGACTTAAGCGGGGGTTTTGAAGAAAATGTGAACCCTAAAGCTACTTTTATTAAAGGCTCAATTTTAGACCACGAACTTCTTGACAAAATATTCACTCAGTACAAATTTGATTACATTTATCATTTAGCTGCCTACGCCGCCGAAGGTCTAAGCCATTTTATTCGCAGGTTCAATTACAACAATAATTTAATTGGTAGTGTAAACCTTATTAATGAGGCTGTTAAGCACAAAGTGAAATGCTTTGTATTTACTTCATCAATTGCTGTTTACGGGCGTAACCAGGTTCCAATGCTGGAAACCATGACTCCGGAGCCGGAAGATCCCTACGGAGTGGCGAAGTTGGCCGTTGAGCAAGACCTTAAGAGCGCTCACGATATGTTTGGGCTTAACTACATAATCTTCAGGCCTCATAATGTGTATGGCGAGTACCAAAACCTAGGTGATAAATACCGAAATGTAGTTGGTATTTTTATGAATCAAATTATGCAGGGCAAACCCCTGACAATCTTTGGTGACGGGGAGCAAACCCGCGCGTTTAGCTATATTGGTGATGTGGCGCCCTACATTGCTAAATCGGTAGATGTTCCGGAGGCTTATAACGAGATCTATAATGTAGGAGCCGATGTACCGTTTACAGTTAATCAACTAGCCTCTGCTATTAAACAAGCGTTTAATTCTGACGTAGATGTACGCCACGTTGAAGCCCGTAATGAGGTTATGCATGCTTATTCTGACCACAGCAAAGTACAAAAAGCACTCAACATCAGCGAGCAAGATATGCATAGCTTAGAAGACGGAATTAATAAGATGGCCCAATGGGCTAAAACGGCTGGCACCAAAAGCAGCCAGAAGTTCGAGAACATTGAAATTATGGAGAAGTTGCCCCCTCTTTGGAAGGAGTAGTTCAGTTTTCCTATTTCAGCTTAAGCGTTACTATATCTACCTGAACTGCAACCTACTCTTCTGCTATGAAAAGGGCTCTTATTACCACGCTACACCGGCCGGACCGTTCGCCAAGCCAGCGGTTCCGGATTGAACAGTATATAGATTTTTTGAGGCAAAACGGATGGGAAATTGATTTTTCCTACCTTCTCAATGCGCAAGACGATAAAGTCTTTTATGCTCCGGGTAAATTAGGAGCCAAAGCCATAATATTAGGCAAAAGTATAGCCAAGCGTATAGGTAATCTTCTGCACAAGCCTAATTACGATGTAGTCTTTGTGCAGCGCGAAGCTTTTATGCTGGGCACGGCTCTATTTGAACGGTTGCTAAAGAGAACCGGAGCCAAGCTCATCTTTGACTTTGATGATGCTATATGGCTACAATTTGTTTCGAGCGGAAACCAGAAATTAGGATTTTTAAAAAACGCAGCCAAAACCAATGAACTAATTGCAATGGCCGATATGGTGTTTGCCGGTAACCAGTACTTAGCTGAGCACGCTCAAAAATTTACCAATCCGGCCAATATTCATATTATACCTACAACTATAGATACCCAAGAGTACCAGCCTATCCAAAACTCCGAAAAAACTAATAGTATTTGTATAGGATGGAGCGGTAGCGTAAGTACCATTGAACACTTTAAAACTATACTTCCCGTACTACACCAACTAAAGCAGCAGTACGGCGATAAACTAAGCTTTAAGGTAATTGGCGATGGTCAATATGTTAATTCTGATTTGGGCATTCAGGGGTTACCCTGGATTAAAGAGCGCGAAGTGCCCGAAATATCTTCTTTTGATATTGGCATCATGCCTCTTCCCGACGACGAGTGGGCCAAAGGCAAGTGCGGCCTTAAAGGGTTGCAGTATATGAGCTTGCAGGTACCCACCGTTATGTCGCCCGTTGGGGTAAATTCCGAAATCATACAAAATGGGGTGAACGGAATGCTAGCCACTACTGAAGAAGAGTGGTTAAAAGCAATTACTCAGTTAATTGAAGCCCCAGAGCTTCGCCGAAAAATAGGTCAGGCTTCGCGGCAAACAGTGCTAGAAAAATATAGCGTAGAGGCTTGGAAGAATTTTTACCTTGCCAAATTTGATGCCCTTTGCAAGAATTAATTTGCCGTAAGTTAGTATTACTATAAGCTGGTATTGAATCTGTCTAAAGTTTTTTTATTAAGCTGATTTTTTTGGCTAAAAATTAGGGAAATTTGTTTGCCCCTCACCCAGGCAGGGCGCCCTTAATCCTCTCCCAAGGGGAGAGGAAACTAACCTAAATGCATTCCTTCTCCTTTAAGGAGAAGGTTAGGATGAGGTAAAATGAAAACTTTAGACAGGTCCATTGTTTTAAGAGTAATAAATTTCAACTAATGAGAAAAAGTTCTTATACCGATAGGCTTTTCTAGGGATTTTAAAAAGGGTAAGGTTTTACGTACTTAGGTAGTATAGTTATAGCCGAGTAGTATTGTTTACCTCACTGGAGCCTACCTGAAAATGATTCTTAGTTCCGAAAATTAATTTTGGGACTTTACATAACCTGCACTTTGAGAATTCCTGTTGAAATATGGAAACTCGCACCAGTAAACGGAAATCATTCTTTATTGGAAGAGTTTCCCATATTACATCATAACGATAACAACGATTGGAGCAATCTAATTTTTTTCGCTACTAATGAAGGGGGGCTTTCACTAGAATCATTCCTTTTACGCCATTTTGTACCAAATGCTCACAACCACTCTATTTACTACCTTTAGCCGACGCCCTAAAGTTCAAATGAAGTTCTCTGGTTACACTGCTTAGATTTTGAATAAAATATTTCCTACGGTTTTTAATCCCGGATAGTAAAATTAAAAACACGCCATAGAATGGCAGAATAGGAATTTTATAGCGCACTAATGAGCCAAAATTGTAAGTAGAAATACCTACCGCAAAAGAGAAAACTACGGTAAATAGTAAGCAAAATACTAAGAACGGGTTTTTTCTAAGCAAACCCAGGCTGTTTACAAATCCGCGCCTCCTAACTGCCCAAAAAGTAAGCAATAAGAACGCCAGACTTTCCAGAGCTGAAAGCAACATTACCGGGTTATTAACCTCCCATAGGTAAGGCCTGAACAGGGTAACATTTACGGCTGGCAAAAACTTTTTAGCCATACCAAGAGGCGAATAGTCAAAATCTCCTAGGGAATAGGAAGCTCCGCCCTGAGTCTCGCTAACGTAAGTCAACCATCGGGCAGTAATCTCGGCAGTAGCGGTTACAGTTTCTAAATTATAGCGTTTATTAGATTCAGCAACTTTATCTAGCATAAAGTAGCCGGCTATTATACCAACTACTATTGCCAATGGGGTAAGCAGGCGGCGAACTGCTTTAACCTTTATTTTCTTGCTAAGGGTTAAACTCAACCAAAGTATTAAAGCCGGGGCGCAACAAAGCAAAATATAAATCTTTACCTGATAGATAAAAAATGCTGCTCCCAGTAGAAACATTATATTTTTGGGAGTAGATGAACCATCAAAGAATATTTTATGGAAGTAAAAAACCATATAGCAGACTCCCGTCATGGTAATAGTATCTTTTAGAATACCGGACCCCCAAAATGCCACCGAAGGGATAAATAATATTGCTATAGCAAAATATTTGGTACGCTGGCTGTACACTGAATCAAGTAACTGGAATAATTTCCAGATACCGGTAAAACCTATTAAAGCAAAAAGTAGAGCTGCTGCTCCATAAGTACCTAAAGTAAATAATAGAAAAATAGCTAATATTTTGATCACAAAGTACGAAGAGGGATCTTTATCGAAGTAGATGCGCCGGGTATATTCCTGTAATTTAATCGAAGGAGTACTACCATCACTAAACAGTAGTTCTAAACCATTAACGGGATTATCTATAAAGGCTTCGTGAATAATTTTGGCGTCGTGGTAGAAGTTATAGGTATCACCGCCTTCATAATAAAACTGGTAGATAAAACCCACAAATAGCCCACCCAATAGTTTTATAATAAGGGCGGACATAAAATACTTTCGGGTGCTGGCTGTAGTAAACTTCTTCCTAAATACATAGGCAATCATTAGTATTACTACTAAAAAAATCGGAATTAAAAATACATCTAAGCCCGTCATTTACTGATATAGAATATTTTTAGCCTTATATATTTCCAACTCTTTTTTTTGAAGCCAGTCAATTAAAAGAGTTAAGCCTTCCTGAAAACTATAATCTGGATGCCAGCCTAATTTCCCTATTTTTTCCTTAGCTCCTAATAGCTTATAAACTTCGCCCGTACCAGGTCTAACTTTAGTAGCATCAGCAGAAATTTCAGGTTCAATATTCATAATTGAGCAAGCTAATTCTACAACTTCTTGTACACTTCTACTCTGCTCAGTAGCAATATTATACACCTCCCCTACGGTACCTTTTTCTGCAATTAACCGTAAACCTTTAACCGTATCCTTAACGTATACCCAATCGCGTTCCGGGCTTAGGTTACCCAAATTAAAATTTCCTTTTTGCATAAGAGCCTGTTTAGCTATAACTGAAATTACGGCCCTAACTGATTGACGCGGCCCAAATGTGTTAAATGGACGGGCAATTTTTACCGGCAAACTATAAGTATGATAGTATGATAATGCCAGTTGCTCCTGAGCTATTTTTGAAGCTGCATAAGGGCTCTTAGCTTGTGTAGGGTGCTCTTCATCCATAGGAAAATAAATAGCATTACCGTATACCTCCGAGCTGGACGTTATGGTTATCGACTCAATGATCTGACTAAATTTTCTTATAGCTTCCAGCAAGTTTAGCGTACCGTTTACATTCGTATCGATATAACTGGCGGGGCTGGTGTAGGAGTGCGGAATGCTGATTAAAGCAGCCAGGTGGTATACTTGATGAACACCTTCTACTAAGGTCTGGCAAAAATGCGGGTCTCTGATGTCACCAAAAATAATTTCTACATTGGCCAAAACTTC
The DNA here is from genome assembly GCA_964504565.1 of uncultured Roseivirgaceae bacterium. GTDB lineage: Bacteria > Bacteroidota > Bacteroidia > Cytophagales > Cyclobacteriaceae > Cesiribacter. The sequence goes on from CAZDEY010000008.1 coordinate 108,261, forward strand.
TTTGGAAACTTCGCTGAGCCAACCAATGGAGCCTTGAGCATTATATTGAACTAAGGCTCTCACTGTATACCCTTTCTCTACTAATTCCTCGGTAAGATGGCTACCAATAAACCCTCCGGCACCGGTAATCAAAGCTACTTGGTTATTCATGCGCCGGGAGCTTTTTCAACAAATAATCTTCAGCCTTTTTTAGGGTAGTTACATCCCCTACATCCTGCCAGAAACCCTCAATACGGTAGGTTTGTAACTCCAAACCTTGTTTTAGATATTTGTGTAGGAGTTCCGGCGCCGAAATAGGCCCTTTTGTAGTTATTTTACTCAGGCTTTGCTTAGTAAACAGGTAAAGGCCCGCGTTTACCAAGTTTTTGACTACCGGTTTTTCGGTTATTGATTCCAAATTTCCGGCCGAGCTTTCCTTTATTATTCCGTAGGGTAATTTAATATCAACCTCTTTTACTGCTACTACTCCGGCAGCACTTGAGTTTTTGATAGTTGATAGCATACCGGCGAGGGGCAAATCACAAACAATATCGCCGTTTATGAGTAAAACATAATCGTTGGTTTCAGAAGCCGGCAATAATGATAAAGCACCGGCCGTATCCATAGGTGCTTCTTCTTCTATAAAAGAAATATCAATCCCGTATTTTTCGCCTAAGCCTATACCTAATTTAATTTGATCTGATAAATGGTAGGTAGCAATATAGGCTTTAGTTAAACCCAGTTGGTGGAGTTGGAAAAGCAAATGACCTAGTATAGGTTCACCAGCCAATTTTAGTAAAGGTTTAGGGGTATTTTTGGTTAGCGGATATAAGCGGCTACCCTTACCTCCGGCCACAACTACCACACTTAGACTTTTATTTAGGTCTTCACTATTCATAAAACTATTGCTGCCTAAGGCGCAAATTGCTGAGCTGCGTAAACCACAAAGGTAAAATGTTTTTTTGAAGAAGCGGCAAATTACTGCGCTGGTGCTGCTGGTAGTACAACCAGAGTTTCTGAAGCCATTAGAGTATTTTGTAAATTGTCAGCAGGCATGTTGCGCAGATATAAATTTTCACATACTGGCTTCCAGCTTGGGTAGGCGCTTATTTCCATAGCATGTAATTGCCTAAGCAAAGCAGTTCTGGCTTGAATGTCCTTAGCTTTAATTATCGGCACCCAAAAGTTAGGCCGTGACCCTTCCAGAAGCTCAAAACCGGAATAATCCGTATTATCGACCACTTTTTTAATTTGGTTATAATAGTGAAAATTCCATTCTATTTTTTCAGGAAGTTTACTTAGTTGGCTATTACCTAAACTAGCATTTAGTGCGGGCATCCGGTAGTTAAACCCTAAATCCCCGTGATTATGATAGCCTTCCAACTTAGCTACATTGGCCAAGTAATAGGCTTTATCTATAACTTTCCTGTTACTACTTACTACCGCCCCGCCCCCGCCGGTAGTTAAAATTTTATTCCCGTTAAAGCTTAAAGCGGCTCCTGCACCCCAGCTTCCCGGCGGTTTTCCTTTATATGTACTACCTAAAGCAGCTGCTGCATCTTCAATTAATGCAATTTTGAATTCCCGGCATACATTATTTAATTCATCCAGGGCAGGGCAATAACCATAGGGATATACAGCTATTAAGGCTTTAATCCGTTTACCGGTATTTTTATTTTGAAGTACACCTTCGGAGGTTAATTCTGTAATACTGCCTAGATAATTTCTCAGTTTTATAGGGCAAACCGCTAAACTATCGAGTGAAATATCTACAAAATTTGGAGTAGCCCCGCAGTATAATACAGCATTTGCCGAAGCTATAAATGTAAAAGCCGGAACCAACACCTCATCGTCGGGGCCTACTCCAATTGACTTTAGCAGTATATGGAGCGCTGCAGTACCGGTATTGGTAGCTACTACAGTTTGCTGATTAAGAATAGCACTAAGTGATTCCTCAAATGTAGAAGTTATAGTTCCGGCAGTAGAAACCCAACCCGAGCTGACTGCGCCAAGCACCGCCGCTTCATCCTTTGAAGTAAAGGTTGGGGTAAACGAAGGAACCTGGCCTACCTCCTTATTATGAAAGGCTCGGATTGTATCGGCTAGTTTCTCAGCTAGTTTAAGCATAGCCCGAATATACGCAGAAGCCGGGTTTCACAAAGCCCTCAACCTTTCGCGGGCTTTTTCGTGGGCGCTTTGCTTGCGCTTGCCGTATTTTTTTACCTGCTGATAGTAGCGCTTGGCTTCCTGCCGGTTGCCGTCTTCCTTGGCTATGTCGCCTAAAGCAATTAAACTATAGAGCATATAGCCGCTGTCTTCATCATCAGTGCTTTCGGCAAAGCTGATGGCCCGTTTGAAGTAGGCTTTAGCCAAATCGTGCTGGTTGCGCACATCGTATAACTGGCCTAAATAAAAGGCTGCGTAGCGTCCGCTAATTGCCTCGTAGCCAACCTGGCTGCTATCAATTTTGCTCAGCAAATCTTGGGCTACGGTTTCTAAACGGTTGTACTGGCCGGTGGTATATAGCATGCGGGCGTGGTACCTATGAAAATACGGATTGTCCGGGTAGGTCTTGTGCAGGTACTCGCTAATTCTTAGGGCCTCAAACGGTTTATTTTCATCTAGAGCCAGTATGCGCATAAGGTAATATTGGGCCTCAGTTCGGGTGTAGAAAGCATTGTTAGCTACTTCGCGCAACTGCTGTATACCCTTGGCCCTATCGCCATCCGGAAAAAAGAATAGAATTGGTTTCAGCAAAGGGTAGTTCTCCGGCACCCATTCAGCGTAATAATTATATAGGGCATCACCAAACAGAAACTCAACCCCTAGTTCTTCTTTGGCAACATTCAAATTCAAATAATCCAGGCTTTCTTCCCCATCGGAAGCTGCCAATCGCCAATTTTTACGCTCACTGTGCAAGCGGCTTTTAAACCCGTAGGCCGCACTTAAAAAGAATTTAGCCTCGTAGTTATTTTCGTTCTTATCGTACAGTCTTTCGGCCATTACTATGGTAGAATCCATATAAGCCATAAAAGTCTTATCGTAGCGGGTATTGTCAATATTGGGCATAATCTTCCACCAATTGCTGAGCCCAATTAAAAAGTACGGTAGCGGGTGTTTAGGGTAGCGGTATTTTATATACCGGAATTCCTTTTCGGCGGCATCAAACTTAAAGTTGTACATGCTGTTCACCGCATCGGCCAGTTCCATTTGCAGGCTCATATCGGTAAGCAAGGCTTTATCCGGGTTAGCCCCGTAGTCACCAATTACTACCGATTGGCCTATACCTAGCAGGCTGGCTAAAGAGAAAAATACGGACAGAATGAATTTCATGAAGCTACAGAATCAGGAATTAGGCTACGCTTAGGTAAGTATAAGTAAAAACGGCGGGCAACAGTTCTTTCATGTTATGTTTACCCCTTTTTTTATAAAAAATACCTAAACCGGCCATCAGTTTTTTATTCCGGCTAATTCGGATAATTTTGTGGGGTTTATACCAATTAACAATGTTTAACCCAGTTAATTTGGCAGATTAACCCTTTAGGTGCAATTTTGATGTACCAAAAAATTATCGGACTACTAATACTATTTGAGCAACGCAGCCTGGCGCGTTAAATCATATTTCATGCAAAATTTCACTAAAATTAATAACCTGGTTGGTTGGGCCGTATTTCTTATTGCCACCGCAGTGTACGCCCTTACAGTTGAACCGACCGCCAGCTATTGGGACTGCGGCGAGTTTATTGCCGTATCGTACAAACTAGAAGTACCCCACCCGCCCGGCGCACCCTTATTCCTGCTGATTGGCCGTTTTTTCTCCTTATTTGCCGGTAGCGAGGAAACCGTTGCCTTGGCTATTAACTACGTTAGCGTAATCAGCAGCGGCTTTACCATACTGTTTCTCTACTGGAGCATTGTACTACTGGGCATGAAGATGCTGCCGGTTATTACCAATGAAAGTATTAATAACAAGAGGCTGTTAAGCACCCGCCAGGCCGTAATGCTAATGGGCAGCGGACTAATTGGTGCCCTGGCCTATACCTTTAGCGATTCCTTCTGGTTCTCGGCGGTTGAAGCCGAGGTATACGCTATGTCCAGTTTCTTTATGGCTATAGTCGTGTGGATGATGCTGAAGTGGGAACTGATTGTAGACCGCGCTGAAAGCAATAAATGGCTTATCCTGATTGCTTTTGTAATGGGACTTTCCATTGGCGTTCACTTGCTTAACCTAGTGGCGTTTCCGGCACTGGCTATTCTGTATTACTACAAGAGATACCCCGAGCATACACTGCAGGGCTTTATTATTGCCTTTGTAATAGGCTTGATTATAGTAGGCATTATAATGGTAGGCATTATTCCAGGCTTACCATCTATAGCGGGCTGGCTGGAAATTATGTTTGTAAACAGCTTAGGCCTGCCGTTCAACTCCGGGGTTATATTCTTCTGGCTACTGGCGCTGAGCGCCCTAATTGCCGGCATTTACTGGAGCCAGAAAAAAGGTAACGAACTGGCCAACGTATCACTGCTTAGCCTAGCCTTTATCCTGATTGGCTACAGCAGCTATATTATTATTCCTATCCGCAGTAATTTTAATCCGCCGATTGACGAAAACAACCCGGAAAATAGTATCTCGTTTGTAAGCTACCTGAAGCGCGAACAGTACGGCGACCGCCCCCTACTTTACGGTCCCTACTTCACCGCCGAACTGGAAGCCTACGAAAAAGGAGCACCGGTTTACCGCAAAGGCAAAGAAAAGTACGAGATAGCCAGCTACAAGAGCACGCCTAAGTACAGCGCTGATTCTAAAATGACCATTCTGCCCCGGGCGTACAGCACTACCCCGCAGCACCAGCAGTTGTACCGCCAGCGTATGGCCTTAAGCCAGTACGAAAGCCCTAATTTTGTGGATAATATAGCCTATATGTTCAGCTACCAATTAGGCCATATGTACTGGCGTTACTTTGGCTGGAATTTTATTGGGCGAGATAGCGACATTAAAGATGCCGGCGTGCTTACTCCCCTTAATGCCGGTGAGGATTTGCCAGAAATTCTGGAAACCAATAAGGGTCGTAATAACTTCTGGGCCCTTCCGTTCTTGCTGGGCGTAGCTGGTTTTATCTTCCAACTTAACCGAGATAAAACCGGGTTCTGGTTTACGCTGGCCCTGTTTTTCTTATCCGGGGCGGCTCTGGTACTATACCTGAACTCACCGCCTATTGAGCCACGCGAACGCGACTATATTTACGTAGGCTCCTTCTACGTATTTGCTATGTGGATTGGCTTCGGGGTAATGGCTATTTCCGAAGGTTTTTCTAAAGTAATGAGCCGCACAAGTACCATTGCCCCTATTCTGGCTACCGTACTTTGCCTGGCGGTACCGGCCGTAATGGCTGCCGAAGGTTGGGACGACCACGATCGCTCCGACCGTTACTTCTCGGTAGATTCGGCCCGGAACTTTCTGGCAAGCTGTGCGCCTAACGCAATTCTATTCACCGGCGGCGATAATGATACCTTCCCGCTATGGTACGTGCAGGAGGTAGAAGGCTTCCGGACTGATGTGCGGGTAATCGTACTAACCTACTTCAATACTGATTGGTATATCGATCAGATGAAGATGAAAATGAACGAATCGGAGCCGCTGCCCATTAGCCTGACCGAGGAAAATTATAAGCAAGGCGGCCTGAACGATGTGCTATACTACGTAGAAAACCCAAATGTTAAAGGCGCACTTCCGCTAGAGCAGTATATTAAACTGGTTCGCGACGGGCACCCGGCGATTCGCGTGCAAACCCGTACGGATGAGGTAAATACCATCCCCAGCAAAAACCTTAGCCTGAATATTGACCGCCAGAAGCTGCTTTCTTCCGGTATAATTCCTAAGGATAAGGAAGACCTGCTGGTTGATAGAATGGAATTTAAGCTGAAGGGCAGTGCTTTGGAGAAAAATGCGCTGATTCTGCTGGATATACTCGTAACCAATAATTGGGAACGGCCTATTTACTTCAATAATACTTCATTACAGAGTATTGGCCTGGACCTTACCGAATACGTACTGCACGAGGGTACTACTTACCGCTTACTGCCGGTTAGAAACCCGCAGCCTAAGGATGAAATGGTGAATACTGAGGTTATGTACAACAACCTGATGAATAATTTCTACTGGCGCGAGCTCGATAACCCGGAGGTTTATTATTCTAAAGATTACCGCGACTTTGTAGCCAACCACCGCTCAGCATTTAATACTTTAGGTTCGGCCTTAATTGCGGAAGGTAATACCGAACGGGCCAAGGAAGTTATAAACCATTCGCTGGAAGTTATGCCGGATGAGGGCGTACCCTTTGACTACGTAACCGTACTAAGTGCCCAAATTTTAGCCGATGCCGGCGATAAAGAAAGGGCCCTGGAGTTAGGAACTATGTTAGGCGACCGGGCAGTAAACCTGCTTACTTATCTGGTAAATAACCCGGAAGCCCAGGTGGATAACGAACTACAAAAAGCCCTAATAACCCTGCAGCAACTAACCTATATGTTTGCCGATTTGGGCGATCAGGAAAAGGCTACCTACTACCAGCAGCAGTTTACCCAGAGCTACGATGTGCTTCGGAACAGATTTTAAAATACAATTTTTAAAACTAAAAAAGGGTAGCCGAACAGCTACCCTTTTTTAGTTTATTATGCTAATAGAAGATTGCATTTAGTTCTAAGCTAGTTATGGTTAGGCATAGGATTTATATAATCAAAAACACAAAAAGTTTTATTTTATTAAAGTATAATCCAGGTTTTGCCTTATATTTGTTGTTAAAGGCTTTTTTCCTTACCCATGTTTTTATTCAAAAATTTACCGATAAGGCTTGTGCCTGCTTCATGTGTTGCTTTTCTACTAGGTAGACACCAAATAGAATTTCAGATTGAAACTCGCCGCTATAGAATTAACATTAGCTTGCAACTAAACCACCTATTTATCAATCAGGAAAAGCTGCATTTACGGTTATACGAGTTTATGCTTAGGCAAACGGGTCAATTTGCAAAGCTACACTCATAGGCTCAGTTTAGGGCAAAGGCAATTACGTAATCCCCAGATTAAGAAAGACTTCTTTACACAAACTGCTAATGACCTTTTATATATAAAATCTATAGCCGCACCGGTAGTTTATGCACTTAACTAAGATTAGCTTGAGCAAGTGCTACATTATTCACAAGATACTGCAGAGCTACCGGCCGATAGACTATAACCTAAGCGATACCCCCTACTGCTAGCAATTGGAAGCCAAATTGAAAAAATAAGGTTTTAAAAACCTTTCAAATAAGAATATTCAGAATAGTATCATGCATATAAAAAAAATCTTAATCCTAGCAATTGCCTGCTGCACAACATTTTTGGCAACTGCTCAGGAAGGCATTAGCGTAGATGAGTATACCGGCACCGCCCGGTTTCACCTGGATCTGGCCAAGGCTAACCTTACCAACCTGCAGGCCACCATTGGCTTAACCTACGTGGCTACCGGGATAAAACTTAACGAGGCCGAGGGAGATGTTGGATTGGGCTGGAGCCTAAACGGCACCGGCTATATAAGTCGGGAGGTTTACGGGCTGCCTGATGACTACGCCGATACGGGAGCCGGCCGGCAGCGGTCAGGCTGGTTGCACAATACTAATTACCAGCAGGTAGCGGCTCTAGCTTTGCAAAGCAGCGGTTCCGGAGATTACGAAAGGCTAAAGCCCTACGAGCTTGACAAAGACACCGAACCGGATTTATTTACTATTAGAGCGCCGGGACTGTCGGCAAAATTTGTTTTTGATAATAGCGGCAGTATACAGTTTCTGGAGTACCAACCGTACAAAATAAGCGTTAATAAAAACTCTAACGGGCTGATTTTAAGCTTCACTGTTACTAACGATGCCGGTATAGTATATACTTTTGACCAGGCCTGTTATACCGAGAAAATAGCCAAAGCTGTTTCAGCCAGTCAGGCGGTGGTAATTCAATCCAAAGAATATAACCAGTACCGCGATAAAGCAGTAAATTACGTTAGCCGGTGGTACCTGAAAGAGATTAAAGATACCAACGGAGAAACCATACGGTATAGCTACTCCAGCGTTAGCAGCAGCCTAAACCGAACCGAACCCCGCTATAATATTTTTAAAAACGATGGTAGCGGTACCACAGTCTCAAAATCGTACTTCTACACCGAACAGCGCAGCGATGCCAAGCGCCTGAGCTTACTTGAGGCCGGTCCCTACCAGTCCATCAGCTTCAGGTATAATAGTCAAGGCTTAGTTTCATCTATAAGACAGCAGGATAGCCGGAATAGAGACACGCAGAGTATCTCTTTTAGTCTGCTCTACGCTAGCTTAAGCCCGAATGACAATAGCAGTTATTTTCGCAACTACCTCTATTCTGTAACCAAAAAGGGCGAGTGTACCCGGGAACCTCCCTATGTTTTTTCTTACTTAGGAACAGCTGTAGAGAGTGGCCCACTAGGAACGCTTAAGGGTTCAGTTAACTTGCCAGCCGGCAATTCTAATGCAAAGGATATTTTTGGCTATTACAACGGGCAAAGCAATAGTGAATCATACCCGGCCACCTACATATACCCAGCTGCCGGTGCCCCTAACCGGGTTAGGTATACCCCTAACCCAAGCGGAGGCACGCAATACTACCTGCCCGGAGCTAACCGCCTGCCTAGCCCCGAAAAGATTAAAATAGGGGTACTAGATAAGGTTACCTACCCCAGGGGTGGCTACGCAAACCTAACCTACGAGAGTGCCGAATATTACGATGAAGCTAGCCAGGCTAACTTGCCGGGCGACGGTCTCCGCATTAAGGAAATCAGTTACCACCCTAAAAACGGAAGTAAGGTTGCTACTTCCTATAAGAAGTTTGAATACGTTGCCGGCAATGGTAACTCTACCGGCCGGCTAATTTCGCAGCCGGTATACGCCATACCGGTGCCCGCCTACGTAAACCCGGAAACCAATACGGTTAGCCGCTACTCTAGTATAGCTTACCAGGATCAGGGCAGGAAAGCCTACATTTTGACCGATGAACCGGTTAATAAGCTAACCTACAGCCGGGGTAGGTTGGTGGCCTACAGCCAGGTTAAAACCAGTGAGGGCCCTCAGGGATGGACGGTTTACGAGTACGAACTTACTAAATACCACGGGCAGCTCAATAGCTACTTTCAGCCCCAAGTGCGCACCACCACAAAAGCCAACCCGCCCGTTGCCGGCACCACCCACAAAAATTACGGTAATGTTTACCAAAATAATACCTACGACTGGCCTAATTTTGCTGCTTTTGAAGCCGACCACCTGCGCGGCTTACTTAATAAAGTAACCTACTACAACAGCAACGGCCAGGCGGTTAAAGAACGCGTGCTGACCTACACCAACCTGTTTGAACCGGCAAGCTCGGATTATAAAACTATTAAGGGAGTAAGCTTGGCCCCGGTACCCTACTACGAGAACCAGGCCTACCGCTACGCGGAGTGGTACTGGCGCGCCGGTGCCGACCTGAAATTACTAAGCGAGGTAACTACCTATACCGAACCCGGGCAGACCGAAAGCTGGAGTACTACGGTTAATTATTCGTATACGGGCAGTGCGCACAACTACCTAAGTGAAATTACCCGGCTGGGTAGCGAAACCGGTTCGGGCGACAATCAGGAAACGGTTACCCGCCTTCGGTACGTACCGGATATAGTGCCCGCTTTTCCGGGTACGTATACGCCGGAAGCCCAAGCCCTGGTACGCTTAAAAGAAAGTAATAAACTTAACCAGCCAATTGAAGTAATTAGCGGTGAGCTGGCAGCCAATACTAGTTTTGTAGCCCGCCAGGCTAGCCTGCAGGAATACGGCCTGGTAAATAACCAGGCGGTACTTAGTGCGGTCTACTCCTACCAGCTAGGCGAGTATGCCGCCCACCAGAATGCGATGCTGCAGCGACCGGCTTTTAACCAGCCGTTTAGTGTACTAAAAGATAGCAAATATGTACTGCGCCAGCGTTACACCGAGTTTACCACCGG
>CAZDEY010000008.1:118320-124535 GCA_964504565.1 uncultured Roseivirgaceae bacterium
ACTGTACTCAGCGAAAAAGCCCTCCTGATTAGCTCGTTGGTGAATGCCGCTTCGGTACCGGTGGCTACCTTTACCAACGCCACCGCCGGCCAGGTGGCCTATACCGATTTTGAAAAACTAGCCCTGGCTACCCGGGGCTTTGCGGCAGCCGCCCACCAGAACAAACCGGTTACCTACGGCAGCGGCCGCACCGGCGAACGCAGCATTAAAGCCCCGGTAAAGCTGACCCAAACCCTGGAGGCCAAGCCCGGCAAAAAACTGCTGCTCAGCTACTGGCTTAAAGCCGGCACCAGTGGTACTGCCCGGCTATTAGTAAAGCGGTCGAACGGTTCTAGCATTACCAGCCTGAACTTGCCTTACCCGGCCGGCAGCCAGTGGCAGTACTACGAGCAGGAAATGAATACCACCGGCTGGCCCCAACAGGTTACACTGGAATTTTACCTGGATATAGCCGGTATTGCTGCCACCGTAGAACTGGACGAGCTGGCCGTATACCCGGCCGAAAGCCAATTTACCGGTCTAACCTACCAGTACCCCTTTGGCGTAAGCGCTACGGTAAATACCCGGGGCAATACCTTTTTTACCCAGTTTGACGGATTGGGCCGGGAAGTTCTTACCAAAAACCTGGAAGGCGATATTGTAGCCAGCCACTACTACGCCAACCCTAATTTTGCCGCCCTGCTTAGTATAGAACCGCCGGAAGCAGTGTACTTGGACGAGCCGGCAAGATTTACCATTACTAATTATAGTTGCTTTACCGGCGCGCTTAGCTACTACTGGAGCTTTAACGGGGGCACCAGCTTTACCGAAGGCGCCTGGCAGGCTCAGCATACCTTTAGCACGGCCGGGCAAAAAGAAATACTTGTGCGCGTGGTGCACCCGGTAGAAGGCGAACGAACCCTGACGCTTACGGTAAATGCTATTAGCCCGCCCCTGCTGCCCAATGTATGCATGGAAGGAATTTACTATAAAGATGCGTGCGGAGTCTACCAGGATTGCTACGAAAGCTGCGCCAGCATACCCAATTTTCAGCAAGACGGCTACACCACGGCCTTTAGGGTAGAATCGGTGGGCAACATCCAGAGGCTGCCCTTAAGCTATACCTGGCAACGCCGGTACGAAGGCGAAACCCAATGGGTTACCGTAGGCAATACCCCCCAGATTAGCCTTTACCTGCAAAAAACCTATACGGTCCGCTGCCTGGTGAGCGATGGCAGCGGGCGGCAGGGCACCTCGGATACCATGTTAGTGGAACTGCATAACCGAAACTGCTCGGGCGGCGGCGGCGGATTGCCGGCTTTTGAATAACCCTTACCCTCCTTTACTACCGTTTTACGCACCTACCATGAAAACTTTCTATATAACGGCCCTTTTTCTGCTAAGCTTAGCCGGCATTGGTTATAGCCAGCCCAGCCACTTGGTCGACCAGGCCGAACATTATTCCATAACCACCGTAGCCCGCCAGGCGGGGGCTAAAAACCTGAACGAACTGGCCGGGCTGGATAGCCTGACCGGCCTGGATATTACCCATATTTACTACGACGGCCTGGGCCGGGTAGTACAAACCGTAAACCGTGCGGCCGGCCCCGGCGGGCACGATGTGGTGCAACCCCTGGTATACCCGGCCAACGGCAGCCCGCAACGCGCTTACCTGCCCTATACCGACCTGGGCACCGGCCACCAGCCGGGCAGTTACCGGAGCGGGGCCCTTAGTAGCCAGCAAAGCTTCTACCAAAACGGACAAGCCGATGTAGCGCAGGATACCCACCCCTACGCCGAACTACTAACCGACGATACGCCCCTGCACCGCCCGCAGGAGCAGGGCCACTACGGGGCCGCCTGGCAACCCCTGGCCGGGCACGCTGTAACCTTTGGCCGCGCACTAAACCAGGCCCAGCAGGTACATTACTGGCAGGGCACTAACGGCAGCGCCTACTACCCGGCCGGGCAACTGCGCGTAACCGAAGTAGTAAACGAAGACGGCGCCCGCCAGCGCCGCTATACTGATAAGCAGGGCCGCCTGGTGCTGGAGCAGCGCGAAGTAGCCGATACCCTGGCCGATGCCCAGGGCAACCTGGCCGTGCAGCAATTTCTTTCTACCTACTACGTATACAACCGCGTAGGCCGCCTGCAGTACCTGGTGCCGCCCAAAGCCGTGCAGCATATGGAACAGAGTGGCACCTTTAGCCTGAGTGCCGAGTTGCTGCAAAAATACGTGCACCAGTACACCTACAGCCCCGAGGGCCTGCTACTACAAAAAACCATACCCAACCAGGGTACTACCCACTTTGTGTACGACCCCTTTGACCGCCTGGTGCTGGTGCAAACCGCCGGCCTGCAGGCCGGCGGCCAGTGGCTCTACATTAAGTACGACAGCCAGAACCGCCCGGTAATGCGCGGGCTCTACCAGGCCCCGGCCGGCAGCAACGCGGCTAGCCTGGCCCAGCAGGTAAGCAGTTTTTACGGCGGTGGCGGGGCCCGCTACGAGCAGCCCGCCCCCCAGGCGGCTACCCACTACTATACCAACCAGAGCTACCCCAGCCAGGGGCTAACGCCCCAGATGGTGCTCTACTACGACGGTTACGACATTAGCCAGAGCGGCCAGCCCGACTTTAGCTACCAGCCCCGGAACCTGGGCGCCGGGGAGCCCCAGGCCAGCTCCTACACCCGCGGCCTACTTACCGTGCAAAAGCAGCTTACCGACCGTAGCGGCGTGTGGCTGCACCAGGCTTATTTTTACGACAGGCAGGAGCGCCCCGTGCAGAAGCAGAGCGAAAACCTGCTGCTGCTACCCGGCCAGTTAGATACCGAAACCCTGGTGTACAACTTTGACGGCAGCCTGCACCGGCGCCTACAGTACCAGGCTAAGGCCGACCTGAGCGTGCAGCAACGCTACGTTTACGACCACGCCGGCCGCCTGACCGAACTCTACCAAACCCTGGGGCAGGAACCCGAGCGCCCCGTGGCCCGCTACCGCTACAATGCCTTGGGGCAGCTAAGCGAAAAAGACCTGCTGGATGCCGGGGGCAACGCCCTGCAAAGCACCGACTACCGCTACACCATACGGGGCTGGCTGGCTGGCATTAACGACCCCCTGGCCGGCCCGGGGCAAACCGAAACCGTGGCCGACTACTTTAGCCTGAGCCTGGACTACGAGCAGCAAGCGACCGGCCTGAACAACCAGCCCCGCTACGGCGGGGCCATAAGCGCCGTGCGCTGGAGCAACGCTACCACCGCCGAAAGCCACAGCTACGTAAACGAGTACGATGCCGCCGGCCAACTGCGCCAGGCCCGCTACCAGGCCGGCGCCGGCCAGCAAGGCAGTAGCTGGAACCAGCAGACCGACTTTTACAGTGTAAAACACCTGAACTACGATGCTAACGGCAACCTGGCTTCCCTGCAGCGCTGGGGCAAAAACCAGCAAAACCAGGCCGAGCAAATTGACCGCCTGCAGATGACGCTGAGCGGCAACCAACTGCTGAGCGTGGCCGACCTGAGCCAGAACCCGGCCGGCTTTGCAGCCCACGCCCAAAGCCCGCAGTATGGCTACGATGGGGCCGGCAACCAAACCCACGACCCCTACAAGGAGTTGGAAACCCTGTTTACCCCCGGCAACCAGCCTAAAGAAATTACTAAGGCCGGCCAGGCCGAGCCCCTGCGCACCTACGATTACGGGGCCGACGGCCAATTGCTGGCCACCCGGGAAACCGACGGGCCCGCCCCGCGCAGCGTGCACCAGGTGGGCGAGTTTGTGTACCACAACGGCGAGCTGGCCTACGTGCTGGGCCCGGAAGGGCGCGTGCGGCCGCTGGAAGATGAAAGCGGCACCCCCGCCGGCTGGGCCTACGACTTTTTTATGCAGGACCACCTGGGCAACGTGCGGGCCGTATACACCGATAGCCCCGAGCTAAGCACCTACCGGGCCACCATGGAAAGCGAGTACCAATCCTACCAGGACAGCCTGTTTATTGATGAGTACCTACCTGGAGCAAACCCACCGGACCACCTGGGCTACCGGCAGCCAGGCCGAGGCCGCCCGGCTAAACGGCCACCGGGGCGTGTACCAGGGGCCGCGGCGCAGTATGCCCGTGTACCCCGGCGATAAAGTAACCCTGGAGGTATGGACCAAGTACCTGCCCCTGCAGGAAAGCGGCTTTGATGCCACCATGGTGCTGGCCGCCCTGAGCGGGGCCGGCGGCTACAGCGTGGTAAACGAGGCCGGCGGGGCGGTAACCATTACCCAGAATGCTACCGGGGCGGTGCTGAGCCTGCCCGGCAGCGGCGGCAGCCAGGCCGCGCCCGAGGCCTACCTGCAGTACCAGTTGTTTAACGTGCAGGGCCAGCCGTTGGATGGCGGCTTTAGCCAGGTGAGCACCAGCGCCCGGCTGAACCCGCAGCAGCCCGATGCCCCGCTGGAGCGCCTGGAGCTAAGCTTTACCGTGCAGCAGGCCGGCTACCTGAACGCCGAGCTGGTGCTGGAAGGTACGGACAGCCGCGACACCGATGTGTACCTTGATGACTTTACGGTGAGCGTGGAGCGCCCCCTGCTGCAGGTGCAGGACTACTACCCCTTTGGCCTGCAGTTTAATAGATGGCAGGCCGGCTATATGGGCGTGAAAGAGGTGAACGGCCAGGCCCAGCCCTACGGCTATACCCTAGAAAGCATCAGCCAGAGCTACAACGGCGGCAGCGAGTTGGATGAGGCCCTGGGGCTATACAGCACCTACTTCCGCCAGTACGACCCGGCTTTGGGTAGGTTTACCGGCGCCGATGCTTTAGCGGGAAGTATGGGCAGCTGGAGCCCCTACCAGTACGCCTACAACAACCCCTTTAGCTATATAGACCCCTGGGGCCTTTCGCCGCAGGGCGATAACAGCGACTTCGTTAATTGGCTTATTGACTGGGCCAACAGCGTGCTCAAGGATATGCCCGAGGGCAAGAACGGCTCGGTTACCTATAGCGGCGACCAGCTGCGGGCCATGTACGCTACCGGCATACCCGGGGAAAACTGGGGGCTGGGAGCTGATGGTGAAATGGGCTACTACCAGAAAGGCTTCTACGTAGCGCCGGGCACCTGGGCCGATGGGGAGCGCACCCTGCACACCGCCGTAGTAGTGAGCCGCTGGGTAGCCTATGAGATGCCCGATGCGGAAGACGGATCAGGTTATTTGCAGCTAGCTGGCGATGGATTAACCTTTGTGGCCGATCACTTTAACGGCGGGCTGGACAACATGTCGGTAGCCCTGAACGGGCTAAACCGCATACCCAACCAACAGAAGAGTAAGGCAGCCCACGAGCTTAGGAAAGCCTTTGGCTGGAACTACAAAAAGATGTACCACGGCGGCAAAAGGCTGCTGAGCAAGGGCGGTAAGCTGACCAAAAATTTAGGTCCAGTAGGTACGGGGTTGTCATTGGGGGTTATTGGTTATGAGGCTATATCAGGTACTTGGGATGCGCATACGGTTGTAGACGCTGGTTTATTAGCAGTTGGAATAACAGCAGGTATATTATTTGCCCCGGCCACGGCTACGGCGATAGGTATAGGAATTGCTGTATACGGAGCCGCCGATTACTTCTTTGATATCAGCGATAGTATAGACGCCACGGTAGGAAGAAACTCTGGAATTTGGAATTAAATAATGAAATATGAATATAGCTCACCAAATATTGAAGCTTGATTACAGCTTAGCCAATAAATTGGCCTATCATAGGAGCAAGGTAATACCAGGAACAGTATTCTTTTTTACTTACAAAATTAGCTTTCTGTTCTTAGCTGTTTACAGTGTAGTACTAAGTTTACTTCCATTAAACCATTGGCCTATTGAGGTTTTGGTAGGTATGTTAGTAGTGGGGGTATTGGTCGTTATGTACGGTGGCCAAAAGCCCGTAGAAAAGATAATCAGAGAATACAAGCTTGAACAAGAATATAAGCAGACGACTAAACCAGTACGCCGGTTACGCAATGTATTAGCCCTTCTGTTGTTAATACTAGTTTTTGCCGGAGGTTTTTACATGGCCGTGACCTTTATGGGGGATTATATAAATAAATAATTACTCGTTTGGCCTGCAGTTTAATACCTGGCAAGCCGGCCATATGGGCGTAAAAGAGGTGAACGGCCAGGCCCAGCCCTACGGCTATACCCTAGAAAGCATTAGCCAAAGCTACAACGGCGGCAGCGAGTTGGATGAGGCCCTGGGGCTATACAGCACCTACT
>CAZDEY010000008.1:124635-143345 GCA_964504565.1 uncultured Roseivirgaceae bacterium
TAGCGCCGGGCACCTGGGCCGATGGGGAGCGCACCCTGCACACCGCCGTAGTAGTAAGCCGCTGGGTAGCTTATGAAATGCCCGAGGCAGAGGGAGAGCCACTCTTTGCCTTAGCCGACTTGCCTAGTTGGCTAGGCTTAGGCATGGCATTAGGGGAGAAAGGTAGCAGTGCTTAATCAACAAGAGCATACGCTATGTTTCTCAAGAATGGGGCGAAGTTTGTGTTGGCCTCTGGGAAAATACTAGATGCTGCCCCTCAACTTGTTCCCCACCACAATGCGCCTGCTCCGCATTATCATTATATTATACTAGCTCAATGGTGCTCACAACTATGAAAACACCAAGTATTATATTACTGCTCTGTTTATACCTCAGTAGTACAGGCTGCGACTTTGCTCCCGGCAGTTATCCCTACGCAGAAACCTACGAAGTGGAGGTTAGCGAAAGCGAAGTGATTGAAGCAATTGAATTGTTTAAAGAACAGAACCCTGAGTATATAGTACCGGCCCAAGTTGGGCTGCCAGATGGCCGGCGTGATGCATCCGATCACTGGTATCACGTCTATTTTTATTACCCCAAGGAAAATGAGATAGTTTATATGTGGGCAAGACCTATAGAAAAGCAAAAAACGACTATTGGTTTAATTGCGATTAATAAAGGGAAAGAGTTGGGCAATTGGAAGGATATTAACAATGATTTCGCTGGTTCAGCAAATAATCTTCAGAAGCAAAAGTTTGAAGAGCGAATTCTTTCCAAGATAAAAAACCGTCTAAAGTGATATCTATTGTGGTGAGCATACCTTAAGGTCACTATCTGCTATAAATAGGTAAAAACGGCGGCTCGGTTACCCGTACCGGCGATCAACAGCAGTTTAACCAGAGCTACGATGTGCTTAGAAACAGATTTTAAAATATCGGTTGCATAGAACTTAAAAAGGGTAGCTGTTTAGCTACCCTTTTTAAGTTAATTTTATAGCAATACTATTTATTTCTTTTTAGCGATCAGAAATAAGTCTAGCGCGTTTTCAGCATCGTCTACCACCAAATAATCTTCGTGGGTAATACCGGTTACTAACCCGCTATTTCCCTTTTTCAGAAGCGTACGGTTTAGGCGGTTCATAACTTCGTAAGGCACTTTCAATAAGTCGGCCGGCAGGCGGTGTTGCAGATTTAGAAAATCCCAACGGGTAATTTTCTCTACGCTGGCCTTATTATCAGCATAGTATTGCATTACTTTTTCATTGCCGGTTATGCCTTTCATTTCAGCCTCATCAAAAACTGCTTTTCCTAAATTCAGTAGCTCATCGGCAGTGTATTCGCGTATGTGCCAGGGGTTACGGCTAAGGCTTAGCAGCCGGTTAGGAGTAGTAAAGTAGGCGGTGCCACCGGGCTTGAGTATGCGGTAAATTTCTTCCAGAAAAAGGGTATCGTCCAGTATATGTTCTATAACCTGAAAAGAAATTACCGTATTGAAACTATTGTCGGGCAGTGGCAGGGGCGGAATGTTGGCTTCTACCATATCCAGGTGAGGCATTTGGCCTACCCGCTTTTTAATTTCAGCCGTATTTTTATCCAGCGCCAGGTAACGCTTGGTTTTTGGGGCCAGCATTTCTACCCCCCGGCCATCGCCACACCCAATTTCAGCTACGTGGGCACCAATTTTATCTTCGACCCAAATATACGGCTTCAGTAAACGTTGATGTATTGGGTTATCGGAAACTAAGTCTTCGGAAGTTACTTCGGTCTTAAATAGGGCCATTTTTCCGGTAATATTTATTAATTTTCCAAACCTAACCCCATTTCGGCTACTTAGCAAATACCCTATGCGGACACTTTTTTTAGCTATTCTATCTATAAGCGGGCTATTAAGTTCAGCCCTGGCCCAGGATACCACTAATTACGCTTATTTATACCAGCCTCAAAACCCTCTACGGCCACTGGCTCGGTATGCCGTTAGTAAGCCTAACTCCGCGCAGGTTGAATTGAAAATTCAGTTTAAAGCGGGTAACCCAATGGCCTTTACCTATGCCCTAAAACCTAGCTTAGTAGAGCCGACCGGTCAAAAATTATCAGCTCGTACCGATGAAAGCGGATGGCTTACCATTGCGTTAGATACGGCCGATGTTTCTGAAAATAGCTGGGTTATTTTAACCCCTACCAGCCAGCCGAATAACCCTATACCAATTTGGTTAGCGCCGGTTAAGAAATTTGGTGCCAGCCCGGTGTTTCCGCAAACCCAAACCGCTAGCACCCAGTATTTAGCTTCCAATGAAAAAATAAATATAGCCGGCCCGGCCGCCGATACCCTGTACGTTTTTGTGTACGAAGAAGCCTTTAGCTCAGCTACAACACCTATGGCCGCCCCCACCCCCGGCGACATGACTATTACCCAACGCATAGTAACCAGCCAGGCCGACACCCTAAATACTACCGATGAAGGCTTTTACTTTCTACAGGCAGATACCAGCGGACTGGCCGGAGCTGGTGTACGGGTAGTTTCGCCCTACTTTCCACAGACCCGCCGGATAAAAAACTTTGCCGGACCAATTCGCTACCTGAGCACCCAGGAAGAATGGAACGAGCTACAGCGGGCCGAGTTTAGCAAAGAGGCGCTGGATAGGTTCTGGTTTCGTATGACCCAATCGCAGGATTTAGCCCGGAAAATAATTAAATACTATTATCGGGGCGTGGCCGATGCCAATACCTTGTTTACTGGTTTTAAAGAAGGCTGGAAAACCGATCAGGGTATGATTTATATTTTGTACGGACCGCCTAGCCGTGTAACTTTGCTGCCCAATGGCGACGAAGAATGGAGCTACGCTGCCCGGGAAACCATCCCGCCAATTACATTTACTTTTCAGCGTACGCTTAACCCATTCACCGAGCCCTATTTTCAACTGGTACGGAACCGAAATTATGCCCGTACCCACTATCAGGTAATAAATAAATGGAGAAGAGGAACCGATTTGGAGTAAGGGGCAACCGCCCGCCCAGCAGCCGCAACGACGATATGATTTTCGGCACCCGGGCGGTTATTGAGGCCATTCGCGCCGGCAAAGAGTTAGAGTCGGTGTATATTCAGCGCGATGCTACCAATGATTTAATAAAAGAACTTAAAGCTGAATTAGCCGGCCATAATTTAAGCTACCAAAAGGTTCCGTTAGAGAAGCTTAACCGCCTTACCCGCAAAAATCATCAGGGTGTAGTAGCCTTTATATCTCCAATCAACTACGCCGATCTGGATAATGTAATCAGCTCGGTATACGAGAAGGGCGAAATGCCCTTGGTGCTAATTCTGGATAGAATTACCGATGTACGAAACGTAGGAGCTATAGCCCGTACCGCCGAATGCCTGGGCGCTCACGCCTTAGTAGTACCCAGCCGGGGTGGCGCACGTATAGGAGCCGATGCAGTAAAAACTTCGGCCGGGGCATTGCACCATATACCCGTTTGCCGGGAAGATAACCTAAAAGATACGATAAGCCGCCTGCGCGAAGCCGGCCTTAAAACCGTAGCTTGTACCGAAAAAGGAGATAAACCCCTAGCCAAAGCCGATTTAACCGGTCCGGCTGCCCTAATTATGGGCTCCGAAGAAGACGGGGTTTCGGAAGAATACCTTAAGCTAGCCGACCAGCAAGTGCTGATACCTATGATCGGGCAAATAGAAAGCCTAAACGTTTCGGTGGCTGCCGCAATTTGCTTGTATGAAGTGGTAAGACAGCGAAGTTAATTTTTCTTAGCTAGACATTAGGAGCCGCTTTAGCTTCTAATATTGGCAATTCAGTTTCATATGTGGGGCAGATTCCCCTAGAATTCACTCCGCTAGGCTGCGCCAATTTGGGGAATGACGGCTTAATTTTATCATCATTCCTCGCCTGCTTGACGGTAGGCAGGAATTTCCTTAAGAAATTCTAGGGGAATCTGTTTGTAATACTTAACTGCTTCGCTTTACCAGAATCTTCTTATTACTTCTAAAACAATAAGCTGACAAAAAAAAGCCTGAACTAGATTATAGTTCAGGCTTTTTTCTGAGAGCATCTCAATCAGGAAAGCTTAATAGCCTCCAGTTCTTTTTGTAGCAAAATTGTTTGCTCATCTTCCTGCTCTACCGGAAAGGCTACTATAGTATACTTAAACGGTGCTTTTTTCTGGCTATCCATAACCGGCACAATTGTAGTATCCATCCAGCAGGTTACACCTTTCTTAGTTACGTAAGGGTAGCGCCCTTTAAAGGTTTTACCTTTCTTAACTGAACTCCATATGTGTTTAGTCATGCTCTGCGGTACCTCCTGGTGATAAAGCTGACTGAAGAACTTGCCCACTATATCATCGGGCTTGTAACCCAGCACATCGCAAAACTTATTGTTTACGTAGGAAATATTGCCTTGTTCGTCTAGTTCACAAAGGGTAACGGTCTCATCTAATGCCGATATACGCCCCTTCATTTCTATAGCCATTTCGTCACTTTGGGCCATCTTGCTTTCCATTTCTTCCTGAATGGCCTGCATTTCCTCCATATTCTGGCGAAGTTCTTCTTCCTGCGCCTGCAGTTGGTCCATAGTATCCTGCAGAAACTCTTCCTGAGCCCTCATCTGCTCAATCTGTATGGCCAAGTTTTCTTCTAATTTCTTACGCTCGGTAATATCCTGACCTACAATAATTATTTTGGTTATTTCGCCATTAGTGGCTACTACCGGGCTATAATTAGCCGCAACCCATACAGTTTCACCCGTACTATTTTTAAGCGCGTAGGTTCCGGTAAAACATTCTTTACGGTCTAGTTTTGCCCAGTCAGCTATAAACTGGGTTTGCATAGCCTCATCGTCGGCCAGTAGGTTGCCAAAGCTGTTGCCTATAACCATATCTGGCTCTTGCTTCAGCAAGTCCATAATTATTGGGTTGGCTTCAATTATAGCCCCATCCGGGGTCAGTTCCAGCTTTAAATTGCTGATGTTAATAGCCTCCAGCTGAGCCCGACGATCTAAGTCTCTATGCTTTTCTTTAGTGATATCGAAGGCAAATTTAATAACCTTGACCGGCTTGCCGTCACTATCCAGCACCGGAGTGTAGGTAGCCTTAAGCCATATCTCCTTCCCTTCTTTGTTAAAGCGCAGAAACTCTCCCGATTGGGTTTCGCCCCTGTTTATAGCTTTCCAAAATTGTTGATAGTTCTCGCCTTGGGTATAGGCTGATTCACAGAACATAGCGTGGTGGTTATACTGAATTTCATCCAGTTCGTAGCCTACAACTTTACAAAAGGTTTCATTTGCATTTATTACCACACCTTCCATAGTAAACTCAACCGTAGCCAAGGTATTGTTTACCGCCGCGTACTGGCCTTGCATTTCCAGTTCGCGTTGTTTCTCCTCGGTTATATCAAAGGCGCAGGTTATAATTTTTACTGGTCGGCCCTGGTTATCCAGAACCGGCGTATACGATGCCCTTAGCCATACCAATTCCCCGTGCTTATTAACCCGCTGATACTCGCCCTGCTGGGTTCTGCCCTGAGCCAGGCTTTTCCAGAAGTTTTCGTACTCGTTTGTCTGTACAAAGTCCGGATTACAGAATATGCGGTGGTGGTGCTGCTTAATTTCATCCAAACGGTAGCGGGTTACCTGAAGGAAGTTTTCGTTAGCGCTGAGCACTTTGCCTTCCAAGGAGAACTCTACCGTTGCCAGGGTATTATTTATGGCTGAAAGATGTCCATTCAGCTCAATTTCCTTGCGCATCATTTCCTCCTGAGTGGCCGTAAGTTCTTCCATATTTTGGCGAACTTCTTCTTCCTGGGCTCGTAGGTTTTCGGCCATTAGCTGGCTTTCTTCTAACAGGCGCTTGGTTTGCTGGGCATTTTTTACACTGGCTAAGGTAGCGGCTATGTTCTCCCCTAGTTTCTCCACAAACTGTATTTCAAAATCTTCAAAATACTTAAAGCTGGCAATTTCAACTACGCCCATCACTTCCTCATTTATTAGCAGCGGTACAATTAGTACACTGGTCGGCGGGGCATCGCCCAGGCCAGAAGTAATGTTAATATAGGCCTTAGGAACATCGGTTAGGTATACGGTATCTTTTTCCAGAAATGCCTGGCCTACCATACCATCGCCCGGTAAAATTTCTTTCTCCAGCCACTTGCGGCGGCCAAACGCATAGCAGGCCTGCTGGCGAAGAACCATTTTACTTCCCTCGCCTTCGGCCAAGTAAATAGCTCCCTGGTTACTTTCAGTATATTTAACCAGTTCGCTGATAATTACATGGGTCAGGCCTTCTAAATCATCATCCTTACTGCGTAAAATCTCCACGAAGCGGGCCAAGCCGTGCGAGGTCCAGTTGCGCTGGTTATCGGCTTTAGCTACCTCTTCCATTTTTTGTTGCATACCCTTTAGGGCATCAAAAAGCGGAAGGGTTAACGGGTGGCGTTCGCTAATGTCAATCTCGGTAACCTTACCTTCGCCGGTTTGCCTAACTACTGTAGTAGCCAAGCCTATTTCCTGCTTTATATTATTGATCTGAATAGAAATCTCATCAATCTCATCCGGCTGCCTGGCCTTAATTGCCTGGGTATCGGCATTGTTTAAACCACTACGAATTTCCAGCATACGGGCAACCAGTGAGTTATGCCCCTTTCTAAAACCAATTAGTAAGAATAGCGCATTTACCGCAACTAATCCCCCAATACCCCATAGGCACATATTTTCGGCTTGGGCAGCTTGCTGGGCAAAACCGGCGTTTAATAACGTACAATTAGTGTCAACCACACTCTGGTTAAGTTCGGTGGGTTGATTTTTTAGGTAATCCAGGCTTTCTAGTAAAGATTCTGCCCGCAGTACCAGTTCTTCCGGCAAGGCACTTATTACTGAATTTTCGTCCGGCAAAATTCCACCCTTAGCAAAAGTCTTTAGCTTGGTTACTATTCTATTATAATCAAGCTCATTAGTGGAATTGCCTATTATATTTTGGGCAAGCATGCGGGTACTGGTAGTGGTTTCCAGCGCCCGCTCTTTTAGGTAATAGGCTTGCTTAAAATTTTGCTGAAGACCCAGTAAGGTTATTACGTTAACCAGTAGCCAAACGGAGGCAAAAATCTTGATTCCGGTGTGCTGCTTACTAATACTTTTTGTACTCTTCGTGCGCTGCATTTTCGTATTGTTTGTGAAGTAATTCTAAACAAAGTACGAGGGTGCTTTTCTAAGGGCAAAATGAGAGCTTCTATATATTATTAAACTTAATGTAAGGTTTAGTTTTGGATAAATCTTATATACTACAAAGGTTACCTTAATAAGAATATAAACCCAGGTATAAAAACCTGAAAATTGTATTATTTAAAAAATGACTTTTAACTAAATCGAATATTACTACAATAACAGTTGGAAATATTTTTTTAGCCTATTTAATTTGTAATGAGTAATGTATTGACAGTAAATATAACATTCCAAAAAAGCCAATCTTTAAGAAGATTGGCTTTTATTAAGTATGGCTTAAATTTACAAATATTTATCTCCCTTTCGGCTCTTCACTTCATTAACGTACTCTCTAAACCTAACTTCATCATCCTTTTTGCAGATAAGGGTTACATCGTCGCACTGGGCTACCAAATAACCTTCTAACCCCTGCACCACAATTAGCCTTTCCTTATCACCTTTAATCATAGAGTCTTTGGTATCAAACAGGATAACCTCTCCGTCAATTGCATTATTATTAGTATCCTTATCGCGCATTTCGTGCAATGAGGCCCAGCTTCCCAGATCCGACCAGCCAAAATCGGCCAGCACTACGTATACCTCCTCGGCTTTTTCCATTATGCCGTAGTCAATAGATATATTTTTGCTTTGGGCGTACGCTTGTTTAATAAACTCCGCTTCCTTTGCCGAATAATAGCATTCCGGACATTCATCAAATAACTCGGCTAACTCGGGCAAGTAGCGTTCAAAAGCTCTAATAATCGTACTAACATTCCAGATAAATATGCCGGCATTCCAGACAAAATCGCCGCTTTCCAGAAAGGTTTTGGCTAACTCAAGCTCCGGCTTTTCAGTAAAAGTTTTCACTTTCTTAAACTCACCGGGTTCATCCATATACTGAATATACCCGTATCCGGTTTCCGGGCGGTTAGGCTTTATACCTAAGGTTATTAGCTTATCGCCGCCGGCCGCCTCGTTTAATGCTTGTTCAACAGTTCGTTTAAATTCCGTTTCGTGAAAAATGGCATGATCGCTTGGGGCAACTACCATAGTAGCTTCCGGATTCTTTTCCCGGATTTTGTAGGCCGCGTAGGCTACGCAAGGTGCAGTATTGCGCCTAACGGGTTCGGTTAAAATCTGGTCTGGCTTTAAATCCGGCAACTGCTCGGCTACTAGTTTTTCGTAAATATCGTTAGTAACTATATAAATATTTTCTACCGGGCAAATATCCAGAAAACGGTTGGCCGTCATCTGTAAAAGCGTTTGACCGGTGTTTAGTACATCCAGAAACTGCTTAGGGTAGTTATTGCGACTATATGGCCAAAAGCGGCTGCCAATACCGCCAGCCATTATTACTACATAAAAATTAGGGTTCTGCATTAAATTATTCCTTCGCGGATAAGGTTTTGAATATGAATAAAGCCTAAAACCTGGGTTGGATTTACTTCATCAACTACAATTAGCTGCCCAATGTTGTTGGTTTGCATAATCTCCAGAGCTTCGGCAGCATAAGTTGCCGGGTTAACAGTTTTAGGGTTGGTGCTTATTAAATGCCGGGCAGTAACTGCGCTTAAATCTTGCTGCTTTTGTAGCATTCGGCGTAAATCTCCGTCGGTAATTATACCCCGCAGCTCCTGCTGAGGGCCCAGCACGGCTACGGCTCCCAATCGTTTACTGCTAATTTCCAGTATCACCTCCTGCAAGGTACTGGTTTCCGAAACCACGGGTCGTTCATTTTCCCGGTAAATATCGCCGACCCGTAAATAAAGCTGCTTGCCCAGCGACCCTCCCGGGTGCAGGCGGGCAAAGTCGGTGCTGGTAAAGCCCCGGGCTTCCACCAAACATACGGCCAGGGCATCACCTAAGGCCATATGGGCGGTGGTACTGGTAGTGGGAGCTAAATTATTGGGGCAGGCCTCATTATCAACCGTAGCGTTCAGTATAAAATCGGACTGCTGGGCCAGGTACGATTCGGTGTTACTAACCAAACCGGCCAGTTGGGCGCCAGTTCGCTTAAGTAAGGGCACCAGTACCTTAATTTCCGGCGTGTTTCCGCTTTTAGAGATACAAATTACCAAATCGGTATTTTGTACCATACCTAAATCGCCATGAATGGCATCGGCGGCGTGCATAAACAGGGCCGGGGTTCCGGTTGAATTGAGGGTAGCCACAATTTTTTGGGCAACTATGGCACTTTTTCCAATGCCGGTAATTACCACCCTACCCGATAGTTCTAGTATAGCCTCCACGCACGAAACAAAGCTTTCATCAACGTATTGGGCTATTTTGGTAAGTGCCTGGGCTTCCTGCTCAAGCACTTGTTGTGCAATTTTTGCTAATTCCTTAGGTTTTGGCAAAGCGAAACCTTTTTTTAGTTAAATTGCAAATATAGAAAAATGGCGAAACCATAGAAGTAGCGCGCACATGTTAGTGGATCAAAAGGATATATTGAAGGAGCGTTTAAAGGAAATATTCGGATACGATCAGTTTAGAGGAAATCAGGAAGCCATAATCCAGAACGTACTAAACGGTAAGAATACCTTCGTAATAATGCCGACGGGAGCCGGCAAATCATTATGTTATCAGCTTCCCGCCCTAATAAAAGAGGGCACAGCAATAGTAATTTCCCCGCTTATTGCTTTAATGAAAAACCAGGTAGACCAGCTTAATGCCCACGGTATTAACGCCCACTTCCTGAATTCAACCCTTAGCAAAAGCGAAAGCAACCGGGTAAAGAAAGAAACCCTGGAAGGTAAAACCAAACTGCTTTACGTAGCTCCGGAATCACTAACCAAGGAGGAAAATTTACAATTTTTATACAAGGTTAATATTTCGTTCGTAGCAATTGACGAGGCGCACTGTATTTCGGAATGGGGCCACGATTTTAGGCCGGAATACCGCCGCATACGAACAATTTTAGGCCAATTGGGCGATTTAACTATTATTGCCCTTACGGCTACCGCCACGCCAAAAGTTCAGCAGGATATTCAGCGTAACCTCCAGATGGAAGACGCCGATTTATTCAAATCTTCCTTTAACCGGGAAAACCTGTACTACGAGGTACGGCCTAAAAAGAATGCTAAAAAGCAATTAATTCGCTACGTAAAAAACCATAAAGATAAGTCGGGTATTATTTATTGCCTTAGCCGAAAAAAGGTAGAAGAAATAGCCCAACTGCTGCAGGTAAATGGTTTTAGAGCAGCCCCCTACCACGCCGGCTTGGACAGCAGCGTACGAATGAAAAACCAGGACGACTTCCTGAACGAGGAGGTAGATATAATTGTGGCTACCATTGCGTTTGGTATGGGTATAGATAAGCCCGATGTTCGTTTTGTAGCCCACTACGATACGCCTAAAAGCTTAGAAGGATACTACCAGGAAACCGGCCGCGGCGGGCGTGATGGACTAGAAGGCGATTGCCTAATGTTCTACAGCTACAACGATATAATAAAGCTGGAAAAATTTAGTAAAGACAAACCGGTTACTGAGCGGGAGAACGCTAAAATTTTGCTACAGGAAATGGCCTCGTATGCCGAAAGCTCGGTATGCCGCCGCCGCCAGCGTGCTCGGAGGACAGATCGTGCTTATGGGCGGCCGCCGCCAGCTGCTGCATTATTTTGGCGAAAATTACGGTAAAGATTGTGGGTTCTGCGATAACTGCAAACACCCCCGAGAACAATACCAAGCCCAAGAAACCCTGGAAACCGTACTGCAAGCGGTAATTCAAACCGAGGCTCGTTTTGGCCTAAACCATATAGCCGATGTAATTCGCGGGGTAGAAAACCAGTATGTAGTTAGCTATAGTCATAACCAGCTACCCGTTTGGGGAAGGGGCAACAGCGAAACTGCCGAGTTTTGGCAAAGTGCTATTCGGCAGAGCCTTCTTTACGAATTTCTGGAAAAGGATATTGAGAATATCGGCACCCTAAAAGTTACTGAAAAAGGGCACGAGTTTTTGGAATCGCCCTATGCGGTAACCTTTACCAAAGACCACGACTACTCAACTAACGAGGCTGAAGAGGAGGAAGAAAAGGAAAGTGCATCGCCCGCCGTACAAGCATTTGACGAAGCGCTGTTGGTAATTCTTAAAGATTTACGCCGTAAACTGGCCCGTCAGAAGAACCTACCGCCCTACGTAATTTTTCAAGATCCTTCCCTGGAAGAAATGGCAACCCTCTACCCTACCTCTACCGAGGCCTTGGGCCAGATTAATGGGGTTGGGCAGGGGAAAATAGCGCGATTTGGCAAACCGTTTATAGAAACCATCCAGAAGTACGTTGAAGAAAATAATATTGATACGGATCTGGATGTAGTGGTGAAATCGGCCGGCAGCCGTTCCAAGTCTAAAATTTTCATAATTCAGCAAATTGACCGCAAAGTTGACCTGGAAGAAATTGCTGAGTCGCTTAAGATGGGTATGCCCGAATTACTATCGGAAATAGAGCATATTTGCTACAGCGGCACCCGCTTAAACCTGGATTATTACATTGACGATGTAATGGACGAAGACCGTCAGGATGATTTATACGACTACTTTATGAGTGCCGAAACCGACAACCTTAAGGTAGCTATGGATGAACTGGCCGATGAAGATTACAGCGAAGAGGAGCTACGGTTAATGCGGGTTAAATTTCTGAGCGAGTACGCCAACTAATAAAAAGTTAATCTAAAAATCATAAAAACACCGGGGCTCCTATTTTATTGGGAGCCCATTTTGTTGTAATTTCCACCAAATTTTTAGCACTAGCCTGTTTACATGAATATTCTAATATTAGGTTCCGGTGGCCGTGAACACGCCTTTGCCTGGAAGCTAGCCCAAAGCCCCAGGTGCAGCCAGTTGTTTGTAGCTCCCGGAAATGCTGGCACCAGCAAATTAGCCACCAACCTTCCTATTAACCTTAGCGATTTTGACCAGCTTAAAGATGTTGTGTTGGCCCATCAGATCAACATGGTGGTAGTTGGGCCGGAGGCCCCCTTGGTTGAAGGTATACGGGACTTTTTTGAGCAGGATATTGAGCTGAAAAACATTACCCTAATTGGCCCCGGGGCTAAAGGTGCCGAACTGGAAGGCAGCAAGGACTTCAGCAAAGCCTTTATGAAAAGGCATCACATACCTACGGCTAAATCCAGAACTTTTACTAAGGAATCAATTAAAGAAGCTGAGCAATACCTGGATCAGCTAAGCCTGCCGGTTGTGCTAAAGGCCGATGGTTTGGCGGCCGGCAAGGGCGTACTTATTTGCTATAACGATCGAGAGGCCAAACGTGGGCTCCATTCTATGTTGGTTGACGGACAATTTGGTGCGGCCGGGGAAAAAGTACTGATCGAAGAATTTCTAGATGGAACCGAGCTTTCAGTATTTGTACTTACTGACGGCAAGGATTACGTAATTCTTCCGGAAGCTAAAGACTATAAACGTATTGGCGAGAACCATACCGGATTAAATACCGGGGGTATGGGGGCAGTGTCGCCAGTATTTATTGCCGATAGCGATTTTATGCATAAGGTGGAAGACCGAGTTGTTAAACGCACCATTGCCGGCTTAAAGCAAGATGAAATTCCGTACCAGGGCTTTCTGTTTATTGGGCTTATGAAGGTGAAAGGCGAGCCTTACGTTATTGAGTACAATGTACGGATGGGCGACCCCGAAACCCAAGTAGTTTTACCCAGAATTGAAAATGACTTAGTGGAGCTTTTTGATGCCGTGGGCAAGCAGAAATTATCTAGTCAGAAGCTTAGGGTAAAACCCGAATCGGCCGCTACGGTAGTTATGGCCGCCGGTGGTTACCCCGAAACTTACGCTAAAGGAGATAAAATAAGTGGTTTAGAAGATACACCAGGCAGTCTGGTGTTTCAGGCCGGCACTAAAGAGCAAGACGGCAATATTGTAACTAATGGTGGACGCGTATTGGCGGTAACTGGTATGGGCACCGGCCTAAGGGAAGCACTAAAGCAAGCGTATACCGGAGTTGAAAAATTGAGTTGGAACGAGGCCTACTATCGGCGCGATATTGGGCAGGATGTATTGCGCTAGGCTATAATTTTTTGTATCATCGTTATTAGCATTAGTAATAAGCAGTAAAGTTATGCGTACTTTGCTGTAACGATATTTGAAGAACCGAGCGTATGGGATGTGGAACATGCGGCACAGGCAGCCAAACCGGCACTGTAGGATGCAAGAGCAACGGCGGCTGTAGCACTGGCGGCTGCAATAAAATGAACGTTTTCGATTGGCTGTCCGATATGGACAAGGCAGCCATTAATAAATTTGATATTGCGGAGGTACGGTTTAAGAACGGCCGCAAAGAATTTTTCAGAAATATAGATAATCTGGACCTTACCACCGGCGATGCTGTGGTAGTAGATGTACCTAACGGACACCATATTGGCTACGTATCGCTGCAAGGCGAACTGGTACGGCTGCAAATGCAGAAAAAAAAGGTTCGGAACGACGATGCCATCCGAGCAATATACCGCATAGCCACTGACCGCGATCTGGAAAAATTTCAGGAGCTTCAGGAAAAAGAATTGCCGATTATGTTTCGTACCCGCGAAATTATTAGGGAAATGAACCTGGACATGAAACTTACCGACGTAGAGTTTCAGGCTGATGGCGGCAAAGCAACTTTTTTCTATTCAGCGGATGACCGAGTGGACTTCCGGCTCCTAATCCGGGCGTTAGCCTCCGAGTTTAAGCTAAGGGTAGAAATGCGGCAAATTAGCCTAAGGCAGGAAGCCGGGCGCTTAGGCGGTATAGGCAGTTGCGGGCGGGAACTATGTTGCTCTACCTGGCTTACCGATTTTAAAAGTGTAAGCACTACGGCGGCTCGCTACCAGAACCTCTCGCTAAACCCGCTTAAACTTAGCGGACAGTGTGGCCGGTTAAAGTGCTGCCTAAATTATGAGCTGGAAACCTACATTGAGGCTTTAGAAGATATTCCTTCGGTAAACCAGCCACTTAGAACTGAAAAAGGCGAAGCTTTCTTACAAAAAACCGATATTTTCCGGAAAATGATGTGGTTTGGTTATCGGGGTGAGGACAACTGGCACCCAGTTTCGGCGGCTCGGGTTCAGGAAATTCTGGAAATGAACGCCAATGGTAAAATTCCGGCTACCCTGCTGGAAAACAAATTACTACCCGACCCAGAAGAAGAAAAACCTCTGAACCACGACTTAGAGCTAATGGATAAGCGCTTTAAGAAGCGGGCTCAGGGAAAAAGCAAGCCCCGAGCGCAGGGCAGCACTTCCGGCAAAAGCAACCCGAACCGCAAACGAAAAAACAGTAACCGCAAACGCAGAAATAACAACTCTAAAGATGGGCAGGAACCTCGTTCTTAAATTACTGGTTTTCTTTGCCGGCCTCAGCTTAGTACTAAGTTCTTGTGATGAGCGTCGGGTTTATGAAAAAAACATAGATCTTCCGGCCAATGTCTGGAATAAAGACTCGCTATTAACCTTTCCGGTAGATATAACGGATGCCAATACCGACTATAATATTTACTATAACATCCGAAATGACCGCAGCTACGGCGCCCAGAATATTTATTTACAAATTACCATAGCCGATACGCTGGGCCGAACCTTAAACACCGACCTGAATAATATAGAACTTTTCGACCCTAAAAGCGGTGAACCCTACGGAAAAGGCTTGGATGTGTTAGACCACCAGGTTCCGGTATTTACTAATTACCGATTTCCTCGAGCCGATAGATACAATATTACAGTACAGCACAAAATGCGGGACGAAGCCGGAGGTACGCTAATAGCCAAAGACGGCAACCTGGAAAACATTGTAGCGGTAGGCGTAAGGGTAGAAAGAGCAGCTAATCTGGAAAAATAGTTTGGGCCTTTCTTAGGTGATAGCTCCTTCTTTGGTTGAAGACAACTCCCTACTACGTTTTTTCTTAGGAAATATTACGGTAAAAACCGTACCCTGACCAATTTCCGATTCAACTTCTAACTTGGCATGGTGCCGTTCTACAAAATCCTGAATAAGCACCAAGCCCAGTCCACTGCCTTTTTCATTCTCGGTGCCGCGGCTGGACCGTATAGCAGTCTGCTTACGTATTGCCTCTACGGTGATACTGTCCATTCCCCGGCCGGTATCAGAAATTACCAAATTGGTAAATTCGTCGTCTTCCCAAGCACTTACGGAAACTTGACCGCCGGCGGGCGTAAATTTTATTGAATTGCTAATCAGGTTCCTGAGAATTAGCTTAATCATCTGCTCGTCGGCGTAAATTTTAGTATCAGGCTGTACCAAATTTTCCAGCATCACCCGTTTACCGGAGGCCACCCCTTCTAATAACTCCTGGCTTTCATTTGCCAGATTGTGCAGGTTTAAATTCTTAGGTTTAAATTCAATAACCCCGGTTTGTGAGGTTGCCCACTGCAATAAATTGTCTAGCAGGCTGGTTAGGCTTTGCAGTGAACGCTCAATTTGACCCGTAAGGCGGGTAACTTCTTCCGGCGTAAACTTATGATAGTCCAGGTGCAACACCTGCACAAATCCTCGTAACGAAGTTAGCGGACTACGTAAATCGTGAGCTAAAATTCCAAAAAATTTATCCTTAGTGTCATTAAGCTCCTTCTGCCGTTTCTCCGAGTTCTGGAGCTTAAGGTTCATTTCGTGCAAAAGGTTATTCTGCAGCGCTAGGCGATTATTTTGGGAGTTTTTCACTTGATAGCTTCGGTACAGTATAAATGCTACTGCCCCTATAACTATAATACCCAAAATAGCTAAGTAAACCAGGTTGGTTTTTCTAAAAATTTCCAGCTCCTTAATTTCGTTCTGCTTGTTCAGTAGCTCCAATTCCTTATCCTGAATCAATTGGGAGAAAGCCCGTTCTTTACGCTCGATTTCCAGTTTTTTGGCCATTTCGGCCATGCGCGCGTCTACCTCACTATTGTAAACCGTATCGCTATACTGGCTATAAAGTTTCTGGTATTTATAAGCTTCTACAAAATTATCTTCTTTGGCATAGAAATCAGCGAGATATTCATAGGCTTCCGTAAGGCGCTGAATGTTTCTTACCTCCTTGGCGGCCTCTAGCGCCCGGAAGAAATATTCCTCGGCCTTACCTGCCTGGCCCTTTGCGTCATAAATTTCGCCAATATTCATCAGGTTGGCACTAAGGTCGCGCACATTTCCCTGATCTTCTAGCATAGTATAAGCCTTTAGCAAATAGGCTAGGGCACTATCGTACTGTTTCCAAGCCTTATACACTACCCCAATATTATTTAGGATTGCCGCGTAGGTAGTTCGCTCCTTGTGCTGATCGACTAATTCCAGGCTATTCTCGAAGTTGTATAGAGCACTTTTATAATTCTTCAGATAGTAGTTTATTCCGCCCAGGTCTTTGTAAATTTTAACTTGCTGCGGAACATTACCGCCTATTAAGGCTAACCGCAAAGCCTCCTCAAAGTACTCTTTTGCTTCTACGTATAAACCCCGCTGGCGATATACCGCCCCCAGGTTGCGCATACTTTCGGCCATACCAACGGTATCCTGCATATCGCGCATAATGGTGGAAACCTTATTAAAGTACTCGTAAGCAGTAGTAAACTCGGCCCTGTCCAGGTAGTAGAAACCCAGGTTAGACATTGCCTCGGCCATTCCCTGTTTAAAATTGGCCTGCTCGGCCGCCTCTAAAGCTTGCTCGCTGTACCGGAGGGCCGAATCCGGAACCCGATCCAGAAGCTTTCGGCTAATTTCATTTAGGCGGTTTATGCTATCGCTGGAATAATGCTCGCCCGCAGACTGCCCGCTTGCATTGAAAACCAGCAGCAACATACCCAAAAAGGTTAATGAATTTACAATTAACAGGCGAGCAACCGTAGGCATTTCTAATTTTATACTGTAGAAAGAATTAATAAAAGTGATTAATATGAACCTGATTTAAAAGTTAAAACACTATTTCACCTTACATTTGTTCAATTGTTTAGGGCTACAGCTAATACTTTTCCGGTTTCGTTAGCAATGAGTAATTGCTGCCCGGCTGTATAACCAATAGCCTCGCACTGGCCTGCCCACGGAATTTCTATACACACCCCTTCTTTTGAAAACCACTTGTAATTATTTGTTGTAGACCAGGTATACACTTTTCCGTAGCTGAG
Organism: uncultured Roseivirgaceae bacterium; assembly: GCA_964504565.1. Taxonomy (GTDB): domain Bacteria; phylum Bacteroidota; class Bacteroidia; order Cytophagales; family Cyclobacteriaceae; genus Cesiribacter. The sequence goes on from CAZDEY010000008.1 coordinate 141,929, forward strand.
CAAAGCCAGCCTATTCCCTTCCCTATTTACGGAAGCATCGGTTATCAGGGCTTTCATGGGTATACTTCCTTCAAATGAAGCTACGTGCCTTCCCGGGCTGTCCGGTACGCTAAAGTGCCGGAATACTTTTGCCTTCCAACCTTTGGTAAACAAATGCAGCTTCCCGCCGGCCCAAACCATAGCTTCACTATCGTAGGTTTGAAACTCCTGATTAGCTACTGAGTCTTTCGGATAGGAAAATTCAATTACTGCTAAGCTTTTATCGGCAGGTCGGTAGCGGTAAATTTTAAGGTTTTGTCTGTTAAGGCTGTTATTTCCTATATCACCAATGTATAAATTGCCTAAAGTATCGGCAGCCAGGGCTTCCCAATCCTGATTCTTGGCAGCCAGGGTATCAGTGCCCAGCAATTCCCCTTTCTGATTTATCAAATAAAGCACCGGCGGAGCCCCGCTATCGCGGATCATCCATAAACCGGAATCGGTAGCCACTAGGCCACTAGCTTCGGTTAATAACTCGCTTAGCCGGCCGGCTTTCTCAATGTCCGGCTTTGGTTTAGCTTTGTCGCACTCGCACGGAATAACCAAAGCTCGCAGGCTTAAAAGAACCGCAATAAGTTTGGCTCTAAGCATTGGTGTTGTTTAAAAACCGACTAATATTTTCGATTAGCTGGTTCGGGTTATTCCAGTACTCGCGGCTATAGACTCTTATATAAGGCCAATGATCTTTTTCCAGGGCTTTATAAATATAGGCGTGCGATTCCTTCAGCGTTGGGGTGGTATAGTAGATGCTGTCGTCCGTAAGCACTACGCCACTATAGTTTGCCCCCTGCAGGGCGGTCAAATCAGCAAACGGCTGAATAGGGGTCAGGGTAAAGTTTTCCAAATCCAAACTATCTGCTAGTACGGAGCTTAACTCCCGGCTGTATTTTCTGCCCCGGCGCGGGTTTGGCTTCGGGGTAAAGCCGTTTTTAGATACACTTCTGGCAAATTCTAAATAAGCCCTAAATAATTTGGGGCCAGCGTGGGTACTGCCTTCAACCTTAAGTTGCTCCGGCTCTATACTACTGACAACGTATACATGCTCGCGCGCCCGGCTTACTGCTACGTTCAAACGGTTTTCACCGTGGGCCGCATTTAAGCTACCAAACTGCATCCGCATCCGGCCTTGGGAATCGGGCGCATAACCTACCGAGAAAATTATAATATCGCGCTCATCTCCCTGAACATTTTCAATATTCTTTACAAAGAGGTTTTGAGGCAGTAGCATTTCTCTTTCGGCTGCCTGGGCTTCCAGAATTTCCTGAATTAGCGCCTGCTGCTTGGCATTAAACGTTACTACGCCTATAGATTTTGCTGAATACCAGGGCACACCTTCCTGCCCCGAAAGGAATTCCTGTTCCTTTTCGATGGCCAGTAG
>CAZDEY010000008.1:143355-158386 GCA_964504565.1 uncultured Roseivirgaceae bacterium
TACCACCTCATCGGCTTCCTGTTGATTAGTATTGTTTTCCCAGACGCCATTAACTTTAACATAACTAATGCCCGATTCTCGCTTGTTTACCCGGTAACGATCCGGAATAAGCTCTAACTGATGGTCATAGAAATGTTTGTTGGAAAAATGAATGAGCTCGGGTAGCTGGCTACGATAATGGCCGGTCAGATGGGTACTTGGCAGGTAGCGTCCGGTTAGCTCCAGTAACGATTCTATTTCGGTATCCGGGTTGTCTTCATCGTCTTCTTCCCACCTAACCTGGTATAAATCATTAGGCTGAAGCTGCCGGCTGTCGCCGCTCACTACAACCTGGCGGGCACGAACGATGGCGGGCAAACCTTTCTCTACAAAGCACTGCGAAGCCTCATCGAAAATTACCAGGTCGAAAAGTTGGCGCAGCGGAAATATAGCCGACACTGCCTCCGGACTAGCCATCCAGCACGGAATTAGCCTCATTAGCTCTTCATCGTGCTGGCTAATGAGCTTGCGGATTGGCCAAACCTTACGCTTTTTGGTTGTCTGATGCCTGAGGTCGCGGTAGGTTACCTGATTGTTCAGGCGGTTATATTCCATTTCGCTATAGGTATGCTCTCTAATTCTTAGTAAAAGCATATCCTGGCTTAGTTGCGCTTTTTGGGCAATACAGTGCCGCAATTCGGCTTCCAATTCCTGTAAGCTACCGGTACTTACCTTTTTAAGTATGGGGTATTTGTTCTCTATATGCTGAATCCAGGCGGTTTGTAGGCTATTAGTAAACCAGCTTTGTACCAGTTCCGGTGCTACTTGTTGTACTTCTGCTTCTCTATGGATTTTACGCAGTAGATCCTGCTCCTGCTGGCTTAGGTTGTTTTGAATTGTATCCAGTTCGGCTAGTTGGTCAAATTCATTTTCCAGGCTTTCGGTTAAAACTTTGCCTACCTTATCTGAGGCCAGCATTTGTTCAATCTGGATGGCGGTAAAATATTCTAACCACTTTTCTTTAGAATTTTGCAGGCCGGCCAACAGCTTCAGTAGCTTTTCAACTTCGATTTTAAGCTCACTATAGGTTAGTTTCTTAAGGTTGAAGTAAAGGCCAATATTACGAATTGCATACAGTAATTGCCAGGCCTTTAGAGTTTTGCGCTGCAAGCGAAACCACTGCTGAAAATCCAGCTTTTTATAGGTAGCCGGCAAATCGGTTAACCACGGAATGGCCTTCAGCTGAGAAAGGTTATGCTCTAGGTTCAGGCGGTTATCCAGCCGGTGTACTAGCAGATGAACATCGCGGCGACGATCGGTGAGCCCGTTTGCTTCCAGTACCTGCTGTACCTGGGCCTGTTCGGCTACAAATAACCTCCAGCGCAAAAGTTTATATAGGCTGCGGCTAGCCCTTAGCCGGTTTAAAAGTAAGTCCTGATAACGACCGAGCTGCTCATTAGGCAGGCTAATTTCTGGTCCGTCACCTTCAAAACACTGCAGCAGGCTACGCTCCAGTTGGGCAAGCCGTTCTTCGCTAATGCTGTTTTGCTTAAAGCCCAGCATATGCTGCAGATTGGCATATACCTCGGGGTTTTCCAGCATTTTCAGCAACTTCTGAATTTCGGTCTCCTTTATAAGAAGGTAGTCGATAGTTTCAAAGGTTATATCTTGCCGTAGGTGTTCGCTTATAGCCTTTACTACTGATTGCCGGTACTCCTTGATCTCTTCAATAAACGAAAGCATTTTCTTTCGGTCATCTTCGGAATAGTTGGCGAATGGCTTACGGCCGTGCCACGGATGATCGGTACGTTTAAAGGGCTTCGTTAAGCGTTGGTGAGTAGTTATTTTCCTTAAAAAGTCTTCGGCTTTAGCAGCGGGCAGGTACTTAAATTCCTGCCGCAAATCCAGCATCTTTCTGTTTTTTTGGGTAGAAAGATAGAGCTCTTTAACACTTAGCCCGTATTCGTTTTCATCGAACAAGGCTTCTTTAAATGCACTGAGTTCTTCTTTAATTTGCTCAATACGGCGGCTATACTTCTGAAATTGCCTTTCCAGTTGAATGGTATCTAATCCATTATTCAGATTTTTATACTCGCCTACCCTATCAATCTGGCTAGTAATTTGTTCGTAAACCCGTTTTCTATCGCCCTTAAAATCGTGTACCAAAGCTACAAACGAGGCAATTTCTTTTTCATCCAGGCGCGAGTATACTACGTCTAGCGCCGCTTTTTTCTGGCTAACCACCAATACCCGCTTCCCGCGAGCCGTAAAATCGGCAACAATATTAGCAATAAGCTGCGATTTTCCCGTACCCGGCGGGCCTTGCACTACCAACGATGCCCCGGCTTTAGCCGCTCGAACGGCTGTTTCCTGACTGGCATCCAGCTCATAAGGGGTTAGTAAAATTTCTTCTTTAACCTCCCTACCTAAGGTAACCAAGGGGTGGTTGCCTTCCAGTTTTGTATCTTCACTGAAGCGGTGCCGCTGGGCAAACAGGCTTTCCAGGCTATCGGCCGGCAAATTTTCTAGTAATTCATTATAATCCGGAACCAGATAAGAGCCGGCCTGAGGAAATATTCCTAACACGGCCTGAGGCAATAATTTTAGCTGGCCGGTAGCAGTTTTGGCCAGCAGTTCATCAGCCTTCAAATCGGGAAACGGTTCTAGCTGATCTAGAAATAATTCCTGGTTAAAATTTAGCGTAACCGGGCTTTTCTTTAACAAGCTATACAGCTTGGTGCGAAAAATCCGGCTGTCCTTTTCCCAATCGGCAAAGTTTTTTTCGTACAGTTTTTCCGGCAATTCGGTTTGCTGGTAGTGGGCATAGGCTAGTAAAAAACTTTTGTTAAACTGAACAGAAACCCCCTCCCGCGGCTTTAGCCTCCACTTCTGGCTTTCCTCTACAATTTCTACCGGGTAAAATAATAAAGGGCAACGCACGGGCGTATCATCGGCAAAGCGGCCTTCTACAAACGGCCAGCCTACGTATAGATCCTGCGAGCCGCGCTCTTCGGTGATAAAGCGGGATGTACGGGCTAATTGCCGTAGGCGTTTGCTTACCCGGTTCAGATGTTCATCGCGGGCATCGTATACCGGCCCTAGCGTATGCGGCTTACTTTCCAGCAGAGCTTCAATTAATTGAAAGGCAGCTTGGTTAGGCTGCAAATAGTTAAACTCCGATACATCTATGAAATGATCGGCTTTGAGCCTCCGCAAAAGCAGCGAACGATTACTACCGGTTAAATTAGTAAGTCGTCTAAGGTATAACTGAAGCAATGACTCCATACAGGCATATAACTATATCGGCAACCTACCTAGCAATTAGTAAGTTCAGGCAAAAGTAAGCTAAAGATATTTAAAGGATGAACAAGGGGTAATTTACGCCCTTTTATTTCTTGAGTTACTCAAATGTAATATATAGGCCAAGCTTTCCCCATTCCACTTCATCTACGCCATGTACCTGCATAACTTCCGCTGGGTTTTTAAATGGCCCGTGTTGGGCACGGTAGGCTACAACTTTCTTGGCCAAACTCCAAGATATGTAGGGGTGGGCGGCCAGTTCCTGCTCAGTAGCCCTGTTGATGCTTAATTTACTGGGCGTGAATTGCTGATCGATATAGGCGGTTTGCAGCAGTTTTTCTGCTACTTCCGGCGAAAGGCCGTATACTTCGTTAAGTTGCTCGGCCCGCACAAAGCCGCCTAGCTTTTCCCTAAATTTTACTATTCGGTTACTCAGCACTGAACCTATACCTCTTACCTTTTTTAGTAGTGCAGTATCGGCTGTATTCAGGTTAATTTTTGCTGGCTCGGCCAGGCTTGCCCTATTCGGCTGTTCCTTCTTATAATTGTAAGTATCCTTACCTTGATTATTGGTTGTATAAGTTGATTTATATCCTCTAGTCTGATTTTCAGAAGCATTTTCCAGTAATACAAATTTTTGCAGTTCGGCATATAGCTCAACCGGAAAACCGTAGATTTTAAGCAGATCATCTTTTTGCCGAAATTGGCCGCCCTTGCTGCGATAATTATGGATTCGCTGGGCAATCCGGCTATCAATACCCAGCAGTTCTAAGCTGTCAACCGAAAGATGATTTGGATTAAAGCTAAACCGAAGGCTGGGTTGATGAACTTCAGGAGGTGTGGTTGATTGTTCAAGCCAGGCTTTAATTTCTGCTTCCAGCTCCTTATCTCGGGTAAATTCAACCTCAGAACTTGGCGGAAGTAAGCTTAAGGCCAGGCTTAGACCATAAACTAAAATTATTAATAGCCCCACCACTACAAACGCCCGGGCCTCACTTACCGAGGCACCAATAGTTTTCTGAATTTTGGCAAGAAGCCTTTTCATAAAAAAAGCAGGCTGAATTGGGCATTCAACCTGCTTTACTTTAATAGGTTATTTTATTAAGATTTACTTAAATCTGCTGACTGTTAATCAGTCTATACCGGTTCATTATCGTTTTCCGAGTAACTGTCGGGTTCGGGCTTTTTGGGCGACCTTAATACTTTTGAAAAGAAGTACGCCGTAATTGCCGTTACGCTAATTTGAACCACCAGCATGGTTATTAATGCACTAGTACTCATAATTAATCAATTCTTCCGGTTAAACGACGAATAGTAGTTGCCCTGTGCACCACTATAGCTATAAATAAAAATAAAGCTACCAGTAACAGGCGCGACATATCAATATAGAATATATCGTTCACAAACTCGCCGCGCACAATTGGCATACCTTTGCTTACCTGGCTACCTTCCGCTACTATTAATTCCTTATTCTTCTTGAAGCTATAGGTTTGCGCTACCATTAAAGAGTCAAAAGTAGTAACATCGCCTAGTTCGCTTTCGGTTATCGATAGCGGCAGGGCGGTTCCGGTTTCATCGCGGTAAAAGGCTTGGGGCTTTACTATATCAAACGTTAAGCCTCCATTTTCTTTTTTCTGTACGTTAGCCACCGTACCGTCAACATTACTTTCAAATTCATTGGCAAAGTAGCTGCGGTTTACTTCAATTCCTTTGTTCTGAATTTTGCCTATAATACTGCTAGCATCTAACTCCCAGTTACCGCTTAGGGCAGCCTGCCAATCGTTATTTTTTGGGGTAATAAGAGCCCCTACAAATACAATAGCAATTATAGTTGGGGTTACATATTTAATAATCGGCTTAAAGAAGGTCGGAATGCTTATGTCTGAACCTCTATTTAACTCTTCCCAACCCGGTTCAATACCGAACCTCCAACTAAAGATAATACTTTCGGCCAGGGCAAATACTACTAGCGATACCGTGCCAGCCCAGTAATCGTACTCATCAAATACTCCTTTGTTAAAGAAGAATACCGTTGGCAAGCCCATTAGAAGTACCAAACCCCCAAACGACCAAGCCGATTTATTGGTACTCCAATTAAACTCATCCTTCATAAAGCCCATCCAGGGCGTACCCATAGCCAAAGAAGAGGTAATACCGGCGAAGAATAAAAGACCAAACCAGAACACGCCGGCAAAAGTAGCCAACATAGTGCCCCACTGATCGAAGAGGTACGGCATAGTTTGGAACGCCATAGCAAAACCGGCATTTTCCTTAACCCAATCTAAGCCTAAATAACCAACCGCTATAGGAATTACAATGGATGCCCCCAGCACAATTTCCACAAAACCGTTCATCCAGCCGGCACTCATAGCATTTAGGGCAATATCATCTTTAGGGCGAACGTAACTGGCGTAGCACTGGATGGTACCCATACCAACCGAAAGGGTAAAGAAAATCTGACCGGCGGCGGCCAGCCATACTTTAAGGTTCCACAGGCTATCAAACTGCGGTTCCCACAGGAAGTTTAGGCCCAGAAATGAGTTACAGTCAGTACAGCCTTCGGTAGCCCCGGCATCTCCTAAAGTAATACCCCGCACGGCCAAAAATGCCCCAAAAATAAGCAGCATCGGTACTCCAATTTTGGCTACCTTCTCTACACCACCGCTTAGGCCCCGGCTTAGTATCCAGGTATTTAATAGTAAACAGAGCACATAAAATATTACTGCTTCAAACGGAATACCAGTTGTACTAACACCAATGGTAACGTAATCACCAAAGAACTGGGCAACCTCGCCCTGGCTCATACCACTAAAGGTTTGGCCTAAGGAGTGAAATACGTACGACAGCGTCCAACTTTCAATATAGCAGTAATAAGCGGCTACGGCTATGTTGGTAAATATTCCGAACACGCCGAAGTACTTCCAGAAGCGCAGGCGGGTCATGTTATCTAATATGAACGGGGTTGAGTGGTTCTTAAACCGGCCGCCGTAGCGCCCCATAGTCCACTCTATCCAGAGTAATGGTATACCCATTAAGAGAAAGCAGATTAGGTAAGGAATTATAAATGCTCCGCCACCGTTTTGCACCGCCTGAACCGGAAAGCGCAGGAAGTTGCCCAACCCTACCGCATTGCCCGCCATGGCCAGAATAAGGCCAATTCGGGATCCCCAGGAGTCTTTATTTTCGCTCATAATAAGCTTGTATGATTTTTAGAGAGATTTAGCGAAAAGTAGGTATAAAAGCCAAGACCTTATCTACCCAAAGTTCGAAATAACACGCTAATTGGCTTAATTCAAAATATTGCCCTGGCTAATTATACCGTCACCGAATGTACTATCTCTGGCTATGGCCTAGTTTTCAGTGGCTAAAGTAACTAATCACCTATTTATAATCAGTAAAAATGCTTGCGGAGATTGTCCAAAAGAACTATTCTATTGTAAAGCCACGTTACTACGGCGGAACAAGGGAAAAGGTTGTTTAGAACAGATATAAATAAAAAGGATACAACTACAAGAATTTAAATTCCCACTTTTCAGGTGTAATTTAGCGTGGTAGAAGATATGGAGATGAATTTCGGGTTTAGAGCAATTAGTTTATCCCACAAACAGGCCCCTCTGGAAATCAGGGAGTTAGTAGCCTTATCGGAAGAAAATAACCAGCGACTCTTGCAGCAGATAAGAGAGGTGTTGGGTATTGCCGAAGCTCTAATAGTATCAACCTGCAACCGCACCGAAATATATTATATCAGCGATCAGGATCTTGACCGTAGTATTCTTACCCTGCTAGCGTTAGAAAAAGGTATTTCCCAGATCGAGAGCCTGATACCCTATTTTCAGTACTACCAAGGCGCCGCCGCTATTACTTATTTGTTTCGGGTGGCCATTGGCCTGGAAGCTATGGTAGCCGGCGACTTGCAAATTAGCTATCAGGTAAAGCGATCGTACCAAATGTGCGCCGACCTAAACATGGCCGGGCCGTTTTTGCACCGCCTGATGCACACCATATTCTTTGCCAGTAAGCGGGTTGCCCAAGAAACCGAATTTAGAGATGGGGCCGCCTCGGTAAGCTACGCCGCTGCCGAACTAGCCGAAGAATTAACCGCTAACCTAATTGAGCCTAAAGTTTTAGTATTAGGGTTGGGCGAAATTGGAGCCGATGTTGCCCGCCATTTAGCTAAACTTCCTAACCTAAACGTTACGCTCTGCAACCGTACCGTAGCCAAAGCCGAAGCCTTAGCCGCTGAATGCGGACATCAATTTATTCCGTTTGAGCTAGCCGATGAGGCTATGTGCCAGTCGCACGTGGTAATTAGTTCGCTAGCTATGGAGCAGCCTTACGTTACTGGAGAGCGTTTAGCCCAACCCCACCGTATTGGGTACCAGTTTTTTATTGATCTTTCAGTACCGCGCAGTGTAGCCGAAAGCGTAGAGCAGGTTAGTGGAGCTTTAGTATATAATATTGATAATATTCGCACCCGGGCCGATAAAGCGGTTCAACGACGTTTAGATTCAATACCTAAAGTTGAACGGATTATTGAAGAAGCTGTCCAAGAGTTTAACGACTGGTCGAAGAATATGGTGGTTTCGCCTACCATTCAGAAATTGAAAGGGGCATTGGAGCAAATCCGCCAGGAAGAGCTGGCCCGCTATCTAAAAAGCTGCAAAACCGATACTGAAACCCAACTGGTAGAAAAAGTAACCCGCAGCATGATGAATAAAATTCTGAAACTACCGGTACTACAGCTTAAAGCAGCCTGCCAGCGCGGCGATGCTGAGAACCTAATTGGTGTACTTAACGATTTGTTCCAGCTAGAAGGTCAGACTATTGAGCAACAGTAGCTCGGGAAATCGGTAGCTCCTGACTTTATTTTTTTTCACCTCTCCTCCCCGTTCCCAAACTTTTAAACCAGCGTATAATGGCGATTTATCGCAGATGGATAGTTGTATGGCTAATTATAGTGCTAAGCGTTCAGGCTCAGGCAGCCGGGCGCCAGCTTCCCTATAAAATATTAAAGGAGGGCGATAAATTTGGGCTGGTAAACGAGCGGGGTAAACAAATTCTTCCGCCCCGCTACGATAGCCTACAGTATACCCAGCACCAAGAGCAGTTTATTGCCTATCTGGAAAAGGGTAAAGAAAACGCCCGCGTAGGCTTAATTAACAGCAAAGGAAAAGAATTAATAACTATAACTTACCGTAGCGTACGGCCGGTAGCCTTAACGTTGTATGCTGTAGCCGATTATACTAAAAAGGAGGCACTTTTCAACGCTGATGGCGAAGCACTTTCCCCTTTCAAATTTGATGAAATAACCTCGTTTAAGGGTGCATTAGCCAGATTCTATACCGAAGGGAAAGCCGGTTTGCTAGATTCCAACGGAAAAGTAAAACTACCCGCCCAGTACAAAGATATCCTGATTCGCTCGGATAGTATTGTGGATGTAGTTGAGTTACGGGAATGGAAAGTGCTGGATGCGGAAAACAAGCTTCTGGTTTCCCTAAATTACGATAGTATTAAACCGTTGGGTGAGGACCGCTGGGCCGCTATCACCCGCTTTTACGACGCCGCCAACCGCCCAACCGATATGACTGCCCTGACGGATGCCGGGGGAAAAATTCTAAAGCCATACAGCCCAATAGAAATTAGGCCCTTTAAACAAGGGGTTGCAATAATTAAAGAGAAAAACCGGTATGGTTTACTAAATAGGAACGGTCAATCCGTGCTGCCGGCCGAGTGGGATTCACTTTCCATAACCCAAAGTATTGCGGTGGCCGGTATGCGCCTGGGCAAAAACTGGCGGTACCACATTTTCTCTTTAGAAGGTAAAAAACTTAGCCGAAAAACATTTGAGCACATTGTAAGCGTACCTTCCGGGCCGCTACCGGCTAAATTAAACGGCCAATGGGGCTACGTTGATAGCTTAGGTAACGAAACCCTGGTGTGCCGCTACGATTCAACCCATGCCTTTATGGGTAATTACGCTAAGGTTCAGCTAGATGGTAAAGAAGGGCTTATTAATAAAGATGGTCTATGGCAAATTCGTCCTTATGCCGAGAACATATTACAAATTACTGCTGATCGCTTCTTGCTAAGAAAAGAGCTGGGGTATCATTTAACTGACGACACCGGCCTGATTCTGTATGACACCCCCAATACGCTGGTGTGGCTAGATGGGAATATTGGCGAGGTAGATGCCGGCCAGCAGTGGACGCTATTGTCCGTAGATGGGCAGAAGCTTACTAAAACCGGTAATTATCAGTGGATTGGCCAGCAGTTAAAAAACGGTGCCCATTTAGCCAAAAGGTTAGGGCAAATCGGCATTTTAAGCCATAATGGCCAACAATTTATTGCTGCCGGCCCAGATACATTTGGTAAGATCTACCAATTGAGCGAGGAATTTTTTAGTATAAGCAAGAATAATCAGCAGGGATTTGTAGATATGAACGGCAAACTCCGCATTGCCAATCGCTACGATTCAGTTACCTACTTCTCGGATGGTATGGCAGCCGTACAGATAAGAGGCCGCTGGGGCTACGTTGATAAAATTGAACGCTTGCGTATTCAACCCATTTTGGAAGAAGCCCGGCCTTTTCACAACGGATTAGCCATTGCTAAATATAACGGAAGCTTCGGTTTAACCGATGCCTACGGCAAATGGGTATTGCCTGCCGAGTACGACAACATTGAACGACTAAATAACGGAACCTACGTTCTTTATTCCGGTAGTTTACGAGGATTGGCAAGCCAGGAAGGTCACCGGGTAGTAAGCCCTAAATTTGATGAGGTAACTGATTTGGGCAATAACTACCTAATGGTAAGCCGCGATGGCAAAAAGGGCTTAATAAAAACGAATGGCGTAAGTACTATACCTATGGTCTACGATATATTGGTTTACGACAGCACCAATCAGCAATTTTTAGCCAGTCAGAAAGCTGGGCAGATTAAGCGTACCAAAATTTCCCTGACGCCTTGAAAATTGTTTGCTTTAGCGGTTTGGGTGCTGACGAACGGATGTTTTCTCGTTTAACCTTAGACTACCCGCTAATTCATATACCCTGGAGAAGCCCTAAACCTAAAGAGTCTATAGCCGCTTATGCCCATCGGTTAACTAGTTACCTACCTACAGATGGGGATTGGGGAATGCTAGGTCTATCGTTTGGCGGGGTGGTAGCCCAGGAGTTGGCCGGAAAGTTAAACCCCAAATTCCTAGTACTTATTTCTACTTTGGAACATGCCGAGGAATTACCCTGGTACTACCGTACGTTTAAGGCATTACCCGAAGCTACCCCAATGGCCCAACTTGCCCCTATTGCCCCTAAGTTTTTGTTCAATAAGGTATTTGGGGCTTCGGATGTAGCTACGCAGGAATTACTCCATAATACAATTACCTCGGCCGACCCTGCCTTTATTAGGTGGGCAGTTTACCATATCCTACGCTACAGAAAAGATGAAACCAACTATAGCGGCCCAACGCTGAGGATCCACGGCAGCCAAGACCATTTGATTAGTTGCCCGGCCGGTTTACCCAGCTCAAACTGCATTAAGGGTGGGCATTTAATGATATACGAGCAGGCTGAGGAAGTTAGTGAAGTTGTAAACCGGTTTATAAAAGAAAACCTCCGATTTCTCAGAGGCTCTTAAGTTATTCATCGTTATCGTTCCGCTGACTGCCGGAGCTACCGGCTCTACCACTCTCACCTTCGTTAGATATACTGTTTCGCATATCGGTATCGGCCTGAATGTTCTGCATACGGTAATAATCCATTACGCCAAGGCGGCCGCTACGGAAAGCTTCGGCAAGGGCTAGCGGAACTTCAGCTTCGGCTTCAATTACTTTAGCCCGGGCCTCCTGCGATTTAGCCTTCATTTCCTGCTCGTTGGCAACGGCCATTGCCCTGCGTTCTTCGGCTTTAGCTTCAGCTACTTTAAGGTCGGCATTAGCCTGGTCAATCTGAAGTTTAGCACCAATGTTAGCGCCTACGTCCACGTCGGCTATATCAATAGATAGAATTTCAAATGCGGTACCGGCATCTAGTCCGCGCTGCAGCACCAGTTTCGATATATTATCGGGGTTTTCCAGCACCTGCTTGTGGCTTTGGGCACTACCAATGGAGGTTACAATACCCTCGCCAACCCGGGCCAGAATAGTATCTTCGCCGGCACCACCTACCAATTGCGATATATTAGCCCGAACCGTAACCCGGGCTTTGGCTACCAACTGAATACCATCGGCCGCTACGGCCGCTACCGACGGAGTATTTATAACTTTGGGGTTTACCGAAATTTGCACCGCCTCAAACACATCGCGACCGGCCAGGTCAATAGCTGTAGCCTGTTTAAACGATAGGCGGATATTAGCCTTATCGGCCGAAATCAGTGCCTTAATTACACTAGGTACATTGCCGCCGGCTAGGTAGTGGGTTTCCAGTTCTTGGCTGGTAATTTCCTTTAAACCAGCTTTATGAGCGGTAATTAGCGAATCTACAATAACGCGGGGCGGCACGCGACGCACCCGCATAAACATAAGTTCAAATAGGTTAATTTTTACGCCGGAGAAAGCGGCGGTAATCCACAGCCCAATGGGCACAAAATAAAAGAAGATAAGTATGCCTACTACTATAGCTCCAATGAGAGCTACTAATGCTAATCCTTGCATATTATGATTGATAAGTTGATAAGGGTTCTACAAATATAGTTCTGTCTACCACTCGGCTAACCCGAAGTTGCGTGCCGTTTGGCAGGTGGTAGCCTTCGGTACGAACTTCCAGGAGCAAATTACCAAATTCGGCTTTACCAAACGGGCGTAGTTCAGAAACTGCTTTGCCAATTTCACCAATTGCCACTAATTGATCTTCCTCGTTAACCTTACTATTAATTGAGCTTTTGAGGGAAAACCTGTCCCAGGTACCGGAGCGCAGGCTGTATATTATAGCCCCTACGGTAACTAATGATGCGCCTGTCAGCATTAAAATACCGAAGGTAAAGCCCGCCTCGGCAAAGCTCAGGAATATGCCTAACGCAGCAATTCCCAAACCTAATATTCCCACTAAGGTAGTACCCGGCACAAAAATTACCTCGGCTACAATTAAGCCTACCCCAATAAGAATCAGTAAAATTATGGCAATTAGCGTCAACGGTTGGTGTATTGGTTTGGTGAATATAGGCAATGTAAGGAAGTAAAAAAACCATTACAGTCTCCTTATAGCGGAAAGCAATGGTTTTCTCAATAACTGTTAAATACGAAAGCTTAGTAAGCCCGGGCAAAAACTACCCGCTGTGCCGAAGGCTGGCCGGTGAGTATGCACTTTCCGTCTCCTTCTTCAGCCTCGTTAAACTGGCCGGGCAAAGGTATGCAACGGATAGTAGCCTTAGTCTGTTCTTTGATCTTATTTTCGGTTTCTGCGGTGCCGTCCCAGTGAGCCAAAATAAAGCCTCCCTTATCATCTAAGGTCTTAATAAAATCTTCCCAGCTATCTACTACGTGCGTGTTAGCCTTACGGAATGCTAGAGCCTTTTCATAAATATTATCCTGAATTTCATTCAGTAAGGCTTCTAACTTATCAGCTAGTGTATCGTCAGCCGATAAGGTTTGCTTTTCTCCGGTATCGCGGCGGGCAACTTCTACCGTGCCATTAGCTAAGTCGCGCTGGCCCAAAGCCAGGCGAACCGGCACACCTTTAAGCTCCCACTCGGCAAATTTAAAGCCGGGGCGCTCGGTGTCCCTATCATCAAAACGAACCGATATACCTTTTTTAAGCAAGGTGGCAACAATCGGCTCAATTTTAGCACGAATTTCTTCTAGCTGATCTTCGCCTTTGTAAATCGGCACAATTACTATCTGCAGCGTAGCCAGTTTAGGCGGAAGCACCAGGCCCTGATCATCGGAATGGGCCATAATTAGGGCGCCCATTAAGCGGGTACTTACTCCCCAAGAGGTTCCCCAAACTAAATCCAGGCCACCTTCTTTAGTAGCAAATTTTACATCGAATGCTTTAGCAAAGTTTTGCCCCAGAAAGTGGCTGGTACCGGCTTGCAAGGCTTTACCATCTTGCATAAGTGCTTCAATACAATAGGTGTCTAAAGCCCCGGCAAAACGCTCACTTTCGGTTTTAACGCCTCTAATTACCGGCAAAGCCATATAGTCTTCGGCAAAGCGGGCGTATATATCCAGCATTTGTCGGGTTTCGGCTACCGCTTCCTGCTTTGTGGCGTGGGCTGTATGGCCCTCTTGCCAAAGAAATTCTGCCGTACGCAAAAACAGACGGGTGCGCATTTCCCACCGAACTACGTTTGCCCACTGGTTTATAAGTAAGGGTAAATCGCGGTAGCTCTGAATCCAGTTCTTGTAGGTGCTCCAGATTACGGTTTCCGAAGTTGGGCGTACAATAAGTTCTTCTTCCAGCTTGGCATCCGGGTCAACTATTACCCCGCTACCGTCTTCGGCATTTTTTAGGCGGTAGTGAGTTACTACGGCGCACTCTTTGGCAAAGCCTTCTACGTGGTTGGCCTCGCGGCTTAGGTAGCTTTTAGGTATAAAAAGTGGAAAGTAGGCATTTACGTGGCCGGTTTGCTTAAACATCCTATCCAATTGGTCGCGCATAACTTCCCACACACCAAAGCCGTAGGGTTTAATCACCATGCAACCCCGCACGCCGGAGTTTTCGGCTAAATCGGCACGCTTTACAATATCATTATACCACTGTGAATAATCTTCGCTTCGTTTAGTAATTCCCTTGCCCATTGAACTAATTTTGGTACGATTGTTGTTTCTTGCTACTTATCCTTTGGGCAACAAATATAACCCAAAGGGCGTGTAAATATCTATTTTATATGAAACACGTTTAGTAAATTACTAAGTGAATTAAAATATCCGGTTATGAAAGCACACATATTACTTCTCGCACTAGCTATAGGCAGCATCTCGGTGGGCTGTTCTAGTAACCAATACGCTTCTAACTCACCGGAATACGATGATATGTACTATAGCGCGGCCGATCGCGAAGCCGCCGCCCGGCGGGCCGAAGAACGCCGATTGGCCAGAGAACAAGCCCGTCTGGAAGAAGAAAAGCGGGCTCTTGCCGCCCGGGAACAAAGCCTTTACGAGCGCGAACAAGCCCAACAAGCCCGCGAACTAAACCCCGATGCCTCTACTCCATATAGCAATTACGATGAACCGGAGGACTCCTATTATCAGGAAGATTACCTGGAACCTACCGAGCAACCTACAGTAGTTAATAATTATTACTACGAAGGAAGCCGCTTTAGAGGAAATAACTGGAACCGCTGGAACACTTGGAATGATCCGTTTTTGGGGGATCCTTTTTTTATGAACGCCGGTTTTTATGATCCGTTCTGGGGTCCACGGTGGGGCGGCCCCCGATGGGGCGGTGGTTTTGGCTTCTCAGTAAGCTTTGGTAACCGCTGGTGCGATCCGTTCTGGGATGCCTGGTGCGGCACTCCGTTTATGAATACCTGGCACGATCCGTTTTGGGGCGCTCCGGGTTGGGGCTACCGCTACAGCAATGCGTATACTCGCGGCTACTGGAACGGATTTAATAATGGCTGGTACGGCCGCCGCGGCTACTGGGGCGGGTACTTTCCGGCCAATACCGTTGTGGTTTACAACAATTCCGATAGAAGAAATAACCGCCGTATAACTTACGGACCGCGCAGCAGCCGGGGCATAGCCAGCTCCGGAATGGTAGTAGGCAACCGAGGCTCCCGTACGCTTACCAGTACCGGCCGTGTAGTTGAC
>CAZDEY010000008.1:158423-191428 GCA_964504565.1 uncultured Roseivirgaceae bacterium
GCCCAGGTTAGGACCGCCCGTACTACGCCGGTAAATGCTCCCAGCCGCGATACTGACCGAAGCCGAACCAGATCGGCTAACGATGGACGCTATCAGGATGGCGTTAGAACCCAGGAGGCGTACCCATCCCGTACTCGGACTCGGACTCGCAGCTCTGAGCCGAGCCGCGGTACCTATAGCAGCCCGGAAAGAACCCGTACTTCAACTCCAACTCGTACGCGCAGCTCTGAAACCAGGACTAGCCAACCCCGCAGTTCAAGCCCAAGCCGTACTCGCACGTCTACGCCTAGCCGTACCCGTAGCTCGGGTGGCAGCCGCAGCCGTTCTAACGACTCTGGAAGCTCACGCAGCCGGAGCCGCGGCGGCCGGGGCGGACAAGCTAGTTTAAACAGCAACGATTTTAATAACTATACTTACGGCACTAGTGATCGTTCGCCAGCCTCGGAGGCCGAAGTTAGCAGAAGCACGGCTCGAGAAACCCGCACCGTACCCAACCGTAGCCAGGAAAGTGCTAATACTTCTGACAGGGTAAGCAGAACTCGAACTAAGGAAAGCATGGCTAATTACAACAGCTCTTCCAGAACCAGAAGTTATAGTGATGATAATCGGGCTAGCCGTAGTGCAAGCCCCAGCCGCCGGGTTTCCAGCCCTTCGACAGGTAGCAGCAGCCGAAGTTCATATAGCACCCCATCAGGTAATACCCGCAGTTCTGGTAGTTCAGTACGTTCGTCCTCCGGCTCGGTTAGTCGTAGTTCCGGTGGTTCTTCGCGCAGTAGCTCAGTACGTTCAGGCAGCCGAAGCCGCGGAAATTAATAAGTCTTCACCCAAATACTTGTACTATGAAAACTTTTTTACCCTTACTAATAGGGTTAGCTATACTTTTGTGCAGTTCAAAAGCTCAGGCTCAGTCATACCGATACGCCAATGAGGCTCTGCTTTTTAGCCAATACGGAGTTAGCGGCAGTGCCCGCACAGTAGGCCTAGGCAATGCTCAAACTGCACTAGGTGCCGATTTAGGTAGTGTATGGATGAATCCCGCCGGGGCCGGTCTTTTCAATCGGAACGAAGTTTCTTTTTCGCCGACCCTTAGGTTTAGCAGCAACGAAGCTTTATATAACGGCAGTTTAAGCTTCAACGACCGCACCAATTTCAACTTTCAGAATTTAGGAGCTGTATTTAATTGGCGGGATAAAGACCGGGAGTCGGGTTTTTTAGGCGGCTCGCTGGCTATAAGTTATAATCAGCTTGCAAATTTTAATGAGTGGCGAAGCTATGAAGGTGAGGTGACCGATTATGGTTTAATAAATGGGTTAGTTTATGCATTTGATAATGGTATACCCGACGCTACTACCGATTTAGCTTTTGAAACCTTTTTGTTAGGCGACTACTACTATTATGACGACAATAATAACGAGTTAGGGGTAGCTACCCCGGCCTTCTTCCCTTCGGCAAATTTTCCAGCTTACCAGCGCGAGTCCATTCAGCAATCCGGTAGTATGTCTACTTTTAACGTAGCGTACGGTGGCAATTTCTCCGATAAGTACTATTTTGGTATGGGTATAAACTTGCTTAATATAGACTATAGAAGAAATTCCACCTTTCGTGAAATTTACCAGCCAGAGGATGATGTTACAGGTTTAGAGCTTTACGAAGACCAACTTGTGAGTGGAGCGGGTATAAATGTAGCTTTTGGTTTAATAGCTCGTCCGGTAGATGAACTTAGGCTTGGTATAAGCTATCAAACCCCATCAGTTCTAAGCTTAGATGAAGAGTATTCAATTGACCTTGGTGTCAATTACAATTCGTTTACAGTAAACTCGGGAGATCCTGACGGTATTTATCTTGATGAAATTACCGGAGAGTTTACCTTTAACGGCACTCAATTTTCCGATCAGGGTGCAATTGAATCTTTTTACGAATATCAGTTAAGAACCCCCAGCAGGCTAAATATAGGGGCTGCGTATTTTATTGGTAAAAGCGGATTCATTTCCGCCGATATAGAGCGGGTAAACTATAGCGGAGCGCGGCTAAGCGATGAGGAAGATTTATTGAACGATGATAATTTGAGCATCCGAGAAGATTATGATGCAGCCTTCAACTATCGAATAGGGACCGAATGGCGAGTTGATGCCCTTAGGTTTAGAGCGGGATATGTATACCAGGGTGACCCCTACCAAAACCAGGACGGGTTAGATCGGTATACGCAAGCGGTAACTTTTGGCGCTGGTTTGCGGGCAAAAAGACTGTACGCAGATTTAGGCATACAGCACCAATTCGGAACGGTATATTATATTCCATACCAGTACGATAGGCCGGCTCAGCCAGTGGAATTTACCAGAATAGTAAACTCTGGCGTGTTAACGGTAGGGTTAAACTTCTAGGTTTAAATATGTTACTAACGAGGTTACTTTGAGTAACCTCGTTAATTTACCCTTAACTTATACTTCTTAGGTCAACCTTTCCAAACTACTTAAACTGAAATCCGGCCTGGCAGCATCAATAGTTAAATCTGCTTCCTGGTAAAAAGGTAGCCGCCAGCCAAATTTTTCTTTTAGAAATTCTTCGGCAGAATCGGTTGGCATTTCATTTAGTAAAGGCCGCGAGCCGGAATTGGCCCTAAGCCTTCTTTCTAACTCTGTCCAGCTAATTTCCAGATAGATAGAACTAGCGTATTCCTTAATCAGCCCTAAGCTGTTATGGTAGCAAGGGGTTCCGCCGCCGGTGGCTAGTACAAATTGCCTATTAGAATTTTGTAAAAGCTCTTTTACTAATTTATGCTCCGCCAGCCTAAACTCCCCTTCTCCTTCCCTCAAAAAAAACTGACTGATTGAGCAGCCAAATTGCTCTTCCAATAACTGATCCGTATCTAAGAACTTTAATTTATATCTATCAGCTAGTCGCTTTCCAAAGGTGGTTTTTCCGCTACCCGGCAGACCTACTAACACTATCGGCTTTTCCATACTATAGTTACGAAGCTAACCGCACTCTTGGGTCTAAAGCGGCGTAAAGTATATCTACTACCAAGTTTATAATTACAAAAATGGAGGCTATAAAGAGCGTAGAACCCATTACCACCGGAAAATCAAGGCTTTGTACCGCCTTTAAGGTTACAAATCCCAAGCCTTTCCAATCAAATATTAATTCCACAAAAAAAGCACCCGCCATAAGCGAAGCCAGCCAGCCCGAAACCGCCGTAAGTACCGGATTCAGGGCATTTTTTAGGGCGTGTTTTAGTATAACTTTAAAATATCGAAGACCTTTAGCCTGGGCAGTTCGTATATAATCCTGCCCTAAAACTTCCAGCATAGAGCTGCGGGTAAGCTGGGTAATAATGGCCATTGGTCGCAAGCCCAACGTCACCGCCGGTAGAATTAGATTTTCTAAGTGCAAAGTACGGCCGTATATGGGGTGGTTCACCCATAGTTGACCGGTAATATTAAGGCCGGTATAATCGCTTAGGTAGTAGCCAAACACCATAGCAATTAGTATAGCCGATACAAAAGAAGGCACCGAAATACCTAAGACCGAACCAGTAACCAGGGTATGGTCTAGCCAACTATTTTGCTTAACCGCCGCTACAACCCCTAAGCCCACGCCAAAAAAGGTAGCGATAAACATAGCCGCGGCAGCCAGCCAAAAGGTACTTTCCACATTATCAGCTAGTATTTCCCCAACGCGGCGGTTAGTCTGGAACGAGCGGCGAAGGTAGGGCTTCTTAATTACCAACAGCCTTTCACCGCCAATGGGCAGGCCGGCCTTAAAGTCATATTTCTCCCGTTCAGCCTCCGAATCGGCGTGGATACTGATTGGCGAAATATCCTTCATATAGTGGGCTAGTTGTTCGGGCAGGGGCTTATCTAAACCCAAATCTTTAGCTATAGCTTCTCGGGTAGCAACATCGGTTCGCTGGCCGGCCATCATAGATACCGGATCGCCGGGTAGGGCATGAAACAAGAAGAATATTACCAGCGCGACACCTAGCAATACCAGCAAACCGTACCCTAACCTGCGCGCTACAAATAATATCATGGTAATAGCTCCAGAATATCTTCTTTAGAAGGCACATCGTTATAGTGCCATTTGCCTAAAACCACCCCATCGCTTAGTAAAATAATACCCGGATTTGAGCGAATCATGGTTTTGATTACCGTAGCATCGGCGTAGGCATAGGGTAATTTAAAGTTCTGGGTCTGCTGAAAGTTGCGGTAGTCTTCCGGGCTAATTGATGTTACTGCCAACGGTTCTACCCGGTTGCCTAAACTTACCAGTAACTTTTTTATTTTCTGCAAAGATTCCGTATCCGCCCCTTCAACCTTTTGGGTTAGTACTAGAAACTTAGTACCTTCCAATACTTGGGTGGTAAGGTCACTGTTTTCATCCCAAACGGCAAAATCTACAATTTTGGGGGCAGCTTCCGGATTGAGGGTAACCATATCTACGTACGTATACCCCTCTGAAGCGGCCGGATAGGTTTCCAGCTCATACTGTTTTCCGCCCTTCTCCATTATATACATATAGCGGTAGGGCTCCGAAGGCTGCATAGCTTGTTTAATATCGGTACCAACTTTGTAAGCTCTAAAATCTATAAACGGAAGGTGAAATACTGCCACCAGGGCTAAAACTACGTTGACAGCTACCGTAAGCGCCACCCAAAAACCCGCAGCGGGTACAAATGGGCGAGGCTCGGAACGCCGGTACGTAAACCATAGAAATACAATCAGCACCAGCAGTACTATATCTTTACTAAAGCTTTCCCAAGGTGTAAGTTTTAGGGCATCGCCAAAGCAACCGCAGTCGGTAACCTTATTAAAGTAGGCCGAGTAGAAGGTAAGGAAGGTGAAGAAAACAATGATGATAAGCAGCAGGGTAGTAATAATCTTGAGCCGGTAGCGCAGCAGCAAAGCTACGCCCAATACCACCTCCAAAACACTTAAGAAGATAGAAAGAAATAAGGCCGCCGGCTCTAAATGAGCAAAAAAGGGCGAAATATCATTAGCGAATACATCAAAATACTCCTCCAGTTTAATGGCCGTGCCTACCGGATCGTTTACTTTTATAAGGCCGCTAATAATAAATAGCAGACCAACCGCGTAGCGCGCTATGGTTTTAAGCAAGTTCATTCTGATCTTCTTTCATTAAAATAAGGGCAAACACCGAATAATTAAGCATATCCTGGTAATTGGCCTCTACCCCTTCCGAAATCAGGGTTTTGCCCTGGTTATCCTCAATTTGCTTAACCCGAAGCAATTTCATTAAAATAATATCGGTAATAGAACTTACCCGCATTAAGCGCCAAGCCTCACCGTAATCATGGTTCTTTTTACTAAGCAAATCGGCCGTAGCGTTGGCCCACTTATCGTAGTAACCTTCCAGCTCATCGTAGGGTAATTCCATTCGCTCATCGCCCCGCAAGTCAATTTGAATTAGGGCCATAATGCAGTAGTTGATTATTGCAATAAATTCCCCCTCTATGCCTTCGTCAATTTTCTGTGCGCCTTTTTCTTGAATAGAACGGATACGCTGGGCTTTAATGTATATTTGATCGGTAATTGAGCTTAGGCGCAAAATACGCCAGGCCGTACCGTAGTCCAGGGTTTTCTTCCGGAATATAGATTTACAAATGCCTATAACTTCTTTATATTGGCTGTCTGTTTTCTGCTCCAAAGCTTTGTTTTATTTAGCGCGTTAACCCCTAGTTCTTGAAAACGAAAGTAACCCAAAAATCCCGTAATTCCCTACTGAATATAGGCGGAAACCTACTTGACCTAAGTTTTCCTAAAGTAATGGGTATAGTAAACGTTACGCCGGATTCGTTTTACAGCGGCAGCCGAGTTAGCTCCGAACAGCAACTACTCACCACGGTGGAAACTATGCTCCAGGAGGGTGCCGATATTTTGGATGTAGGCGGGTACAGCAGCCGCCCGGGCGCCCAGGATATTTCGGTTCGGCAAGAAATTGAGC
This sequence comes from uncultured Roseivirgaceae bacterium, assembly GCA_964504565.1. GTDB lineage: Bacteria > Bacteroidota > Bacteroidia > Cytophagales > Cyclobacteriaceae > Cesiribacter. The sequence continues at coordinate 164,385 of CAZDEY010000008.1, forward strand.
GGGTTATTCCGGCTATTGCGGCTATAAAAAAACACTTTCCGGAGGCGGTAGTATCGGTTGACACCTTTAGGGCTGAAGTGGCCCGGCAGGCGGTTAACACCGGAGCCACTATAGTTAATGATATTAGTGGTGGCCAACTGGATGCTGATATGTACCAAACGGTAGCCGAATTACAGGTACCCTATATTTTAATGCATATGCGGGGTACGCCTCAAACTATGGTTCAGCAAAACCAGTACGAGGATATTATTACGGAAATACTCGATTTTTTTGCCCGGCGCATAAACCAATTGCGGCATTTAGGGGTAAAAGATATAGTAGTAGACCCGGGATTTGGTTTTGCCAAGAACATACGCCAAAATTTCTTTCTGCTGAAAAATTTAGAGGTATTTAAGGTATTAGAGGCTCCTATACTGGTGGGAATTAGCAGAAAATCGTTAATTTATAAAACCCTAAACATTGAGCCGGAACAGGCCGGAAACGGAACAACAGTACTAAATACGTTGGCATTGCGCCAGGGGGCTGCTATCTTGCGCGTTCACGATGTACGAGCAGCCAAAGAGGCAATTCGGCTCAGCACTGAAATTATTTTTTAACGCACCTATATGCTAGGCTTTAACATTGGTTTTTTAGAGGTTAATCTGGTTGATATCCTGGATATTATACTGGTTAGCGTACTGATTTACCAGGTTTACAAGCTAATGCGCGGCAGCGTGGCTGTTAAAATTTTCTTGGGCTTTCTCTCGCTTTACCTCCTATATTTAGTGGTGAAAGCTCTGGAAATGGAGCTTCTAACCAATATTTTAGGTCAGTTTATGGCCGTTGGTTTTTTGGCCGCCATCATTATTTTTCAGCAGGAAATCCGGAAGTTCCTATTCCTTATAGGGCGTACTTCCATATTCAATCAGGATAACATTTTTAAAGGCCTGCCCTGGCGTAAGAGTAACCGGAAAATAGACATCAATATCACCCCGATTATTGAGGCCTGTAAATCGCTGGCGGCCACCAATACCGGGGCTTTAATTGTACTTAGCCAAAGCAGCGAACTTAAATTTTACGCCGAAAGCGGCGACCGGATTGAGGCTACTATCAGCAAGCGGTTACTGCTTAGCATATTTAATAAATACAGCCCCCTGCACGATGGAGCCGTAATTATTCACGACCGGAAAATTACCGCCGCCCGCTGCATACTGCCGGTAACCGAACGCGAAAACCTGCCCGCCCAGTTTGGCTTGCGCCATCGCGCCGCCATTGGCATGAGTGAGGCAACTGATACGCTTATACTGGTAGTTTCCGAAGAAACCGGCAAGATAAGTACGGTGCGCAACGGCTTGGTTCAGTATAACCTTAGCCCCCAGGAATTACGCATCCGGATAAACCGATACCTGTACGAAGAACAAGAAGAGGAAAAGCAAAAAGCAAAAAAGAAGAAGGGCGAAAAGAAAGAAAAAGGCACTTTGCAAAAGCTAGCTGAAGCCTCAGAAGCCGTACACGAAAGCAAATCTACCGAAAAAGAGGCCGAGGAGAAGCAAACGCCGGCGGCTTAGGGTAGTGGGTAACTTATGTATAAAGCCCCGTACCAAGCTGAATTGGCTTCTCGGTAACCACTGCCTAGCCAAAGGTCAGTACTACCCCGGCCTATACCCGGAATGTAATACGGAATAAATTCTTCTACCTTTGGATTACTTAAAAACCACTGTACCATAAGTTGTGTATGGAACCGCAGTGGAAAATTTTTGATAGGGATGTCTATATTGAGCTTCCCCCCTAGGGTAGAACTGCTTAGCCAATCGGTGCGTATTGCCCGCCGGTAAGCATCGCCCTGGTAACCTTTATCATCTGGGTAGTCCAATTCTATAACTCCTTTTTCCCAAAACCAGCTTTGCGAAAAAACTAATTCTAAACTGGGAATGATCGAAACATCTTCCTCGGAAGGACATATACCTGCGCTAAACCGATAGTAATGGCCTATGGAACTAAAGTCTACCAGCGAATTATATATATAATTTTTTGGAGCCTGGGCAAAATTACCGTAGCCGTAGTCGGCTTGTAGCCTAAGGTTTGGATAAGGCTTATAAATTACTGTAGGCTGAATTACGCCCCCGCCGTTAATTGCCCTGAAAATTGCCGAGGGGACTTCTAGCCCTACCATTAATTTTGGGGTTGCTTGCTCGGTTTGGCCGTAAATTGGTAAAATTAGCCAGCTCAAAACTAAGGTTATAGCTATTCTGCGCATACTAAAGCTGTACTAATAGTCTCTAATAATCCGGTACTCTATATCTTCGGCCTTAAAGCTGGACGCCTCAAAGTCTGGCTCCAAATCGGTAGCGTATAGGTAGTACCCGCAGTCATTTTCAGCACCCGACTCTATTCTATAATTTAGGGTTAGCATATCAGCAGTAGGTCTATTGTTGAACTTGATAAAATAAGTAGCCCTGGTTTCAGTCAAATTTAAGGGAAGAGTAGCCTGGGCATTAGTCACTTCAATTGGTGCCAAAAAACTAGCACTAACTTGTATAGGCCAGGCGGTAGAATCTTGGCCAAGAAAATATACCGCAGCGTAGGGGCGGCTCTCGTTCTCGCATTCACTACACGATGAAAAAACACTAAAGAGCACACCCACAAATATAAAAGACAGTATCCATTTCACGTCTAAATGTAACAATAAAGCATATTATATAAATAGCCCACCAAAATAAATTGATGGGCTATAGATTATAGATTAAGATACTATTTCAGAACTTCTAACTCACGGCCTATTTTTGTAAAGGCTTCAATAGCCTTATCTAGGTGCTGGCGGGTATGAATAGCCGAAACCTGAACCCGAATACGAGCCTGGCCCTTAGGCACTACCGGATAGTAGAAGCCGATTACATATATCCCTTCTTCCAGCAAGCGCTCAGCAAATTTTTGGGCTAGCGGGGCATCGTAAAGCATAACCGGAACTATGGGATGTTCGCCCGGTTTTATATCGAAACCGGCGGCCGTCATTTTTTGGCGGAAGTACTGGGTATTTTCCATTAGCGTATCGCGCAGTTCGGTAGTGCTGCTCAGTAAATCCATAACCGCTATAGAGGCACCAGTAATAGCCGGAGCCAGCGTATTACTAAACAGGTACGGACGGCTGCGCTGGCGAAGCATTTCAATAATTTCTTTTCTACCCGAGGTAAAGCCCCCGCTGGCGCCGCCCAGGGCTTTGCCTAAGGTGCCGGTAATGATATCTAGCTTGCCTACTACATTGTGATGCTCGTGTACGCCACGGCCGGTTTTGCCCATAAAGCCGGTACTGTGGCACTCATCGCTCATTACCAAGGCTTTGTATTTCTCGGCCAGGGCTACAATTTTATCTAACTGAGCTATGGTACCGTCCATACTGAATACCCCGTCGGTTACTATAATTTTCTGCTTAGCCCCGGCCGCATCGGCAGCTTGTAGCTGGGCTTCCAAGTCGGCCATATCGTTGTGCTGGTAGCGGTAGCGCATAGCCTTGCATAAGCGTACCCCGTCAATAATTGAGGCGTGGTTCAGGGCATCAGAAATTATGGCATCCTCCGGGCCCAGCAGCGGCTCAAACACCCCTCCGTTAGCATCAAAAGCGGCAGCATAAAGTATGGTATCTTCAGTACCTAAAAATTCGGAGATCTTACGCTCTAGTTCTTTGTGAATATCTTGCGTACCGCAAATAAAGCGTACCGACGAAAGGCCAAACCCGTGCGAGTCGATAGTATCTTTAGCCGCCTGAATTACTTTAGGATGAGCCGATAGGCCGAGGTAATTGTTAGCACAGAAATTTATAACTTCCTTGCCGGCGGTAGTTTTAATATCGGCCCCTTGGGGCGTGGTAATTATCCGTTCACTTTTATACAGGCCGGCTTCTTTAATTTCCTGAAGCTCTTGCTCCAGCACCGGTTGTAACGTATTCTGGTACATAGGTTATTTCTTTATTTTAGGTTTGATTACTGGTCGTTTTGGTTTAGCTTCATCAGTAGTGGCTTCTTTATTGTCGGGCACCTTAGGCTTAATCTTTGGTCGGAATTTGGGTTTTGGCTTAGGTGCATCCGGGCTTTCTTCACTACTACCTTTGGCCTCTGCCTTAGGCTTAATTTTAGGCCGGAAAACTGGTTTAGGCCTTGAGGTTTCATCATTTCCTTCAGCTTCCGGCCCGGCTTTGGCTTTAACCTTGGGGCGGAATTTAGGTTTGGCCACAACTGTCTCTGGTTTAGCTTCCGGCCTTACCTCCTCATCTGGTTTAGCGGAACGTTCAGCAGTTGGGGTAGGCTTAGCCGGCCGTAAGGCCGCTTTTGGCGGTTTAGCTTTGGCGCTAACTTCAGGCGGTAGTTGGTAGGTTCTTCTTACTTTATTAATAAGAAATAGCTTCTGAGCCTGAAAGCTAGCCGGGCTTAGCTGATTAAATTCCTCTTCCCACACGGCAAACTCTGCCGGGCTACCCATACGAAATGCCTCCGCATCAATATTTTTAGACGTAAGCCAGCCGCTAAAATCCATTTTCAAATATACAGGCTTTTTACAACACCCATTAATTTTAGGCCTTTTTAAAGTGCTATTGACCCAACCTAAAACGTTTTCGTACCTTTGCTTTCCTGAAGCACGTACTACCTTATGGAAAAAATTCTGATAATTGGCGCTAACGGCCAACTGGGCAGCGAACTCACGGAAGCCCTACGCAGTAAATGGGGAACCGAAAATGTATTAGCCACCGACATTCGCGAACCCAAGCAGGCTGAAGGCCGGTTTCAGGTGTTAGATGCTTTAGATAAGGAAGGGCTATATAAGGTAGTCCAGTCCGAAAAAGTTACCCAAATATATCTGCTTGCTGCCGTGCTCTCAGCCACCGGCGAAAAGAACCCGCATTTTGCCTGGAAGCTAAATATGGACAGCCTGTTTAACGTGCTGGAAGCCGCCCGCGAGTTAAATGTTAAAAAAGTATACTGGCCCAGCTCCATCGCTGTATTTGGCCCGGATACGCCTAAGAAAAATGTGCCGCAGCAGACTATTTGCAACCCTACTACGGTGTACGGCATTAGTAAACTGGCTGGCGAGCAGTGGTGCGAGTATTACTTTAAAAAATACGGAGTAGACGTTCGCAGCATACGGTACCCCGGTCTTATAGGCTACAAGGCCCTGCCCGGCGGCGGCACTACCGACTATGCGGTAGATATTTACCATAAAGCCCTGGAAGAAGGAGCTTACGAATCATTTCTGGCTAAAGGCACTTATCTGCCTATGATGTATATGGAAGATGCCGTACGGGCTACCATTGAACTTATGGATGCCCCGGCCGAAAACCTGAGCGTACGCACCAGCTATAATTTGCACGGCATGAGCTTTGCCCCCGAAGAAGTTGCCGACAGCATCAAAACCCACTTCCCTGACTTTTCAATAAGCTACCAGCCCGACTTCCGCCAGCAAATTGCCGACAGTTGGCCAGATAGTATTGATGATAGCCAAGCTCAAAAAGACTGGAACTGGAAACCCCGGTATACTTTAGAAAATATGACTGACACTATGCTGGCTAACCTAAAAGAGCTAAAAGCCGACGGATATTTTGTCTAAGCAATTTCACCGATTAGAATATACCTAGCAATCCAGTTTATTGCTTCATACGCGCTACTGAACCTGCTTAGGATTTCTGTGTAAAACGTATTTATAGAGAAAAACCAACTTTCACCTATACTATACACCCTTTGGGGCTTCGTTAAATTGCCCGTATATTTGGGCTGTAGCTTAATTTTTTGCACTCATGAACGAATTTCAGAATTTACTTCTTTCCCTTCACGAGGAAACCGGCATACTAACCATTACCATAAACCGCCCTGATAAGCTTAACGCGCTTAACCTGGCCACTATTGAAGATCTTAGAAACGCCATGCAGCAGGTTTACGATGACCCTACTATTAAGGGGGTTATACTAACCGGCCAGGGCGAAAAAGCTTTTGTAGCCGGCGCCGATATTAGCGAGCTTCGCGAATTGAATGAGGTAAATGCCCGTAAATTTGCCGAGAACGGCCAGGAAGTGTTTGCCCTGTTAGAGAATTGCCACAAGCCGGTAATTGCCGCCGTTAACGGCTTTGCACTGGGCGGCGGCTGCGAGTTAGCTATGGCCTGCCACCTGCGGGTTGCTACCCAAAATGCCCGCTTTGGCCAGCCCGAAGTAAACTTAGGCATTATACCCGGCTACGGCGGCACCCAGCGCCTAACCCAACTTATAGGCAAGGGCAAAGCCATGGAACTAATGATGACCGGCGATATGCTAACCGCCGACGAAGCCGAAGACCTAGGTTTGGTGAACTACGTTACCCATAACCACGAGCAGCTTACCGAAAAGTGCATGGAGCTCATGAAGAAAATTATCGGCAAAGGCCCATTAGCTATTGGCATGTTGGTAGACTGCGTGAATGCAGTATATAGCTCGCAGCAGAACGGCTACCAGGTAGAGGCCAATTCTTTCGCCAGTTGCGCCCGCACCGAAGATTTTAAAGAAGGCACTTCGGCTTTCTTAGAGAAACGTAAGCCTCAGTTTTCGGGTAAGTAATACCTTAGCAGTTTAGCATAGTTTATGAGCAGCCTTAAACGACTGGCTAGTGATACGGCCCTGTACGGGGTTAGTAGCATATTAGGGCGTCTGCTCAACTATCTGCTTATCATTCTGCATACCCGGGTATTTATGGCCGGCGAATTAGGTGTAGTTACGGAGCTATATGCCTATGTCGCATTTCTAAACGTCCTCTTTACCTATGGTATGGAAACCGCTTACTTTAGGTTTTCGAGCCGGGAGCGTAGTGCTAGCCATACCATATTCAATACTGCCTTTACCTCTGTCTTTATTTCAAGCCTAATTCTTTCCGGCCTGTTGGCCTTACTGGCATACCCTGTAATGGATTGGCTTGATTACGAAGGGAAAGAGCATATAATTTACTGGCTGGCGGCCCTCATAGCCTTAGATGCTATAACCGCAATTCCTTTTGCCAAACTAAGGTTAGATGGAAAAGCCAAATTATTTGTTGCCGCCAAGTTGGTTAACATCTTCTTGAATATTGGGCTTAATCTGCTGTTTCTGTGGTTCGTACCAAAAATTATTAACGGCAGTTGGCCATCGCTCAAAGGTTTCGCCAATTACATATATGTTCCTAATTGGGATGTCGAGTACGTTTTTTTAGCCAACCTGTTAGCTAATAGTGCGCTGATTTTTATGCTATTGCCAGTTTGGCGACAAGTTAAACTAGCTATTGATAAAACTTTTTGGAAACCTATGCTGGTATATGCTTACCCCTTGCTACTTATGGGGCTGGCTGGTGTAACCAACGATATGCTTTCCAGAACCATGCTCCGCCATGTGCTACCGGAAGGCTTCTACGCTAACTACGATAATGAGGCAGCCCTTGGTATTTTTGGGGCCTGCTACCGGCTTTCTATATTTATGATGCTGGCCATTCAAGCCTTTCGTTATGCCTCAGAACCCTTCTTCTTTAATAAAGCTGCCGACAAGGATTCGCCCAAGACGTTTGCTGATATAATGTACTATTTTGTAATAGTATGTTGCCTGATATTATTTGCTGTGGTAGTAAATTTACCTTGGTTGGCGCCAATGTTTTTAAAAAGGGATATATATCTGGAAGGGCTGGAAATTGTGCCGGTACTCCTTCTGGCAAATCTCTTCTTTGGCATATATGTTAATTTAAGTATCTGGTTCAAGTTGGCTGATAAAACTACCTATGGTACTTGGTTTACCGGAACTGCGGCAATTCTCACTATATTACTTAATTTACTTTTAATACCGACAATAGGGTATTTCGGAGCGTCTTTAGCTACCTTAATTGTGTACTTCTATATGGCAGCCGTGTGTTATTATTTCGGTCAAAAGTTTTACCACATACCCTACAAAGTAAAGGCAGGCTTATTTTATATAATTATATCTACGGCAGCAGCTTACGCAATCTGGATATTTATGCCGGCCGTAACCTGGATTGCCGTACTAATTGGAATTGCATCTACCCTAATTTATGTAGGTGTTGTCTTTTTGGTAGAACGCCGCAAGCTCGCTGCCCAAATCTCAAATAATTCGTAAGTTTGAAGCCCTATGAGCGAGTTGCTAAAAATTCCGGTAATCAATAAATCGCCGCACGAGTTGCCGGCCTACCAAACCGCCGCCGCCGCCGGCCTAGATTTGCGAGCCTGGCTGGAAGAACCTATTACTCTTAAACCTCTGCAAAGAGCCCTGGTTCCAACCGGTTTGTATATGGAAATTCCGGTAGGCTACGAAGCCCAGGTGCGGCCGCGTAGTGGGTTGGCTTATAAATTTGGCGTAACCGTACTAAACAGCCCCGGCACTATAGATGCCGACTATCGGGGCGAACTTAGGGTGCTGTTGGTTAACCTTTCTAACGAACCCTATGTTATACAAAACGGCGAGCGTATTGCCCAACTGGTAGTAGCCGCCCACGCCCAGGTAAACTGGCAAGCCGCCGAAACCCTGGCCGATAGCGCACGGGGCAGCGGTGGTTTCGGCAGTTCCGGGCACCATTAATCATCGATATAACAAATATTTCTTTAAACTAAATCTACTTTTTAACATGAATCTAGTAATTCCTATGGCAGGTCGCGGTACTCGTTTGCGCCCGCACTCATTAACCGTACCCAAGCCGCTTATACCAATTGCCGGCAAGCCTATAGTGCAGCGCTTGGTAGAAGATATTGCCAAAGTGAGTACTGAAAAACTAGATAATATCGGCTTTATTATTCACCCTAGTTTTGGCAAAGAAGTAGAAGAACACTTGATGCAGGTGGCCGAGGAATTAGGCGCCCGGGGCCACATTTTTTACCAGGAACAAGCCTTGGGAACCGCCCATGCCATACTTTGCGCCGAGCCGCTACTCAAAGGCCCGGTAATTATAGCCTTTGCCGATACCCTCTTCCGGGCCAACTTTACGCTGGATGCCGAAAAAGACGGAATAATTTGGGTACAAAAAGTAGAAGACCCTAAAGCCTTTGGCGTCGTAAAGCTGAATAACGATGGGGTTATTACCGAGTTTGTAGAGAAGCCGCAAAAGTACGTAAGCGATTTGGCCATTATTGGTATCTACTACTTTAAAGACGGCGACTACCTACGCAGCGAACTGCAGTACCTTATAGATAATGATATTAAGGATAAGGGCGAATACCAGATAACTAACGCCATGGAAAACATGAAGAACAAAGGTTCTCAGTTTGTTCCCGGCCAGGTTGACGATTGGCTGGACTGCGGCAATAAGGACGTGGCCGTAAACACTAACCAGCGCTATTTGGAGTTTATACGAGAAGAAAATTTGGTACACCCCTCGGCCGATGTTAAGGATTCGGTAATTATTCCCCCCTGCTTTGTAGGCGAAAATGTGGTGCTACACAATTCGGTTATCGGTCCGCACGTTTCAATAGGTAAAAATACTACAGTAGAAGATAGCCGACTTAAAAATACTATAGTGCAAACCCACGCTACTATTAAGAACTTGGTACTGGATAATTCTATGGTCGGCAACCATGCCGCCTACGAAGGCCGGGCTAAGGATTTTAGCTTGGGCGACTATAATATAATTAAAGAGTAAAATCTGAGCCGGTGCCTGTAGGGTTTAGCAGGTACCGGCTCTAATATAACTGGCAGAACTTACTCCGCCAGCCTGGCGTTGGTAAAGAAACAATCAGGTTTATGCGCATTTCGTACCCCGGTTTTAAACTAGTTATTGCGGCATACTTTGTGATTATAGCAGGTATGCCGTTTTCGTACGCGCAAAAACGAAAGTCCGGAAATGATGCAGCCTCGGCCGAAGCCCTTTTCCTGGACGGGATAAGAGCCGCAATCACCGATAATGAAACCGGGGCAATTGATCTTTTGGAACAATCGGTTAAGCAGAACCCCGATAACGCTGCCGCTTACTATAAATTAGCCCAACTATACCGCAGCCAGGAACAGTACGAAAAAGCAATTGAAAGCGGCAAGAAAGCTATAAGTTTAGACGGCAGTAACCAGTATTACTATTTGGAAACTGCTGAACTTTACGGTACCATTGGCCAGCTTAACCAGGCAGCAAATTACCTGGAACAAATGCTTAGTAACACCAATGCCTCCAAGGAACATTTGCTGAATTTAGTAGGCGTATACCGTCAGCTTAACCGCCCCGATGATGCCTTAAAAACCTTGGAAAGAGCCCAGAAGGAATTGGGCAATACCGAAAATATTATAGCCCAGCGACAGGAGTTATATCTGCAAGCCGGCAAAATTGACAAGGTGCTGGAAACCGGCGAGGAGTTAGTGAAGCTAAACCCTAATAACCCCACCTACGCCTTTCAGCAAGCTAAAATACTTATGGGCGATGGTCGCTACTTAGCGGCTCAGGAGTATTTGCAGGGCCTGTTAGCCACCAATTCTAAAAATGCTTACGCGCGTTTTTTGCTGGGGCAGGCGTTACTGGCTCAAAACCACCCGGCCGAGGCTATGCAGGAATTTTTAAATTCCTTCGCCAGCCGCCGGGTTCCCTTACAAGATAAATTGGATATTACTGTAGGCTACCTAGGTATGTTGCCCAACCAGCAGTTAGAGCCTAAGCTATTCCAGTTGACTGATTCACTGCTTAAGGCCCACCCTACCCGATCCGACGTTTTTGCTATGCGGGGCGATTTACTGATGGAACTTGATCAAAAATCGCAAGCCCGGCAATTTTATCATCAGGCATTGGAACGTAACGAGGGCAACTTTATTCTTTGGCAGAATATTCTTTCCATTGGCCTGGAGCTTGGCCGCTATGATAGTGTAGCCAAGGAAAGTGAGCAGGCCCTGGCCCTGTTTCCTAACCAGGCCGTGCTATATTACTTTGCCGGCACCGCTAACCTAAGCATAAATAAGTACGATCGGGCCATTCGTAATTTGGAACAAGGCTTACGGTTATCTCGGAACAACCCCGATCTGGCCAAAATTTTTAATACCCACTTGGGCGATGCGTACAATTCTGCTAAAAAGTACAGCCAATCTAATGCTGCTTACGATGCCGTACTGGCCGCCGATCCGCATAATGCCTATGTGCTGAATAATTACAGCTATTATTTAGCACTGCGAAAAGAAAACCTTGATTTAGCCCAGAAGATGAGCGAAGATCTGGTAGAAACCTATCCGGATGAGCCAAATTATTTGGATACGTACGCCTGGGTGTTATTTCAGAAAAAAAATTACCAAGAAGCCCTTAAGGTGCTGGAAAAAGCCCTGGCCAGCGGCGGTAATGAAAACGGCACTATTCTTGAGCACTACGGCGATATACTTTACCAGTTAGGGCAGCCCGAGCGGGCACTTGAGCAATGGCTGGCGGCGGAATCCTTGGGCGAAACATCAGCCCAACTTCCTAAAAAAATTAAGGACCGAACCTACTATGAATAAATTTGCTATTGCAGCGGCGGTATGCATACTACTACTTTCCGGCTGTAAACGAGAGGCTATACCTACGGTTAGCAAAAAAGACCTTAAGGAACTGAATATTGCCCCCTTACAATTCGATTACCTTAGCCTAAAAAGCAAAATCAATTTTGATGATGGAAGCCGGAACCTAGGAGCTACGGCCAACTTCAGAATTAAGCGAGATGAAAAAATATGGTTTTCGGTAAGCCCCGGTTTTGGTTTTGAAGTTGCGAGAGGCTTAGTAACTAAAGATTCATTATACCTTATTAACAAGCTTCAAAAAGAATACCACGCCTATAGCTTCCAAGAATTATCGCAGCGGGTGGGCGTTCAACTGGGTTACCCAATTTTACAGGCCGCCATATTAGGCGATTTAGCCCGGCCCCTAACTGAGCAAAACCGTATTCGCCGGGAGCCGTCGCAAATAATTGTGGTGCAGGAGGAAGGTCAGTACACAGTTTCTAATTACTTTAATCCGCAAACATTAAAGCTAATTAAGGTTTTTCTGCAAGAGGCCAACTCACCTAACAGCCTTAATATTAACTACGATGATTTTAGGAATGAAGAAGGACGAATAATGCCGTTTTCCAGCTCGGCCGCCGCCAGCTACCAGAAAAATAATGCTATGAACACCATTAAGGTTGATTTTGACCACCAAAAGGCAGAATTTAGCACCAGTCCCCTATCCTTCCCATTTAGCATTCCGGATAATTATGTCCGCCAAAAATAGCCTGTTACTTTCCTTTCTGGCCCTTTTTTTTCTGTTAGTACAGCTACCTGCTTCTGCCCAAACCAGCCGCACCGAACTGGAAAAGCGTAAGCAGGAAAATCTAAAAAAAATTAAAGAAGCCGAAAAAATTCTGGGCCAAACCCGCACCCAGAAAAGATCTTCTTTAGGCGAACTTACCGCCCTGGAAGAGCAGATTGAAGCCAGCCAGAACCTAATAAATATCCTGAGTGAAGAAGTAGCTATTCTAAACAGTGAAATTGGCGAACTGAACGGCATAGTGCAGGCGCTTACCAAAGATTTGGCTATGCTGAGGGAAGAGTACAAAACTATGGTGTACAATTCGTACAAGGCTCAGCAGGGCTTTAGTACGCTTACCTTTCTGTTCTCTTCCAAAACGTTTAACCAACTATACCGGCGCTACAAATGGCTTCAGCAATATAGTGAGGCCCGGCAACTACAAATTGACCAGATCCAGAAAGTCCAACGCACGCTGGAACAGCAACAGACCCGCATAGTGCGTAAGCGGGAAGAACAAGAAACGATTCTGAACCAGCAGCTAGCCCAGACCGAAAGCCTGGCCAAATTAAAAAATCAGCAGCAGCAAACCGTAGCCAAATTAAGCCAGCAGGAAAGTCAAATACAAAAGGAACTTAGCCAGCGTAAAGCCGACCTTAAACAACTTGATGCGCTTATTGCCAAATTGGTTAAAGAAGAAATAGATCGCGCCCGCCGCGAGGAGGCCGCCAAGCGCACCGCCGCCAGCAACCGGGGCCGGGCCGAAGTACCGCTTACGCCGGAAGTATCGGCCATTAGCACCTCGTTTGAAGGCACCCGCACCCGTATGCTATGGCCGGTGGCCAGTGGCTTTATCAGCAGCAAGTTTGGCCAGCACCAGGTATATAAGCAGGTGAAACTGGAAAATAGCGGAGTTGAAATTCAAACCAAAGAGAACGAATTGGTACGCTCGGTATTTGATGGTGAGGTTAGAAGGGTATTTTTTATGCCGGGCATGAATAACGTAGTAATGATACAGCACGGGCAGTATTTTACGGTTTACGCCCGGTTAAAAGATGTTTCGGTGCAGGCACAGCAAAAAGTAAAATCCAAAGAGGCCATAGGTACCGTATTTACTAACAAAGAAGGGGTAAGCGAACTCCACTTTGAAATTTGGAAGAACGACAAAAAACTAGACCCAGAACAATGGCTCTACAAAAATTAACATTTTGAATACTAGGCCTATAGGTGTAAGATTTAAATGCAATTAAAACAATACCGGGGGTTACCCGTATTTAAATAGTTAGAATTCAGTATTTTATACCCTTATTAATAAATCAAATCCAATTTTTTAACCTTTTCTCAAAAAACCCTATGCCTCAAAATGCTACTTCTTTCCTAAATCTGTTACTGCTTATACAGAGTTAACCCTAATTTATTGAACTTTTGCCCGCTAGATTACCTTTTCCTGACAAGCATGCAGGCGCTGAATTTGGGCAAGTTCAGCAATTGCGTAACTTTACAATAGACAATTTCTAAACATCTCAAAACATGGAATCAATCCTATTATTTTTACCTAATCTAGGCGGCCCGGAAATACTGCTTATATTATTAGTTATCCTTATTTTTTTCGGAGCGAAGCGTATTCCCGATCTGGCTCGTGGTATGGGCCGGGGCATCAGGGAATTTAAAGATGCAACCCGCGAAATTAAGGACGAAGTGAACAATGCGGGAAACCACACTCCGCAAAATAACCAAACTGCACCTCGTACCAGCACTAATACTACCGGCACTACTTCCACCACCTCTACTAACGATATTAAGTAGAACCTTTTGAAGTACACCTCTCTCACTCAGGTACAGGCTGATTTAAGGGCTGAAAGGATAAGTTGCGCCTCCTTGGTGCAGGAATATCTCGAAAACATAAAAGCCCAAAACGATAATTTAAATGCGTTTCTTGAAGTTTACGATCAGGAAGCGCAGCAACAAGCCCAACTGGTGGACCATAAAATTCGCCAGGGCACAGCCGGCAAACTCGCCGGAATGGTCATAGGGCTTAAAGACGTTCTTTGTCATGATAACCACAGACTACAAGCTGCCAGCAAAATGCTGGATGGTTTTGTAAGCCAGTTTAATAGCACTGCTGTAGAGCGACTGCTACAAGAAGATGCTATAATTATTGGCCGCCAGAATTGCGATGAGTTTGCTATGGGCAGCTCTAATGAGAATTCAGCATTCGGTACGGTAAAAAACGCCGCCGATATCACTAGGGTTCCCGGCGGTAGTTCCGGGGGTTCGGCGGTAGCAGTGCAGGCTAATATGTGCCTGGCTTCTTTAGGTTCCGATACCGGGGGCAGCGTACGGCAGCCCGCCGCCTTTTGCGGTATAGTAGGGTTAAAACCTACCTACGGAAGAATTTCTCGGCACGGCCTTATAGCCTACGCTTCTTCGTTTGATCAGGTAGGAATAGTTGCTAATTCAACTGAAGATTGTGCCCGGATTTTGGAAGTAATTGCTGGCACCGATGAGTATGATAGTACGGTCAGCCGCCAACGTGTTCCGCAATACTCAGCCCAGCTTAACAAAGTTCCTTCAAATTTAAAGATTGCCTACCTGGAGAATGCTATAAATTCAGCAGGAATTAGCCAGGCCGTTAAGGAGCAAACCGAAAAACAATTGAACTGGCTTAAAGAAGAAGGGCATACGGTTGAAGCAGTAGATTTTGAACTACTGGAGTACGTTCTACCAACTTACTATATTCTGACTACAGCCGAAGCAAGCTCCAATTTATCACGATTTGACGGCGTTCGGTACGGTCACCGTTCGCATCGAGCCGATAGCTTGGAAAACCTATATAAACGGAGCCGTAGTGAAGGATTTGGGCAGGAAGTCAAGCGCCGAATTATGCTGGGAACCTTTATACTGAGTGCCGGCTATTACGATGCTTACTATACTAAAGCCCAGAAAGTAAGGCGGTTAATAAAGCAAGAAACCAATAAGCTACTAAATACGTATGATTTCCTGTTACTACCCACCACACCATCTACTGCATTTAAACTAGGAGAGCATACTAAAGATCCGCTGGAAATGTATCTGGCCGATTTGTTTACTGTTCAGGCTTCACTCTGTGGTTTACCAGCCATTTCCGTACCTAACGGGCAGGATACTAATAGTATGCCAATTGGGTTACAGGTGGTGACAAAAGAATTTAACGAAGAAAAACTACTAGCCTTTGCTCAATACCTTGAGCTGGCCGGTACACAATAAATTAGGGTTATAGGCATATTATTACGGCATGAGATTAGGAGAGAACATTCAGAGAATGAGATTGGCGGCGCTGCTGGTAGCTGGCGGCACCGTATTTGGGCAGGGAGCAGCGGCGCAAACCCAAACAACCCAAGATAATGCCAACTCCGAAGCCCAGGAAGAACTCCTAGCCGAAGAAGCTGAAGGCGAACTATTAGCTGACACCCTAAATACCGAAGAATACGTTATTATAGAACGCCGGGATTACGACTTTGTACCTGACGCCAGCTACGATGAGATTGAGGCCCGCGTGGCCTGTATGAATTCTGAAATACAGGTACCTTTCAACACCAGAGTAAAAGCATTTATTGATTATTTTACAATTAAAGACCGGGAATACGCCCGCACTATGCTGCGCCGCCAGGAGGTTTACTTCCCTCTTTTCGAGAAGTACCTGGCTAAGCATAACATGCCGGAGGATCTTAAATACCTTTCTATAGTTGAATCGGGCTTGAACCCTCGGGCGATGAGCCGCGTAGGAGCCGCTGGCCTGTGGCAATTTATGCCGGCCACTGGTCGGATATACCGCCTAAACCGCAACTGGTTTGTAGATGAGCGCCTAGATCCGGAAAAAGCTACGGAAGCGGCCTGCCGATACTTAAAGCAACTTCACGCCATGTTCGACGATTGGCAACTAGCTTTGGCAGCGTATAATGCCGGCCCGGGCAACGTTCGCAAAGCAATTCGTCGTTCTGGTTACAAAAAAGACTTCTGGGAAGTATATAACCATTTACCAAGAGAAACCCGTGCATATGTACCTCAGTTTGCTGCTGTAATGTACGTAATGCAACATGCCGATGAGCATAACCTGCGCCCTGCCGATCACGAATTACTGTACGCCCTGCATACCGATACCATTACGGTCAACAACTTTATGAGCCTGGCCGCTCTGGAAAAAGAATTAAACCTTTGCGAGGGTGAGTTAGAAGCCCTAAACCCGGAATTAGTTAAAAAAGCCGTTCCGGAGAATGCCGGCAGCTATGCGCTTATTGTACCTTCTCAGGTTAAGCATAGCTATACCTCAAACAAAGAAACCATTCTGGCTAATACTGCTGAAACTAACAACCAAATGATTGCTTTCTACAAGAAAGACGAAGTTGGTAGTACCTATAACCGGGAGCGGGTAAGCTACCGCGTTCAACGTGGCGACTATTTAGGCAAAATTGCCAGCCGCTACGGAGTTAGGGTAGAAGATATTAAGCAATGGAACCGCCTGCGTTCCAACAATTTGCAGATTGGCCAGCGATTAGCTATATACGTTAAAGCCGAACAGAAATCATCAATTAATACGCAGCTTGCCTCAGCCGGCGGCGCCTCAGCCGGCAGCGCCTCAGCAAAAGTTTCCGGTTCAAAAGTATATTACGTGCAGCCGGGCGATACGCTGTGGGAAATCTCTAAAAAACACGGTAACGTTAGCGTAGACCAGATAAAAAGGCTAAACAACCTTAGAGGTAGCCAGATAAAAGTTGGCCAGAAATTGGTGCTGGCTAAGTAAAATTAGCCTTCTTATTAAAAAAAGCTTTGCCAGCCGGTAAAGCTTTTTTATTTTGGTTCGTTTTGCTTGTAACATCCCAATTATGTTGATCGGGATTTAAAATGAACCTTAGGGTATGTTAATGATATTCAGAAGAAATCTATTTTTTTCAGCCTTTACTTTGCTCCTATTAGCTGCCGGCTGCAATTCCAACGATAGTTCTACCTCCGATTCCGGCAGATTGCTGCCGCAAGCCAGCCTGGTGCCCCACGAGTTACTGGTAGTAATGGACGAAACCCAGTGGGATGGCTTACTAGGCCAGGCTGTCCGCGACATATACTCCCGCCCCATGCCCGGCCTGCCCCAGGAAGAACCCTGGTTTGTACTACGCCATATAAAGCCTGAAGACCTTAAAGGCTTTTTGAAACGCTATCCTAATATGCTGTTTGTGTTCACTATGGACAATACCAGCCGTTCCAGTAAGCTGCTACAATCCATGTTTTCCGATGAAGCCTTGGCTAAAATTAAGGAGGACCGTACCCGCCACCGCATAACCCGCACTAACGAATATGCTCGTGGTCAGGAAGTCATGTACTTATTTGGTGCCAATGAAGCTGAGCTTATCGGCCGCCTCTACAACCAGCAAGACGAGCTTCTCTCCTACTTTGAGAAAATTGAACGCGACCGCTACATAAAAGAATTCCGACAAGTAAAGGTAAGCCGCCCGCTGCAGAAGCAACTTAGAGATGAGTACGGGTTTAGTATGGTAATTCCGGCCGGCTACGAAATAGCCAAGCAGGATTCTAATTTTGTCTGGATCAGACTTCTGGATAATAAAGTTGACAAGAGCTTCTGGGTAAGCTGGCAGCCGTATGCCTCTAAAAGTCAGTTTCAGCCCGATAGTGTTTTGGCTTACCGAAACCGGGTTGCTAAAAACTATATCTGGGGTAGCGACGCTAGTACCTATATGCGTCTGGAAGATCAGGTTAAGCCGATTAGCCAGGAAGTTACCTTTAACGGTGGCTACGCCCTAAGCTTTAGAGGCCTGTGGCGATTAGAGAAAATGGTAATGGGTGGCCCCTTCGTAGGCCTGGCCTTTGTAGATGAAGCTACCCAACGCTTTTATTATCTTGAAGGCTTTACCTACGCTCCCGGCCAGGATAAACGCGAAGCAATTAGCGAATTGGAAGCAGTACTATGGTCTTTCAAATCTTATGGTACCGGAGCAGATTCTGGCAAAAGCACGCAGTAGCACCCATTTTTTTATTCTAAATTTGCTTGCCCAAGCAACAGCCTATGTCTATTAAAATCAGAAAGCAAGACGCCCTACAATATCACATGCAAGGCCAGCCCGGCAAAATTGAGGTTGTACCTACCAAAATGCTCAGCTCACAGCTAGATTTGGCCCTGGCCTACTCGCCCGGGGTAGCCGAACCGTGTAAGGAAATAGCCGCCAACCCGGAAGATGTTTATAAATACACCGCTAAAGGCAATTTGGTAGCCGTAATAAGCAACGGAACTGCCGTGTTGGGCTTAGGCAATATTGGGGCCGCTGCCTCAAAGCCGGTTATGGAAGGTAAAGGAGTATTATTCAAGAAATTTGCCGGAATAGATGTTTTCGATATTGAAATAAACGAGGAAGACCCCGACAAGCTTATTGAAATTATAGCTTCACTAGAGCCTACCTTTGGTGGTATTAACCTGGAAGATATTAAGGCTCCGGAGTGCTTCAAGATTGAAACTGCCCTGAAAGAGAGAATGGGCATTCCGGTAATGCACGATGACCAGCACGGTACAGCAATTATTTCCTCGGCTGCCCTGCTGAATGCATTGGAGATTGTAGAAAAAAAAATTGAGGAAGTAAAAATTGTAGTATCCGGTGCCGGAGCCTCGGCGGTGTCTTGTACTAAGCTGTATATATCGTTGGGGGCAAAGCCCGAAAATATAGTGATGTGCGACCGCGACGGTGTAATACGTAGAGACCGGGGCGATCTGGATTCTATAAAAGAACAGTTTGCTACCTCGCGCACCGATATTACTACCCTGCCGGAGGCACTGGTTGGTGCCGATATGTTTTTGGGACTTTCCGCCGGTAATATATTACAGCCGGAACATCTACTAGCCATGGCTAAAAACCCTATAGTTTTCGCTCTGGCTAATCCCGATCCGGAAATTGCCTACGAATTGGCTATGGATACCCGCTCGGATATTATTATGGCAACCGGCCGCTCCGACCATCCTAACCAGGTGAATAACGTACTGGGCTTTCCCTTCATTTTCCGGGGTGCGCTGGATGTAGGCGCTTCGGCTATAAATGAAGAAATGAAGCTGGCGGCCGTTTATGCCATTGCCAAATTGGCTAAAGAACCGGTGCCGGAGTCGGTAAATAAAGCATATGATGATAAAAAATTAGCATTCGGGCCTAAATATTTAATACCCAAGCCGCTGGATTCGCGCTTAATTACTACCATTTCGCCAGCGGTAGCTAAAGCAGCTATAGAAAGCGGAGTTGCCCGCCGAACTATAGAGAATTGGGAGCAGTACAAGCTGGAACTGCAAATGCGACTCGGCATTGACCAACGCCTGATGTCGCGGATAATTAACCGGGCCAAAAAGAGTCCAAAGCGGGTGGTTTTTGCTGAAGCTGACAACGCTAAAATTCTGAAAGCAGCTCAAATTGTTCAGGATGAAGGTATAGGCTACCCAATCCTGCTAGGGAATAAAGAGAAAATTGAACGCCTAATTGCCGAACACCAACTAGAATTAGACAATTGCGAAGTAATAGACGTGCACGACAGCCAACTGGCTGAAAGGGTTGAACGCTACGCAACTAACTTATTTGAACGCCGCAAGCGTAAGGGCGTTACTATGTACGAAGCGCGCAAGCTTATGCGCGACCGAAATTATTTTGGTGCTATGATGCTGCACCATGATGAATGCGATGCCTTAATTTCCGGACTAACCAAAGATTACCCTAAAACCCTAACCCCGGCCCTGCAGGTAATTGGTACCGAGTGCGGTATAGACAAGGTGGCAGGTATGTATATAATTTCTAATAAGAATAATACGTACTTCTTCTCCGATACTACCGTAAACCGCGACCCCTCGGCCGAAGAACTGGTTGACATTATAGGTTTAACCGCCCGGGGGGTTAAGTTTTTTGACCATACACCGCGCATGGCTGTGCTTTCTTATTCTAACTTTGGTAGCAGCCGGGGCAACGTGCCGGATAAAGCAGCCAAAGCTACTGCCCTGGCCAAAGCCAAGTACCCGGAGTTATTAATTGAAGGTGATATGCAGGCCAATATTGCCTTGAACCCTCAGCTTCAAAGAGAAAACTATCCGTTCAGCGATTTATCGGACGCCGGGGCTAACACCCTGATTTTCCCGAATTTGGCTTCGGGAAATATTGCGTATAAATTGCTGATGGAAATTGGCGGGGCCGAAGCCATTGGCCCGGTACTAATGGGTATGTGCAAGCCGGTACACATTCTGCAGTTGGGCAGCTCCATTCGCGAAATTGTTAATATGGTAGCCATTGCCGTGGTAGATGCTCAGCAAATGCAAGAAAAAGAATTATGATAGCTTATCTGGACGGCCGGCTGGTTCATAAAGACCCCACCTACGCGCTTATAGATGTGCAGGGTATAGGCTACGAGGTACGCATATCGCTGAACACCTACAGCCGCCTTAAACCCGAAGAGAAATGCCGCATTCTCACCCACCTTCATATAAAAGAAGATAGCCATACCCTTTACGGGTTTATGGAAAATGATGAGAAAAGGTTATTCTTGCAACTTATTTCAGTTAGTGGTATAGGCCCCGGCACGGCATTAATGATGCTGTCCTCGCTTAGTGCTTCGGATATACAAAATGCCATAGTTCAGGAAGATGTGCGACTAATATCCAGTGTAAAGGGTATTGGGGCCAAAACCGCCCAGCGGGTAATTCTGGAACTTAGAGATAAAATCGGGCGAGGAGATTTGCCGGCAAGCGGAGCAGTAGTGGCACCCACACACAATACTGTACGTAGCGAAGCGTTGTCTGCCTTAACCACCTTGGGAATTAACCGGGCGGCCGCC
The DNA here is from genome assembly GCA_964504565.1 of uncultured Roseivirgaceae bacterium. Taxonomy (GTDB): domain Bacteria; phylum Bacteroidota; class Bacteroidia; order Cytophagales; family Cyclobacteriaceae; genus Cesiribacter. Next base: position 185,408 of record CAZDEY010000008.1, read on the forward strand.
GAAAAAAATATTGATACCATCCTTAAAAAGAACGGTACCGACATTAAACTGGAAGATTTAATTAAACTAGCGCTTAAAAACACCTAATTACCTTACCCTTTGTTGGCCGGAGTACTGCTTTCTTTTACCCGTATTAATTTACTGCTGCCCCGTATTCTGTACGCAACGGCTTTTTTGTGCTTATATTTTTTCAGTAATGCCAGCCTGAGCGCCCAGGTAAACCCTACGGTGCCTACCGATACGCTGGCTACCGATACTACTGAGGCCGATGTACCTTACCAGCCCCAGCGCCGCCCCGATGCCACCCCCAACGATCGCTATAGTGTTCCTTTGGTTGGTGGGCAAAACCGTTCTCCTTTATATAGCCAGCCGCCAACTAATATAACCTACGAGATAGATACCGGCCTAAATTATACTATTTATGAGCGTATGGGCGACGTTTTATACCGCCCCCCAACCCGCCTGAGTTTTGAAGAATATACGCGCCTGCGCCAGCAGGAACTGCGCCGCCAGTACTGGAAACAGCAGGCCGCCGGCCTGGACGGGGAAAGTGCCGTAAGCGGCCGCAGCCTTATACCGCCAATTTATACCAGCCCATTGGTGGATAGGATATTTGGCGGTAGCTACGTAAATATTCGCCCCAACGGCTTTGTAACACTGGATTTAGGAGCCAGCATAAACCACCGGGAAGATCCCTCAATTAGTGCCCGAAACCGCACCATAACCCAGTTTATTTTCGATCAGCAGATCAATATGAATGTGGTAGGCCAAATTGGTGAAAAGCTGGAAATAGGGGCTAACTTTGATAGTAATAACAGTTTTGATTTTGAAAATAACTTCCGGGTTGAATATTCTGGTTTTGAAGAAGAAATTATTAAGAAACTGGAGATTGGCAATGTAAACCTGCCCGTTCGTAACAGCCTGATGAGCGGTGCTCAAAGCCTGTTTGGCGTTAAAACCCAATTACAATTTGGCAAACTGTTTGTAACCGGCGTGGCTACCACCCAGCGCGGCGAAAGTGATGTAATTGAAATTGAGGGCGGCAGCCAAAGCAGCGAGTTTAGTTTGGCCGCCTCGGAGTACGACGAAAATAGGCACTTTTTTATTGGACACTTCTTTAAGAACAATTACGGTGTAAACCAGGGCCAATGGCTGAGTAACCTGCCACAAATAAACAGCGGGGTTAATATTACCCGTATGGAGGTTTACGTAATTAACCGCAACCAGCAAACCGACGGTCTGCGCAATGTGGTAGCCTTCGCCGATTTAGGTGAGGGCGATCGGGGCGATTTGATTCAGCCGGTAAAAAGCTTGACTGGGCAGGTGCGGGGCGGCACTAACCGTAATGAGGCTAATGAGTTGTACCAAAACCTGCGCAATGCCGGCTCAGGCACCAGCAACCCCTACCGCGATATTGATCAGGTGGATCAAACGCTGGCTCAAAATAACCTGGAGGCTGGCCGCGACTATGTGCTAATAAAAAGTGCCCGAAAACTTGGCCAGAATGATTTTTATTTTAACCCTCAACTGGGCTACCTAAGCCTGAACCGTACCCTGCAGAACGACGAAGCCCTGGCCGTAGCCTACGAGTATACCTATAATGGCCAGCGTTATCAGGTTGGTGAACTTACCGAAAACTATCAGAACCTGAACGCCAACCAGGTTATTTTCATGAAGATGCTGCGACCTAATAAGGTAGATACGCAAATTCCGACCTGGGATTTGATGATGAAAAACGTATACGCCTTAGGTGCCCAGCAGGTAACCCGTGAAGGCTTCAACTTAAAAGTAGTATACCGCGATGATGCTACCGGCCTGGACCAGCCTAACCTACAACAAGGCAGCCGATTTGACGGCACCCCGCTAAGTCAGGTACCTTTGGTAAGACTATTTGGTCTGGATGAATTAAACCAGTACAACGACCGCCAACCTGACGGCAATTTTGACTTTGTAGAAGGCATTACCATAAATCTGGACAGAGGGTATATAATTTTCCCGATAAAAGAACCTTTCGGCAACCATTTGCAAAGCCAATTTGGCACCAATCAGCCCGAATTGGTGAACAAGTTTGTATACGACACCTTATACCGTACTACCCAAGACCAGGCTGAACTGGTAGCCAGTCAGAACAAATTCTTTTTACAGGGAAGCTTTGCCGCGGGGTCTACTACTGAAATTGCCCTACAGGGTATAAATATTGCCGAAGGTTCGGTGCGGGTTTTTGCGGGTAATACGCCGCTTACCGAGGGCATTGATTACCAGGTTGACTATAACTTTGGCCGGGTTAAATTACTGAACGAAGGCATAGTAAACAGCGGCAAAAAAATCAGGATAAGCTATGAACGGGCGGCCCTGCTCAATAACCAAACCCGCCGATTTCTGGGCACTCAGTTCGACTACATATTTAACGATGACATTCAGCTAGGAGCTACTCTTCTTTACCTAAACGAATTACCGCTTATAACCCGGGTGGGCATAGGCGAGGAACCTACCAAAAATTTAAAGTGGGGTTTTGATTTTAATTTGCAGAAAGAAAGCCGCTTCCTGACCAAAATGGTGGATGCTATTCCGCTAATACAAACTAAAGAACCCAGTACGGTTACCCTCAGTACCGAGTTTGCCCAAATGTTACCGGGCACCTCTAATGTAGTAGACGGCGAAGGCACCTCGTATATAGATGATTTTGAAACGGCCATTACCAGCTACCGCCTGGATGGTAACGCATTTAACTGGAACCTGGCCTCCACCCCACTTACTAACGACAACCGTTTTGCTGCCGGCAATGCCCCCAACGACCTTTCATTTGGTTACAAACGGGCCCGCTTAGCCTGGTATTCGGTCGATAACATCTTTTACCGGGAAAATGATCGCGACCGCTTTGCACCGGGTATTACTGAGGCTCAAATGGAAAACAACTATACCCGGCCGGTAATACCCCAAGAAATTTTTCCGGATCAAAATATAACCCAACTTCAGCTTAACGAAAACCTGTTTGATCTGGCCTACTATCCGGCAGAACGGGGGCCCTACAACTATAACCCCCAAACCGGGGCCGATAACTCCTTGCCAAATCCGGCGCAAAACTGGGCGGGCATTACCCGGGAAATTCCCGGCGATGTTAACTTCAATAAAACCAATATTGAATACATTGAATTCTGGCTGATGGATCCGTTTATTGAGGGTGAAAACGGGCGTAATGCTGCTTTCCAGAACAATACAGTTACTAACCAAAACTCTGGCGGCCGGCTGGTTTTTAACCTAGGCAATATTTCTGAAGATTATATAAACGATAACCAGCACGGTTTTGAAAACGGACTTCCGGCCGACTACAGTAACACCTCCGCCGTTAACCAAACCGAATGGGGCCGGGTAACCAATCGCCAATACTTAAACAATGCCTTTGACAGAGATATTGAGGCTCAGCAAAACCAAGATATTGGAGCCGATGGTATACGGGACGCTGATGAACCGGCTGTGTTTGGCCCGTTAGTTCCGAATATAGTAAGCGATATATCGGCAGATAATTTTGTTGGCTACTTAGACGAAAGTTTTGGGGCTGATAACATTATTACCCGCTACAAATACTTTAATAATCAGGAAGGCAATACTCCTCTGCAGGGAGATGATGGAATAGTGAGTACCGGCAACCCCCGCCCGGACAATGAAGACCTGAACGATGATAACACGCTGAACGACATTGAGGAATACTACGAATACTCAATTGACCTACAGCCCAATCGTTTACAAGTTGGGCAGAACTATATAGTTGATAAGGTATCTAATGCTAACGAAACCAACGGAGAAACTACTGATTGGTACCTATTTAGGGTACCGGTAAAAGAGTTTACCGATAGGTTCGGTAATATTCAAGGCTTCCAGACCATACGCTATATGCGTACCTACCTTACCGGATTTTCCGAACCGGTAATACTGCGGTTTGCCCGTCTGCAATTGGTAGGCAGCCAGTGGCGTCGCTACACCGAATCGTTAGACGGTGATGGCTTAGCCGTAGTTAATGAAGGAGAAGCTACTGAGTTTACCGTTGCAGCGGTAAGTATTGAAAACAATGGCGGTAACTCCGATGACCCAACCGAAATTCCTTATGTACTTCCGCCTAACTTTGACCGCGACCGCGACAACTCAGCCTTCAACCAGGATGTGCGCCTAAATGAACAGTCGCTGCAGGTTTGTGTGCAGGACTTGGAAGATAAAGACGACCGGGCGGTATACAAAAACTTAAACCTGGACTTGGTTAACTACGGAACGGTTAAAATGCTGTTCCATGCCGAATCGGGCAGGTCGGGGGTTAGTTTGCAGGATGGTGAGGTAAACGCTTTCATCCGGATAGGTACCGATTTTACTGATAACTACTATGAAGTAGAGATACCCCTGGTGGTAACCCAGCCAGGTGCCAGAAGCGCAAGTGAAATTTGGCCTAGTGAAAACGAGATAGATATTCCGTTAGAAGCCTTATACGCCCTTAAGGCGGAACGTAACCGCTCGGATATTAGCCGCGGCACCGGCGACGATACTAACGGTACTGCAACCCCTAACATAAATTTCCGCTACCGGGGCAAGCAAACGGTTGGCCGCCAAACTTTATATATAAAAGGTAACCCGGATTTCAGTTCGGTTCAGGTAGTAATGATTGGGGTACGAAACCCTACCAATAATACCGACCGCAGCCCTAAATCAGTATGTATATGGGCTAACGAATTACGGGTGGCCGACTTTGACCGTCAGGCGGGTTACGCCGCTAACGCCCGGTTAAATACCAAGCTTGCCGATTTCGCCAACATTACTGCCAGCACCCGGTACAGCAGCGTGGGTTTCGGGTCTATTTCGCAAAGAGTAAATGAGCGTACCCGCGACGAGAACATATCGTACGATGTATCGGCTAGCTTGGCTATGGAAAAGTTTTTGCCGGAAAACTCGCGGTTGGTACTGCCAGTATTCTTAAGCTACGAACGCGATATTAGAAACCCCTATTTTGATCCGGCCAACCCTGATTTACCCCTAACAGCGGCTATTAATTCTTTTGTAACCCAGCAAGAACGAGACCGTTACCGGGAGATTACCCAGGAAAATTCGGTACGCCGGAGCTTTAACCTTACCAACATCAGGCTAAATCCTAAACAGGATACTGAACGCAAACCCCACATATACGATCTGTCAAACTTTGCCCTGACGTACGCCTTTTCGGATGTACAGAGTAATACCTGGGAAATTGCCCAGTACGATCAACGAATTTATAAGGCGGCGGTAGCGTATAACTTTGCTCCGGTGGTTGAGCCTTTTGCCCCATTTAGCGACAGCGAACGCTTAAACAGCGCCTGGCTAAAGTGGCTAAAAGATTTTAATATTTCCCCTATTCCTTCTACCGTAAGCATACGGTGGGATGTAGACCGCCGCTTCCGGAAAACCCAGTACCGGGGCGGCCGGGAGTTTAACTACGGTATAAACCCTGCAAATACGCAGTTTGAGAAAGCGTTTACATTTAACCGACTGTATAACCTGCGCTGGAATTTAACTAATAGCATAACCGTAGACTATGACTCGCGCGCCAGCGCAGTTATTGACGAGCCTAACGGCGATATTGATACCGATGAAGAACGGGAAGTAATAACGGATAACCTGCGCAACTTAGGCCGTCTGAAAAGCTTCGATCAGAACATTGGTATAAATTACCGCCTTCCGCTGGATAAATTGCCTCTAACGGACTGGATTTCGGCCGATGCCCGCTACCAGACCGGCTATACCTGGACGGCGGCCAGCTTTGTGCCTGATGCCAACCAACCCGACGGACAAAATCAATTAGATCGCTTTGGCAACCAAATTCAAAATTTACGTACTACCGGAGTATCCGGTAAGTTGGATTTGGTAAACCTGTATAATAAGGCCGGCTTTTTAAAAGAAGCTAACCAAACTACCCGCCAACGCCCCGGCGGGCGCCCATCGCAAGGCGCCCGCCCCGGCCAGCGCCCGGGGCAAACCGAAGAGAACGGTGAAGAGGAAGAAGAA
>CAZDEY010000008.1:191438-193877 GCA_964504565.1 uncultured Roseivirgaceae bacterium
CTGTTGCGCGGACTAATGTCAGTGCGTTCTATTACCGTAAATGCCACCCAAAATGAGGGAACCCTATTGCCTGGTTTCCGCAAAAGCTCCTACCTGTTTGGCTTAGACTCTAACTTTGTGGCGCCGGGGGCTGGTTTTATATTTGGTAGCCAAAACCCGGATATTCGCTACGAGGCTGCCCGAAACGGCTGGTTAATTAATTCTGGTGAATTGACTACGCCCTTTACCCAAACCCGGGGCATGAATTTGGACATACGGGCTGACGTTCAGCCGCTGGAAGACTTCAGGATTCAGCTTGACCTTCGTAAAGAAAAATCAGCTAACTACAGCGAAATTTACCGCTATAACGATACACTAAACAGTTACCAATCACTTACCCCCTCGCGCTACGGCAGCTATAACCTTTCTTACTTAACCATAGCTACCGCTTTCGATAAAAAAGTGGGCGATAACGGTTCGGAAGCTTTTAACCGCTTTGCCCAGTACGTAGCCACCATACGCCAACGCCTGGCTCCGCTAGAGGGCGAGTACGGCTTTCAGTACCAGAGTAACTCCCAAGATGCCTTAATTCCGGCCTTTTTAGCAGCCTACTCTGGCCAAGATCCTAACGAGGTTCGTTTATCACCCTTCCCTAGAATGCCGCTGCCCAACTGGCGGGTTGACTTTACCGGGCTATCAAAAATTAAGGGAATACAGAAGCGCTTTTCTTCGGTTACCCTATCGCACGCTTACGTTAGCCGGTACTCGGTAAACAGTTATACCAACAGCTTGGAGTATGGTAGTGAACTGGGGCCGGGCGGACTTACGCTGAACAATAATGTAGAAAGCTATACCTCGGCCGATAACCGCCTGGGCAGCCAGATAGATTCTACTTCCTTTCTGCCCAAATTTGTAGTTAACCAGGTACTGATTTCCGAAAAATTTGCCCCGCTGGTAGGGGTAAACCTCAGGACTAAATCGAGGCTGACTACCCAGATGAGCTACAACCGTGAGCGGAACCTTTCGCTAGATATGAGCAATGCCCAGGTTACCGAACTTAAGAGCAAAGATGTGCGCATTGATATTGGCTATACGGCGCGAAATTTAAAGCTTCCGTTTACCAACCAAGGGCGGGAAATTATACTGAAAAATGATATAACCTTCCGTTTAGGTTTTACCATACGTGATACCCAAACTGCCCAGCGCCGGTTTAATGCCGATACTGGGGAAACCGAATCGGATCTAACCCAGGGCAATTTTTCTTATCAGCTGAACCCTACGGTCAACTACGTAATAAATCAGCAGCTAAACCTTCAGTTTTACTTCCAGAGAAATTACAATGCTCCTAGAGTAGCTACTAACTTCCCTAACAGTACTACCAATGTGGGTTTTCAGCTACGGTATAATATAACCCAATAACATAATTGGGGCTACAATTTGCCAAACCGGAATTAGCCCGTATTTTTGGTGCTAGAAATTTATACACCTATGAACTTTCCAGAGGAATTAAAATACACTAAAGACCACGAGTGGGTACGCATTGAAGGCAATACCGCCACGGTTGGCATTACCGAGTTTGCCCAACGCGAGTTAGGCGATATTGTCTACGTTGAAATTGAAACCGAAGGCGAAACTGTAGAGCAAGGCGAAGTTTTTGGTACGGTGGAAGCAGTAAAAACTGTTTCTGATCTGTTTATGCCAATAACTGGCAAAATAACTGAGTTTAACCAAGAACTAGACGGCGAACCGGAATTGGTAAATCAGGAGCCCTACGGCAAGGGCTGGATGATTAAGTTGGAGGTTGAAGATGAAAGCAGCTTTGGTGAATTGCTTTCCGCCAAAGACTACGCCGATTTGGTAGGCGAATAGCCACCTATGTTTTTACGCTACAATCTGTTTGGTTTCTGTTGGCTGCTGCTAATAATGCTGCTGACTCTAACGCCGGGCAATGCCCTACCGGAAACCAGTTTGTGGGAAGAGTTGATCAGCTTTGATAAGGTTGTTCATTTTTTACTATTCTGCATTTTGGTATTGCTATTGATTGTAGGCTTTAAAAAACAGTATACTTACGACCAGGTACGCAGCAAAGCTGTACCGCTGGCTATTACCATTGGGGTATTCTACGGAGTACTAATTGAAGTAATGCAAAACTTTGTAGATGGCCGCTTTATGGAATTTATGGATATGGTAGCTAATACCATTGGCTGTGGTTTAGGCTATGGCCTATTTTACTTAATTTATAAATGGTAAATTTTGTACTAAACTGAAATTCTTTCGTTATTGTACTGAATTGCCAAATTAGTTTTTAACCTATTATGGAACCTAAGAAGAACCCCAAATTTGACCTGACTCGCCGGAGCAGTCTGTTCTTCAACATCGGCTTAGTACTTACCTTAATTTTGGTAACCACTGCTTTTGAGTGGAAATGGTACGACGAGGTTGTAGTTACAGATGCATTCA
>CAZDEY010000008.1:193887-224120 GCA_964504565.1 uncultured Roseivirgaceae bacterium
TGATTTTGACGAGGAAGAGATAATTCCGATTACGGTACAGCCGCCACCACCACCACCAAAAGATATTCCGAAGCAACCGGAAATTATTGAGGTGCCTGACGAAGAAGAAATTGAAGAGCCGCCACCGTTGGAAGATATGAGTGAGGTTAACGAAGAAACCGTAGTTGCCCCGCCCCCACCACCGGTAACCGCCCCGGTTAAAGAAGATGTAGACCAGATATTTGATATTGTGGAAGAAGAAGCTACGCCGGTTGGTGGCATGGCTGCTTACTACAAATTCTTGAGTGATAATCTGGAATACCCCCGCCAGGCCCAGCGTTTAAATATAGAGGGTACGGTTTACGTACGCTTTGTAGTTGACCGCGACGGTACAGTATCTTCGGCTGAAGTACTGCCCGGCCGGGAGTTAGGTTACGGACTAGATGAGGAAGCTATTCGGGTAATTAAAATGAGTAAGTGGAACCCGGGTAAGCAGCGGGGACGCGCTGTAAGGGTACGTAAAGTACTACCGGTTAAGTTTAAGTTAGCCCGATAATACAAAATAATAATAACAAGAAAAGCCTGATTCAATTGAATCAGGCTTTTTCTTTGTGTGAAGAGGATTTACTGCTACTTGCTTATACGGCGTCGGAAAAAAAAGTTCTGTTTCTGCATAAAATTTTTAACTTTTTTTTCGTTATCCCCTTAAATAACCTTATAAAATTCCTCGCCTATGCTACCCAACGATTCTCAAAAGAGCTACCGAAAGCACACCTCTGTAAACTTGGCTGCCGGGCTACTCCTAACCTTATTATTGGTTAATACCGCCTTTAACTGGAAGTTTGCCCACCCTCTTACGGATGAAGAAAAAACTATCTGTACCTTTAAGGAGTGGCCAATTGAGCCCCCACCACCAGTTACTATTCCGGAACCTAAGCCTCCGGTAGAGCTTCCACCGGCTGTAAGCAGCCCACCTACCACCAGTTCTACTATTATTGAAGTAATTGATAGCGAACCGGTTGAGCCAGTAAGCATAATTGATGAACTGGATAAATTTCATACTCCTACCCCGCCGCCGGTAGTAATTGTACCGGCTACTACCAGTGAAAGCATTGACGAAAATACCTACTCGGCACCGGCCAGCCCTAAAGAAGGCCTAGACAAGTTCATGCAGTATATGATGGATAACGTGAAGTACCCCAGCCGTATGCGCTCGTTAGGCATCAGCGGAACTGTTAAAGTAAGTTTTATTGTGGATGAAGAAGGTAAAGTAAGCGAGGTGAAAGTAGCTAACGGCCTGGATCCCGAACTGGATCGGCAGATAAAAGAAATTTTGTTAAATTCCCCGGAGTGGATTCCGGCCTACTTCAACGGCCAGCCTACAATTAGCCGGAGAATTTTGCCTATAACGTTTACCCTGAAGTAGAGTAACCAGACCTATAAGGTTTTAAAAACCTTATAGGTCTTTCGTAACTACAGAACATTTAAACTCTGCTCCTTAATTTTTTCCAGTTCTTCCTTCATGCTAACTACTAGTTGCTGAACATTGGCATCGTTGGCTTTGGAGCCGATGGTATTAATTTCCCGGCCAATTTCCTGAGCCAGAAAACCTAACTTTTTACCGTTACTGTCGGCTGAATTTAATGTCTGCTCAAAGTAGTTTAGGTGGGTTCTTAGCCTTACCTTTTCTTCGCTAATATCCAGTTTCTCAATATAGAAGAACATTTCCTGCTCCAGGCGGCTCTTATCTAACTGGTCCGATTTACTTAATTCTTCCAGCCTGCTTTCTAAGCGCTGACGAATGTTCTCAATTCGTTGCGGATCGTGAGCTTCAATTTTAGATAGAATACTCCCAATTTCCTGATTGTAGCTGTTTAGCTTAATACGTAATGAATCTCCTTCCCTGGTTCTAAATACATCGCACTGGTGAATAGCCGAAAGCAACGTATCTTTAATAAGCGCCCACTCTTCGTCACCTGCTGAATTTGTAGCCGTAGTAGCTACCTCGGGTTGCTGCAGGGCTAGCCTAAACAAATCCGGCGAATCAGCCATTCCAACTTTTCCCGCCAAAGCGTTTAGTGCGTTGTAATAGTGCATAAACAAATCCTGATTGTAGGTAACCGTGTTGGAACTGCCGCCATGTTGCTGCACATCTACCGAAATATTTACCTTGCCCCGCTGTAATTTCTGGCTAATCAGGTTCCTGATTTCCATTTCGTAATCGTTCCAGGCTTTAGGAAGGCGGATATTAGTTTCCAGAAACTTTGAGTTCAGGCTTTTTATTTCTACTACAACAAGTAGGTTATTTACTTCAGCTTGGGCTTTTCCGTAGCCCGTCATAGATTTTAGCATAGCAATCTGCAAATATTGAGGGTGGCTGCTGCTGCAAAACTAATATTTATTTTAATTTTAAGGCCATGAAAGTAGGCGTAGTAGTATTTCCCGGTTCAAATTGCGATGAGGACGTTTTTCACGTTTTCGATCAAATTCTTAAAGTACCCACTGTTAAACTTTGGCATAAGGCCCACAGCCTGGAAGGTGCCGATCTGGTAGTATTGCCCGGCGGTTTCAGCTATGGCGATTATTTGCGGAGCGGGGCAATTGCCCGTTTTTCGCCAATTATGCAGGAGGTAGTTCAGCATGCTAATACCGGTGGTTATGTATGGGGCATTTGCAACGGGTTCCAAATTTTGTGTGAGGCCGGTTTATTGCCGGGCGCACTTCTACATAATAATTCCCAAAAATTCATTTGTAGAAACACCCATATTTGCCCGGTATCTAAAAGTGCAGCCCTAACCCAATATTTAGAGCTTAAGCCATATATGATTCCGATTGCCCACGGCGAAGGCAGGTTCTACGCTTCCGAAAAAGATTTAGATCAACTGGAAACGAACGACCAAATTCTGTTTAAATATTGCAACCCTGCGGGCGAACCTGATGATTACGCCAATGTAAACGGCTCTGCCCGAAATATAGCCGGGGTAACAAACAAATCTAAAAATGTTTTTGGTATGATGCCCCACCCCGAGCGGGCCGCCGATGCCGCATTAGCTAACCAAGACGGACTGCCTATTTTTGAAAGTCTCCTGAATAATATAGGGGTAGGCGTTTAGCTAAAATATAGAAGACAAAAAAAGCGGTCGATTTTAAATCGCCCGCTTTTTTTGTTTATCCTACTTTAAAAGTCAAAACCTAAGCTTATATGCAAACGGGGCGAACCAACTTCAAAATCGCGTACCGGCCAGGCTACATCAAACTTGGCGTAGTAGCCTAAAATAATGGTGCGTAAGCCGGTGCCGTAACTGCTTAACCAAGGGTTAGAATAATCGGTTACAGTTATAATAAACGGGTTCTGGCTAACCCCGTCACCTTCATTATCGGGTTCCAAAGGCCCCGTTTGAGAGCCATCTACCGGGTATAAATTTGACCCGGACCAAGCACTGCCTACATCAAGGAATCCGGTAAATTGCAAATTCCGAAAGAAGTTAGACGTTACTGGCCCTTGGTAAAAATACTGCACTATAGGCACGCGCAGTTCAAAACTAGCAGCCATAGCATTACTACCACTTAAAGCATTGTACTGAAATCCGCGGAGCGGGGTAACGAATTCCGAAAACAGAAGATTTCGGTTGTCCCGGTTATAGGCAAATACATTACGGGTAGGGTTAATAGGCTCGTATAAAGGATTATTGGGCCGGTCGCTTACGTTAACGCTACTGGCAAGCTGGTTATCCATTCCGCCAACAATATGAAAAGGTTGATTTTGCCCAGAGTAGCGGCCGTAGTATACCCGCGAAGCAAACGTTATGTTACGCGACAGCCTCTGGTAGTGCCTGATATCGGCCGAAATTTTTTGATGGCCTAACTCATCATTGTTTATACCCTTTAAAGTAGAAGCCTGTAAAAATCCCCGAGTTCCGTTCAGGATATTAAAATCTACTACGCGGGTGTTGTCAAATATAAATTTAGCGCTACCACCTAACAGCAGAGTACTGGCCGGTTCCAGATTTTCCGGCAGCGGCCGAACATCTCCGTAGTAGGTTATAGGCAAATACCTGGCATTTGCTATTGTGGGGCCAACCTCCAGCCGAACATTATGGGTAAAAGGCACCATAACATCTAGTTGGCCCTTATCCAGTACTAGGCGATTGGCACTAATATTTCCGGCATTTGGCCCATCTAAAGGCGATCGGTCCAGTACTACGTTTCTATCGTACCTTACCCTAAAATCTATAAGGTACTTTAAATATTCGTACTCTACGTAAGCACTGCCACTGCGCAAGGTAGTCATTATAAAGCCGCCGCCGTATAGTTTTTGGTTCTCCAGCACATCACTCAACTGGGCTTCTACTCTCAGGCCTAATCCTCCAAACAACCGGCGCTCGCCTCCTCGGTAAGCATCCAAACTGGCCCGCAGCGGATCAAAAGCAAAATTCATGGTAAAATTATTTACCCGGAAACGCGGCTCCATTTTAAACGGACCCTTAAGTTCATCCTTTTTGCGGCTGCGGCGGTAACTGCTCAAAAACGACTCGCGGTTACGGATGGGTGCAGCGCGGCGTGGCTCGGTATCTTCTTTAGCTACCGTTGGAGCGGTAGATGGCTTATCAAATTGGTAATTTTCCGGGTCAATTAGCCCGGGTTCATCCGAACTGGGTTCTCCCAAACTGGGTTCTTCCAGACCGGCCACTAGCCCTGAATCGGCCTGGTTGGTATTTACAATTGCAGAATCTAACAGTACTGAATCGGCAGCAAGAGCCAGGGTATCTGATGACAGGTTTACTTTTAGACTATCGGTTACTAATGTATCAGTGGAAACCTTTGCCTTAACCGATGAAACCGCCGATTGTAAAGAATTTTGCTTTATATAGCGAATTTGCCATATACTTTGCCGGCGCGTAGGTTGGGTAAACTGGTTATTGTCTAACGCTAAGCCCTGTTGATAGTACAGGCGTTCGCCGCCCGGTGCCCAGGCAATATAAGCCAGTGCATTATTTTTTGGTGCCAGGCTATACTCAGTAAAGCTGGAGTTATTGGTTGTTGTCTGCCATATTAGCTCATCTTCCAACCCGTAGCGATAAAGATTAAAAATGCCTTTGTGGTTACTTAAAAAGTAAATAGTCCGGTCGGGGCCAGGCTGTGGCTTGTAACTTTTGCCCAATAAATTAGTAAGCCGGGTAAGCACCTGATCGGTAGTATCAACATCAAATAAGAACAGGTTATAGTTTTCGCTTATACCACTAAGCGCCGGTTTTTCTTGGGCATTAAGCGAATCACTAGTCCGGTTTGAGCTAAATACAATATTATTAGTGCCGGGTACAAAAGTTGGGGTTATATCATCGTACCAGTCATTAGTTACCGGCGTAAGCGATTTACGGCTTAAACTATATAAATAAATATCGTTGCGGCCTTCTTTCTCGGCGCTCATTACCACAACTTTACCATTAGGCGAAAAGGCTATATCGTTAACCTGGCTTACTTTGCGGATAATATGCTCTTCGGTATTGCCGTTCTCACTGTTTATAATTGTGAGTACATACTGCCCCCGGCTTACGCTTACTGCACCCAAATTCAAACTATCTTGCCAGGCTAATAGCGGTATAGAAGAGTCGGCCTGCTGATCTAAAGCCCGGTAACCGGTACGCAAAAGCATGGAGGTTTTTCCGTTTGAAGGATTATAAAGCTTTATATGGTACCTACCGGAATTACTAATGCTGTAGGCTACGTACTTTCCGCCCGGGCTAACGGCTACGCTATTAAAAGCATTTTCTAGTCCGGCCTTTCTGTCTTTTTTAAGAATAGCTTCCTTAGGCAATGCACTGTACTGCTCTAGCTCTTTAGCAGCTGCTTCGCTATAAAAATTTTTGTACCCGGCTATAAAATTTTTGAACGGCAAGCCCAAAGTGTTGGCAATGGCGGTTTGCCCGTTACGCACAATGCGGGTATAGTTCAGAATATTGGAGATACTGCTACGTCCGTGCTTTTCGGCTATATAATTCCAAATTGATTGGCCAATAAATGCGGCTTCTCTACCCTGTAGTTGGTATAACTTTAGTTTAGAATCGTTCAGGTTGGCTAATCGGATATGATCGTCCATTTCTACTCCCCAGCCGTAGGCTACGTAGCGGGCAACCCCGTCAATATACCATTCCGGCAAGGTTAGCAAGTAGGCACTCTGAAAAACATCGCGCAGGCTGCCACCAAACATCATATCCATTACCAGCGATTTGGTAATCTGGTAGCTAAGCTCCTGGCGAAATTCCTGCAGCGTACCGGGAAAGGCCACTTCAACCTGGGTCTGAACAAAATTTGCCTGGCCGCCTACTGAAAACGGGCTCTGGTTTACCCCAACGTTGCTCTGCTGTAAGTCTACATTAGAATTATAGAGAAAGATTTTAGTTTTGGCGTAAGGGCTGTAGCCAATAAGTTCAGTTATATTCTGATACTCCTCATCCATATATTCGGCAGTAAGCTTGGCCAGCGGCTCGCCATCGTCGTAAAAATAGATATCGAAGTTACTGCTGCTGTAGTACCGCCAGTTAAATTCTTTAAACTGCAAGCGGTTGCGCCCAAATTCGGTTTTGGCCGATTGCCCCACCACCAAACCAGCAGAAAGGAAAAAAGCTACAATAAAAAAGGGTATTTGTTTAAGCCTCATGCACAAATCAAAGGGGAAAAAATCCAGGTTCTAATATAACGAAAAATAGCGGCTTATATTGATTTCCGCTTGAATATCGGATTGGTAAAGTATATTATCGAGCAAAGCGGTAGCACAATAGGGTGCCAGGCTAACGCCCTTGGTACCTAACCCATTTAATATGTACAGAGTTTTATGCGCCGGATGTTGGCCTACAAACGGACGGCGGTCTTTAGTAGCCGGCCTAATTCCGGCTTCGTGATCCACTATTTTATATTCCCCACAAAACAGTGCGGATAGCTTCTCAATTAATTCGGTTTTGCCCCGCTCAGTAGGCTCCAGCACCAAATTATTATGGTGGTAGGTAGAGCCAACCCGGTAGTAATTTTTACCAGAATCAAAATTTTGGGATCCAGAAGCGGCCGGAGCCATAAAAATTCCCCGGTTAGGTATGTATTTAAAATGGGCTTCGGTTTCTATAGTCAGAACTTCGCCCTTAACCGGACTGAAGGGCAGCCAGTTCCAGTACTGGCTATCGGCTGCCTGCCGGCCGTTGGCATATACAACAGCCTTAGCCTCAATATTTTTATACTGAACTTTTGTGTCGGATATTTCCAGTTTATCTTCCTCAAAAACTTCATCTTTAAACTCTCCTCCCTGATGTAACTGCTGCGACCAAGCATCCAGCATCGTCGAAATATCTACCCAGCCCGAATTCCCTACCATTATACCGCCGTATGGATTATGTAAATATTCTGGTTGCTGAGGCCGGCTCAGTACCTCCTGCACGTAAGGTTGCCAGGCAGTTTCTGCGCTGCGCCCCTGCCATTCGTTTTGTTCGGCAACATCGAAAAACGGGCGATATATAGCCTTTTCGTAAAGAAAATTTTTAGAGGTAGATTTTTCTATCTGACGGTATACGGATTTCAGCAGAGGAAATAATACATCGGCTTGCCAGGTTTTTACCATTTTTCGGCCGGTAATTGGGTTATATAAGCCGGCAGCTACCCGGCTGCTTTCATTATTACCGGGCTCATCAATTACCAATATCTTTATACCTTCTTTTTTAAGAAGAAAGGTTAATACACATCCTGCCAGCCCGTGGCCTACCACCAAAAAATCAACTTTCATGCCTCTGCAAAATATTCTGTTAAAACTAAGGCTACGCTGTAACGCCGCTTTTCTCTAATTAGGCAACCACCGCCGGGTTAGCCCGCTTAACAAGCCCACCGGCCAATTCCCATTTTAAAATTGTGCTGTAATTGGTATGCCCCGAACCTTGTAACCTACTTTGATAATTTGCTTCCATAATTTTAAATAGTGCGAAAAGAAAATAAAACGAAGCACTTTGGTAAGATAAAGCTTAATGCTAAGAAAAACATTTACGGATGGTTTTTTGTAGAATAGGGTGCATTTTTACGCCAAGCAAAATTTTTTTCGCATGCTCAAAGTAAAATATTTTACCTTCAACCCCTTTGCTGAAAACACCTATATAGTTTTTGATGAAGCTACTAGCGACGCCGCCATTATTGACCCCGGTTGCCATACCAAACAAGAACAGGAACAATTAGAAGCTTATATTGAGGAGCACGAATTGGTACCCAATTTTGTACTAAATACCCACTGCCATATCGATCATGTACTGGGCAATGCCTACGCCAAAAAAAAGTGGGATATTCCGTTGCTCATTCACGAAAAAGACAAGCCAACCCTGGATGCTATACCGGCTTACGCAGCCAACTACGGTTTTCATAATTACGAACCCAGCACCCCGGATGATTTTTTGGTAGAAGGAAAACCATTACGAATAGGCAGCCACCAAGTTAATATATTGTTTGTGCCGGGCCATGCCCCGGGCCACGTGGTGTTCTACGCCCTTGATGAAAAATTTTGTATTAACGGTGATTGCCTGTTCGCCGGAAGTATTGGCCGTACCGATTTGCCGGGCGGCGATTACGATACCTTAATTACGAACATCCGGGAAAAGTTATTTACCTTACCCGACGAAACGGTAGTGTATTGCGGCCACGGCCCGGCCACTACAATTGGTAAAGAGAAGAAAACCAATCCGTTTTTTAAAGCAAGCTAAAGCCTATGTCAATTAAAGCCTACATTCCTAACGCATTAACGTGCAGCAATTTAGTGTGTGGTTGTTTAGGCATGGTAGAAGTATTGGAAGGCAATATAATTTGGGCGCCTTACTTAATTTGGCTGGCTGCTTTTTTTGATTTTTTAGATGGATTTGCCGCCCGGGCGCTAAAAGTAAGCAGCCCAATTGGCGGCGAACTGGACTCGCTAGCCGATATGGTTACTTTTGGCCTTTTGCCGGCTACCCTTGTTTATTATATGATTAGGGTTGAAACCGGCGATACCTGGGTTCCTTACCTGGCATTTATAGTGGCCGTATTTTCGGCCATACGCTTGGCAAAATTTAACGTAGACACCCGCCAAACCACCAGTTTTATAGGGGTGCCAACCCCGGCCAATGCCCTTTTTCTAAGCTCGTTTCCCTTAATTCTGGAACATGATTCGGCCGGTTTTCTGCCAATTGATTTTAACTTTATTGCCAACCCTTATTTTTTAATCAGCATATCCTTTGCCATGTCGTTTTTATTGGTGGCGGAGTTACCACTATTTGCCCTCAAGTTCAAAAATTATGGTTGGGCCGATAATAAGCTCAAATATATTTTCCTGCTTCTTTCTGTGGTTCTTATATTTTTGTTCAAATTTGTAGCCATACCGCTAATTATACTGCTTTACATTTTACTCTCTATACTAAAGAAACCATGAAATACCGCGCCGAGATAGATATAATGCCGCTGAAAGAAATTCTGGATCCACAAGGAAAAGCCGTAAAGCTGGGTTTAGGTAACCTGGGCATTAAGCAGGTAAGTAACGTACGCATTGGCAAACACGTAACTCTGGAGCTGGAAGCCGATAGTAAGCAAGCTGCCGAAGCGCAGGTAGAAGAAGCCTGTAAAAAGTTGTTGGCCAACCTTATTATGGAGGATTTTCAGTATACATTACACGAAACCGTTTAAACGGGCATTACCCAGTATATTTGAGCCTGAAGCGGGAACTAGCCTAACCGACTTTCCTGTTCCCGGATAAAACCAGATTTATGCAAGCACCGCTACGCTTACTTGTTGGCTTAGCAGCAACCTTATCTCTATTAATTTCAGCCCAAAATTCAACGGCTCAGTCGGTATTGCAAAGTGGCGATTGGTACCGGGTTTCTGTAACGGAAAGTGGTGTTTATAAGCTTTCTTACAGTTTTTTGAAATCGCGGGGCATTATTAGCGGCCCTACTGCAGTTCAAGATATTAAAGTATACGGCTACGGCGGCATAGTGCCCGAGCCTCGGAACCTGGCCCGCCCGCAGGATTTGCCGCAACTACCAACCCAAGCTTACGCCGGCAGCGATGGCCTACTGCAAGAAGGGGAATACTTACTTTTCTACGCCGAAGGCCCGCACACCCTAGTCTATAATACCGAAACCGATTGGTTTGAGCCCCGCTTCAATATCTATTCAGATGAAGCTTTTTATTTTATTACCGTAAATTCCGGTAGTAAGGCAACTATTGAAACAACTTCAAAGGGAAATTTAACTGCCCCGGCTTTAAATCAGTTTAAAGCAGCTTTTTACTATAAGCCTCAGGAAGTTAATATTATGAAATCGGGCCGCGAGTGGTACGGAAGTGGCCTGGGCTACACCCCCGACCATACCTTTCCTTTAGGCTTTGCCAATTACAGCGGGGCGGCCGTTCAGCTTAAAGCAGCCTATGTAAATTCTGCCCAGAGTGGAGCTACCATAATACCCCAAATTAACGACTCACCTATGCCCTCGGTTTTCCTGCCCCGCACATTTAGCGGCCAGTACGATCAGAAAGGAATAAGCAGAGAATTTCAGCACGAATTTTCTGCCGGCACATTCGCTGCCGGGTCAGAGTTAACCTACAAAGCGGCTATAGAAACCGAATCGCGCAGCGATAAAACCTATTTAAATTATATTCTGGCTCAAACCAATTGCCAGGCTACCTACGCCAGCCAAACCCAGCGCATGGTTTTTCCGGAGCTGAAACAAGCTAGCCGTACGGTAAATATAAATTCCAACCAGGCTACAATAGAGGTTTGGAATATTGCCGATGCTTTAAACCCAATAAAGCAGCTTACCGAATTTACCGGTTCGGTTCACAAATTTTCGCCGACGAATGCTTCGGTAAACTACGTAGTGTTCAATCCGGAAAATTGCCCTACCCCCACATTCAACCATCAGGTACCAAACCAAAATATAACGGCTAATACCCAGGCGGACCTAATTATTGTAACCAATTCCCTGTTTTCTGCCCAGGCAAATCGCTTAGCCAATTTCCGAAGAAGTAACGACGGCCTAAACGTAGCGGTAGTAGACCAGCAGCAAATTTATAACGAATTTAGCAGCGGCCGCCCCGAGCTTACCGCCATACGCGATTATGCCGCCAAAATGTACCACGAGGGAAAGCTTAAGTATTTACTTCTCTTTGGCCGTGGCTCCTACGATTATAAAAATATTGACGGCGACAGCGAAAGTTTCGTACCCATTTATCAATCCTATAATTCTTCCTCACCTACCCTTTCCTATTCATCTGACGACTACTTAGGTTTTCTGGAAGAAGATGAAGGTAATTGGACAGAAAATAACAGCGGCAACCAAACCCTGGAAATTGGTATTGGCCGCTTGCCGGTAACTACGCCAGAGGAAGCAAAATTTATTGTGGATAAGTTGATTCGCTACGCTGACGGAGCCGCTACCAATGGGTTATGGAAAAACAAAATCTTATTTGTAGCTGACGATGGTGATACCGGCAGCCCTAACGCCCACTTAAAAGATGCCGACGCCCTGAGTACGTATGTAAACACCTTGGCCCCGTTTTTCCAGATTGATAAATACTACGTAGATGCTTTTCCGCAGCAGGCCTTGGCTAACGGAAAAACCTCGCCGGCCTGCACCCAAGCCCTGGAAGACGCCCTTAATAAGGGAGCCTTAGTGGTAAATTATAGCGGCCACGGCAGCCGCGATTCCTGGACGCAGGAACGTATACTAACTCGTTCTTCCATAAGTAAGCTAAAGAACAAAGACCGCCTTTCCATAGTAGTTACCGCCACCTGCGATTTTGGCCAGCACGATTCCAACATCCGCTCCGGTGGCGAATACTTTTTGCTCAACACCGAAGGCGGGGCAGCCGGTTTGCTAACCACTTCTCGGCCGGTTTATCGTAGCACTAATTTTAAGCTCAACGAAGCTTTCTACTATTACTTTACCCAGTATCAGGATGAAAAACTCCGGTTGGGCGATATTATTCGGCTGGCTAAAAACCGCAGTACGCCGGGCACAATGGTAGCGAACCGTAACTTTATATTATTGGGCGACCCCAGCATGATGCCGGCTTACCCCAAGCAGCCTATTGCATTAGATGAACTTACTAACCTTAGCGGCCCGTCGGACCAGTGGCGCGCCCACGACCGTATAAAAATCCGGGGCCATATCCTTAATTCTGATAGCACTACCGATACCAAGTTTACCGGCATAGCCCAAGTAAACGTATTGGATAAGCCTACAACCTACCAGACCTTGGGCTACGGCGATAATTTGGCAACTTTTTACCAGCTACAGAACAGCACCTTGTTTAGAGGAAATGTAAAAGTTACGAATGGCCTATTTGATCTGGAATTTACTATTCCTAAAAACATACAATACGAAGTAGCCGATGCTAAGGTAGTGGTTTATGCCACCTCGGAGGATAATAAAAAAGATGCTGCTGTGGCTACCACCGCTATTGCTATTGGTGGGTCCGGCCCACCGCTGCAGGATGATGCCGCCCCGGAAATCTTGGCTTATTTAAATGATAAAAGTTTCACTAACGGTGATGTGGTAAATGCTTACTCTTGGCTGTACCTGGAGCTTAGCGATGAGTACGGAATAAATACCAGCCGTTCCGGAATTGGCCAGGATATTACGGTTACCCTAAACGATACCCTTACCCTTACCCTGAACGATTATTATGTAGCTTCGGAGGAAGCAAGCAGCCGCGGTTCGTTGGCATTTGAATTACCCTTGTTGCCGGCCGGAAAGCATAATTTAGTTGTAAACGCCTGGGATTTAAACGATAATCAGGCTACTACTACCCTTAGTTTTTTAGTTAGAAGGGACAAGGGTATAGAAATAAGCAAGCTGCGGGTAGTACCTAACCCGGTTCAAAATTTAGCCGATATACGTATTGAACATAGCCGCCCAGCCGATAATATTATAGGCAGCGCGCAGATTGTAGACTACCAGGGCAAGGTGATTGTAAATCAGGATTTTTCGGGTGAAATTACCGGTGGCACTATAAATTTATCTGATTTTATACAGACCGGCTATAAATTCAAACCTGGTATATACGTATTACGAATTAGCTTGCGTTCATTATCTGACGGAAGCCTTGCGGAAGAAAGCCAAAAATTTATCATCTTGCAATAAATAGGAATTTCCTATATTAGGACCCTCCTTTCATACCAAGCATTTTATGTTCCAGAAGACTATAACTTTTTTAGTACTGTTTAGCGTAGTTGCCGGCTTATCCGCCTCCGCCCAGACTCCAGATGATGACCAACTTGGCCGTAGTGATAACCTAGATAGTAATCCAATCATAACGGCAGTTCCTTTTCTTCTAATTTCGCCGGACTCACGTAGCAGTGCCATGGGCGATGCCGGGGCCGCAATATCAGCCGATGCTAACGCTACCCACTGGAATATGGGCAAGTTGGTCTTTGCCGATCACGATTACGGGGTATCATTATCTTACAATCCCTGGCTCCGTAGTTTGGTTGACGACATGAGCTTGGCGTATCTGTCAGGTTACTTTAAATTAGATGAAGAGCAGGCAGTAGGTGTTTCTCTACGGTACTTTGACTTAGGCAATATTTTCTTCACCGACCTGCAAGGCAATAGTTTAGGTGATTACAACCCTACTGAATGGTCAGTCTCGGCAGGTTATTCCCGAAAACTATCTGATAAAATTGGTTTAGGAGTTAATGCCCGTTTCATCCGTTCTAACTTAGGTGAACAATTTACACAAAATTCCGGCGGAGCTTCCATACCGACCCTGCAACCGGCTAACGGTCTTGCCGTTGATTTAGGATTCTATTCTCGTAGCGAAACCAGGTGGTTTTCACGTGAAGGCGAATTTGCCTGGGCGGTAGTGCTTTCTAATATTGGTAATAAAATTTCTTATCTCGACGAAAGTACTGAGAACTTTATACCCGGTAATTTAAAATTAGGCACAGCTTATACAGTAGAATTAGACCCTTTCAATAAGCTTACGCTAGCATTAGATGCAAACAAGCTACTGGTACCCACTCCAGATGATGATCCTGATGCCAGCGAACCTTCATTGTTAGAAGGAACCTTTACTTCATTTGCCGATGCACCCGGCGGCTTCTCCGAAGAGCTAAAAGAAATAAGCTTATCAACTGGATTAGAATACTGGTATAACGATTTATTTGCCGCCCGAGCAGGATACTTTTGGGAGCACGAAGACAAAGGCAACCGCAAATATTTTACTATGGGCGTAGGGCTTCGCTACCAACTTCTAAACCTGGATTTTGCTTACCTTATTCCGCAAGATCAAACCAGCCCGTTAGCGGAAACTTTAAGAATTACTATTGGCGTAAACTTTGATCGCAACAGCGAGGTTGACCGTTCTATACGACAGTAATTCTTTTTTATGCTGGATAGAAGAACGCCCCCCACCTACCGCAAGATAGACCATATTCATTTACCCGAAGCCGAAAACTTCGAGCTGGCCGCCGGCACTCCAGTCCACTTAAACCGGGCGGGTAGCCAGCCAGTAGTACGCCTGGAGTTCATTGCCCGTAATGGCTCAGCCCAGCAAAATTTGCCCGGACAGGCTTATTTTACCGCTCGCATGCTTACCGAAGGCACCGCTCGCTACCGGGCTAGTCAGATAGCTGAGGTAATGGATAGCGTAGGCGCTCACCTGGAAACAGCCGCCAGCCTGGACTTTACAACTATTACCTTATACGCTTTAGATAAACACCTGCCTAAGTTGCTACCGGTAGTGCATAGCCTGCTTACCGAGCCGGCTTTTCCGGAAGATGAATTCAATACCCTTAGAAATATAAAGCGCCAACGTCTTAGGATAGACGAAACCAAAAACTCTATTCTGGCTACCCGAACGTTTAGGAAAAAACTGTTTGGTAACCACCCCTACGGTCGGTATTTGGTTCCGGACGATTTGGACAACCTTTCGCCGGATGTACTAAAAAATTACTTCTATACCAATGTTGCCGGGCAAACCGAACTGTTTATTGCCGGAGGTATTTCCGATAAATCCCTGGCCTTGGTAGATAAAATATTCGGCAATCTGGAGTACGACCCCGATCGGTATTCGTTTGATGAATTCGACGCTAATTATGTTTCGGAAGATATTTATTCAGCGCGTAAAGATAGTGTACAGAGTAGTCTGAGAATTGGCAAGCCTCTGTTTACCATGCGCCACCCCGACTACCACCGGTTTTCAGTGATGAATACCCTGTTAGGTGGTTACTTTGGCAGCCGGTTAATGAAGGTTATTCGCGAAGAGAAAGGGTATACCTACGGAATATACTCTAGCCTAAACAGCCTAAAGAGCACTGGCTACTTTGCAATTGGCGCCGATGTGGTAGGCGAGGCCACCCAGCAGGCTATTGACGAAATTTATAACCAGATAGAACTTCTGCGTAAGGTTACACCAAGCCAAACTGAGGTTGAAACTGTGCAGAACTATATGGTAGGCACTTTTTTAGGCAGCCTGAACACCCCGTTTGCCATTGCTGATAAATACAAAAATTTGTATTTTAATAGAATGCCTTTAAGCTTTTATGCCGACCACGTAAAGCAGATATACAATACTGATGCCGAGCAGGTACAGGAGCTGGCTCAAAAATATCTGAACCCAAATGAAATGCTAACTGTAGCAGTAGGCTGTGTGCCTAAAAACTAAAAGCCCAGCGTAATTAAAGCTAGTAGAATAAATAGAATAGCCTCAATCATTCCGTTCATTACCTTTTTCATTGCTATATAATTTTAGTAGGCTACTAAAGTAGACAGGTTGCCCGACAGTTTCCGGCAATTGTTGGGCTTAACGTTTCTTATGTAAGTTTTAGGTGTTTCTGCAAAACCCAGGCTTTGGTCTTCAATCATATTTGATTGGTAAAGTTGAATACGGTTTTAAAAATATTCTATCTTTAAGGCACCATGCGCCAAAAAGCCTCCAGCAAAAAAAAGCAATTAGAGCAAACTGCTACTTCCTTATTTCAAGAACGAGGCTACGCAGCAACCTCTATGCGCGATATGGCCCAGGCTCTAGGCATTGAGGCAGCCAGTTTATACAGCCATATAAAGTCTAAGGAAGAAATCCTGCAAAATGTATGCTTTAGAATGGCCCGGCAGTTTTTTGCCTCGCAGGAAGAAGCCCTGGCCAAAGCACCTAATGACCCGGTAGAACAACTTAGCGCCGTAATTATTGCCCACATAAAGGTTATAACGGAGGATACCTCAGCCTCAGCAGTATTTTTTAGTGAGTGGCGGCACCTTAGCGAGCCCTACCATACCGAACTACAAGCTATGCGGCGGAAGTACGAAGGGGTATTCCAAAAAATCTTAGATAAAGGTATAGCCAACGGCAAGATTATTGAGCTAAACACTCGCTTTGCGGTTTTTACAATACTTTCGGCCCTAAACTGGACCCATAACTGGTATAAACCCAGCGGCCCCCAAACTCCTGAGCAAATTGGCCGTAACCTGGCGGATACTATTCTAAACGGTTTAAGAAGAAGATCCGAATAAAAGTAAATTACTATTTATCAGCAGCTTAACGCCGGCAATTTGCAATTCTGCTATAAGCTTGTAATTTGCAGTCTCCTTTTTACCTACCACTTAGAGCTATGCGTAGATCTTTACGGGTATTACTGATAATAATTTCATTAGTAGCAGCCTATAGTGCCTGCCAGCGGGCTAGCGAAGAAAATACCGGTGATAGCAGCCTGGTAGTTCTGGAAGCTGATTCTATACAAAATGCTTATAATGAAAAGTTAAGCTACGTAGATGCTGCCTGGACTACTTACCAGACCGAAGAAGAGGAAAAACTAACCGATTTAAAGCGCCTGCTGCAAGAAATAAGCTATACTGAATCTTACAACCAGGAACGCTACGATACCTTAATGCAGGCCGTAGAACGTATCCAGAATAATATGCTGGATGCTAGTGCCATGACGAGCCGGCAAATAGATCAGTTCGATTCAGCGGTAAGCAGTCTGCAATCGGCAGTTATAGATTTCGCCATGACCCACCCGGACTTTGAAAAGTACCCGATGATGTCGCATTTGGTGGATAGCGTAGGTACCCGCGATCAGCGTATACTATTTCACCGGGTAAAGTACGATGATTACGCTCGGGATTATAATAATTTTTTACTCCCCGCCCGCCAATATGTGCCGGAATTATCGGAGGCTGAAATAAATGAGCGCCCGCTGTTTCAGCTAGAAGATTAAGTAATGGCCGCTCTTGCTTCAATAGCCAGTTGGTGAAGGTGCCAATATCCAGACGAAAATTATCATCTACTAGTGTTTTATAAGCTTGGCTCAAGGTTAAAACCTTGAGCCAAGAAGAGTTCATAACTTATACTTTATCCAGCTCTTCCTTTACAAAGCTGATCAGCTCTTTAATGTAGGGTCGGCCAAAGTCGAAGCGTATGTTGGCGGCTGAATATACTTCGGGTATGCTGCGGGTGTAGCCTAATTTAAGAGCATTCAGATAAGACTGCAGGCCCCGGCGGTGGTCTTCTTTAAAGTTCTTCCAAATGGCGATGGCACCAAGCTGAGCTATACCATACTCAATATAGTAGAAAGGAACTTCGTATAGGTGAAGTTGCTTCTGCCACATTATCTTTTTGTAGGCCTCAAGGCCGTCCCAATCCGTAACGTCATCGCTAAACTCATCGTAAATTTCCAGCCATTCTTCCTGGCGTTCTTCCTCATCAGCTTCGGGGTGGGTATATATCCAATGCTGAAATTTATCGATTATGGCTATCCAGGGCAGCGTGGTTATTATTTGCTCCAGGTGTTCGCGCTTGGCCCGGCGTAATTCTTCCTTATCCGAGAAATATTCATCCCAATAATCCATACTGATCAGCTCCATACTCATAGAAGCTAGTTCGGCTATTTCCGAGGGGGTATGCTTGAAATCGTTAAGTTCCAGGTCGCGGGTAAGGAATGAGTGTATGGCGTGGCCGCCCTCGTGCAGCAGGGTAATCATATCGCGCAGGGTACTGGTGGCGTTCATAAAAATAAAGGGAACCCCGGTTTCGGCCAATGGATAGTTGTAACCACCCGGTGCTTTACCTTTACGGCTATCCAAATCCAGATGCTTCATATCGCGCATCACCTCCAGGCAACGACCCAGAAACGGATCCAGCCGATTGAATACCCGAACGGTTTTATCCAACAGTTCTTCGCTATTTTTAAAAGGTTTTAGCGGCTGCCTATGTTCTATGTCTACCTGCTTATCCCACGGGCGGAGCGCATCAACTTCCAGCTTTTCTTTGCGCTCCTGCATTATTTGGTTTAGCAAAGGAGTAACTTCAGTAGATACCGAATCGTGAAAATCCTCGCAATCATCCGGGGTGTAATCAAAGCGACCCAGCGCCTTAAACATATAGTCACGGTAGTTTTTGAAGTCGGCGTTGGTTGCCATTTGGTGGCGCACCTTAAGTAACTGGCTAAACAAATCATCCAGTTGGCGGGCATCTTCTTTGCGGCGCTCGTTTATTTTCCGGAAGGCTTCTTCGCGCTTAGCCCTATCCGTACTTTGCAAAAAATCGGCGGCTTGCTGCAGGGTCATTTCCTGACCGTCCAGTTGCACCGTCATAGCTCCACTAATAGCGCCAAATTCTTGGGCTAGGGTAGCCTGCTGGGTCTGAAGCGGAATATTTTCTTTCCGAAAAATTTCAAATTCGGATTTCATGGTGCGGGCCAGAATTGGGTAACCGCTACTGGTAAGCTGGGCCAGGAATTGACTTTCTAAGGCCTTTTGGTTTAGCGAGTTACTTTCTGGCGAAATATTAGGCTGAATGTGGGATATAAAGTACTGAAATGCTTCCCGCCGATCCTTGTCTGCGGTATCAATAGTCATTTTAATGTAGCGCCAGCCCATATCTTCACCCACTATAGCTTCCAGCTCACTTCGGTCTCTGAACCACTGCTGAAGTTCTTCGCTATTGGTTATAGGCCGCTCCTTCAGTTCCTCAAAGTAAGGTTTTAAGGTATCCCAATCCGAAATTTTAAAATCTTGCGGCAGGTAACTTCTTTCCTTAGTAGTTATTTGGGTGCTATTCATACAAGTAAATTCAATTAGAGCCTTATTACTAGAGCCAAAAAAATTATTTAGCCCTATAGATAAGATAAACCTGGTGAGTTATTAGTTTCTTAGCCGTAGGTGACAAAAAATTTTTAGGGTTTCTATCCTATTTCAATTACTACATTGTTGGTAAGGGGGCGACCTACGCAGGTAAGCACATACCCTTCCTCTAACTCATCTTCGCTCAGGCCTTCGTCTTCGTCCAGCTTAACTTTGCCGCTAATACATTTACCCCGGCAAGCCGTACACAGACCACTCTGACAACTATAGGGCAAGTCAATATCTAGTTCTAAGGCCGTTTCTAATATAGTTTTTCCGGGCTCAACCACAAAAACGTGTTCTTCCTCGTCTACTATAACCTTAACTTCGTAGCTTTGGTTGGTTCCTCCTTCAGCTTCGGCAACCTCTTCGCTAGCTTTGGTTTCCGGAGTTCCGGGCAAAAAGCTTTCCTTAAACACCCGCTCTTTTTCTATCCCCAAACTTTCCAACGCTTTCAAGCTGTTAGCCATCATACCTTCCGGGCCGCAAACCCAATAGGTAGTTGGCAGGTTTTGGCTAGAAGCTATGGCTTTAAGCTGGTCAAGTAATACAGCTTCGGTAGGGGGGCCGGCAATTGCCCCGTAGCCTTCGGCACCGGCATCTAAAATATGCTTAACCGTAAACCTATCGGCATTAGCTGCCTGCAATGCGTGCAACTCATCTTTAAATATAATGCTTTCAGCATTTCGGTTAGCATAAATAAGGGTGAGCTGGCTAGTAGGTTCTTGGCTTAGGATGGTTTTAGCAATGGCTATTAAAGGAGTGATGCCGCTTCCCCCGCCCAGTAGTACTAGGTGGCGGGCTTGGCTGCCTGGTACAACCGCAAAATTGCCCATTGGGTCCATAACCTCCAGTTCATCGCCGGCTTTTAGGTGGTCGTTCAAGAAGTTAGATACCAGCCCCTCTTCTACCCTTTTTACTGTTACCGCCGGGTTGGCGTCAGTATAGGGCGAAGTACAAACGGAGTACGCCCGCCGCACCTTTTTGCCGTCAATTACCGGTATAAGAGTAAAAAACTGACCGGCCTTATAGTTAATAGTGCCTTCGGCCGGTTGCTCAAAGGCTATGGTTATGGCATCGGCCGTTTCTTTAATAACTTCTTTTACTTTTAAACGGCGGTATTGAACAGCGTTTGAGGCTACCGCTTTTTTAACCGGGCTTTCCGGGGCTACTTCAGTATCCTTATTCTTCTTCTTAAAAAAACCGAACGGCATAGTATATGTACAGTTGAAATTAGGTGAAATTTACAGCCTAACACTAGTAAAGGCCTTTAAGCAAAAATGCTAGGCTACAAAGGTACTAAAACCCGCAAATATTGCTTTTGGTTACAGTTTATAAAACTAGCGGGGCTTTTGGTTGCCGCTGTAAAGCCTAAGCCTTATTTTCGGGCTTTAATTCCCACTCATGCAACTTTCGTCACTTACCGCAATTTCCCCAATCGATGGCCGCTACCGTTCCAAAGCCAAAAGTTTATCTCCCTACTTCTCGGAGTTTGGCCTTATACGCTACCGTGTGCTGGTAGAAATTGAATACTTCATAGCATTATGCGAACTACCCTTGCCCCAGCTCAGCCAAGTACCTCACAGCGATTTTAGTAAGCTAAGGCAGATTTACAAAAACTTCGGTATACAGGAAGCCAAAGAGATTAAAGATATTGAGCAAACCACCAACCACGATGTGAAGGCGGTTGAGTACTGGCTAAAGCAGCATTTCGAAACTTTAGGGTTAGGCAAGTTTAAAGAATTCATCCACTTTGGCCTTACCTCGCAGGACGTAAACAATACGGCTATTCCGTATTCGCTAAAAGAAGCTGTGCAAAACGAGGTGCTGCCGATGCTGGAAGGTACAGTTGCGCTACTAAACAAGCTGGCCCTGGATTGGCACGACCAGCCTATGCTGGCGCGCACCCACGGACAACCGGCCAGCCCTACGGCAGTAGGTAAAGAAATTATGGTGTTTAGCGAGCGGATTACCCAACAGCTAAAGTTTTTGAAATCTATACCCTACGCGGCTAAATTTGGTGGGGCTACCGGCAATTTTAATGCCCACACCGTAGCCTACCCCGAGGTGGACTGGGAAGAATTTGGGAACCAGTTCATTAACGACGGGCTTAGCCTACGCCGCAGCCGCCCTACTACCCAAATAGAACATTACGACCACCTGGCGGCCCTACTGGATAACTTTAAACGAGTAGGCACTATATTGATTGACCTGAGCCGCGATATGTGGCACTACATCAGTATAAACTACTTTACCCAGAAGCTAAAAGAAGGCGAGGTTGGCTCATCGGCTATGCCGCATAAAGTAAACCCTATAGATTTTGAAAATGCTGAAGGAAATATTGGTATAGCCAATGCCTTATTTGAGCACCTTTCGGCTAAACTGCCTATAAGCCGACTGCAGCGCGACTTAACCGATTCTACCGTACTACGGAATTTGGGGGTACCCTTAGCTCATCTGCAAATTTCATTATTGGCCCTACAAACCGGGCTGAACAAGCTGCAAATTAACCGCGAGGCTATTAACCAGGATTTAGAAGATAACTGGGTAATTATTGCCGAAGCCATTCAAACTATTCTAAGAAGGGAGGGCGTAGCCAATCCGTACGAGAAACTAAAAGCCCTTACCCGCGGCCAGGCTAAAATTAATGCAGAAACCTTTAAAAATTTTATAAACGAGCTGGAGGTTAGCGAAGGTATTAAACAAGAGCTGCGTAAGCTACAGCCGCATACCTACATTGGTACGGCAACTAACTGGATGGCTGGTAATAACTAAGCCAAAGAGTGATTAGCCGGCTGATTAGTTGGCTAATTGCTTTTTAATGAAAAGAGTTAACTCCTGAATTTGACCTACGCTAAATCCTTTACGAAGCATTTTTAGATGATAGGAAGTAACCATATCCGGGTCTTCGGCTAGCAGGTTGGCGTAGGCTACGGCTAACGAAATATCTCCGGGGTCATTGCCTGGCTCAAAGTCGGGTACCATAAGTGCTTCGGCAGTTTCTAAATCCTTGCCGGTACTGTTGGCTAAGGCTTCGGTTACTGCCCCTAACAGTCTAGGGTGCAGGCTAATAGAACTAACTGAAGGCTCCTTGCTTTCGGAATCTCCCTTCAAGAACAATGGCTTTTTAGATGGTTGCACCGGAGTATAGTAGTGATACTATTTCAAATATAGATAAAACTAAGGAAATATTAACTTAATATTAGAGTAAAGAAAAAGCGCCCCGAATTTTTCCGAAGCGCTCATTACACTATGTAAAGAGGATTTACAATTTCAATATAGCAAAAACTCCTGATTATTAACCTTTTAATATTGGGTTTTCCTAAAAAAATCTTACCCGACAAAATCTCCGGATTTTTCCCGGCATTCTTTAATTCGCTTGTTCAGGCGATGGTGCCAAAAGGGCCCATTTTTCAGGAGTAGAATAAACTTTGTTCCGAAATTGTGCAGGCGCAACCCAAAATCAGTTTTGCTATTGGTTTGGTTAGGCGGCATTATAACGTACTGAAAACCTAGTTTTCGGGTGTACTCTTCCAGGCAACGGTTACCGGGTAAAGAGTTACGGGTATTGTATTGGTACAAACTGTATAGCGTTTCGGTTTTTGGTTCGGCTACATCAACCTGATAACTGGTAGCAGTAGATTTTTTAGGAGGCGAGTTTTTTTTGTCCTGCTTTGTTTGGCTTTGCGCCGAACCGGAAAACACCAGCAACACACATAATAAAAGACCAATAAGATTCAGCTTTTGCACCATAACAGAGACCTTCAGTATATACTAATAAGGGCGGTAAGTTTGCCGGGCTTGTCTATCTTTGCAAAGATATGCTAAAAAATCTGATAAGCCTGGTCATCAGAAAGGTTCCCAGGCCTCTGCTGCAACGGGTTAGTCACCACGGCCTAAGGGTAATGGCTCTGTTTTACCGCGGCAATAAAGTAGAATGCCCAGTTTGCCATAGCCAGTTTAGGCAGTTTTTACCCTACGGACGTAAGGGCCGTAGCAATGCATTGTGTCCCCGGTGCCTAGCGCTGGAACGCCACCGTTTAATGTGGTTATACCTTCAGCGTAAAACTACTTTCTTTACCCAACCGCTTAAGGTACTACACATTGCCCCGGAGTTATGTTTCATAGATAGGTTTGAAGCTCAAGAAAACCTAGAGTATATAACCGCCGATATAGAATCGCCCTTGGCTAAGGTAAAAATGGATATCCACGACATTCCGTTTGAGGATGATAGCTTTGATGTAGTGTTTTGCAACCACGTACTAGAACACGTACGGGATGATGGCCGCGCCATGCAAGAAATGCACCGGGTACTTAAACCAGGTGGCTGGGGCATTATGCAAATTCCGCTATTCTTTCCCCTGCCGGAAGCTACCTACGAGGATGCTTCAATTACCAGCCCGGCCGAGCGCGAAAAAGCCTTCGGGCAGAACGATCACGTAAGGTTATATGGCAAAGATTACCCTCAACGGTTAGAGAAAGCCGGCTTTAAAGTTACGGAAGACTGGTTGGCCAAAGAATTACCAACTGAAGAAGTTACCCGTTTTGCACTACCCCTAAATGAACCTATTTACCGGGTTGACAAACCATAGTTTCCGCTCTTAAGCAGGTATTTTATTCCTTCTTTAATAAAGCCAATTCCGTAGCCAAAGTGCATAGCCAAAATAGCCGGCACAGTAAGTATAGCCGCCGTAAAGCTTTTATATACAACGAAAGCATTCAAAAAATTCAGCAGCAAATACCCAAAATAAAGCGAGAGGCCGATAACGAAAAGCTCAACACTAAGCCACCATACTGCAGTTAGCAGCAAAAGAAACCCTAAAGTAAATACTGCCGGAAACCAATGCCCTAATTTTAACTCCGAGGGGAATAAACTATATAATTTAATACGAGCTTCGCCGGAGTGGCGTACCTGATTAAAAAATTGCTTAAGGTTGGTTCGTCGCTTATGATAAACTTCCAGCTCAGGAATTAATACTACTTTATAGCCACTATTAATCATACGGCGGCTAAATTCAATGTCTTCGCCGTAGCGCATTGCACTGAAACCGCCGGTTTCTTTCCATACCTTTTTGCTAATCCCCATATTAAAACTACGGGGGCTAAACTGACCTATATGCTTTTTTTTGCCGCGTATTCCCCCGGTAGTTAGCGTAGAGGTCATGGCGTAGCTTACTGCCTTTTGCATACTGCTAAAATCGGGCGAGGCGGCATCCGGTCCACCGTAGGCATCGGGTGGGTTTTTAGTTTTTAAAACGGAGCTTAAGTGGTGTAGGTAACCCGCAGGGATTAAACAGTCCGAATCGAAAATTATAAAGAACTCGCCGGTGGCCTGTTCAAAACCATAGTTTCGGCTAAGGCCAGGTCCGCTATTTTCCTTATAAAAATATTTGAGGTCTAGCTGCTCACCAAACCTCTTGCAAATTTCTGTACAGCTATCTTCTGACCCATCCTCGATAATTAGTACCTCAAAAGTCTTGTAGGTTTGCTCAACTAAAGATTGGAGCAACTCCTTAACTTCCTGCGGCCGGTTATATACCGGTATTATTACGGAAAACTTTAGCGGTTCGCTCATTCAATACCTACCCGTTCAATTATAAGCTGATCGCGTTTGCCGGCATTTTGCATAACCAGCATTTCGGCTATAAAGCCGGCTAAAAACAATTGCACCCCAATCACCAGGGCTATTAAGGCTAAAAAGAACAGCGGCTGTTCGGTAACATCGCGCGCTAGCTGGTGCTGAATTACATAGATATAGTATAACTTCTCGCCCAGAATATACATAGTAAAGAAGAAGCCTAACAGAAACGAAAGTGTACCTAAAGCCCCGAAAAAGTGCATTGGTCGTTGCTTAAATTTGCTTACGAAGGTTATTGAAAGCAAATCTAAAAAGCCGTAAACAAAGCGCTCCAGGCCAAATTTAGTAGTACCGTATTTACGAGCCTGGTGCGCTACCGGCTTTTCGCCAATACTACTAAAGCCCCGCCACTTAGCAATTACCGGAATATAACGGTGCATTTCGCCGTATATATCCACATTTTTCACCACTTCACTGCGGTAGGCTTTAAGGCCACAATTAAAATCGTGCAGTTTAATATCGCTTATTTTACCGGTTACCCAGTTGAAAAATTTTGAAGGAATAGTTTTACTTATAGGGTCGTAGCGCTTTTGCTTCCAGCCGCTAACTAAATCGTATCCTTCTTGGGTTATCATCCGGTAAAGCTCCGGAATCTCATCGGGGCTATCCTGCAGGTCGGCATCCATAGTTATAACTACGCGGCCTCGGCAGTTTTTAAACCCGGAATTTAGTGCCGCCGATTTGCCGTGGTTACGGTTAAAGCGTATGCCCCGGATGTGCGGATTGGTTTCAAAAATATCGCGCACTACTGCCCAGCTCCTATCTTTACTGCCGTCGTCTACCAACAGCACTTCATAAGTAAAGCCGTGTTCTTTCATAACACGGCTTATCCAGGTACACAATTCCGGTAGCGATTCCTCTTCGTTATACAGCGGAACAATTACCGAAATGTCAATATCATGCTGCATTAATACTCTACCTCGGGGTCGTTTTCTTTAGTGAATGCGGAAATAATTAAACCTAGTATTAAGCCTCCTATACCATAAATCAAAGGGGGATATACAATAGTATTTAAGAAGCTACCTGTATCATTAATAACTTGTTCCCGAGAAGCTTCAATCTGAGCTTCTTGCTCATCAGTTATTTCCCCTCCTATCATTTCAAAAACTTTATATTGCATTTCTACAGTGGCTTCGGCCATTTTCTCTGGTATAGTAGGATCTACAAAGTTTATATAGATAAACGAAACTAAACCGGCGACTAAACCGGCAACTGCTGATAGCACAATTGCCAAAATTAAACCTTGGCTATATTTCATATATCCATTTCCATCTCGCTTAAAGCCTTTGTGAGTTAAAACTATACCAATTATACCGGCCAGTAGCCCTAACACCGAAACTATCCAGCTGGTATAAAGACCTAGTACATAGCTGAATATAATAGTTATTACTGCGGATATAGCGCCGGTAATTAGCCCTCCTTTAACTCCATAGGGTAGGATTGAAGGTTGTGCGGCTACAGGTTGATTTGATTGATAGGTAGTGGTGGTTTCCATAGATTGAGGGTTAAGCGGGTTTTGGTGAACTCTTCTTCATAAATATGCTAAAGAGACTGGTTAAAAATAGTCCTATTACTGTTTTTTTCAAAAAATCATCTAAAGCAACTTGATAAGCGGTTGCTGACCGCACTTTTTCTATAGCCTCCTGATGTTCAGCGGTGCCCAGTTCACTCCAATCAATATCGCTACTAGTACTTTGTAAAATAGAAAGTCCCTCCTGCTGATATTGAACTAGTAATTCCGGATCGGCCCACCTTAAAAACAAAAGAATAAACAGGGCTGATACCAGAGCCAGAATTATAAAACAAACGGCTCCTACGGTCATGCCCTGGCTATAGCTAAGGTACCCCCCTAACGTGTAACGTTTAGCTTCCCAGAGGGCAAATACTACAAACAACGGAATCAGTATAAAATCAAATAGGCGAATGCTGCTCAGAGGGCTTTCGTTTAACTGATATAGGCTTAAAAACAATATTATTGCCAGTACTCCTCCAGCAATGCCATATTTTAAGCCAACGTTAGCCAGCGCTCTGGTTTGATTTCTACTTAGCCAATTCAGCATCAAAATAATATTTTCCGTTTGAAAATACACCCACTGCCTTACCGGTCAGCTTCTGCCCCCAAAGGGGCGAGTTAGTACATTTTGATTTATTGGTGGCTTTATCGAATACCCAATCCTGGTTTGGGTTGAATAACGTAAGGTCAGCCATTTGCCCCACCTCCAACTTCGGCCCAGCTAGGTTCAAGATTTCCCGCGGTTTTATTGCCAGTTTTTGCACTATGGTACTGTCGGCTAAGCCGGCTTTCTTAAGTATGCTGTAGGCCGTTTGCAACCCTATTGCCCCGGGGCTGGCCAAGTCAAACTCCAGTCGTTTGCATTCCGTATCCTGCGGGCGATGGTCGGTAGCAACAGCATCAATAGTTCCGTCTTCTAAACCGGCCAA
Organism: uncultured Roseivirgaceae bacterium; assembly: GCA_964504565.1. Taxonomy (GTDB): domain Bacteria; phylum Bacteroidota; class Bacteroidia; order Cytophagales; family Cyclobacteriaceae; genus Cesiribacter. The sequence continues at coordinate 221,059 of CAZDEY010000008.1, forward strand.
TAAAGCTTTCCTATCCAATTCGGTTCGTAGCGGCGGCTCTAATTTTAGGTTTGTATCAAAACCGGTAAGGTCACTATCGGTAAAAAGCAGATTATGTGTATAGGTATCGCAGGTAACCGGCAAACCTTCTTCTTTGGCTTCCTTAATCAGTTGCACCCCCTCGGCTGAGCTTACACCACTTATATGAAGCTTTCCTCCGGCGTAGCGCAGCAAATCCAGATCGCGCTTAATGGCTATCCGTTCAGCCAATACTGGTACACCCTTCATACCTAAGGTAGTGCTTACTACACCCTCGTGCATTTGCGCTCCGGCAGATAGTTTTGGTTCTGTTGCCTGATTTATGAATAAACCATTTATGCGCTGCAGGTACTGTAATATTTTAAGTATAAGAGAAGGATCGGAAACCGGATGGTTACCATCAGAAAATGCTATCGCCCCGGCATGGTGCAGGTCCAAAATTTCAGTTAATTGCTCACCATGCGCTCCTACCGATACGGCTGCCGCAGCCAGCAATTGCAGAGGCAACTTGCCGCTAAATTTATTTATGGCCTGAATTCCGGCCTTACTATCAACTACCGGTTGGGTATTTGGCATTAGTAAAACCCGGCTGAAACCGCCGGCTACCGCTGCCCGACTACCACTTTCCCAGGTTTCCTTATACTCTTCGCCGGGTTCTCCAAAGTTGGCCCGAAGATCTACCCAACTTAGGCTGGCCCACAGTTCCTCTTGGTTGTTGTTTAGTATTTGTAAGGAACCATTGCTTGAACTGTTGTCCAAGTTTCTGCCGATAGCAGTAATTATACCATCTTCTATTTTTATATCCCTAGGTTCATCAGTTGTAAAGCCGGTAACCAATAGCTTTACGTTTTTTATAAGGAAGGTTGGGTGGCTCATTTAAGAAAACGAATTAGCAATACCTCGGTAAGTAAACACAGCAAAGCTAATAATAAAGTCCATTTCCACAGAAAGGTAATGCCGGAATTTGCCTGAAGTTGCGTAGGTGATTGATAATCGAGCACTGAAGAAATCTTAATATCTTCATTCTCAGCAAACATTTCCGTCAATTCTTCTGCCGAAGTAAACTTCGGATTCGATTCATTTTGGGGTAAATTAAAGGCTAAAACACCTTGTAGCGAATCACCACTGTAGACATTGTAAAAGCCCGCTTCTAAATTCTCAGCCGGAATAGTTAATAGCATTCTGGAATCATATGCTTGCTGAACGGGAACTAATTCACTGTTTCCGTTCTCCAGCTTCAAAAATTTTTCCGTTGAACTTGAATAAGGAACTACCAAATTTCTTTGGTCGGTAGTATAGTATATCGGGTTTTCTGCCTGTAAAGATGAAAACGCTATTTTATACATAGTAGGAAGAAACAAAGCGTGCCGATGCAATGATGTAAACTCGTCGGTTATTGGGCTGGCAAACACCCAAATTTCATTAGCAGTAGCCAAATAACTTAAGCCAGATTGAAGGGTATACACCGCACTTAAGGTATTAGGTAGCCTTATAACTGGCTTAGCCTGTGGCATGGTAAATGCTTTGTCATCGGCAAAAATTCCCTTGAAAATTGGGTTAGACCTATCGGGCGGAGCTAATTTTTGTTGGCCTGTAGAATTTACCTCAGAAGCATTCACCCCTAAATATGTAAGATTGTCAACTTTGTTAATATTAGCAGGGGGTATATAAATCAAGGACTTTCCGCCTAAGTTTACTTCTCTTATTCGGCTTAGTAAGGGTAAATCAACCTGTGGGAGTCTATTTAAGATAATCAGGTCAGCCCAGGCCAACTCAGTATAATTAAGGTTGTCAGCAGCTTTACCTCGGTAGCTAAACAGTTTGGTATTTCCGTATACCGCGTCAAACTGCGGGGTATCACCAGGTGAGTAAAGCTCCAGAATTTTAATTGCGGCTGCCGGCCGTAAGCTAAAAAATAGCTGGTTATCGTAAGTAAGCGGGTAATCGGTAAGCTGAACGTTACCGCTAACCACAGTACTAAAGCTTCCATTTATTGGAACTTGGCTTACTATCGTACCCTGAGCAGGAACATCGAGGCTCTGAGTAGAAAGCAACTTATTATCCAGGCTTACTTTAACTTGGGTAGCAGCAGTTGTATTTCCCCAGTTCCGCACTCTGAAAATCAGCGAATTTTGTTCGCCCGGTAATACAAATGGCTCAGACAAATAAACAGTATCTATGGACAAATTACTGGTTTCCGGATAAGGAATACGAATTAGTTCGTCTATTTTATCAATTTCTATTAATGATAAATCACGGTTCTCGCTATACTGAAAATCAGAAACAACTATTGATTTGCTATTCTCTTCCTCCGAACCATTGTTAGTTAACCTGCTGGTAACTTCAGTCCAATCCCGATTAACCGGGGTAGAGGTTATTTCAGTCAGTTTATCCTTTATTACTTCACCAGTGTAATAATAAGTTTGCTCCGGAGAAAATTCGTTGGTGAGCAATTTAAATTTCGTACCCCTCGGATAGGTGTTAATAATATTATTTACAGCGGATATGGAAGCTTCCAAGCCGTTTCTACCTTCTTCAACCTCGTTAAATGAACTATAGCTGTTATCCAAGTAGATGCTAACCAGTTGAGAAAATTTAGAATCTGATTTCCCAAGGTAAGGTTGGGCAAAAGTTAAAACTAGAAACAGGATAAAGGCCAGCCTACTAAAAAGTATTAACCAGCGCTTAAGTTGCTGTTTGGATTTATTTTGTTCCTTTATCTCACGTAAAAATGCGGTTTGAGAAAAGAATATTTTCTTGACTCTCTTAAACTTAAAAAGATGAATGATTATGGGAATGGATAGAGCTACTAGTCCCCAAAGTATAGCTGGATATAAAAAATGCATATTCTTAAAACTACAATACTCAAATGAAATTATACACCCGAATCATTAACTAATTCCTATCCATTACAAATACGATATGGCTGCAGGCTATTTTAGTTGGATGTTCCCTCATTATTCTTAAACACTCAAATACTTAGGTTTGATTAATCAACTTAGTGCAACAGGTTCTAGTAGGTACTGGCAGAGGCTTATTGTAAC
>CAZDEY010000009.1:0-9280 GCA_964504565.1 uncultured Roseivirgaceae bacterium
GCTGGTGGCTGGTGGCTGGTGGCTGGTGGCTGGTGGCTGGTGGCTGGTGGCTGGTGGCTGGTAAAAAAGAACGCTTTTCAGATAGTTTAGTGGCGGGTATCTTATTAAAATTTGTATCGGCAATCCTATTACTTTAAAACGAGACCTATAAACTCCCATTAATTTCTAATTCGTAATTTATAATTAGCCTACTCGTGTTCTCGAATTAGCAGGTGTTCTTTGTGCTGCCAGCGCAGGTTCTCTTCCTCCAAAATTTTTAATTCCTCTTCGGCCAATTCCAGTTCCGCCAATTGGTTTAAATTAGGCTGTCCGGCATTTACCCAAGCCGTGTACCACAAATCAGTTACCATTTGTACCGATGCCCGCAGTTGCCGCTGCACCTGGCCATTTAACCGGGCTTGGTAGGCCGCAGAAAATTTACGGCTGTAGGTACGTATGGTTATACCATTCCTCTCCTCGTAGGACCATTTCTTATTGTCGCCAAACTCTTCGGTAAGTTCCCGTTCAAAGAGCAAAACCGAATCTACCGCCCGGTTTGCCTGAATCAGGCCCTGCCATATATAAATCTGAGGTTTTTCTATATACTTAGCCTGCCCTACCCAAAGCGAGTAATCCGTACTAAAAAGCTCAGGCAAGCGACTTTCCCATAGCCCGTGTATGCCCCGTTGGCCGGTTAGCTGTCCGTTGTAATTTTCGGTAGTATGCAAGGGCACATTGGCATCGGCCAGGTAATGGCCCAAATCGGCCGAAATCCTAAGAATGGAAACTGCATCCTGCTCTTCCATAGCCCTAACTAACTGCAGGTAAGTAAAGTAGGCATGCCACGGCACAATTCCGTAGGCTCGTAGCGTATCTTCCGTAAGGCTATCCACCGCGGCAGTCCAATAACGAGGCAATTTATATACAGCACTGTCGCCGTATACGTCAGCATCCAGATAATGCCGCTCGGCTTCACCTTGTACGGCGTAGCGGCGCTTATCGGGGTTTACAGCATTCTCGGTTATATATACTATATGCTTTTTGTAGAAGCCCAGCATGGGCGGCGGTAAAGAAAATACTGCTAAACGATTTATTAACTGATGTCCGTAAAAACCCCAATACAGGCTGCTTGTACCTTCCGCAGCTTGACTAATCAGCAAAGTACCTAGTATAAGAATCCCAATTTTAGTAATTTTGACCACTACCTGCTGCATTACTAAGGAACCAGCAGTTTGCACCAAATGTTACTAATCCGGAAATTGGTAAATTTTCTGGAAAGGCTTTTTGGTAATAAAGTTTTTTCTTAAATTTGCCGACCTGAATTGAGAAGAATTAGCAAAGGCTAAACCGATATAGCATGGCAAACCACAAATCAGCACTGAAACGCATTCGCTCTAACGAAGCTAAGCGACTAAGAAACCGTTATCAGGCTAAAACTACCCGTACCTACATTAAGAAACTTAAGCAGACGGAAGACAAAGCAGAAGCTCAGGAGCTTCTGAAAACTGTTACTTCTATGCTAGACAAACTAGCTAAGAAGAACATTATTCACCGCAACAAAGCTGCTAATAACAAGAGCAAGCTAAGTCGTTTGGTAGCTAGTATGTAATTCTAATATTGCTTTTATAATACTGAAGCCACCCTCTGGGTGGCTTTTTTAGTTTATCTTAACTTTGAAACAATAGCCTGCCAAATACATTTTCAGTACATGGAGGCAATTGAACGCTTAGGCATTAGAAGTTGGGCCGAAGAAGACCGGCCCCGGGAAAAGTTACAGCTAAAGGGTAAAGCCGCCCTGAGCGATGCCGAACTAATGGGAATTTTAATTGGCTCCGGCACTCGCAGCCTTACTGCCGTAGATGTTTGCAAAATTATTCTGCAGGCCAACCAAAATAACCTGAACGAGCTGGCCCGCCTTTCGGTAAAAGAATTAATGAAGTTTAAAGGTATTGGCGAAGCTAAAGCCATAACTATAGTAGCCGCCCTGGAATTGGGTAGGCGCCGAAAAGAAGCTGAGCCTACCAAACGTCCTAAAATCACCTCATCGGCCGATGCTTACGCCGCCATAAAACCAGAACTGTGGGATAAACAGGTAGAAGAGTTTTGGCTGCTTATATTAAACCGGGCTAACCAAATAATACGGAAAAGCCAGATTAGTAGTGGCGGGGTAGCCGGTACCGTAGCCGACCCAAAAGTTATATTTAAAGAAGCCCTTGAACACCTAGCCTCCGGTATAATTTTAATCCACAACCACCCCAGCGGTAATTTAAAGCCTAGCCAGGCTGATATTCAATTAACCAAAAAGCTAAAAGAAGCCGGTGGCTTTCTAGATTTACCCATTTTAGACCACCTGATTTTTACCGACCAGAGTTACTATAGCTTTGCCGATGAAGGAATGCTCTAATTACAGGCCTTGGGTTAGGGCAGTAAGCCTGGGCGAGTATTCTTCACCAAAAATTTCGTAATAGACCTTATCGCCAATTAATTCTACCACCCCTAATTCTTCAATCTTATCCTGGTAGGTTTTGTAGCAGGTCAGCGCACGTTTCATGGCCTCAATATCCTCCTTAGCTAGTTCTACTTCTACGTCTATATCGTCTTCGGCAGATTTTTTTAAGGTAAAGTCCATAGCAGCCACTTTAGGGCCTTCGCTATCTGGCAAGGTAAAAAAGGCCAAGCGTTTAAGGTAGTCCGCCCCCTTGTCTTTCATATCTAAATATAACCGTTTTACCACCGCGTGGGTAATTAAATGATCGTGAAAACCACTTATACCGTGTACCGGGTAACTAACCACAACATCGGGCCTTAGCTGCTCTATATGCGCTTGTATCGGCTGGGCAATTTCTCTAGGGTCCAACTGCTTAAGGCCACTATCGGGCAAATCCAGAATTTTAAAACTGGTAAGGTTTAGCGTTTTTTCAACTTCTACCATTTCCTTATGGCGCACCTCCCCCATTTCTTCTACCGAATAATTGAACTTATGCCGCTCTTTGGTTGCTCCACCCTTAGTTAAAGTAAGTAAGTGAACCTCCTGCCCAAGCCGCAGTTGTTGGTGCATAGCTGCTGCCGGACCAAATGACTCATCATCGGGATGGGGAAAAACATAAAGAATACGCATATATTGGAATACTTTAATTAAAAATAGTATATTTCCATAAAACTTTTCGCGACTTTTGTCGTAAAGTACGCCTACCGTTCGGCGTGGGCCTGGTTCAATGTAGTAACATCAAACTACTTTAAAAGTTGTATAACTCTAAAGCAATGCTCCCGCAAACGATGGCGTTATGGTAGAGGTAACGGAGCCCCAGCGTATGAATTATTATGATGTTTTAGGCGTGACTAACCGAGCCACTGCCGATGAGCTTAAACGTGCTTATCGGAAACTGGCGGTTAGATACCACCCGGATAAAAATTCCGGTAGCACCTACGCCGAACATCGCTTTAAAGAAATTACCGAAGCCTACCGCATTCTTTCTAACCCGGAGCAGCGGGCCCGCTACGATATTTTAATAGTACTTGACCAGCAGGAAAAGCTGGCCCAACAAAGGAAATACCGCCAACAGCAGGGCCGCCGACCAGGCTCCCGCCCGCAGGTGCGACGCGGAGCCTTTGGCAGTCGCGAGAATATTGTAGCTACTGCCTGGGCAATTGGTATTTTTCTATTGATTGGAATACTGGCTATGGCCGGCTACCGCTACCAGATGTACCGTTTGGAACAGGAGGAACAGGCTCGCCTAGAAGACGCCCAGCGTAGATACCGACAAGTAGAAGTGCTGTTTAGCCGGGGCGAATACGAAAATGTGCTTTCCCACCTAAAGCATCTATACGATAAAGGATATTACACGGAACGAGGAGAAACTATCCGCAACCAATCACTGACCGGTTTGGAGCAGGAAGGGGACCGAGCGTACGTAAATCAGGAGTATAAAACTGCGGCCCAAAAATTTAATACGCTACTATCCTATCAGCAGATTTATCAGCCGGAAGTTTTAGCCAAACTTATATACAGCTATCGCCAAACTGCTAACTATAATGCGGCCATTCAGGTATACGAACAGGTTATAAAAAAGGAGCCCCGCACCATTGAAGCTCGTATTGGTTTAGGGGGGCTGTATGCCGAACACCTGCGCGAGTATGCCAAAGCCTTAGTTTACTACGAGCAAGCCTCAAAACTGGTAGAAGATGAGTACGTTTCGGTATACGGCAAAGCCTTTCCTTTGGCCATGAACCCGGCCAATGCCCCGGACAGCCATTACGATTTACACTGTGGCCTAGCCCGGGTATTAATAAGTATGGGTGAGCATAAGCGAGCCGAGTCTGCACTAAAATGGGCTATTTTTCTTCGGCCAGGCAAACCACTAGCCTACTATCTTATGGGCTTGCGCCACCGCGAGGCCCGTAATTTAAAAGCCGCCTGCGAAGCTATGACCAAGGCCAGTAGTTTAGGCTACACCAAAGCTAACGAGTACCTGCCTTTTCTTTGCAAAAGCCCCAAGCCCGGTATAGATACTGCCCAAGTTGGCACTAATTAACTCGCATTGTAGTTAAGCTACATAGCAATTACCAGATTCCGTAAGACTTACCTACCTTTGCAGTATGGCCGTAACTACCGCACTTAAACCCGATATCCGTAAACTTAGCCCCGAACAGCTTGCCGCGCAGTTTGTAGCCTGGAATGAAAAAGCATTTCGGGCTAAGCAGGTATGGGAATGGGTGTGGAAGAAGTCGGCTACTAGTTTTGCCGAGATGACCAACCTTAGCAAAGACCTCCGCGATAAACTGGAAGCAGAATATGCCTTCTACCCAATTACTGTAGATCAGGAGCAGCTGAGTAACGATGGCACCGTTAAATCCGCCTTCCGCCTGCACGATACCCATTTAATAGAAGGCGTGCTTATACCAGCCGACGATAGAATGACGGCCTGCGTTAGCTCTCAGGTGGGTTGCTCACTTACCTGTAAATTTTGCGCTACCGGTTATATGGATAGGAAGCGTAACCTGGAAGCTTCGGAAATTTACGACCAAGTGGTTGCGATCCGTAACCAGGCCGAAAAGCAGTATAAGCAGCCGCTCAGCAACATTGTATTTATGGGCATGGGCGAACCCCTGCTTAATTACCAAAACGTACTAACAGCTATTGATAGAATTACCGCCGAAGATGGGTTGGGCATGGCCGCCCGCCGCATTACGGTTAGCACTGCCGGCATAGCTAAAATGATTAAGAAACTGGGCGACGATGGGGTACGCTTTAACCTGGCTCTTTCGCTGCACGCGGCCAATGACGAAAAGCGTAACCAGATTATGCCGATTAACGAAAGCAATTCACTGGTTGCCCTTAAAGAAGCTCTTCAGTACTTCTATCAGAAAACCAAAAGCCCGATAACGTTTGAGTATATAGTTTTCTATAACTTTAACGATACTTTACAGGATGCCGAAGAACTGTACCGCTTTACTAAACAAGTGCCAAGTAAGGTTAATATTATTGAGTACAACCCAATTAAGGAAGCTGATTTTGTAAATACCGAAGAAGACAAACTAGATAGGTTTGCTAACTATCTTAAGAATAAGGGTGTAAATGTTCAGGTACGCCGTAGCCGGGGCAAAGATATTGATGCCGCCTGTGGCCAATTAGCTAACCGCGATAAGGAATAATTGAGTAACCTTTGCCCTAAGCCGCTAGTTACTGAAGCAAACCTTAATTTATGTTCAGTTCCTTGGCCTTTTGCCTTCTTATAAACCTGGCTGTAACCGGTATGCTCACCGGCCTAATCTGGACTATACAACTTGTACATTACCCTAGCTTTAGTTTGGTTGGGAAGGAAGAATGCCTGGGTTACCAAAAAGCCCACCAGCGCCGAATTAGCTACTTAGTTATTCCGCTTATGCTAGCCGAACTGGCCCTGGCCATTTGGCTGGTTAGCTACGATTTCTACTTCGATCCGCAGATTTGGCTCAAGTGGATTTCGGTAGTTTGCGTAGGCTTACTTTGGCTGTTGACGGCTGCCGTGTTTGCCCCACTACATAGTAGAATGACCAATGAAGGTTATACTGAAAAGTTAACCAGGCAGTTAGTCCGCTTAAACTGGGTGCGCACTGCTATCTGGACAATTCGCTTACTTTCCGTACTTGGCCTCTCGGCGCTGTACGTCTAGCTTTTTTTGCTGGCGTTAAAAAGTTTTTGCTTCTCTTCTTTGCTCAGGCTTTCGTAGCCTTTAGCCGAAATCTTATCCAGAATGGCATCAATTTCATCCTGACTGGCTTTACCTGCGTTAGCACTAGCCCGTTGAGATGTTTTGCTACCGGAAGCATAGGCCCGCTCTTTACGGTGGCTTACCCTAATTTTAGGTTTGTCTTTGAAAAGATTACCCGCCCAGTCCAGAGAGTTGCCAATCCAGCTTCCCAGATCTGTGCCTTTCCTAAGTTGGGTTACGTATAAATACCCAATAAGTGCCCCACCTAAGTGAGCCCACTCACCGCCGGCATTCGAGCCGTCCAGGCCCTGAAAGCTTTTGAATACAATCCAGACTAAAGCAATATATTTAATCTTAACCGGCCCAATTAGAAACAAATGAAAGGAATGATCGGGGGCCAAAGTTGCCGCTGCTAATACAATGGCTGAAACACCGGCTGAGGCTCCCACTAAACTCACGAAATCTCGCTCGGGGGAGTAGTAAGGAATTAAATTATAGATTAAAACAAAGGTTATTCCCCCTACCAATCCGCCCAAAACAAAAATATTAACCAGTTTTTTACTTCCTATAAAATCCTCAACCAGGCGCCCAAACCAGTACAGGAATAACATATTAAATAAAATATGAAAAAACCCTCCCCGGTCTAGTTCGGCATGGGTAAACATATAAGAAATTAAACTCCAGGGTTGGGTTATAAAGGTTGATAAATCAGCAGGCAAAGCCACTGCATTGCGAATTGATGCATAAATTTCTCGAAACCCCGAAATAGTCAGCAGTACCCTAAACACTATAAATACGGCAAACGCCGCAATATTTATAAGTATAATTCGGTATAAGCCATTGTTAGGCCTACGAAAAGCGTTCTTTAAATTCTCTACAAAAATATTCATAGTAAGCGTATCTTAACGATAACGATTTTGAGCCTCACCCCAAATTACCAACACAATATACCCAACCAACATTCCGCCTAAGTGAGCATAATGAGCTATATTGTCGTTGGGTGCATTTTGTATTACTGAGTAAACTTCGAACGCCCCGTACAAAATAGCGAAGGTTCGTACCTTTAACGGAATTGGGGGTATAAGCAACATAATTTGGCGGAGAGGAAATAATAAACCTACGGCTAAAATTAATCCGAAAACTGCACCGGAGGCTCCTACCATAGGTACGTTTAAGGTAGCTTCGTACATTTGGTGGGTAGCATTAATTGCCTCTTGTTCTATAGCTTCATTTTGCGGATTGGCACTATATTGTTCCATTAACTCAGCCACTCCGTAATAAAATTGAGGGAAATTTTCCATAACCATAACCTCAAAATCATTGGCACTTGGCTCTAAGAGAAAGCTATTGACATCTTCTTTCACCCCCCTGTTCTCAATAAATTCGGTACCCATGAACAGTAGTCCGGCACCAACACCGGTAACCAAATAATATGTTAGAAAACGCTTGCTGCCAAAAAGCTCTTCCAGCCACGGACCAAAAATTACCAAGCCTATCATATTGCCGAAAATATGCCCCCCGCTTGCGTGCAAAAACATATAAGTTATTATCTGCCAAGGCCTAAAAAGATCTCCTTCAACATAGAACAGAGGAAAATTTTGTTCTATAAAGCCTTCCAGTCCTTCGACTACCAGAGGCAATATAAATACCACTACATTTATGATAAGTAAATTCTTAACTACCGGCGTAAGTCGGAACATAAAAATAGGTTACAGGTTAAAAAGGTTTTCTAACTGGGGCATATCTAACACCCGGAAACTAGGCCGCCCGTTGGGGGCATAGCCCGGCTTTTGGCAGGCAAACAATTGGTCAATAAGCGTTCGGCACTCGGTTTCGTCTAAAGTCTGCCCGTTTTTAATAGAACCACGTACGGCCAATGCCATAGCTATGCGGTTCCGCTTGTCCAGCGAAAGCTCGGAAGATTGGTGTTTCAGTTGCTCAATAACCCCTTCCAGCAGAGATTTTCCGTCCATATGCGATAGGTCAGCCGGTATACCCTGAATTACTACTGTTTTATCGCCGAAAGGTTGAATATCGAACCCCAATTGTTGTACCTCTTCCCAATATTCCTGCAGCAGGGCATAGTCAGTTGCGGGTAGCTGTAGCTGATCGGGAAATAGGGATTGCTGGGCGTGGGCATTACCGAAGGCCGCTTGTTTTACAAACTTTTCGTACAGAATCCGCTGATGGGCCGCCTGTTGGTCAACCACCATTAAGCCACTTTTTATACTGCTTAACAAGTATCGGTTATGCAACTGAAAAACTACCCTCTTGGCATCAGCAACTTCAGCTTCGGAAGTATCTACCGGATACTCAGGCTGGTTTAAGGAACTGGCAATAGTAACCACCTGCTGTTTGGGCCTTTCCCCGGCTCTGAGATCTGATCTTTTGGGTACGCCTTCAAATAAACTTTCCCAATGGTTCAGGTTCTTGTTCCCAAAATTGTCCGGACGGTATTGGGTATAAGCCGCCTGGGAATTTCCCGCCCCGCCGGCCAAATTGCTTCCCGAAAAATCGTTACGCTTCCCGGGTTCTGCTTGGTTTAAGTTATTATCCGGCAGGGCATTTAGCAATTGGTCAAAATTAACATCCTGATCAAAATCTAGGCTAGGCGAAAGGTTGTGTGCCCCTAAAGCCTGCCGTACCGCCGCCTGCACCACGGCATACACCGTACGCTCGTCGGTAAACTTAATTTCAGTTTTGGTGGGGTGAACGTTTATATCAATTTCTTTAGGATCAATTTCCAGAAATAATACGTAGAACGGAAAGGTATCGGCCTGTAGCAAGCCTTCGTAGGCGTTGGTTACGGCGTGGTTAAGGTAGCCACTTTTTATAAAGCGGTTGTTTACAAAAAAATACTGCTCGCCCCGGGTACGCTTAGCCGATTGCGGTTTGCCTATATAGCCGCTCAGTTTTACGTGCGGGGTTTCCTCTTTGCAAGGCGCCAGTTGCTGCTGGTAATTCTTATTAAATAACTGAACTATGCGGTGGCTTAACTTGCCGGTAGTCAGGTTAAAAGTTTCCAGATCGTTCTGGTGAAAGCTGAATGCAATATTGGGGTGAGCCAGGGCTACGCGCTGAAATTCTTCCAGAATATGCCGCAACTCTAC
>CAZDEY010000009.1:9306-17796 GCA_964504565.1 uncultured Roseivirgaceae bacterium
GGGCGGGTATATTAAAGAATAGGTTTTTGACCGAAATGGAAGTACCGGCCGGGCAAACACAGGGTTCCTGTTTCACCAATTCCGAACCCTCAATACATAGGCGGGTTCCCAATTCATCGGCGGCAGAGCGGGTTTTCATTTCTACCTGGGCTACGGCCGCAATAGAGGCTAAAGCCTCACCCCTAAAGCCCATGGTTTTTATTGAGAAAAGATCTTCGGCCGTTTGAATTTTAGAAGTAGCGTGGCGTTCAAAGCTCATCCGGGCATCGGTTTCGCTCATGCCTCTGCCATCGTCTACCACCTGTATAAGCGATTTGCCGGCTTCCTTTACCACTACCTGAACCCTGGTGGCCCCGGCATCAATACTATTCTCCATTAACTCCTTAACTACCGAAGCCGGCCGCTGCACCACCTCGCCGGCGGCAATTTGGTTAGCAATAGCATCGGGTAGCAGGCGTATTACATCGCTCATTTCTCAAAAATACGAGTTAATACTTGTTTGTACTAATTAGAAGGGTGGTTAATTAGGCAGTAAAAGCAGTAGCCTAGGGTTTAAACCCTAGGCTACTTACCGTCATAAAAATAAACCAAATCAAGCAACCTTATTCATAAACCGCTTGCCCACAACATATACACCTAATAGGCCAGTGGCTACATACAGGGCAATGTTTCCGTACATTATCCAGCCGCCCATTCCTACAACCAACAGTACTATAATCAGCAACTGCATAATATTGGATTTCTTGTCAGCCTCCTGGCGGTGGTGCAGGGCCGATTCCCACTCGCGTTTAAAGTTAGCCGCGGCCTGAGGGTTCTTTTGCTCAGCTATGAATTCCTTCTCTATACGCGCTACCCGCCCTTCTATTTCTTCTTTCACCTCATCGTAATACCGGGGTTCGTAGGTAAATTTTCTATATTGAGGCAGTTTAACCAGAGAACGTACTTTCATATTTTTTGAATCTAGTGAAGAATACTAAATACTTCCTTAAATTAGTTGAAATACCATACCTACGCTAATCAATTTGAACATAATATGCGTTCTTGTGTATGAATATGGTACAGCCTACAGCAACTTTGCAGCGCACAACAAATTTAACGATATTTCACTTGGGTAACGCCAGCCTTTTCAGATTAGTTTATTCGGTACTGCTTATTACCGCCGCTATAATTAGCACGCAGCCGGTAACGGCCCATTCCCAGCTTTCAGCCCTCATTCCTAAAGATACTACCGGGCAGGCCCAGTGGCTAAATCAGCGTAACGCCTGGGTGGATAGCGTTATGAGTACGCTAACCGAAGATCAGAAAATTGGCCAATTATTTATGGTGGCGGCCTACAGCAATCGCGGCCCGGAACACGAGCAGGAGCTAGCCAAGCTTATCCGCGAACAGGGCATCGGCGGGCTAATCTTCTTTCAAGGTGGGCCCGGCCGGCAAGCCCGTATGACCAACCGCTTGCAGGCGCTGGCTAACGTACCCCTAATGATTGGCATGGATGCCGAATGGGGTTTAGGCATGAGGCTGGACAGCATTCCTGATTTTCCGCGCCAGGTAACCCTGGGGGCAATTCAGGATAACCAATTTATTTATACCATGGGGGCCGAAATTGCCCGTGAGCTAAAACTGTTGGGCGTACACGTAAATTTTGCCCCGGTGGTTGATGTAAATAGCAACCCGCTTAACCCGGTAATTGGCAGCCGCAGCTTTGGCGAATATAAATTTGATGTGGCCCGGAAAGGCATAGCCTATATGAAGGGCATGCAGGATAACGGCGTTATGGCCAGCGCCAAGCACTTCCCCGGCCACGGCGATACCGATACCGATTCGCACCTAACCCTGCCCGTAGTACGGCACGATATGGAACGCATCCGTAGCCTGGAAATGTACCCTTTTCAGCGCCTGATGGAAGACAGCCTGGGCAGTATAATGGTAGCCCACCTCAATATTCCGGCTATTGATAACCGGCCTAACCGGGCCACTACCCTATCGCCAGCGGCGGTAAACGGCTTGCTTCGGAAAGAGATGAATTACGACGGCCTGGTATTTACCGATGCCCTGAATATGAAGGGGGTCAGCCAGTTTTTTAAACCCGGCGAGGTAGATTTGGAAGCCCTTATGGCCGGCAATGATGTACTGCTTTTTTCGGAAGATGTGCCTACGGCAGTAAAGCAAATTAAGCGCGCTATTAAAAAGGGTACTTTAAAAAGTGGTGAAGTTAACGAGCACGTACGCCGGATTTTAAAAGCTAAATACTGGGCCGGTTTGCATTCGTATCAGCCAATTAACACGGATCGCCTAACTGAAAAAATTAATGGCCCAATTGCCGAACTGGTTCGCCAAAAGCTATATGAAAATGCTATTACGGTAGTTAAAAACCAGCGCGATTTTCTGCCTATAAAAAATGTAGCCGAACAAACTTTTGCCGTGCTTAATTTAGGCGGAAATGCCGAAGACAAAACGTTTACCGAAAGCCTGAATAAGTATGCTGTATTTGATAATTACCATTTACCAATGGATGCCAGCCCGGCCGAGTATGAGCAAATGCTGTACCGCCTTAGCTTGTACGATGTGGTAGTTGTAGGCGTTCAGGGTATGAACCGTTCGGGCAGTAAGCAGTTTGGCCTTTCTACCGAAGCCCTAAATTTTATAGACCAGGTTAGGCGTAATCAGAATGTGATATTTAGCGTTTTTGGTATTCCTTATAGCTTACAGTACTTTGAGCAGGCCAAATACCTAATTTGCGCTTACGAAGAAAATGAATACACCCAAAAGCTGGTTCCAGCGGTAATTTTTGGCGGTATAGAAGCCAACGGAGAGTTGCCGGTTAGCGTATCGGGCTTGGTGAGAAGGAAGATGGGCGATGATACCCGCTACCTGCAGCGCCTGCACTATTCCGTACCGGAAGATGTAGGTATGGATAGCCACGTGCTGGATAATGTGGATGCCATAGCCAAAGAAGCCATCGAACTAGGGGCTACCCCGGGTTGTCAAATTTTGGTAGCCCGAAAAGGCTCGATTGTCTACCAAAAATCCTTTGGCCATTTAACTTACGATAGCCTGCAGGCCGTAACCAATGAAACCGTATACGATATTGCCTCAATTACCAAAGTAGCGGCAACCCTGCAGGTTATGATGTTCCTATACGAACGTGACCTGATAGATCTGGATAAACCTATTGTAAACTATTTACCCGACCTGAAAGGAACCAATAAGGCCCGAATGACCCTGCGGAATATTCTGGCGCACCAGGCCGGCTTAGTACCGTATATACCCTTTTGGAAATTTACGCTGGGCGATATGGGCCTGAGCAATAACTTTTACAGTTCGGTGCCTACCGAAAACTACCAGTTACAGGTTTCGGAAGGTATTTATGCCGTTCAATCAATTCAGGATACGGTTTGGCAGTGGATTAAAGACTCGGAACTACGCGATTTGCCGCGCCGCCAAAAAACCTACGATTATAAGTACAGCGATGTTGGCTACTACATTATGCAGCGCATTGCCGAGAAAATACTAAACCAGCCGATGGCCGAGTTTCTGGCCCAAAACCTCTACGAACCGCTGGGCCTTTCTACCATGACGTACCTGCCACTTTGCAAGTACAATGCCGACCGCATTGCCCCAACCGAGCACGATACCTACTTTAGAAATAGCCTGGTCTGCGGAATGGTACACGACCAGGGAGCCGCCATGCTGGGCGGTATAGCCGGCCACGCCGGGTTGTTTAGTAACTCCAGCGATTTGGCTACCCTTATTCAAATGAATTTGCAAGATGGTATTTACGGTGGCCGCCGCTTTTTGGCCCCCGGTACGGTATCCTATTTCGCTAAAAAGCAGTTTGAAGATAACCGCCGCGGCCTGGGTTGGGATAAGCCCGAAATGCAGGAACATTCCGGGCCAACTTCAAATTATGCTTCGGCCGAAACCTTTGGTCATACCGGCTTTACCGGCACTGCCGTTTGGGCCGATCCGCGCTTCGATTTGGTTTATATATTTCTTTCGAACCGTATATACCCCGATGCCGGTAATACAAAACTTATAAAATATAACATCAGAACCCGTATTATGGACGAAATATATAAGTCCATTCAGAGTTTTGATAAATCGTATAATCCATGAGAATTGGAATAGTATGCTACCCTACGTTTGGTGGTAGCGGGGTAGTGGCTACCGAGCTGGGCAAAGGCTTAGCAAAAAAGGGGCATAAAGTGCACTTTATAACCTACAGCCAACCTACCCGCCTCGATTTTTTCAGTGAAAACCTATTCTACCACGAGGTACACGTAGAGAATTACCCGCTATTTGCCTACCCGCCCTACGAATTAGCTTTAGCCAGTAAAATGGTAGATGTAGTACGCTACGAGAAACTAGATCTACTGCACGTACACTACGCTATACCCCACGCCTCGGCGGCCTATATGGCCAAGCAAATACTGGCTACCGAAGGCATAAAAGTACCGGTGGTTACCACACTGCACGGTACGGATATTACGTTAGTTGGCAAAAACGCTAGCTACGCCCCGGTAGTTACTTTCAGCATAAATGCCTCCGATGGTATAACTGCCGTATCGGATTCGCTCAGGCAAGAAACGTATGAGTACTTCGATATAAAGAAAAACATAAAGGTAGTACCTAATTTTGTTGATCTGGAGCGGTTTAAACGCCAGAAGAAAGACCATTTCAAGGCCGCAATCTGCCCGCAGGGCGAAAAACTAATAGTGCATACCAGCAACTTCCGGAAGGTTAAGCGGGTAGATGATGTAATCAGGATTTTTCACGGGATACGCCAACAAATGCCGACTAAATTACTTTTGGTCGGCGATGGCCCGGAACGCCCGCGTATGGAAAAGCTATGCCGCGAGCTAAAAATTTGCGAAGATGTACGCTTTTTAGGTAAACTGGAGGCCGTGGAAGAAGTTCTTAGTGTAGCCGACTTATTTTTGATGCCTTCCGAAAAAGAAAGCTTTGGCCTGGCCGCGTTGGAAGCTATGGCCTGCGAAGTGCCGGTAATAAGCTCTAATGCCGGGGGCTTAACCGAGTTGGTGCAGGAAGGTATATCGGGCTATACCTGCCCGGTAGGGGCGGTTAACGAGATGATTAAATGCTCTTTAGAGATTTTGGCCGATGAAAAGCTAGATGAGTTTAAGAAGAATGCCTTGGCCCGCGCGCGCGAATTTGATATTAGCAATATACTGCCGGCCTACGAGGAAATTTACCAGGAAGTGCTACAGTCGGAAGATTTATCGGCCCTGAACCCTGCATCATAAATCAATATATGTTAATTTTACCGGGCAAACACTGAAATTGGGCAACCTTAACGGGTACCCTACGTATTGAAGCATTGAACCAGACTTCCCTCCTATTTTTAAGGTCATGGCTAACGTTACTATAAAAAACAAAGGCAGCAAGCAACTTTTTAAGAACCCGGTTTTGGAGCGCCTTTCCCGAACGCATATTGCGATTCCCTTAATTCTATATTCGCTAATTTCAGTAGGGTTAATTTACTATGCAGTTACTCAGTTTAATATGGAGTTTCTGCCGATAGTTGGCTGGTATTTTGCTGGCTTCCTTTTCTTTACTTTTCTAGAATATATAGCCCACCGCTACTTATTTCATTTGGAGCCTACAAGCAAGGTCCGGGAAAAAATACAATACACCGTTCATGGCGTACACCACGAATTTCCTAAAGATAAAGACCGCCTGGCTATGCCGCCAATCTTGGCTTTGGTATACGTTGCTGTCTTGTTCTTCATTTTTAAATTTATTTTAGGAAACACCGTATACGCTTTTTTACCTGGTATGCTTACCGGTTACGCGCTGTATTTGTTCGTACACTACGCAGTGCATGCCTTTCAGCCGCCTAAAAACTTCTTAAAGGTTTTGTGGATTCACCACGGTATTCACCACTACAAAAGCCCCGATAGGGCCTACGGGGTAAGCAGCCCATTTTGGGACTATATATTCCGAACAATGCCTAAATAAAACTAGTATTAAGCTTAACTCCGGTTAAGCTTTTTTTATTCGCTATGGTTAGCATTCTGGGTTGTGGCTGGTTAGGTTTCCCTTTAGCTAAATTTCTTATTGATCAAGGAATTTCAGTTAAAGGCAGCACCACCTCTAAAAATAAATTTCCTACGTTTACAAAAGCCGGTATCGAACCGGTACTAATCAGCCTTCCTCTGAGGCCAGCCCAAACCAATGTAGGTAATTTTTTTGAGGCTAATACGCTAGTTATTGCGGTGCCCCCCTCTACCCACATCCAAGGGCCTAGCTTTCATATTGAGCAGATAGAGTCAATTTTACCCTCAATAAGCCAGGCTAACCAACTAATCTACATCAGCAGCACCAGCGTATACCCGGAGGGGGAAGGCAGTTACAGCCCAGACTTCCGGATTGATGAATCTAATACCGGTAACCCAACCCTTTTAGCTACTGAGCAACTATTACGAAAAGAACGGCCTGATGTAACTATCGTGAGATTGGGTGGGCTAATGGGCTACGATAGAATTCCGGGTAAACGGAACCCCGGCAGTTTGCCCCCTCAACCCCAAAGCCCGGTTAATTATATCCATCGCGACGACGCGGTGCGAATTATAGCTGAACTTATCCGCAGCAAAGCTAGTAACCAAATTGTAAACGGGGTTGCCCCGGAGCATCCTACGCGCCTGCAAGTTTACCAACGGGCCGCTGAAACCCAGGCCTGGCCTATTCCAGAATTAACTTCAGATAATAAAGATAGCCAAAACCGGATAATTGAATCAACCATACACCAAGTGCTTCCGGACTATACATTTGCCTATCCTGACCCGCTTGCTTTTTCTTACCTAAAACCGAACCCGGAAAATTAATCCGTGTTATACTGGTATATTAAAGCCAGACGCTAGGCTTTGAACCAATTTTACTGCAATTTTTACGTTATTGAGCGGAAGGGATTTTTTATGATAGGATACAGATTTACGGACTACCAACCCGAACTTGACCCGGAATCGTCCGTATTTGAAAATTTGCTAAACGTTTTTCTCCAGCTTCTGCTAATGACGGGCGGCGATGCCAATGAAGCGTTGCACTGGCTAAACAATCTGGATAACAAGTATGGCCTTAGCACCGATGGCTACGGTATGGGCGATTTTATTGATGACCTGAAGGACCAAGGCTATATAAGCGATGAAACCCCGGACGGCAAATTTGAAATTACTGCTAAAAGCGAACAAAAAATAAGAAAGAGCGCGCTGGAAGAAATTTTCGGTAAGCTAAAAAAAGGCAACCGGGGCGACCACCGCACAGTATACGGCGGGGCCGGCGATGAGCCCCGTACCGACCTGCGCGATTTTCAATTTGGCGATACGCCCGACCAAATTGCCGTAACCGAAAGTCTTCGTAACGCCCAGATTAACCACGGACTAGACGGCCCCTTACTTACTGAGCAAGATTTAGAGATTTACGAAAAAGACTTTAAGACCCAGACCGCTACCGCGCTGATGATTGACATTAGCCACAGCATGATTTTGTACGGAGAAGACCGTATAACCCCTGCCAAAAAAGTAGCCCTGGCCCTGGCCGAACTGGTAAAAACCAAGTACCCCAAAGACTCACTGGATGTGTTGGTTTTTGGTAATGATGCCTGGCAGATTGAAGTAAAAGACCTGCCTTATTTACAAGTTGGCCCCTACCACACCAATACTGTGGCCGGTCTGGAGTTAGCTATGGATTTGCTCCGGCGCCGTAAAACGCCCAATAAGCAAATATTTATGATTACCGATGGCAAACCAACCTGCCTAAAACAAGGTATTAAGTATTACAAAAACTCATTTGGGCTGGACCGGAAAATTGTAAACCAAACACTTAACCTGGCCGCCCAGTGTCGCCGCCTTAAAATACCAATTACCACCTTTATGATTGCCTCTGACCCCTACTTAAAGGCATTTGTGCAGGAGTTTACCCAGGTTAACGGTGGCAACGCTTACTATAGCAGTTTACAAGGCTTAGGAAATTTAATTTTTGAAGATTACCGCCGCAACCGGCGCAAAAACTTATAAATATGACAGCAGGCTCCTCGCATTTTTCAGCCGCCAACATCAAAAATATTACTACGCTCGGCCAGCTTAAAGCAGCGGGCTACATCAGCCGAAGTATAAAAGATGAGCTTCGGCAAAATTTAATACAAAAACTAAAAAGCAAGTCGCCGGCTTTTCCCGGTATTTTAGGCTACGATGAAACCGTAATTCCGGACCTGCAGCGAGCAGTATTGAGCAAGCACCATATTTTGCTATTGGGGCTACGCGGCCAAGCCAAAACCCGTATTGCCCGCCAAATGGTAGACCTGCTAGATGAATATATTCCGTATATTACTGGCACCGACTTATTGGAAGACCCACTAGAACCCGTTAGCTACTTAGGCCACCAGTTGGTTGAAGAAGGAGGAGATGATACCCCAATAAGCTGGCTGCACCGCTCGGAGCGCTATACCGAAAAGCTGGCCACGCCGGACGTTAG
>CAZDEY010000009.1:17806-137146 GCA_964504565.1 uncultured Roseivirgaceae bacterium
GACCTGGTGGGCGATGTTGACCCCATTAAAGCGGCAACCCTGAAATTGCCCTACTCCGATCCTCGGGTAATACATTACGGCCTGGTGCCTCGTTCAAACCGCTGCCTGTTTGTTATAAATGAATTGCCCGATTTGCAGCCGCGTATTCAGGTAGCCCTCTTTAATATTTTGCAGGAAGGCGATATTCAGATACGGGGCTTTAAGTTACGGCTACCGTTAGATATTCAATTTGTATTTACCGCCAACCCCGAAGATTATACCAACCGGGGCAGTATAGTTACCCCGCTTAAAGACCGGATTGACAGCCAAATTATTACCCATTACCCACAGGAGTTGGAGATTGGTAAGGCTATTACTTCGCAAGAAGCCCGCCTTGCCAGCGAACAGCAGGAGATTTACGTGCCGGAACTAGCTAAGGATTTGGTTGAACAGGTAGCGTTTGAAGCCCGCGAAAGCGAGTTTGTAGATAGCAAAAGCGGTGTTTCGGCCCGCCTCACAATTTCGGCTTACGAAAACCTCTTAAGTTCGGTAGAAAGAAGAATGCTCCTTAACAGCGAAGAAAAAGGCAGCGTTCGCGTTAGCGATTTGGTTGGCATAATACCCTCCATTACCGGAAAAATAGAATTGGTTTACGAAGGCGAGCAGGAAGGAGCCGGTATAGTAGCTCAAAACCTGTTGGGCAAAGCTATTCGTACCCAATTCATTAAATACTTTCCCAACCCTAAGCCCGATAAAAAAGCCCCGGCCAGCGGTAAAGCCGATAAAACCTACAAAGAAGTAACGGATTGGTTTAGCGAAGGCCATACCGTAGACCTTATGCTGGAAGCAAACCTGAAGGAATATCAGAAAAAATTGGAAAAGGTTCCGGGCTTAAAAGCCATTGTTGAAAAGCATCAGCCTAAGGTTAAAGGAACCGATAAACTTTTTATGATGGAATTTTTGCTGCATGGGTTGGCTGAGTACAGCATGCTTAGTAAAAAGCAACTGCAACGCACCACCCAGTTTGCCGATTTGCTTAGCAGTATGTTTAGTATGCCCGGCGCCGGCGATTTTGAGGAAGAGGACGAAGATGACTATTAAATCGGGTTGCCGGAAGTATATTGCCCCACTACAACATGACAAAAAAGGAGCTACAAGATTTAGTACGCCAGGGGGAACACAGTACGCTGGAATTCAAAAAGAAGGTTGCCCACCCCGAAAAAATAGTTCGGGAAGTAGTAGCCTTTGCCAATAGTCAAGGCGGTACACTTCTGGTGGGCGTAGCGGATAACGGCGAGCTTTCCGGTATTCCTTATCCGGAAGAAGAAATGTGGGTACTGGACAATGCCATCAAAAAACTTTGTAAACCACCAATAAACTTTAATACCGAAAGTATAGCCATAGACGGTCGTTGGGTAGTACGGTACCAAATTGAAGAGGGTGACCGCAAACCGTACTATGTGTTGGAAAAGCAATCGTTGCTGGACAAAGCAACCGCGCCGTTTTCTAAGGCTGCCCCGCCTTTTAGAAAGAAAACTTATATACGCAAAAACGACCGTAGCATCCAGGCCAGCCGCGAAATGCGCGAAATTTTACGACGCCGCAATCAGGACAAAGATGTTGGCATAAAGTGGGGCGAAGCTGAACAGGTACTTATGAAGTATCTGGCCGAGCATAATACCATAACCGTTAAACAATTTGCCAAAATAGCCCACATTAAGCGAAATATTGCGGCAGGCATTTTAATTAGAATTGTACTAGCCGGAGTTATTCGTATAATACCTTCGGAGGGTGAAGACCATTACGTAGCTGTCCATATGGACTAATTAGTTTCCAATAATTTCTGGCTTTTCTTACATTATTAAGAAGATTGCTCTTTTACTTGTGTATTCTTAGTACTATATTGTAAGTTTATATAAGCTTTCAGAGATCAGGATCAATGGGAAAAGTTTTCCTAAATTTTATTGCCCCTTATACCAGTTCAGAAGTATATAACCAGCATCGTACCCGCTTTGAGACCATAAATAGCGTACGGATACTGCACTTCTTGTTGCCGGTTGCCGTAATCAATTTTGTACTGGCGGTTGTTCCCGGCTTATACAGTATGCTAGTTGAGCAAAATCTGGGCTTTGAAACTAACCGCAACTTATTCCTAATCAGAGCCTCATTAAGCATTTCCCTGGGCTTATTATACCTCAGCTTTCCCAAAAAGGCGCGAAAGAAAACTACGGAAAAGAATATACTACTTAGTAAACTATTTGTAGCCGTAGTTTTAGTACATACCTTGGGTATTAGTCTGGCTGATGCCTTTACCGGCAGCACAGTATCTTCATTTTTATTAGGAATTTGCGGCTTATTGGTAGGGCTATACTGGCCTCCTAAGCGGCAATTGCAGTTTATTGGCGGAGCAATTCTTGTATTTTGGCTAAGTCATTACCTTATCTACCAAACGCCTTACCAGTTTCTAACTTTATTAACCGGACAATTGCTATTTGCTTTGGTTTTCTTTATGCTTTCGCACGCGTTAATGCGCAGCAAAGCCGAAGACTTTGACCGTTTACATAGTTTACAGAGCAAATCAATTGAACTAAAAAGAAGTCACGAAAAGCTACGCCGCACCGAACATGCGCTCAGCAACTTTAAGCAACGTACTAAAAACGGCCTCTTCCGCCTTAAGCGTAGCCAAGGCTTTACCTACGCCAATGACTATCTGGCCGATATGCTGGGATTCAGCAATCCTGTCGAACTGCTACGAAATTCTAAAAAAGGAAAATATATACTCTCGCAGGATTTAGATGCAATAGCCCGCAAGGTTAACCAACAAGGCTATGTAGAAGGGGTAGAAATTGAAATTTCTCGTAAGGACGGTACTAAATTTTGGGGTTCAATTAGCTGCTCAATATACGCCGATGCGGAAGCGCAGGATGTGTACTACGAAGGTACGGTAACCGATATTACGTACCGGAAAAAAGCCCTTCAGGAAGCCCTAAATAATACTACTAAACTGGAACAGGCCGAAAAAATTGCTAATACCGGTTTTTATGAAATAGACCTTAAAACTGCTCGCTTTACCTATTCTGCCGGATATTGTGCAATATTAGGTATACCCCAAGCCTCGTCTATTTCCTTGCAAGAGCACCTTTCGTATATAATACCCGATTATAGAGCCACCGTAAAGGCAACCCTGCTCCATAGTTTGGCCAAGGCCGAACATTATAAGTTATCATACCAGGTTCAGACCGCTAACGGTAAGGTAAAAAGTGTGGTGAGCCGTAGCCAGGTTCTTAGAGATGAACAAGGAAAAGATTTCAGGATATTGGGCACAGTGCTGGATGTAACCCAACTTCAGCAAAATAAGCTGGCCTTGGAGAAGTCAGAGGCCATAATCAGAACAGCCTTTAATTACAATAGCAATTTTGGTATTTGTATATTAGACAAGCAACTTAACGTTCTGGAATTCAATAAAGAAACTACTCGCCAGTTAAGCGGCTGGCAGGGAGTAACCATTCAAAAAGGGGTGAAGATTAAAGATACTATGCACCCCGAAACCGAAGCCCTTTTTGCCCCGGTACTAGCCAAAGCACTGCAAGGTCAGAGTTCGGTGTTTGAGTACCAACCCCAAGGCAAGGCAAGCCCGGAAGCCTGGTACGAATTTGTGGTGGGCCCGGTGCACGATAAGAACGGACTTATACTGGGAGCCTTAATTATTTCAGTTGATATTTCCCAGAAGAAAAAGCACGAGCAAATAATTGCCAACCTTAGCCTGGTTGCCAGCCATACTGATAGTGCCGTAATGATTAGCGACCGAAAGCACCGGGTAGAATGGATTAATGAGGCTTTTGCCCAGCAAACCGGCTTTAGCCTGGAAGAAATAAAGGGCCGCTATCCTAAGGAATTCATGCTCTCAAAAAACACCGATGCGGCGATGCTTGCTCAGCTAAACAACGCATTACGTAGAGGACAATCCTTTAACGATGAAATTCGCCTGCATACCCGCAACCAGGGCGAAATTTGGGTAAAACTTACTATTAGCCCGGTATACGGTAAAGAAGGGAGAGCTGAACGCTTTATCTCGGTTTATACCGATTTAACCCAGCGTAAACGCTTTGAGGAACAATTAGAGGAGGCCAAAATTACAGCCGAACGCTCGGTAGAAGCTAAAGATCATTTTCTTTCTACCGTAAGCCACGAGTTGCGTACACCACTTAACGGCGTAATAGGATTAACCTACCACCTTTTGCAGAATAAGCCCCGCCCCGACCAAAAAGAAGATCTTCATACCCTAAAGTTTTCAGCCGAAAACCTGCTATCACTTATAAACGATATACTGGATATTTCTAAAATGGAAGCCGGCAAGGTTAAGCTTCAGCAGGCACCATTTAGTTTACAGGATATACTGCATAGCTTAAGGCATAGTTTTGGCAGCCAGGCCACAAGCAAAGGTTTAGACTTGAAGCTAGAAATTGCCCCGGGCGTACCAAAAGAACTGATTGGCGATGGCATGAGGCTTACCCAAATTCTCACCAACTTACTAGGTAATGCTCTAAAATTTACGCCCGAAGGGTATATTAAGGTTCAGGTAGACTACGAGGATTTAAGCCCGGGTTTAATAAGTTTACTTATTGATGTTGAAGATTCAGGAATTGGTATTGAGGCAGAACAGCTAAATAATATCTTCCTGAAATTTGAACAGGCTTCGCAGCTTACTAGTAACAAATACGGCGGCACCGGCCTGGGCTTAACCATAGCTAAACAGTTAGTAGAGTTGCAGGGTGGATGTATTAGCGTGAGCAGCAAACTGGGCGAGGGCACAACCTTTTCCTTTTCTATACCCTATAGCCTAGGCAATAAAGCCAATTTGAGAGAAATTGCCCTAACCCATAACCCACAACCCGATCTTAGCCTCAGCCATTTATCTATACTTATGGCCGAGGATAATCTGGTGAACCAGGCAGTTGCCACCAAATTTCTAAAGAATTGGGATGTTAGCTGTGTGGTGGCCGAAAATGGAAAAATTGCCGTAGAAAAAGCTCAACATCAAGAATTCGATATAATTTTAATGGACTTGCAAATGCCCGAAATGGATGGTTTTGAAGCGAGTCGGTTAATAAGACAAGCTCCTCAGTACGATTATACCATTACACCTATAATTGCCATAACCGCCGGGGCTTCCGGCGAAATTGCGGATAAAATTAAAGAACACGGGCTAACTGATTATTTGCTAAAGCCCTTTACTCCTGATCAGCTACTGGCCATCCTGAAAAAATATAATACAAAGCCGGTAACCCAAGAAGCAACTACTATTCCTTCTGATAATATGCCAGATTTAAAGAAAAACACCCCTGAACCGGGCGGCCCGCTAGATATTAGCGGGATTATTACCGTAGCCGGGGGCGATTCGGAATTTATGCAGGAACTACTTAAACTGTATGTAAGGCAGTTTACCGATTTGCCCAACGAAATAAATAAGGCTAAAGCTAAAGAAGATCGGCTGGAGCTTAGGCGAATTTTTCATAAACTACGCCCCTCAGTAGTAATGCTTAAAGCCACCGACCTACAAGCACTAGGCGATAAAATCCACAATGATTTACATGACCAATCCATACCATTTGTCAGCATTGCGGATTTGTTAGTTAAGTATACTCATAAAATGCAGTATATTCAGGAGCAATTAGCCGAAATTCAGCAGCAGGAAAACCTGGTTTAGTTAAGCTAAATAAACCTTCGGCGTATACCGCTAGTTTCTATTTGAAGGTCTGAGCAATCAGACCTTCCTTATATTTTTATACCTTATTTTTTATATGGCAAAAGCTAAAGCTGCCCGCGAGCAGAAAATTTTTGTACTCGATACCTCAGTAATTCTTTACGACCATAATTCGGTTATGAACTTTGAGGAGCACGATGTAGCAATCCCGATTACCGTGCTGGAAGAACTGGACCAGTTTAAAAAGGGCAATGATAATAAGAACTTTGAAGCCCGAGAATTCATCCGCCTGCTAGACGGCCTTTCCGAGGACTATATGCTCCATACTTGGGTGCCGCTACACACCGACAAAAAAGCCAAAAAAGGCCGGTTTAAGGTACTAATGGAAAGCGACAGCCTAATTAACGCCATTCGGGTATTTGACGAAGCCAAAGCCGACCACCGGATTTTAAATGCCGCCCTTAAACTTCAGGAAGAGCAGGTTAACGAAAAGGCTAGTAAGTCGGTAATTTTGGTTACCAAGGATATAAACCTGAGGCTGAAGGCTAAATCGTTAGGTATGCCGGCCGAGGATTACGAAACCGGTAAAGTTAAAGATGTAAAACAACTATTTACCGGCCGGGCCGAGCACGACAAAGTACCTCCTGAACTCATTGACCGGCTTTACGAAAGCGGAAGTTTTGATGCCAATGAAATTTGGGCTAAAGCAAAACCTCAAGCCAATAGCTTCCATATTCTTAAAAGCGATAAAAACTCGGTACTTAGCTACTACAACCCGGAAAGCCAGCAGGTTGAAAAGGTTGAAAAAAGTCCGGTATACGGTATTAAGCCGCGCAATGCGGAACAAACCTTTGCTATTCATGCCCTGCTGAACCCCCAAGTGCGGCTGGTTAGTATACAAGGCGTTGCCGGTACCGGTAAAACCCTTTTAGCTTTGGCCGCTGCATTAGAACAGCGCCGCAACTTTCACCAAATTTATCTGGCTCGCCCTATAGTACCCCTCAGTAATAAGGATATTGGCTACCTGCCCGGCGATATCAAAAGCAAGTTGAACCCTTATATGGAACCGCTGTGGGATAACCTCAAATTCATTCAAAGCCAGTTTAACGAAAACGAAAAGGACTACAGCCGCATTACCGAAATGGTAGAGCGCGAAAAGCTGGTAATATCGCCCCTAGCTTATATTAGGGGCCGCAGCTTAAGTAATGTATACTTTATAGTAGATGAAGCCCAAAACCTGACCCCGCACGAGGTTAAAACTATTATTACCCGGGCCGGCGAAAACACTAAAATTGTGTTTACCGGCGATATCTACCAAATTGATACCCCGTACTTAGATAGCCAAAGTAACGGCCTTAGCTACCTGATTGATAGGCTAAAAGACCAACCGCTGTACGCTCATGTAACACTAGAAAAAGGAGAACGCTCTGAATTAGCCAATTTAGCCAATAAACTACTCTGAAACCCTACCCAGAGATTTTGGGTATAATAGGCTAAACTCAACGAACTTCCATTTTTTATGAACGATCTTAAATTTATAAATACTGATCATATCATAGGTCAGAAAGTTAAAAACTCATTAGGCTACGAATACGGTAAAATTACCGATATATTAGTTTCTCCAGAGTCTGGCCGCATCGCAGCGGTAATTGTAGCTCACGGTGGCTTTTTAGGCATTGGCACCGATCACTTTTTACTACCGTGGTCATCTATTCAGGTTAACCCGAACAGTGGCTCGGTAATGACTACTGCCGACCAGGCTACTATAGAAGGTGCCCCCGAAATTGAGCCTAACAAAATTGAAGGCGGCGATTTTAGAAGTCTGGAAAAAGTTTATAGCTACTACGGCCACAAACCATTCTGGAATAACCCGGAAAAAGAAGAAGATCCTTCCAAGGCCAGTTACCAGTCCGGACACGATATTGGCGACCGCAACCCAACCAATGAGGGTTCATACCAAATTACGCAGGACCACCCACCGGCCGGTAACCCTAAGCGGGAGGTTAACCTGGCTAAAATGACCGGGCAGCCTAACCAGACTGACTAAGGAAGAAACGCACTTATTCCGGGCCGGACAAAAATTTGTCCGGCCTTTTTTGTTAATTTGCATCCTTAAAAATATTAAAGCCGTTACCGGCTCCGTTTTAGTCCTATGCAACTTAGTACCCTTACTATAAAAAGTTTTACTTCTCGTTATTTACTATTAGCCTTTAGCCTGGGCAGCAGTTTGCTTTTTAGCAGTTGCGAAGATGGCGGCGCTGATGCTGCCAGCCCGGAACCTACCCTGCTGGAAGATTTAAGCGAACAACCGCAATTGAGCAGTTTTGAAGCTGCCTTACACCTAGATAGTATAAACTACGCCGGTTCGTCATCCCCAACTTATTCTGAGCGCATTGGCAATCGAAGGGTAACTTATACTGTTTTTGCGCCCTCGGATGAGGCGGTGAATGCCTGGCTTTTAACTAACAATCTTTCTTCCTTAAATGATTTGGAAAAAGAACAACTGCACCAATTTGTAGGTAATCATATATTGCAAAGTGCCTACGTAAGCTCAGTTTTAGGCTCCGGCGAACTTATTACCCTTAGCGGCCAAACCATAGGCTTTAGTACCGAAACCGATGAGAACAATAAGGTTGTTTATTTTGTAAATGATTCAATTGAATACGTAGCATCAGATATACTTTCTGCCAATGGCTACATTCATATTGTGGATGAGGTATTAACCTTTCCGGCTGCAAACCGTCCGCTGGGCCAACGCTTAGCTGAGCTTAACGAATTTAGGACCTTGGCTGAACAATTAGCCCGACCGGCAGTAAAAAGCTTACTTGATTCACTTCAAAATAATAACCTAGCCTTTACCCTTTTTGCCCCTACCAATGAGGCACTTGCTAACTTTGCCCAGCAGAACAACCTAAGTTCAGCCAGTGAACTTACCGACAGCGCGTTTTCTGTGGTACTTAGAAGCCATATTCTGGAAGGCAGTATTGCTGAATTAGATTTTAATCAGGGCGACTATATTGCTTTATCTGATTCTGTTTTGCAGGTAACTACTGATCCGGTTCTAATGATTAACGGTGTTGAACCTACTGCCACCTATCGGGCTGGTAACGGAATTATTTACGCTGTACCTCAGGTAATACCTTTTCAGGACTGATAAAACCTTATGAACAAACAAGGCCGCTTATTTTATCACTGGCGGCCTTGTTTGTTCATTGAAAATATCAATTTCGCGGAGCTTCCAGTTCAGTTACCCGCTTTAAATTTTCCAGGCCTTCAGCGTATTTTTTTTCCAGGGTTGGTTTTAAAAAAATTGACATTAATCGGCCCACCGGGTAGTCCAAAGCCATAGAGTTTCGCCAAATTACCTCGGTTGAGCCACTGGAGTCCGGCTGAAATACCCAGCTATCGGTAGCCTGGGCCGGATATGGCGCATCTATTTTAAGGCCAAACCTTAACGAGCGGCTCTCGGTAAGCTCTTCGGTAGTTAAGCTACCCCTCCCTATCTCGTTACCGTACCATTTCCAGTTAGCTCCTACCCCACGGCTGGGTGTAGAGAGGCTATCTACCGCCTCTGGGTCCATTTCGGCCCACGGACTCCAATCTTCCCAATTTTGCAAATCGGCAACTTTAGCAAATACCTGTCCCACCGGTCGGTCTACCACTATATTTTCTTCTATCACTAAGGTATCCGGAATAACCGCAGCAGTAATTAACGCTAATATAATTAAACCGGCTAAGGAGAGTGATATGGCCTTTATTGTCTTCATAAATATGCTTATATAAGCTAGCTATACTATTATACAAAGTAAAACCCTACTAACTAGAACAAAAATCTTCACTGTCAATAAATATGATAGTAGTGTTTCCGCCAAAATATGATCAATACGTTAGCTAATGTTTAACCCTAAAATCTCCCTCTTTGGCAATGGTATCAATTTCTTCGCAGGCAACTTGGCTAACCTCAGCAATGCGGGGACCCTCGTGGCACCACTCTTCCAGCTTCCTCAGCTTGGGCGATTGACCCTGAGCTTCTAATTCTACACTACCATCCGGTAGGTTTCGTACC
Organism: uncultured Roseivirgaceae bacterium; assembly: GCA_964504565.1. Taxonomy (GTDB): domain Bacteria; phylum Bacteroidota; class Bacteroidia; order Cytophagales; family Cyclobacteriaceae; genus Cesiribacter. The sequence continues at coordinate 27,556 of CAZDEY010000009.1, forward strand.
CACCCGCTGAGGCCTAACTCTTTGGCTTTAGCCTTGGTGCTGGCCCTAAAGAATACTCCCTGAACCTTACCAATCACCCTAATACGTACTCTGCGCATTGCTATTCGATTTTTGCATTAATGATACGCCGGAGGAGGTTCCCAGCCTATCTGCCCCGGCCTTTATCAGCTCAATTGCCTGCTCCCGGGTCTTAATTCCGCCGGAAGCTTTTATACCAACCTGCGCCGGAAGTAATTCCCGCATTTTTTTAATATCTTCTACCTTAGCTCCGGTGGGGGCAAAGCCGGTACTGGTTTTTACGTAATCGGCTCCGGCGGCAGCGCTCCAGCTACATACCAACTCCAGTTCCCTGTCATTAAGATAAGCAGTTTCAATTATAACTTTAAGAATTCGTTCCTGCTCATGGGCTAGCTGGGCGCATTTGGCAATTTCTACCTTAACCCAACTCATTTCTGCCTTTAGGGCCGACGAATTAACAACTAAATCCAACTCATCGGCTCCATTGTCAATAGCCAACTGAAGTTCTTGAACCTTGGTCTCAGTCATGTTATACCCTAAAGGGAAACCAATTACGGTAACCAGTTTAGTGGTGCTATTACCTAAATCTCGCCGGGCCTTTTTTATCCAGAACGGTGGCACGCAAATACCGGCAAATTGGTACTGCTTTGCCTGCTCAATAAGCAGGTCAATATCTTTATGGGTAAGCGTAGGGCTTAGGTTAGTCTGCTCTATATAAGGTGCTAAATTCATAATAAAAAAATAAGCTGCCGTAACCGACAGCTTCTAATGTAATCAATATCTTAAATTAATGCACAATACCGCACTCTTTACATAACTTTCGTTTACCAACCGGCCGCTTTTTAGGTTTCTTCTTATGGCCAAAGTAGCTAGGATCGGAATACTGGGGCTTTTCAGCCATTTTAGCCTGCTCCTCGTACTTTTTGGCATTTTGCTTCATTCGTTCTTCAAACTCTTCGCGAGCCTGGGCTTCAGTACGTGCAAAGCTCTTCTTATTAGCTGTCTTCTTAGAAGTTGGCGCCGTTGCCCCGCTAGAACTTGCCCCCCGGTTTCTACTGTCCGGCGCTTGTCCGTAGGAAGAATCCTGGTGGCTGAGTGGCGGCTTCTTACTGGCCTGACAAGAAGTAAATAAAATAAAAACTATTAATCCACTATATAAAAACCAATTTCTCATACCCTGTATCTAGACTTCAATAATGCACTTATTATACCTAAATACATAACCATATAGTTCCGGTTAAATTGTATGGGTAAGAAAAAAGCGGAACCTGTAAAGATTCCGCTTTTTTCTATACATTAAATAAACTCTAATTACTGCTTACCAGTGGTAGAGCTATTGCTGCTACCAGATGGGGTTGAGCTAGAACTTTTAGAGGTCGTAGAGCTGTTAACATCTACTTTATCTTTAGTAGTAGCGGAAGAAGTTCCGCCGGAAGCCGTATTGGGCTTAGCGTTTCTATCTTCGGAACTCATTGGCTTGCTAGATTCGGTAGAAGTAGTTGTGTTACTACTAGTGGTGGCTGGTTTAGCCGCACTGCTGGTAGTTTTACTAGCCGTAGTGGTGGTAGAAGTACCGCTGGACAGACCAGCCAAACGAGCTTTACGCTTTTCTTCGGCAGCTTCCCAATCAACAAACTTCTGAAGGTCATCTTTAACCGAAGCGTATACCCAGGCTAGAATTGCCAAGTCGTCCGTGAAACCTAGAATTGGAATAAAGTCTGGAATAAGGTCGGCTACTGATACAAAGTAAAGCACTGCGGCCACTACTTTTAGTATAGCTTTGTATGGGAACTCACGGTACTGGCCATTAGCATACGCCCGAATTAGGCGGCGCATAATATCATACTGCTCCTTAGCTTCCTGGGTTAGAGCCTCGCGGGCTCCTTTATCCTGAACCTTGGCGTATAGCTGCTGAGCCAGGCTGATCAACTTCTTACGCTTGCTTACTAAGATGGTAGCGATAGTTAAAAAGCGTAGGAAATAGCCAGTTTTGCTTACTCGCTTATCATTATCGCCCGATAGCCTTAGCTGCTCATCGGGGGTTAATTTATTGCGGGCTGCTAACACGCCACCGGCAACTGCGGCCAATAATTTGGCAGCGCGACCCTTTAGGTCCTCGCCGGCAACACTAGCTTGAGCTCGGGCATCTTTGTAGCGGTTTTCAGCCTGGCTACGGGTTTTAGCCCACTGCTTGTCTACATCTTTGCGGGTGGTTGCGTAGCGCTTCTGTAAGTCTTTAGAAGTGGTACGGTAGGTTTTATCCAGTTGATGGGAAGTTTTATCTAATTGCTTAGATGCCACTTTCTTGCTTTTATTTAGACGGGTTTCCAGTTCGTCGGTAACATCATGAAGTAAATCGCCCAATATGCTTTGGGTACTATTGAGATTCTTCTTTAGTTTCCGGAGGTTGCGATCTTTGCTCATAATAAAAAGTTAAATCGGAGATAAGTAAAAGTCTTAAATAATTGTGTTTGAGGTAAAAAAGTAAACCCGGGCAAGTGCCTCCAAAACAGTTGCACTGGTTCTAGCCTCATTCATTATGTACTGCTTTCAGGGTAATTTTGTTGTGTTTTAAGGGCACTATTTTGATTTTTCAGAACTGCTTAAATCATCCTCAGTATTCATATCGCCAATTTCATTGATTTCTTCTTTGCCCTTAAAGTAAAGTAGCTTACCGGTTAGCCTACTTTGTTCCGGATAATTGGCAATCAGAAATATTTTCTTGTCTTCGGGCGTATTCACGTAAAACGGTATAACGTGGGGGTTAGCCTGAAGAAACTCATCTAGCATTGCCTTGTTGTTAAACTCAAATTCAGATAGTTCCTCGTTTTGCTGAATAAGGGTACTTATACCGGTGTAATCAACTTTACCCCCGAACAATAAGTTCTTAGAGCGTTCCGCCATATCAGTATCCATTTCGCGCTTAGAAATCAGCCGGTAGATGTTTTTAGTCCCGAAATCTTCCATAAACCGCTTTCTGGCAAAAATATTAACCTCGGTACTTGGGGTAAAAGCAAACACACTACCCAGGGTCGACATATCCAGGGCCTCCCACAGATTATCCTTCATAATATTTCCCTCGTGGGTAGGCAAATCCATACGTTCGGCCTCGCCAATATTGGCTTTTGAAGTATCGGCCAGCACTACCGGAATACCGTTCTCGTACAAAATGCGGGCTATATACCGGGCCGCTTCGTTGGCCCCAATAAACAGTACACCATTGCGCTCCTTAGCCTGAACTTTCAGCACTTTAGCCAACAGTTTAGCGGTAGCACCCTGCAGCACTACCGTACCGGTAATTACCATGAATACTAGGGGCAATAGCATAGCGGCATCTTCGCTTTCTACTTCGCTGAGGTTATTATTTTCGGCCAGCTCTAATGAGAATAACGAAGCTACCGCTGCGGCCACAATTCCTTTAGGGCCAACCCAGCTAATGAATACCTTTTCGCGCCAGTTTAAATCGCTTTTGAGGGTGCTCAGGAAAATACCCAGCGGACGCACCACTACAAGTAAGAAAATGAACAACCATAAGCTCGGCAAGCCCAGGCGGTTAATTTCCGCAATTTCTATACGGCTGGATAGCAATACAAATAGTACTGATATTAGGATAACGCTGATATCTTCCTTAAACGTGATTATATTTTTGAGTTCTTCTACCTTTAAATTAGCCAGCACCATACCCATAATGGTAGTGGTAAGCAAGCCGCTTTCGGTCATAACGCTCTCTGAAGCAGCGAACAGGGAGACCACTACGGCCAGAGCAGTTACGTTGCGCAGGTATTCCGGCACCCAATTGCGCTTTACAGTATAGTATAAAAATATAGCCCCCAGTACCCCCATAAATGATCCGGTGGCCATAGTCAGGAAAAACTCCTTTAGTGCCATAAGGGTAAACTCGCCCTGCGTTTTGCTGGTAAGCACAAATTCGTAGGCCAGTACGGCAATTAAAGCCCCCAGCGGATCAATTAATATACCTTCCCACTTTAGAATAGCATTTACCCGGGCATTGGCCCGTACATTGCGCAGAATAGGCATTACTACCGTTGGGCCCGACACTATAATTAAAGCTCCGAAAAGAAAGGCAATTCTGAGGTTTAGGCCCAGAAAATAGTAGGCAGCAAAAGTACCGCCAATTAGGGTTACTAATACGCCTAGCGTTAGTACGCGCCATACTACTTGGGCCTGCTGCTTAATTTCGGACAGGCGCAGGGTTAGCCCGCCCTCAAACAAAATAACCCCTACACTAAGCGATACAAAGGAAAATAGAATTTCACCGTTAAAAATTTCGTCGCTTTCTAAGAACTTATGCCCGCCTTCCGTAAAGAACGTGCTGATTGGCCCTAGTATCAGGCCAATTAAAATAAGGGGAAGTATTGCGGGAATTTTAGCCCGCCAGGCAAGCCACTGCGCAAAAATACCTAACACTAAAATGCCGGCTAACTCAACCATATATATCTAGAAAAATTAAGAATTGCGAAAGTAGCTATTATGGGCTTATAACTGTAATAATGCAAGTCGGTTATGCAATCGGCAAATTTATACCCTTCAAACCTAATACTAAAGCCCTATCTTTGCGACCATGCACCAGACCGAAGATAAATCGTTTGCCCAGTTTAAGCTCAACAAACAACTGATTACGGCCGTAGAAGACGCAGGTTACACCCAGCCTACGGAAATTCAGGAAAAAGCTATTCCGCTACTGCTGGCCGGCCACGATTTGCTGGGCATAGCCCCTACCGGTACGGGTAAAACGGCGGCCTTTGTGCTGCCGCTCCTCATGAAAGTTAAGTACGCCCAGGGCCAGCACCCCCGGGCTTTAATACTAGCCCCTACCCGCGAACTGGTTGCCCAAATTGGCGAAGTGGTGCAGCAACTAAGCCAGTATACCGATTTACGCTCGGCCGTTCTGATTGGGGGAAAAGGCATAAAGCCCCAAGCCGAAGAAGTTGCCGCCGGCGTAGACCTGATTATTGCTACCCCCGGCCGGTTTTACGATGTATACAAAACCGGCTCCATTTATACCCGCCAGATTACTACCCTTATTTTAGATGAAGCCGATAAGATGATGGACATGGGGTTTATGCCGCAGATCAACAGTATTTTAGAACTGATGCCCGCTAAACGGCAAAATGCCCTGTTTTCAGCCACTATGCCTAGCCGGGTAGAAAAGTTGGCCGAAGAGTTTTTACTACACCCTATGCGCATTGAGGTAGCCCCACAGAGTACCACCGCCGACACTATTGACCAAAAAATTTACCTCACGCCTAACCTTAGAACCAAAATTAACCTGCTGGCCAGGTTACTAGAGGATGAGAGCTTTAGCCGGATAATTGTATTTACCAAAACCCGGCAATCGGCTAATAATGTCAGTAAATTTTTAGAGCGGAAGCATAAGGTTAACGTGCGCGTACTGCACGCCAATAAGGATCAAAACGCCCGCACCAACAGTATGGAAGCATTTAAGGATGGCAACGTACGGGTATTGGTGGCTACCGATATAGCCTCCCGCGGATTAGATGTTAGCGGGGTTAGCCACGTGGTAAACTTTGAGGTACCCATTATTTACGAAGACTACGTACACCGGGTAGGCCGCACCGGCCGGGCCGAGCAGGCTGGCGAGGCCATAACCTTTGTAAATCCGGCCGAGGAGTATCATTTTAAAAAAATAGCCAAGCTTATCCAGAAGGAAATACCTACTGCAGAATTACCCGCCGGCGTACTGGATAACGACACCCCCTTTGAGGAGCAGCAGGAAATAGCCCGGGAAGTGGACCGCCAACGCCAAAAAGAAGACCCGACCTACCAGGGCGCTTTCCACGAGAAAAAATGGAGGCTTAAGGCCAAGGGAAAGTTGAAGCCTGATCCTAAAAAGTCTAAACCCAAAGCCCCGAAGAAAACCAAAAACCCCAACCCCGGTGTGCGGAGCGATAGAACCAAGCGGAGGAAGAGAAAGTAGGGGTTAGATGGGAGATTTGAGATTCTAGATTTGAGACTTATGTCTTTTCACCTTAATTAGATATAGGAATTGGAGGTTATTTTGAAGTTTATAACCGTCAATTATAAGCATGCTTCTCAAGGGGAAGGGAATTAGATTTAGTAGTAGTTTTAAAAAGTTTCTGCCCCTAAACTGACTACGGGCAGCCGGTGCTGCTGAAGGTTTCGCCATATAGGGCGGTTTGGATGCTCTCGTCGCCATCGGCGGTTACCGGACCACATTCGCCAGCGGCTAACCTTCGGGAAGAGAAATAGATGATTGTGCCGGCCGGCTGAAATCCTTCGGGGATATTACAAAGTTCAATTACGTTGTTTCTACCTTGCCAGGTAACGGCACCTTGGTATGGTTTATCTAAGCTGACAGCCAGCCCACCCCCAGCCGAACGTATCGACCCGATTACCTCGCCCTTCATACACGCAAAATTCAATACGTAGGGTTCCTCATCGGTATCATCGCAAGCAGCGAGCACAAAAGTTAGGGTTATAATGGAGTTTACAATTAGATTCTTCATACTTAAAGCTCTCAAAACTATAGACAATGCAATTTATAAATTGTGCTGGTTGATCGTGAGTTTCTATTCCTGCCCGCCCGAAGAAACGTAATAATGGTCTGTACCTAAGTTAACCCAAAATTCTGATTTCTACTTGTGGTACAGATCATCTTAACACTGCGTTCTCTTTCCAATAAGCTATTTTTCTTCTAGTAACTGTTTCCACTTACCGCTCTCCGCGAACTCTTTAATCATCTGATTACGCCTTAGCAGAAAATCACTCAAGTAGTTATCCAGCACCAACTTATCGACCAACCTGCCGAGCACGCCTAGCGGTGAGCTAAACTGAAATACATCCTTCATAACGGTTACTTCCCCATCAAACTCAAACTCGTGCGTATGGTGCATAAATTTAAACGGACCGGCTATCATTTTATCAGCAAAAAGATGGGGGCGTTCGTATTGGGTTACCTTAGAAGTTAAGGTAAACCATATGCCAAAGTGTTTAGCCCGCCAGGTTACCGTTTCGCCCAGCTTAATCAAACCCGTTTTCCGACCGGCAATTGCTTCTTCCTGAGTTTCACTGGTGGATAGTTTATGTAACTCAATGCTCGTAGAAAGATCGAAGCATATTTCAGGAGAGCTTTTTATTCTGGTGGTGTGTACGATTTTACCCATCGGAGTAGTTGGTGGTTTTAACGTACTGTGTAAAGGGTGCGCGCTCGACTAAAGCGCAGTTCGATGTTGACCTTGACGCTAAGCCAGGGTACGGTTAAAAAAAGTATAAATTGTTGAGGAAACGCGCATGAGCTTTCCTTTGTGTTAGGCAACGTTCTTACGCTCGAAGTGCTTAATCTGCGCTAAGTCAATTTGCTTACTTTCTTTCTCTTCTTCTAAGTCATAATCGTCCTGCAGGCCCAGCCAGAACTTGGCAGATGTGCCTAAATATTTGCTAAGTCGCAGGGCAGTATCTGCGGTAATCCGGCGATTGCCCTTCAATATCTCTGAAATGCGGGTCTGCGGAATTCTACAGTCCTTGGATAAGCGATAGGCAGTAATCTCTAAGGGTTGGAGAAATTCATATAGAAGCACTTCTCCAGGGTGTATATTAGGTAACTTTTCCATACTTCAGCTATTTGTGATAATCAATAATTTCGACCTCTTGGGCGTTTCCACCGTCCCACTTGAAAATAATACGCCATTGAATATTAATTCGAATGCTGTAGAAATCCTTGAGGTTTCCTCCCAGCTTTTCTAGTCGGTTAGAAGGCGGAATCTGTAAATCGGCAAGGCCTTGAGAGTTGTTCAACATTCTCAGCTTACGTCGTCCAACTAGTTGCACCTCGTTTGGTAGTTTCTTGACTCGCCTGCCGAGCCATATCATTTCCGTCTCTTTGGAGCCGAAGGATAAAATCATATCTTATCACGTTACTAACGCAAAAGGTAAGTAAAAGATTTGAAATATGAGAAGTGGTCTTTGAATGTTGCCTAACGGTCTCGTGTATGAACGTAGGGCATTTCAAAGCTTGGTACTTGTCCACCAAGGCAACGCTTGATAAGAACCCGAAACTTGCGGAAATTACTGTCGGCCCTATGTTTTATCCCCATTGTTGGGCATAGTTTTTATTCCTTTTTCTTCTCTGATTTATTTGAGTTTGAAGAATCTCTCTTTTCCGTTCTTGAGAAATTTTCTCGAATCATTTTAGGCTGGGTTTTGATGACTTTATTAGGGTCAACTTTCACCTTGCCTGAATCCTGCTTTGGTGTTTCTTTTTTGTCAGACATAATTATTAATTTATCATTTATTATTTTAAGTGAATCGATTTTAGTAATTATTTCCTCATAATTTTTAAGATTGAAGTCTTTAGGTTTCTCGTCTTTGAAAATCACGAATCCCGTACAAAGTAAATACGTTAGGACAGCCGCTAACGCTGATTTAAAGGCAAAGTCATAATACTTTGATTTGATCATAAAAAGGTAAGAGTTATGCTGTATAGCTTCTTCCATTTCATTCAGGTAGGTAGCTTTTACATATTCATTCAAAATCTCTTCGTTATCAGTTTCCAACGACTCTTCGTATTGAGATTTTATTTCAGTGTAATAATATTTTGGGTAATGTAGATAAGCAACATCTATTGGTTTCAGAAGTAAATATGTATTTTGAATTGAAATTGAAAGCATCACTATAAATCCTAGAAGTAGTATCGAGTAAACACTAATCAATATCCAATTTGATTCTGTAAATGTTTCAAAAGGGTACTTTACTACTTGTAAAATATAAATCGCTATTACTGAATATATCAGGACAAGAATTGATATTTTACTCTGTGTCTTTTGATAACTAGAGTAGTAAAAATCGAGAACCTTATTATTAAGTTCTATTTGTTCGTCTATGTCAAGATAGTTCTTCATTCAAATTATGTCTAACATCTGTATGAAACACACCAGTGTGCTTTACCCGCCAATATCCGGCGTATAAAACACATAAATGCATCTTATATCCATTATGTCCTTATCAAGTAACCCTTACTTCTTGAAAAACTTCTCCTGGCGGTTCTCTATTATTAGATAGTAAACCCCGGTGGCCAGGCTGCTAACGTTTATTTCGTTATTGTTGCCTTTAAGAACCTCGGTGCCGTCCAGGGTGGTAATTTGGTATTCGGTGGCTTTGCTTAAATATAGCTTATCGGCTACGCGGTTGGGGGTAAAGGTTATGGGGTCGGCCGAGGAGTTGTAGGCTTCTACCCTGCTGTAGTACATTTCGCCGTCATCCTGAAGAAAGCGGATGCGGTACTCGTTATCGCCGCTGTAGTGCTGCACCTCGGCCTGGTAATTATTATAGGCCGGCTGGGCATTTACCGTAGCTACCGGAACCCAGCTTTCCTTCTGCCCCTGCTCCAGAAAAAATTTGCCGTTACGCTGCGCACCGTTAGTAGTCCAGAAAACCTTTTCTTCGGTAATATTGATAGCGAGGTAGCGGAAGCCATTAGTAGCCCGAATAGCCGTTGGGTTTATAACCTTGGGCATACAGCCGGCCCCGTACACTATCCTGATTTCCACCGGGGCTTTTTCGGATAAATCGGTAAGCCGAATGGTATAGGCGCTGGCCCGGGGGTTTTGGTAAATTAAGGAACCATTCAGGTAAACCTCTTGCGTGCAGTAACCATCGCCGCCGGCCGAAAGCGGGTTTTGAACGTAGATGTTCTTGCCGTTATTAACGCCGGTTATAATTATTTCCTGATCGCTATCCGGCACGGACGCAGTTGCCCCGACCCCGGTTTGGGCTACAGAAGGCGTTAGGCTTACGCCTAAAAAAATCAGGAATAGCAGGCGGTGCAACATTAGGCCGGGGGCATTAACAGGCTAAAATAGGACTTAAATCTCTACTTTAACGTAATATGCCACCAATTTATTCAAATCGCAAGGATTCTACCGGATCCAGCCGGGCGGCTTTGCGGGCTGGGTACCAACCGGATAGCAAACCAACGGCAATACATACAGTAGTTCCTATAATTATCCACAGCCAGGGAACTATAAACACGGCATCGCCCACCAGGCCGGAAACCAAGTTACCAATAGTTATGCCCAAGGCTATACCAATAGCCCCGCCCAACAGGCAAATTACTATGGCTTCAATAAGAAATTGCTGCTGAATTTTACTTGGCGTAGCACCTAAAGCTTTACGCACGCCAATTTCGCGGGTACGCTCGGTTACGGTTACCAGCATCATGTTTAATAAACTTACCGATGCCCCAATAAGCGCAATAGTGGCAATAATTATACCGCCAATCGTCATGGTTGATCCAATTTCATCCAGGCTTTCGGCGGCCGATATGTTTCGTTTCAGTTCAAAAGACTCTGCCTGGCCTAGCTGGTCCTTCCGTATGTTACGCATAATACCGGTAGACTCATCCATGGCGTTTTGCAGTCGGCTGGGGTCAGCAACTGCTACATCAATTTCGTAGGATAATTCCTGCTGACTAAAGCGGGATGCCGCCGTAACCGGAATTAAAATACTGCGTCCGGTGCCGCTATTGCCGCCCATAGCCCCGGCTTCTTCCAGCACTCCTAAAACTTTAAACTTGGTATTAAATAGGGTTATTTCGCTATTAACTACTTCCTCATTAGGTTCAAAAACAGATTCAATAATTGTTTTTCCTATTACCACTACGTTTGCCCCGTACTGAATTTCGCTCGGAGCAAAGTTTCTACCGCTTTCTACATTATAGCCCTGTAAATCCAAATAATCTTCATCTACGCCGTTCACAACCATATTTGGGTTGGTTTTTTGGCTGCCGTGCTTAACTTCGGCCTGGCCCACAAAGGCGCTAATTCCTACCGTGGCCGGAATATCAAAAATATCTTTAAACCGCTGCGCCTGAAAGTACGATATAGCCGGACGGGGCTTATCGCTACGGCCCCACCGCTGAACCCCAGCTTCCGGCACCCGAATGGTAAAACTGTTAGCTCCTAAATTGGCAAACTCGCTAGTTATAGAAGCCTGCATGCTATCTATAGCCGTTAGTATGCCTACCAATGCCATAATACCAATGGCTACAATACCGGCCGTAAGTACACTGCGCAGCATATTGCCCTTTACCGAACGTAAGCCTTCTCTAATATTTTCGCGAATCTCCATGGTAGTATTGAGTCATGAGTCGTGAGTCGTGAGTATAGGACACTTCTTGCAAAGAACTATTAAGAAATCCAGAGTATAAGCTAGTTTGCTATTACTCATGTTAATTTTATAATATCAAATCTCAAGACTCAATACTCACGACTCAAGACTATCATCCAATACTACCATAATTGGTACAAAAGTTGAATAGTTTTAGGATAAATCGCGTTATTGATGGTATGACTGGTCAGAAGCTTATGCGTGCAGCATTATCCCTAGTAATTATTTTATCTATCGGCCTATCGGCTCGGGCATCCTATATCTTTATTCCGATGGATGCCACCCAAACCGACCACCTGAAAGCCTACGGCATAGCCTATTGGGTGCTGGAACGCCAGCAAGAGGTTGAGTGGCTGCTTAATTATAAAGGCGGCAGCTTCATGACTCCCTGGAACCAGGCCGTAGAAAATGAATTAATCATTCGCAATGTTAGCTATACGGTATTTAGCAATGCTAACGGCAATGCCATTAAAGCCGAAATTGCCAGCCCGGCTACCAACCAGGATGTGATGAAACTGGAAAAAGCCCCCAAAATTGCCGTCTATACCCCGGATAGCAAATTGCCTTGGGACGATGCCGTAACCATGGTGCTTACCTACGCCGAAATACCCTACGATAAAGTTTTTGACGATCAGGTAATGTACGATGAGCTGCCTCAGTATGACTGGCTGCACCTGCACCACGAAGATTTTACCGGCCAATACGGCAAGTTCTACGCTATTTACCGGAATGAACCCTGGTACCGCCAGCAGCAGCTAGAGTTTGAGCAAAGCGCCCGCAAGCACGGCTTCAGCAAAGTGAGTGAGCTAAAATTGGCCGTGGTTAAAAAAATCAGGGAATTTGTGGCTGGCGGCGGGTTTCTGTTCGCTATGTGCTCGGCTACCGATACCTACGATATTGCCCTGGCCGGGGCCGGCGTAGATATGATTGCCGAAATGTACGACCACGACCCGGCTGACCCGGCTGCCCAGCAAAAACTTCAGTACGATAATACCTTCGCTTTTCAGAATTTCTTGTTGGAAAGAAACCCGCTGGCCTACGAGTACAGCAATATTGATATGCAGGTGCGCGAACGTCGCCTAACCGAAGATAACGACTACTTCAATCTGTTTGAATTTTCGGCTAAGTGGGACCCGGTGCCTACCATGCTTACCCAAAACCATGTGAGCCAGGTTAAAGGATTTTTGGGGCAAACCACGGCTTTCCGTAGCAATTTAATTAAGCCCGATGTAGTAATTATGGGCGAGAACAAAATGGTTGGCGAGGCTCGCTACATTCACGGTATATTCGGCAAAGGCTTCTGGACGTTCTATGGTGGCCATGACCCCGAAGATTACCAACACGTAGTTGGTGAAGAACCTACTGACCTGAACCTGCACCCTAACTCGCCGGGCTACCGGTTAATCCTGAATAATATCTTGTTTCCGGCCGCAAAGAAGAAAAAGCAAAAAACCTGACACCATACTAATTTCTTTAGCAATACTTTTTGCTAAGGGAGGTGGGTAGCGTACCTTTGCCGGTATAATTACTCCTGAATGCCCAAGAAGAAAAAAGTATCGCTAAGCACCGGATTTTTTGCCGCGCAGGCAGCCGTATACAATTTCTTTTTGCCGCATTTTTTTTCTGCCTGGCTGGCCAACCCGGCTGGTAAACGCTTTGGTATTGGTGTGGTTCATCAACCCGGATGGGATTACAGCAATCGGGCTACTAAATCGGTTGGGCTGGAGGTTTTGCAGATACTTAACCGGTACCGCCAATCAGTTTTAAAGCAGAAGAAGAGCTTAAAGCCCATACAGCTTTCTTATGCCTATACTAAACATTATAGCATTACCGAAAGCCTCCGGCAATTAGCTACGGAAGCTAACGAACAAATGCACTTAGGCCAGTTACGGCAATTTATTACCGAAGAAAGCTGGGCGGAGTGGCAAGCCGCTGCCCAGCCCAAAATAGCCGACAGCCGAACCCTGTACCTCATATCAATTCTGGAAGATTCATTACCCTTTGCCAGCCTTGAACCTTGGCTAAATAAACGGCAGGATTTTCTGTTTGTAGCACCCAAATATCTTTTAAGCAAGCCAGAAAATAAGCTAACTGAAGAAGAACTCGGCTATAAGCAACGCTTAGGAAACTTCTTAGGAGTTCAGTATTCCGACGATGGCAGTTTTAAAATGTCTACCGCCAGCTTTTTAGTAGAAGCTCAATTACCGGAAAGCAGCGATTGGCCAGGTTACTCCTTATTTTTAGCAACTTCGGAAATTGCCGTAGCCGAACGCTTTTTAAGCAGTACTCAGGAATCGGTGGTTGCCGCCGCCCAGCATCAACGCGGCTTGTTTTCTACTGAGAAAGCCCCAACTAAAGTAGTAGAAGCAGATTCAGTTCAACAACTAATAGAAAGCCAAGCCAGTTGGACTAACCAGGAATTGTACGAATCGCTGCTGAAGCACAGCATGCTGCCCAGCCCGGAACTTAGCACCCAATTACGTATATGCTTACAGCAAGCCAGCTTTGGGGTAGTAGGTAAGAAGAAAAAATTTACTCCTTTACCTAGTGATATGAACTTATCCCTAACCCTGCTGGACTACCGAAAATCAGAATCGGCTTATCGGTTAGTTAAATCCGAAGAAATAGAAAAGCCTGACTCGGAAAGTCAGGCTTAAAAGTATCAGAGTAGTTTCTTACCAAAATTCTTACTTAACTTCTATGGTGCGGCTACGGGCACCAATGCTAACTGTAACTAAATCATCACATTCTCCCTCGCCGAAATTCAGGCCAACGGTCCTTCTATCACCGGCATCAACTGTCATTACTCCGGAAACCGGCAGCTTATTTCCGGTATTCTGGCAGCTTTTAGTATATACCAACGCATCGGTAATAGTATTTACGTAGTCAATTCCGCTGCGGCGGCGGCCGGTGGCCGTACCGGTTAAATCAAATACGTCATCATTTTCATCTATGGTATCCGTACCGTTCCAAACTATAGTATGGTTCACCTCACGGGTAGCGTAATCTCCTTCGGCCCAGGTTACTTTGCCGCCTTCTACCTTGCGGCTAAAGGTCATAGGGTTATTTGCTTCAGTAATATTTTCCCAGGTTCTGGTTCCTTCAACCGCTAAGCCATTAACCATATAGCCGTTCAATACCGCTACATTTTTAGCTCCGGGCTGGAACATATAACCGGTACGGGTAATAGTGATTGAACCGCTGCGGGTAATTCCTCGGGCATCCTCACATCCTTCGGTGAAGCTGATAGTAGTTACCCGGGTATCATTGTTGTGCTCAATACTGGCGCACTTAGTCCAATATGCTTCCAGAGGGGCGTAACGACCGCTTTCTCCGGCTTCAGCTTCCAATACTGCAGCATCAACAATTCCATCCAACTCATCAAAGGATGCAGAAATTTCAGCGTCTTTGCTATAGTCTTGGGTTTCTTCGGCAGTAAGGCTTTCTTCCTGGTCAGCTTTGTTGCAAGAAATAAGCACACTGGCGGCAAGGGCTACCGCCAAACTGGTTCTGAGTAGTTTCTTCATAGTTAGAAGTTTTTTTGATTGATTACCCTTTAGGTACAAAGCCAATGCCAAAGTTTAATCAACCTTATGTTTCTGCCCTAAAATTGAAGAAACCCAATCAGAAAATTCCAGCTAAAATCGGAAATCTATTACACACCTGACATTGCCTTACTAAAGCAATCAGCGTAAAAATCAAAGGTTTGGGCTGCTGCTTTTACTGCTTCTTGTTCGGCTTCCGGGTTGGTAAAGGCAGCCTCAAGTTTACTTCTGAATTCTTTCCAGAGCGCACCGGTTTGCTTACCGTAGCTTCCGTAAAAAACCGGCGGCATATAGGTAGTCAGATCATTATTTTTCTGTAAAGATTTGGCAATTACCGCCCCGCCTAGCGTGGAGCCTTCCATTACGTAAAGTGTTCCCCACGCCTGCGCCTCGGTCTGTAATTGAGGAGCCTTAGCCAGCGGGGCGTTTTTCCAAACTGCTTCCGGGTCTTTACCTATTTTCTTCAATTCTTCAATCAGCAAGTTTACCTTTTTACGTTCCGGCCAATCGGGCAAAAAAGAAGCTACCGCAAAGTTATTTTCCAAAGCTTCCTCCAGATAACGGTGTGCCCAATAGTTAGCCGTAAGCAACCCGTGGTATTCCTTCGGGTTTAACTCACCGTTTCCTAACTTTTCCGAGCGGGCAACCTCTTCCAGTGCTTCGTGCTGCGGGCGGGTTTGGGTGCGCAATTGTTCAAGAATGGAAGAATTATATACTGTGTGCATTTTTATTTCTTGGTAAGTTGTAGCTGGCCGCTATCGTTATACATCAGGGTTTCTTCGGCCAGCAAATCCCTAACCAGGCTTAGAAATCCTTCTTTCCGAGTAACTGAAACCTGTAACGAACTCTGCAAATCGGCCAGTTCTTGCGGTTGCATACTAAGTGAATTCAGGATTTTTTGTCGGTACGAGAATCGTTGGGCATCGCTTAGGCCGCCCTGCTTTTTAAGTACACAAACATCGCAAATACCGCATTCTACGTACCCTTCTTCGCCAAAATAGCTGACTAACTGTTTGGTACGGCATACTGCCGCATTGGTTACGTAGTTCTCCATAGCCTGAACCTGGCTTTCGGCAGCCTGCTGGCGGGCAGCCAGAGTGGTTTTATCGATAGGTAGTTTACCGGCTTCAAAGCGGGCGGTTAAAAATGTTAATTGGGGCTGGTCGCGCTGGGGCTCGTAGGCCACTACGTCCATTTGGTGCAAATTACCCAGTGCCTGCTGCAGGCGGCTTACTGAAACACCAGATTCTTTAGCCACCAGGCTTTCATCAATTTTAGTATAGCCGGCCATTAGCTGGCCACCGTAAATTCTGAGCAGGGCTTTCACTATAGGTTCGTAACCGGCATTGGCAATTTGAAAGGCGTATAGCTCCTTAGCCTCCAGCAAAACCATAAGCTTGGGCGGGGTATAAAAGGCTTCGTTTAGCTGCAAAAAACCCTGTTCTTCCAGCTTTTTTAGGCAGTAGTAGGTTTGGGTAAAATCCAGATTATAGGTTTGGCAGAATTGCTTAAGCGGAAAATTATAGGCCGACAGGGCTGCGCTGCCTACCGCCAGTTTAAAATAATTAGCCAGAGCCTGATACACGTGCTTCATCTGCTCGGCCGTAGGAAACTGCCTAAGAAGATACTCGTGCAACTGTTCGGTATCTTGTTTCTGGCAAAGCACTACGGCATAGGCTTTTTTTCCGTCACGCCCAGCCCGGCCGGCTTCTTGGTAGTAGGCTTCCGGCGAATCGGGTAAATCCAGGTGGACTACTACCCGCACATCGGCTTTGTCGATACCCATACCAAAGGCATTGGTAGCTACCATTACCCGGGTGCGGCCCTGAATCCAGGCTTGCTGACGGAGGTTACGCTCGCTATGCTGAAGGCCGGCGTGGTAGTGGTCGGCGCTGATATTATACTGCTTTAGGGTTTTGGCAACGCTACGGGTATGGCTGCGGCTGCGCACATATACAATAGCACTGCCGCCGGTTTTATTTAGAATTTCCAGCAATTTGGCCGGTTTATTTTCTTCCCAGCGCACATTATAGCTAAGGTTAGGCCGGCTAAAACTTTTCTGAAATAGCTCGGAGTTTTTGCCAAAGCCCAATTGCTCCTGAATATCTTGCGCTACTTTGGGTGTAGCCGTAGCGGTTACGGCTATACAAGGAGTAGTAGGCAGAAATTCTTCTTTGAATTCTTTAATTAAACGGTAGGCCGGCCTAAAATCGAAGCCCCACTGACTTATACAATGCGCTTCATCTACTGCCAGTATATTTACCTGCATTTGCTTTAGCCGTTCCTGAAGCAGTTCGGTTTGCAGGCGTTCCGGCGAGAGGTACAGAAATTTCCGTTCTCCGTGAATGCAGTTGTCCAGCGCTACATCAATTTCGCGCTTGCTCATACCGGAAAAAACCATTTCGGCGGGTATGCCACGCTGGCGTAGTTGTTCTACCTGATCTTTCATAAGGGCAATAAGCGGCGTTATCACCAGGCATATACCCTCGGTTACTAAGGCCGGTACCTGAAAGCATATTGATTTACCTCCGCCGGTGGGCAGCAGGGCCAGCGTATCCTTACCTGCCAATACCGACTCAATAATATCGGCCTGCAGGGGCCTAAATTCCGGGTAGCCCCAGTATTGCTTAAGTACGGATAGCGGAGAAGAAGCCATAATTACTGGCTTTAAAGATATTCTTTATAACAGAAGCCTCCAATGGTTTTGTACTATGCTAATTGAATAACCTTACATTTGTCTTAAATTACTACCGCTGCCAATGCACTCATTTCATCTATCACGGTTCGAGCGTATACAAATGTTTCTTTACGAGTACTACCTAGGAAATTCAATACTGATGAATTTTCTGCGAATTACAGGTCCTTTGCTGATAATTAGCTTAGGCTATTATCAGTACAAAGCCTCCAGTTCTAAACCTGAAATAGCGTACTCATCATTCCTTCTTGTATTTGCCCTCTATTATTTTTTACGGCCTCTTATTTATATTTATAAAGCCTGGAATCAACTAAGAGATATTGAACTGCATTTTGAAGCGAAAGAAACCGAAATAGAATTAGGTGATACCCGAAGCACCAGTAGTTTGAAGCTCGAAGCAATTTCCAAAGTTCTAATTCGGCCAACTTATTTCGTAATAGTTATAGGATCAACATAGAAAATTTATTTTCCAAAAAGAAAACTAACACCCGAGCAGGCCTTATTTTTTCTTGACTTTAAGCAAACTACTTAGCGTGTCTGTCTTTCAATACTTCTATTACATTCTCTAGTTTTTCACCCTTAGCCTGAAGTAGAATCAGATAGTGAAAAAGCAGATCGGCCGATTCATTAAGAAATAGTTCGCGGTTATTATCTTTTGCTTCAATTACAACTTCCACGGCCTCCTCGCCTACCTTCTGAGCAACTTTATTTATACCTTTGGTAAACAGGCTGCTGGTGTAGCTTTTATCGGAAGGCTTATTTTTCCGGTCAGTAATAATATCTTCCAGCTTAGCTAAAAAGTCTAGATCGGAAGCTTTATTAACTTCATTAAAGCATGTATCGGCCCCGGTATGGCAAGCCGGGCCTACCGGTTCAGCCTTAACCAATATGGTATCGTTATCGCAATCTACCTTTATATCCTTTAGCAGTAGAAAATTACCGGAAGTTTCGCCCTTAGTCCAGAGCCGCTGCTTACTCCGGCTATAGAAAGTAACCTTGCCGGTTTCTTGGGTTTTCTTAAGAGCCTCGGCGTTCATATAGCCCAGCATTAATACTACCTTAGTAGAAGAATCTTGCACTACAGCTGGCACTAAGCCATGGCCTTTATCGAAATTTATGTTAGTTAAGTCGCTAGTCATTAGTCGTTAGTCTATAGAAAAAGGTATTGAATAAGTTGGTTCTTAGTATCGAGAATGAGAGAAATCTTGTTTCTTGACTCTTGATTCTTGATTCAAGCCTACAACCTTACCACTATTCCTTTTTGGTGCAGGGTCTTTTTTAGTTCTGGTATTGGCACTTCGCCAAAGTGGAAAATTGAGGCGGCCAGGGCGGCATCGGCTTTTCCGGTAGTGAACGTATCTACAAAGTGTTCGGAATTTCCGGCCCCGCCGCTGGCAATAATGGGTACGCTTACCCGGCTGCCCAACTCCGCCAGCAATTCATTGGCAAAACCGGCTTTGGTGCCATCGTGGTCCATAGAAGTTAGTAGAATTTCGCCGGCACCCCGCTGCACTACTTCTTCAGCCCAGGCTAGGGTTCTTAATTCGGTAGGCGTACGGCCCCCGTGGGTATGCACTACATGCTCGCCATTAACGTAGCGACTATCAATTGCAACTACCACACACTGGCTGCCAAACTCCTGCGCCAACTCATTTATTAGCGCTGGCCGGCGCACTGCCGAAGAATTTATAGAAACCTTATCGGCCCCGGCCGCCAGCAAAGCCGATACATCGGCTACCGAGCTAATACCACCCCCTACCGTAAACGGAATATTAATTTCGGCCGCCACCCGGTTTACAAGGTCAATTAGGGTTTTGCGTTTTTCTACCGTTGCGGTAATATCCAGAAATACCAGTTCATCGGCCCCTTGCTGAGCGTAAGCGGCTGCCAGAGCTACCGGATCACCGGCATCGCGCAGATCCACAAAATTTACGCCCTTAACCGTGCGTCCGTCCTTAATATCCAGACAGGGAATTATTCGTTTAGTAAGCACTTATTTAATTACGAATTAGAAATTACGAATTACGACTAGGCAGATACTCCAAGTCTTTTGTCTATTACCTATTGTCTATATCTGGAGTCAAATTCGGCTAGTTCTTCTACCGTAACTTTGTTTTCGTAGATGGCTTTGCCAATTATGCAGCCCCAGCAACCTACGGCTTTCAACTCCTGTACATCCTCCATACTGGACACGCCGCCGCTGGCTATAATATTAAGTTCAGGAAATTTCAGTTTCATTTCCTGGTATAGTTCAGTAGCCGGACCCTGTAGCATACCGTCTTTGCTTATATCGGTACAAATTATATAGCGGATACCCAAGTCGAAATATCGTTCAATAAACGGAATAATATCTTGTCCGGAGCCTTCCTGCCAACCGCTCACAGCTATTTCGTGCCCCCGCACATCGGCTCCTAAAATAATTTTATCCGGTCCGTAGGTATTTATCCACCGCTTTACCATTTCCGGGTTTTTAATAGCTATGCTACCGGCGGTAATCTGCTCGGCCCCCATGTCAAAAGCCAATTTGATATCCGCATCCGACTGAACACCCCCACCAAAATCTACCGCTAACTTAGTACCTCTACTAATTTTCTTCAATACATCGGCGTTTACTATCTTTTTTTGCCGGGCACCATCCAAGTCCACTATATGCAACCGCTTTAGCCCGGCGGCTTCAAATTCTTTAGCCAGTTGCAGCGGATCGTAATTGTATTCGGTTTTTTGGTTAAAATCGCCCTGAGTAAGCCTTACTGCTACTCCGTTAATGATATCAATGGCGGGTATTATATGCATGGTTTAATGTGCTAATTTGATGATATGGTGATGTGCTAATTTTTGGAATCTGTTTACTGCGGGTTATTGATACTAAATGAACACTAATTTATTAGTCTACTGTCCATTGTCCTATGTCTTGATTCCTGATTCTTGATTCTTAATTCTTAATTCTTAATTCTTAATTCTTATAAATTCAAACTCAAAAAATTCTTTAGTAGTTGTTCGCCGGCGGTGCTGCTTTTTTCGGGGTGGGCTTGTATAGCGTAAAAGTTTTCTTTGTTTAAAATCGCACTGAAGGTTTCTCCATAGGTGGTGGTAGCTAATGTGTTACTTGCCACTTCAGCGTAATAGCTGTGCACGTAATATAGGTGAGCCCCTTCGTCAATATGCTGAAATAAGTCAGATTGTTTAGTTACCTCCAGCGTATTCCAGCCCATGTGGGGCACTTTAGGAGCTTGGCGAAATTGTTTTACCTGGTTAGGAAAGATGCCGAGACAATTAGTGCTTCCTTCCTCAGAACTAGCGCACATCAATTGCAAACCCAGGCAAATTCCTAAAACCGGCTGTTTCAGTTCAGGAATCAGCATATCTAAATTTCTATCTTTAAGATAGCGCATAGCCGTACTGGCCTCACCCACTCCGGGAAAAATAACTTTGTCGGCGCTCTTTAGGCTTTCCGGCTCATCGGTTATACAAGGTTCAATACCTAAACGGTTTAGAGCATAGGTTACCGACCGTATATTTCCGGCATTATATTTTACGATAGCAACATTCATATATAAACAAAAAAAACAGCACCAAATTAATTGGTGCTGCAGGTTTACACAACCATTTTAGGGCGGTTTACCCCAATTTTATTCGTTAGTAGTTCTTTAATTTGAGGTAGCGACTGGTACAACTGTTCGTAGCTTTCAATTACAAAATAGGTAGTCTGAAATACATCCTTACGGTAGGGCGTATCCAGAATGGTTTCAACATCGTAGGCCAGTTGCTTAGGTTTACTGCTTAGGGAATAAAGGGTTTCACCGGCCGATGACAAAATTCCGGCCCCGTAAATGCGTAATTCTTCCTGCTCGCTAATCAGGCCAAACTCAACGGTAAACCAGTAAATACGGCTCAGCAGCTCTATAGCCCAAGCATCGCCTACGTGATCCAGGCCAATTTTGCTTAGCTCCTGCAGAAAATCCACAAATGCCTGGTTAGTTAGCAGCGGCACGTGCCCAAATACATCGTGGAACATATCGGGTTCTTCCAAGTAGTCTAACTCCTTCATTTTGCGCAGCCAAGTAGTTGCCGGAAATTTACAGTTGGCCATCCAGGTAAAGAATAATTCATCATCTACTATACCCGGCACTTCGGTTAGCGTCCAGCCGGTCTGTTGTTTAAGTAGCGGATTAGTTTCCTCAAAATTCGGAATTTTATTGGGCGTAAAATCTATTCGCTTTAACCCGGCCAGAAACTCGCGCGTGGCCCGGCTTGGCAAATTTTCTATCTGACGTTCGTACAATATCTTCCAGACGGCAAAATCTTCTTCGGTGTAATTTTCGTACTGCTGGCGTAACTGGCTCATGGTTTTTTATTTAGTGTGGCACAAAAAAAGCCCGTTCCGGAACTTCGGAACGGGCTTGGGTAATATTTTTTTGATTTAACTGCGGTACATACCCTACCTATTCAGAAGCCGGAGTGGCTCTGTGTGATAATAGTAGTAATAATGTACGGTGTGCAGAATCATGTCCTCAAATATAAGCGCTAGAATTTTTAAATTCCAAATTTAGGCTAAAATTTTATTGCGGATTATAGTTTCGGTCCGGTCAGGTCCGGTACTAATAATGTTGATTGGCACCCCAACTTCCTTCTCGATAAAAGCCACGTATTCTTTAAGTTCAGCCGGAAAATCTTTCCAATCAGTTATGCCTTCCAGCGAGGTATTCCACCCTTTAAACTCGGTGTACTGAGGCTCCGGTAATTCGGAGCACATGTCGTACGGAATACGGTCGGTAAGGCTTCCATCACCCATTTTATAGGCTGTGCATACCTGAATAGACTCAAATATATTCAGTACGTCGGCCTTCATCATGAATAGTTGGGTTACGCCGTTAATCATAACCGTATATTTAAGGGCTGGCAAGTCTAGCCAGCCGCAGCGGCGGGCCCGGCCGGTGGTAGCCCCAAATTCATTTCCCTCTTTACGCATACGTTCGCCGGTTTCATTTTCCAACTCGGTAGGGAACGGGCCGCTACCTACGCGGGTGCAGTAAGCTTTAAAAATACCGAACACCTCACCCATACGATTGGGCGCAATACCTAAACCAGTACAAGCCCCGGCCGCCATGGTATTAGATGACGTTACAAAGGGGTAACTACCAAAATCAATATCCAGCAAGGAACCTTGTGCCCCTTCGGCCAGCACTTTTTTCCCTTGCTTTAGGGCATCTTCAAGCAGATATTCCGTATCGGCCAGTTTGCAGGTTTTTATATATTCTACTGCCTCAAAAAAAGATTTTTCCAGCTCATCCAGCTCAGCCGGATCGTTGTAGAAAGCTAACAGGTTGCGGTGCTTCTCGGTAAGGGCATCATATTTACTACGGAAATCATTCTGCAGTAAATCGCCAATGCGCAGGCCTTGGCGAGCAATTTTATCGGCGTAGGTTGGGCCAATGCCTTTAAGCGTTGAACCTATTTTTTTAGCACCCTTGGCCCGCTCCTGAGCGGCATCCAGCAAGCGGTGAGTAGGCAAAATTAGCTGAGCTTTCTTACTGATATATAGATTTTCGCGGGCATCAATTCCGTACTTAATTAGGCCGTCCATTTCTTTTTTCAGAATAGCCAAATCCAGTACTACCCCATTACCAATTACATTTATAATATCGGGGCGAAAGATACCGGAGGGAATTTGGTGCAATACGTGCTTTATGCCGTCAAACTCCAGGGTATGCCCGGCATTGGGACCGCCCTGAAAGCGGGCTACCAGATTATAATGCGGGGCCAGGTAATCAACCACCTTACCCTTACCTTCGTCGCCCCACTGGAGGCCTAGCAGTACATCTACGCTCATAGCTTATGCAGTAAGCCGCAAAGGTAACCCATTTAGCGGCAGTTCAAAATCTATTAGATGTTAGAAGTTAGACAATAGACAATGGACAATAGATTCAGGTGCCAAGAATCAAGAATCAGGATATAGATATAATATGCAGGACATAGGACATAAGACTTTGGATATATATAAGATTATATCCCCGTTAGGTTTCCTATTTTTATCACCGCATTTAGCAATAATTAGCTCATTAGCATATTAGCATATTAACCCATTACTGCATTAATTACTCACCACTTTACCAATTCAGTAACTCACTCCTTCATTCCTTCACTCCTTCACTCCTTCACTCCCTTAATTAGGCGGCGTTGGCATCGGGGCGGTGTTCGCAATTTTCTTTAGTGCAGGCTCCGTATAAAATTAGGCTATGGTGCATCACGTTAAAGTTCAGCATTTCGCCTGCCATTTTCTGGATATTGTAAATCCGGGGGTCGCAAAACTCCTGCACGCGGTTGCAGTCGGTACAAATAAGGTGGTCGTGCTGGCGGCTACCGAAGCTTTTTTCGTACTGCGATTGGTTTTGGCCAAATTGATGCTTAGTAACCAAATCGCACTCAACTAATAAATCCAGCGTATTATACACCGTGGCCCGGCTTACTCTATAGTTTTTATTCTTCATACTGATGTAGAGCTGCTCTACATCAAAATGGCCGGTTCGAGCGTAAATTTCTTCCAGAATAGCAAAGCGTTCCGGGGTCTTACGCAGCGCCTTGTTTTCCAGGTAAGCCGTAAAAATCTTCTTTACTTTATCTTGAGTTTCAGAATTCATCAATTTGGTGCTTGGTGCTTGGTGCTTGGTGCCTGGTGGTTAGTCGAAATTTTGTACAAGGTATATAGTATAAAAGAAATAGTCCAGTTTGAAAGAAACTACCTCTCATTTACTCATCTGTCCGGCCAGACTTACGGCTTCTAACTTCTAACTTCTAACAAAAAATTAATTAAATCGGTATACCTTGTGCACTCCTTCTACATTTTCCAGCTTTTCAATTAGCATTTCTAGGTGGCGGGTATCGTTTACAAATAAACGAATTGTACCGTTAAAAATTCCGTCTTCCGTGCCAATACTTATTGATTGCATATTAACGTGAAGTTCGTCAGAAATAATTTTGGTTACGTCATTGATTAAACCTACCCGGTCGGTGCCGTCTATTTGCAAGCCGGCCAAGAACGCAATTTGCTGGCGGCTGGTCCACTTTGCTTTTATAACCCGGTAACCGTAGTTGCTCATTAGTTCTACTGCATTAGGGCAACTTACGCGGTGTATTTTAATTCCTTCGTTCACCGTTACAAAGCCAAATACATCGTCGCCGGCTATAGGGTTACAACACTTAGCCAACTTATAATCAACCGTATTTAAATCTTCGCCAATCAGCAGGGTATCACTATCATCGTTAGCGGCCGGTTTGGTTTTGCGTATTTCCTGCTCAAAGGTTCTAGCATCTCGTATAGGTGCGGCCTGCTTATGTTTCTGTTCCTCCTTAAACGATTGGAATTTTTTTATCTCAGTCGGGTCAATTTTTCCCTTTCCTACCCGATAGTAAAAATCCAACGGGGTTTTGCAGTCGAAAAAGGCCCGGAGCTGGTTAATAGTGTCATCGTTTAGCGGCAGTTTCATTTGGCGCAACTTGCGCTCAACAATTTCCCGGCCGTCGCCGGCTGCTTCTTTTTTCTCTTCTTTAAGAAAATCTTTAATAGCCGATTTTGACTTGCTGGTCACTACAAACCGCAGCCAGTCCTCGTGGGGCTTTTGCTTGTTCGAAGTTAAAATTTCTACCTGGTCTCCATTGCTTAGGGTATGGTTAAGCGGTACCAGCTTTTGGTTAACCTTAGCGCCAATACACTTGGCTCCAATATGGGTATGGATTTCGAAGGCAAAATCCAGCGCAGTGGCTCCGTAAGGCAAATTTTTCAAATCGCCTTTAGGGGTAAACACAAACACCTCATCGTTAAACAAATTGCTCCGAAAGTCATCTACAAACTCAATAGCCGAGGTGTCAGATGATTCCAGCATATGCCTTACCGAAGAAATCCACTGCTCTAGACCAGCCTCGCGGCTGTTAGGTGTAGTTTCTTTGTATTTCCAGTGGGCAGCGTAGCCTTTTTCAGCAATTTCGTCCATACGCCGGGTGCGTATTTGAACTTCTACCCACTGGCCGGTACTGCTCATTACGGTAGTATGTAAGCTTTCGTACCCATTGCCCTTGGGTGTACTTATCCAGTCGCGCAGGCGGTCGGGGTTGGGCTTATAATAATCGGTTACAACCGAATAAACTTGCCAGCAAGCGGCTTTTTCATTCTCTAAATCAGTGTCCAGAATAATACGGATAGCAAACAGGTCGTATACCTCTTCAAAAGGTATCTGCTGCTTTTTCATTTTATTTAGGATAGAAAAAATGCTTTTTGGCCGGCCTTTTATTACATATTCCAGATCCAGCCTGTCGAGTTCATCCTGAATTGGCCGTATAAAACTTTTAATAAATTTATTTCGGGCAGCTTTAGTAGTGCTGATTTTTCGGGCTATATCGCGGTAAATTTCCGGCTCGGTAGCTTTTAAATGAAGGTCTTCCAGCTCACTCTTTATAGCATATAACCCCAGGCGGTGCGCTAAGGGGGCGTACAGATATATGGTTTCGCTGGCTACCTTTAGTTGCTTATGGCGCGGCATGCTACCCAGCGTACGCATGTTATGCAGGCGGTCGGCCAGTTTAATTAAAATAACCCGTACATCTTCGGAAAGGGTAAGCAGCATTTTCCGGAAGTTCTCGGCTTGCTGGCTACTACCGTGTTCAAAAACCCCGCTTATTTTAGTAAGCCCATCAATAATTTGGGCAACTTTAGGGCCAAAATCCCGCTCAATATCTTCCAGTTCCAGTTCGGTATCTTCTACTACATCGTGCAGCAGGGCGGCAACTATGGAAGTGGTTCCTAGGCCAATTTCATCAACGCAAATCTGGGCTACTGCCAAGGGGTGGTATATGTAAGGCTCGCCCGACTTGCGGCGCATTTCCTTATGCGCGTCGTTGGAAGTATTGAAAGCCTTCTTTATAATTTTAGCATCACCATCGCGTAAAAATGGCTTAGCGTGCCGCAACAATTTACGGTAACGGCGAAGTATTTCCTTTTTTTCGGTTTCTAAATCTATTCCTATCATCAACTAAGGCACTTGCTCCTGCAATAACATCTTTATTGGTAAATGTCTTCCGGGGCTGAATCGGATTTCCATTAAGTACTCTATACTACAGCTTTTTTACGGAAATAATTACTTTAATATACTAATAAAAAGTACCCTAAAATTTTTGACTTATACCATCCGGCAGCCCCGGCCAACGCCTAAAATTTCAGAAAGAAGTTTTTAAAATTTTTTTAGGCAGAAGTATAGACTTTTTAAAATCTACCATTACCTTTGCAGCACCAATTTACAAAAAGCGGATGTGGCGAAATTGGTAGACGCACTAGACTTAGGATCTAGCGCCGCGAGGCATGGGGGTTCGAGTCCCTCCATCCGCACTCAAAGGGAACCCTCGATTATGATGAGACCATCGTAATTGAGGGTTTTGTGTTTGTTTCACCTTATAAAGGGTTAAGACATTGAATATTCAACTAGACAAAAAAAGCACTACCGAGGCTTCTATTAAAATTACGCTGGAAGAGGCGGACTATCAACCAAAGGTTGACCAAAAAATAAAGGAGTACAGCAAAAAAGCCCAAATTAAGGGCTTCCGTCCGGGCAAGGTACCAGCCGGCCTGGTTAAAAAAATGTACGGTAAGGGCATTCTGGTTGAAGAGGTTAACCATGCGCTTAACCACGCGCTGCAAAACTACCTTCGCGAGGAAAAAATTAAAACCCTGGGCGAGCCAATGCCTAACCGCGACAGCGAGCAGGATATCGACTGGGATACTCAGAAAGAATTCTCGTTCACCTTCGATATTGGCATGGCCGGCGATTTTAAGGTAGAGGCTGATAAGGTTACTGCTACCAAGTACGAAATTGAGGTTGATGACAAAACTGTTGACGAAGCCGTAGAAAACCTACGTATGCAGCAGGGTATTGCCAAAAGCACCAACCCAGAGCAGGCCGAAAAAGATGATGCGGTTTACGGTAGCTTTACTACGGAAAACAGCGAAATTAAAGGTACGGGGGTAATAAGCCCAACCGACTTAACTGAAGAAAATAAGGACCTAATTGCCGGTTTAAAGCCCGGCGAAGAGCTGAATGTAGAACCGGCTGACTTTAAAAGCCAGGGAATTATGATTCAGGCCCTGGGTTTGAGCCAGGAAGAAGCAGAAGCTATTGAAGGCGATATTTCGCTTAAAGTAGAAAAGATTAACCGCAAAGAGCCGGCCGACCTAAACCAGGAAATGTTTGATAAAGTGTTCGGTCCGGACTCAGTTAAATCGGAAGAAGAATTCCGTAATAAAATTAAGGAAACCATTGCCGAAAACTACGTTCGCGAATCAGGTATGCTGGTAAACCAGGATATCCGCGAGCAGTTACTGAGCTCTATTGATATTGAGTTACCGGATGAGTTTTTAAAGCGTTGGCTAACGGCTACTAATGAAAAGTTGACCGAGCAGGATATTGAAAATGAGTATCACCTTTTCGCTAAAGACCTTCGCTGGACGTTAATTCAGAATGAAATTGCTGAAGAAAATGAGGTAAAGGTTGAGCAGAAAGAGATTTTGGAAGACGCCAAAGAAGGCATCCGTGCCCAGTTCCGCCAATACGGTATGGGCGATGAGATGGAAGACAATTTGGACGCTTACGCTAATAATTACCTTCAGGGCAACGAAGGCCAAAATTATATGCGCGTTCACAACAAGTTGCGCCACGACAAGGTAATGAACATTTTGCGAGAGAAAGCTAATATTACCACCACAAAGGTAAGCCCAGAGGAGTTTCAGAAAAAAGCAGCGGAACGCAACGCCCCGGTGCAGGCCTAGAGCGGCAGCAAACTAACTGACCATTTTTTTGGTTTAGAAGAAAGTCCTTTGTACGAAGGACTTTTTCTTTATTTTTGTATTATACCGACCTAAACCCAGCCCCTACTTATGCTGAATAGAGACGAATTTAGAAAATATGCAGTAAAAGGAAGAGGAATCAGTGGTTCTACCATGGATACCTACTTCCGCCACCTGGAAAACCAACAGCCTCAGAATATGACCCGCTCGGTTATTGAGGAGCGCCCTACCAACTTCCGCGAAATTGATGTATTCTCTCGCTTAATGATGGACCGCATTATATTTTTAGGAACCGGCGTTGACGATGTTATAGCCAATATTATTACCGCCCAACTTCTTTTCTTAGAGTCAGCCGACCCTAAAAAAGATGTACTACTGTACGTAAACAGCCCGGGTGGCTCCGTATACGCCGGCTTGGGTATTTACGATACCATGCAGTACATTAGCCCGGATGTATCGACTATCTGTACTGGTTTGGCCGCCTCTATGGGAGCCGTATTGCTGGCCGGTGGTGCAGCGCGTAAACGCTCGGCCCTGCCCCACGCCCGTATCATGATTCACCAGCCTCTGGGCGGTGCTCAAGGGCAAGCATCCGATATAGAAATTACAGCGCGTCAGATTTTACAGTTAAAGAAAGAATTGTACGAAATACTGGCCTTGCACAGCGGCAAGAGCTACGAGCAAATTGAAAAAGACAGCGACCGCGACTACTGGATGCGCGCGGAAGAAGCTAAAGAATACGGTTTAATTGACGAAGTTTTAGTCCGCGAGAAGAAGGAATCGTAAGCAAGATTAGGAGAGAGAGACGAAACGGAGGGACAACTATGGCACAAGTTACCTGCTCGTTCTGCGGGCGTAATAAAAAAGACGTGGATCTGATGATTTCAGGTATCCACGCCCATATCTGCGATAAGTGTATTGCTCAGGCCAATCAGATTCTGAGCGAAGAGCTAAAAACTAAGAGCAAGGATAATTTGCCGGAGTTTAAGCTGCTGAAGCCCGTAGATATGAAAAAACATCTTGATAACTACGTAGTAGGTCAGGATGAAGCTAAGAAAATACTTTCGGTTGCGGTGTATAACCACTATAAGCGGGTTATGCAAAAGCGGCCGAAGAGCACCGATGATATTGTGATTGAAAAATCTAATATTATTATGGTGGGTGAAACCGGCACCGGAAAAACCTACCTGGCGCGCACCTTAGCTAAGATTTTAGAAGTTCCTTTCTGTATAGCCGATGCTACCGTACTTACCGAAGCTGGTTACGTAGGCGAAGACGTAGAGAGCATTCTTACCCGCTTATTACAATCGGCCGACTATAAAGTAGAAGCAGCCGAGCGCGGTATTGTGTACATTGACGAATTGGATAAAATTGCCCGTAAGAGCGATAACCCATCTATTACGCGCGATGTAAGCGGCGAAGGTGTTCAGCAGGGTTTACTAAAGCTGTTAGAAGGTTCGCAGGTTAACGTTCCGCCGCAAGGTGGCCGTAAACACCCCGATCAGAAAATGATAACCATTAATACCGAAAATATACTGTTTATTTGCGGTGGGGCATTTGATGGGATAAACCGCATTATTGGTAACCGATTAAACACCCGTCAGCTAGGCTTTGCTAATGTTGACCAGATGCTAGATAGGAACAATATTGACGAAAGCAACCTTCTACAATACGTAACTTCGCAAGATTTAAAGCAGTTTGGTCTGATACCTGAACTATTGGGTCGTTTGCCAATAGTAACCTTCCTAAATCCGCTAGATGAGTCAACGCTTAAGAGTATACTTACCGAACCTAAGAATGCACTGGTTAGGCAGTACGAAAAGCTGTTTGAGATGGAAGGCATTAAGCTAAGCTTTACCGAAGAGGCTATTGACTACATAGTTGAAAAAGCTATGAATAATAAGTTGGGTGCCCGGGGCCTACGTTCAATTTGCGAAAGCATTGTAACTGACCCTATGTACGAATTACCAAGCGAGGAAGGCACTACGGAATTTGTAGTTACCCGCGAATTTGCCGAAGAGAAAATTGAGCACTCTAAGTTTAAAAAATTACGGGCTGCATAATTTCCGCTAGAATTATATTTAGACCTATAAGGTTTCTAAAACCTTATAGGTCTTTTTGTTTTAGGCCTTACCTGCTTGCAAATAATCCCATATAAGTTCGGCTGTACGGTTTGAAGGCTTATAGTTTCCCAATTTATTCAAAAGCCTGCCGTAAGCTTCTAGTTGATTTCTCCGCTCGTTTTCACCAGGAAGAATTTTCTTAAGTTCCTCTAAAACCCTCACCTCATTCATTTCGTCCTGAATAAGTTCGGGAACAATCCCCTTTTCAGCTATTAGGTTTACCAGACTTATATAATCAACTGTAATTAGGCGCTTGGCAATTTGGTAACTAGCCCAACTGGTTTTGTAGACGACTACCTGCGGAACTTTAAAGAGGGCTGTTTCTAGAGTGGCAGTTCCAGAGGCTACAATGGCCGCATCAGCAGCTACTAGCAGGTTATAGGTATCTTCCCAAACCAAAGTAACGTTGGAGATATTATTGGCTATGCTGTACAAGCTTTCGTCTAGGGTACGCACGGCCGCTATAGCAAACCTAACCTCCGGCAACTGTTGTGCAACCTCCAGCATAACCGGCAACAAATCGCTAACCTCTTGCTTACGGCTACCCGGTAAAAGGGCAACTAATACTTGGTTAGGCTGTAGCTGAAGTTGGCTTTTGAAATCCTCATTCGGTACGAAGTTTTTAACCGCGTCCAGTAGCGGATTTCCCACATAATCCACATTAAGCATACCCCAATTAGCGTAAAAGGCCTGCTCAAAGGGCATAATTACAAACATTCGGTCTACGTAACGTTTAATTTTTTCGGCCCGTTTAGGGTTCCAGGCCCACACTTTGGGCGATATGTAGTAATATACTTTTATACCCTGCTCTTTAGCCCAACGAGCCAGCCTGAGGTTAAAGCCGGCATAATCAATCAGGATTAGAACATCCGGTCTGAATTTGAGGATTTCCTGCTTACAGGTTTTAAATAGTTTAAAGATAGCCGGAAGGTTTTTGGCAACTTCCAGAAAGCCCATAAAGGCCATCTGTTGGTAATGTACCAGCACTTGCATTCCGGCCTCGGCCATAGCATCGCCGCCAAAACCCCGAAAGTTAGCTTCTGCATCGTAGTGCTTTAGCGCATTAATCAAATTTCCGCCGTGCAGATCACCGGAGCGTTCGCCTGCCACCAAAAAGTACTTCATGCTACGTGCAAGGTACGGCTTATAGGTCTAATGTGCTAATTGGTTGATGGGCTGATGTGGCGATATGGATTAGGCATCCCGCAATGAGATAATTTGGCTATGCGATTGATTTTATAGCCAAGAAGGTTGTTCGAGTAAAATTTTAGAAACTTCGCTAATTCACCAATTCACGACCTCGCCACTTAGTTAATCGCCAAAGTATTCTACGTAATTTCTTGGGGTTTCGTAGAGACGTAAGGAGTAAAGGGTGCCGGTAGAGGTTATAGTTTTAACGGCTGGTTCCAGAATTTTCCAGAATTCCATCACCAGAATTTCGCAACTGGCCATTTTGCCCTGCATAAAAGGCACATCCTCATTAAGGTTTTTATGGTCAACCTCCTCAATAACAAGCTCCTTAATTAAGGTGCTAAGTTGCTTTAGGTCTACAACAAAGCCAGTTTCTGGGTCGGGCTTGCCTTTCACCGTAACAATGAGCTCAAAATTATGGCCGTGCCAATAGTGGTTAGCGCAAGGGCCAAAAACCTCCTCATTCTTATCTTTGCTCCACTGCGGATTATAGAGCTTATGCGCAGCGTTAAAATGTTCTTTTCGGCTAATATAAACCATGCTGACACCTTATTAGGGCGGCAAATATACAGAGAATTGAGCACAAGGTCTAATTACTCAATCATCAACCTGAAGGTTGCTATTTCACCTCCAACCTGCAGAAGTAAAAAGTATAGCCCGGGTTTGGCAGCTTTAGCTTCCACCCGGTGATTACCCTGCTCCGAAAAAGTAAGATTTACCGGCACAGCACTACCCTGAACAGAAAATAGTTCTATATTTTCTATCTTCTGCCAGGCAATTTGCTCAGGTAAAGAAAGGCTCCAGCTACCCCGGCTTGGATTAGGCCAAAACTCAACCTCAGCCTTCCATTCTGGGCTAGTACCAGTAGGATCAGGCTTATCTGGATATAATATTCTAAATTTTGACAGAGCGGCTTCAGCCGATTGATAAATACCCTGAAGGTTTGGTCCGGCGTGAATAGCAAAATACAACTTTATACTTTCACCCGCATCAATTGTATGAGGTCCGGTGCTTACCGTATGGCTGACATCACTCCCGGAGCCAGCCACTCCGGCAGTATCATGTAAAGCCTTATTAGATAAGCTTAACCACTTTTCAGCATCGGTAAACCCATCATACACCCCAAAAGATTCAGGAGCTAGCGAACCATCATTATTAATAGCATAATAATTTGGTGTATTAGTAAGCACCTGAATACCGGCTACCCCATCGTTATTATTCTCGGCTGAGTATACATAGCCTAAATTTAAATCCTCCTTCCAGCCAGCCCGGTCGCTGGCCCCACCTAAACTTACATCCCAGTCAGCATACAAACCATAATAGAGGCTGTCAAGTCGTGAGTTTCCAATATTATTAACTGTATACTCTATTAATATATAATTAGCATCTGGGGCATCTTCCCAAGCTAATACACTATAATCAACTTCAATATTTAATTGATCTGCTGGTACCACATTTTCATCCGAAAAAGCTCCTTGAATCAATATATCGGCAAGCCCACCATCTTCGGTCTTAGTAATTTTCTGAATACTAAGAAAATCGTTGTCGATAGCCTCATTATTTACTCCTCGCACATTATTCACAATACTACTTTCAGAAGTAGCCGCCAGCACCCCCATTTCGAATAGATAATTGGTTCCGAGGTAGGAAAATCCTAATCCTTCGTTATCATCGGCATCTCTAAAACCAATTCTTCCGTTAGCGCTAATTGTGGTTGCAATAGAATCGGTTATGATATTCAAGGAGGCGGGATTAGCCTGAAATCTTATGTACTGTACGTCTTGGTAATTATTACTTCCAGCATAGTCAATTTGGAGTACCACGTTGTAATTTTCTGGAATTTCCGGCGACACTTCAAATACAAAAGGATTCTCTCTATTAGTATACTCGTCTAAATTACCTAAGCTACCAATATTTACTGTAGGTTGAGTGATGGTAATAAAGTCACTAATTGCACTTAGTTGAGCTACAATATTGTTAGCTGGCCACAGGAAGTTTTTAAATATGCCAGTCATGCTAACTAGGTCGCCCGAACGGGGAATTTCTTCACCATCCGTAGTTTCTAGAGCAACCTTATCGTAGCGTACCGAGGTTGGGGTTTGGGTAAGGGCAGCCAAAGCATTAACCCGGCCTTTTCCTACTTTATTTTTAAATCTATCGGAAACGTTGTCAATCACTGTAGGATCGGCCGTCATGCAGATTAATTCGCCTAACTGGGCACCAGTAAAATTCGGATACTTACCTTTTACTAGTGCCGCTACCCCGGCTACTATTGGTGAAGAAAACGAGGTACCGCTTGTATTACCGTAATTCCCGTTGATTTGGGTAGTGTAGATGCCGGTGCCCGGGGCTGACAAATCTACCCCGTAACCAAAGTTAGAAAAGCTGGAACGTTGATCGTTTCTATCAGTTGCTGCTACTGAGAGTACGTAATCGTAATCAGCCGGGTAACTAGGATCGTCAGAGTTACTATTGCCGGCGGCAGCTACCACCAAAACTCCGTATTGTTCAGCAATGATAGAAAAAATTTCTTGCTCAATCTGGCTGAACGTTGGACCTCCGTAAGAAGCATTGATTATATGAGCCCCATTAAGAACAGCATAAATTACCCCCTCTATAGACCTGTACAAAAAGGCTGTACCTCCGGAACCTTGGGTATCATTTTCGGCACTATGCTTTAGAGGCATAATTTTAGCGTTGAAACCTAGCCCGGCTATACCGGTGCCATTATCAGCCACTGCCGAGGCACAACCGGCCACCTGCGTGCCGTGGCCTATATTTCGGCTTTTGGCGGTGGGGTTATTATCCGGCATAGGGTTTTGGTAGTCATCCCCTACAAAATCCCACCCATTGATATTATCTACGTATCCGTCGCCATCATCATCTACGCCGTTATTGGGTATCTCATCTTCATTTATATAAATATTTTCGGCAAGGTCTGGGTGATCTAGATCTACCCCAGAGTCTACTACAGCAATAACTACATCTTCGTTAGAACGCTGAATATCCCAAGCTTGGTAGGCTTTAAGTAGTTCTAGATAATATTGCTGATTAACTAAAGGATCATTTGGCGTATAAATTGGGTAGCGAACCGGAGCAGGTTCTATAAGCTCTATTGCCATACGCTTACTTAGCAAAGCCTTAACTTGAGCCAACGTATAGCAACCTGTTGAATTAACTGATAAATACTGATATTTTGGAATTCGGCTCCTTGAAGCTCTATCAAAATTATTGATCTCCAGGGTTTTTATATTAAGACCGAAGTCTTTAAATGAAATTTGCTTTAATGACTTTCGAGATATTTTTCCAGTATAAGCTGTATTAATTTTAACCAAAAAAGATTGATTAGGACACTGTGCAGCTAGTTTTGAACTTGCAAACATTGAAAGAATAAGGAGTGAGGCAATTTGGCGCATAGAAAATGGTAGTGCAACTTTATGGCTAATGCTATATATAATATAAGAAGTATAAATTGCTACACCAGCGTATGGCTTATTCATGTATTTTTAGTTTTTTAGAGAAGTATCTGGTTTTTCTCATTAACCTCTCATACTGCCCTGCTATGGCCGTTAAGCGCTCTAATACCTTTTCAGAAGCCTTTAAGCAAAGTGCAGATTTCCTAGATATTGGCAGTATAGGCTTGACACTGATCCATATCAACACCTGGCCTGTATCAACACCTGGCCTGCTCTGCCCGTGTTTATTCTTTTTGTTGTCAACAAATCTATAAATTTCACCAAGTTGAATATTAGCCAGGCTCCACCGCAACTATTCTTAATCAAAGCTTGGCTAGTGCCTAAATCCTGTAGAATTTGATTATAGTACTGCCGGGTAAATACTTATGCTAGGTAAGACTCACTTGGAACACTCTACCAGTCCGCGTAAGGCAGATTCCCCGCGGGCTTTTATTTGCTTATCTAAGTTCGGGCAATAGCCTATGCTTTTCTTTACTAATAATAGTTTGTCGAACTTGAAGTAAAAATGCCTACCGCACCGCCTGCACCGCCGCGGCAGACCGTATAATTAGTTTTTGCATTGAGAGTACAGCCATATTGTTTTACTGCTGATGTAGCAGATTAGGCAGTGTAGCGGGATTTTATAAACTGTTCTTTTAAAACCTACGGAAAAAGCTTGCTCTATAGCTTTAAACAGCCTTAAAACTAGTATACTTCTTAATATTTATTGCATTCGCTCAACTTTTCAATTAAAACAAGAATATCTTCAATCTTATGTCCTTTTAGCTTATTTTTTACAATTATCCTTTGAGCACAGTCGCGATCTTGGGTCTTCATAAGTGACAGTAAGGAAGTAAACCTTCTATCTAGATCGTAATGTTTGGCTGTTTCTATATCATAAAGCAGTACTTTAGGGATAATTTTGTACGAATTAGATTTACCTTCAGTATAGCCATTGCTAGCCTTTCCTTTAAGCTCTTTTCCATCATAAACTTCCACAACTCTTAAAGAACTATACGCGGCTACTTTCTTTCCTAATATATCATTGCCATTATAAGTTATAGGAATGAAGGTACTATTATTAGCCCTAATTGAGTCTACTTTATTAATGTTAATTAATTTATAGGTACCATACTTATCTAATGCTAAAAAGGAGGAAATAGGGACGTAGTAATTACCAGTATAGCCATTCATCTGTCCAAAGGTACTGCTACTATAAATATTTAACTCTATATCTTTATCAAAAAGGAAAGGATTATATTCAGTATCAATTGCGTTTACTCGGCTCCCAATTTCAATATTTTGACCTGTAGGATCTAATTTAGTAAATAAATCGTCCTGAGCATATGCGAAACTGTGAACTGCTAAACAGAAAACTAATGTGTATAGATTTTTCATGTTACTCATACAAAATTTTAATAGTCTTATTACCAATGCTATCTATTATATGCAGCATATAGAGTCCAGAACTCAAATTCAATACTAGCTCATTAGACTTATTAGTTAATATTCTATTAGCAACAACCCTGCCGGAAATATCGACTACTTGAATTTTGGCTAATTTAATATTATCAGGCAAAACGATTGAAAATTTTTTATGAGTGACAGGATTTGGAAATATTGTATAGTTCGAAACTGAACCACCATAGTCTTGTTCAGTTGATAAAGGGTTATTTATTGTAGTAATGTCACTAAAATCGGAGATGAAATTTGGACTATAATTAGCGATGCGATACTCAAGCATAGATATCCCCAAGGGTACATTCCTATCAGTATAAAAAACATTAGAATTGCTCAACGTATCAATATTGGTGAAGTTATCTTCACCTAAGATACGCCGCTGCACTATTATTCCACTTCCTAAGCGTGTTGGCTTGGTCCACGTGAGCGATACATTTCCGTTAAACACTGAAGCTTTGAAGTTTTGAGGAGCGTCCAGAAAATAATCTGGTTTGATTTTTATATTGTCTATATATAAGTTATTACCATGACCAGTCTTGTTTAGAAAGCCAAAAGCTAGTACACTGTTACTACCATCTAATTGGTAAGTTAGTTTTACATTTCGCCAATCGCCCTCACTAGGAATGAAAGGAGACTCACCAATTGGGGTTACAGTAGCTAATCCAGCTCCTCCTTTTTTCCAAATTAGTAAATTTCTTCCAGAGCAATCATCTTGGGCAATCACCCTAAGTGTATCATAGGATGACAGTTGTTCATTAGGTCTGTAATATGTGTAGGCATAATCAAAGCTAATATTAACTGAAGATGCTCCGCGTAGATCGTAATTAGGAGAAAGCAGAAGGTCTTCATCATATAAGCCTTCGGTTCGGTAATTATAGTTGTTAATATAGAAACTATTGGAACCATCATCAGTGGCAGAAACATTTGCTACATCAAAGGTAATAGCTGCATCAGGATTGACTAATTTCCATGGAGAAGAAATTTCACTTTCGTCTACAATTTCCTCAATATCCTCGTTTATAGCTAAACTTAAAGGATCCTGAACATTTACTATATTCTGGCGCGTAATTGTAGAGCTTTGGTTGTTAGCGTTGTAAATAGTTAACTGTACATTGTAACGGCCTGGTTGCGTATAGATAACCTCAGGCTCAGCTTTGTTAGAGCTAGATGGAGTTCCTCCAGGGAATACCCACTCATACCGTGTTGCTCCAGGGGTTTTACTCTCAAATTTCAAGATGGCAGGAATGCACTGTGTAGTATTAGACTGCGTAGAAAAGGCGGCTACAAAATTTGAGGTTGTAAAATTTAAGTAGCTTCTACCATTTTCAAATCCTAGTCTAATTCTTTGATACTGTCCATTGGTAAAGGAGGTTCGGCAAGAAGAAGGTGCATAAGACATAATATTGTTAACGAAGGGCGTAAAAAACGCCCCATTAGCATCTGTACTATTTCCAGTGTAAACGCAACCAGCACCAACTTTACCAGAAAGATTAGGGTCCGCCGGAGTATCACAAATTTCGTCCCCTGCCGAGACGCAATTAGAACGATCGACTAGTTCATCGGTAGTACCTGTATTAGTTTTACCGTGAGTATGATAGAGTGTAAAGTAATGACCAAGTTCGTGCGCTAAAGTTGAACCATTTGTAGAGCAACTATTACTCATAAATACCCTATCAGCACTAGGTGGAAATCTGGTATAACCACAAAGGGCACTGCTGCCCGCTGATATACTTCCAAAAAAATAAATATTAATTACCCCTCCTACATCCTTGTTGAATGCAAATTGATCCTCAAATCTAGAATCAAAGTTATAGTATTCAGTAGAATTCACGAAGTTAACCTCCTGAATAGTAAACTGCATATCTACAGAAACGTATAACTCATTTACCCTATCAATTTCGTGTTGCAATTGACTAATGGGTAACCCACCGCTTCCGTCATCTCGCCTAACAATATGAGCCACAATTGGAATCTCCACACCAAAATTAGCTAGCCTGACGTTAGTATTCATACCCATTCTTGACATAAACAATTCTTGCTCTGGTGTAACAACAGTTCCACAATCTTGAGCTTGAATATTGGCATGTAATACCAAGAAAGACAGTAATCCTAATAGAATTCTCCTCATCTTAATTTTTTTTTGTACAATCGAATAATAAATATACCAAAAAAAAGGTGCCGTTACGCACCTTTTTTTCTTATAATATCAAACTAAATTATTCTTCAATCATGATAATCGTACTGATTTCATGTATAATCCCTCCTTGGCTTAAAATTTCTACGGGGTTCAACTCAAAATTTTGAAGAGTTCCTGTCGGGCTAAATAAAATTACATCTTCACCAACTTCAACTTCAATATCATTACCATTAAGAGTTTGCAAAGTTAAGAACCCTTGGAAGTCAATTGAAAAATAAAGAGTTGAAAATACGTGATCTTTAAGGATTGTTGCTAACTCATCAGAATCTATACTTCTGATATTAGCTACCTCCAGCTCTCCCAGCAAATCTACAAATGCTTGGTTAGTTGGGGCAAAAACAGTTATAGTACTATCGGTGCTAGAAAGCGTTTCAGTTAATTCAGCATGCTCTATTGCAACCACTAAGCTATCGTAACCATTAGCCGCTAAAGCCTCAACTATAGATTGTTCGGGTAGTGGGGTCAATATATGGTTTACATTAGATAATCTACCGTTAATGTAAGCACTATTTCTATAAGGGGCATTAGCTCGACTTAAACCTCCATTGTTAAGAACTGTGGTTGACAGCGCAGAAGGATCACCATACTGACCGAATTGACCATTTATAGTGATACCATTGCCATCATTCTTAACGAAGAAGCTTTCGCCAACTATATTAGTTATTCTAGCACCAGTAGCTGACCGTGGTAAACTTAATGAGCCCGGGAAGGTATGCCTATCAATTATTTCTCTAGCTTGCTCTTGGCTCAACGACGGAAAAGGCGAAGTACCTCCAAAGGCTAAATTTACTGGAACTAATAGATGGAAAGAGTTAGACAAGCTATCAAACCTATCTAAATAATCAGCAGCTTGTAAACCACTGTAGAATATAGAGGCTGACTCTCGTTCAACTACTGATGAATACGTAGCCAATTCACTAGTTAACGTGAGTGGAAAATCTAGCACTCTATCCAGCGTATATATTACTCCGTTAGTAGCAAGCTGAATATTTTGGGGTAAACTTAATGAACGATTAAAGCCAATTTCATCACCATCGGTTATGGTCAAAGGAAATTTTTTATCGCCTTCTTCAAAATCATCTAGTAATGTTCTAACATTACCAGAGGTTAGGTCAGGTACGAATCTAGCATTGTCCAGTATATGATACGAGATGATTATCTCTAACTCTTCTATTGACAAACCATTAATTGTAGCTTCGTCTATACCAGCTGCGGCAAATGCGTCATCAGTAGGGGCTAAAACCGTATAATCACCGCTTGCAAGCAGTGCATCTAGCTGAGCTCTCTGCAACGCTAATAAAAATAGGCTGTAGTCGGGTTCCTCCTCATCGTTTGATAAGGCAGTAAGTCTTTCAACTATTGTCATAGTTGCTGGACTTGAAATTCCATCAACAACGTATATTATAGCCGTACTACTAGTCAATACAGCTTCCACAACTTCTATTCTTCCATCCAAAAATATGCCATCGGTTGTTGAAATTCCTAATCGGCTATCTGAGAGAGCCGTTTCTAGGTAACCTGACGGTAGAGCCGACAGAGAGGTAATAGCTGTAGGAAGCGTATAGTAATTAATAATTTCAATTAGATCTTCCTGCGGAACTTCACTTATCGAAGCATAGTTGTTTTGAGCCAAATACGCTGCAAAAGCAGAATTACTCGGAGCAAAAATAGTTCTTGCTTGATTATCGCTAAGTATATTCAATAAACCCGCCGCCTGAACGGCTTCGTAGAACAAGCTTAATGAGGGTTCGTTAACAATTTGAGACTCCAGACTAGGGCCAGATAGGTCTAAATCTTCGGCAAAGAACTGCTGATCTTGATCCTCACAACTTGTTATAGTTAGCGTAAAAAGCGCTGTAAGCACTCCTAAATATTTATAAATTGTCTTCATTATGTTTTAGGTTAATTTTTAGTACCCACTAACGTACCTGCAAAATATGTACTACTTCCCCCAGCGGAAGGCGCACCAATATTCATTATGTAGTTTAGTGTTATATCGCCGGAGCAAGGTGAGTATGTACCATTACCCGTATAATAAAACGGAGTGCCTCCCGAAGTAATTCCTGGAGTTGGTCTTTGTTCAGGAATTGCAATTACAAAACCTGCTGTAGGATCAGGGTTAAATACTACCTGAATGGTTCGAGGACCAAACGAACTAATGAAGGCAGGCCAATTATTAACGTTTGTGATTGAAAACGTATTGGTTTCTGCATCTACTAGTTCTAAAGTCATTTCATAAGATGTAGTACTGAATGGGTCATTAACCGTGTAGGTTCCTACAAAGGTACTTGCTTCAAATATGCAGTCGTCATCGGCTATAGTAATAGAAGCCGCGCTAAATAGCCCATTGGGTCCAGGGTACCCTATTGAATATGCGTTGTCCGAAACGGAGGTTATGGTAACGTCAATTACTTTGTTACCATATGGCAGATCATCATTTACTGTAGAAACAGAAAACTGCTTAACTGTCTCACCCGCTTCAAACGTTATAGATTCCTCAGTTAGCAGGTTAAAACTTTCGTTAGGATCTAGCGGTATAGTATCGCTTACGTACTGGGCAGTATAGGAAACATTTACAGTTAGCTCTCTAGTTAAGTCTCCTGCTGATCTTTTGATCTCAAGCACGGCTACATTAGGCTGATTTTCTGAGCTGCCATCACCGAAAGAAACACTTTGGCTTTCGCTAACCGTAACCCCTTGACTGGTAAAAGCTACATAAGGTTCTGCATTATATAACTGAGGCTCATCAGCAATGTAGTCCCTATCGCAGCTTGAAACTGCTGCGAATAATGTAGCAAGATATAGAAATTTATATATAGTCTTCATTTAATTAATAGTTAGGATTTTGCACAATATTAGGATTAGCAAAAATCTCATCTGCCGGAATCGGGAATAGGAACCTATAATTAGATGCCTCCACCTCGCAAATAGTAGTATTACAATCATCGCCCCGAACTACTGGGTCGTTCCAACGTTTAAGATTAAACCACCGAAAACCTTCAAAAGCGAATTCTCTTCTCCACTCTTCC
Source organism: uncultured Roseivirgaceae bacterium (assembly GCA_964504565.1). Classification (GTDB taxonomy): domain Bacteria; phylum Bacteroidota; class Bacteroidia; order Cytophagales; family Cyclobacteriaceae; genus Cesiribacter. The sequence goes on from CAZDEY010000009.1 coordinate 69,264, forward strand.
TTGATTGCATTATACAAATTTTCTCCTGACAGATCAGAGTCCACCGAAGATTCAGTACGTATTGTAACAATTTTGTCAAGATCTTCAATAGCCTGAGCACTATTATTAAGCTGATAATTTGCCTCAGCTCTTATTAGGTACATCTCAGATAGCCTTAACACTTTAATATCTGCCAACCCACGAAGCGAACTAGGTCCTGGGTACTTACCCACTACATCTTCGTTTTCGTCGGCTGGAAAGTCAACATTAACTGACAACCGTACGTCAGCTGAATATTCTTCTAGCAGGTCTACCAAATCATCAGTTGGGCTAAAAAATATGTTGCGGGTCGCTGTTTCGTAGAAAGCCTCTCCGATACGAGAGTTACCCGGGGCCATACCAAATTTGAAGATAACTTCACCAACTGCTTCATCCTCTGAAAACATAGCTGCATACTCGGCCGGATCAGATAGGTCAATTCCGGAGTTATTAATAACATCAGTAGCCATAGATACTGCATTGGTATAGTCTTCCATATACAAATACACTCGGGCTAATAGAGCATCGGCAGCGGTTGCTGTTACCCTTTCTCTAGAAGCGTACTCCTCGGAAAGCAGTGTGCTGGCGTTAGTTAGATCGGCAACTATCTGATCGTACACTTGGCTCTGGGTAGCTCGGGCAGGCTCCGATATCTGAGACGTGAGCATTAGCGGCACTCCTAAGTTATCACCACCTTCAAGATTAGAGTAGAACCTTAGCAGGTCGAAGTGGGCAAGCGCCCTTAGAAACAGCAACTCTCCTCTAATCTGATCTTTAAACTCTTGACTAGCTGCTAAGCCATCTAACCTTGAAAGTACAATATTAGCAGGGTCAATTACGCGGTAAGCTGCTGACCATATGGCTGAGGCCGTTCCATCGCCTGAATTGTATGTATATGAATGAAGTTGAACGCCTTGCCCTCTGTTTTCCGGAGAGAGACGCAAGTTGTCTCCCAATATTTCAGGAGCAAAAACCATATTTACCCCATAGTAGGCACCAACCACCGCACGGCTATATACACCTAACGTGGCTTGCTCAAAGTCGTTTTGGGTAGTAAGGGCAACATCAGTAGTTATAATGTCGGTAGGTTTTGTATCTACAAAATCCTCACAGGCTGCTAAGAATGATAGGCTTATCGCTCCTAACAGAATATAATTATTTAATTTTCTCATGTTAAAATCTAAGGTAAATCTTAAAAACCAATATCAACACCAACGGTATAAATACGAGGCACAGGATACTGATAGGTAGCAATATTATTGCTATCTTCTGGATCAAAGCCACTAAAATTAGTAAAGGTTAGCAAGTTCTGCGCCTGGCCGTATATCCTTACGCTTTTAAGAGGCGTTCTATTTAGAAGATTATTTTTTAGGTTATAACCAACCTGAAGATTACGTAGCCTCAGGAATGATCCGTCTTCCAAATCTTTGGAGCTAAATTCACGCTCGGTACCCAATCGCTGTATTTCAGTAATATCGCCAGGCTTTTGCCATATATTTAGCATAGCAGTGCTCAAATTAAATTGGGCAAAGTTTGGGTTTTCCTGAAAGAATGTTTGGTTATTGAATAATTGGTTACCATGTGCATAAGTAAAAAATGCTGAGATGGTTACACCATGAACAACGAAAGTGTTATTAAAGCCTCCAAACCTTGGGGCTTCCCAGGTACCAAATGTAGTACGGTCATCATCACTGTAATTTGGGGTCAAATTGCCGTTTAAATCATAATAAAGCGGGTTACCAGTAGCAGGATCTACTCCACCCCACTTAACAACATAATGGGTACCTAACGGTAAACCTTCGCGAATGATGCCGGTACCTAGCTCAAATTCATCTTCTTGAAAGAGGTCTAAAACTTCATTTTGATTATAGGTGAAATTAAAGCTAGTGGTCCAACGGAAATTACGCTTTTCTATATTTACAGTATTAAAACTTACCTCAATACCACGGTTACGCACCTCGCCAACATTCCGTAACAGACCAGAGAACCCGCTGGTTCTTGAAAGGTTGGTATTAATGAATAAATCGGAGGTTATCGTATTATAAACATCAACAGTACCGGTTACTCTATCATTGAACAAGCCGTAGTCTACTCCTATATTTAAAGAATTTGATCGCTCCCATTGTAATTCTGGATTTTCAATCTGAACTGGTACAATACCCTGTACACCGTTGTAAGAAGAAGTTCCGTATAACCCTAACGATTGGAAATTACCTATTCCTTCTTGGTTGCCAGTTACGCCGTAGCTTGCTCTAAGTTTTAAAAAGCTTAAAGTATTATTCTGCGATAAAAAATCTTCATTAGTTACTATCCAACCAGCACCAATATTCCAGAATGTCCCCCAGCGATTAGCTGAACCAAAGCGTGAACTTGCGTCACGGCGAACACCAGCGGATAGCATATACTTATCGTCAAAAGCGTAATTTCCAGTAGCAAAATACGAAAGCAAGGCGTTGTCGGTATTATCACCAAATACCGATGGAATAAAGCCATTATCCGGCGAGCCAGGGGTAATACCTGCCGGAGACTGAAGCAGCTTTTCATTAAGGCCAAAACCGGTAAACCCAAATCGATTAAAGTTTCTATCCAATACCTCATTACCTACTAATATATCTATATCATGGTTACTACCAATCGATTTGATATAATTTAAGGTAGTAGTTCCAATAAATGAAACCTCTCTAATTCTGGTTTCACCTAAAGAGCCTTGATTGCCTTGCACTGAGTTAGACCCAGCGAATGATCCAGGTCTGATAAGTCTGAAATATTCACGGTTAGCGAAGTCGACCCCCCACCTAGTACGAGCTGTAAGGCCGTCAAGAATATCATATTCGGCATATAAGCTACCTACGGTTTTTAATTCTTCGCGTTGGTTTTCTGTACCGAATAAGCGTTCGACGGCATTACCAGCTGCTCCTTGAACAAATTCTCCTGTTTCTGGGTCTCTAGGTCGTTCGTAGGGATTGGCCAGATAAACAAAGGCAAATGGGTTAGCTAAGGCAACTGCAGCCTCGGATTCAATATTATTAGCATCGGAATATCCCACTGTAGCATTAACTCCAAATCGCAAGTTTTCGGTAGCTTCATGGTCTATATTAAACCTACCGGTAATCCTCTCCAGATCAGACCGTAGTGATATACCTTCTTGGTAAAGGTAGTTACCCGATATATAAAAACGCGTTTTATCATTGCCGCCATTAGCGTTAATCTCATGCGATTGCAAACTACCGGTCCTAAAAATTTCATCTCGCCAATCGGTATTAATTTGACTTAATTCAGCAATTTGCTGTTCCTTAGCTTCCGGCGTCAGGTCACCATTGTCTAATATTTGGCCAACAGCCCCTCTAGCAATACCGTTTTGAAATAGAAATCGCTCAAATTTAATCTTCTCCGCAGTATTCATCATGTTAAAACGATCCTGAGTAGGAACCGACCAACCTTGTTGGAACCTATAATTGAATTGGGTACGTCCCACTTTACCCTTTTTAGAAGTTATTACCACAACCCCATTAGCAGCTCGTGAACCGTAAACCGCCGTACTAGAGGGGTCCTTCAGGATATTGATGCTAGCAAAATCGTTAGGATTTAATGAATTGAAAAAGTCAGGGTCAATAGGCACACCGTCAAGTATATATAGAGGATCATTACCCCCATTAATACTACCTGAGCCTCTTATTCGAACTGTAGCTCCTGCACCAGGCTGACCACTGCCAGCAGAAACGTACACCCCAGGGGCTGTACCTTGAAGAAGTTGATCAACGCTAGGTAGGGGCACTTGTTCCAGTTGTTTTGCCTCTACTGTTGCTACTGAACCAGTAAGCTTTTCTTTAGTAGTTTGGGTATACCCAGTCACTACTACTGCATCAAGCTGTTCAATGTCTTCCATCAATTCTACGTCTATCTTAGTACGGTTACCTACAGTCACCTCTTCTGAGTTGTAACCGTAGAAGGAAAACACTAGAATAGTTTGTGAATTCGGCACTTCCAAAGAGTAATTACCATCAATGTCGGTGGTAACCCCTTTGCTTGTCCCCTTAATCTGAACTGCAACCCCTGGTAAGCCTGAACTCTCTACTCCAGACGTTACCTTGCCTGAAACAGTTTGTTGAGCTACTGCCATACCAACAGCTCCGAGCCATAAAAGGCTCATAAGTAAAATCCTCTTCATAGATAAAATTTGGTTAATGTATGTTTACCATCCTAAATGTAATTTAACTCTGACTTAACTCCAAATTAGGTATCAAATTTTCTTTAAGATTTTATATTTTATTCTGTATGATTTAATTTGACACTAAATTATGTTGTAATAGAGGATTTTTTTTGATTATACCACATCTGTTACTTTGGTAGAGCTCCCTTAAGGCAAAGTATCCTGTTAAAACTCTTGTTATTTATCGGCGGAGGACAGTACAGCATTTTCTTCTTTACCCAACTCTAATTTTTCTAATGTTTGATAAGAATAGATTGGCAAAGGTCAAATTCGTAATTATTAGCTTAGTTAAATACAAAAAATGAAGTTTGCATGTCAGTTTAGTAATGATAGTTCTTACATCAAACATAGCATTGTAAGTAGCATTGGTAAGCTGAACGCGGAAGGATTGAAATACTGGTGCCTGGGATAACTTGTAGTACTAGCAAACCAAATCTAGAATATTTTGCTGTAAAGACCTTACTGATTTAGGTATGTATTGAACCAGTACTAGTTAAACAGTATCGTCGAGACTTTAATATCTAACAGATGTAAGCTGGCAAGACTCCAGCGTAGTTTTTTCTTTATCGCATTTTCAGTGCCTAAATCTTGCGGCATATGCTGGCAGCGTTGCCGGGCAAAACGTGATAGCGAGGTGAGACTCACACGCCAAATCCTACAAATGCCACGCAGGCTGATCCTTTCTCGTAAGGCACGTTCAATCGACTTACACTTTTCCTTAATAATATGATGAGTCAAATTTAAGACAAACTGCCTACACACCAGTGATTATTAGCTTTTCCAATCTTGCTGGTGAAGCAGGTTGGAAACTAGCCGTCCGCCAACATAGTATGTGTTTTAAATTTAGTCTTTTAAAACTTACGGAAAAACACCCTGCTTCTTTACTTATTTAGCCGTACTCAACCTTACAGCTGATACACTACCAAAAATAACACTGTAATAGGCATCGTATCCGATATTTGTGTCAGAGAACATTTACATACAAGGCATACATCAATAAAGTTTCAGCAATAGATATCCAAAATTTGTGAGATTTAGTTAAATAATATGAAAGCCTTAGTTGATTTCAACTAAGGCTTTCATATTATTTAACTAAAAGTATATACGAGCCTATTCTTAATTTTTTGTTAAAGTTGCGGTACCCGTATCACCAAAACCATTAGACCATGTGAAAGTGATCTCGCCAGTAGTAGAATCGTATGTTCCTGAACCAGTTATTGCGGATCCATATGGTTCAGTTCCTGAAAAAGTTAGCGAATTACAAACATCAGTAATTGTAGCGACAACTCCTCCTGAGAAACCGTAACACCCTCCATACCATGATGTATATAAACCAGCGGAAACATCGGATATTTCATAGACACCATCTCCCTTACTAGTTATAGATACTTGACCAGATAGATCATTTACAGGATTAGGATCAGGACATGGGTCAGTGGAAGATCCTGAGGTAATCGAGCTGTAAGTACCAACTGGTATGTTAGAAGAACAGGCAACATTAACTGATTGAAATGTTCCTGCCCTATATGCTATACCATCCAAATAAGTAAGAAAAGTATAAGTAAAATTATCACCAGCTTCTAACTCATCCAAATCTACCATAGCAACATTACTAGCTTCAGTTAGAGTTATGGAAACCTGACCAGGCAGTGTTTCTATAGTTTTCACCAATTTAGGTTCACCACCATTATAGGATTGGTAAACCTCAACTTTCTCTACGGTACCCTCACCTTCAACATCAACCTCAAAGGTTGCATTTGCTGTAGGAATATTTAAAATATCATAGAATCCTGAAGTTGTACTTGCTATAAAAGGCGTGCTAACTGAACGCGAAACCTCCGGGGTAGGGTCGTCCTCATTAATACAACCAGCAATAAAGAAGGTAAAACAAAATAAGAATATATAATTAATTTTATTCATGATAATACAGATTAAATTATTCAGAAAGATCATCCCACCAAACTCCATTACTTGGCTGTACGCTTGGTACATTTTCCTTATTATTATCAATCTCACTTTGAGGATAAGGAAAACGTCTAGGAATTTCACCGTTAGGATTTGTCAGGTTAGGATGATCAGTTCTACGGTAGAAAGCGTAAGCTTCAATAGATTGGTAAGGATAAAGGCTGATATAGTTTTGATCCCAAATATCCTCATCAGTTAGACTTCCGGCAGCCGGACTAACATCAGCTACGTAAGAATCAACCAAATCTTCTATAGTAATGGTTTCATCTACGTCTTCTGTTTCTGGATCGTCTTCAACTACAATAAAACTTAGAGAAAGTTTACCATATTGAAGTTGGCGCACCATAGCCGCTCTAGTTCCTGCATCTAAGGCCGTTTTAGCATCCTCATTTTGTCCTAAACTTAAATATGCCTCTGCCATATCAAACATTAATTGATCATAGGTATAGAAAGGTATTGGTGCATCGGCAGTAACGTAATCATACATTTTGGTATATAAATCACCACCTTGATCTAATTCAGCACTTCCATTGGGTGCAGGTGTACTATCAAATCCTTCGTCAAAAAAAACAAATCCTCGAGGATCTATATTTCCCAAGCCAGTAACAAGATTGAAGAAAGACTCGCTAACTGCAAAATGAGTGCGGTCATTTGCTTCCTGATACCAAGGGTTTTCGTTAGTAGCACCTTCTCCAAAGGCTGCAAATACGAACCCTTCTGAGCCATTAGCAAAAGATTTTAAACCAGCGTCAATAACTTCTTGAGCATCATAAGCCGAAGTATTTTTTAGACGAGTAATGAATTGCACTTTAAGGCCATAAGCTGTTTTCAGCCATAAATCAGTATTACCGCGAAAAATTAAATCTTCACTACCAATAGTACCTACTGACTCACCATTTTCAAGTAAATCAATGGCATCATCTAACATAGCTATAATTCCGTTTTCACCAGTATATATTGCTTCTTGGTTATCATAAATAGGCTTACGGTTATCAAACCCTTGAGTAGCTTGCGCATATGGTACTTTACCCCAGCTGTCGGTAACTATACTATAAGTATAAGCTTGCAATACCTTAACTGCAGCCAGGTAATCAGTATTACCGTTAGCTTCAGCCTTTTCTGCCATTACTCTTAGGTTTTTAAGCGCGTCAGCGTAGGCTGAAACCCAAGTGTTGTTTACCAAACTGGAAGTGTAAACAAACCTATCGGCAGCATGAAGCTGAGCGTGCACGCCCGTTACTAACTGGGACCAAACTGCCGCGTAAAGAGACATATCCCCGCCAACAATTGAATAGGCCAGTTCAGTTTCTACCAGAGGCATAATTAAATTGACAGGAGCATCTACCGGGTTGTTCGGGTTGGTATTTATCTCATCCAGCTTATCTTCACTGCAAGAGATTGCTGTGCTACCTAAGATGCATCCAGTTAGCAGATATTTATATAATTTATTCATCTTTATTCAATAATTAAAAGGTCACTTTTATACCACCACCAAAACTTCTGGTCTGAGGCAGGTTCACATATTCTAACCCTTGGAAGTTACTAGCACCACCTACTGAGGTTTCCGGGTCAAAGTTAGGATAATCAGTTCGTAGAGCTAGGTTTCTGCCTAGTAAGTATACAGAAGCATTACGTATAAAACCACCGTTAAATATAGAGGTTGGTAAATTGTAGCTAATGCGGGCCTCACGTAACCTCACAAAAGAAGTAGAGTACACATTAGATTCATCGATTGCATCAAGCACTGTATTCCAGTAACGCTGGCCCTTTTGAATTGCAATGTCATTATTGCCCTCGTTTATAAAATTACCGTCATCATCAATATAACCTTTAGTTGCATCTAACACCACTGGGGTTTCTCTATCCTCGGTTACTATATCCATTCCGTAAAGCTTTTGTAGTCTAGTGTTACCAGCATAAGCCTGGCCTCCGGATTGCCAGTCAACCTGAGCTGATAGGGTTATGCCCTTATAGCTGAATGAATTATTAAAGCCCAGTATAAAATCAGGGTTTACCTGACCAATTTCACCAAGTTCTGGGTCAGCAATTGGCATACCATAATCTGGGTTTACTACACCGTCAATAAACTGTCGGCTATCTACTACAATATTGCCGGCATCATCACGTAGGTAACGGCTACCGAAAATAATTGGGTATTGAGAACCTGCTTGCGCTCTAATGTTCGGCTCAGTAAATCCACCTAGGAATATATTGTCTACACCATCAGCAAGGGAAACAACTTCATTATCAATACTAGTAATGTTAGCCGTGAAATCCCAAGTGAAGCCATCTTGACCACCAGACAATGGAGTAGCATTAAGGGTAATTTCCCAACCATCACTATTTAATTCGCCCGCATTACGTAGTTCAGAAGTATAACCGGAAGAAGGAGCTACCGGTACAGCAAATATCTGATCTACTGTACTAGCGTTAAAGTAATTGACATCTAAACCAACTCGATTTTTATAAAGCTGAACCTGAAAACCAGCTTCCCAGGTAACTGTATTCTGAGGAACCAGATCTGGACTGAAAAGAGTGTTACTTAACTGGAAGGCGGTTACTTCATTAAATGGAAATTCAATACCATCATTGGTGAAACCCGTAGCAACTCCTGCACCTACAAATGGTATTTGAGTTGAATATGCCGGACCAGCCTGGCCTACTTCAGCATAAGAACCTCTTAGTTTTAAGAAGCTAACTGGAGAGCTGGAAGAGAAGTCAAGCATATCGGACACTACCAACCCTAAGCCGATTGACGGATAAAAGAAGGTTCTGTTGTCACGAGGCATATTAGATACATAGTCCTGACGACCACTGGCGGTTAGGAACAAGAAATCTTTATAATCGATAGTTGCATTAGCGAAGAAACCTACTGTTCTGGTATTTAGGATGCTATTTGCAACTTGCTGATTGGTAGTATTACTCATGTTGCGGAAACCACCAATGGTAATTCCGGTACCTGTAGTACTTTGAAAATCAGTATTAATATTTATTATTTCGTTACCTACCAAAAGGTTGGTTCTAAAATTACCAAATTGCTTATCGAAGGTTAAATTAAGGTTTGAGTTAACCTGACGGTATAAGTACTTAGCATCGTAAATTTGACCCCCAGAGGGTATAGCAGTACCCCGACCACCAGTAAAACCTGAGCCAAGTTCGTAAACCTCCTTACGATTCTCAGTGAACGCGTCAGTACCAATTCGGTAATTGGCAGTCAACCATTCGAAAGGTTTGTAATTAAGAAAAGCATTACCGAAAACCCGGGTTACTTCTTCACCGAACTCATTATTTGCTAAGCTCCAACGTGGATTATCCATAGTTCCACGATAGTGGATCTGACGATAAGGGTTTTCTTCGGTTGCGAAGGGAGTGCCCCAAAGGTCATAACTTCTAGGTGCCCAATAGGTAGTAAACAAAACATTAGAAAGGTTACTACCACCAGCTAGTTTGTCTATTGAAGTATTCACAAAGTTAGCGGATGCACCAGAAGTAAGTTTATCGGTAACGTTAAATTCACCTCTAATTTTCATGTTAATACGTTCCATTCCAGTGGTTGGAATAACACCATTTTGGTCAGTATATCCTACACCGAAAGCGTAGGAAGCAGCATCTCCGGCTCCGGCTATATCTAAATTTGTAGTTGACAGATGGCCAGTTTGGAATAAAGGATCTACGTTGTCGTAAACCTGAGGGGTCACCTCTTCGCCAACGTTATTAATATATGTGCCGTTTCCAGTAGCAAATGGATTAACCGCAGGATCAGCTAGGTTTGTAATTCTAGGTCCCCAAGATGTTGACGCTGTTCTACTAAAGTTTCCACCACTACCTTGAGCGTATGTAGACTGTAGATCAGGTAATCTGGATACTCTATCTACCATATAATCCTGACTGAAAGTAACCTGGGCTTTTCTGTTAAGGTTTTTACCACTTTTAGTGGTTATTAGCACTACGCCATTTGAGGCCCGTAAACCGTATAATGCTGCTGCGGTTGGTCCTTTAAGTACAGAAATTGAGGCAATATCATTTGGGTTAATATCTAGCGAACGACTAGAGTAATCTACCCCACTTACTCCACCTGATGTTGAAGCAGTGCTTTCAATTGGCATACCATCCACAACGAAAAGCGGTTGGTTATTGCCAGTCAACGAGTTACTTCCCCGTACTCTGATTAAAGAAGATGAACCAGGCATACCACTACTTTGGTTTACCTGCACACCAGCTACTTTGCCTTGTAAGGCATTAACAGTATTTGGAGTACCAGCTTCTTGTATCTTAGTACCTTCTACTTCTTGCACAGAATAGCTTAGCGCCTTCTTTTCCCTTTCAATACCAAAAGCAGTAACTACAACTTCACCCAATTGCTCAATATCTTCAGCTAACTGAATGTTAATGATAGTTTGGTTGCCGACAGTTACGGTTTCGGTATTGTAACCGATAAATCTAAACTCAAGCACGCTGGCGGCTGATGGTACATTTAAGGAATACTGTCCATCAATGTTAGTAGTAGTACCTTGACCGGTACCTTGCACTCTAACTGATACCCCTGGCAAGGCCTCTCCTCCCAAGGAACTAGTTACCGTGCCGGTAACTGTTTGTTGAGCCGAGGCTACGCCTAAAGCTCCGAGCCATAAAAGGCTCATGAGTAAAATCCTCTTCATAGATAAAATTTGGTTAATAATTTAGTTCACCACCCAATTATAATATGCAATTGCAACAATTCCAACGAAAAAATTACATTCGCTTATTATTTATTTGACACATCCAATTACCTAAAAGTTGGTATAGGTTCTGTAAAATAAAAAGAGGGAGGCATTAGCCTCCCTCTTTTTAACTCTAACTTAGTTATCTGTTTATTCTAAAGATTTTTTCCCCAGTATTAGATTGAAGCTTGATTAAGTACATACCTTCAGCAAGCTCGCCCAGGTTAATAGACTTTTTATTTTCACCAGCACTTACATTCTTTAACTCAACCTTGCGTACAAGCTTTCCTTCAACCGAGTATATGCTTACATTTACATCAGACGGCTTAGGTAAATTAAATTTAATGGTTGTAGCCTGGCCTGTCTTGTACGGGTTTGGATACGCTGTTAAGGCCAGCGCATTTGAACTTACATCATCCTGATACCCTAGCGGGGTTTGTCCTTGAATATTTAGGTTATCAATTACCCAGCCGTAAGCTCTCCCGCTTTCATCAGAAGTTAAGCGGAATCGGAAAAGAACCACTTCACCTGCTTCAAATGTTTCTAGAAGATTAATTGTTCTATGCTCAAAGTCTGCCTGAGTCGGATCATCGCCGCTGGTAACCAAGCTTTGCCAGTTAGAAGACTCGGTAGCATTATATGGTTCTACTATCGGCATCCAAGATACTCCATCCCTGGAGGCTTCTACTACCACCTCATCGCCTTCAGCTACTATTGCTACCTCATCGTATTCAAATATTGCGTTACTGCTAGCTATTCGAATTGGATATTCTAGTTGGTATATGTAGCCACTGTTGGTCTGGTAATCGTGGGTAGTGTGGAGGGCTCTATTTCTAAAGCCGGCAACCTGTCTTATTCTAAAGTTATTCCCAAAGAAATCAGAGTTAATATCAGCAAAATCGGTCTGATACTGCTGCTGTATTTCCCGGTATGTATTGGTAGGTAAGGTATAGCTGCTACTATTATAAGCCTGACCGTCTTCGTATCCTATTACACTAAGAGTATTGCCTGAAATATTGTCTGCCACTAATGGCACAGTTGATTCTCCACTCATTACCTCGTAGGAGGTAGATACCACTTTATTTGCGTTAATTACTTCTACTGAATCAAAATTATTACGCAAGTTGATAATAAGATCAATATCGCCACTAGGAATGTAAGATGCTCTTACAATTTTTGGAGCTACAATTTGCTGTTCAATAGCGTCAATAGTAACACTCCAAATACCACGGGCGTGCGTTCCTACTACTACCTGCTGGTCCACAATTTTCATATCCCAAATAGCAACATTTGGAAATCCATTGTTAGCCATATGCCAGCTCTGACCGCCATCTGTAGATTCTACTAGGCCGATTTCAGTACCGGCCCACATTAAGTTCTGGTCGTATGGCAGCACCAAGAAACTGTATACCGCTACGTTAGGAAATCCGTTAGCACTAGTATTACGTCCGGCAAAACCACTTATATCGGTCCAGGTTTGTCCAAGATCAGTAGTTTTTAAAATTTTGGGGCTATTCGCATAAGAGAACAAAGCATAAGCGGTATTCTCATCAAAAGGATCAGTAAAAATGCCGGTGGCTACCCCCATATCCTCTCCGGCATAGTTGTTAACTACGGTAAATGTATTACCACCATCGGTTGAAACATGAAATTTTGCTGCCCCGCTAGGGTACATACCGCTACCCGCCCAAACTATATCCGGATTAGCTTGCGATACCTCAACGTCAGTAAAGGAATTAATTATCCAGTTAGCAGAAATTGGAGACAATTTCCAATTTTGACCAAAGTTATCGGTTTTCCAAACTCCCTGGGCACCAACGGCGAATACAGTATTAGGACGAGCTTTGCTATTAGCTAATTTAGTTATAAAGGGGCCGCTGCCTTCAGTGTTATCCTGCAGACCGTTCGTAGCTGTACCCCAAGATTGACCACCATTAGTAGTACGGTAAATAGCATTGTAATATATAGAACCCATAATTTTGTTAGGGTCCTCGTAATTCCAAACTACTTCGAAACCATCACCACCTAAAGCTCTAAGGTATTCAGTAGAAGCAGAGGCTGACTTGCCGTTAGGTGATCTCCAGGTACCATTATCCTGAGTACCGCCAATATAAACATCTTCGCCCGGCTTCTTATCTATTCCGTAAAATTGAGTGGTGTTATAACCATGACCCGCAAAATTCCAGTCCCCGTCCCTTATACCTGGTTCAGTACTAATATTAGAAACATATACCCCTCCGTCATTAGCATTGATAATGCGGAAAGTTTTATCTTCAGCTGATACCGGTACCATTACAATGTTATGGTGGTCGGGGTGCACACCGCTTACAGATGTTTCATTGGTAATTTGAGAGAAATTATTAGGTCCGCCAAAACGGCCATAAGCATCACATACACTTATTACAGTACCATCGGTTGCAGTTTGGCTGCCAATATTAATCCGTAAAGTACTGTTAGGTAGGCTATTGGAATTCCAGCTTGAGCCTGCAGTTAAGGTTGGCCAGAAGAAATACATATCGTCAACCTCTTGGCCGCCGTTTTTAGCTACCTGACTAGCCGGATTTTCCGCGTATTCTATATCGTGTATATATAGGTACTCACGATTATCCAGAAGTTGCTCGTCACTATCTTCTCTATCATTCAGGTTAAATACGCCATTGCGCTCCTGATCGCGAAATGAAACCATTAACTGGCGGTTATTATCAATATCCCAAACTTCAAAAGGTACCGAAACATAGTCTTGATAGATATACTGATTAGCGGGTACACCGGCGCCACCATCTCCATTGGAACCAGCATCTGCCGGAATGGTAAAACGGTGTGCCATTTGGGAACTACCATTGCCGAAACGCACCTCTACGGTAGCTGGGTCTATTCCGCTGCCTATTGAAAGTTGTCCTCCAAAATAGTCCCGGCCAAAATTAACAAAGCTTAGGAATGAACCGGTATTCTCTTCATCTACTCCCTGGAATGAAGGGGCAGTGGTACCGTCTTCACCAATTTTTACGCGCCACATATTTACACCCCCAACGTAAACTTCAGTTTCATCGTAGGGATTAACTTCTAGGGTATTATCGTACCAACCTTGACCGCCTAAGTAGTCCTGTCCGCTCCCATTTCCTAAGTCTAATACTAAATTCCAGCTTTCGGCCCCATCTTTAGAAACATACAAATCCGAACCAGTACCGGAAGCATCACCTACTACCGAAGCATATATATAATTAGTATTAGTAGGTGCCACAGCAATTTCCAAGCGTCCACTAGGGGCTAAGCCATTGCTCTTATTGGTCCAGGTATTACCACCATCAGTAGACTTTATTACCCCTGTACCATTTATGGTAGCGTACTGAATATTAAAATTGTCCGGTTGAATACGAATATCCTCTATATCGCGCGATGTAGAAGAATACTTTGTCTGCCAAGTTTGTCCACCATCGGTGGATTTCATAATATAAGAAGCGCTACCCCTTCCCCAATATCCGGGGCTGGTAGCTACTACTAGATTATTAGAATTGGCAGGATCTATAGCTATACGGTTAGTATTTACAAATTTATCGTTATCAACCGTACTATTTAGTTTACTCCAAGTATTACCTCCGTCGGTAGACTTATACATACCATTACCATTGGTAGCATTATAACCGGCATAAGACTCACCAGTACCAGCATATATAACTTGATCGTTGGAAGCAGACATAGCCAGCGTGGTGGTAGCCATATTGGTTATTTCCGCAGTCATAAGTGTCCAGGACTGTCCGGCATCAGAAGTTTTCCATATACCACCAGCTACTGACCCGGCTAACCAGGTATTACGATTAGGATCGCTAGGCAGCACCAAAATACCACGGGTTCTTCCAGGTACGTTGCCCGGTCCACGCTCTATCCAGTTTAATTGGGCGGTACGATGGTTAGCGGTACGACTAAGGGCTTTGCTTAGTTCTTTAGTTAGATAGTTTAGCTCGTAGCCTGGTTGGTTCTCATTCCAACCAGTACGGATAGCCTTGTGAAACTTATTGTATTCATCCGGCTTATCGGCTTTTGCGTAACCTGCATTACGCTTAGCTACCTTTTTAGCAACCTCTTGTTGCCATAGTTCCTCAGTCGTAAAGGTTTCTCCATTTCCGGCGCTATTTACTTCTGTATAAATGCCATCGTTCAACGGCGATATAAAGTTGTAAGTAGCTATGCCTGAAATAACTAAACCTGCTCCACACAGAATAGGTACAATCTTCTTCATCCTATATAGTTAAATTATTCGTATTTCAAATATAATAAAAAAAGCTCAATAATAATTCTTATTGAGCTTTTGAAAATCGATACAAATAACCTTACCAATTGGTTAGTAATTTCATCAAATCATTTTGATTGTTAATATTCAAATTATTGCTCTTTATAATAGCTCTCACTTTTTCTCTATCACTTTCTGTTAATTGTTTTAAGAACTTACGTCGACTGCCTTCATAACTATATTCATTATTGTCAATTATAATTATATAAGTAGTTACTAACCTAAATTTATCACCCCTAATACCTGCATCTAAAGCCTGATTGTATGACGATTTTATCCGATTGACAGAGTATTTAGTAATCAAAGTATTCTCTTTCACATTTTGCTGTTGGTAAAAGCCTACTACTGGAGCACTATTATATTTTCCTTGTTTTTTAACTAAATATAAATCCTGACCTCCTGTTACATTATACAAACGAGCAGAATCTAGTCTTAGAAATGGAACTACGTATTCGCCCTTTTCAGTTTTAATAATAACTTCCTCGTTAAGTATATCAAACTTTAATGGGGTGCTTTTTATTACACGATCTTGATCAAAATAAAGGTTGCCCAGCCGGTAATCATCATATAAATGATAATACTCCGGAAGATCTACTGCCTCACGCAAATCCATTTGCCTTACAAAGCCTCCTGGCTGAGGATTCATATCGATACCAGTTGCTTTGTTATTGCCTAAAGTGCTGCCATTCTGAGCAACGCTCAATAATGGTTGAAAAAATACAAGCAATAATAAATTAATAACAAATCTCATATAAATATTTTTAAAAAATTAGCTAGACATGATGCCTAGCTAATTTAAAACATATTATTTAACCAGAACCTTACCCAAATTTGTGAGCTTTGACTTTCCTATCTTTAATTCGATACCTAAATCATTTACTACAGTAATATTACCATTATTAACGATAATATCTCCTATATTATATGTTCCGTCATCATTGACGTATCCCACCCCGTTAACATTGTTTTCAGGTGAAGTAACAACGTAAGATTTATTCATAACGCCGCACCTGTCCACTTCAACAGAGAATTGATATGTTCTGTTTCTTGCAGCACTATAGTTAAAACCATCATAGGTAATATTACCTTTATCATCTTTTTGAATAAAAAGCTTACCAACTATAGAATATGTTCCATTTGCTAGATCAGAAAGATCAAATGTTGCTGTCTCAAAACCGCTAGTTCCACTTGAGGCAACAATTCGCTCATCATCAGTGGCAGCATTGGGATCAATAATTTGAAGATCAACATCTACCAAAGAAGCATTATTGAGTAGAGCACCAGTATTAGCGTTGTAAACTGGAGCGTCAGGTTCCCAACTTATACTTACCGATACTTCAGGACTCTCATAATTTAGAATGCTCCTATTATAATTTAAAGGTTGTGTTAAGGTAGCATTAGCTGTTCCGATACTTCCTAGTTCCAAGGCTATATTTTTTTCATCGCTTATATCACAGTTCTCTAGTACCGATAAGGTAGCAGTCGCGGAAGTTTCACCAGCAGGAATAATTATCCGATCAGGAAAGCTATAATCTACTCCAGCTACTGCTGTACCAGTGTTTACTGGATTAAGATATACAGCAACATCAACAACTTGAGGCTCACTTAAAGTAGCACGCACCAAATTGAATGTGCTATCCATTGAATCATCCAGGTCACCTATATCCCCATCTAACATTTCTAACGTGACTGTCGGGTTAGTAGGTTCAATTACTGAGTAATCAGTATATTCATCATCCTCACAAGAGGCTAATCCTAACACCCCCAATATGGCAAAGGTGCCTAAAGATTTTCTATACAAGTTTTTCATATTTTAAACTTAATTAGAGTCAAATAAAAACTATTGGCGTACGTAAGTCGAAGTATATTCACCAGGGGAACCGGTGAATAAGCCTTGGGTATGATTCAGAGAAATAGTACCAGTTGAAGCATCCCAAGTACCACCTGTTATATGACCAATATCGTACTGGCTATTGTCAGCTCCATAATCTAAATCACTAGATGGCAGAATTTCACCACACTGTTCTTGAATTGTTCCTCCATTTAGTAGTGTAGAGTTAGAAGTACACTTTGAGAGAAAACCGCCGTCAGCCATAGTTAAAAAATAACTTCCATCAGCGTTTCTAGTAACTGTAACTGTATAAGGTCCATTATTACATACAGAATTGGTTACTGAATAAGTACCGGTAAGATCAGCTGCGCATGCAACACTAACTCCCAAAGTTGTACTTAAATCTTCAAGCACTCTACCATCTCTCATATGGATATAAGTACGAAAAGTAATATTGTCACCCAAGCGCAATTCTTCTTCGGTTATATCAGCGAAACCGTCAAGAAAATCTTCAACAGACTCAAATGTAACCTCTATGCCTTCCCTCGCATCAACGCTCGTGATCTCTACTTCCTGGCCGTTAAATTGCTTTACCACTACAAGCCTATCAACCTGATCTATATTAGGCGAAGTAACTGCAGCATTGTAGGTAAGACCTACATCGGTAAAGGTAAATTGTGATTCACTTGGGTTATCTGAATCAACAGGAGATCCTGCCAATGAACCAGAAGAATTGGTAAGACTTACAAAAGCCCCCTCTTGGGCATCTTCTGTAATCACATCCTGATTTTCCTCACAGCTTAAAGTAGCCAGGCCAAATAAGCCTACTATTAAAAACAGTCTATACTTTATTGTTTTCATATTATAAATTCTCTTTAGTAAAGCAAGTATAAAGAAATTAGGTTCCTTTATACTTGCTTATAAATTTTTACTGCATCCACCAAACTTTTCCATCTAAATCATCGCCACCCGGTACAGCGTTAGAAGCTTCTCTCCAGTTAGCGGTATTTAGGGTCTGTTCTTTTGCCGGATAATAGTATCTGGTTGGAATGGTATTTATTAAAATCGGATCTTGCGCTGGACTTAGCTCAGGATAGCCACTGGGATCTGTTGGATTAGAACCCATAGGATTATAATTCAAACTTCTTCTCCACTCAGTCCAAGCCTCAAATCCTTGGCCATACAGAGCTAACCACTTTTGAACGAATATTTGTTCAATAGCATCATCCTCAGACCATTCAACACCGTCATTTGTTAAGTATGAACCCGGAGCTAAACCATACGTATCAAATGATGCACCTATACCAGCCTCGTAATAAGACTGTGCATCACCGCTAATATAGCCTTGAACTACTGCTTCGGCGAGCAAGAAGTTGAGTTCAGCATAATCCATAAATACTGCTGGAGCATCGGCTTCCAAAAAGTATTCGCCAATTTGAGAAGTATTTTTGAAATCAAAACCATTAATAGTTGGCTCGGCTATACCTGGTGCTACACCTCTATACTCACCATTATCGTTTTCTTGAGCGTATACAGGCAAACGCGGATCGGCAAACTCTTGCAGCTTCTGAATTAGCGTTTGGTTCACTCGCCACTCAATACGGTTGGTAAATACTACAGTGTTCCAAATAGGATTAGCATTAGGGTTTGTATCCCTATATGGTAATTGGGCGTTATCTGCATTAGAAGTGAAATGCACGCCGCTACTAACAATTTCCTGTAGCTGACTTGTATATTCAGTTCCCAATTTAGCTGAACCCCTCATAATTAGACGTACGCGAAGCGAGTTAGCAAATTTTCTCCACTTGCTCATCTCACCACCGAATACTAGATCTCTGCTAGCATCAATGCCTCCCTCTTCACCTACCTCTAGGTCTTCTAATAACATTATTGCGCTCTCCAAGCTATCAATTATAGCAGGATAAATAACCTCTTGCTGATCGTAAGCAGGTGTAAGATTTCCGCTAGCAGCATTAAAGGCCTCGCTGTAGGGTATATCGCCGTAAGCATCAGTAAGTAATGATACTACGTAGGACTGCCACACTAAAGCAATACCCATTAGTTGTTCGTTACCATCTGCTCGGGCAAGCTCGTACATATTCTGAGTTTCAATGCCAGGACGAACATATAGTAAATCCCAGAAGTTTTGTATAGATGTAACCCGAGGCTCGTAACGCTCCTCGTTATTGTACTGAACCTTACCCCAGTGCTGTACCCAAGCAGCACCCATATCACCGCTGTAAAACAAATCATACAGAACGTCTGCTGTTTGTTCCTGTATTGCTGGTAAAAGAGTTTCACCAGGTACAGCTTCAGGTCCATTAGGATTTTCGTTAATGTCGTCAAAATTGTCTGTACAGGAAGCTATTCCTAAAACCACAGCCGCACCGTACCAAATTTTATTAAATTTCATATTGTAATATATCTTAGAATTTTAGGCTCACGTTTACACCATAACTTCTAGCTGAAGGCAACTGAGCGTGCTCAATACCTTGAGCATTGCTATTGGTGAACGCAGTTTCCGGATCGATGTGGGGAGCTTCCACGTAAAGAAGTGCTAAATTACGACCTACTAGAGATAAGCGTACATCTCTTAGTGGTAGACTTCCAAGAATAGAATTAGGTAATTGGTAGCCTAATGATACTTGGCGAAGCTTAACAAAGCTCGCATCAAAAACAGAGCCAGCACCAACACTATTTCCAAAGGCAGCATGGTTATAAGCTTGGGCTGTTACTACTTTGTTATTTTCAACATATACAGGACTCTCCTCAGAACCTATATTCATTACACCATCACCTACAATTCCGTTTTCACGGCCAAGAAGAGTTTCTTCCAATACGCCTGCGTAACGTCCCCAGGCATTGGTCATAGAATAGATGCTGCCACCCATTTTACCATCAACTAATACTCCAAGTGATACTCCTTTATAGTTAAATTCATTGTTTATACCACCAACCCAATCAGGGTTCACTACACCTAAAACTTTATTGTTTGGGTCACGAATTGGTCTACCATCTTTATGGATAATATTTCCGCTAGGGTCACGTTGAAAATCAGGACCATATAATACAGGATATTGTTCACCAACTTTTGCAATAACATCCACATTCCACTGTCCACCTAATTCCAAAGTCTCAAGATTGCTAAGATCTCCTCCTAAGGTATTTACTTCACTTACGTTTCTAGAATAGTTAACATTAACATTCCAGCTAAAATCAGAAGTTTTAATAGGTACACCACTTATTTGAACTTCCCAGCCTTTGTTACTTAACTCCCCAACATTTGCAAAAAAGGAAGTATAACCAGTGGTAGCTGAAATTTCAACTGGGATAATATTATCATAAGATAACTTATTATAATAGGTCACGTCAAACCCTAAACGATCATTGAAGAACCTAAGATCTGCTCCGATTTCAGTAGAAGTTGTGGTTTCAGAACGTAAAGTAGGATTTAGTAATGTGTTAGATGTAGTTGGCGTTATTAACGAACCACCCCAAGGGTCGAAGAACGCGTAAACGTTTCTTAATCTATATGGATTGGTATCAGCACCTACTTTTGCCCAACCACCACGTAACTTAATTAATGTAATAACATCGGAATTAATATCAATCATATCAGAAATTACTGCACTTGCTGAAACTGAAGGATAGAAGTAACTTCTGTTATCGCTTGGTAATGCGCTACTCCAGTCATTTCTTGCAGTAGCAGTAAGAAATAAATAGTTGCGGAAAGAGAATTCGGCAGATCCTAATAAACTCTGCACTTCACGGCGTTCATCGTAATTGTCTGCTGTTACTGCAACTTTGCTATTCGATACGTTATAAACACCGGGTATCTCTAGCTCTGGAGCTGAAAGCTGATTTCTAGAATACGTTTCAGTTCTAATGTTGCCTCCAGCCGTGACATTTAGACCAAAATCTCCAAAGTTATTATTATAGGTTAATAATGCATCTGTATTGTTCTCAATACGTGTTCTATCTGTTTCTATATAGGTACCGTTAGGGTAATCATTGCTACCTACAGCTCTTCTTATTTCCTGAAGATCAGTAAAAAAATCAGTTCCGGTACGAACCATTAAGCTTAATGCATCTGTAAACTGATAGTTTAAGCGTATATTTCCATATACTCTATCCTTATTAAACCCTTGAGTATTATTGTATAATATCCAATACGGGTTGTTATTGTAGTTAGTGTTCCAGTTGGCAGGAGTTCCTGCCGCTGCAGTTCCATTTGCTGCTAGTGGAAGATTTTCAAAATCTTTAAGAGCTTCAATATCAACATTTCTCTGGAACCAGGTAAACTGTTGCATAGGGTTGTTATTATCATAACCACCACCTGGTATATTATCACTACCTGAACGTACATAATTTATTGAAGCATCGGCACGCAATTTATCTGATAGATTTGTTCCCCCATTCAAAGATATTGTTTTACGCTCCAGCTCCGTATTAGGAACCATACCCTTCTGACGGAAATCAGTAAGTGAAAGACGGAAATTGGTATTTTCGTTACCACCTGTAAGAGCGACGTTATTGCTTATCGTATTACCGGTTTCGAAAAAATTACGAACATTGTCCGGGCGAGATACCCAAGGTAGAGGCTGCCCATCAAAAGAATTCCACTGAATAAACTCCAGCCCTTTATCTAAGGCAGGTCCCCAGCTTTCATCTTCACCTCCACTTCCGCGGGTACCGTCTAAATACTCAAAATATTGACTATCATATCCACCGCCATAGCTATTCTGATAGCTTGGTAACCTAAGAGGAGTTTCAAATGTAACCTGAGAATTAACTGATACACCTAATCCCTTGGTTCCTCTTCCACTTTTTGTAGTAATCAGTATAACTCCATTTGAAGCACGAGACCCATATAATGCAGCTGCGTTAGCACCTTTAAGTACTGTAACAGAAGCTACATCATTAGGGTTGATATCTGCTGCACCATTTGGAAAGTCCGCACCTCCGAATGCTCCTGCATTGCCATAATTACCATTATCAATAGGAATTCCATCTACAACGAACAAAGGTTGGTTATTGCCAGTGATTGATGAACCACCACGCAATACTATGCGAGAAGAAGCACCAGGTGCACCATTCGAATTGGTAACTTGAACACCTGCAATTCTACCTGATAAGGAGTTAACTATATTGGCTTCGCGAGCTTCGTTAAGTTTTTCCCCATCAACAGCTTGAACTGCGTATGATAGCGCTTTCTCTTCTTTTTCCAATCCAAAAGCAGTTACAACAACTTCTTTTAGCTGTTCCACGTTTTCATTAAGCACTACGTTAATAGTAGTACGATTTCCTACAGTTTGTTCTTGGTCAACAAAACCATAGAAAGAATAAACTAATACTGACTCGCTTGATGGTACTTCAATTGTATACTGCCCATCAATATTAGTTGTAACACCCTTACTGGTGCCTTTAATCTGAACTGCTACACCCGGCAATGTGGTTTGATCAGTGCCGGAGGTAACTGTACCGGTCACAGTTTGTTGCGCCCAGGCACTACCAAATGCCCAGAGCAATACTGTGCTCAACAGTAAAATCCTCTTCATAAGTGTTTGTTAAATAAATAAATGTAAAACAATTGTTGTTTCCAGCATTAAACTTAACTAAAAAGTAATAAAACACTCTGCTTTATTCTTATATTTTTATCAATACTAAGACAATTCAAAATAATATTTAGCTTTTAATACGAAACCAAAATTCTATTTGGTCCGATCTAGTTTGAAATAATGTAAGTTTTAAGCTAGAAGCTTATTCAAATTATCAAAATTTCAATTCTTCTATTGATTTTTCGCCCTTTCTCGGTTTCATTACTTGCTCTAGGCTTGGCCATTCCGTAGCCAACTGCTTTAATTCGACTCGGATTTATTCCTTGTCTTTCTAAAAAAGCCTTTACCGATTTAGCCCTGTTCTCCGAGAGCTCCTGGTTATATTCTTTTGCACCTACGTTATCCGTATGGCCGCTTACTTCAATTGTAATGGTAGGGTTTTCTTGTAGTAGGGTAACTACCTGCTGTAGCTCAGTTTTGCTGGCGGGCTTCAACTCATATTTGTCAGTATCAAAAAACACATTGCTAAGCTCGGTAGATGCTCCCTTTTCAATTGGATCTAGCAATATATCTATTTCAGTAGGGGTGTTACGACTGGAATCTACTGTAAAACTTAGGCTCTTGTATAGGTAGCCGGGCTGCTTCACGTATAAACCGTATTCGCTCCCGGCAGGCAAAACCACTAGGTAGGTTCCTATAATCTTATCGGACTTTACACTACCAACTAAACTATCAGTGGCTAAATTATAAAGATTAACTTCGGCAAAAAGAGGCTCTTTAGTTTTAGCATTCAGCACCTTGCCTTTTACGTAAGTAGTTGGTGCGGTAACTCGGGCGTAAGGGGGCAAATTAAGGCTATGTAGCACACTGGTGGCCAAGCGGCCGTTAGTCATTTCCTCAACGCTATAATACCCCTGGTTGCCGTCGGCGCTTACGTATAAACTTACCTGATCGCCAAAGGTATTAATGGGGTAGCCCAGGTTTTTAGGAGTAGACCATTTTCCGGCTTCCAATTCACTCAGGAATATATCCTGTCCGCCCATGCCCACCAAACCGTTGCTGGCAAAGTACAGGCTTTTTCCGTTAGCATGAATAAAAGGCGAAACCTCGTCGCCGGCGGTGTTAATCGTAGGGCCTAAGTTCACCGGATCAGTCCAGTTTCCCTCCCCATTTTTATACGAAACATATATATCGGTGCTGCCCCTGCCGCCCGGCCGGTCCGATACGAAATAAAGCGTACGGCCATCGGCGCTTAGGCTAGGCTGGCTTTCCCAATAGCGGCTGTTTATAGTTCCCCCCAAGTTACGCGGGCGGCTCCAGTCGCTACCTGTTTTGTAGCTTATATATAAATCGCAACTGCCGTAGGTGCGTCGCCCCTGGCAGGCGGTAAATATAATAGTGCGCCCGTCGGCCGAAACTGTGCTGGTACCTTCGTTATACTGACTGTTTATAGAATCGGATAGAGAGACCGGCTCACTCCACTCCTGCCCATCCCAGGTACTTATAACCAAGTCTTCATCATCGGCCGGGCTGTTACCTCTGCGGCGGGTGTATAAAATAGTATTGTTATCGGCAGTAAGTACCGGAAAGTACTGGAGCGGAAATTGATTAATTGGGCTAGGCAGCGCCTCCGTATTAATATCAGCGGGGTTGTTAAGCTGGCTTTTGGCAAACTGTACGCTCTGCAGTATATGGTTAGCCGCATCCTGCATAGAGCGCGATCGGGGCGAACTGGCTAAATAGGCCTTCATAGCCTGCTCAGCTTCATTGTACTTGCCCGCTTGCCAGTAGCCTTCGCCTAATGTAAACTGCACCTCGGAGGGGGCGCCCTTGGTAGCCGCAGTTTTTATTAATTCTTCCAGGGCCAAATCGTTTTGGCCGGTAAGCTTATAGGCAGTAGCCAGGCGTAAGCGGGCTTCAACGAATTCATCGTCTCTTTTCAGGGCTTCCTCCATTAGGCGAACCACCTCGCGGTACTGCCGCCGCACCATATAGTTCTCGGATTGCTGATAAGCCGCAATAGCCTTTTTGTTTTTCGTAGTGTATGGATTTCGTGATCGTTGGGCTTCCAGGTTAAAAAACCCACAAAATAGAAGTAATACTAGTAGTAAGCAGCGTTTAGCCATAGCTTAAATATACAAAATTTTGATGGTTTGTGTGCTAAACAGGTCCGGGTGCTTGGTAGCTGGTAGCTGGTAGCTGGTAGCTGGTAGCTGGTAGCTGGTAGAGGATAACGAGTCTTAATTTAGATAGGGTAGCGAATTGGGAAATTTCTTTAAGAATATTCCCCTTATGATAACTTCGCAGCCTAATCCTTTGCTATTGCGAAAAGCAGATTACATATACCGCCGGCCTCCTAAAAACTAAGCACCAGCCACTAGGCACTAAACACCAACAACCAACAACCAACAACCAAATTTACGGTATATCCAGGTACTTATGGGTTTGTAGGCTAACGTGCCAGCGAGGGTTTTCTTTTACCCAGTCCACTAGTAGCGGGGTCATTTTATGACGTTTGCTCCACTCAGGTTGAAGCATTAGCCGGCAGTTTGGGTTGAGTTTTTCGGCTAATTCAGCCGCCCAGGCAAAGTCACTTTTATGAAAAATTACAGCTTTGTACTCATGGGCAACCTCAAATATTTCGGCTAGGGGTTCTTTAAATTTTTTAGGTGAAAAGCATATCCAATCCCAACTTCCGCTTAGGGGGTGGGTGCCACTGGTTTCAATATGGGTTCTAAACCCGGCCTTCTTCAATTCCGAGGTTAATTCATCCAGATTGTGCATAAGGGGCTCACCACCGGTAATTACAGCAATACGTCCGGGATACCGGCTAGCTTCGGCAACTATATCCTCAATAGAAACCAACGGATGGGCCTCCATTGGCCAGCTTTCCTTTACATCGCACCATACACAGCCTACATCGCAACCGCCCAGCCGTATAAAATACGCTGCATGCCCGGCGTACACCCCTTCCCCCTGAAGCGTATAAAACGCCTCCATTACGGGGAGCTTGGTGCCTAGTGCTGGGTGCTTGGTGCCTGGTGCTGGGTGCATAATTGCAAATTAGCGAGTTGGTGATTTACTGAATTAGTAAGTCATACTAAAAACAGAAATACACATATAATATATACGTTATATCTTGATTCTTGATTCCTGACTCTTGGCTCCACCTTCTAACTTCCGCGCGGCGGCCGCTAACTTCTAACTAATCAACGTATACCGCACCCTTAGCCGCCAACAGTGTATTTTTCAGTAGCGAAGCAATAGTCATGGGGCCTACGCCGCCGGGTACCGGGGTTATATAGCTGGCTTTGGCCGCAACTTCTTCGTATTCTACGTCACCCTTCAAGCTATAGCCACTTTTTTTGTTCTCGTCCGGAACCCGGGTTATGCCAACGTCAATTACGGCGGCGCCCTCCTTTACCATGTCGGCCTTAATCATGCCGGGTATACCTACGGCTACAATCAAAATATCGGCCTGGCGGGTAATTTCCGGTAAATCTTTAGTGAAGCGGTGGCACAGGGTTACGGTAGCGTCGCCGGGGTCGCTGCCGCGGCTTAGCAATAAGCTTACCGGCGTACCTACAATTTGGCTGCGGCCTACCACCACCACGTGCTGCCCGCGGGTTACAATATTGTGCCTCCGAATCATTTCAACAATCCCATCGGGGGTGGCGGGCTTGTACGAGGGCATATTGGCGGCCATACGCCCAAAGTTCACCGGGTGAAATCCATCAACATCCTTGGCCGGGCTAATAGCCTCAATAACCTTGTGGTTTCTAATGTGCTTAGGTAGCGGCAATTGCACAATAAAGCCGTCCACGGTTTTATCCTTGTTCAGCTTATCAATATACTTCAGCAATTCAGTTTCCGATATGGTATCAGAAAACCGCTTGAGGGTACTGGTGAATCCTACCCGCTCGCAAGCCTTAACTTTATGGTTCACGTAGGTTTCGCTGGCTCCATCGCTACCTACCAAAATGGCCGCCAAGTGAGGTGCCCGCTTACCTTCCTTTTTCATATACTCCACCTCCCGGGCAATTTCGTCCTGAATTGTGAGGCTTAACGCTTTGCCATCAAGTATTTTGGCCATTATTTAATTACGAATTAATAAATTACAAATTACGAATGAAACTAGGCACTAGGCACCAAGCACGAGCCACTCATATATTAATCAAGCTTCAACACTGCCATAAAGGCTTCCTGGGGAATCTCTACGTTACCTACTTGGCGCATCCGTTTCTTACCCTTTTTCTGCTTTTCCAGTAGTTTACGCTTCCGGCTAATATCGCCGCCGTAGCACTTGGCAATTACGTTTTTACGCAGGGCCTTTATAGTTTCCCGGGCAATTACCTTGGTACCTATTGCGGCCTGAATGGCAATTTCAAACTGTTGGCGCGGTAGCAACTCTTTTAACTTTTCGCACAGGCGCTTGCCCCACTCGTAGGCTTTGTCACGGTGTACTATGGCGCTAAGGGCATCCACTTTTTCACTATTAAGCATTATATCCAGCTTAACCATTTTGCTTTCGCGGAAGCCCAGTAGCTCATAATCTAATGATGCATAGCCCCGGCTGATGGTTTTAAGCTTATCGAAGAAGTCA
Source organism: uncultured Roseivirgaceae bacterium (assembly GCA_964504565.1). GTDB lineage: Bacteria > Bacteroidota > Bacteroidia > Cytophagales > Cyclobacteriaceae > Cesiribacter. Next base: position 96,437 of record CAZDEY010000009.1, read on the forward strand.
AAAACCATTTCGCTGAGCGGCATTTCAAAGGTAAGCTCTACCCTATCGCTGGTTAGGTAAACCTGATTTTTAAGCAGACCGCGCTTGTCCATACACAGGTTGATAATTGGGCCTACGTACTCGCTTTTACTAATAATTTGGGCACGAATAAAGGGTTCCTCTATATGCTCAATATTAGAAGGATCGGGCAGTTCGCTGGGCGCGTTTACAATTACCTTGCCTTCCTTCTTGGTAAAAGCATGAAACTGAACGCTGGGCACCGTAGTAATTACGGTCATATCAAACTCGCGCTCCAGGCGTTCCTGCACAATCTCCATGTGCAACATACCCAGGAAGCCGCAGCGGAAGCCAAAGCCCAATGCCGCCGAAGTTTCCGGCTCCCAAACCAGCGAGGCATCGTTTAGCTGAAGTTTCTCCATACTAAACCGAAGCTCTTCGTAGTCCTGCGTATCTACCGGGTATATACCGGCAAACACCATGGGCTTTACTTCTTCAAAACCTTTTATAGCTTGGGTAGAAGGGCGTTCAACTGAGGTAATGGTATCACCAACTTTTACTTCCTTGGCCACTTTAATTCCGGAAATAAGGTAGCCTACATCACCGGCTTTAATTTCTTTTTTCGGAACCTGGTCCATCTTGAGGGTACCAATTTCGTCGGCTTCGTATTCGCGGCCGGTGGCCATAAACTTCACTTTTTCACCCTGGCGTATTTTACCGTTTTTAACCCGGAAAATAACCTCTACTCCCCGGTAGCTATTAAACTGGCTATCGAAAATCATGGCCTGTAGCGGGGCTTCCGGATCGCCCTTCGGTGGGGGCACGCGTTCTACAATAGCATCCAAAATTTCCTTAATACCGATACCGGCTTTACCACTGGCCAGAATAATATCTTCCCGCTCACAGCCTAGTAATTCAATAACCTGATCGCCCATTTCTTCGGGCTGCGCGCCGGGCAAGTCAATTTTATTCAGTACCGGAATTATTTCTAAATCATGTCCCAAGGCCATATACAGGTTCGATATAGTCTGGGCTTCCACCCCCTGGCTAGAATCTACAATAAGCAGGGCCCCCTCGCAGGCGGCAATTGAGCGCGAAACCTCGTAACTAAAGTCTACGTGGCCGGGCGTATCAATCAGGTTAAAAACGTACTCCTCACCATCCTTTATATAGTTCATCTGGATAGCGTGACTCTTAATGGTAATTCCCCGCTCGCGTTCCAAATCCATATTATCCAGCAACTGCGCTTTCATATCGCGCTGGGCTACGGTTTGGGTATATTCCAGAAGCCTATCGGCCAGGGTGCTTTTACCGTGGTCAATATGGGCTATTATGCAAAAATTCCGAATGTTCTTCATACTGCGTATCAGACTGCAAAAGTAGTAAACTATACGATACTTTTCATATTGAGGGTATTGGCCTTAGGGTGATAGTTTTGGTTTACTTGGCCGAAATGCGGATATTTGGCTATACCGTTAGCTTTATATTTATGCTTTTGGCCGATAAAAAGCGGAAAGAAAATATTTCCGAATATTTAATATACCTCTACCAAACTGAGGATTTACTTCGGGCATATAAGTTTGATATGCCAGATTTTAAAAAGAAAGTTATAGCCAACATACCCGAAGCCGACCGCGAGGAAGCCTTTGCTTGGTACAAGGGCATTGCTGCTAAAATGGAGGAAGAAGGCATAAAGGAAAGTGGCCACTTAAAAGAAACGCATAAAATAGTTGATCAGCTAGTACACTTGCACGAAAACCTGCTTAAAGCCGATCAGCAGTACCGCCAACTTTTTAGCAAAAGTGCTATGCATATTCGTAAAAATATGGAAGCCAGCGGCGGGCAGGTTAAAAACCCGGTGCAGGCAGCATTAAATGGTATTTACGGGTATTTATTACTTAAATTGACCAATAAGCCGGTAGACCAGGAAATTATGCCGGCGGTACACAGCTTTGGTGATTTGCTAAGCTACTTAAGCTACAGATGGCGAGAGAAAGAAGGAGCCCATTAGATAACCTACAATAAATGGCTTTTCTACGCCATATTCCTTCAAGTTCTACATTAAGCTAGCCGGTTTTCTACGCTATACTTTAAGACCATACATCTTAAAATCAACTTTACCCATTCGAAATCTCTTCTGATATAACTATTTCATTTATGGTTTGTAACTTTATAATAAGTTAATACCTGAATAAAGAAACTATCAGAAGAATGAAGAAGAATATATTCCTGCTAAACTTAGCTTGCCTGCTGTTATTTCCGCTTTTTAGTAACGCACAGTGCTTATCGGCCCGCAACAAAATTAGCAACAGCTCGGAGATTACCCAAGTACTAACCGCCGCCGGCATACAGCTAGACTCTATTGCTAACGGCGATACCCTGGTAACTTTGTACGATGTAGAAATAAAAAAATTCTTTAAAATGGTACGTCACCAAGGTAAAGTGGCAATGGTGAAGCAAAACGATGAGCTTTCATTTTACTATATGGGCACCCAGCGCATGAGCAACGACGGGGTTTTAAGCCGGGTAAATATTTATGATGAGTGCGGAGTGCAACTTACCGAACGTACGTATAACTCCCAAGGGGTGCTAATTCTGGAAACCTCTTACCAACCAACCTTCATGAACGATAAATACTGCTTGCTTACCGCAGTAACCGGCGGCACGCACGATACCTCATATTCGGAAAGCTATTTGGAAATTGTGGATGAAAACCGCCAACTTAGGCACGGCACGTTTAAAACCTGGCGCGGCGAGAAGTTAGTAGAAGAAATAGAATACGATATGGGCCGAAAAATTGCCCATAACAAATTTGAAAATTAGGAGCTAACCTCAAGTTGTACCAAAAAAAGATTTTCTATCGGACCCTTAAGGAGGCGAGCTGCCAAGCCTGCCTTCTTTGCTTCTTTTTGTAGTGCTTCCCAATCTAGAAACAGCCAGTTGAAGGGTTTGGCCCGGGTACCCCGGTACTCATAGCAGTACTCTACTTCGCCAAAGTACTTATCGGTCGGCTTAGGAAAATCGCTATCGTAGAGGTAGTTTAAATCAGAACTATCTAATAAAACTTGTCCGCCCGGCTTTAGCAGGCTTTTAAGTTTGGCCAAGAAAAGCTGAACTCCGCTTAACGTGCCGGCCAGCCCTATGCCGTTCATCATTAGCAATAAGGTATCGTAATAACCCTGGTGATCCCAGAAACTTTCCTGAAACACAGTTTGCACACCCCGCTTGCGCATAACCTGGCAGCACAGGGGCGAAATTTCCAGTGCTGAAACTATATGGCCCCGCTTTTGCAAAGCCAGCGAGAACCTACCCGCCCCGGCGCCAATGTCTAGAATATGCCCCCGGCAGTTTTCCAGCGCAGCTTTTTCTACATCTTTATCTTCCGGGTCGGTAAAGAAAGCTGCCAAAGGCATGTTGTGCTTGGGGGCATAACTGGTATGCATCTTCAGCATATCTTTACCGCGCGTATAGAAATCCCATAGGGCCCGGCCTTGTAAATCAGCACTCATGAGCTCGCAGGTTTACTGAAGAAATTCATAAATACTACGGTAGGCATCGTGGGCGTGTACATAATCCAGAAAGCGGCTGTAGAACGGATGTTGGCCAAAGGTAGCGCTATCGCCAAAGACTACCAGCTTTTTGCGCGCGCGGGTTAAGGCCACGTTCATGCGCCGTTCATCGGCTAAAAAACCAATTTCGCCGCTGGCATTACTGCGGGTTAGGGTTATATAAATTATATCGCGCTCCTGCCCCTGGAAGGCGTCCACAGTATCAATATCCAATCGGGAAAATAGAGCTACCAGCTCAGTATTGGCATTAGCCTGCTCAGCCAGTTCTTTTACCTGCGCGCGGTACGGAGCAATTACGCCGCAATTAGCTTCTACCCCTTCAGCCAGTAATTTTTCACCCAGCTTTTGCAACTGCCTAAGTAGAGCTGCCGCCTCCTCCGGGTTAGCCTTGCTGCCGCTTTCCGGGTCAACCTTTTCGTCGTAGCCCGCCCCTACCGTATCGATAAACAATAGCGGTGGCTCGTTCGGCAAGAGTACGTGGTGCTTTACCCCAGCATCGGCAATTAGGCCGTTATTGTAAAACTCCTGGCTGCTAAAGCCCATTATCTGCTCGTTCATTCGGTACTGAACTTTAAGCATGTGGGCCGTAGTAGCGCCGGTACGGGTTATGGCTTTTTCGAATAAGGTTTCGGCTAAGCCATTGCGGGCGGCCTCTTCACTCTTTATAGTGGGCGGAAGTTGCTGGTGGTCGCCGGCCATAATTACCCGTTTGCCCATAAGTATAGGTAGCCAGGCAGCCGGTTCCAGCGCTTGTCCGGCTTCATCCAGGAATATCGTATTAAATTTAATTTCCTGAAGTAGCTGGTGTGAATAAGCACCCACGGGCGTAGCGCAAAACACTTGGGTTTTCTCCATTACATCATAGAGAATGTAGTATTCCAGTTGTTCGGCCTGGGCGCGGGTGCTGCCGGCTTCGTGTAGTAAACGCTTGCGCTGTTGCCGTTCCGATGCCCCAAACCGGCGCTTATACTTCATGGCCAGGCTTCGGTATTCCTCGCTTTTGCGGCGTAGTTTTTTCAATTCTTTATAGCTGGCGTGAGCGGCCATTCGAGCATCTACCGTATAGGGCAGGCTATCCTCGTTTACCCGGGCGGGGTGGCCAATACGCAGAACGCTGTGCCCTTGCGAGCTAAGCTTATCGGCTAATAAATCAACGGCGGCATTGCTGGGCGCGCAAACCAACACCTGCTGTTCCCGCTGTAAAACTTCACTAATAACCTGCACCAGGGTGGTGGTTTTGCCGGTTCCGGGCGGGCCGTGAATTATAGCAACATCCCTAGTAGCCACGGCGTATTCCAAGGCTTTTTTCTGAGGCTCGTTCAGAGTTTCGTAGCCACTTATTGTGTCGCCATTGTTTGACTCAGGTTGTCGGTAGCCTAGCAGGGTATCGCGTAGTTGCTTTCCTTCATTTTGTAGTTCTAGCACCCGCTGCAAGCCGGCCTCCATAGCCCGGTAACTGGCTTCATCAAATACCAAATCTATACCCAGCTTACCCTCATTTAGCCAATCGGGCAGGTCTTTGCTGTTAAGGGTAATACGCATTCGGTTGCCCTTAACCCAGTTAACTACCGCATTGGTACGGTTCTCGGCCAAATCGGTAGCGTTGCCGCTATTAGAAAATAAGCTGATGGCTTTACCCGCCGCAAATACGTGGGGCTGCCCCTGATTGGCAGTTCGTTCTATATCGACTATATAGTGTTCGCCGGTACTTAGGCGGGCACCCTGCAATTCCAGCGGATACCAGCATAAGCCTTCTTTACGGCGCTGCTCCAGTGGGGTATTTAGTACCTTATTGCGGTAGTAGTAAAATTCGGCCTGGCGTTCCTGCTTGAGCAGGCTCAGGGTATGCTGCAGTTCTTCTTCCGGAGATTTAAACAAAAAAGTATTATTTAAGAAAACGTACGCTAAAGCCGCCGCCTAACATCCATTTGAAGCTTCTATCGGTTAAACCGCGGCCGCCGTACAAATCTAATTGAAAACGAGGCGATACCAAATAGGTGAATCCAGCATCAATAGCTTGTTCTTTCAACAATGGGTGGATGTCCTGAAAAGGAACATCGCCGTATCCTTCTAAAAATACGCCAAGCTCATGGGTTACAGAATGGCTCAGCGAAAGGGTATAACTGTAGTTTTTATCAAATAAATCTTCGCCAAAGTTTCGGCCCACGTTATAACCAATATTCCACTCCTTAAACTGATGGGCAACTAAGAGCCTTACATTATGCAGGAATTGGGTTTGATTTAATTTTGAGCTGCCTTCCAAAAGGTTTATATCGTATAGTAAAGCTATCTGCGGCTTCCACCCATCTCCAGATAAAACTTTAAACTTTGCCCCAGCATTTAAGGCCGACCAGCCATTAGACTTTTCAATAAAAAGATCATCTGGATTAAGCAAAGGGTCCGAAAGATTATTCGATTGGTATCGATTTGTATTCGTAATTTCTTTCTCAAATCCATAGTACTGCTGAAGCCTTACCTCTACAATATCTTCAAGTAGACCTATACGGACTAACCCGCCGGTAAAAAATTCATCAAATCTGGTGGCTCCAAGCTCCGAGTTCCATTGCTTTACTGCTCCAAACTCTAGTTGAATACTACCCTGCGGCACTACACTGGCCGATTCAGTCTGGTCGGGCCGGTCGGTGCTAAACGTGGGGGCTTCTTGGGCAATTACCGATACACTTAAGCACACTAAACCTACAATTGGCAAGGCTAAACGAAACAATTTGACCATGATAAACAATAAGATTTACTACAAAATTAAAGTAAAAAGCCAGATCAACTTGCTAAATTGTCTGGCTTTGCAATAGATAAGGGTATAGTTAGTTATTCATCATTTCAGGCATTGGGCTGCTAATATTGTGCTTCAGCATTTCGGCTTCAAGGGCCTTAATCATCTCCTGATACTCTCTTTCTTTACGCTCCATTTCTTCCTGAGTAGCCATCATTTCTTCCATATGCTGGCGCATTTCTTCTTCCTGCGATTGCATTTGCTCGGTATTCATTTTGGCTTGAGAAAGCAGCTCTTCAATTTTAGTAGCGTACAGTTGGCGGCCTAAGGTAGCGGCAATATTTTCGGTTAGTTTGGAAATAAACTCCCGCACGTGTTCCGGAATCTCGTTAAAGCCGGCAATCTCCAGCACGCCGTGTACTTCTTCATTATATATAAGCGGGGTTACTAGAAGCGTTCGGGGCTGGGCTCCACCTAAGCCGCTTTTAATCTGCACGTAGCTCTCCGGAATATCATTAAAGTAAAAGGTTTCCTGCTCCTGCAAGCATTGCCCCACCAGACCTTCACCAGATTTTACTTGTTTGTGCAAGTGCTTTTTACGGTCTAAGGCATAGCAGGAAGTCATTTCCAAATACCGGTTTTCGGCAGATTCACCGTTTTTCAGAACAAATAATGCGGCTTGGTTAGCGCCAATATAGCGTACCAGTTCGCTCAGAAGTTTATCGCCCATTTGCTCAACACTAGCGTATTGCTGACGCATAAGCACCTCAAATTTGCCTAAGCCTTCTACCGCCCAGTGCTGCTGCTGGGTGTTATCGGTAGCTTCTTTAAGTTTATCGCGCATGCCCAGCAAGGCTTCCGATAGCCGGTCCGAACCATCGGTTTCTAAATGGGCGGTAAAATCGGCTTTGCCAATGGCCACCGCAAAATCGGTAGCGGCAAACGAACGCTGAATAACCTTATTAAATGCATTGGCTACCCGTTTTACCTCTGGGCGGCCGTTAACTTCCATTTTTTTATTTAAGGCTCCGTTAGCTAGAGCTTCGCTGGTTTCAACCACGCACTTAAGGGCTTGTAGTACCTGGCGATGCAAGCCAACAATTATTAACCCAAATACCAGTGTAATAATGCCTTGGAATACAAAAAAGCCTATTTTATAGCTTTTATATTGGGCAGCAAACTGATGGGTATATTCGTCTACTATGGCTTTATTTAGCTTTAACTGCTGATCGGCTAAATTATCTAGCTCGGCGAGCATTGGCTGGATATCGTTGGTCGGGTCGGCCAGAGCTTCATATACCGCCGTACTGTGCTCTTGGTACTTGTCCCAGTGTTCGGTAGCCAGCTTTATAGTGGGCAGTAGGCGCAGCTGCCGGTATAGGCTCGCTGCCGCTTTCAACATCCTGACCGCCGCTTATTAATAAACCCAGGTAAAAATCATGCAAGTTTATTGCCTCCTGCATGCGCGGCCGGGCGGCTAAATTACCAATTTGGGTTTGGCGTGCCTCCTTGGCTACCATTTGCGAAAGCATACGGGTTTTACCAGCCAAGTCACTTATTCTGTAAAAGCTTTCTTGTTCTACTGTATTGTGGTGTACATAGTAAAAATTAGCGGCCACCAGGGCACCCAAGCACGCAACTGAATACCATATCAGTTGGGTTATAGTTAAAGATTTATACCAACGTATCATTTCCTTCTTTCCTGCTTCTTCTGTGGTTATACTATTAATTTGAAACTGAGGTATGGTCCATTTCTTTCTTCAAGCTTTCTATCTGCCGAATGTATTCCTGTTCCTTACGTTCCATTTCTTCTTGGGTAGCGGCTAGTTCTTCCATGTTCTGCCGCATTTCTTCTTCCTGAGCCCGCATTTCTTCGGCTTGTTGCTGCGCGTCGGCCAGCAGGCTGCGGGTCAGGGCATTCATTTTTACAATATTTAAGGAGGCCGCAATATCTTCGCCCAGCTTTTCCAGGAAAGCAATTATATATTCTTCCAGCGGTTTAAACGAAGCTATTTCAACTACCCCTTCAACCACACCATTATGCTTTAACGGGATAAGTACCAGCGCCCCGGGCGTGGCATCGCCTAAGCCGGAGGTTATATGGGTGTAACCGTTAGGCACCCGGGTCAGGTAGGTGCTTTGTTTCTCTAGAAAGCATTGCCCAACTAAACCCTGTCCCGGTTCAATTACCTTATCTACAAACTTTTTGCGCTCGTAGGCAAAGCACGATTTTAGCTCTAGTTTAATTTCTTTTCCTTTGCCCTCGGCCACGTACATACCACCCTGGTTAGCTCCAATATATTTTACTAGCTTAGAAATTAGCCGGTCGTACAGTTCGCTTAAATCTTCGGTCTGGCGCAGAATTACCCCAAATTCTGAATAGCCTTGGGCAGCCCAATTCCTTTTTTCTTCCTCCAGACGTGCCTCTTCCAGACTAGCTAAATGCCTCTGCATTTCTTGCTTTTGGGCTTCAATTTCTTCATTTCTTCGCTTGCCTTCTTCCATTAAGCTATTGGTTTGCTCAATGGCTCGCCTATTGGTTTTATTAAGTGAATACACAGCCCAGCATAAAATTGCGTACGAGATAGTTATGGAAAACTCCTGCATTGAACTATGCCGTACGGCCGTATCGTCCAGGCCGGTTTCCAGCCAACCGCTTAAGGCCCGGGGGGAAATAAGAAATATATAGCAGCAGATTACACTAAATGCCAGTGGCAACCTTTCTTTTAAATCAAATGTTACAAAGGGTAGCACCCCGCAAGCTAGGGTCATTACGGCCGATGATGGCATAAATGTTCCACCTTCAGGTACAATACCAATTTGATATATAGCTACGGTTAGGGCCGGTGCCAAGCATAAAACAGTACGGTATATTTGGTGAAAACCCAGGTAGTTTAGGCCAAAGGCTATAAGCAGTACAGTAACTTCTAGGTAGGGCAAGAAGCTAAGTACCGGCATCTTTACAGCAATGTATGCACCGTATAATAGCGCTGAGGCAAATATTATAGGGAATAGTTTATTAGCCAGGCCAATTTTAGTCCTAAGGTTCTCAGGCGTATCCTTGCTAATTCCAACTTGTAATAGTTTGGCTAATACCGATTTATTATGAACTTCTTCTCCTGTCGCTGCGACTCCCTGTTTCATTTTCCTAAGTTTGTTTATACACCTGAACAAAAATGGTGTTTAGCCAGAGGTTAAACTTATGAATTTGAACCTATTTCCTACATTGATTAGAATACTTAGCGAATAGCGCGACTTAGCGACTATCCCGCCTGGTACTGACCATATTAGTCTAGCCCACTCCCCTACGAAAAGAAGAAATTAGGAACCTAAGTTAGGCAAAAGGGTTATAGCATTTGCGCTTGGTTAGTACTCAATTTATTTACCTACCTGTGAATTTTTTAGCTCACGCCCATCTTTCGCCCAAAACCAGTTCTGGGTTGCTGTGCGGCAATACGCTGGGCGATTTCTATAGAAATAAAGATATGCCCGGCCTATCAAATGAAGTAATTACCGGAATATACCTGCACCGGGCTATAGATTCTTACACCGATACCCACCCAATTGTACGCCAGGCTCGTTCAGTTTTATTTGCAGAATTCAGGCACTATAGCCGGGTTTTGGTAGATATTTACTACGATCATTTTCTGGCTCGAGCATTCTCAGCGTACTCCAACGAGAACCTACAATTGTTTAGTCATAACGTTTACCAAACCCTATTGAACCACCCCGAGTACCTAAACCAGCCGGCAAAATATGTGGCTCAAGCCATGAGCAAAGGTGACTGGTTTGATAAGTACCAAACCTTGGAAGGTATCAGTATAACCTGCCAGAATATGGCTCGGCGAATTGGTGGCCAAGCAACAATTCTTGCCCGGGGCGGCGAGGCTTTACAGAGACACTACGCGGCCTTAGAAATTACGTTTACCCAATTTTACCCTCAATTACAGGCCTATACCCAAGATTTTTTGGAGCCAAAAAAAAGACCTAACTAATTAGGTCTGCTGGTTTAGCTATTTTATTTCTTTTCTAATTTTTATCTTTCTCTTCTTTGGTTAACGATTCCAGCTTTTTTCGGCTTAACTCGGCGCGCTCTTTTTCTTGCACTACCTGATCTTCCAGTTGCTGCAATTTTTGCTGGGCCAGCCTGATACGCTCATCGTACTGGCGGGCAACCTGCTCGGTAATTTGGCCGCTTTGGCGCCGGTTTTCTACTTTGGTTTTGGCTGCTTCTATACGCTGGCGCATCTCTGCAATAGCCGTATTTGCTTCCTTAACTTCCAGCTTAAGCTGCTCTAGTTCTATCTTAATTTCATGCTGAGCTATAGAACCAGCCTCGTCTGCCGGATCATTTGATCGCTGCCTGCCAAAATCCTGAGCTTCTTTATTTTGTTCGTAGTCCCTGTCTTTTTCTTGGCCTTGATTATGCTTACTCTTAGCTTCCTGATCTTTACCCGGCTTAGCTTTCTCTTTTTGCTCCTCAGCCTTTTTCCCCTCCTCTTCGTTCAGGCGTTCTCCTTCCGGCCAGGGATCTTTAGGTATGCGTTCCTCAGGTATAAATTTTCCCGTTCCTCGCTGGGGCTTTTCCTGAGGTTGTTGAGCTTGGGCGTAGCTACTGGTTAGCAGCAAAAAGAATAATACGGTTGAAAGTTTATCCATCAAGTACATAGAATATCAATTTTTGTACCGAATTACTTTTCTATTTCTTGCAGCAGGCTATCTACCTCATTCTGGGTTCTCTGGGTAGCTTGACTAAGCGTTTCCCCCGACTCTTCCAGTTCTTCGGTTAAGCGTTCGGCTTTAGCTTCCGTTTCTTCTATTTTATCTTCTGCCTCAGGCTGGCTATTACAGGCCGTGAGGGAAAACAGAAAAATAACTAGGGCTATGTAGCTTTTCATAAACTTAATCAGCACCGTAAATCGATTTCTCACCTTAATTGTATTTGAAGGCATATGCTTTGGAGTATTGTACTAAAAAAACCCCGGACTTAACCGGGTTCTATTTATATATACAAAATATACAAACTGGTTATTCAACCATAAGGTCGGCTATTTTTAGCTCTTCGGTACTACTAAAACCTACTGTAACCAAGTAAATATCTTCAGTCTGAGGGCTTCTTAGTTCAAGTCGGTAGCGATCGTCCGAGGTTTCAATTGATACCACACTAGCCCCTTTTAGCATACCTCTGAGCGTATTTAATTTAGCAGCACTAATGCCTTTTCTTAAGTCGGCACTGGTACAGCAATGCTGGCTAAAAAACTGTTCTAATTGCTGTTTCTCGTTGCTATTAATGGCTTCAAGCATCGCTAAAACCCGATCGCCCTGCACCGTTTCCGGCATTCGAACAATACGTTCACCCTCAGTAAGTACATGTTCGGCGGATGTATTATTTGCAACTGCGGCCCCGGCATTGGCCCCGGCAACCATAAGCACGGCCACCCATACCCATATTAACTTGTAATTATTCATTTTCCTGTAGCTTAAAAAATTCAATACGTAGGCTAGTATACTAAAAATACAATGCCGGGGTTGCTAAAAGCTTTTGCCAAATAAGGCTCGTTTGGTTAATGCAATCTGCCCATTGTGCCAGCTCTGGTGGTGGCTGCACCACAATAGAGCCTCTCCTTTGGTTTTAGCCACCGGGTGCGCCGAGGCTACCGGCTCATTCAGATTATCGTCGCTTACGGTAGGCAATACCTTCATAACCTGATTGTATACTACCTCCAAGGCTTGTAATAACTGGTTTTTGGTAGGCCGGTCGTTGGCACTGGGTTTACTGCCTATACTATACCAGGCTATATACTCTTTAATCGGAATTTGCTCTTTAATGCTGCCCCTATCGGCCCCGGAGCATACCAAAGCCTGATAGTACAAGGTAATTACCAAATGGCCTACCTGCCAGTTCAAGGTTGTATTAAGCGGCTCTACGGTTTGGTGCCAGTCTTCGGCCGGCACATCTTTAACCAGCCGCATCGTCCAGTTATACGCAATGGTGTAGCCCTTGGCTAGGTAATCGGTTTCTTGCATATTTCTCGTTTAAATTTTCCTGAAGTAATAAAACATCTTCTCACTCATTTTTTCCTTGTACAACCAACTCCTGCGAAGCCGATTTACCACCCTGGTTAACGGTAACCTTATACTTGCCGGTAGTTAAATAACCGGCTTCCGTTGCCTTATTTCTTTTTCCCTTAGCCCCATTTCGGTTCATAGCCCCATTCCAGGTAAATTGATTGAAGCCCCGCTGCTCCGGCAATGCGCCCTGGTACACCACGCCCCCTTCCGCATTGGCAATAGTTAAAGTTGCGGTAGCCTTATCCGGTAAAAAGTAGGAAATAACAATTTCGGGCTCCTGTTTAGATAAATAAGGGTATGGCCGTTCTCCCCAGTTCTCGCGAAACCTTACATTGTTGGGCGCAGAAAGTGAAACTGATTGCTCGCCGGCCTTCAACATAGCTCGGATTGGCTCCAGATCGGCTACATATACGCTACGTCCGTGGGTGCCAATAACTAATTCGTTGGCTTTAGGGTGTATTATCATATCGTAACTGGCTACGTTAGGTATCTGGTTAAACGACTGCCAATTTGTACCGCCATCAAAGCTAACGTAAGTGCCGTGGTCAGTTCCTACGAACAGCAAATTTTCATTTTCCAGATCTTCCCTCAGTACGTTTACGGCTTCTTCCGGCAAGTTTCCTTTTACCGATTGCCAGGTTTTCCCATAATCATCGGATCGGTACAAATACGCCTTAAAATCATCTTGTCGGTAGCCGGTAAAAGTAACATACACGCGCTCCGGACGATGGTGCGAAATTTCTATACTACTTACCCACAGGTTTTGCGGCAGGCCACTATTAATTAATTGCCAGGTAGCGCCGCCATCCTTGGTTAGTTGTAAGTTGCCGTCATCGGTGCCGGCGTAGAGTATGCCAAACTGGTGGGGGCTTTCCTCCAATACTGATATAGTACTGTAAGGTACATTGCCCTGCGGCAGGTCCTTAGTTAAATCCGGGCTTATAGCCTGCCAGCTTTCGCCTTTGTTCATGGTTCGATAAACCCGCTGCGCTCCTATGTACAAAATATCCGGACTATGGCTGCTCATGGTTATGGGCGTACGCCAATTAAATCGCAAGTTCTTCTCACCAATATTGGGCTGTGGGGTAATATATTCCGAATTTCCTTTCTCCAGGTTCAAACGGTAGTAATTACCAAATTGGTAGCCGGTATATACCGTACTGGAATTTCGGGGGTCAACCTGCACTACCATGCCATCGCCGCCCATAATACGCTTCCAGTTTTCGCTGTAGTTAGGTACCGACTGGCTGCTTCCCATTAGCACCCCGTTATCCTGCAAGCCGCCGTAAACGTTGTAAGGTTCCTCATTATCTACTTCAACTGAATAAAACTGGCCAACCGCCAGGTTATTCAAGTGACGCCAGTTAGCCCCGCCGTTGTAGCTTATATATAAACCACCGTCATTGCCTAGCATTAGGTGTTTATCATTGTCCGGATCAATCCATAGGGCTTGGTGATCCACATGAACCTGCCCGGTAGTATCTACCCGGTACCAGCTTTGGCCGCCATCTTCGCTGCTCAGCATTGGCACACCCAATATGTATAGCTTATCCGGGTTTTGGGGCGAGGTTCTTATTTCGCCGAAGTAGTACCCATACGTATAATAAACTCCTTCCAGATCGTACTTATTAGCCATTTGCCAACTGGCGCCGGCATCGTCGCTACGGTACACCTGGGCGCCCGGCACTTTAGTATCAAACAGGTTGCTATTGGCATCTCCCAAATATTCTACCAGGGCCCGGGGTTCGTATTTCTTATCCTGAATGTCTTTTTTTACAATGGCTGCCGTGTAGCGTTTCGGAAAGTTGTTTTCCTTTAGGTATTCATTTATTTGCTCATCAGTAAGCTGTAAAAAAGCATCCATGGTCAGGCTCATAAGTTGCTTAGAGCTTAATCGGCCGTCTTTAACTTCTCGTTCTTCCTTGCTTTCCTTTTGGTTATCTAATAGGGCGTAAATTCGGTTAGGCTGGCTGGGGGCTACACTTAAACCAATACGGCCAACCTCGGCCCCTTGCGGAAAACCCTTGGTAAGCTTATTCCAGGTAATACCGCCATCGGTGCTTTTATAAATTCCGCTGTTAGGTCCGCTACCCTTAAAATTCCAGGCTTGGCGGGTTCGCTCCCAGGCAGCGGCGTAAAGTACCTGCGGGTTGGCCGGGTCAATTTCCAAATCAATAATTCCGGTGCTATCGTTTAAATACAAAGTTTTCTGCCAGCTTTTGCCCCCGTCAGATGATTTATATACTCCCCGTTCTTTATTATTGGTATACAAAGCCCCGATAGCTGCTACCCATACCACATCGGGCTGGGTAGGGTGTACTATAATTCGGCTGATGTGTTGAGTTTCGGCCAGGCCCAAAAACTGCCAATCTTGGGCAGCGTTGGTAGTTCGGTACACGCCCGCCCCGGCGTAGCTGCTGCGGCTGCTGTTTTTTTCGCCGGTACCTACATATAAGATAGCATCATTAGAAGGTGCTAAGGCTATATCGCCAATCGTAAGAGCCCCCAAATCATCAAATACCGGCTCAAAAGTTATACCGTCATCTTCAGTTTTAAACACCCCACCGGAAGCATAGGCTATATAGTAGCGGTAATTTTTAGAAGTTACGGCAATATCGGTTACCCGGGCACCTTGCACAATTGGCCCAATACTCCGGGCCGGATACTCGGCTAGTAAGCTCTGTTGCCTCAGTTGGTTTTTTCTGGCGTAATCGTTCTCGGCTGAACCACCGATGTTACTTTCTTGAGCCGTGCTTGGGTAGCCTACAAAGCAAAAATATAGGAAAGGAATAAAGTGAAAGAGGTTTTTCATGCCAAAAGCTATAATGAATTATTGGTAACTACAATTTATTTTACCCTCTGCCCAAGCGGTAGCTGACGGAATTTTATACTAAAAAGAGGGTAAGTTCCGATTAAATATCACACTAACAAATCAAACTTCACACTTAAAGCGTTACTTTAACTAACTGATCCTAACAATTCTGTTTTTAGTGCTAAAGAAACTTTCACATTGAATTTTTCTTCTATAAAATATTTTTTTAAAGCACTCACGTTAGGTGCATCAGGCTAGGAATGAGGGGTTACTTATCCTAACTAATCAAGAATTAACTGTAAAGTATCAAGAAAATAGTTCGAGTTAATTAGATATGTACAGTTAAATCTTCTAATTTTGCATGTAAGAATTTACTAGAAATGAAACTCTTTATATAGACTCACCGTAATATTCTCAACCATTAAAAATTTTATGACATGATAGTTTTACAGATAGCACTCTTCCTTATTATTTTACTGGTAGCCATAGTGGCTGGTGGGTTTATTTTTTGGATGCTTTTTATGAAAGATGCTCCCTTGTTAGACGAACAAGACGGTACGCTTACGCTTTCTAACAGCCAGCTTAACTTGTAATTATGTGGCCAGCCCGTTAGTTTAGCCAGCATGAATAATTTGGTTTGGCTTTGGGTTGGACTGGGCGGTTTTATAGGCAGTGTATTACGATGGTACATATCGGTAAACCTGCCGCTAATTGCTAATATTCCGCTACCCACCGCTACATTGTTAGTAAACCTACTGGGTAGCTTTTTAATTGGCCTTGGTTTAGGCGTAAGCCACTCCTACACAGACAGCCGGTACTTAGCTTTTGGCCTTACCGGCTTCTGCGGAGGCTTTACTACTTTTTCTACCTTCTCGGCCGAAAATATGCGCATGGTAAACGATGGAAACCTGGGGGGATTTGTGTTGTATAGTTCCCTTAGCGTAGGAGCCGGCCTCTTGTTAGTTAGTTTAGGCTTCTGGATTGGCCGCCAATTTATTCGGCAATAAAAAAGGGGTTACTTATTAGTTCCCCTCCTTTCTGTTCACACGCTATACACCTGCCTAACCAGCTAGTCACTATTTTTTACATCGGCCGGAAAGCCGTCCAGCTTTTCCATACTTTCCTGAGTAAATTTTCCGTTTTTCCAATCCTTTATAAACGTCCGCCAGCGATCGGGATTAATAAAATTGTTGGTAGCTCCGTGCTCGGGCAGTACGTACATTTGCTGCCAGCGCATATAATCATCAATATAGCGCTGCATATTAGTTGGGTCGGCAGTCACCTTTGATAGGTGGGTGTCTAACTGAGAATTTTGGTGGTAGGTTTCCCCTAACAGGCTTCGTTCAAACTGCCACTGGCTGGGTAAACTGGTAGTTAACTCTTCGGAGGTTGGCACGGGGCTGTGTAGCAGTTGCATAAGCGCCAGGCTACGCCCTGGTATGGTACTAGGCACCACGTATATCTCATCAGTTAAGTTATTTTGGTGCATGTACAAAGTATCGCCCGGCAGCACCTGCATATTGAATATACCTTCAGAGTTACTGGTGATAGTTTGAGAATTGCGTGAATTACGAATAGACACCCCGGATAGCGGCACCTTATTGCCGGCCCTTAGCACTGCACCCCGTAGCGTAACCGTGGAGCTGGCCGGGCTTTGTTGAGCCAATAATACATTGGCCGGTAAACCTGAGCCAAAAATTATTATAAGAGAAATGAATATTTGAGGTAGACGAAGCATAGTAGAGGTGGTTTGCCTTATTATTCGAAAAAACCAGCCTCTCAGTTGTGCTTTTCATCCCAAAAAATTACTATTCTTTGTGCGCCCAATTGTATTTATCCAAAGTTGATAAGGCCGATTGTAGCAGATCAATACAAGCCAGTATATCTTCTTTATGCGCCATTTCTATTACCTGATGCAGGTGGCGGGTGGGTATTGAGATAGCCCCGGCAATGGAGCCCCGTTTGCCCATACGCTGCAAGCCGGCCGTGTCGGTGCCGCCGGCGGGTAAAATTTCGGGCTGCCATTTAATACTGCTTTTTTCGGCTGTGCTTTGCAGAAAGTCTACCATCCGGCTATCGCATATGGTCATACCGTCCATTATTTTAACTGCCGCACCTTTACTCAGTTCGGTAATCTTTTCGTGTTTGGGGGCACCCGGCACATCAAAGGCTATTGTAGTGTCTAAAGCTATGCCAAAATCGGGGTCTATTTGGTGAGCGGCTACGTTAGCACCACGGATGCCCACTTCTTCCTGAACGGTAAATACGGCATATACATCATATGGCGGGTTTTTAAGCCCTTTCAAAGCCTCTAACAGTACAAATACCGAAATTCTGTTGTCAATAGACTTACCGTTTACGCAATCGCCAATTTCCATTAACTCCCCTACCCGGGTTATAGTATTGCCTACGCTTATCCATTTATCTACTTCTTCCTTAGGCAAACCCAGGTCAATAAAGTACTCGGTGGTTTTAGGCAACTTTTGGCGTTCTTCCGGGCTTAGCACGTGTATAGGTTTAGTACCCATAACGCCAACCAAATCCCTCTTTCCATGAACTACAACCCGTTGAGCGGTAAGGGTTTTAGGGTCGAAGCCTCCCAAGGTATGGAAGCGAACAAAGCCGTTATCGTCGATATGAGTAACTATAAACCCAATTTCATCCATATGGGCGGCTACCATTACTTTTTTACCATCGGGATTGTTAATTCCCCGCTTTACGGCAATAACGTTACCCATATTATCAATACTTACCTCATCAACCAGCGGCCGCACGGTTTTAAGTACCAGTTTACGAATTTCGTGTTCGTAGCCCGGAGCTCCCGGAGCTTTGCATATAGCGGTAAGTAGTTTTATATCAAGTTTCATGGTTGGGTTTGATTGTACGTTAGATTAATTTCTTAGTAAGAAGCCCGTAGCTTTTATATCCCAAGCTGCATACTTATTCCAGGTACCTAAAGCTTTATAGCGAACTAGCGATTTTGAGGTACTGGAAGTTTTGCCCCCAATTAACGGAACCGTTTCATCGATATTTACCCACTGAAAACCTACAAAGAAAGCCTCTTCCATTATTAGGTTTTCTCCTGAGATATCTACATTCAACCAGCCTTCGGCAAGGTTGCTGGCTACAATTTTTTGCTGCTTAAGTAATTGCTTATCCGGTAGCCCGGAAGTTGAATTAACGGAATAAAGATTAAGCAGAAGGGTGAAATTTTTATTCCTGTCATTAAGGATATTTACGCTAACCGATTTTAATACCATGGGCCGTTTTGGCTCAATAAGCGTCGCAATTTCAGAACCAACATCCCCGTTTTGTAGCCAAAGGAACATATTATGTTGGCGCGTATTACCTAGTGTTTTAAGCTTTCCCTTAGTTTGTTTGGCAGTTACCAGAACCTCATTTAAATAATCTTCCCTTTCACTTAACCGAATTACTACATAATCCAACTGCAGCAAACTATCCAAAGCCAGCTCCCTTCGGTTATACCCAATGTGCGAAACCACTAACTTTCCCGCTTGTAAATTAGGGGGTATTGATAATTCAAATTGACCTAACTCATTGGTTAGCGTGCCAACGTTGGCTTGGCTTATTCCTACAGTGCTATAACTGATTGCCTGGTTACCAGCCTTAACTTGCCCCCGTAATAATTGTTGGCTGTGGCTTCTTACGGATATTAGGCATATTAGAATACCAACTAGATAAAACGCTTTCATATACTGTAAATGCAAGCTTACCTTTTCTGAATAGCGTTTCTATGAATTACCCCTTGTTTGAAGTCGCCCTGATTATTGCGGTAATTGAATACTATATAGTTTTGGTCGCGCCAATTACTTTCGGTTTTATCTTCTAGTTGCAAGCGGTAGCCGGTAATTAAGTACACTTCGTCAGCACTGCCCCCCTGAAAATAAATACGCTGCCCAAGTTCAAGGTGAGGTTCCGGTTGGCCATATTCCGGGCCGCTACAGGCAAGTAGGCTAATTGAGAATATGGAGGCTAGTATAAGTTGTTTCATAAACAAAATTGTTTGGCAGAAATTCTGCGTAGCTAACCTACTATAATTTGCAGGCATGGGCAAGCCACTCAGCCAGCTTTTTGGGGTTTGAATATAATCTCACCAAGTCCCCAAATTAGTGCCAAACCTCCAATAATTAATCCAATAGCCAGCCAAGGATTATCTGGCCAATTAATAATAGTAGATACGTGTCGGTGCAAAAACCCAATAAGCAGGGCACCCCACCAGCCAAGCTGCGATATAAAAAGCGAGAACGTAAGCCGGAACATAAATAGCCGAGGAACCTGCTCACCTTTGTTGTAAACCTCTACTTTCTGATGGAGATAATGCAAAAGCACTCCATTGGCACCAATTAGCGCCACGAAGAAAAGTTTAATTACCAGCAGGTTATCAATTTCGCCTTTAAGAATTAGCAGAGGTATACCAGCTGCCACCATTCCAAACCAACCCGCCCAAATAAATTTTTTAGTATGGCCACTTACGCTAATAAGTTGGGTAAAGCGAACCCGATCTTTAACCCAAAGCAAACCATACAAGTCAGTAGCGAGTACCGAACCAAAGCCTAAGATTAAAAAACTAAGGTGGATGAATAGAAAAATAAAAAATGATGTGGTTTCCATATAGGAAGAGTTTACTAAGCAGCTAAAAAATAACCGGAAAAAGTATTGGGGCTAATATATTGAGTGTAGCTAGGCTGAACAACCGGCGTATGAAATAAAAGTTGGTAAATGAGCTAAGGCTTCATATTATATTAATAATATCGTCCAGGTCAATTGGCCTGCCTGAGCTTTTTTTGTTCTTTAAAAGGTCATTGTAGCTTATAAAATTAACTTTTAATCCTTCTACTTCAAATATTTGCTTATTGGAGTAACATTCAGAAAATTTAACCCCATCTATTCCAATCAGCAAATCTAATCTTACTGGCGGGTAGCCTAGCTATACAACATTTCCTTCAGTCAAAAAGTCGCTAATACTTAGTCCAAAAGAACCAAAACCAAATTTTTCTATACAACAAATTATTTTGTAAGCGTTTGCTTCGGTAGGATTTAACCAAATATTAAGATAGCCGGTGTAAGGAGGTTGCCCGTAAGCACCTACAGCATTATCACCAACTACTAAATATTCAACCTTTTCTTCTACTAATAACTCGACAAACTCTTTGAAGTCGGGGCTGAAGATCTTTATTGAATTTTATATACTGTTGGCGCAAGGTTTCAATAGCCGCTAATCTTTCCTGCACAGGTTTACTCATCCAGTAGGAATAATCCGACTGCCTGTCCTTCAAAGAAAAAATCTTTACTACTTTTTCCATTAATAAAATTATTAACTAAGACCCTCCGAGGCTCGCCAGACAAGGTTTCCCCAGACCCTAAATACTCACTATTACACGGCGGCTGCTAACTACTAATAAGCCCTCACTACCTTACCTTCCATAAAATTAATAAATGCCCGATTAACTACCCGGTTGCCCCCTTTGGTAGGGAAGTTGCCGGTAAAGTACCAGTCGCCGGAATGGTTGGGTATAGCTTTATGCAGGTTGTCTACGGTTTGGTATATAACCTCTACCTCGGCCTTAATTTTATCGGTTTTAATAAGCTGAGCTATTTTGTCGCTGATTTCTTCGTCGGTAAACGGTTCGTA
This sequence comes from uncultured Roseivirgaceae bacterium, assembly GCA_964504565.1. GTDB lineage: Bacteria > Bacteroidota > Bacteroidia > Cytophagales > Cyclobacteriaceae > Cesiribacter. The sequence goes on from CAZDEY010000009.1 coordinate 117,271, forward strand.
AACTGCTTTTACGTAGTTCGGGGCGTCAATATCGCTCTGTGAGGCTACGCACTTGTCGTAGGTTTCGTCCAGAATATGGTTGAGGCCGCGTTCGTTCAGCAGCGAAAGGGCGGCCCGGAACGCTATAAAATCCTTCAAGCGGCTCATATCAATTCCGTAGCAATCGGGGTAGCGAATTTGCGGGGCTGAGCTAACTACAATAATTTTCTTAGGTTGCAGGCGGTCCAACATCGTCAGGATGCTTTTCTCTAGGGTAGTACCGCGTACTATGGAGTCATCAATCACTACTACGGTATCCACACCTTTCTCAATAACCTCGTAGGTAGTATCGTACACGTGGGTTACCAAATCCTCGCGGTGCTCATCGTCGGTAATAAACGTCCGTAGCTTAGCATCTTTAATAACCAGCTTTTCAATCCGCGGACGGAAGCTCAGCAGTTGGTTAAATTCCTCATCGTTATACGCGCACTTATCCTTTAGGTACCCTATGCGTTCCTTAACCAGGTGTTTTTCCATTCCGTCAATCATTCCCAAAAAGCTAACTTCGGCCGTATTGGGTATAAAACTGAACACAGTATGCTTAAGGTCGTACGTTAATTTATCCAGAATTTGGGGTACCAGTAGCTGACCCAAACGCTGGCGTTCGCGGTAAATATCGGGGTCAGTACCGCGGCTAAAGTAGATGCGCTCGAAAGAACAGCTACGCTTCGGCAGACCGTGAATGAATGGCTTCTGATCGAAGCTACCGTCTTTATCAATTATCAGCGCGTGGCCGGGGGTAACTTCCTTAATTTGGTCGTACGCCACATTGAAGGCCGTTTTTATAGCCGGTTTCTCCGAGGCTACTACTACAACCTCATCATCGGCGTACCAGTAAGCCGGGCGTATGCCGGCCGGATCGCGCGCTACAAAGGAGGCTCCGTAACCGGTTAAGCCCGCCATAGCGTAGCCGCCGTCAAAATCTTTACAGGCGCGCTGTAGTACCCGCTGCAAATCCAGCTCTTCTTCAATTAATGAAGTGATCTCCTGGTTGGTATGGTCGTATTTATACTTATCGAACAGCAGTTGGTTTTCTTCGTCCAAAAAGTGGCCGATCTTTTCCATAACCGTTACGGTATCAGCGCGTTCTTTAGGGTGCTGACCAATCTTTAGCAGAATGTCGAACAAATCATCAACGTTGGTCATATTAAAATTGCCAGCAACCACCAGATTTCGGCTCCGCCAGTTATTTTGGCGCAGGAAAGGGTGGCACATCTCGATAGAGTTTTTGCCGTGGGTGCCGTAGCGCAAATGGCCCAGCCAAAGCTCGCCGGTGTAGGCATAGTGCTCCTGCAGGTATTCGGCGTTCAGGTAATTGTTACCACTTTCCTTTTTAGCCTTCTTCATTTTCTTGCCCACTTTCCGAAAAATATCAGCTATAGGTTGCTGCTCGTTAGAGCGGTAGCGGCTAATGTAGCGGTGGCCGGGCGGTACATCAATCTTAATATTAGCAACCCCGGCCCCATCCTGTCCGCGGTTGTGCTGCTTTTCCATCAATAAATAGAGCTTATTAATCGCGTAGCTGGGCGAGCCGTACTTATCAATATAGTACTGAAGCGGTTTTCGCAGTCGGATTAACGCAATGCCACATTCGTGTTTTATCTGGTCGCTCATGCCGGTATAGTCTGTACAAGAATTGATATTAAATTAAGTAGCCACTCGGGCCAAAAGAACAAAATAAGGGCGCTTAGGCTAAGAACTACCGCCCCTATCCTTTCCCATAGCAAACCAAGCGGGCGGGGGCTTTCGTTCCCTTTCTGTATAAAAAGCGCGTAGGGTATTTTTAGGTAGAAGAAGAGCGCCAAAATGGTGTTTAGTACCCCCGCGCCTAGCAGCCAGAGCAGTATTTCCTGTTGTGTATTTTGGTAACCTTGCCACAGGCCTGAAAACAGCAAAAGCTTAGCTAAGAAGCCCGAGGTGGGCGGTAAACCGGTTAACGCTACCATCACCAGCACCACTAAAACGCCAGTTAGTGGAATTTTTACACCTAAGCCCCTTAAACTTTCAATGGTATAACTACCACTGGCCTTTTTAAGAAGTTCAATTAGCAGAAAACCGGCAAAGCTCATACTGGTATAGAAAATTGCGTAGTACCAGAAAGCCTCAATGCCCCCCGCCTGAGGAATTAATAGGGCCGAAAGCAGAAACCCACTGTGGGCTACGGATGAATAGGCCATCAGGCGGCGCATATCTTTTTGCCCTAAAGCCGCTAAGCTGCCTAATACCATAGTGAAAATTGCCAATGCTCCCAGCACCCAACGCCAGTCCAGCGGAAAATCAATAAACACCAGTTCCGCCTTAAACAAGTGAATTAAAACCCGATACAGTAATGCAAAACCAGCCAGCTTAGGCACCACGCTCATAAATGCCACGGCGGGCAGCGGCGCGCCTTCGTACACATCGGCCACCCAAAGGTGGAAGGGCGCAACGGCAGTTTTATACAGCAAACCAACCAACGCCAACATAGCCGCCAGAAGAATAGCAACCGACGATTCGTGTTCGCTCAGCAGATTACTGAAAAACTGATAGGAGGCAACATCCAGCGTGCCGGTAAAGCCGTAGAGCAAGCTAAAGCCATAGAGCATTATAGCTGAACTAACCGCCCCAAACAGCAAGTACTTAACCCCCGCTTCGGCCCCGGCGCGCGTAAACGAAAAGCCCGTAAGCAGGTAGGCGCAAATGGAGGCCGTTTCTAAACTTAGGTAAATTAGCAGCAAGTTAGCACTGCCTGACATCAGCATAGAAGCCAGGGTAACGCCCAAAATTAGCGCGTAGTACTCGGCGGTTTGCTGCGCCCAGCGAAAGCGCCAAAGGAGTATGCAAAGTGCCGCCCCCGCCAGCGATAGCCCGCGCATGGCCAGGCTCCAGTTATCGTGCCACCACATACGGCTCATGGCCGAAACCGGCTCCGGCGTAAACCCTAATTTATACAAATCCCAACCGGCCAGACCTATAAATACAATAGTTACTATAGGTAGCAGCCAAGTTTTAATAAGTGGCTTTCTGATAAGTATTAAATCAATAAGTAGAACTGCCAGTAAGCCGCCGGCCACCCAGGCTTCGGGCAGAAGAAGCCGGGCATCCTGCCAGATTTGCTGTAGTAGCGCGCTGAGGGCAGGTGCTTCGTTCATATTATAAGAAGCGGGTTAAAAGTCCTAAATTCTCTCTACCCCGCAGCAGTATTTCTTCCGCAAAAGAATCAGTGGTATTACTCATTAAATTGAGTAGGAAGTTGGGAAATATGCCCAGCAGCACCATTATAACTACCAGCGGAATCAGCATCAGGTACTCGTGCGCACTTAAATCGGTAAGGGAGGCAAGCCAGCTTTCTTTCCGCACATAAAACGAACCGAAGAACATACGCTGTAGCGTCCAGAGATAGTAAGCAGCCGTAACCAATAGGCCTACTAAACCAATAATAGGCAACCAGTAGCTTAGCAAGCCATTAACCGAAGGACTTCGAAATGCCCCTAAGAACACAAAAAGCTCGGCCATAAATCCGCTTAAACCTGGCAAGCCTAATGAAGCAAAGAAGGTAATGGTAACTAAAGTTGTATAAGCCGGCATTTTGGTAGCCAATCCGCGAAAATTATCAATTTCACGATTGTGGGTTCTGTCGTAGAGAACGCCTACTAGTAAGAAAAGTGCTGCAGAAATAATTCCGTGGCTAACCATCTGGTACAAACTTCCGGTGATGCCTTCAGCAGTCAGGGCCGCTAAACCTAACAGCACGTAACCCATATGCGATACGGAACTATAGGCGATCAACTTTTTAACATCTTGCTGGGCCAGGGCATTAAAAGCGCCGTACAGAATAGAGAATACCCCTACGCCACCTACTAAACTTGCGTAGTGCACCGCCCCTTCCGGAAACAGCATATAGGGCAAGCGTAGTAAGCCGTAACCGCCAACCTTCAGCAACAAAGCCGCCAACACAACCGATACTGGCGTGGGGGCTTCAACGTGGGCATCGGGCAACCAGGTATGCACCGGAACGGCGGGCAACTTTATAGCAAAACCTACAAACAACAACAAGAACGCCAGCAAGCGAGGCGATTGGCCACCCAGGCCGTCACTAGTAAGGCTTAGTAAGCTACCCGGTATTAAGTTAGCCGGATTAGATAGGTGCAGAATATTAAAAGTATGTACCAGATTACGACCAGCCAACTCTCCCGACTCCAGTAGCAGGGGCACATCTTGTACCAAGCGGTCGGCGGCCTGCGCAGTGTATTGGGGGTCGATGCCCGAAATATACAGCCCAATAATCACTACCAGAATTAGCAGCGAACCAGCCAGGGTATACAGGAAAAATTTAATGGAAGCGTAGGCTCTTCGGGGTCCGCCCCACATACCTATCAGGAAGTACATAGGCAGCAGCATAAACTCGAAGAAAATATAAAATAGTAGCAAATCCAGCGCTACAAAACAACCTATTATGGAACCGGCCAGCAGCAAGTATAAACTAAAGTATCCTTTCTGATTCTCCCTAATCTTCCAGGAACTGATAACCCCAATAATCAGCACCAAAGTAGATAGCAGCACCAGCGGAAAACTAATACCATCAACCCCTACAAAGTAATCTACGGCTATAGTACCCAGGCTACCCAGCTTCATCAGAAACCAGTTCGATTTTTCCACAAACTGATACGACTCTATACTGAATACACTAGAAGTGCTCTCAGGGTTAGAATTGAAGCTAAAATATAAAATAATAGAAAGAACAAATTGAAGCAGCGTAGCGCCTAAGGCAACTACACGCGCCATTCGGGCCGGCATTAATAACACCAGCAAGCTACCCAGTAAGGGAAGGAAAATTAACCAGGAGAGAAAATGTTCGGTTAACAGCATTCAGTGAGCGTTGGGAGCCGTTAGCAAGGGCTTAACCGGCAGGCTACGTTCAAGGTGCGAAGATAGAAAAAACAGGGGGAAAATTAGCGAAGTTAGAAATAGATTGATGCTAAGTTACCTGCAGCCAGACTACCCGTCCGGAAAGTCCTTTGAATTAACTAGTCACTCGTCAGGAGTCTGGGGGCGCATAGCCGAGCGACTGTCAAACCTATATCACCCACCACAGCAGCAATAAAATCACTGCCCCGGCCAGAATTATTAAGTAGCGCTGAATCTGACCACTTTGCACACCCCGCACTATATTTCCGCTCTGCCCGACGGTCCAAACGCCTAAATTAACTATACCGTCTACCAGCCAGCGGTCGGCCCAGGCGAGTACATGACTGAGGATTACAGTTGAAGCACCAAATGTATTTATTAGCCAGTCAAGTATACGTTTATCAATCCATTTGGCCAGCAACGAAAGCCACCGCCCCATCCTAATGAAGGTGGTTTCGTAAAGGGCATCTAAATACCAATTATTGTGCGAAAGGCGGCAATAGCGCTGTTTAAAGTTAAAGTGAATGGTGTAGAACTCGCCCCGGCCATTGAATAAGTGGTAAATAAAGTATGCTAGAAGTAAACCTACAACAGAAAGCCCCACCGAAACCCAGGCAGTAAATGAATGAAAATACCCGGCCGTTTCCCGTATGCTGAACAACCAGTTGGCAACCCCATAATTCTGCCCCGAACCGGGCAGGGCAGGCGCAGCTGCCGACCAAGAATTGAGCAACCAAGCCTGCTCGCTACTAACAAGGGTGTAACTAAACGGCAAAGCCAGCGAAAGCACCGCCAGTATAGTTAGTGGAACTCTCATTCGCCAGTTAACATCCTTAAGCTGGTTAAATGTAGCGGCAGGTACTTTAGTAATTCCAAAGAAAACAAAAAATAGCTGACGCCCCATATAAATAGCCGTCATTACTGCGGTAACAAATCCACTTAACGGAACCAGCCATACCAAAATTCCCCATTGGCTTCTACTAACTTCAGCCCAGGCTAAGGCTTGGGTAAGTATAGCATCTTTAGAAATAAACCCGCTAAAAACGGGCAAACCCGCCAGCGCCAACATACAAAACAGGTAAGCAAAAAAGGTAAGAGGAAGCTTATGCTTTAAGCCGCCCATATTTCGCATATCCTGCGCATCAAAAGCTTCGTGCGTTATATGCTGAGCCTTATGCAGCGCGTGGATAACCGCCCCGGCCGACAGGAACAACCCAGCCTTAAAAAAAGCGTGGGTAGTAAGGTGAAAGAAACCCGCCTCAGGGCTACCGGTTCCAATTCCAATAAACATATAGCCTAGCTGGCTGATGGTAGAAAACGCCAGAACCCGCTTAATATCGTGCTGGGTAAAAGCGGTAAAGGCTCCCATAAAGGCGGTTATTGCGCCAATTACAGCTACCATTGTTAAGACCTCGGGCGTTAGTAACGGAAAAACCCGCACCAATAAATACACACCGGCCGCCACCATAGTAGCCGCGTGCAGCAATGCCGAAACCGGGGTTGGACCCTGCATAGCATCAGGCAGCCAAATTTGTAATGGAAATTGGGCTGACTTACCAATTGCCCCCATCACTAATCCTATTCCAATCAGTGTGAGCATAAACTCCGGTAAAGCAGCAGAACTTCCCGCCGTACCAATAATCCATTCTCCACCTCGAATAACGCTTTCCGGCATAAGGTTTAGCAATTCGGGCAAGCTAAGCGTACCGAAGGCCGCGTATAAAATAGCCAGTGCCATCAGAAACCCTGCGTCTCCAATGCGATTGACTAAAAAGGCTTTTTTGGCGGCATTAGCGGCGCGGGCTTTTTGCCTCCAGAAGCCAATTAATAAGTACGAACTCAACCCTACTCCTTCCCAAAAGCAAAAAATAACCAATAGGTTATTGGCCATTACAATGCCTAGCATACTAAAGCTGAATATTCCTAAATATCCAAAATATTGCCGCAGCCGGGCATCGCCCTGCATATATTCGGTTGAAAAAAGCTGCACCAAAAAGCCGATAAAGCAAACCAGAAACGTAAGAACTGCCGCCGGCAGGTTTATCCAAAGCCCAAATGTAAATAGGTTATCAGCCAGAGTAAACCAAGGGTAGCTTAGGTTAATGCTACTGCCTAGCATTACCTGAGCAAGAAGCAAAGCAGCACCCAGGGTAGAGATTAGAGAAAAACCCACCGCCACCCTGGCAGGCTTACGAACCGGCGCAGCCAAAAGTACTACCCCTTGTAATAAAAGTAATAGCAGAACTGTCAGGCCAAGAAGCAGAACCAGATTTTCCGAAAGCATCAGCCGTTTAATTCGTTTAATTTATCCAGATCGGCGGTTTTATAGTAGCGGTACACCCGCATAACCAGTGCTAAGGCAACTGCCGCCTCGGCCGCCGCTACTACCATTACAAAAAGCGACATTATTTGGCCCTGTAATCCGGCATCGTAGCGACTAAAGGCTACCAGGTTCAAATTTGCCGCGTTTAGCATTAGTTCCAAGCCTATAAGCACTGCTATGGCGTTGCGGCGAGTTATTACCACCGCTAAACCAATACAGAATAATACTGCCGCCACCACCAAGTAATTCGATAAGGGGATCATGCTAAATTTTCGGGTTCGGTACCGGGGCCAACTGCCGGACGCACCAGCCAGGCCGCCCCAACTAAAGCCAAAAGTAAGAGTATTCCGGCAAGTTCGAAAGCCAGTACGTAGTGGGTAAGCATAAGCCGGCCGATTGGCCGTATGGTAGACTCCTCTATAGGCAAGGGAACAGCGTTAAGAATCCAGCTTGGTTGGTTAACGTAGGCTAAGGCCCCGAATAGCATAGCCAGTAAGCCCAAAGCCAGGCCGTAGCCCCAAACCCGGTTGTGCGTCCGCGTGGTTACCGCTTGGCCATTCAGTTTATTGGTAAGCATTAAGCCAAACATCAGCAAAACCAATATGCCGCCGATGTACACAATTAACTGAGTTACGCCCACAAAATCGGCCCCGGCCAGAATATATAAAGCTGCTACCCCTAACAGGCTAAACACTAAACCAAAGGCCGCGTGAAGTACGTTTTTGGTAAACAGAATTACCAATGCCCCGCCTAAGGTAATAGCGGCAAATGCGTAGAAAAGAATTAGTTGAAAGTTTAGTTCGGGCATACTACTTCGCTACAATTTTAGCTTTCGCACTTATCAATTTAATAAAAATTATTAATAGGATAGACAGTGGAAAAAGTAAAGCAATGTAATTCCATAATCCAACCCTATCGTTATGATGAATTGTACTATGTTCATACAATGTCAGATAGAGAAGCCATATTCCTACTATCAATAAAATCAAATTAAAAGCAACTACGAAAATTCTTAATCCGCCCATTTCCGCGTTATGCCTGAAATAAATATAACTTAGTGATGCTATTATGAAGAAACACCAATATATTATTGAGTATATAAAAAACGAATCTTTGTGATCCCACAAACCCATATGGCCATGACTGCCAGCTCCAAGTATTATGAATAGGAAGGCACATAAAAAAATAAGTATCCAAGAAATTATAACTATAAACTTACCCATAATTACTCCCTTTCCGCCCCACCATCGCCTGGCCGCAAATCTTCTTCCTGCTTCTTGTCTTCTTCTGATTTGTTGGGCTGAGCCGGGCTACGCGGCACTACTTTAGGTTTTACCACCGGACGGGGCTTAGGCTGAGTAGCCTTAGATTCTTCAGCCTTTGGTTCTTCCGCTTTCTTTTTCACTACCGGTTTAATTTTAGGTCGGAACTTCGGTTTGGAATCCTTATTTTCACCTACGCTGCTGTTAGTTAACGGCTTATCCGTACTATCTTCAGATTCCTGAACCTTCTCTACTTTTGGTTTAATTTTAGGCCTGAACTTGGGTTGGGCCGCCCCAGAACCTGAATTTTCACCGGCGTCTTCTTTACTACTTACAACAGTCTTAGCCTTTACCTTAGGCTTGAACACCGGTTTTGCTGGACTGGGTTTGGTCTGAACAGGTTCAGTAGAATCGCTTCCTTCCTTAGCTGCCTTCTTTTTCTCCATTAGCTGGCGAGCCATTTCCTGCGGGTCAGTAGCCGGCTTCCGCACTGGACGCGCCGTATTAGGTTTGGCCTTAGCTGAAGCCGAGGCAGGCTTAGCTGCTACTTTATTAGCCTGATGCTCGTCCCATTCTTGTCGTTTCTGAGCAATCTCGGTTATACTCAGGTTAGCAAACTCAAATGTATGCTGGTCAATGTCAAACGAACTAAAATCAAAATCCTTAGTCATGGTCAGGCACTCGGTAGGGCATACCGTGGTACACAGCCCGCAGAAGCAGCACTTGGCCATATCAATATCAAACTTGGCCGCATAGAGGCGCTTGGCCGTACCGTCCGAAGTTGTACCAAACACCTCCGGAGATTTAATCGGTTCAATATCAATACAATCTACCGGGCATACCTTAGCGCACTTATCGCAGACAATGCAATCGTCAATTTCATTATGCAACTGGTAGCGGGCATTATCCGGAACCGGAAGCTGTTGCTTAGGGTACTGCAGCGTTACAATACCGGTCTTCTGTTCAAAATAATTTTTATTGCTTACGCCTATTGGCTGGCGGCTTTGGCGCGCCTGCACAAAGTGTCGCCACGTAAGCCTAAGCCCGTGCAATAGTGGCCTTAAGCTTTTGGCTAAAGCCCCTAAGTAGGAAGTTTGTATAGGGTTTGTCCGTGCCAAAAATCTCTTTTTACTTACGTAATTTGTTTAACTCCATTTAAGGAGTGTATATTACAAAGTTAACCCTTAATCATAATATACAATGGAAGAAAAACAAGTTCCTGAACTTACCGATGCTCAATTAGCAGAAACTAGCCACCCTACCGAAGCAACTCCGCTCGTAGACAAGGCTAAAATGGAGGATTACGTAGCCCAGCTTCACCAAGAGCAGGATTTAACCAGTGGTTTTATAGCCGGCTCCTTAGCCGCTATCGGCACTGCCGTGCTCTGGGCGGTAATTTGCGTAGCCACTAACTATGTAATTGGCTATATGGCTATTGGAGTGGCCGCCGCCGTTGGTTTTGCTATTCGTAAATTTGGGAAAGGCCTAAGCCCGGCCTACGGAGTTATGGGGGCCGCCTTTGCCCTATTGGCCTGCGCTTTAGGCAACTACCTTAGCATAGTGGGGTTTGCCGCCGATGAACTTGCCATGAGCTACTGGGATGCTGTTAATATACTGGAACCAGCATTAGTACTAGAAGCTATGGGGGAGGATTTCAGCCCGATTGATATAGCTATTTACGGCATTGCGCTGTATTACGGCTACCGAATGGCAATTCGCCAGGTTACTGAAGAAGAGATTCTGGAAAATACCAAGCTTGAGGCCAAAGTTTAGCCCTTACTCCACTCAAACATTCTAAAGCTTGGTGTTCGCATCAGGCTTTTTTTTAATAGTCAATACGGTGTTATACAACGTAATTACTAGTTCTGAACTAACTTCTAATACTAACCTAATACCGAAAATTTAGGTATATTACTGGTATGGAGCAGTATGCCATAAAAATTCCCAAGCAACTACAGTTTACCGACGATGAACTCTATGCCTTCTGTCAGGAAAATCGTGATCTACGCTTTGAGCGCAATGTAGCGGGAGAAATTATAATTATGTTGCCAACCGGAGGTACCACTGGAAAACGAAACAGTAAATTAGTTTACAAACTTAATTTTTGGAACGAGCAACATGAGCTAGGAATAGTATTTGATTCCTCTACCGGCTTTATATTGCCTAATGGGGCCATGCGCTCGCCCGATGCTTCCTGGGTAAGGCTAGAACGGTGGGATGCATTAACCGCCGCGCAACAAGAGAAATTCCCGCCTCTCTGCCCCGATTTTGTAGCCGAACTTCTTTCGCCCTCAGATAACTTAGCTCAGGCCCAACAGAAGATGACTGAATGGATGGAAAACGGCTGCCGCCTAGGCTGGCTACTGCATCCTACCGAAAAACTTAGCTGGGTCTACGAAGCCGGAAAGCCGGTTAAAAAAGTAGGTGGCTTAGATCAAACCCTAAGCGGCGGTAGGGTATTACCAGGTTTTGAGTTTGATTTACAATTAATAAAGTAGAGCCTCTGCTTATTTAGTGAAGTACAGAACTTTATACCAGATAAGCCTATGGATAGGAATTATAGCACTGGCCGGCGGCTGGAGCATTTTTCTTATATGGCTAGCAGGCAGATATTGGTTCGCTTATGATTTTGCAATACTTGAGTTGGTAGGATTCTTCTGGATGGTGATATTCTTTTGGGTATGTTCGGCTGCTTTAATTATTGGTCTATTCATAATATGGAAGAATAAAAACAACCTTCAGCTTCACACTTTAATTAATCCGTTAATAATAATCCTATGCATTCCTTCAGTGCTTCTAATATTAAAATGGCATGGTGATCTTAGTTCTAAGGAGTTTATAAAGTTTCATAATCGGAGTAATCAAAATCTATTTCTATCACTTCATAAACAAACTGACTCCATAGCAATCGGGAGCTTAGATGCTGAAAACTCAAAAATCTTTATATACAAGCCATTTGTTAGTGTATGGAAAGATCCTATTTACAATGCACCGGACACATTACTGATAAAGATCAAAACACCCAAAGAACATTTAATTCAAGACTTTCCGGTAAGGTCATGGGGAGGTGCTCACCACCTGTTAATCGATAAAGAATTGAAGGTAAAATTAAATGATTAAACCCCCAGTAACCGCCAAATTGCAGTTACCAGCAACAGCACTAACGAAATTGGAATAAGATACTTCCAGCTTAAACTCATTAATTGGTCTACCCGTAACCTAGGGTACGTCCAACGCGCCCACATTTGCAGGAAGATAGTTATAACCACTTTCAACACCAGCCAAAACGTACCCCACAGTACACCCGCCCAGGTTCCGGGAGCCCCGCCGGTCCATTCGGCCAGTTTTAGTGGGCCTATGTTAGGTAGGGGGGTATTCCAGCTTCCCCAAAACAACACCGCCCCCAACACACTTACCAGCACCATCATACCGTATTCAGCCAGCATAAACATGCTCCAGCGGAAACCACTATACTCCGTATGAAAGCCACCGATCAATTCCGATTCCGCTTCGGGCAAATCAAACGGGGCGCGGTTACTTTCAGCTAAGGAGGCTATGAAATAAATAACCCACACTATAAAGAATAGCGGCATTCGCACTATATTCCAACTTAAAATACCGCCAACCTGGCTAATGTCAATGCCCAAATGCGGCAGCCCAAATAGCCACTGGGCTTCATTAAAATATATACCCTGCTGAAAGGAAATTTCCTGCAGATTAAGGGTTTGGCAAAGCACCACCACGCACAGCACACTCAGCGTTAGCGGAATTTCGTACGAAATAATTTGGGCCACCGAACGCAAGGCACCGTACAGTGAAAATTTACTGTTGCTGCCCCAGCCGGCCATCAGTACACCCACCACATCTAGCGAAACTATGGCTAATAAATAATAAACTCCGACCGCCGCACTGGAACCGGCCCAACTGTTATTTACCGGCAATACTGAAAAACCCGCAAATACCGCTATAAATACAATAATCGGCGCCGTTACAAACAGTACCTTATCAGCAACCGTCGGCTTAATATCCTCTTTCTGAATTAGCTTGAGTATATCGGCCAGGGTTTGCAGCAAGCCCCACTTCCCAACCTCCATTGGCCCTACCCTATCTTGCATAAAAGCCGAAACTTTACGTTCGGCGTATACGCCCAGCAAGGCACTGAGAAGCAAGAACGGTAGATAAAATATAAAGGTAGTCATACTAGCGGTAAAGATAGAGCTACTGAGTGGAAAGCAAAACTGGCACACTTATTGAATTTATTCCAACCAGGGTTAAACCTTAAAGTTGTTTATCCATCTAAGCTACAGAAATTTAAATTGATATGAAGAAAACTAAGAAACTACTCTTTATGACCATTGCGGCCGGTATAGTAGCATTTGGTTCAATCTCGGCTAAGGCCCAGGTGAGTCCGGAAAAGAAAGCCGAGCGTATGGAAAAGCGGGCCGAAATGCATGAGCAGCACCTGGAGAAGATGAAAGCTGAGCTAAACCTGACCGACCAACAAATAAGTCAAATTAAAGCCTTGCACGAAAGCACCAAGCCTAAAATGCAGGAAATGCGCCAGGAAGCCAAGGAAGATCGCGCAGCCCGACGCGAAGAAATGAAAGCCCTTAAAGCCGAGCACCAAGAGCAAATGAAGAGCATTTTAACCGAGGCGCAGTACGCCCAATGGATACAAATGCAGGATGAGCGCCAAGGAGAAAGAAAAGAGCGCCGCCGTGATGGAAGAAATGGCCGCCGGGGTTAACCGGGAATCAGGTTATATTTACCCTGATTAAAAGAAAAATGCCCACCGAAACCGGTGGGCTTTTTCTGTATATGAAGAGGATTTAAATAACTAGTTAAGGGTGAAGACTCAATTCGCTTCGCTGAAAAACCAACTACCTATCGTTCAGCGAATTGATATTACAAAACAAAAGATTTTTCACACATTAAAAAACATACATAGGCGTGTTTCCTTACAATGTTTTATTTACCAGGCAAAACCAGAATATTGAACATTTAGGGTGTTCTGTAATGATTACGGATTGCTACGGCGGTTAATCATTGCATCTATTGTAGCCAGGCCGGGCAGTTCGCTAGGTGGCAGTCTTTTCTTGCTCTGGGCGCTAATTATTAGGGCTAACGTCATTACCAGGCCGGTTAGCAGAATTGCGTACAGCAAAACTCCATCACTAAAACCTTCAATTACAATAGCTTCCGGCTTCTGCGAGAATAGTAGAATGGTAATTAGCCCGCGGGGGGCCAGCCAAACCTCAGGATGCGTATAGGGGTAGGCAAATAGCTTTAAAGAAACAAATCTTACAGCAAATATAGCTGCCGCCGCCCCAATACCAACCACCGCGGTGTTCCAATCCAGTAGGTTGCTCAGGTCTAGCGTAAGGCCAAATACTACAAAAAAGAACGTTCTAACTACAAAGGCCGATTCCAAGGTAATAATATGAAAGCTATGCAAAATGCTGTGCATATTATCGGTATTGACCAGCCGCTTAAGTTTACCAATAAAAAATATGCGGTAATTACTAAACATTAACCCAAATACCATAATCAGGATAAGCGAGGAAAAGTGGTACTTTTTGCCATAGGCATATAGCAGCATCAGCACTGCTATAATCAGAAATAGCTTAACTTGAGTTTTAAGGTTAATAAGAATGTATACCAGCGCGTAGCTACTTAACACCGCAATTACTACCGTTACACTTATATTAAGGGCAATATCCTGAGTTATTTGCCAGGTAGTGCTGCCGGGCTTAGTAGTTGTTAAAAATAGAAAGACTATAATACCCAGAATATCAGAAAAAGTACTTTCGTAGACCATAAACTCGCGCCGGGCCGGGGCCAGGTTGGCCACGCTGGGTATTATTATTGCACTACTCATAACCGAAAGGGGCACGGCATAAACTAGGGCCGAATACCAATCGGTTACAAAAACTTCAACAAAAATCCAGGCAATCAAGCCCGAGGTTGCCAGCAAAGCTATCAAGGCAACCCCTGCCGATCGCAAAATTAAGCCCAGTTTGTTGCGGGCTAGCTCTAAGTCCAGCGCAGCCTCCAGTACAATCATAATTAGCCCTACGTGGCCCAATAACTCCAGCAACTGCTGAATTTGTGGGCCAAATTTTACGGCTAGGCCTTCATTTAAGGCCACCCCCAGCACAATTAGCATTAACACGCTGGGTATATTGGTTTTTCGGCTTAGCTGGCTAAAGCCAAACGAAACTATCAGAATTAATGAAAGAGCAATTATTGCTACGTACGAACTAACTTCCACCGGATAAAACTTTTAGGGTAAGATAGGCCGGATTGGGCATTTTTTTGTTATTTAAAGGAAATTTTTAGTTATGAGTCCTGCTGCAGCTATACCTTTACCACCTCTTCCTGAGCTTATAAACGATGAGCTTTGCAGCGATTTGGTGCAGCTAGACCGGCAGGGCAGGGAGATAATCCAACGCTTTCACCAAGTGTATTTTCAGGCGTATGCTGAAGAACTTACCTCCCACCTTACCACACTAAACAAAAGAAGCAAGCAGCTTACCCAAGCTTCGGATTCCGGCAAAAAAGTAGAAGACTTACGGGCTATCCTTAACCGCATGCTGCAGTGGGCAGAAAGCCTTAGGCACGAGCAATTGGCGAAAGCTGAGGAAAACCGCCGGGGTGCACTGCAGGCCTTAGAAAATAGCCTACTAAACCTTGTTGAGCCTCTGCCGGCCGAAAAAGAAATTCTTCTCCCGCTAGAAAAGCTTGCCACCCCAGATAACGCCCCTACTGTTACCAAAATCAGGCGAATTGGCCAACGCTTTAAGGCTAATATTTACGGAGGCAAGTTATCTCGAACGGTGTCGTACGAGGAATTGGCAAATTTTTACCTGCGGCAGCAATTTATCCAATCTTCCGAAGAAGTTCTGCTGAATAGCGTAGAGCAGGAAAAAAGGTTTTGGGAACACATAAGCGATGCTTTACTCTTGCTTGAACGCTACTTGCGGGTCAACCTTCTTAATAAAGATAAGGATACCGAGCGATTACTGGCCGAGCTTGAGCAAAGCTTTAACCTGGCCGGTCAACAACTGGTTAAGTTTTCCGATTTGAATTTAGGAAGGCTTCTTTATTTATTTCGTCTTAGCACCCAAAAACTAGCCGATTTACTGGAAAACCCCGACTCTATACGCAAAATCCAACAGGTACAGCAACAATATGCCATTCGCGAAATTCAACTGGGAGCTGTGCTTACCTTCCCCAACAAATGGCGATCTGGCATTCAGCCATCAATAAATACGGTTTACGCTCAGATATTACTACTACGGCTGCAAAACCGTATGAAGCTGGAAACTGATGCCTGGCATGTCCAGCACCAAGCGCATATTATTAAGTGGAAAAATACGCTTTCCCAGCTAAAGTCCGGAAACTATCCTTTGCCCGAGCAGATGCCCGGCCCGGCCAGTTTGCAAAGCCAACGGCAGGATATTCAGCTAAGCCTGATTGAAAAAATTCATAAGCAACCCGAGCGACTACGCATTTACCCCGCCGCCATACCCGATCGGCCAACTACTGAGGAGGAGGAATTAGCCTCTGACTACCGCTTTGATATAGAAACCGAAAATATTCAGTGGACCCGCACCCTTAGCTATATAGTTGATAACCAACTATTCAGCCCACTACGTACCGAAGCAGCCCGGCACGATGAGCAGCTAAGCTACTACCGCCAACAGGTTCTGGATGCTTTAAGCCTGCTGGTTTTTGTAGCCGATAACAAAGAAGCTGCCGCCCAGAAGGGCGAGTCGTTAGAAGAAAATATTAGAGAAGTTATAACTAAAGGCGAGGAGCTACTTACCTCATTAAGCAGTACTGCTAACAGCTCTATTGACCTGGCTTTGCAACAGGCAGTAAATATGCTTAGTTACGAAGCAGTACTGCAGGAAGCCGAGACCCTACAAAAGGAGTGGCAAACAGTTCAGGGTACTAAACTGAAGGGGCAGGTTCAGGGATTTGCTATGCGTTCGGGCAAACGAGCCCAACAGGCCCTGGCCCGACTCCTATACAGCAGTAGCGAAGGTTGGCTACTTGCCCGGCAGGTTTTACACGAGCCGCCGCGAGGCATTAACTTAGCCCGACTGTTGCACCTAAAAAGCGAAATTTGTCCGCGCCCCGGCGTTTGGGAAAACCTGCCGCCCCTGTACAAAAACTTATTTACCCACAGTTCGGTAATTGGTCAGGATTTTTGGGTAAACCGAAAAAAAGAATTAGCTGCGGTTGAGCAAGCCATTACTTGGCACCGACAGGGGCAGGCCGGGGCGTTAATTATTACCGGCCCGCCCGGTATGGGAAAAACGGCTTTGTGTCGAAGAGCCCTAAACAGCCTGGCTCCTAGCCAACGGGTCTATTTTATAAATCCGCCCCGCTCGGGCAGTGCCAGCCTAAAAGTATGGAAGAACAGTTTAGAAGACGCAGTTGGTAGCTCTCTTACCTCTGATATGGCTTTAAATAGGCTGGACAAGTTTTCGGCAATAGTTATTCCGGATTTAGAATTGTGGTGGGAACGACGGCCGGGCGGTTTAGAAGTAATTAATGAACTATTAAGGTTAATTAGGCAGCACGGCGATAGGTTGTTGTTTGTATTTACTGCCAATACGGCTACCTTAAATATACTAGAACAACTAACTGCCATTAGCGAGCACGCCCTGCTAATTATGGAATCGCAGCCTATGAGTGCCCGCCAGTTGCAGGAGTTAATACTTATTAGGCACCGGGCCGGGGGGTTAAAACTTTTCTGGAAAAACCAGCCGGAGGAAGAAATTTCAGCTTTTTCTGTTGCCCGTTTATTCAGCCAGTTATTTAGCTATTCTTTGGGAAACCCGGGATTAACGCTAACCGGCTGGCTGGCAGCAATTGACAGGGTTGAAGGCAAAAATATCTATATAGATAAAATAGTGCAGCCTGATTTTAGCCCATTGAACGATTTACCCTCTACATGGCAGATATGGTTAAGTCAGTTTGTCTTACACCGAAATCTTACTAGTGAACGTTTAGCCCGCTTGCTACCCGGTAATACAACCCCTACCTCGGAAATTTTAGGCCATTTACAACGCGCCGGGCTAATTACAGCAATTCAACCCGATATTTACCAGGTACAAGATACGGTTGCCCCGCTGGTTTACCGCAGTTTGGTTGATAAGGGTGTAATTAACGGGAAGTCATGAGCATCTGGATAAACCTTTTTTTATTTATTCTTGCGCTCTGGCTTCTGTTGCGCCTATTGCGAGTTGCCCTAAAGAAAAGCCGTTACGCCAACTATTTGGTATACCTGCAACGGAGCGAACGGGCCCTTTGGCTAATTCTGGTTAACTGGTTTCTGCTTAGTAAGGTGGACGAGGAACCTAAAGCCGCCTGGTTACTACCGGTAACCTTGGCACTTTTAGTAGCTTATGCCTACCAAGAGTGGATTTCAGGCTGGCTGTTTACCAGCTTTCATACTATTCAGGAAGGCCAAAAGATTAAAATTGGAACGTACCAGGGCCAAATAACCCAGATTACCAGCCGACACATAGCACTAAAGCAAGCCAATGGAGAAGTAATAGTACCGTTTGCCGGTATATTGTGGAAGCCGGTATGGTTTGGTCAAGCCCAGCCGGGCCAACCTAAAAACCGCCATCGAATAATTATACTGCCCCAAGAGAAAGATAAGGTAAACGAACTAAGCCAAATACTTTACGAGAAAGTATGGACCTACCCCGGAATCCTAAGCAAACCGGCCCCCAGCGTACAAATCTCCGAAAGTGAGCAGGGCGAAAGCCGGATTGAAGTTTGGGTAAGCTTGCTGCCCAACCAATCGGTAGAGGCGTTAGAAACCTTCCTCAAGCAATAAAAAAGGCTACCTCGCCAGGAAGTAGCCTTTTAAAAATTTTTGGTGCCAATTAAGCAGTTACACCCGCTTCTTTTAGCACCTTGGCAGTTGCAGCCCCAATTTCTGCTGGAGAATCAACTACAGTAATACCGTTCTCACGCATAATTTTCATTTTAGCGGCGGCGGTATCATCGGCTCCGCCAATAATTGCTCCGGCGTGGCCCATACGACGTCCCGGAGGGGCAGTCTGGCCGGCAATGAAGCCGATAACCGGCTTTTGGTTGCCATTTTCTTTAATCCAGCGGGCAGCTACGGCTTCGTAATTACCACCAATTTCACCAATCATTACAATGGCATCGGTTTCCGGGTCGTTCATTAATAGTTCAACCGCATCTTTAGTAGGGGTGCCTATAATAGGGTCGCCGCCAATACCAATAGCCGTGCTTATACCTAACCCAGCTTTTACAATTTGGTCGGCCGCTTCATAAGTCAGGGTTCCGGATTTGGAAACTATACCTACACGACCTGATTTGAATACGAAGCCCGGCATAATACCAACCTTAGCTTCGCCCGGCGTAATTACACCGGGGCAGTTAGGGCCGATTAGGCGCACATTTTTACCTTTCAGGTAATTTTTGGCCATCATCATATCCTTAACCGGAATGCCTTCGGTAATAGTAATAATAACCCCGATACCGGCATCAGCCGCTTCCATAATAGCATCAGCCGCAAAGGCCGGTGGCACAAATATAATGGTAACGTCGGCCCCGGTTTTTTCAACCGCTTCGGCTACTGTATTAAAAACCGGCTTTTCCAGGTGGGTTTGCCCGCCTTTGCCCGGAGTTACGCCACCAACTACGTTAGTACCGTACTCAATCATTTGCCCGGCGTGGAAAGTGCCCTCAGAGCCGGTAAAGCCCTGTACAATTACCTTGGAATTTTTATTTACTAAAACGCTCATGCTAAAAATTTATGCTTTGTGCAAAAATATAAAAAAGGCCCGCACGGGCAAAGAATATTAAATTTACCTAAATACGATTATATATTAAGGCTACATTTAACTAAGTGCGTAATATCTAAAATAGTTATAGAAACCGATTTTTTTAAGTGAGATAGTACTGCCTCTTTATCCCAGCCGGGTGGCAATACATTTTTAACCTTATACCCTTATTCCTTTATCCATTTTCGGCTAACCTGTCCATCAATAGCATCCACAATTGATCATATTTCGCTAATATGAATATTTTTGTTAATCCTCCATATGCAGTAAGCCAGTGCTTAATTAGCTGAACCAGCCGCCGGAATTAGTGTATATAATTTATCAATGTACATAAGCACCTCTGTATACCAGTCATCCATTTTGTGTTTGGCATCTTTCAGGCACCTCTTCAAAATAATAAATTTCTCCCGGTAATTCTGGGTCGGTAGCATATAGTTTATTACTCCGTCCTGTCATTAGATAAATATCTGCGCATCGGAGAAATAATGACCGATTAATAGTTAGAAAGTACGTTTTCGAAATCTATT
>CAZDEY010000009.1:137156-142210 GCA_964504565.1 uncultured Roseivirgaceae bacterium
CAGTGTTTTGTGATGAAAGTGGCATTTATACTAATCCTAACAGAGATTTGACTTTGTACAAAAAGATTTTTTTTGTGTAGTTATCTCGGTGTTTACCCATACGATAAAAGTGACTGTGGCGCCTTAGATCACCTTCAAGTACACCAATATTTAAACCTGTTTTCCATACAGCATAGTCAAAACTTAATTGGTCGCGCTTGCTACCGTTGGCCACTTCCTTCCACCATAGTTCCAT
The DNA here is from genome assembly GCA_964504565.1 of uncultured Roseivirgaceae bacterium. Classification (GTDB taxonomy): domain Bacteria; phylum Bacteroidota; class Bacteroidia; order Cytophagales; family Cyclobacteriaceae; genus Cesiribacter. Next base: position 137,392 of record CAZDEY010000009.1, read on the forward strand.
AGTTTCTACTATACTGCTTACCGTATGGTTTCGCAGTAGAACCGCGCTAAAAACCAGACCATTATTTTCTGGGTACCCCTCTTGCCTGTAACGTTCTATTTGACGTTGCATTATATGTTGTTGGTCTTTGCTTACACCTTCGTTATTGGCCCAGGCTACTAAAGCTTCGTACTCCTGATAAACACAATTTCGGGCATCTTGCTTACATTGGTTGTGGTCAAACACCCACATGGGTTTTTCTTCCAGCTTTTCCCTAGCAAAGTCAGCGGCCTTATTTCTAATTAAATAATTTCCGTCAATCCATATACTTTGATCATACTGATTTGGCAGCACTCGGTGCGGGAGTATTTTGTGATAGCGGGCGTTTCGGGTAGGGTCTTCAAACCGGGGTTCAACTTCTATAACATTCCACGGCCGGGCATTCCGGGGGCGGTCGCTAAAACATAGGTAATCAACGCCTTTATATTTGGGCTGAGGTATTAACCCATCGTACTCTCCAAAAATTGCTGTGTAAATAACTAACTTACCCATTTTCAAATTTACTAACTTTGAACGTTAAGCCCCACTTAGTTAGAAAAAATACATGTCAACATGACGCCTACCATTTCAATTATCTTATCTGTTTATAACCAATTTGATAGGCTGGAAAAAGTTTTCGCCGGACTAGAACACCAAAAATTTACTGATTTTGAAATAATAGTTTCCGACGATGGTTCCTCTGATGAATTTTTAACGAAACTCAATAACTACGCCCAAGCCAGCCCTTTAACAATTAAACATGTATGGCACGAAGATAAAGGATTTAGAAAAACGACAATATTGAATAAATCAGTACAGGCTGCCACGGCTGACTACCTGCTGTTTTTAGACGGCGATTGCGTACCTCATCCTAGGTTTTTAGAAGAACACATCCGTAACCGGGAACCGAACACCATAGTAACCGGCCGCCGGGTGTTCCTGTCTCCCAAGCTTACCGATTGGTTAACCTTGGAAAAAATTAGGGAGGGCATTCACGGCTCGTCAGGTTTTATGCTTAAAATTTTAGCCGATAGTGTATGGGGTGAAACTATTCAGGCTGAAAAAAGCCTGTACAAGCGTAATTTACCGTTTGGCTTCTTGTTGAAAGAAAAATACAAAGGAATTTTAGGGTGCAATTTCAGCCTGTATAAGCAGGAATTACTAGAAATTAACGGCTTTGATGAACGCTACCGTGCCCCAGCTATTGGCGAAGATACTGACTTGCAGTACCGATTCGCCATGCTAAATAAGAAATTCAAACCTATAACGTACTATGCCCTACAGTACCACCTATACCACAAACAACAAGCCCGCCCGCAAATAAATAAGGATATTATGCAAACCGTAATTGATGCCGGCAAGCCCTGGACTGAGTACGGTATACAAAAATCTGAAGCAGCCCAAGCCTACCTAAAAACACTAAGCCCGACCAACTAAATGATCGGGCTTAAAATTTTGCAATCTACTGAAGCTTAGTAGCGGTAGTATTCCGGCTTAAACGGGCCTTCTACTTCTACCCCAATATACTCAGCTTGATCCTTAGAAAGCGTTTCCAGCTCTACGCCGATTTTAGCCAGGTGAAGCATCGCTACTTTTTCGTCAAGGTGTTTAGGTAGCATGTACACCTTATTTTCGTAGGCTTCGCTGTTAGTCCAAAGCTCTAGCTGAGCCAGTACCTGGTTGGTAAAGCTATTGCTCATTACAAAGCTTGGGTGGCCAGTAGCGCAACCCAGGTTTACTAAACGGCCTTCTGCCAAAAGAATAATATCATTACCGTTTACATTGTAAAGGTCTACCTGCGGCTTAATTTCGCTTTTGGTATTGCCGTGGTTCTTGTTTAACCAGGCAACGTCAATTTCATTATCGAAGTGACCGATATTACATACAATAGCCTTATCCTTCATTTTCTCGAAGTGCTCACCGGTAATAATATCTTTGTTACCGGTAGCCGTAACCACAATATCGGCGCGAGAAACCGCATCGGACATTTTCTTTACTTCGTAGCCGTCCATAGCGGCCTGAAGTGCACAAATTGGGTCAATTTCGGTAACAATCACGCGAACGCCGGCACCGCGTAGTGAAGCCGCCGAACCTTTACCAACATCGCCGTAGCCGGCAACAACCGCAACTTTACCCGCCAGCATCACGTCGGTAGCCCGGCGAATAGCATCAACCAAGCTTTCTTTACAACCGTACTTATTATCGAACTTCGACTTGGTAACCGAATCGTTAATATTTATGGCCGGCATTGGCAGGGTACCTTTGCGCATGCGCTCGTATAGGCGGTGAACGCCGGTAGTAGTTTCTTCGGAAAGTCCTTTAATATTCTGAACTAACTCCGGAAAACGGTCCAATACCATATTGGTAAGGTCGCCACCATCATCCAGAATCATATTAAGCGGCTGGTCGCCTTCAAAGGCAAACAGGGTTTGCTCAATACACCAGTCAAATTCTTTCTCGGTCATACCCTTCCAGGCAAAAACCGGAATGCCGGCAGCGGCAATAGCAGCGGCAGCATGGTCCTGAGTAGAAAAAATATTACAGCTTGACCAAGTAACTTCAGCCCCTAGCTCAACCAGCGTTTCAATTAGAACGGCGGTCTGGATAGTCATGTGCAGACAACCCGCAATGCGAGCACCTTTCAGAGGCTTCTCTTTGCCATATTCCTCGCGCAGTGACATAAGGCCCGGCATTTCTGCCTCAGCCAGCCTAATTTCTTTGCGGCCCCAATCGGCCAGGGAAATATCTTTTACTTTGTAATTCTGCTTAGTATCTATCATATCTAAAAATTTATATAGCACAAAGGTAAGAAATGATGGTAAATATTCTAAGCCGAACGGCTTATACAATATCATTTTCCATCACAAATTCAATTTCTTTTATAGCGTAGGGCTGGGTAAGTCCTTGCCTATCTTCTACCAGCAATCTTCCAATGGAATCAATACCAGTTATTATTCCGCTGAAAACTATACTGCCGGCCCTAAATATTCTGGTTTGCTGGTAGCCTAGCATAGCCTTTAAATATTCGTTCACCATACCTTCCCTGTTTCGGCCTAGCCGTTTAAGCTGCAGGTAGCGCTTTTCTATACTCAGTAGTAGCTTACATATTAATTCTTCTCTGTTAAAAAATTGCCCGGTTTCTAGTTTTAGCGAGGTAGCCGCGGCTGTGCTGAATTGGGTCTGATTTACATTTAGGCCAATGCCCACTACCGAGGCTTCTAACTGGTTCCCTTTTATAAGGTTCTCAATTAGCATACCGCCTACTTTCATTTCTCCTACATATAGGTCATTGGGCCATTTAATTTGAGGATTTTTTAGCGGCAATTCTGTCAGTAAATCAAAAATGGCAAGGGATATGCTGATAGTTAAGCAAAACTGTTCCTGTATAGTCAGGAATTTAGGATAGAGTACTAGCGAAAACGTTAAATTCTGTTCCGGAGCTGCTTCCCACCTATTGCCTCGCTGGCCTCGGCCGGCAGTTTGGTTATTAGTGAACAGTACTGTTCCTTCAGCCGGTTTGTTATATTGGCCACCGGAGTTTAGCATTTGTAAAAGTTGGGAGTTGGTTGACTGACATTGTGGCAGCGAAATGAACGACCTTCCGATAAATAAGGTTTCTAAAGGGAGATTTAGCACGTTTTTGCGTAATTTACCAGCAATTTAACAACACTACATGGAGAATAAAACCAGTGCCGACCAGCTAGCCCGGATAGTGGTAGAAGGCATGCAGGATAGAAAGGCAACTGACATAGTTATTTTAGACTTGACCAAGGCAAAAAATGCAGTAGCCGATTTTTTTGTGCTCTGCACCGGAACATCCGACACCCAAATTGATGCGATAAGTCAGTCGGTTGAGGAAAAAGTATATAAATCACTTAAGCAAGACCCCTGGCATCGCGAGGGCCGTCAGCAAAAAGAGTGGGTTTTACTAGACTACGTTGATGTGGTAGCCCACGTGTTTAAAAAAGATAAGCGCGAATTTTACGGGCTGGAGGATTTGTGGGCCGACGCTATTATTACCCACGTGGATTCGGAACAAAGTGTCTGAATTTTAATTTCATAAGCAAAATATTTTAGGAAAAACCTACTAATGGCTAATAAACCCAATCGAAAGAAAAATTTACTGCCGAAACCCCCACAACGAACGAGTTACCAGGCTTATATAATTATTGCCCTGGTAATTATTATAATGGGGGTACTCTGGCTAAGCAATCGTAATTCAACCGTTCCTATAGGTCATTTGGAATTTACCAAAATGATGGAAAATGGGGATGTGAAAGAAGTAATGGTGCTAGACAATGAAGAAATTGCCGAAATAACAATTCATAAAGAAGCCCTTAAGAAAAAGGAGCATATAGCCTTACTTAAAGAGCGGCAAATGTTTACTAATCCGCAGGGGCCCCAATACCGTTTACGCTATACCAGCGATGAAGTATTTCTAAAAGAGTTTGACGAATTAAACTCTAGTTTACCTGAAGATCAGAGAGTCAATTATAAAGTTGATCCTGGCTCCGGCCTTACCAATATCCTTTCCACCTGGGGGTTTCTGCTGCTGATATTTTTTGGCTTTTGGTTCCTGATGCGGCGTATGACGGCCGGCGGCGGGCCGGGTGGCCAAATATTTAATATTGGCAAAAGTAAAGCTGCCCTGTTTGACGCTGAGAACAAGGTTAAGATTACTTTTAACGATGTAGCCGGCCTGGACGAAGCCAAGGAAGAAATAGCTGAAATAGTAGAGTTTCTGAAGAACCCTAGCAAGTTTACCAAACTGGGCGGTAAAATACCTAAGGGTGCCTTACTG
>CAZDEY010000009.1:142220-144252 GCA_964504565.1 uncultured Roseivirgaceae bacterium
GTAGGCCCTCCGGGAACGGGTAAAACCCTTTTGGCTAAGGCCGTAGCTGGCGAAGCCGCCGTGCCGTTCTTCTCACTTTCGGGCTCCGACTTTGTAGAAATGTTTGTGGGGGTAGGTGCCGCCCGGGTACGCGATCTTTTCAAGCAAGCTAAAGAAAAGGCTCCGTGTATCATCTTTATTGATGAAATTGATGCTATAGGCCGTAGCCGCGGCCGTGGGGCCATGCCCGGCAGCAATGATGAACGCGAAAACACCCTAAACTCGCTATTGGTGGAAATGGACGGCTTCGCCACCGATTCCGGCGTAATTATCTTGGCCGCTACCAACCGCCCCGATATTCTGGACTCGGCCCTGCTACGCCCCGGCCGCTTTGATCGCCAAATAAGTATTGATAAACCCGATATTGTAGGCCGGGAAGCCATATTTAAAGTACACCTGGAACCAATTACCCTGGCCGGCGATGTAGACCCTAAAAAGCTGGCGGCGCAAACGCCAGGCTTTGCCGGTGCCGAAATTGCCAACGTATGTAACGAGGCCGCCCTAATAGCCGCCCGTAGAGATAAAAAAGCGGTAGACCAGCAAGACTTTAATGATGCTATTGATAGGGTAATTGGCGGTCTGGAGAAGAAAAATAAAATTATTTCCCCGGAAGAAAAGAAAATAGTTGCCTACCACGAGGCGGGCCATGCCGTGGCCGGTTGGTTTCTGGAGCATGCCGACCCTTTAGTTAAAGTTAGTATTGTACCACGGGGCGTTGCTGCCCTTGGTTACGCCCAGTATTTACCAAAAGAGCAGTTCCTGTACCAAACCGAGCAGCTTCTGGATGAAATGTGTATGACCTTAGGCGGACGCGCGGCCGAAGAGTTAATTTTCGGAAAAATAAGCACCGGTGCCCTAAGCGATTTAGAGCGGGTTACCAAGCTTGGCTATAGCATCGTATCGGTTTACGGTATGAATAGCAAGGTAGGCAATATAAGCTTCTACGATAGCAAGCAGAATGACTACCAAATGCAGAAACCTTATTCCGAAGCTACTGCCCAAATAATAGATGAGGAGGTTAAGCGAATTGTTGATGAAGCCTATCAGCGCACCAAGCAACTGCTTTCCGATAAAAATCATGAGCTGGAAACCGTAGCCAAAGAGCTTCTGGATAAAGAAATAATTTACCAGAACGATTTGGAAAGATTAATCGGTAAGCGTCCGTTCGCCAAGCAAACCACCTACCAGCAGTATACCACTCCTAACGGCGAAATGGCCAAGGAGCACGAAGCACCGGATGCTACTACCCTGGAAGAAAAAACTCAGGCTGAGGAAGAAGGAAATAAGCCCGGAACCGAAGGCTCGTCGGAATAGTAATGAGCTTATAGTTTCACCTAATAACCTCAGGCTTTACCTTTTGCCTGAGGTTATTTATTTTAATCGAAGTATGACCAAAGATATTCCTACAATTCCCGCTATAGCCCTTCCGGAAGGCCAGAGCGTATATTTTGCTTCTGATCTGCACTTAGGCTCGCCGGATAGAGAGGGTAGCCGACAGCGGGAAGATAGGTTTATACGCTGGCTCGATAAAATTACTCCTACAGCCGCCGCTATCTTTTTAGTTGGCGATCTGTTTGATTTCTGGTTCGAATACAAATTGGTAGTACCCAAAGGGGCAGTTCGCCTGTTAGGCAAATTAGCCCAATTACGAGATGAGGGCTTGCCCATATTCGCCTTTTCCGGCAACCACGATGTGTGGATGAAGGACTACTTTCCTACCGAACTGGGCATTCCGGTTTACCACAGGCCCCACCAAGTTAAAATTGGTGATAAGTTATTTTTTGTAGGCCACGGTGATGGCTTAGGCCCTAAGGATGCCAAGTATAAGGTAATGAAAAAGGTATTCCGCCACCCGCTAAGCTACTGGCTGTACCGCCAGGTTCACCCCGACTTAGGCATAAGGATTGCCAATTTTTGGTCGGGCAGCAGCCGCAAAAAAAATTTGAAGATTGAAGAGCCGTTCCTTGGAGAAGAGGAATGGTTATTACAGTAT
>CAZDEY010000009.1:144262-144541 GCA_964504565.1 uncultured Roseivirgaceae bacterium
GAAAGGAAGCCATTCAGCACCACGATTACTATATATTTGGGCACCGCCATCTGCCTATGGAAATAGAGGTTGGCCCCAATAGTAAATATGTAAATATTGGTGACTGGGTTTCGTATTTTACGTATGCAGAATTTGATGGCCGGGAATTACACTTACGTACGGATAACCGTTAGCCTTTTGCTGGCAATGCTTTGGCTTAGCTCTGGCATAACCGCCCAGCAGCTATTGGCCGAAAAACCCTTTGCTACCGAGGCCGATATTACTAAGGCTACCACCAAC